>NZ_NGLC01000001.1:1360854-1663289 GCF_002140755.1 Enterococcus sp. 5B3_DIV0040
AGCGGACTGATACTAATCGATCGAGGACTTAACCAAAAAGAAAAAGCACGTAAACTCGTAGCGTTTTGATTTCTTCGATCCAGTTTTGAGTGAGCAACACTTACTCAATTGAATAGTGTGGTGGCGATAGCAAGAAGGATACACCTGTAACCATGCCGAACACAGAAGTTAAGCTTCTTAGCGCCGATTGTAGTGAAGGGTTTCCCTTTGTGAGAGTAGGACGTCGCCACGCAGTCAAACACATGTCTTCATTGACATGTGTTTTTTTGTTATTACAACGATGTATCATTTTACTAAAAACAATCACTTAAAATAACTTTTTATGGAAAAAAATGATACACTAGTAGTGAAGTATTTTTAGGAGGGATCATATGACTGACGATGCCAAAAAAGAACAAAATGTTGTTCAAGATCAAGACGTTGTTTCAGTTTCAACGAATGAAGAAGTATCCTTTGGCGATATAAAACAAGTGGCCTCAAAAAATATAGGTCAGATGCTGCAAGACCTGCAAGATTTTGAAGTCGCGATCGAAAAAGAGGATATTCCTGAAATTTATCGTATATATAATGGTCGATTACACAAACAGTTAAAAGAAACATCAAATCAAAATCATGAGATTGATGAATTGTTATCAAGGAAGTTCCACGATAACTTTACCCAAGCTTTCCCATTTATGATGCATTGTGCCAAAATATCTCCTACGGTGCATTACTATAAGTTAGGAACCTATTATCATGAGCGAGCGACGATTGGTATCGATGCGAGTATTCCCGAAATTTTTGTTATCCCTGAGATAGATGAAGAATGGGAAAAGTTCCAACGAGGCAATCGTGAGATGCTGACAGCAATCGAACAGCAGATGGACAAGCTGGAAGCCAAACGGATCACTGCGTTATCAGAAGTGAAGGAAATCCAAAATCAGATCGATAAACTTACGGAAGCCGAAAATGAATTGACGGAATCAAAGGGCTTTTTCAATCGGACAAAAATCGATGAAGAACTAGAGCGTTTGACTTCTGACCGGAAAGCTCTAGAAGCCAAACGTAGAGAATGGGAAAGATATTCAAATAATAATGAAGAAGTTTTTGCTGAAAAAGAACGCCTGCAGCAGCAATATCAAACATTGCGTTTAAAGAAAGCAATCGTAGAAAAAGAATTCCGACAAATTGATACTTTTTTTGGTTCTTTTGAAGAATTCAATACTAAATTATTGGCTTTCTTAGCTCAGTATACGGGAAAGGAGCTGATTGAAATTGACGAAAGAAACACAGAAAAATCCTCTTGAACCACAACTGATGGATCAGGAAGAGACTCTAGAAGTTCAACCAGAAGAAGTCAATGAGGTCGACGAAAATTCAGCAACCAATGCGTCTACCACAGTTGATGATCGCTCTTTAGTAGAAGACAATGTAGAGGATGATTCTTTCAAATTAGTGGAAGAGGAAGAGGAAGCGGAATATGAAGATGATTACTATGCTGTAAAAGCACAAGATCATCAGCGCATCGAGTCCCTTATTGAACAAGCCGAAAATGAACTAGCTGATTTAAAATTGCGAAAATCAATCATGGAGGCTGATTTCTCCGGGTTGCTCAACCATTATCGTCATTTGATCTTAACAGAACAAGAAATCTCTGTCATTGCAAAAAAAACCTTGCTTGAGTACTATGCCTATGAATTCTTGAAACCATTAAAAGTGATTCATTTAACAGCTACCGACAATTACGATACCTGGAAGACAAAGCACTTCAATGTCCGCTTTCGTTTAACAGAAACAAAAGAACTAGAGTTTAGTTTTAAGTTAAATCCGGTCAATTCAAGTTACCAATCAAACTATTTGCCGTTGTTGACAATCAATTCAAATTCCCAGTCGGTGGTGGTCAACGATGAACAGATTTTACATCTGATCAGTCAATGGCATGCCGATAATATTTTCTCAGTCAATCAACTTTCACTGTTTAATTACGATGTAAATTTGATACTGGCTCATTTAAAAGAATTGGATTTTACTGTCTCGCCAAGTTTGATCGACAATACCCAAACCTTAGCTGTCGATATGGAAACAGATTTTCCTGTTGCAGCGGAAGTCCTTGACCAAATTTTCATCATCACGATGGAGAATCAGTCGTATGATTTTATCACAGAAAACAAAGGCGAGATCCTTGTTCTGCTTGATAAAAATCAGCGTTTGACGATTCATTTGTACACAGAATCAACGTTACTCACGATTGACTCGGATCAATGGAAGCGATCTTTATTGGATTTCTTCACAAGTTATCCGTTTTTGGTTCCGCTTGTCGTTCAAGGTGAAGAATAGATGTTCTAAATTGGTTAAAAGTGCTAGAATGGTTTTTATAACTATTCAGCACTTTTTTTGGAAGGAGCAGTATGATGATAAATAAAGCACTAGGTTTTTATGAAGGACGATCTTTAGATGATCCAGAAGTATTTATTGAAAAGGAATTTCCAATGCCAACTTGTCAGGCAAACGATCTATTGGTGGAAGTGCAAGCTGTTTCTGTGAATCCAATTGACACGAAACGCCGCCAAACAACCACTTTAAGTGAGAAATTCCATATCCAGGGATATGATGCAGTAGGTATAGTACATGAAATCGGCTCAGCAGTTAATGGCTTTGCCGTTGGTGATCGGGTGTTTTATGCTGGAACCACACAACGACCTGGTGCGAATCAAAGGTTTCAAGTCGTTGATTTTCGAATCGCAGCAAAGGCGCCAGCCGGCTTTTCTGACGGTGATCTTGCAGCTATGCCATTAACGAGTATTACGGCATGGGAATTGCTTTTTGAAAAATTTGGGTATGTGCCTGAAGAGAACGCGAATGAAGGATCAATTTTATTGGTCAATGCCAGCGGTGGTGTTGGCTCGATTGCGGCGCAACTAGCAAAATGGGCAGGATTGACAGTCTATGGCACTGCGAGTCCTAAGAACGATCAGTGGCTTAAAGACAATCAAGTGGATCAGGTACTGAATCACCGCTTGCCGTTAGCTGAACAAATCACTGAACCTTTTTCAGCCGTTGCACTTTTTTATGACGCATCTGCCTATTTGCCACAATTAACAAAAGCAATCTTGCCATTTGGCAAAGTCGGAATGATCGTGAATACGAAAGAAGCGCTAGATTTAAATCCATTTAAAAACCTCGGCATCGATTTTTATTGGGAGTATATGTTCACAAAAACAGATGCTCAGTTGATGATTGAAACACAAGGGGGCATTTTGCAACGGATCGCCTCGTTGCTCGCTGACAAAAAGATCCATACGACTGCGGTCCAAACGTTTGATGGAGGAATTACCATCGAGACCTTAAAGCACGCTACAAAAGCGGTTGAGCAAGGAACGAAAGGAAAGACAGTGATCACTGGAGGCGTCCGCTAAATGGAAGAAGAGGAAGCGATGCTGTTTTGGGATGAATTCGCGCAAGAATATGCGCAAATTCAAAGAGAATCCCAATTGAAAATCGCCGAAGAGGCAGCAGCTTTTTTGGTGGAGCAGAAAGTGTTTCCGATATCGACCTTCGTTGACTTTGCTGCGGGCACTGGTCGCTACATTTCAGCTTTTTATCCTTTTGTAGATGAGTATTACGCAATTGATTTTTCAAAAGAAATGTTAAAAATCATCGAAGAAACGATGGAAGATCCGATGAGCAAGCTCCATCTGGTTCAGCAGAGCCAAAAAGACTTTTTATCTGCAGACCAGCACTGGCCCTGTATTTTTATGGCAATGAATCCAGCAGTCAGAGACAAAGAAACTTTGCTTCAGTTTCAAAGAAAGGCCCATCAATTAATTATTCTAAGAATGATCGCAGAAGAAGAGAACGTGTTTCAGCCTTATGAAAAAAATCATTCAGCGAAGAACGATCTGAACCTAAATACTTGTTACAAGAAGTGGTTTACAGAAGAAGCGATCGATTGGCAGAGTCGGCAATTCGAGTATATTTTGAAGGAAGAGATCGATCAAGAATTATTTCATCTTTATTTTGAGGAGGAGTATTCATTGGAACAGCGGCAAGAAATGGTTCAACATGTCTTTGGTGAGGCATTGACTGTCGAAAGCCAAACGAAAATCACCTTTGAGCTTCTCTTAGCCTAGGAGAAATCACACAATAGACATCAAAAAACGAGATTCTGACATAAGATCAAGAAACAGGTACAGCAAGTAGGGTTCTGTTGACTGCTGACTGGAAACATCTTATGCTGGAATCTCGTTTTACAGTGAATTTACTACAATAAAAGGTAGACGATACTGCCTAATAACAGTAAAAAAACGACGTTAACGATAAAAAATAGCTTTTGAAACATTCCCGCTTCTTTGGGTCTGGCTTGTTTCAGTAATTTGTACCCAATCAAATTCGCCAAAGAAGCAATCAATGTACCCAAACCACCCACATTGACGCCCAAAAGAACGGCTTTTTCTAAATCGGTGAAAGGAGCAATCAAAATCGCTGCAGGAACGTTAGATATTCCTTGAGAGAGTAAAATACTACCTAAAAAAGCGCGATGTGTTTCTTGAAAATATGGTCGAATGTGATCGGTGACCAGAGGTTGGTCTTGAATATTCCCAACGATCAAGAAGAAGCAGAGGAAGGTAAGTAGTAACCGATAATCAACTTTTGCGAATAATCGTTTGTTGCTAAACCAAACCACGGCTGCGACGACGAGCACAGCGATTGAAATAGGTAGAACACTAAAAATACCAAGAATCATAAGGACAAATAATCCTGCATTGAGCAGCGCTGGCTTTTTTTCAAAGGGCTCTTCTTGCAGGGCGATTTCCAATGGAGTCTTTGGGATGAGCTGGATCGAAACAAGGAGTAATAGCAAAGAAAGTCCCACAAAGGTGCCGGTAGTCCACATGAATTGTGGCAGCGAAATCTGATAGTAAGAAAATAAAAATAGATTTTGCGGATTTCCAAATGGAAACAGGCTGCTTCCTAAATTGGCTGCCACGATCAAATAGACAGCGCCTAATAAGACACTGGTGCGCTGTTGTTCTTTCCTCGTTAAGAGTAAGTAGATGGGCAATAATGTTAAGATAGCCACGTCGTTTGTTAAAAACATCGAACTGAAGAAGCTTAGCAAGACGATTGAACGGATCAAGTCACGCAGATTGCGACTTTTTTCCACTAATTTTTGTCCAAATGCTCGTAAAAGACCAGCTTCTTCTAACCCATTGATTACTAACATCAACCCAAACAGTGATAAAATCACTTTAAAGTCAATAAATGACCAACGGAAGGTGCCGAAAAAACACGCAATGAGTGCTAGTAACAGGGAAATCGAAAATAATCGATCCGTTCGAAAAAATGCTAACATTCGTTTTCCCATAGTTCACCACCTTTCTTCTCAAGAATTTTACCATTCCCGCGCTTTAGGAACAATAAATAACGCTTTTTCCATATAACTCAAAGGCATTCAGGCAATTTTTATAGTTGACAAACGACCCATTAATTGGGAAATTAGTATGTGAAAGGTGAAGGAGGTTCAAAAATGAATGTTATGCAGCTGCTTGAAAAAAATCAGCAGGTTCATTTTCAAATTTTAGCTGTTTTTTTTCAGAACGGCTCAGAAATCTCTTACAAGAAACTTGCAAAAACATTATCCATTTCCGCACCCACTTTGCAAAAAGAACTTCAAAATCTTCATCAAAATTTAGTCGCTTTCCATGAGGATGCGGCATTGACTTATTTAGAAAATGATCAAGTACAGTTAACACTTCCGCTTGATTTCTCACTAAAAAAATTCTTTTATGCGTATCTTTCAGAAGCAATCGATTTTCAGATATTGTCGTATTTGTTTTTTCATCGAGATGAGTCAACGACGAAAATGATGTTAGAACTGATGTTGAGTGAAGCTTCATTGTTTCGTCGATTCAAAGCCATCAATCAGTTATTGAAAGAATTCGACATCCAATTAAAAAATAAAAAATTGCTTGGGGATGAAAAACAGATTCGCTTTTTCTATTATCAGTTTTTTTCACAAAGTTATCCCAATGAAGAATTGATCGCTCGCTTGAATGCACCAGCCATCAACAATTTGATTCGAGTAATCGAAAAACAGCTACAGACAACGTTTAGTCAATCCGAACGCTGGAAAGTCGGGCTGTGGTTAGGTATTATGGAAGCCCGTTTTGATTATCGTGGCTCGCAGCAGCATGAAGCATCGTATCCATTGTTGAAGTCATTGGAAAATGAAGCGATGTTCCAGCTTTTGCGGAATATATTAGGACGCTATCTCAGTCGTTTTGCCGTATCCTGGAGCGATTATGAAACGGTTTATTTCTATTTATTTTTATTAGCTGAAGGCTTGATTCGCCCTTCACTGGATGACTCCTTGCAAAAATCACTTTTCTTCCAAGAGATCGATGCGTTAAATGGGGAGCTGCTGCAGGCAATTGGTGATAGTGAGAGAAAGACTACAGAAACTTCTACGGAATTATGCGTCTTCTTGACGAGTGTGACGATCCAAGCGTTGTATATTCATGGCGGCATTATTGCCTTTGCTGAATTTCAGCCGCAAAGTGTTGCGAATGAGAGCTTGATTGAAGTGGCACAGCAAGCAATCGAACAGTTGGAGAAAAACGTAAACCAGTCCTTTTCTCTTGAGAAAAAGCAGCATTTGACCAATGAATTGCTTTTGATCCGTCAATGGATTCAAGTAAAACAGGAAAAAGCATTTACGGTCGGCATTTTGTTGACTCAATCACGATTACGCAGTGGCTTTTTGCGGCGTTTTTTGATCAAAGAATTGGCTGGCTATCCGAATATTCATTTTGAGGGGACGAAGGAGAAGGATTATGATTTATTGATCGTTGATCATTCTGAGATCTCGGAAGGCTATCGTTATAAAAAACGATTGATTTTAACAGGTGGGGCAACCCCATTTGAAGAAGAGCGGCTTCATCAAATCGTGGATGAAATACGCAATGAGAACCTTGAAAGCGAGTTGGAAAAGATATGAGAATAGTGATTATTGGAGGCTCTCATGCAGGAATTGCTGCTGCCCGTCATTTAAAAAAAGTTGACCCAAAAGTCGATGTGATAATTATTGAAAAATCAAGCGTTCTGGGTTATGTTGCTAGCAGTTTGAATTTAGTGCTGGAAGGCTACATTCAACGATTGGAAGATTCCCGAACGGCAACTGCGAGTGAGCTTCTTTCTGAAGGAATCAATGTGATGTTAAACAGTGAAGTCACAAAAATCTTTCCGCAAGAACAAACGGTTCATTTTGTCACATCAACGGAATCTTATCAGCAAGAAGACGAAGTGAGTTATGATGGCTTGATTTTGGCGATGGGATCGAGTACTTTCCGTTCGGAGTTTGCCTCAGATGTCGAAGCACATATAACGACCTACAAAACCATTGGTCAATCAAAGCAAGCGTTAGAAAAAATCGAAAGTGCGCAAACCGTGGCGATCGTTGGCGCGGGTCTGATTGGGTTTGAATTGGCTGAATCTTTAAGTGGCCAGCAAAGAGCCGTTCATTTGATTGATCGAATGGATACCCTTTTGTTCCGTTATTTTGATCAAGAAATTGCTGAAATTTTGATGGCGCGCTTTCCAGAGAACTTACAAATCTATCTTAACAGCAATGTCGCCCATACGATCAAAGACGAGAAGGGTGAATATCAGGGAATCGAGCTTTCAAACGGAACCAAGATTCGAGCTGACGTGGTCGTTTATGCCGTAAATCCGCGACCGAATGTCGCATTGGTTGAAGACTTTTTAAAACTAAATCTCGATGGCACGGTATTTACAAATGAATATTTACAAACGTCTGACCCAGCGATTTATGCAATTGGTGACCTGGTTTCGATTCCTTTCAATCATTCGGATAGCTCTTTGTATATCCCTTTAGTGACTAATGCTTATCGGACGGGGATCGTAGCTGCCACCAATTTATTGGCAAATGAACGGGGAACGACGAAAATTCCTTTTCCAAAAATGCAACGGACCGTCGTTAGTAAACTGTTTGGCTATTTCGTCAGCAGTTCAGGTATTAATGAGACTGAGGCACCGTATTACGGCTTTGAAGTAGATTCAGTGACGCAGACATTTCATTCTCGGACATTTTTCGCGACAGATGAGGATTTTGAAGTAACGTTAAAACTGATTTTTGATCAGCAAACGAAAGTGATTATGGGGGGACAAATCATTACGAGTGATCGTGGAAGTTTGGAGATCATCAATACGATCTCAACCTTGATCAATAGCAAGACGACCTTGCACCAACTAGCGACAATGGATTACTTTTTCAATCCAACCATTTCTTTCCCTTTGCACTTTTTGAATCAATTAGCCCTTGATGGCTTGTTAAAGTAAAATAATAACTCTTGATAAACCTGCGATGATCGTAGGTTTATTTTTTTTAATTACAGATAATCGGGAAAGACTATCGATTACAATCAGTGACTGGTATCGCGTATTGAAAACAGGTAGGCTTTTGTCGGAGATTGAATTCAACTGGTATCATGATTTTTTGGAAGAAGAAACTCAAAACGAAAACTATAAAACTCGTTCCACGACTAAACTGTTTTTACTCACAATTTCTTATCGATAGACGAATGGTGTTTAGGTGGAGGAGACGGCGCGTCATTTGCTTTTATCTGAAAAGTTACATCACCATTGCATCAGTAAGTGCTGGCTTTACAAGGGTTTCAATAGATGAAAATAATTGCAAATCTAAGTGATCTGTTATTGAATGATCCTCATAAAATGAATATAGTATGAGCGAGCATTTTATAATTAAAGCAATAAAATAGACAATATTGAGATAAAAATAAGTTTTCTCGCAAGGATATAAGAGAAAAACATCACATAATCCTTTTCTTTACACACTCATTTTTTCGAAATTGCGATAGGAAAGGGATTTTTTAAAAAAAATTCTTGTGATTTTAAGTGAAATACGTTACCCTATTAAAGAGAGTGAGAATCATTCTCAATAAGGGGGCGGGGCATGTTTAAAAAAATCGGATTACTGCTGATCTTTGTTCTTCTAGTGGGTTGCTCCTTGTTGGCAGGCACCCATGAATTGTCTTTATCAGGTTTACAGCAGGGTGATCCGAATCATTGGCTTGTTTTGGTAAAAGTTAGGCTTCCACGGACGATCAGTTTGATCATTGCAGGTGGGATCATTAGTATCTGTGGAAAAATTATGCAACACATGATGCAAAATAAATTTGTGGCCTCGGAGTCGATTGGACTGACGGATAGCGCCCGTTTAGGAATTTTGCTGGTTATGCTCTTTCTACCAAATGCCTCAAATTTGATTCGCACTACAGCAGCATTTGTGTTTGCCTACGCAGGTGTGTTGTTCTTTTTATTTTTAAGCCAATTTCTACCAAAGAAAGATCCAATGATGCTGCCGTTAACAGGGGTGATGTTCGGTAATATCATCGGGGCTATCAGTAGCTTCTTAGCCTATCGCTTCCAATTGGTTCAAAATGTTTCTTCTTGGCTGCAAGGAAATTTTGCCACCATTATGGTTGGACAGTATGAACTTTTGTATTTGACGATTCCCGTTTTCGGTCTATTGTATTTCTTGGCTTATGAGATCACGATCGCCGGTTTAGGAGAAAGTGCGGCTAAGAGTCTGGGAATCAATTACTTGTTCTTGCGTTTTGCTGTATTTGCGCTGGTGGCGTTTGCTAGCAGTATCGTTTTATTGACTGTGGGGCAAATTCCTTTTTTAGGGATCGTTATCCCAAATATGATCGGCATGGTTTTTGGGGATCACTTGAAAAACAATCTGCTTTTGATCAGCTTTGCCGGAAGCGCGTTCTTGCTATTGTGTGATGTATTGGCGAGAATCGTCATCGCACCTTATGAAATGCCGGTCAGTGTTGTTGCCGGCGTACTGGGTGGCTGCTGTTTCTTGATTTTGCTTCTGGGGAGGAAATTTCGATGAAGAAAAAACTTTTTCTTTTGTTGTTTCTGATCCTTTGTGCATGTGGTGCCTATCTGACCTATAACACCTATGGAAACTGGTCATTTGCTTTTGCATTAAGGGGACGCCGAATCTTGGCTTTTGCCTTAGTTGCAATCGCCATCTCCTTTAGTACCATCACCTTACAGACACTGACAAGCAATCGCTATCTGACCCCTGGAATTTTAGGCTTGGACCAACTGTATGTTCTTGTTCAAACCCTTTGTTTCTTTTTTATCGGCGGAATTCAGATGCTGAGCCAAGAAACAGCAACGATGTTTTTGTTTTCTGTCGGCTTAACTGCCGTTCTAGGTAGCTTCTTAATTGGCTTTTTCTATCAAAAATCAGTCGCTGGGTTGTTTTTGTTATTGATGGCAGGGATGGTCTGTGGCACGATGTTCGGTAGTCTCAGCACCTTTCTGCAAGTGTTGATGGATCCAAATGAATATGATTTACTACAAGGTCGTTTGTTTGCCAGCTTTGGCAATATCAATACCCAGCATCTACTGATTGCTGCCGCGATCATTTTGCTAGGGAGTATCTGTCTGGTTCTGCTGATTCCAGAATTGAATTTGCTCCATTTAGGAAGTGGGCAAGCCAAAAGTTTAGGTGTATCTGTTCAATGGCTTCATAAAGGTGTTTTATTTTTGATTGCTTTACTGACAGGCACCGCCACTGCTTTAGTTGGTCCAGCAGTTTTTCTAGGCTTTGTGGTGGCGACGATCACCTATCAGCTTTTCCCAACTTATCGTCACGGCTGGTTGTTTTTCGGTGGGAGTTTGATTGGTTTTCTCCTGTTGGTAGGAGGTCAATTCCTAGTGGAACAGGTCTTTCAATGGCAAACGACCATCGGCACCGTGATCCAATTATTAGGCGGTATCTTCTTTATAAGCAAATTGCTGCTGGAAAGGAAAAAATCATGATCGAAACCAAAAATGTATCCAAGAATTATGCAAAAACACAAGTTTTGACGGAATGTTCTATAGCGTTGCCGGAACAGAAAATGATTGCCTTCATCGGGCCCAATGGTGCCGGAAAAAGTACCTTGCTTTCTTTAGTCAGTCGGATGTTGGATCAACGCACCGGTGATATTTATCTGGATGGAACGGAGATTCGTCAATGGAAGTCCAAAGAGCTAGCAAAAAAAATGGCTTTTTTGCAGCAAAGCAATCGCTATGCCGTCAATCTGACTGTAAGAGAGCTGGTGGCATTTGGTCGCTATCCGTATAACCGGGGGCGACAATCGGCAGCAGATGATGGGATCATTGATGACGCTTTGTCTAAGTTATCTCTAACCGAATATAGTGATCAATCGATTCATGAACTTTCTGGTGGTCAGTTACAACGAGTTTACTTGGCGATGATTTTAGCCCAAGATACAGATTATCTACTCTTGGACGAACCGTTAAACAATTTAGATTTAAAACACGCCAACCAGCTGATGAAGCTATTGACAACCTTGGTGGAAGACTATCAGAAAACTGTTGTGATCGTTTTGCACGACATTAATTTTGCAGCACGGTATGCCGATCACATCGTCGCGATGAAAGATGGTCAGATTTTTAAAGCGGCTGACACAGAGGCAGTGATTCAAGAACAATTATTAGAATCATTGTATGAGATTCCAATCAAACTGGTACAAGTGGATGGGCGGCAATTTTGCTACACCTTCCAATAAAAAATATGTTTCAAAGGAGGAAAAAATGAAAAAAATAGCAGTAAGTTTTATGAGTATTTTCGTATTAGCGGGGTTGACCGCTTGCGGCTCGAATAATACAGGGACAACAGATTCAACGGGTACAGCTCAAACCCAAGTAGAAGAAAGTACACAAACGCCGACAGAAGTCGAGATTACGGACAGCAATGGGACTGTCACTGTTCCTTATGCGCCGGAAAAAGTTGTTGTCTTTGACAACAGTGCATTAGATACGATGGATGCACTTGGCCTTGGGGATCGAATCGTTGCTGCCGCAACCAGCAATTTGCCAGATTATTTATCAGCGTATGCGGATGTTGAATCAGCAGGGGGAATCAAAGAGCCTGATTTAGAAAAAATCAATCAACTGCAGCCAGACCTAATCATTATTTCTGGTCGACAACGTGATTTCCAAGAGGAATTGTCTGCAATCGCGCCAACCGTTTTCTTAAGCGTTGACAATAGTGATACTTGGGCATCGATCGAAGCCAACATTACGACCATTGGTCAAATTTTTGGTAAGGAAGAGGAAGCGCAAGAACAACTAGCATCGTTACAAGGTCAGATTGATACCTTGAAGGAGCAAGCGCAAAATGCTGACGAGAAAGCCTTGGTTGTTATGGTAAATGAAGGCAATCTTTCTGCTTTTGGTCCAGGTTCTCGTTACAGTATCTTGTATGACACGTTTGGTTTCCCAGCAGTAGATGAGGAATTAGAGGCGTCGACACATGGACAAAGTATTTCTTATGAGTACTTGCTTGAAAAAAATCCTGATGTCATTTTCGTGATCGATCGGACAAAAGCGATCGGTGGCAATGAAAGCGAAAGTGAATTTGTTGCAAATGAAATTGTTCAAGAAACAAATGCAGGGCAAAACGATCAAGTGATTGAATTGGATGCTGCGGTTTGGTATTTAGCTGGTTCCGGATTGGAGTCGATCCAATTGATGATGGATGATGTCAAGCCAGCCGTTGAATAAATAGGTGAAAAAAATTAAGTAATAAGGGACACGCTTATCAGTTTACTGAGAAAGCGTGTCTTTTTATTCGAACTGTTTCTAGGACCTGCGACTGATTTTTGACAAGTTATCCAGCTTTACTTTACCTGTCGTAGTAATTGATTTATAATTAGTACGACAGATGAAGTAATTTAGGAGGCGATTGCGTGATCTCGAGTGACGGAATTCGCGGCTATAACGACGCAATCATTTTATCCATTCTTTCGAAAGAAGACTCTTATGGATATGAAATATCCAAGCGTATTCGTGAAGGAACAGATGCTTTATATGTGATCAAAGAAACGACGTTGTATTCCGCTTTTACTCGGTTAGAAAAACAAGGATTGATCCGTTCGTATCCCGGAGAAGTGACACATGGCAAAAAGCGGACCTATTACCAGATAACTGTAGACGGAAAAGCAAGCCTTTCGGAGAAACTATTGGAGTGGCAGCAGACGAAGATCGTCGTTGACCAGTTCTTACAAGGAGGAGACAAATGAAAACCATTCATGACTATCTAGACAGCTTATTTTTATCAGTACCCATCACACCGGAAACGAAGAAGGCAAAAGAAGATCTTTTAGCGATTATGGAAGACCATTACTTGGAACTGATTCACCAAGGGAAAAGTGAGCATGAAGCCATCGGTGCGGTGATCAGCGAGTTTGGTTCGGTGGATGAACTGCTGCAAGAGTTAGATGTTTCAAAAGAAGAAGAGCCGATTGATGATTGGTCCGATGCCATCACAGAAGACGATGCGTTTGATTATTGGGGAACTGTGCGGCACTTTGCTTTTTCGTTGTCGATAGGAATCGGCTTTTGTATCGCCTCCCTAGCAGCCCTAATGCTCTTTGTTAGTGTTTATGCTGAGACCTTTGGAATAATGGTGATGTTTCTTTTCATCGCCATCGGGGTTGGTTTTATCATCTCTAGCAGTTTGCACTTTTCCGGTGCTCGTAAGCAGTTAGATGATCGACCAATCAAAAGGGATGCCAAACGAGAAGCCGCTCAGCAACTAGCAAATTATGAAAAAAGTTTTCGTATTGGTCTTGTTTTAGGAATTGGTGCCTGTATTTTATCAATTGCGCCTGTACTTTTAAGTGAATTGTTTTATTATTCTGTTGAGTTTGGTATTTCCTTGTTTTTCTTGACAGTTGCAGTGGGTGTGTTCTTTATTATTTATGTAAGTATTATTCGTACAGGCTTTGCGAAGCTGGCAACTGAGACGTATTTTATTCGTGACGAAGAGAATCTTGGTGATCGAGCAACACGTCATAAATATGGCGAATCCGCTGGTAGAGTTACCTTTTTTCGAACAGTCTACTGGCCAGTGATTTTGGTCGTTTATATGCTTTGGTCCTTCATGTTTCATGCCTGGGCATACTCTTGGGTCATTTTTGTGATTGGTGGTGTCTTAGAGGACTACTTTATCGGTCAGACAAAAGCCAAAAAATAAGAGATGTTTCAACCGAGAGTGGTTTCTTTACTTTTAAAAAAAGGAAGACTATAATACGGCTTGTAACTGAACCAAGCAAAAAGAACAGCGAGAAATAAGATCCTCTCAATGCTTTTTCAAAAGTTCAGAATACAAGAAAAGAGGCAATGGATATGTTAGAAATTCATTATCTGAAAAATGGTAGCAAAGAAATAACAACAATTGAATCCCCAGAGCGCTTTCTCGCAAGTCAATACTTGGAAGTTCCACCTTTTCAAGATCATTACCCAGTCGAAGAAGTTTTTCTAGACGGCAAGCGGATTACATTGAAGGAGCGAACGATCGGTGGATTGTTCAACTATTTCAATACTAAATAAAAAAATTGTCTTTTTTTATGACTCACTTTCCATTGTGAGGAATCATAGGAAGAGGCAATCTTTTTTTGTTTAATTGAGAATAAGAGATGTAATTGAGAATCTAACAGGTAGGAACTTTGCTTAGAAATGATTAGCCAAACTTATTACTATACTCCATTTGCTTTCGATAAAAAATAAATATGCTCATTTCTGAGGATGATAACATTTTTTTTGACTATTTCTGAATAAACTATTGCATTTTGTAGTTAGATATACTAATAATTAATAGAGATTATTCTCAAATAATTATTCTAATTGGAGGAAATGATATGTCATTAATTGGAAAAGAGATTGGTTCATTCGAAGCGAAAGCTTACCACAATGGAAAATTTATCGATGTTTCATCAGAAGATTTTAAAGGAAAATGGAACGTTGTTTGTTTTTATCCTGCAGATTTCTCATTTGTTTGTCCGACAGAACTTGAGGATTTGCAAGACCAATATGCATCATTAAAAGAATTAGGCGCAGAAGTTTATTCTGTATCAACTGACACCCACTACACACATAAAGCGTGGCATGACCACTCTGATGCTATCAATAAAATCGAATATATCATGATTGCTGATCCTTCTCATGTGATCTCAGAAATCTTTGATGTATTAGACGAAGCATCAGGTTTGTCTCAACGTGGTACATTTATCATCGATCCGGATGGTGTGGTACAAACGGTTGAAATCAATGCGGATGGTATCGGTCGTGATGCTAGTGGTTTGATCGATAAAATCCGTGCCGCACAATATGTCCGTACCCATCCAGGTGAAGTATGTCCTGCAAAATGGAAAGAAGGCGAAGAAACTTTAACGCCAAGCTTAGACCTTGTAGGCAAGATTTAGGAGGCTCTCATGGCATTAGATAAGGCAATCAAAGACCAACTGACGCAATATCTAGCGATGCTAGAATCAGAGGTTGTTTTTGCGGCGACTTTAGGTGAGGATGATTCTTCAACGAAAGTACGTGAATTCTTAGAAGAAATCGCAGAAATGTCGTCAAAAATCACGATTCAAGCTGTAGCAAGTGAACGGACACCAAGCTTTTCGATCAATCGTCCCGGTGAAGAAAGCGGCATCGCTTTTGCTGGTTTACCGTTAGGACATGAGTTCACTTCATTTATTTTAGCGTTGCTTCAAGTAAGCGGTCGTCCGCCGAAAATTGATGAAGCACTTCAAAAGCGCATCAAAGCGATCGATAAGCCATTACATTTTGAAACCTATGTCAGTTTGACCTGCCATAACTGTCCTGATGTTGTTCAAGCGTTAAACATTATGGCAGTGCTAAATCCTTCCATCAGTCACACCATGATCGAAGGTGGGATGTTCAAAGAAGAAATTGACAAGAAAAAAATTATGGCTGTGCCAACAGTCTTTCTAGATGGGGAAGAATTTGCAAGCGGCCGACAAACGATCGAACAGTTGTTGGAAAAAGCAGCTGGTCCGACGAGTAAAGATGACTTTGCTGAAAAAGAGCTTTTCGATGTATTAGTTGTCGGTGGCGGACCTGCAGGCGGAAGCGCAGCGATTTATGCAGCGCGTAAAGGCATCAATACTGGGATGGTTGTCGAAACAATGGGTGGACAAGTAATGGAAACCCTGGGGATCGAAAATATGATCGGTACCCCTTATACCGAAGGTCCAAAATTAATGCGTCAGGTAGAAGAGCATATCAACGAATACAATGTAGACGTGATGAAAGGTCAGCGTGCGAAAGATATTCGCCGCAATGACGTCATCGAAGTTGAATTAGAAAATGGTGCAGTATTAAAAACCAAAACGGCCATTTTAGCAACTGGCGCTCGCTGGCGCAACATCAATGTTCCGGGAGAAAAAGAATTCAAAAATAAAGGTGTTGCCTATTGTCCGCATTGTGACGGTCCGTTATTTGCTGGGAAAGAAGTTGCCGTCATTGGTGGCGGAAACTCTGGGATCGAAGCAGCAATCGATTTAGCTGGCATGGCGAAACATGTCTATGTTCTTGAATTTTTACCAGAACTAAAAGCGGACCTTGTGCTACAAAACCGTTTGAACACGTTAGATAATGTGACTGTTATTACGAATGCGGCAACGAAGGAAATTGTTGGATCCGATCATGTCGAACAATTGACCTACGTTGATCGTGAAACGAATGGTGAATTCACTTTAGCTGTGGAGGGTGTCTTCATTTTGATTGGCTTGATGCCGAATACTGAATGGTTAAAAGATCGTGTCGTCTTAAATGAACGCAATGAGATCGTGGTGGACAAACATGGCGCAACCAACATTGAAGGGGTCTTTGCAGCGGGAGATTGTACCGATAGTGTATACAAACAGATCATCACTTCAATGGGTTCAGGTGCCACTGCTGCATTAGGTGCGTTTGATTACCTGATTCGCTCGTAAGTAGGTAAGTAGCTTATTATTTGATCTAGATCAGAAACGTCTCAGGAGCTTCTAGCAGCTTCTGAGACGTTTTTTCTTTGAGGGGAAGGAGATTTGAAGGAAGTTGACAGAAGGACAGTTTCTATATTACAATGAAAAAAACTCGTTCAAAAAAGAAAGAGGTATATTAATGAGTGTCGTAGGTATCTAATCAGCTAATTAAAACAAATAAGCAAAAACAGACTGTTTATTTGTTGTGCCTGTAGATACCGATAAAAATCGTTATTGATGAATCAGGTGATGGGAGACTATCGCTTTTTTTGTACACTTTTTTGGACGGGGATGTTACCGGGATCCTCAGGCACAAGAAAGGATCACTCATGAAGATACCTCAAGCAACTGAATTTGAACAAATTAAAGAACAAGTAAGTAAAAAAATAATCAGCGATTATGGTAAAGCACGTTTTGCCAATGAAAAACCAGCAGCTACGATCCATTCCGCCCAAAAACGAGTGTCTGAGACAACTGAAGCGATGGCGCTATTAGACGCCGGACGTCAAGTCCCTTTCATGGGGCTTCAGCATGTCTTACATCATACGAAGAAGATTGAAAAAGGCTTTGTATTGGAGCCGCAGGAATTGATTGAATACGGAGACTTTTTACGGTCTTTTCGCATCATCCGTCAATTGTTTGAGAAAAATCAATCAATTGCCCCAAGATTGCATCACTATGCTCAGGGGTTGGCCGACTTTTCTGAAATCGCCGAAATGATTTTCCAAAAAATTCGCAATGGTCAGGTAGATAGTAACGCCAGCCGAGAATTACGGAAAATTCGTGGCATAATTGAGAAATATGAGGCCGATTTAAAAAAAGTTTTTGCAAAGTTTTTTAAAGAAAGTCGCTATCTGCAAGAAAACCGTGTGATCAAAAAGAACGACCGTTATACGCTGCCGGTACGTGCCGAATTTCAACAGCAAATTAAAGGGACGATCATCGAACGTTCTAATAAACGCGCGACTGTTTTTATTGAACCAGAGGCAGCTGCCCGTCTGAATGATCGATTGATTTTGGCACAGGCGGAAGAAACGGCCGCCCAATACCAAGTTTTATCAGAATTGACCGGGGCAATCGCCGAACAAATGAATGCAGTATTTGCCTGTCTTGATATTTTAGTGGTACTAGATATTATTTTTGCTCGCGGAAAGTATTGTCGGGAAATCAATGGTCAACCGATAGCAATTACTGAAGAAGAAGTTTTGCTTCTTGATCAAGTCCGGCATCCTTTACTGGGCACTGATGCTGTTCCTCTATCTTTAAAACTAGGAGAAGAGAACCGATGTATGGTCATCACAGGGCCGAATGCTGGTGGTAAGACGGTTGTCTTAAAAACCGTCGGACTCGTTTGTGCGATGGCACATTACGGCTTGTTTCCAGCGCATAATGGCAACAGCAGCGTGCCGTTTTTAAAAAGTCTTTGGATGGATATCGGGGATCAGCAAAGTCTAGAAAATTCTTTAAGTACCTTTTCTGGACACATGTCGAATATTGCACAGATCATGACGAATGCCAGCCGGAACAGTATCGTTTTGTTAGATGAAATTGGCAGCGGGACTGAACCAAATGAAGGGGCAGCTTTAGCGATCGCCATTATGGAATCGATCTATCGATCGGGGGCGTTAATGATCGCCACGACTCATTATGGTGAAATCAAGCAGTTTGCTCTTGATCACCAAGATTTTGAAACAGCGGCGATGGCTTTTGATGCCAAGACCCTGACGCCGAAATACCGCTTGTTGACCAATGCGGTCGGTGAAAGTAATGCGTTTTGGATCGCCGAAAAAATGGCGATTCCTGCTGAGGTCGTGCAAACGGCAAAGGACTATTTAAAGAATAAATCTTATTCTTTTGAGAAGCAGCCTTTTGAGACGTCCAGAAAACGAACCGATCCTCAGGAAACAAAGTCTGAGCACATTTTTCAAAAGGGAGACCAGGTCTTTTCAGCAGAGCATGAAAAACGGGGAGTTTTTTATGAATACTTGGAACAGGGACAAGCGAAGATTTATATTGAGAAACAATGTTTCGTTGTTGCTGCTCGGCGATTGCAACTGCTCACCAAACGAGAAGCACTCTATCCAGCCGGCTATGATCTAGATCAATTATTTTCCGATTTTGCCCAACGTAAATTTACCCGAGATATTGAACGTGGGTCTAAAAAAGCGCAAAAGCAGTTACGAAAAGCAGCGCAAGAGCGTCAGGCCAAACGATCATTGGATTGATCGGCACAGATATATTTAGAGCGGGAGTATAAAATCAAGAAAGCAGCTCTTTTTCGAGTTTTAGAAAAAGAGCTGTCTTTTTTTGAAAATGACCGTTTTTTAATAACGTGTATGATCGAAGGGAATCCAGTGATGGTCGAATGATTTCCATTGATTTTTCTTTAAATATCGGAAATTACTCGAAATATCTAAATTCTTTAAGAAAAGTTAAAGAAAAATAAAAATAACAAAGAATGGGTTGTATCTTTATACGAGGAAGGGTACCATTCATAGTGGATTGAAAATAACATATAACCTTGTTAGGTGAGGCTCCTATACAAACATAAGCTATTGCGCAGAAACGTCGAAAGACGCCAATGTGTAAAACAGGAATTGTCGGATTAAGGCTTTTCATAAAATAGCTAAGAAAGGGAACAACTTTCTTTACGTTGTATAGTGCTAAAACTCGGACGATGAGATTGCTAGCAAAGTCTGACGTCCTAAGAGAAGTGAGACTTTTTTGCTTTTCTCTTTGATGGATGACTAAGCTCAAAGGGCATAATAACTGGTACCGTCTGAACACCTACTCCAAGGCAAGAGGAGTGGAAGCAATGATAGAAAAAAAGAAGATCGATTGGCTGCTGATCATAGCTTATTTGCTATTGAGCCTTATCGGTCTTTTAATGATTTATAGTGCAAGTTCTTATCGTTTATTAACGAGAGATCAGCCGCCAGCAAGCTTATTTATGCGTCAGCTTGTCTTTCTGTTACTCAGCTGGGTGCTCCTTTTCATTATTCAGCGAACACGGCGTGAGATTCTGCTCAGTAAATATTTAGCGATCGGTCTGTTGGCATTTGGCGTCTTTACTTTACTATTGGCACGTTTGCCGTTTTTCGGTGTTTCTGTCAATGGAGCGCAACGATGGGTCTCGATTGTAGGGATACAATTTCAGCCCTCAGAGATCGTGAATGTGGGCATGGTCTTATACCTTGCTCATTACTTTCAATCAGCAAAAACTACCTTGCAGGAAATGAAACGTCCGCTTTTCGTTTTATTTTTGTGCTGTGTGTTGATCCTCATTCAACCAAAAGTAGCCGGCGTGATGATTTTACTTTTCTTGGCTTTTATCATGATTACCACGGTTCAGGTACCCGTTAAACTCACGGCTCTTTTGTTTGGAGGGTTATTAATCAGTCTGTTCTTGGTTGCTATGTTGATCCTCTTTTTAGGAAACAATGATTTATTGCCCCACATGTTTATGCATGTGTATAACCGAATTCGATTAGTGGGAGATCCATTTTCCGACCCATATAATCAAGGATTCCAAATGATCCATTCCTACTATGCTTTGTTCAATGGTGGTCTTACGGGCCTTGGTTTAGGAAATAGCATCACCAAGAAAGGCTTTTTACCAGTAGCAGAGACTGATTTTATTTTCTCCGTTTTAGTAGAGGAATTAGGGTTGATTTTCGGCATTTTTGTCATCGCTTTATTATTCGTAATTATTTTACGTCTGTTTATACGATCAGCGGCAATCGCAAATCCTCAGATTGGCTTAATATTATTGGGAACCAGCACGTTGCTGTTATTACAAACAAGTATCAATATTGCCAGTATTTTAGGGTTGATGCCGATGACGGGGGTACCTTTGCCATTCATTAGTTATGGTGGCTCCAGTTACTTTATTCTTTCATTTGCCTTCAGTTTATGCCTGAAACTAGAACGAGAGGAGGGTATACTTAATGAAGTTCCTCAAACGACATGAAGCAAACTATGCTTTATTGCTGCCGATTTTCCTGCTGTTTTTGTTAAGTATCTGGGTACAACATCAGGCTTCTGTGATGGATGGCAATGATCCTTCAGGGATTGTTTTTCGGCAGATCCTCTTTTGTATCCTTTCGGCGATTGCTCTTTTTGTAACGAGTTTGATTCCTACGAATTTACTCCTCCGCTTTTCTGGTCTTTTGTACTTACTATCACTTGGTTTGATGGCCTCTCTTCATTGGTTTTACGATCAAACGATGTTTGAACAAACGCACACCAAACGGTGGATCAGATTTGGTGCGTTTACGATTCAGCCTTCTGAGTTTATGAAAGTGGCCTTTATGCTCTTTATGGTCTATCTCACTTTAGTCTATGAGAAACGTAAAGCAGAACGAACAATCAAATCCGATTTGATCTATGTTACTAAGATCCTGCTATACAGCTTACCCACATTTTTATTGATGTTTATGCAGCGGGACTTTGGAACGAGTTTGGTGTTTATCGTGATGTTAGGTGCCTTATTCATCATTTCCGGTGTTCATTGGAAAATACTGACCGTCGTGATCGGTTTGATTGCCGCTCTTGGTGCTATTTTGTTGCTACTCGTATTCACGGAATGGGGCAATCGTGTGTTGTTTCGCCTTCACTTTTCACAATATCAATTGGATCGGGTGAGAGCCTGGGCAGATCCACTCGCGTACCAAGATTCCATCGCTTTCCAACAAGTCCGCAGTATGTGGGCGATTGGTTCTGGCGGCTTATTGGGGGCACCTGATACCCATACAACGGTGTATGTGCCGGTTCGGGAGTCAGATATGATCTTTACAGTCATTGGAGAAACGTATGGCTTTTTAGGAAGTACTTTAGTCATCTTCCTTTATTTCTATCTGATCTATCAAATCATTTTTGCTGCTTTAAAAACAAATAACAAAGCATCGGTCTATATTGCGATTACCTATGTGTTTGGTTTGGTTTTTCAAATTTTTGAAAACATCGGAGCGGCGATCGGTTTGCTGCCTTTAACCGGCATCCCCTTACCATTCTTAAGTCAAGGAGGAACCTCTCTGATTGCGATCAGCATTGCTATGGGAATTATCTTTGGGTTAGACAAATTTCCGATAAAAGCCAAAAATAGGTCGTATACATTAAAAGAAAGTAGGGGCTTAACATGAGTAAAACAGCAAAAAAAGGAGTGATAGGCGGAATACTCTGCAGCTGTTTTGCATGGCTGTTTTTCCTCGTTGCATTAGAACCACGCTGGTTCCAAAGCATCGACAACCTTTTTTCCCAGTTGCCTCAATGGCGGACACCTGCTGTGGAATCGCTTTTTCTCCCACTTGCCAGTACGGCCACGATCATTCCCATAGCTTTCGTTCATTTCCTGTTAGCAAGTTTTTTATTTATGCGCAAGCAGCGGTTAGAAAGTCTTTGGTTGATGGGGAATATGATTGTGATCAGTGGTGTTGGTCAAGTGATCAAGAAAGTAGTTGATCGACCGAGACCGGATTTTGCTGACAGTATGGAACGGGCATCAGCAAGTTTTCCGAGTGGACATACATTATTAGCGACCACGTTGATTATTTCTCTCCTCTTTTTCTTGGGGCAAACAGTTCCTGCCAAAAGAGGCAAGCGTCACTTTATCCAAAACATGGCCCTATTTCTAGGATTGATCTATTTGTTGCTGATTATGATGAGTCGGTTGCTATTTGGGGTTCACTATCCCAGCGACTTGCTAGCAAGTATTTTATTGGCAAGTGGGATCAGTTATATCACCTATGCTTTCGTCTTTTCAATCAAAAAATATGTACTTAGGGGGAGATAAATTGAGTACAGCAAAAAAACTAATAATCATTTTCCTGATATTGCTGACCGGAATTATCTCAGCAGGAACTGTCTATGCGGTTAGGGTGTATTTTCAAGTAGAGGATGTTGCCCACTCGATCCATCGTCCAATCGAAGGACGAGAAGAGGCGGAAGTCATCGAAAATGCCGAGCCTCTAAGCCTTCTTTTGTTAGGGATCGCCAATGACTCTCGTCGCAAAACCGATTTTCGCGCCAACACCATTATGGTAGCAACGTTGAACCCTGCCACAAGAAAAACCACCCTCACGAGTATTCCTAGAGATGCTTATGTGGAAATCGTGGGACAAGGGTACCATGATAAAATCAATCATGCCCATTCTTTTGGTGGGGCAAAGATGATGATTGAAACCGTCGAACAATATCTTGATATACCGATCCATCATTATTTCTCCTTAAACATGGATGGGATGGCAGATCTTGTTGATGCAATTGGTGGCATCACGGTTGAAAATGAATTTGCTTTTACTGCTGAGAAAATCGATTACCCAGAGGGGATCCTCGATTTAGATGGCTGGGAGGCGCTTCAGTATACTCGTATGCGAAAGGATGATCCAGAAGGTGACTATGGCCGTCAGCGCCGTCAGAGAGAAGTGACTGAGATTCTGGCAAAAGAGTTAGTTTCACTTTCCAGCGTGATGCGGATTCAGGATCTGCTAACGATCATTGGAGAAAATGGCGAAACCGATCTAACTTTTTCGCAAATGAGTCAATTATTTATCCAATATCAATCAGCATTAGGGACTGTCGAGTCTTACCAAATGGCTGGCAGTGGGTTCACCGGCGATGGCTTCAGAGGAGAATATGGAATTTCCTATCAAGAAGTAACGCCTGAAGAGCAACAGACGACGAGCCAACGTTTAAAAAATGAGTTGTTGATTGATTAACGTCCTGGCTTAGAAACAGAACCAGTTCAATTTTGTTCTTCAAGTATTTCGTAATTAGAGTTGACAGCCGCTTTTCCTCAGGATACTCTTTAGTCAAGCAATGCATTACGGCTTAATAACAAGAGTTTGTTTGGAAAAGAGCTGTCAACTCTATTTCTATTGTTCCACCCTGTCGCTAAGTTATTACAAGGAGGAAAAGTATGAAGATCGTCTTTAAAGACCAATTACCATCTGATTCAAATCAAGTACTCGCTTTGTATGAGGGAGTTGGCTGGAGCGCCTATACTAAAGATCCCGAGCGTCTTTTAAAAGCGTTAGCCCACTCAGAGGTGATCACGGCCTATGTTGAAGAGCAGCTAGTGGGGCTTATCCGTTGCATAACCGATGGACAAACCATTCTTTATATTCAAGATCTATTAGTAGCATCTGAGTTTCAAGGTCAAAAAATTGGTCAGCGATTACTCAAAAAAATGCTGGCGAATCATCCATCAATACGGCAAAAGGTTTTGATTACGGACAACACAGAAAAAACGCGTCATTTTTATGAGGCGTGTGGCTTTTCCTCTGTGGAAGAGCAGCAAATTGCCGCATTTATCTATTCAGCAAAAAGCGAATAAGGAATAAGAAAATCGATGTGTCACTGAGAATATTTTTTTAGTTGCGTTGGGTTTTAAGAAGGAGTGGAGAAAAATGAAGATGCGCTTTGCGTTACTTTTTTTGTGTCTCTTTATTGGTGTTGGCGCTTGTGGAGGAAGTCTATTGGCGTTTAAAAGCATTGAGCCGTTAAGCAAAGGGGAGACATTTGCTGGTTTGGAAGCGGCCATGCTGCAAGGAACACCCTTCACGACCTTCTTAATTCCCGGCTTGTTTTTGTTCGCTATCTTAGGTTTGGGTAATCTGATTGTTGTTTTCCTCTTGCGGCTTAACAAAGGGTACCACGGGGTAATGCTTTTAGGCATGAGTTTAGTTGTCTGGATCATCGTGCAGGTCATCTTATTACAAGAATGGAATGTCTTGCATGTGATTTTCTTTTTGCTAGGGTTGCTCCAGTTTGCTTCAGCAGTCTACTTTGTCAGACGGTTGCATATTCCGTTGCCGTTTTCAGCTCATCAAAATTGATTAGATTCGAGATGTAGAGATGAAAAAAATTAAATTAATTGAAAGTTTGCTATGAAAAACATGGATTTTTGAAAAATTCTTCTTGAAATCATCCTTCGTTTTTAAAATTATGCTAAACTGAAAGAAGTTGAATTACTTTCTAGAATCAGGAGGATTTATTATTGGAGTTTCTTAAAAAATCAAAAATTTTTGCAGGTCTAGTGATCGTCTGTCTCTTAGGGATCGCGGTCTGGATCTATTCAAATATACTGTTTGTCTTTCGACCGCTGGAAGCCATCTTTTCTAGTGTCTTTTTACCAGTATTGATTTCAATTTTTATTTTTTACATCTTTTTACCTTTCTTTAATTGGGTAAAAAAAAGAACGAAAAAGAAAAGCATTGCGCTATATTCGACATTGCTGCTGATCGTTTTTGCAGCGTATTTGATCGTTCAGGTGATTGGACCAGCATTAGCCTATGAGATGGGGCGTTTTATCAATCAAATTCCCATCATCATCAATTTGGTGATCGATACTATTGATCATTCTTATTTAGAAGAATTATTTGGTCCTTTTATTGATTCGATTGATATTTCCCAAGCTAGCAACTTTGCCTTACAGTTTATTACCGGGGCAACCAATAGTCTGACGAGTTTGATCTCCATCGTTTCTCATTCAGCGATCGTCTTGTTTACGATCCCACTGTTATTAGTGTATATGTTTAAAGACGGTGAGAAAGTTCCTGATTTTTTGGCAAGTAAGACACCGAAAAACTATCAAGGCTTAATGCGACAACTTTGTAGTGATTTTCATCAAGCAGCGTCAGCGTACATCGGTGGGAAATTGCTGGTTTGTTCTTATGTTGCGGTTTCAAGCTATTTCATTTTTTCTTTGCTAGGCTTACAAAATGCCTTACTATTAGGATTAATTTGCGGCGTTCTGGACATTATTCCTTATTTCGGCCCCTTTATCGGAGCAGCACCAGCCTTTTTATTTGCGTTAAGTCAAGACATTCGAACAGCTATTTTTCTGATTGTCGGAATCACGATCATTCAGTTAGGTGAATCATATCTTGTTTCACCATTAGTGATGAAAAAAGTATTGCATATCCATCCAATCATTGCGGTTTTCTTATTATTGATTGCCGGCAACTTGCTTGGATTTGTAGGCATGATTGTGGCACTGCCAGTGTATTCGATCGTGATGGCAATGTCTGGTACATTGTTGCGTTTTTTTCAAGAACGAAAATTAGAACGATCTGTAATTGATAAAGATTCATTATAACGAAAATGTTCTACCTTGCTGTTGGAGCGGTCTCCATCAGCAGGTTTTTTTGTTTTTAAGCACTACGTAGCAAGGCCTAAAGACAAATGCTATACTTATTGAAACGAGAAGGACGATAGGAGTGAGGAAATGAAGGTTTTATGGAACGATCAAATCGTTGATCGAGAAGCGGTGAAAATTGACATTGAAGATCGCGGTTATCAGTATGGTGACGGAATCTATGAAGTGATTCGAATCTATAATGGTCGCTGCTTTATGTTAGGGGAGCATATGACTCGCTTAGAAAGTAGTGCGCAAAAAATTAAACTGACGTTGCCTTATACAATTCCCCAATTAACTGAAAACCTTAAGTTACTGGTTAAAACCGAAGGAATCACAGAAGGAGAGATCTATATTCAAATCACCAGAGGAATCGCCTCTCCCCGCAATCACGAGTTTCCGTCTGCTGGAGCAGTCAAAGGAGTCGTGACCGCAAATGTGATCCCCTTTGAACGACCTCTGGAAATGCAGCATGCAGGGCTATCTGCGACCGTTCTTCCAGATGAGCGTTGGTTGCATTGTGATATCAAATCATTGAGCTTGTTAGGAAATCTGTTAGCGCTAGATCAAGCGATCGAAGCGGGGTTCGATGATGCACTCCTGCAACGAGATGGATGTTTCACGGAAGCTTCGGCATCAAATCTCTGGTTTGTCATTGATGGTATCGTCTATACACATCCGGATGGACGCTTGGTATTACCAGGTATCACGAAAATGAAGGTGCTACAGTTGTGTCAGCAATTAGAAATTCCTTATCGAGAAGAACCTGTCCCTGTTGAGGCACTAAACAACGCGCAAGAATGTTTTTTGACCAATTCTGTCTGGGAAATTGTGCCTATCGTCAAAGTAGATGGGAAATCAGTTGGCAATGGTACATTGGGTTCGATCACGAAACGTTTGCAAGCAGCCTATATCGCTGCTACAAAGAGTATGTGCGAATCCTAGTTAACAAGCAAAAGAAACGATTCAAAAAAACTTTGGCCCACCCAGCATGTTTTATAGCTAGGTGGAACAAAGTTTTTTCTTGGATACAAGTGCAGATTTTACCATTCACTAGGATTCCACAATTTTCCGTCAAGTTCTCCTTGTTTCAATTCGATTCGAATTTCTTGCTGATGAAGCAACTTCTCTAGTTCTTGCAAAAATGCTTTTTCGTGATAGTCAGCTGTTTCTTTTATTGACTGCTCTATCAGTGGCTTCAGCCATTCGTGATCCATCACAGCACCTCCAATTCAGTTAAAGCGTCATCTAATTCGATCAACGTTTCATGGTTTTCCTGCAACAAGGATAGCAAAGGAGCAAGCTGCGGTTTTTCAGAAACCAAACGCGCCAGCTTTTCGCTAAACCATTGTTGCTTTTGATCAAATGTAAAGGGAGCCGGCATTAATAAAAGTTGCTGATAGGCAATGACAAAGGCTCGTTTCTCTTGTTCTGATTTATACATCAGTTGATCGAGGACAACGATGGGGAGTACCGTCATTTGGTGTTTTTTTGCCATGAGTACCAGTGGGTGCAAAATTTCATTGAAGGTCGTATTTTCTCGGCCGCCTAGCTGAAATTCTTTGGCGGCAACGCCGGTAGAAACGGCGAAACTGATTTCCTTGCCCACCAATGCAGGGGCACATTTTTCCCAAACCGTATCGATCCAAGCTTTCATTTTTGCTGGAACGCTGTACCAATATAGGGGGAATTGTAGAATCAAACGATCGCATGTTTGCAACAGCATCCGTTCATTGGCGAGAGAAAAATCAGAAAGATCATCAAGGAAATGCATGGTGACGTTAGGAAGCTTGGCACTTTCACTAAAGAATCGTTGGGAAAGCGAATTGTGGAAATCCGGATGGCTGGCTACCACTAAAGTTTTTATCATGAGACTGATCATCCTTTCCTATTACATTTACCATATTTTACCAAAAAGAGAAACTAGTCTGCTTTTCTTTTTGTCGAAGTTCTTCTCTTTTAGTTTCGTTTAAGGTACTTCTTTTATACTTGTTATAAGAAAAAGCCAGTAGCGGCTTAAGCGTGATAGAAATGGGGGAATAGAGGATGGAATCAAATGATCCCTTGATGAAAGGTCTAGCAACTATAATAAGGATCGTTGCAAATACAGTGAACTATGTCGAAAATGGACTTGCCAGTTGCAAACAACGAATTGATGGAAAGCGTCAAACGAAAGAAAATGATTACGGCAACGGGCAAGAGTTTACTGAAGTGACTGTCTACAGATGACCGATGCAAAGAAAATAACAAAGATGGCTCACTCCTCAAAGGGTGAGTCCTTTTTTTTATTTCAAGCCATTCATCATCAGTTTGTACTTTTGTTGAGGGAAGGTATAATGAGTAAATGAAGCATAGTGGAGACGGAAGAATGAAGCAATAGTAGGGAGGAGAAGCAGGTGATGAATCATTTATATAAACGAATCCAATACAAAATTCCAGAGCTGAACCGAGTAGAAAGAACGGTCCTTAACTATTGTTTAAGGGCGCCCGAGAAAGTTTCAGAAATGACGGCCGATGAGTTAGCTTCCCAAACGTACACCAGTCAAGCGACGATCAGCAGAATGGCAAAAAAGCTTGGCTTTACCGGTTTTCAAGAATTCAAATTTTCACTGAAGAATTATCAAACTCTTGAAAGAAAATCATCTACTCAAGCTTCTCTTGGCTTATCCCCACTGATCAAGCAAATGATTGACCAGCTGACGACATCCTTATCAATGATTGAAGAGGCTGACTTTCAGCGTGCTGTGGAAATGTTGCAGCAAGCACAACGAATCGAATTTTTTGCTTTAGGGCAAAGTGCGCCGGTTGCATTATCTGCGAGTCGAAAGTTGCGGTTCTTAGGAAAAACGGTTGGCGCTTCAACGGATTGGGATGAATTGACAACCATCGCTAATCAACTATCAAAAAAAGATATGGCTATTTTTATTAGTCATAGTGGGGAAACAATCGGGATGCTAAATTATGCTAACCGGTTGAAACAAAGAGGTGTGCCGATTTTAGCCTGTATTGGTCAATCAACAAGCACGTTGGAAAAGCTTGCCACCTTCTCTTTTTCTGTTGAAATGACAACGATTTATCATCATGAAGTCGATTTGAGCCCACGGATCTCTTTAGCAGCGTTACTGGATATTTTAATTATTCAATACGCCAATCAAATCGAACCAGGACTTGATCCTGAATGACCATTCCATTTTGTGAATGGTCATTCTTGTTTTGGTAACTGTATTGTAAGCCTTCTTGATATCGTTTACATTTTAAGAGATAAAAGTGTTAGGAGGAAATGATATGCAAAAAGGAAAGAAAGCAAGCTGGATGGAAATTTTTCAAGGACTTGGGAAAACATTTATGTTGCCAGTCGCTTTACTCGCATTCATGGGTTTATTTTTAGGGATTGGTAGTTCATTTTCATCTTCTTCAACGATCGACGTTTTCCCATTTTTAGGTGCCTCTTGGCTTCAAGTGGTTTTTCGTTTCATGTCAACGATCGGTGGGTTTGCCTTTAGTTACTTACCCGTCATGTTTGCGATGGCGATTCCTTTAGGTCTAGCACGAAAAGAGAAGGGAGTTGCGGCATTTTCAGGCTTTGTGGGCTATGTCGTGATGCATTTATCCATCAATTTTTATTTACAAGAAACGAATCAATTAGCTACTGCAGATCAACTTCGAGAAGCAGGACAAGAGATCGTTTTTGGCATTCAAACATTATCAATGGGTGTTCTAGGTGGTATTATCGCAGGATTGATCGTTTATAAATTGCATACGCGCTTCTACCATTTTCAATTGCCAGATAGTTTTGCCTTCTTTTCAGGAGCCCGGTTTGTTCCAATCATCACCTCGCTTACTTTAGCTGTGGTCGGGGTGATCATTCCGATGATTTGGCCATTGTTTGCTATGATCATCACAGGAATCGGACATTTGATCCAACAAGCTGGTCCTTTCGGTCCGTTCTTATTTGGTTCAGGTGAGCGCTTATTACTGCCATTTGGGTTACACCATATTTTGGTTTCCATGATTCGCTTTACCGAAGCAGGGGGAAGTCAGCTGATCGATGGTCAGCAAGTCTTTGGGGCGTTAAATATTTTTTATGCGGAATTACAAAACGGTTTAAGCATCTCACCAAGTGCAACGGCGTTCTTGTCTCAAGGGAAAATGCCAACCTTTATGTTTGGCTTACCGGCAGCAGCATTAGCTATGTACCAGACAGCAAAACCTGAGAATCGTTCAAAGATAAAAGGCTTGTTGATTTCAGGCGTCATTGCAACTTTTGTGACAGGAATTACTGAACCAATCGAATTTTTATTCTTATTCATCAGCCCTTTATTATGGATTTTTCATGTCATCATGACAGGTGCTGGATTTATGGTAATGAGTCTATTGGGTGTCACGATTGGAAATACCGATGGGGGCGTGCTTGATTTTCTTATCTTTGGCGTGATGCAAGGCGCATATACAAAATGGTGGCTCGTTCTGATCGTAGGAGCTTGCTGGTTTGCCCTGTATTACTTTGTTTTTAAAACAGTGATCCTTCGCAAGAACTTGAAGACACCTGGTAGAGAAGAGAACAATGATCAAACGAATGAGTTGGAAGAGGAAATGACCTATTCTGGAAAGAGTGGCTACGATGCCCATGGTATTTTGGCAGCTTTAGGGGGAGCAAGCAATATTGATTCTTTAGACAATTGCATTACACGGCTACGCCTCGTTCTAAACGATGGTACATTGGTTGATGATGAACGGCTAAAAAAACTAGGTGCGCTTGGGGTCGTTCACTTAGATGATACGAACGTTCAAGTAATCATTGGAACGAAAGTAACAACAGTCAGAAATCAACTTGATGCGATTCTTTAGCAAAATTGTCAAGTAGTAGGAGTGAAGAAAATGTTTTTTGATGAGCCAATCAATCGTAAAGGAACCCATTGTACCCAGTGGGATTATGTGGAAGACCGTTTTGGTGAAAAAAACTTGTTGCCATTTACGATTTCCGATACGGATTTCAAGGTGCCAGCTGCAGTTGAAGCGGCACTTATCAAGCGGATGCAGCACCCGGTATTTGGGTATACACGTTGGAATCATAATGAATTCAAGCAAGCGGTCTGCAAATGGTATTCTGAACGCTTTAAAAGTAGGATCGACAGCGATTGGCTGGTCTACAGTCCTTCCGTCATGTATAGCATCAAACTACTCGTCACCTTACTCAGCAATCCAGGAGATGGGATTATTATTCAGACGCCAGCGTATGATGCGTTTTATAAAATGATCAAAGAGAACAAAAGAAAAATCGTACCTAATGCACTCATCTATGATGCCAACTCGTATCGCATTGATTTTGAAGAGCTAACAAGATTGATGGCACAGCCTGAAAACAAAGTTCTTCTCTTATGTAGTCCTCATAACCCAACTGGGAGAGTCTGGCAAAAAGATGAGTTGCAACGAATGATCGAATTGGCGAAAACCCATGATGTATTTATCATCTCTGATGAGATTCATATGGATATTGTAAGAAAAGGACAAAGGCATCAACCAATCATTGATTTGTTGCAAAAAAAAGTAGCCCTTGTTACTTCGGGTAGCAAAACGTTTAATTTCCCAGGGTTGATTTATTCTTATGGAATCATTCCTGACTCCAAATTGCGTGATCGCTTCTTAACTCAGTTAAAAGAAGCCGATGGGTTGAGCTCCACCAGTATTTTTGGCATGACCGCAACGATTGCTGCCTACGATAATGAAAGTAAGTGGGTGGATCAGCTCAATGACTATCTGGATGATAACATTGCTTATGTGATTGCTTATTTACAGGAATATCATCCAGAACTCGTGGTCACGAAAAGCGAAGCCACGTATCTTATGTGGATTGATTGTACAGCACTGGATTTAACGATGGTGGAATTGCAGCAACGAATGATTCGTAAGGGAAAAGTCGCGATTATGTCAGGGGAAATCTATGGGAATGAAGGGAGAAATTTTTTACGCCTAAACGTTGGCTGTTCGCGAGAAAAACTCATTGATGGATTGAACCGATTCACATTGAGTTTGACATAACAAAAAAGAACCCACTGAGCAATCAGAAAGATCCTGTATTCTTTCTGATCGCCAGTGGATTTTTTAGTCTTTCGTCCTGTGGGGAGTTGATGTAGTAGTAGCGGGGATTGGTTCAACGACATGGAAATAGCCTTTTTTGTCTTGAATGATCAGCATATCTTGCTGACTCTGGCTTTTGATGATTTCACCTTTAACAATTTCGTTGGTGACAGTCCGATAAATACTTGCAGTCATGCTCATTCCTCCCAACGTTTTTTCCCAACTGGTCTTCAATAGGGGGACCAGTACAAATCAATTGCTTGATTTGTACCAGCAAGGAAAAAGAAAACGAATTGGTATCTTTAGTATAGGAGAGCAATGTTTAGATTGCTGCAATTCCATGTAAAGTTTTTGTTAATCCTTTTATTTTCAACGATTGACTAATCGGCTAAAGAAAAACGCAAGGCCATTTTATTACTGCCAGACTCCACCATTTTTCCTAGTAACGTTGTTGCATTTTTTAAATACAGTTCGGCCATCTCAGCGTTGGCTTCTTCAAGCAGACGAGTAGGCTCCTTTTCAGCGGAAGCTTTACGATCAGTTTCTTGTTGGATGCGGCGACAAGCCGCCATCGTTTCCATTTCAAAACGGTTGGCAAGATCACTATAGCGATCGTAGTCGCTGTCCCCAATCAACGCCAAGGTGCGTCCTAACCAATAGCTATTTGTTGGATCGTAGGTCTTTGTCGTATCACAATAGCCAAGTGGGGTCTTAGTGATAGCTGCATAAAAGGGCACAACGCCGTTGAAGGTATTGGGGCCAAAGGCGAGCCAATGAATGCCAGCGATTGCTGCAGGCACGTGGTTGCGGATCTGCAAAATATGGACTTGCTGGTTGCGATTAAGAGCAATCGATCGAAATTGTGTTTTTTGTGTCTCGGTCCCTGTACCGTAAGGGTCAAAAGGCGTATTTTGGAAGTGGGAGCTCAATGCCCATTTTACATCTTCCACGGATAGCTTTTGTTTTGGGTAGCATACAAACGGGAGCTCTTGATCGATCGGTTCAGCAACTGTTCCGCTAAAGTGTTTTTGAATGTACCATGCCCGCGGGTTGTTGTAACGGGTATCTTTTTCTGAGGAGCTGCCAAAAATATGGCGTAGATTAATGCCTTCAAAATCAGGATTTAATTGATAGTCTTCAATCAACTGTTCGAGATCCTGCGAACACAACGTCATTTCTGAGGCGAAATCGAAGTGATCAATGTTTAAGCGATTGGGTGCCACGACATAGGCATCATCTGGTATGCGAACAGCTGCCCAGTGATGTCCACCGATGGTTTCCATATACCAAATTTCCTCGGCATCAGAAAACGCGATCCCGTTGGCTTCGTAGGTCCCATAGGTTTCTAAGAGTTCCCCTAGGCGAAGAACACCTTCTTTAGCGGAATGAATGTAAGGCAGTACAATGCTGACGAAATCAGCTTCCCCGATACCATCTTCCACATATGGATCAATGGCCAAAACGCGTGAATTGGTCGTAATCGTTTCTGTCGCAGTCATGGCGATATTTACTTCATTGATTCCTGAAGCTGCCCAGACTCCTTGGGATTCATCTGCTTCAGGTGTCGAAGTATAACGTAAGGGATCCTTAGGTAAACGGATTCGACAGCCGCTTAAAACGGCGTAAAATTCATTTCCTTGCTGTTCTGGAGTGATGACGACGAATTTTTGCGGTTCCGAACCGCTCCCTGAATCTTCATTACGGGCAATCATGGTCGAGCCGTCAATCGATGCTTTTTTTCCTACTAGTAAAGTGGTACAGGACGCTTTTTTTCTATCCATCTTTCCAACACTCCTTCATTTCTTCTTACGAATGATTGAAGCTAGTATACCCATAGTCACATGGATTTACAATGCTTTCTATAGAGGGGAACAAAAAAATTTCGCCTTTTTTATTTATTTTTAGTACAATAAGGTGTTGTAAAAAAAATCAAAGGAGCCATTATTATGAAGAAAACAGTAATTTTTAGTTATATTTTTTTACTAAGTCTGGTTTTTGCCGGATGTGCCAAACCATCGATGGATGCGGGTAACTCCTCTAGTGACTCTTCGTCAGTCCAACAAAATGCCGAAGAGCGCACTGCCCAAATCAGCTTCAATAATAAAAGTGAAGAGCAAGACCAGGAGATCGAAACCAAAACGGTCACTTTTAAAGAAGGGGTTTCTTTGATGACTATCATGAAAGAGAACTTTGACTTGGAAGAAAATCAAGGGATGATCACCAGCATCGACGGTTTAGCCCAAGATGAAAAAGCTGGCTATTATTGGACATATACGATCAATGATGAAATGATTACGACTGGGGCAGATGATACCTTTTTAGGAAACAACGATAAAGTGGTTTTCACCTATGAAAAATTCGAATAAACCACTTGTATTTGCTGGGAAAGAAATTGCTTATTTAGGGTTGCTTGTAGCAGCAGCCGTCGTCGGCAGGACACTTTTTCAACCTTTACCCAATGTTCAACCAATGACGGTGATCTTTTTATTAGTAACCATCCATTTAGGTCTTAGTCGTGGATTGATCGTTTGTCTGCTCTCGATGCTGATTACCAATTTTTACATGGGAATGGGGGTATGGACGATTGCCCAATTGATTAGCTATGCCGTCGTAATTTTTGGAATGTATCTATTATCAAAAAGCAAACTGTTTATGAAAAAGTTGTATTTACAAGTCATTTATAGTGTATTTGCAGGTTTTGCGTATGGCTTTGTGATATCTTGGATCAGTGTCAAGCTTTATGGGTTTCCTAGCTTTGGGGCTTACTATTTTCAAGGAGTGAGCTTTGATGCGTTGCATGCAGCGGGGAATGGCATCTTTTATTTGATGCTGGCACCGATTTTTCTGCGACTTTTCCAACACTACTATCCAAATAAAGACAGCGAAGGGCACTAAGCGCCTCGCTGTCTTTTTGCTTGACTCAGCAGTCGTGGTGACAAAAACGTCTATGTCTAGAGGAAAAGTCTTTGATAATCAAACGTGTTGAATGGGGCTATGTGAGGAAACAAGCAGGCATATTGTTGTGCAAAAGCGTTTTCTGCAGGTATCCTTAAGGTAGCTAAGGAAGGATGTGGCTTTTGATGAAATGGATCGTGAAAAAAGATGATTTAGAAAGCTACCGTGCGAAGTTCCATGGAAAACTGGCTGGTTATGCCGAGGAAGCCAAAATGATTGCCCTGCCAACACCAAAGTATTTTATCGTGGTGGTTGACGAAGAAAAAATCCACTTGATTCAGTTAGATCTGCAATTTCATGAAAAAGGGATGCAGACAATTATGATCCATGAGATCACAAAATTACAACTAGGCGGTGTGGTAAATAAAAAAGTTCAGATTCAGACACCTTCGTCCACTGTCAAATTAATGATCAAACCGTTGGCGATCGGTATCAAAGAGGAGCAAAAAGCCTTGATCGATCGGTTTACCAGAATGTCGCGATAAACATCGGAGGAACACGCGGGAAAAATCAGCTGGATTTTTTCAGAAAAAAAGCAAGGGCAGTTGTCTGCACTTGCTTTTCGTGAGTCCTGTTATTCTGGCGTACCGACGATTTTAATAAATTCATCGATATTCTTGATCTTCATATGTTTGATCACTAACTGTTCCCGCTTGTTCCATTTTCCTTCAACTTCTAATTGGTATTTATTTAATGGAAGGCGTAAGACATAGCTGGCTAAGTAGCGATCCTTAATAATGCAATTTACGATTTTGTGGTCTTCTAAAAGTTGGATACCTGTCAGCATCATTGGCGTTTCTTGAAAAACGCGGCTATTGACTAACAATCCAGTGTGGGTTTCGTTCATGGGATCTTCCTTTCTGATAAACCTGGGATAAATCATCTTTCTGTCTGTTATGTTACCTGATTTGCATCAGAAAGGCAATTCCTATAATAAATCCTCGTTATTATAGGTCAAGCACAAAGAAAGGAGGGAAACGACATGGTTGGGTATAATCGTTTCTCAAATGAGTTTCAAAAGGCTTCGAAAGAACTCCGTGAAGGGAAGAAGTCCAAAAATGCCAATAAGGGGCTGCGAACCCGACAAAAAATCGCTGCTGAAAAAGAGCAAAAAGCACAAAATGCTTTTTCGACTGGTTTTTTGATCGGTTCCTTCAGAGAGTTATTCCGCAAAAAATAAGCAAGTTCCGCTGCCAAAGCGGGACTTGCTTTTTGTTTAGAATAAATAATTGAAGAAGACACCATTGAGAAAGGAAAAGCTTAGATAGAATAGAAAAAGTGTTACGATATCCAGTGGTAAACCTTTTAGAATTGGCGGAATCGTGGCAATTTGATTCCGTGTATGAACCCCTGACAAAGCACAAGAAAAGAGGAAATACATGCCTACAGCAACAAATAAATTGGTTAAATAATCGGTATAGGGAAATTGGGTCACGGTGGCGATCGTCAGCAAGAAGACACTGACTAGGGTCGTCTTTTTTAGATCATTCGTCAAGAAACGTTTTTTTGCAGGAACGATCAGTAAACACAAGCCCCCCGCAATCAAGGCGATGATGGCAGCACTTACCAAGTTGGTGACCACTTGATTGCCATAGACGAAACGATTTTGAAGTAAAAGATAAAAGCTTAACCCACTGAACAAGTAAGCGACCGCAATGATCCCTGAGAGGAAAACCACCCGTGTCGTCACGTTCGGTTTTTTCTCTTTGACGGTTGGTGCCAAATTTTGACAGGCGTAATTTGTGAGTAGAATGACTAGAAAGACCACTAGCCGATTGGCGATCATCATAAGGAACCCTCCTTTTTTACGATTTAGCTCATGATTTTAAGGTTGAACGGGGTCTTTTTTCCTTCCCCTAATATGCGAAGGCGTAAGAAGCGATCAATAAGTGGGGTGAAACAATTCATGATCAAGATGGCATAGCTCATGCCTTCATTTGTAAAACCAAAGAAACGGAAGAGCACAACGAGGAGGCCAACGCCTAAGGCAAAAAGATTTTCTCCTGCTTTTGTTCCTGGTGTCGAAGAATAATCAGTCGCCATATAAATCGCACCCAACATGGCACCACCACTGATGATATGACCGATGACCGTTTGCCAACTGCCAGTAAAAAGTCCTTCTGGACCAAGGATAAAAGCAAAGAGCCCGATCGTCGCAAAGATAATCAGTGGGATACGAGGGGAGATGATTTTCTTGTAAACGAGAAAAATCCCACCCAACAGTAAAAGTAAGGCACTGGTTTCACCGATTCGTCCTCCGGTAAATCCTAAAAAGGCATCCACTAGTTCAGAGCCACTCAACGTTTCTCCTGCTTTCATGACAGCTAATGGTGTGGCACCAGAAACAACATCGTTCGCTGTAGCCTGCGAAACGACATCAGGTGCGATGCTGCCAAAAGGTGGATCAGGCCAACTGATTAGAAACATTTGGTTATAAAACAAGCCAATCAACAGGGCTCGACCGCCGAGGGCTGGATTTAGAAAATTATAACCAATACCGCCAAAAAATTCTTTGACGATGATTACGGCAAACGCCACCCCAATCACGGGAAAATACCAAGGTGCGGTTGGTGGGAGGTTCATCGTTAAAAGCAAGGCCGTCACGACGATGCTTAAATCGAAGCGAAACGGCCGTTTGACAAGATAGGACCAAAGTCCGTCGGCAGCAAACGCCGTGGCTAGTGCAATGAAAAACAAGCCATAAACTTTCAATCCAAAAAGGTAGCCAGAGAATAAAACTGCTGGCAGCAAGGCTAATACCACACACCCCATGATTTTAATGGTCTCGTCATTGCTGCGAATATGGGGGCTTGGGGGTGTTTCTTGATTTTTCCTTTGCTGAAAGAGACGTTCGCTATCGGAATCCTTGTAATAATCAGGCACTTTCCTTCGCCTCCTTTTGCAACTGGGCAACTTTGCCTTTTGCGGCAGTGATATTGGCAGCTAAGGAACGTTTAGCTGGGCAGACGAAGGTACAGGCACCACAATTGATACATGCTTCTGCCAATAATTCTTCACACTTTTGATAATCCCCCGCTCGATAAAACTGATCGATCTCCATTGGCATGAGGCGCATTGGACAAGCTTCGACACATTTGTTGCAGCGAATACAGGGATTTTCGGCATAGAGCCAATCGGTTTCTTCATTAAAAACAACGATGCCGTTGCTGCCTTTGGTGACCGGAACTTTCAAGGTTTTGACGGATTTTCCCATCATTGGTCCACCAAGAATCAATTTGCTGGGGGCTCCTTGAAAGCCGCCGGCAAAGTCGATCAATTCTCCTGCGAGTGTTCCTAACGGATTTTTGACGATGCAGGGATTTTGAACATCGCCGGTAACGGTTGTATAGCGTTCAATCAACGGTTTGTCATAACAGACCGCTTCGGCGATGGCAAAGCTGGTGGCAACATTGATCAAGACGATACCGATATCGGCAGTCAAACCACCTAACGGCACCTCTTGATCGGTCAATAACTCTACTAACTGCTTTTCACCACCGGTTGGATAAACAGTTGGGACAGTAACGACTTCTATCGTGTCATCCTCTGCACTTGCGGCTTGCATGGCTGAAATGGCTCTTGGTTTGTCATCTTCGATGCCTATTATGATTTTTGGACCATCCAGTAACTTTTGGGCGATCTTTGCACCGTGAATGATTTTCTGGGCTTCTTTTTGCATTAAGAAAGCATCACTGCGTAAGAACGGCTCACATTCAGAACCATTTAAGATCAAAGTATGGATTTTTTGGGTTTCATCAATACTGAATTTGACATGGGTGGGAAACGTTGCACCGCCTTTGCCGGCGACGCCGCCTTGACGGATTTTGTTGAGGATGGTTTCGTTAGCAGCAGATTGCCAGTCGAAGGGGGCTGACAAAAAATCATTTTGATAAGCATAATCATTTTCAATGATGATGGTTTTTCCTTCTTCATTGTTTTGATTCGGCCAATCGACCATGTCGACGATTTTACCCGAAACAGATGCATGAATTTTGGCAGATACAAACGCATCAGACTCAGCGATCACTTGCCCTTGCTTGACGTAATCACCAACGGAAACAATCGGTTCCACCGGAGCACCAATATGTTGTGCTAAAGGGATAAAGACCATCGTGGGTGAAAAGGTAAGAATTTCATCTTGTTCGATCATTAATTTTTCTTTTAACATTTTTAATGGGGGACTTAGTGAAATACCGCCAGTAAATGTTCTCATAACCAACACTCCTTTCTCTCCTAAGTTTATTCTAGCATGCCATAAGGAATCACAAAACCCAAAACGCTTACATTTCACAAGAAAAACTTCTTTCGGTTGACATATGATTGTTTATTCATATATAATAAGTCTATAAATATGATTGATCGTTCATATGATAGATGGACTAGAGGAGGTTTTACTGATGGCTGAACATACTTGTCAACATGATCACACAAAAACGGAGGGGCATTCTCATACTCACGATCATGGGACTCTCCCACGTAACATTTATTTTGTAGGCTTACTGCTCTTTATACTGGCACTTTTTGTTCCGAACCAATGGGTGAAAGATGGGTTTTATTTTGCTGCGGTTTTATTAGCAGGTTATCACATTTCGTGGGAAGGAATCGAGGATACCATAAAGAGTACCAGAGCCAATCGGCGATTCACACCGAATGTACATCTTTTGATGTTGTTGGCAGCGATTGGTTCCATGGTCATAGGAAATTTTAATGAAGCAGCTTTGTTGATTTTGATTTTTGCAGGCGCTCACTTCTTAGAAGAATACGCCGAGGGACAAAGTCGAAGAGAAATCACCAATCTTCTCAAATTGAATCCCACGGAAGCCCGTTTGATGGGTCCGGATGGGAAAACCAAAAAAATTGCCGCTTCTGAGATAAAAAAAGGAGATATTTTGCAAGTGCTACCTGGTGATCAGTTAGCAACAGATGGCGTAATCCTTTCTGGAACGAGTGCCATCAATGAAGCTTCGATCAATGGGGAAAGTATTCCTCGAGAAAAGACTACAGGAGACGAAGTCTATGGGAGTACGATTAATGGAAACGGCACATTTTTGATGGAAGTCACGAAAGACAGCTCTGAAACAGTCTTCGCAAAAATTCTTTCAGTGGTGGAAGCGGCGCAATCAAATCAATCACCGACCGAAACACGAATCAAAAAAATCGAACCAATCTATGTAACAGTTGTTTTCATTGCAGTTCCTTTGTTCATTTTGACTGCACCGTTTCTCTTTGGTTGGGATTGGTATACAAGTTTTTATCGTGGGATCGTAATGATGATTGCGGCTTCTCCTTGTGCTTTAGCGGCAAGCGCCGTCCCTGCTAGTTTATCGGCGATCTCGAATCTAGCGAAAAAAGGGATTCTTTTTAAAGGGAGCAATTACTTGACCAATTTCGCTCAGATCAAAGCGGTGGCTTTTGACAAAACGGGAACTTTGACCGTCGGAAAACCTACAGTCACGGAAGCCGTTTTCGCTGATACGATCGATCGAGCAGAGGCAGCAGCGGTCATCGTTTCGATGGAAAAGCAAGCCAACCACCCATTAGCAGATGCGATCGTTACTTATTTCGAGAAGACAGAGAAAATACGAGAAATCGAACAGTTGACTGTCACAAACGAGATTGGTTCCGGTTTAGGTGCCGTCGCAGGAACAAAAACCTATCGATTAGGAAAAAGAACCGAAAACACCCAGTTAACAGGTTTGATGGAGCAACAGTACCGTCAATTGGAAGCGCAAGGAAAAACAATGGTCGTGTTTTCCATCAACGAAGAGGTTACGGCGATCATCGCATTGATGGATGAGCCGAACGAACAGGCAGCTTCTGTGATTCATTATTTGAAAAATGAAGGTATCCATACTGTTATGATTACCGGAGACAGTGCTTCTGCTGGTGAAGCAATCGGTCAGCGCTTAAAGGTTGACCAAGTGGCTGCCAATGTTTTGCCTGAGAACAAAGCGGAAGCGGTACGAGCACTCCAAGAAGCATACGGACAAACCGCCATGGTGGGTGATGGTATCAATGATGCCCCTGCACTTGTTCAAGCAGACATCGGCTTTGCGATGGGGGAAGGGTCAGATGTTGCGATTGAAGTAGGAGACGCAGTGATCATGAAGAATGATCTTTCGCGTTTTGCATATGCCTATCGCTTAGCGAAGAAGATGGATCGGATCATTTGGCAAAATATTTTTTTCTCCATGTTTATCGTCGCGTTATTAGTCGGCTTGAATCTATTCGGCATGATGAACATTGGGTTGGGGGTATTTGCCCATGAAGGCAGTACATTGATCGTATTGTTTAACGGGTTACGTCTTTTGCGTAAACTGCCAGAAGCATAAAAAAAGCGGCTATCGAAAGATAGCTGCTTTTTTAATGACTGAATTGTGTCGAAGTTGGAAAATCAAAGGCATCGATTTTTTGTAATCGATTTTCGATCCTTCTTAGAATTCCTTCAGAGGATTCTAACGGTTTGATTGCATGATAAGCAGTCAGCAATAGGACTTTTTCTTTAGCAGGACGATTTTCGATGCGATAGATATTGGCTAATCGTTCAACATATTCGTAATGACTATAGTCCGTTTTATTGATCAAGAAGTGCAAGAGATCTTTTGCTTTCGCATAGTCTTCTTGAAGATAGAAACTGATCGCTTCACGATACAATTTGATATCGAGTTCTTCGATTTGTTCTGGATTCGCTTTTAACGCACGCCACTCATTGATCGAGATTTTTCGTACGACTTTGCCAGTTGCATCGGTCAAAAAAATTACCGGTACATCGTTTGGATGTTTTGCTTCTTGCTTGATTTTCTTCATGTCGCACCTCCCGCGTGTCAATGGACTGACTGTTTGATATCTCCTATTTTAAAAGGAATAGCGGGAAAAGTCTACATGTAGATGTTAGATTCGTAGGAAATTTTAAAACATTCTCATTTATTAGGCTCTTTTTCGTTGAAAATGGTTGACCGCATCGGAGGCACCCATGAAAATCAAGATCCCGCCAAAAATTTGGAAGAATAACAACCAAGTGGCGAAGGGATTCAATACTAGGATGATCCCTGCAGCAATGATCAATAGACTGATGATCAAGCTAGTGATATAAGGTAAGCCAATGCGTTTTTGGTTAAAGCTTGCCATCAATCGGGTGCAACCGCTGATGGTGATCATGATTCCTAAGAAAAATGGCACGATGGCAAGTAATCCTTTGGCAAAAACTAAAATCGCAGCTGCCGCAATCAACAGTAAGATACCAGAGACGGATTGCACATTGCGATAGCCCTTTTGTTTTTCTTTGTAGCTCGTATACAAGCTGATAATCCCTAGACATGCGATGTATCCGGCAACGAGATAAACGATCGTGTTGAAAACAGATCGTGGTGCAATCAAGATAATGAAGCCGAAGACGATATATACGACGGCACGAAGCAAGTCATAGCGTTGTAATTTATCAAAAAATGCATTCATGATAATTCCTCCTTTTTTTCTTATTGTACCGAATTCTGGTGAAAATAGATATCAAAAAACCTAGGAAATAGACTAAGCCTTTTGTAACAGATCATTTTTTGGTAAAATAGGGAAAAGAAAACAGAACGGAGAGTTTTATGAGTGGGTTAACGCTATTGATGTGTGCCTTTACGATCGTTTTGTACCTCTATTTATTGGTGGTACGCAAAGAGATTCACTTTATTGCTGTTGAGCGCAAACTAAGCAAAATCGCTATTACGATCTTTTCAGTAATGATTATCCTATCCATGTTGATGATGGATGACCAATTGGATAATCAGGTGCGAGGAATCGTTTCAGGTTTTGTCTTTTTAAGCTTTGTGCTAGACAGCCGCGGGTTAGCCCTAGATCGAATTATTGTCCATCCAATGAGTATTAAAGGGGTACTGTACCAAGACATTGATCGGGTCGTATTATTTCAAGAAAAGGAAGGGCAGCCCATCAAGATGAACTATTTTCGAAAAGGGATGCGGGGACCATTAATGAAATTCAAACAACCGTTAGCTGAATTGGTGGTTTTTTTGTCGGAGCACTTGAATGAAGGAACACCGATCGATATTCTGGTCGATCATGATCAAGGAAAAAATGACTAAAAGACCCTTGATTGCTGCCGTATGTGGCCGTAATCAAGGGTCTTTTTTTTAAAATCGGGAATCGTTTTTAATGGAAAACGCGGAAACGTTCGTCATCATTTAAAAATTCTTTTTCATTTGGTTCGCTTTGTTTTGAACCAAAAACTAATTGGGCCCGCAGCTGCCAATTTTCAGGAATTGACCATTCAGCTACAACAGCATCATCAATTACTGGATTATAATGTTGTAAGTTGGCGCCTAATCCGGCTTCTTCTAAAGCTACCCAAACATTCGCTTGGGCAATCCCATTCGATTGTTCTGCCCAGACCGGGAAGTTATCTGCATAAAGGGCAAATTGGTCTTGCAAGTTCTTAACGGTATCTGTGTGAATAAAGAATAGAACGGTCCCATAACCTGCTTTAAAGCCAGCAAGTTTTTGTTTCGTTGCTTCAAACGCCTCCGGTGGTGTCAATGGTTCTAAAGCAACCTCCGTTAACGTCCATAATTTTTCGTGGGCATCGCCAAATAAAATCACGGCACGTGGCGATTGTGCGTTAAAAGCAGTTGGGCTGTTTTTTACTGCTTCTTTCACGATGGCTTCGATTTCTGTATCTGAGAGTGAAACATCTTTGCCTAATCCATAGATTGAACGGCGCTGTTTGATCGTATCAAGAAATTTTGTCATAGTATTCCACCTTTTCTATTGTCATAGAATGAAGTATACATTCTTACTTAATGTTAGTAAAACAAAATGCTTTGTAAGAAAAAAGTCAGGCAAACGCGCCTGACTTTTTTTCTTACTGGGCATCAATGGCGATAAATTTGACAGTCACGTATTCTTCAGGACCATATTTGCCGTTTTCACGACCAAAACCGGAATGTTTGACGCCGCCGAAGGGAGCCGCCGGGTTTGAGATCGCAATGTCATTGACCCCAACCATCCCATATTGGAGGTTTTGGGCTACATCCGAGATTGTTTGCAGATTCGTTGAAAAGAAGTAAGAGGCTAATCCAAATTCCGTATCATTTGCCGCAGCGATGACTGCTTGTCGATCCGTAAATGAGATCAATGGAATCACGGGTCCAAAGGTTTCTTCATAGTAAATAGTCATGTCAGGAGTGATGCCGTCGATGACCGTTGGTGCAAAGAAGTTGCCTTTTTCGTATTCACCTTCAGTAAGCTTCTTCCCACCGAATAAGACTTTAGCCCCTTTATTTACCGCGTCTTCCAGCTGGTCGATGATTTTTTTAACGCTTGCTTGATTGATCAAAGGACCAACGGTGGGGTTCTCTAAACCATTACCAACAGTTACGGCTTCCATTTGCCCTAATAGCTTTTTAGTAAAGGCTTCTTTGATGGATTCTTCGACAAAAATTCGATTGGGGGATGTACAGACCTGACCGTTGTTGCGGAATTTTGCTGCAATTAATTTTTCAGCAGCTAAATCTAAATCAGCATCAGCAAAAACAAGAAACGGGGCATGGCCGCCTAACTCCAATGAAACTTTTTTCAGAGTTGGTGCAGCTTGTTCGTATAATTTCATCCCAACTTTCGTGGAGCCGGTAAAGGTGATTTTTTTGACTTGTTTGTTCTCAGTCAATTCTTTCCCGATTTCAGAAGAATCCCCTAAGACGATATTGACGACTCCGTCAGGAAGGCCCGCTTGTTGAAAAAGTTCACCTAAAGCCAATGCTGATAGGGGTGTTTCTTTAGATGGTTTCATAACAAGGGTACAGCCAACTGCCATGGCAGGAGCGATTTTTCGAGCAATCATATTGGAAGGAAAGTTCCAAGGCGTGATCGCACCAACAACACCGATGGCTTCTTTTCGCACCAGCCAATGATTGTGTGCAGGAGCTGGAATCACTTCGCCGTAGACCCGTTGTGCTTCGGCGGCATTCCAACGGAAATTGTCTACGTTGGATTGGATTTCTGCCTCTGCCTCCTTTAATGGTTTTCCTTGTTCCATGCTCATAATTTTTGCCAAACGGTCGCTTTCTTGTTCCATTAAATCAGCAATCTTGTTCATCAAATCGGCTCGTTCTCGAGGCGAACGTTTTGACCAATCTGTGAAGGCTTTCGCGGCGGCATCGATCGCTTGTTTTGTTTCATCGATGCCTCCTTGGCTGACTTTTACCAGTTCTTCATTAGTGGCAGGATTGGTAACCGAAACCGACTCTTTTGTTCCTTCAAGCCATTTTCCGTCAATCAATAACTTCGTGGGCACTTGTGGTAACTGTTGGTTCATTTTGGCACTTCCTTTCAATAATGGGTTCTATTTCAACCGTAGCACGGATTAGATAAGATGACAATTCATACGCAAGTCCAATGATTCCCCAAATTTTCATAAAGAACCAGAGAGGAGATGTCCTGCTCCTTTCATTTTATGGTAGAATAGAAAAATAAGAATGTTTGTTCGATTCTTGGAAAATATAGTTAAAACATTCAAGGAGTGAGGGACGCGTGCAACAAGTAAAAGAGCTTTTAAAAACAGTAGGATTTGTCGTGATCTTTACTTTATTCCTCTTGTTATTAAGACAGTATGTCTTTACCCCTGTGATCGTAAAAGGAGATTCGATGGACCCCACATTACATGATGGTGAGCGGGTGATTGCTTTGAAAAATACCGAGATCGAACGTTTCGATATCATAACGTTTGAAGCACCGGATGAAGCAGGCAAAAACTATATCAAACGCGTAATCGGATTACCTGGCGACCAGGTTTCCTATCAAAACGATACCCTTTATATCAATGGACAAGCATATGATGAACCCTACTTGGATGAATTCAAAGCAGCTGTCGCAGATGGCTTTCCGTTGACTAGTGATTTTGATATGGGGTTATTTGGTGTTGAAGTCATTCCTGAAGGTCAAATTTTAGTGTTAGGGGATAACCGTCGAATTTCCAAAGATAGTCGTCAATTAGGTCTGATCGATGAATCAACAATTTTGGGGGATGTAAAATTTGTTTTCTGGCCAATTGCCGATTTTGGTATGGTAGGCAAAGAATGAAATTCTGCGATTGTTATTTTGTTTTTAAGGAGAGTCTCTTAAAAATAAAGACGCATTCGAAAAAGCGTGTCGCTGATTTTTTAGTGGATTTTTTTAAAAGACGATGGAGAGAAGGAGTCCTTTCATGAGTTTACGATTTATTCTTGGCGATGGCCGTTGTCGTCATGATCAAGCAGTGATAGAAAATGCAAAAAGCTGGTTAGAAAAAGACCATCAAGAAGTATTTTTCCTGGTACCTAACTACAACAAATTTGAACGAGAGCGCGAGATCCTTCAATTACTGAAAGAGGATCGCGTAGAAGATTTTGCTTCTATTCGCGCGCAAGTGTATAGTTTTCACCGTTTGGCTTGGTTTTATCTGCAGCAAACCGGCTTGCTTTCTCAAAATGCCATCACTGAAAATGGTGCCTCCATGATCATGCGTAAGCTGCTTTTGGAACTAGAAGAAGAACTCGTCTTATACCGTGGTGAGATCAACAAAGCGGGTTTTATCCAACAATTGTTGGCTTTCTATCAAGAAATGCATACAAGTCGATTGGGGATCGAAGATTTATTAGCAGGTGGTGCTGCACCAAGCGCAACCCAAGACGAAGAAAAAAAATACAGTGAATTAGCGATAATTTTTCAACGATTTGAACAAGAACTTCTAGAGCGTGCCTTGCAAGTCGAACAACCGATCACCTTACTGACACGCTTTCTGGAAGGTTCCTTGCTGGGTGATTCCTCGGTGGATCATGCAATGCCAACCACTGTTTCTTTGAACAAAGCGCCAGATCTTTCCCACGCCTTATTTATTATCAGCGGTTTCTCCGCTTTTTCAACACAAGAGCAACAGTTGATTCAAGTACTGATGAAGAGAAGTCATGTAGTGATTGATCTTATTTTGGATCGCGGGTACCCACAAGAGATGCCCACGCCATTGAATTTATTTTACGAAGCAGGACGGACCTATTATCAGTTGATCAGTTCTGCTCGTGACAATCAAGTGAACATTTACTTAGATCAGAAACTTTCCGTCAACCAAGAGGTGGACAAAGAAGACGAGGGATCGATCCCGCAGGCATACAAGGAAGTAGAAACTTTTTGGCGGCAGACCCAATCACAAGCCAATTATCATCAGCAGACGTCCGTCAAAGACTTCTTGGCTGTCTGGAAAGTTGGGAATCCCGAAGAAGAGATTCGTCAAATCGCAGCGTCGATCCGCGGGATGATGAGTGATAAGAAACGGTACCCAACATTACGGTATCGTGATATCCAATTACTGATCGCCGAACCAGAAGTCTATCATCAGTATATTCCTAAAATTTTTACTGAGTTTGAGATTCCTTTTTATATCGATGAAGAGCAGATGATGGCGCAACATCCATTGGTTGAGTTTTTGAATGCTTTTTTTGCTTGTCAATCCTATGGCTTTCGCTTAAATGATATTTTACGGTTGCTTAGAACGGAACTTTACTTACCGGCAGCCTATCGCTCCGAAGCAGATTGGCTTGTTGGGCGTGACCAGTTTCGTAAGTTGGTGGATATTACCGAGAACAAAGCGCTGGCTCATGATTTCCAAGGAGCGAGTTGGACGAGAAACGAAGATTGGGAACTGATCGAGTATTTACAATCGGAAGAAGAAGCAGTGGACAAAGTGGATTTGACGGCGTACACCAATCAGCTTCGCAGGGCTTTCAAGCAAGATGTCGTGGATACACTCGATTGGCTGACAGCAGCTAGAACAAATCGAGATGCCGTAGAACTGCTGTATCGCTTTTTACTGAATGCGGGTGTCGAGCAACAGCTGAGGCATTGGCGAGACCAGGCAATCCAACAAGGAAAATTAGATCAAGCCCGCAATCATGAACAAGCATGGCAAGCTTTAATGGATCTGCTGGATGAGTATGCCACGATCTATGGAGATGAGCCCTTTGATTTTGCGCTCTTTGAAGATGTCTTATTGACTGGCTTAGAAAATGTCACATTCGGAAAGATCCCAACAGCGATCGACCAAGTCAACATCAACCGCCTTGATTTGGCGCGTCCGAAACAAGCGAAGATCACATTTGCACCGGGATTGAATGAAACGGCTTTGCCAAGAAAAATGGAAAATAAAACATTGTTGACGAATGAAGAACGTCAGCATTTCAATCAGTTATTCAATGGTGAGAAATACCTTAGAGACACAGTGGTGGAAGGCAGTGTCAAAGAACCATTTGCCTTTTATTCTGTCTTGCTTTCAGCGACAGAGCACTTATCACTGTCCTATGCCGTTAATTTTGATACACAGCAAAACATCAAGATGTCGCCTTATTTAGACCGCGTGGTCAAGCATTTGGATGTACCACTGCAAGAGCGGGGGATCTTGACGCTAGTCAGTGACCCGAGAGACTATGTTGGCAGTTATCGTGGCCTGATCTACCAAATCAATAATCTCAGTCAGCAAGCGCAAAAAAACAAAGAGAATTTGCCTCGAGTGTGGGAGCAACTGAAACAAGCGCTGTTACGTTCGGAATGGACAGATTTAGCTGCCCAAGTATTTGAAAGCCAAACCCATCAAAATATTCCGATTCCTTTGTCTCAAGCACAAGCTGCGGCGCTATATGGCCCGTCGATCTACAGCTCCATTTCTCAGATGGAGACGTTCTATCAGTGTGAATACAAGTATTTCGTCAGCTACGGATTACGGTTAAAAGAACGGGAAGTTTATGGCTTAAATCCAGCAATGACCGGTGAGTTTTTCCATGATGCGTTGGACCGCTTTGTCAAAGTCCTAATTGCTGAAAATATTTCCTTGACCCAGTTAACTGCTGACCAACGCGTGCAATTTGTGGAAGTCGTTTTGCAGGAAATTTTTGGCGAAAGCCGTTATCGCTTACTGACGAGTTCTGCTCGGATGAATTTTATTCGGTATCAATTAGGCAAGACGATTCAGCGAGTAGCGTGGGCATTAGCGAAACAAGGACAAAAAATGCATTTTAGTCCTGAAAAGACGGAGGTGCTATTCGGCCAGATCGCTGGCTCAAATGGGATCAACGGGATCGAATTACCATTAAGTTCTGGCGGGAAACTACATGTGCGGGGGAAGATTGATCGTGTCGATACGGCGAAAACGGAAGAAGAACAATGGCTTTCCGTTGTTGACTATAAATCTAGCAGCCGAGATTTTGACCTTTCTGAAGCCTACTACGGACTTGCGATGCAGTTGATCACGTATCTCGACGTCGCATTGACGGATGCTGTCCAACTGGTTGGTTCGCCAAAGGTTCGACCAGCGGGGGCATATTATCTGCATGTGCATAATCCGCTTTTGGACGGACAAGAAGCCAGTGAAGAAGAACGTTTAAAACGTTTCAAGTATGACGGGTTGTTTATTGACGAACCGGCTGTTTTCCCGTTACTCGATGAGGAAGTTGAAGCCAGCAAAAATTCGCCGGTATTTCCTGTTCGGAAAGACAAAAACGGCAATTATCAAAAAACAACACAGGCGAAAAACAAGTTTTATACAGAAGAAGAGCTTGAACTATTAAGAAAACACAATCGGAAAAATATGCAACAAAGTGGTGAGAAGCTGTTGAGCGGTGAAATCGCCTTAAACCCGTCTTATAAATTAAAAGACAAAAAAAGGGCGTGTGAGTTTTGTCCGTTTCGCAGCATCTGTGACTTTGATGTATTATTGAAAGAAAATGAGTACCACCGTTTAGAAAACTTATCTAAAGATGAGATTATCCATCGCTTAAGGGAGGAAGAAGATGAGTAAGATCCCTTTAAAACCGCAAAATGAAACCTTTACGGATACCCAATGGCAAGCCATTTTTGATAAAGGGGATAATATCCTCGTTTCCGCTTCAGCGGGTTCAGGTAAAACCACCGTTTTGGTTCGGCGAGTGATTGAAAAGCTAAAAGCAGGAACGACGATCGATTCTTTACTGATCGTGACCTTTACCGAAGCAGCTGCTCGAGAAATGAAAGAACGGATTCAAGCGGCATTGCAGCAGGCCATCAATCAAGAAAGTGACGAGCAAAAGCGCCAGCACTTCGTCCGTCAGCTGCAGCTATTGCCGACAGCTAACATTTCTACCTTGCATGCGTTTTGTTTAACTGTGATTCGGCGTTTTTATTATTTGATCGATTTAGATCCAAATTTCCGCATGATGACTGATGAAACCGAAATTTTATTGATGAAAGAAGAAATCTGGACACAGCTGAGAGATCAACAATATGAAGCCAATGATGAAGCGTTCTTTCGTTTGACGGAAAATTTTTCTAGTGATCGTTCCGATGAAGGCGTCGGGGATCTGATCCTGTCTCTTTATGACTTTGCCCGAGCAAATCCGGATCCAGTAAACTGGTTAGCTCATCTAAGTGATCACTATATCGGCAAAGAAACCTTTGCTGAAAATACCCTGTACCAATCGCAAATCAAGCCGACTTTGCAAGAAAACTTGAAGACAGCGGCGCATTTGCTGCAGGCGGCGCAAGACTATGCCCGTTCTGATGAAGCGATGGAAAAAGCGGCACTATTGATCGATACCGAATTAGGAATGGTGGAAACCTTAAAGGCTCTGCTTGATTCAGACGATGTTGATGGCTTCTATGAGCAAATCCAAGTGTTGCGTTTTGCTCGCTACCCAGCTTTTCGCAAACCAGAACAAAAGGAACTCTCTCAAGAAATTAAACCTTTGCGAGATGATGCGAAAAAATTGGTTGAGCAATTGAAAGCGGCCTTTCCATACCCACCGGCTGAAATGATGGAGCTGCTTCATCGGTCCGCACCTGTCGTTGAAAAAATGGCAGCTATGACCGAAGCGTTTATGAAAGCATTCCAAGAAAGGAAACTTTCAAAAGGCCGTTTAGACTTTAATGATTTGGAACATTTCACCTTGCAGATTTTACAAGGAGACGGTAGTGGAAGTGAAGCGTCGACCTATTATCGTGATCGCTTTGAAGAAGTTTTAGTCGATGAATATCAAGACGTCAATCGGCTGCAAGAGGCAATTTTATATTGGGTGAGACAAGTCGATCATAACCCCGGCAATATGTTTATGGTGGGGGATGTAAAGCAGTCGATCTATTCGTTTCGACTAGCAGATCCGACGCTATTTATCGAAAAATACTTGGCATTTGAAACGGAGAATGGTGGGCGGAGAATCGTCTTAGCAGAAAATTTCCGTTCTCGCTCCGACGTATTGGATTTTACGAATCTAGTTTTTCAACAGCTGATGGATGAACGGGTTGGACAAATCCCTTATGATGAGGCGGCAGCCTTGATTACCGGTTTTCCTCATTTTCCAGAAAGCGACGCCTTTGCCACAGAGCTCTTGTTATATGAAAAAGAGCATGAATCCGAAGAACAATTGATCGATGACAAAACAGAGGGTGAAATGCAGATTACTGCATTGAAGATTCGAGAGTTGATTGAATCAAAATTCATGATCTATGACAAAAAAGCCAAAACAAATCGACCAATCACTTACAACGATATCGTCTTATTGACCCCTACACGTAAAAACAATCTTGTCATTTTAGATGTCTTTAAGCAGTTTGGGATTCCGATGGCGGTCAATGATGCTCAAAACTATTTTCAGGCAACGGAAATCCAAACCGTCGTTTCTTTGCTGCAAATCATTGACAATCCGTACCAAGATATCCCCCTTGTGGCGGTCTTGCGTTCGCCAATCGTCGGCCTAACAGAAGATCAATTGGCTGAGATCCGTTTAGCGAATCGTTCCAGCGACTACTATGATGCAGTATTGGATTATCATGTTCAACAAGAAGAGTCACCCTTGTGGCAAACGTTGGATGGGTTTTTAGCCAAACTAAATCAATGGCGCGAAGAAGCACGCAGATTACCGATCCCAACCTTATTATGGCAAATCTATGAAGATACTGCTTACTTGGATTATGTTGTGGGACTTCCTGCAGGACAGCAGCGTTATGCAAATTTAGTGGCATTGATCCACAGAGCTGAAAAATACGAAAAGAGCAGTTTCCGTGGTTTGTACCAATTCATTCGCTTCATCGAAAAAATGCAAGAAAAAAACAAAGATTTGGCGGAGCCTGTGGCTACTCCTGTAGAAGATGCCGTTCGAGTGATGACCGTTCATGCAAGTAAAGGCTTGGAATTCCCTGTTGTGTTCTTACTGGATACAACAAAATTCTTTAACTACCAAGATTTTCAAAAGCGCTATATCTTTGAAGAACAGCTGGGGGCTGGGATCCAATATGTGAATCCAGCAGAAAACCTTAAATTTGAGACACTGCCGTTTCAAGCCATCAAGCAAGTTCGTTTGAAAAAAGCCTTGTCAGAAGAAATGCGAAAATTATACGTAGCATTGACACGAGCAGAGCAGAAGCTTTTTTTAGTGGGCTCCTATAAAAATCAAGCGGATGCCTTTAAGACTTGGCAATCTGGCCTGACACAAGCCGAGATGGTTCTTGATCCTGCATTACGGCTTGTTGCCCGGGGGAGCTTGATGGATTGGGTCGGACGGACCCTGATGCGCCATCCAGATATGGAAGCAGTATTCTCTGAAGCGTCAGAGCGCAAGCGGACGATCGATCATCCTGCTCATTTTCGTCTGTCATGGTGGAATCAAGAAACGATCACGCAACAAGTCCAAGAGACCCTTGTGCCAGTCGAGGAGTCTAAACGATTGCTTGCGCCAGATAGCAATATCGATGATCTTTTGAAACGCCTAGCATATCGCTATCCTTATCAAAAAGCGACCCAAACGACTAGTTATCAATCTGTATCAGAATTGAAAAGACTCTATAACGATCCCGATGATCAACAGACCACTTTGTTGGAATGGCGGTCGGTTTCCGAGAAGACGAATCCTCAGCAATATCGCTACGTACAGGATGAATTGGCGAAACCGAAATTTCTGCAAGAAACGAAGCCTCTCGCCAGCAGTATCGGGACAGCAACACATACGGTTTTGCAAATGATCCCATTAGGAATGACGCCAACACAAGATACTTTGGAGCTCCTGATTGCTGAACTCGTGAAAAAGCAATTTTTTTCTGAAGAAATCGCCAAAAAAATTGACCGATCGAGCATTTTGTGGTTTTATCAAACTGAACTAGGTGAACTGCTGAACCGATCCTCTGATGTGGTGAAGCGGGAGCAGCCGTTTTCGATGCTAAAAGAGGCTGATACGATCTTTGAAGGGTTTGACGAACCAGATGCGCCGCTTTTGATCCATGGTATTATCGACGGCTATATTGAATTGGCGGATGAAATCATTTTATATGACTTTAAAACAGATGATGTTTTCGGCAGTCAGGCTCAGATTGAAAAGAAAATGCGCGAACGATATTATGGTCAATTGAAACTCTACTGCCAAGCATTGGAGAAAGCATTGAACAAACCAGTGAAACAGACCTATTTAGTGCTGTTAAAACCTAAAATGATCGTGGCATTCTAGCTGATCGATCCTAGTTTCTTACAATTCGTAAGTCATATGCTATAATAGGTAAAAGAGGTGATGGAGAATGATAAAAGTAGAATCGGATTACGCCCTTTGTCCTAAATTTGAAAAAGCTTTTTCTATTTTAGGCAAAAAGTGGAACGGCTTGATCATTGATGTCCTTCTTGAAGACGGCAAACAAAGATTTGTTGAGTTAGCAAACAAGATTCCTCAAGTGAGTGATCGGGTGTTAGTCGAACGCTTGAAAGAATTAGAGCGGGAAGAAATTGTCTGCAAAGAAAACAATCTTTACTGCTTGACGCCAAGAGGTATTGCTCTTGAAAAGAGTATGATGAGTGTGAAGCGTTGGGCAGAAACCTGGGTGCGTGAGGAAGAATGCAGTTGATTTCTCACCGGAAATTAGGTAAACTAAGCTTAAATGAATAGATAAAAAGCGTTGATAGAAACTAGTAATTTGGCTGAATCAGAAAAAGGGAGACTTGTCACAGACTGAAAGCAAGTCCTGTATTCGAAAAATGAATTTCACTTCTGGAGCTTGCTGATTACAGTCAGTCGGCAGTTTTGCTGTCGTTAGCCGAAGTGAGTGCGCGGTTTTTTTCGCGAATGAGGATGGTAACACGAGACGTCGTTCCTTTTTTTAAGGGATGATGTCTTTTTTTGTCTTTATACGAATGATACTCACTTTATTCAGTCAATCCAGTCTTTTTATTCTTACACTATTCACAGCATAGAAGGAGGAAATACATGTCTTTACAAGAGAAATTAGAAGCATTGAAGGAAACGACATTGCTTAAAATCAAAGAAAGTCCAACCATGAATGACTTAAATCAGATTCGAGTGGAAGTGCTTGGAAAAAAAGGTCCCATAACAGAAGTTCTGCGGGGAGTGAAAGATCTTTCTGCGGAAGAACGGCCGAAGGTGGGGAGCTATGCCAACGAGATTCGTGATATCTTGACAGAAGCGATTGAAGAAGCCAAGACGTCTATCGAAGCAGCAAACTTGGAAAAAGCTCTTGCTGAAGAATCCATCGACGTGACGTTGCCTGGTAAAAAGATGGACCGAGGAACACGCCATGTGCTAACGCAAATCATGGAAGAAATCGAAGATATCTTTGTTGGTATGGGCTACCAAGTAGTCGAAGGTTACGAAGTGGAAAAAGATCATTACAACTTCGAACGGATGAATCTGCCAAAGGATCATCCAGCCAGAGACATGCAAGATACTTTTTATATTTCAGAGGAAGTGCTGATTCGAACCCATACGTCACCAGTGCAAGCGAGAACAATGGAGACTCATGATTTTTCTAAAGGGCCGCTGCGGATGATCTCACCCGGGAAAGTTTTCCGTCGTGACACAGATGATGCGACCCATAGCCACCAATTCCATCAAATTGAAGGTTTGGTAATCGATAAGAATATTACGATGGGTGACTTAAAAGGAACCTTAGAAGTCATGATGCAAAAAATGTTTGGGGAAGATCGCCAAATTCGCTTGCGACCAAGCTATTTCCCTTTCACAGAACCATCGGTCGAAGTCGATGTCAGCTGCTTCAAGTGCGGTGGTGCCGGTTGTAATGTTTGTAAACAAACTGGCTGGATCGAGATCCTCGGTGCTGGAATGGTGCATCCTAACGTCTTAGAAATGTCAGGGATCGATCCAACCCAATATTCAGGATTTGCTTTTGGTTTAGGTCCTGATCGAGTGGCAATGCTGCGCTACGGCGTGAACGACATTCGCCAATTCTATCAAAATGATGTGCGTTTCATTCGCCAGTTCAAGGGGGAACAATAAATGTTAGTATCATACAAATGGTTAAATGAATACCTTGATCTGTCTGAGATCACACCCAAAGAGCTGGCGGATAAAATGTCAGTGACGGGGATCGAAGTCGAAGGTATTGACGTGCCTGAAGAGGGTTTAAAAAAAATCGTTGTCGGAGAAGTGACCGACTGCCGACCACATCCAGATTCTGATCATCTATCAATTTGCCAAGTAAATATTGGCGAGGATGAAGACTCACAGATCGTTTGTGGTGCGCCGAATGTCAAAAGCGGCATCAAAGTCATCGTGGCATTACCAGGCTCTCGAATCGCGGGCAACGTAAAAATCAAAAAGGGCAAGATGCGGGGAGAAGTTTCCAACGGCATGATTTGTTCGTTGCAAGAGTTGGGATATGCAGATAGCGTGATTCCCAAAGAATACGCAGAAGGAATCTATTATTTACCAGCAGAAGCAGAAGTAGGAACACCAGTTTTTCCTTATCTTGATATGGATGATCACATTATCGAATTATCGATCACTCCGAATCGTGCGGATGCGTTGAGCATGCGGGGGGTTGCTTATGAAGTCGGTGCAATCTATCGGCAAACACCGAAGTTTCCTGAAATTGCGCTTACCGAAAGTGAAGTAGCTGCTGCCGATAAAATTCAGGTGAAGGTCACTGAAGTAACGGATGCACCCGCCTACCAAATTCGAATCATTGATGGCGTAACGATCGCCCCAAGTCCACAATGGCTGCAAAATCGCTTGATGAATGAAGGCATTCGTCCAATCAATAATGTCGTGGACGTGACGAATTATATCTTACTGTTATTTGGTCAACCATTGCATGCTTTTGATTATCAAAAGCTAGACAGCAAGGAAATACTGGTACGTCGCGGCAAAGAAAATGAAAGCCTGGTTACCTTAGATGGAGAAACTCGTCAGCTTTCCCCAGAAGACATCGTTATCACCAACGGAACGACACCCGTTGCGCTCGCAGGCGTCATGGGAGGTCTTGATTCTGAAATCACGGAAACGACGACCACAGTCGCTTTAGAAGCGGCCTTGTTCGATCCATTAGCGATTCGTTTGACTTCGAAAAAATTCAATTTAAGAAGCGAATCATCCGCTCGTTTTGAAAAAGGGATCAACCAAGCAACGGTTGCAAAAGCTTGTGATGCAGCAGCAGCACTGATTGCGGAACTTGCTGGCGGAACGGTCTTGAAAGAGGCAGTAATAGGTTCCCAAGTAGCAGTAGAACCTGTGGAGGTTGCGATTACTTTAGCACGGATCAATAGCTATTTAGGCACAGAAATCACTGATGAAGAAGTGCAAGAAATCTTTGATGCATTAGGCTTTGGTCATCGTCAAGAAGCAGACAGCTATATTGTTTCAGTCCCACCTCGTCGTTGGGATATTACGATCGAAGCAGATATCATTGAAGAAGTGGCGCGTATTTACGGTTATGATCGTTTGCCATCGACTTTACCGCAAGGAGAAACGGTTGCCGGTCATTTAACCAAAGCGCAACGTCTGACTAGAGAAGTTCGGACTCTTTTGGAAGGCAACGGGGTCAGTGAAGCCATCAGCTATGCTTTGACAACGGAAGAGAAGGCGCAACAATTTACGGATAAATCGAGCCAAGTGACTCGATTGGATTGGCCAATGACCGAAGAGCGTGCCGTCTTGCGCTTGAATCTGATTTCAGGTTTGTTAGACGACGTTGCGTACAATTTGGCACGTAAAAACAATCGTGTTGCTTTATATGAAATTGGTCGCGTCTTCTATCAAACGGGCGACAGTAAACACGAACTGCCAACAGAAGTCAATCACTTAGGGCTAGCATTGACGGGAAATATCCATGAGAAAGACTGGCAAACCCAAGCTCAAAAAGTTGATTTCTTCCATTTGAAAGGTTTTTTAGAAAATCTTTTTGATTCGTTGGCATTAACCGACCGTATTCGTTATCAAAAAACGGCAGCTATCAAAGAGATGCATCCTGGGCGTACGGCAAGGATCTTGCTAGATGACCTAGAAATCGGCTTCTTGGGACAAGTCCACCCATCGATCACCAAAGCCTACGAAGTGAGTGAAACCTATGTTGCTGAATTGAACTTAGATCAGTTGTTAGCAGCTAAAACAGAACAATTGGTCTATCAACCAGTTTCTAAGTTCCCATCAGTGACCCGAGATATGGCACTCTTGCTCGATGAAACGATCGATAACCAATCCGTGATGGAAATCATTCGTGAAAGTGCAGGTCGCTTCTTAAGTGATATTCGTTTATTCGATGTTTATCAAGGGAAAAACATTGAAGCAGGTAAAAAATCTCTAGGGTACAGTCTGACCTTTAGCAATCCGGAAGCTACCCTGACGGATGAAGAGATCAATCAAGCAATAGCGAAAATTACTCGTAACTTAGAAGAAAACGTTCAAGCAGAAATCCGCTAATCAAATAAGTAGAAAAACGTTCTCCACCATACAAAGAAGTTGGGTGGGGAACGTTTTCTACTATTATAATAGATGCTCAGATGACACAAGAATGTTAGGAGTTGAGTGAAAGCCGTAAAAGATTTCTCTATAGAAGGCAATCCAGTTTTTTTGGTACAACCTTTTTTAAACACTGGCTAGGCTGAAAAAATACATTTTCTAATCAGCGTTTTATGAAGTTATTTTTTAGGACAGCTCTCTTGGTTATTGCGCAAGAAACAGCATCAAATCAAAATACACAAAGTGTCAGTCTGGGGAGGAAGTGTTCTCGTGAAATCTAACACAGAGTTTGTACATATGTTTTGCATGAAAGAATTCATTCCGATTTGTAAACAAAAAAACAAGCCGTAAAGGCTTGTTTTTTAAGCAAAGTAATTGATGCCCATTGAATTTTTGACTTCAGCTAACGTCTGAGCGGCAACTTGTTCAGCTTTTTCACTACCAAGTTTTAGTAAGTTCATCACTTCACCGGGATCTTTGGCAAAAGCTTCACGGCGCTCACGAATGGGTGCAAATTCGGCTTCCAGAACATCAATCAAATAGCGTTTGATTTTGACATCGCCTAATCCACCACGGGTGTAATGTTCTTTTAATTCAGCAATTTTTTCTTTTTCGGTACCAAATACATCAAGATAAGTGAAGACCATATTGCCTTCAACTTGTCCGGGGTCGTTGACATGAATGTGATTTGGGTCCGTGTACATGCTCATCACTTTCTTTTGTAATACATCGGCTGGATCAGCTAAGTAAATACCGTTGTTCAATGATTTGCTCATTTTCCCGTTCCCATCGATCCCCGCTAAACGTCCCATGCCTTTTGGCGGTAAAACCGCTTTTGGTTCGACTAATACTTCACTATACGTAGAATTAAAACTATGCACGATTTCTTGCGTTTGTTCCAGCATTGGTTTTTGATCTTCGCCGACTGGGACTAAATTTGCTTTAAAAGCGGTGATATCCGCTGCTTGAGAGACAGGATAGATGAAGAAACCAGAAGGAACGCCTTCACCAAATTTTTTTTGTTCAATTTCGGCTTTAACGGTTGGATTGCGTCGTACTCGAGCAACACTGACTAGATTGAGATAATACATCGTCAATTCAGAGAGCTGAGGGATTTGCGATTGAATAAACATCGTTGTTTTTGCTGGATCCAATCCAACGGCTAAATAATCCAAAGCAACTTCTAAAATATTCGCTGAGACCTTTTCAGGTGTTTTCGCATTATCTGTTAGTGCCTGCATGTCAGCGACCATGATATAAAGCTGATTTTCAGGGTCAGCTTGCATTTCGACCCGTTTTTTTAAAGACCCCACATAATGGCCAAGATGCAATTTGCCAGTTGGGCGGTCGCCAGTTAAAATCGTATTCACTTTTTTTCCACCTTTTCCTTTGTTATATGGTTTATCTTACCTTTTTTTAGCAAAAGAAACAACCGGTTCTCCTTGTGATCTGATGGGGTGAGAAAAATTTTCATGGACAAAAACCTCACATCAAAGTAAAATAGCACTTGTCTTTTCAGAAATAAGGGGGGAACATTGGAAAAGAACCTTTACAAATGAAAAAAGATTGAGCTATAATATGAATCAAATCTTTCCAATTACTCATTTAATTTTAAAAAAAGCTAGGAGTGTGAATCAATGGCAATGATCGAATTTAAGAACGTAGAGAAATATTACGGAAAGTTCCATGCATTAAAAAACATCAACCTTGAATTTGAAAAAGGTGAGGTCGTTGTTGTTATCGGGCCTTCAGGATCTGGTAAAAGTACAATGCTCCGTACGATTAATGGTCTAGAAACCATTTCAGGTGGTCAATTATTGGTCAATGGTAAGAACTTGTTTGACAAAGATGTCAAAATGACAGAAATTAGAAAAAACATCGGCATGGTGTTTCAACATTTCAACTTGTATCCAAATAAAACCGTGTTAGAAAATATTACGTTGGCACCGATTAAAGTATTAAAACAAAATGAGCAAGAAGCCATCAATTTGGCGGAAAAACTTCTTGATCGGGTAGGGATGTTAGATAAAAAAGATTCCTATCCTTCCATGTTATCCGGCGGACAACAGCAGCGGGTCGCAATTGCCAGAGGGCTTGCGATGAAACCAGAGATGCTGCTTTTTGATGAGCCAACGTCAGCATTGGATCCAGAAATGATTGGTGATGTATTGGATGTCATGAAGAAAATTGCCAGTGAAGGTATGTCCATGATCGTTGTTACCCATGAAATGAGCTTTGCCCGTGAAGTAGCAGATCGAATCGTCTTTATGGCGGAAGGACAAGTCTTAGAAGACCGGCGCGATGTCGATGGATTCTTTGATGCACCCAGAGACGAACGTGCAAAACAATTCTTGAGTAAAGTCACAAATCATTAAGCAATAGGAGGAACCCTTATGAGAAAGAAAATATTTTCCTTTCTAGTCTTAGCCTTTGCCCTTGTGACTTTCTCAGGTTGTAAAGGACAAAGTGCCGCAGATATCGATATTTTAGAAAACAGCAAAGAGACGAATCAGATCGTTTGGGGCGTAAAAAACGATACCCGTCTTTTTGGATTGATGGATATCGCGACTAGAGAAGTACGGGGATTCGATATTGATATCGCTCGTGCAATCACTGAGAAAATTTTAGGTCGTGATGGCAATGCCATCTTTGTTGAAGTTACCTCAAAAACCCGGATTCCTCTTTTGAAAAACGGCAACATCGATGCAATCATCGCCACGATGACTATCACGGAAGAACGTAAAAAACAGGTCGATTTTTCCGATGTCTACTTTGATGCAGGTCAATCTTTATTAGTTGCCAAAGACAGTCTTATTCAAGGGATCGAAGATTTGACCGCAGACACCACTGTATTGGTCGTTAAAGGCTCTACCTCAGCTGTGAACATCCGTGAAGCAGCACCAGAAGCGCAAATTTTAGAACTTGAGAATTATGCGGAAGCCTTTACTGCTTTACAATCTGGTCAAGGGGATGCTATGACCACGGATAATGCGATCTTATTAGGGATGGCGAGTGAAAATCCCAATTACCATTTAGTTGGCGAAACTTTTACAGAAGAACCTTATGGGATTGCCATCAATAAAGGACAAAAGCCGTTTCTTGATGCAGTGAATCAAGCCTTGCGGGAAATGCGTGAAGATGGAACCTATGATGAGATATACAACAAGTGGTTCCCTGAAGACGAATCAGGAAAAGTAGAGTAGGAGGAAACTGAATGGTTGAATTATTTCAAACGTATACCGGTCAGTTTATTGAAGGCTTTAAATACACAGTCATGGCGAGTTTGATCGCACTGTTTTTTAGTCTTTTGATCGGAACCTTAATGGCAATTTTTCAGTTGTCAGACAATCGCCTCATCAAAGGGATTGCCAAAGCGTATGTTGAGTTTTTTAGAAATATTCCCTTATTGATCATCGTGATGTTCTTTTATGTCGTTGTGCCAATGTATTGGGTTTCTTTTGACGGTTTTCAAGCGGGAACGATTGGCTTAACGATCTATACATCGGCATTTATCGCTGAGACGATCCGGTCAGGGATTCAAACGGTTCCTAAAGGCCAGATGGAAGCTTCCTTGTCTTCTGGTTTTACGTACAGCCAAGCGATGCGTTACATTATTTTGCCTCAGGCTTTTAAGATCGTCGTACCGCCGTTAGGCAATCAATTTATCAATCTTGTTAAAAACTCATCAATTTTGGCGATGGTCGCAGGATTAGATATTATGTATCAAGGGGATTTGATCGCAAGTGAGACCTTCAATACATTCGATACGTATATCATTGTTGGTCTTTTCTATTTGATCATTACCCTACCATTGTCTTATTTGATGGTTTACTTGGAACGGCGTTGGGCTGTCCGCTCATAGAAAGGAGCTAACGAACTATGGATTTTTTTGAAGCTTTTTCAGCGATTAACATTCGCTTCTTGATCGATGGCTTGCGGGTAACAGTTGAAGTGTCGATCCTATCGATTTTATTTAGCTTTATTATCGGAGGGATCGCCGGCATTTTGCGCTTCAGCTCGATCCCGGTCTTTTCTAAAGTATTAGGTGTCGTGATCGATGTTATTCGTAACTTGCCTTTGCTCTTGATCATCTTTTTCACTTACTTTGCATTGCCGCAGATCGGTATCCGCTTTAATATTTTTTGGTCAGCGGTTGTGGCGTTGACGATTTTTGAATCAGCGATGCTCTCTGAAATCTTTCGTGCTGGTTTGAATGCTGTGCCAAAAGGGCAGATGGAAGCTGGTTTGTCAACAGGGCTAAGCTATGTCGAAGTATTGCGGAGTATCGTCGTGCCACAGGCATTTAAAGCGATGTTGCCAGCGATCGTCAGTCAGTTGATCTCTTTGATCAAAGATACGTCATTAGCCGTGATTATTTCTTTACCAGAGCTGACTCATCATGCTCGAATCATTTATGGTCAAAATACAAACTATGTTTTGCCTATGTTTTTGGCAATGACTGTTTTATACTTTTTGGTTTGTTATGCATTGTCATTGCTTTCTGGCTTTTTGGAAAAACGTCAGTACGATTACTAAAAAGAATAATCGACAAAAACATCCCCACGATCGGTCTTTTACCCATGCAAGTGCAACTTGTGGGTTGTGAGCCAATCGTTGGGGCTTTTTTCTTTTTGACCGTTTCGTATTTTTTGGGAAAGCTTTTTTAGCAAACGAAAGGAATACTTGAAAAATAGACAAAAAAAGTCCAAAATGAATAAGAGAGAAAAACGCACCAAACTCTTTTTTTCATGTAAAGGATGGAAACTATGACAAACAACAGACCAATTGGTTTTATCGATTCTGGTGTTGGTGGGTTGACGGTCGTCAAAGAAGCAATCAAGCAATTACCCAACGAATCGATTCTTTATCTGGGAGATACAGCCAGATGCCCGTATGGTCCGAGACCTGCTGAGCAAGTTATCGCGTATACGTGGCAAATGACCCGTTTTTTATTAGAAAAAAACATTAAAATGTTGGTGATCGCTTGTAATACAGCGACAGCGGTCGCCCTTGAAGAAATCAAAGAAAAACTAGCGATCCCGGTGATTGGCGTGATCCTGCCCGGTAGTCGAGCAGCAGTCAAAGCAAGCAAAAACCAGCGAATCGGTGTCATCGGAACAAATGGAACGATCAAAAGCGACTCTTACAAGCGCGCTCTTCATGGCAAAGCGCCCCATGCGTCAGTCGTCAGTTTGGCTTGCCCAAAGTTTGTGCCGATCGTAGAAAGCAAACAATACCATAGCTCGGTCGCCAAGAAAATCGTGGCAGAAACGTTGCGTCCATTGAAAAACAAGCGGTTAGATACAGTGATTCTGGGCTGTACTCATTATCCTTTATTGCGCCCTTTGATCCAAAATGAATTAGGCGCCCATATCCAGCTGATTGATTCAGGGGCAGAAACGGTGGGGGAAGTCAGTACCTTGTTGGACTATTTTTCCATTGCAGCAACGAGTCAGGACGATCCGCATCCGCAACATGCATTTTTTACTACTGGTTCACCGAAAATATTTGATGAGATTGCCAATGATTGGCTTGATTTAGACACGATCTCATCGATTCACACTGATTTAGGAGGCTTTTAAATGCGACATGATGGCAGAAAAGAAACAATGTTAAGACCAGTCAACATTCAAACCAACGTCTACAAACACCCCGAAGGATCGGTTGTGATCTCTTTTGGTGACACAACCGTGATTTGTTCGGCAACGATTGAAGATCGGGTCCCTCCGTTTTTACGAGATACGGGAAAAGGCTGGGTCACAGCCGAATACAGTATGCTCCCACGAGCGACCAACACTCGTAATCGTCGAGAAAGTGCCAAAGGCAAGCTTTCTGGTCGTACGATGGAGATCCAACGGCTGATCGCTCGTTCCTTACGAGCCGTAGTCGATTTAGAAAAATTAGGGGAACGTAGTATCGTCGTCGATTGTGATGTCGTCCAAGCGGATGGCGGTACCAGAACAGCCAGTATTACCGGCGCTTTTGTCGCGTTGCGTTTAGCTATCGATACCTTGTTGCGTGACAAAGCATTGACGGAAGATCCAATCAAGGAGCATTTGGCAGCAATTAGTGTCGGGATCTTACCAGATGGTACCTGTGTGACTGATCTCGATTATCAAGAAGATTCTTCAGCTGCTGTTGACATGAATTTGGTGATGACGGAATCTGGTCGATTTGTCGAATTGCAAGGAACTGGGGAAGAAGCAACCTTTGATGGCCAGCAGTTGAATGAGATGCTGATCTACGGAAAAACAGCTATCGAAGAATTGATTGCCTATCAAAAAGAGGCACTGTTTTTACCAGATGAACCCCCTTATGAGATTCCCGAAAAAACGATTGTCATTGCTACAGGCAATCCAGGAAAAGCCAAGGAGTTTAAAGCCGTATTTGGCGCAGCAGGTTACGATGTCCGCACCTTAAAAGACTATCCTTCCTTGCCAGATGTTGAAGAAACCGGCACCACCTTTGAAGAAAATGCCCGCCTTAAAGCGGAAACCATCGCCAGAATTTTGGGAAGACCGGTGTTAGCTGATGACTCAGGACTGAAAGTCGATGCATTAGGGGGTCGACCAGGGGTGTACTCTGCTCGATTTGCTGGTGAGCAAAAAAGTGACGCTGCCAATAATGCAAAATTACTTTACGAATTGACGGATGTCGAAGATGACAAGCGCAGTGCTCAATTTCACTGTACGTTAGTTTTCGCAGCGCCAGGAAAAGATAGTTTGGTGGTTGAAGCTCAATGGCCGGGAAGAATCGGCCGTATCCCTCGTGGAGAAAATGGGTTCGGTTACGATCCATTGTTTATTCCTGATGGTTCAGAGCAAAGCGCAGCCCAAATGAGTCAAGAAGAAAAGAACCGAGTGAGCCACCGTGGTCTAGCAATCAAAAAGCTGCAGGAACAGTGGCAGGAGTGGTTAGAAGGAGAAAATGTATGAAATATTTAGTTGTCAGTGACAATCATTCAGATCGTGAGATTCTTGATGATCTTAAAAATGAATTCGAAAATCAAGTCGATTTATTCCTGCACTGTGGGGACTCCGAACTACCTGACACAGACCCTTTGTGGGATACTTTTCAAGTCGTTTGCGGCAATTGCGATTATGGCGGTGGTTTTCCCAATGAGCGTATCATCAAAACGCCGCTGGACACCATCTATATGACTCATGGCCACTTAGCAGATGTCCGTTTTGGTGTAACGAAATTAGGGCTGCAAGCGCAACAAGCCGATGCCTCGGTCGCACTGTTTGGTCACACGCATCAAATTGCTTGTGAGAAAGTCGGGAATCGACTTTTCCTGAATCCCGGCAGTATTTCCCAACCGCGAGGGCAAATTCAAATCAAAAGCTTTGCGATTATCGAAAGTACGCCAGAACAATGGGCAATCCAATACTATGATCGTTCCTTTCATAAAGTCCCTGAGCTAGCTTTTGTTTTCACACGCTAAGTAAGCGGAATCAAAAAGTAAAAATTTCATTATAATTTTGCAGGTTTCTACTTTCTATTCTCATTTTCAAGTAAAATAGAAGAGTAGCTGTGAAATGGAGGCAATTAGATTGATAGGACAGACCGTAGAAAAAATATTACTCGAGAACCAAGAAAATTTCTTGGTGCCGGCAGAAAATGTGGCATCGGTATTTTATAACCACCCTTTGAGTCACGCATTGCTTGTTTTATCAAAAGTGGGCTATTCAAAGATCCCTGTACTAGATAGTGAGGACCATTTAGTCGGCTTAATCAGCCTCTCAAACATCGTAGAACGCATGATGGATCTCACTGGCTTCAGTATGGAAAATATTGAAGGGCTGACTGTGGCAGATGTCATGGAAGTCAATGTGAATTGCATCAAAGAAAACGATGAGTTGGAAAGTATGCTGCATTTGTTAGTAGATCAAGCATTCTTGCCGATCGTTGATGATGACAATGTCTTTGTTGGGATTATCACCCGCAAAGAGATTTTAAAATCCGTCAATCATTTGGCGCACGAAATTGAAAGACGCTATTTGCTGATTTCTAAAGAAGATGCCCCAAAGATGACAGATGAACTGCATGTGGTATAGAAAAAAGGTTATCCCAGCTTCGGGATAACCTTTTTTAAATACCGACGATCGGCGCATTGGGGATCGTATAGCCTTTGGCAGTTAAAGCATCGATCGATGCGGCCAAAAATTCCTCTTTGATTTTCCATTGCGTACCGTTGGTCACATACATGGTCGTACGAATTGCAAAGTTGTTGTTCCCCAGATCCACTAAACCGAAGACCGTAGGGGCCGTTTGAATCTCTTCTTCATGCTGCTGAGCAATCTGTTCATTGACTTCTTCAATGATGGCACGTATTTCATCTAAGCCTTCAGATGGTAAGATTCGTACGTCGACCACGACTTGCATATTGGCTCTTGATGTATTACTGATGGTCGTGATGTTACGATTTGGGATATAATGAACGGTTCCATCAACGGATTTTAATTGAACAGTCCGAATACCGACTGCCGTCACCGTACCTTCAAGCGTCAGATTGGTCAAGCGGACGTAATCACCAACATTGATTTGTTGCTCGGTAATAATAAAGAAGCCAGTAATCAAGTCGTTCATAAAACCTTGGGCGCCTAAACCAAGGGCGACACCGACGACTCCGGCACCGGCTAGTAGCGAGCCTACAGGTACGCCGATGGTTGAAAGGAGTGCATAGACAAAAAAGAAGCCTAATGTGTAATGAACCGTATTGCGGATCAGGGTATGGATCGTGTTGATTCGACTCACATTGAAACTGGCTTTTTTTTCATAGGAACGATAGATCCGATCGATGATCATATTGCTTATTTTCAATAAAATACCGAATAGGATACATAAAAAAAGCAACATCAATGCTTTTTGAATCAGTAGGCCAATGATCGATTCCCAGTCGATGGACGCCCACCATTTTTGCAATGCATTGAGCTGAGCAGCTGCTGGTTCAGTAATGCTGGAACCACTTGAATCGGTCGTGCTAGCTGCGAGTAGCAGTTGTTTCATAAAATCCCTCCAAGTCTTACTGCATCTATTTTAACGAAGATAAAATAGAAATGCAAAGGAGGTTTTCTGAAATACCTGTTTTTTTCAGAAAAAGCCTGCTCAGCCAACGGGTAGGCAAATAGCAGACTTTTCTATGACAATTATTGATTAAGATAAATGAACGCCTTTATCAACAAAAATCACTTCGCCGACAATCCCGCTTGATAAAGGACTGATCAAGAAGGCACAAGCATTGCCGACTTCTTCGATCGTTACACCAATATGATCTGGTGTTCGATCCTCTGACAATTGGATCAGTTTTTGATAGTCTTTTACACCAGTTACTGCCAGCGTCTTGATGGCGCCAGCTGAAATCGCATTGACACGGATCTTTTGCGGTGAAAGTTCGGCAGCTAAATAGCGAACACTTGATTCCAAAGCAGCTTTCGCAATACCCATCATGTTGTAGTTTGGTACTGCCCGTTCGGCACCTAAGTAGGAAAGGGTAACGATTCCAGCATTTTCAGCTAAGATTGGTTTGGCATATTTAGTGACGGCAATCAATGAATAACTGCTGATGTCTTGCGCCAAAGCATAACCGTCACGAGAAATATTCAAAATGTCGCCAGAAAGATCTTCTTTATTAGCATAAGCGACGGCATGGACGACACCATGGATCTCTCCAGCATATTCTTTGATTGTATCAAAGGCGGCAGCAATGCTTTCGTCATTAGCGACGTCACACTCCACTACAAATTCATCAGATTCCAATAAGCGCTCTAAAGGCTTCTTCATGCGGTCGTTTTGATACGTGTAGATCACTTCGGCTCCTTGTGCTTTTAATGCTTGTGCACAGCCCCAAGCGATACTGCGTTTGTTGGCAACGCCCATGACGACAACTTTTTTACCGGTTAAAAAACTCATAATTCCACTCCTTAATAAATTCAACAATAATAAAATACGTATAATGACAAATAGTAAATCAAACTATCTTGATTTCTAATTATTAAGCATAATTGTTTGATTGTCAAACTATTTTTTTCTTAATAAATATTTAGTTGCGAATTCCGCTGAACTATGATACTTTGATAATCAAACTATAATAAATTCTTAAGCAAGGAAGGGAAACCATGAAAAAACTATTGACTGAAACAGAAGTCATGGATTTGATTCCAAATCGCTACCCAATTATATATATTGATTATGTCGATGAAATCGAGTCTGGCAAAAAGATTATCGCAACGAAAAATGTTACTATCAACGAAGACTTTTTCCAAGGTCATTTTCCGGGAAATCCAGTAATGCCGGGTGCCTTGATTTTAGAAACATTGGCACAAGCAGGATCGATCCTGATCTTGAAATCCGAGGAATTCCAAGGTAGAACGGCGTATATCGGCGGCATCAACAAAGCCAAATTCCGTCAAAAAGTTGTTCCGGGAGATACTATGAAACTTGTTTTTGAGATCACCAAAATCAAAGGCTCCGTTGGAACTGCTGATGCGGTAGCGACAGTGGATGGCAAAAAAGCTGCTGAGTGCGAATTTACCTTTATCGTAGGCGACCAAAAGTAAAAGAAAACCGCTGAAATTCCCGAGTATCGGAGACTTCAGCGGTTTTTTTATTTATTCTTTGGCTTCTTGTAAGACCTTGATCGTTTCGATCTTCACTGGCTCAACCGGTTGAGAATTCTCACCATTGCCAGAGTCTTGGGTTTCTGCTTGCGCAATTTTATCTACGACATCCATGCCTTCGATCACTTGACCAAAAACGGTATAGCTACCGTCCAATTGTGGTGTTCCACCATTTTTGTAGGCTTCGATGATTTTTTCAGGATAGTGTTGGATCGCTAGACCGTCGGATACGTCTTGATCATTTTGAACGATGTAGAATTGACTGCCTTGGCTGTTTGGCGCACTTGATTTTGCCATTGCCAATGCGCCTCGCAAGTGATAAAGCTGGTTCGAGTATTCTTCGCCGAATCCTTCGCCCCATATGCTTTCTCCGCCAGTGCCATCACCATTAGGGTCGCCCCCTTGGATCATAAACTCTTCTACGACACGATGGAAAGTCAAGCCGTCATAATAACCATCTTTGGCATGGGTCAAAAAGTTTTCGACTGCTTTGGGTGCAATCTCTGGGAAAAGTTTGATTTTGATCGAGCCTTCCTCCGTCACCATTTCAACTAAAGCTTCATTCTCTTGCACATCCGTTGATAATTGCGGCAATTCCAGGGCATTCAAGTCAACGGATTCTGAGGTCGACGTGCTTTCTGCCGAATTGCTTGATGAGGGATCGGTGGTACTTGAACCTGTACAAGCAGCTAATAATAAAAGGCTAGCAGCTGCTGTCAGTGTGAATAGGATTTTTTTCATTCTTTCATTCCTTCCAGTTTTCTTAATGATAATCATAACAAAAAAGAGACATAGAAGAAAGCGCAGATTTTGTGGAATGAGAAAGAAACAGGCGGAAAGGTGTAGACCACTTTTTAGATGTTTGCTATAATGAAAGAGGATTCATTATAATAAACGGATAGAATTTACAGGAGGTTTTTTTGATGGGAAAATTAGGGATATCGATTTATCCAGAGCGCTCAACGTTTGAAAAGGACAAAGCGTATTTAGACTTGGCACACAAATACGGCTTTAAACGGGTATTTACCAGTTTGCTGCAAATCAACGATGACAAAGAAAAAGTCTTGGCAGACTTTAAACAAGTCGTGGATTATGCCAATCAGTTAGGAATGGAAGTCATGGTAGATATCAATCCTGGTTTATTCGAACAGCTAGGTATTTCTTATGATGATTTATCCTTCTTTGATGAGATGGGCGCTTACGGTGTTCGGTTAGATATTGGTTTTACTGGTTCAGAAGAAGCCAAAATGACGCGTAATCCTTACGGGATTAAAATCGAAATCAATATGAGCAGTGGTACGAGCTACGTGGATAACATCATGAGTTATTCACCTAATACTGAAAATTTACTCGGCTCGCATAACTTCTATCCTCATCGCTATTCAGGGTTGGGCTACGACCATTTCGTTTTTTGTTCGGAAAAATTCCGCAAATACAATTTAAATACGATGGCTTTCGTGAATTCTCACGAAGCTGATTTCGGTCCATGGCCAACACAAGATGGTTTATGCTCTTTGGAAGATCATCGTGATCTGCCACTAGCTACGCAAGTCAAACATTTAGTGTTGACGGGTTTGATCGATGATATCTCTGTTGGAAATGCCTATGCTTCAGAAGCAGAATTGGCAGCAATGGCTGAAGCGTTTCACGCGGATTATCCGACATTAAGAGTCGATGTCGTTGACGGAATCACTGAAGATGAACGAATTTGTCTCTTCGATAATCTGCACAGCTATCGAGGAGATCGTTCGGAATACATCTTGCGTTCAACGATGACGCGGATCTATTATAAAGACAAGGAATTTCCACCTCATGATACCCGTGATATGGTAAGAGGGGATGTCTTGATCGATAATGCTGGCTATGGACAATACAAAGGGGAGACGCAAATCGCCTTGAAAGCAATGAAAAATGATGGTCGAGTCAATGTCGTTGGTAAGATCGCTGATGAGGAACTATTCTTATTAGAATTTTTGAAACCTTGGTCAAGTTTTAAATTGGTCGAAAATAACTAATTACCACGAAAATCAGCCATTGCCAACAAAGATTGTTGGCAATGGTTTTCTTTTTGGGCGCTTGCGATTGACAAACATGGGCAAAAAACGGTAATTTAAGTAGTGGGTTCTTTCCTTGAGGAATGACGAAACCATAATAATATTATGTAAACTATATAACAAGAGGACGTGACAAGTGTGAAATTGCGCTGGAAGATTGCCATCGGAGTGGCTGTATTAGCGATTGCGGGGTTAGGATATGCTGGAAATTATTTTTATGATTATGCGGTGGTTCCTTCAGAAAAAGATTTTTTGGAAGGAGATACCCCGGGGACTGATGAAAATCAGACGGGAAATGAATCGCAAAATTGGTTTACAGATCCAACAAATCGTGAGATGTGGCAGCTAACTTCTGAAGATGATTTAAAATTATCCGCCATTTATCTACCGGCGGAGGAGAAGAATCGCGGGAAAACGGCGATCATCGCGCATGGCTATATGGGGAACGCAGAAACGATGGCGGACTACGCTAAGATGTATCATGATTTAGGCTATAATGTCTTGGTTCCAGACGCTCGAGGGCATGGTCAAAGCGAAGGAGATTATATTGGTTTTGGGTGGCACGAACGTAAGGATTATTTGCAATGGATCGATGAGGTACTCGCAAAAAATGGTTCTGAAGAAACGATCACTTTGTATGGCATCAGTATGGGGGCTGCCACGGTAATGATGACCAGTGGGGAAGACTTGCCGAAAAATGTCACTTCTATTATTGAAGATTGTGGGTATACCAACGTCAATGAAGAATTGGGTTATCAACTCGATCAATTGTTTGGTCTACCGGCCTTTCCATTGATGAATGTCACTAGTCTTGTCACAAAAATCCGAGCGGGGTATTTCTTCGGTGAAGCAGATGCAGTCAAACAACTGCAAAGGAATACGCGTCCGATCTTTTTTATCCATGGCGATGCGGATACGTTTGTTCCTTATTCGATGCTGGATATTTTGTATAACGCGACCGATGCACCAAAAGAAAAGTGGGTTGTTTCAGGTGCCGAGCATGCGAAAAGCTACAAAACAGATCCAGACCTTTATAAAGAAAACATTGCAGCTTTTTTGGACAAATACGATCATCCAGCAAGTGAATAAAAAAGTGCCGGTTCTAAAAAAGAACCGGCACTTTTTGCTTGACCTTTAGCTTATAAACGAGCAAATTCTTCTAGCAAGCGAATCATTTGGCAAGTAAAGCCGTATTCATTATCATACCAAGCGACGGTTTTCACCAGTTGGAAATCGCCAGCAGTGGTTACTTCTGTTTGTGTCGGATCAAAGATAGACCCTTGAGTGGTACCAATCACATCTCCAGAGACGATTTCACGGTCATCGTAACCGAATGACGGATTATCGACGGTGTGTTTTCTGATCGCTTCATTGACTTCATCGGCGGTTACTTTGGTTTTCAAAATTGAGACTAACTCTGTTAAAGAACCATCGACGACCGGAACCCGTTGGGCGTGGCCTTGTAATTTGCCATTTAATTCTGGGATAACCAAACCGATTGCTTTGGCGGCACCCGTTGAGTGAGGGATCGTGTTGTCAGCAGCGGAACGAGCGGCTCTTAAGTTTCCGCCTTTTACAGGACCATCCAATAGCATTTGAGTAGAAGTATACGCATGAACCGTCGTCATCGTACCAACTTCGATCCCGAATTCCTCATTTAAAAAGTAGGCCATTGGAGCTAAGCAGTTGGTCGTACAAGAACCTGCGGATATGATAGTATCATCCGGTGTTAACGTGTCTGAGTTGACATTGTAAACGATCGTTTTCATATTACCAGCTGGTGCGGAGATAACGACTCGTTTGACACCTGCATCAAGATGGGCCTGGGCTTTTTCTGCGGAAGTGTAAAAACCCGTACATTCTAATACGATATCGACGCCATTTTCTTTTGCCCAGGGGATTTTGCTTGCGTCTGGTTCAGCGTACACTCGGGTCTCTTTGCCATCGACAACGATAGCATTATCCGTTGCAGTAACAGTTCCAGGGTACGTGCCGTGGGTCGAGTCAAATTGCAATAGATGTGCTAACATTACGGGGCTTGTTAAATCATTGATTGCCACAACTTCAATATCGGCAGAAACTTCTCTGATCCTACGAAAAGCTAAACGTCCAATTCGTCCAAAACCATTGATTCCAACTTTTACTGTCATTTCTTGTTTCCTCCTTTGATTGTGTACTGGTACACTTAAAAGTTTGCTACGATTTCCTGTGACTGTCAAAGAATAACCCTTAAGAATTCGCGATTTCTTACGGAAACCCATGAGAAAAGATAGACAAAAGGCGTTTCGGTCGTTACAATAAAATAGACTTTCTTATTAGAGAAATAGTAACCACTTAAAGTGAGATAACTGATAATCAAAAAGTATAGAAGGTAGTAAAAAAAGAATGGAGGACAAATAATGTCCATGTTTTTAGATCAAGTGACAATCGATGTCAAAGCAGGAAAAGGCGGCGACGGGATGGTTGCTTTTCGCCGAGAGAAATATGTCCCAGACGGCGGACCCGCAGGTGGGGACGGGGGACGTGGCGGTGATGTCATTTTAGTCGTAGACGAAGGTTTGCGTACATTAATGGATTTCCGCTTTAATCGTCATTTTAAAGCGCAACCCGGGGAAAATGGTATGAGTAAAGGAATGCACGGCCGTGGCTCAGATGATACTTACATCAAAGTACCCCAAGGCACCACCGTTCGTGATGCTGAAACAGGTGCCTTATTAGGTGATTTGATTGAGCAAGGTCAAACATTAGTAATCGCAAAAGGCGGGCGGGGCGGCCGTGGGAACATTCGGTTTGCTTCTCCAAAAAATCCAGCCCCAGAATTAGCAGAGAACGGAGAACCCGGTCAAGAAAGAAAGATCGAGCTCGAACTAAAAGTCTTAGCAGATGTTGGTTTAGTTGGTTTCCCTTCAGTTGGGAAGTCAACATTACTCTCTGTGATTTCGTCTGCTCGTCCAAAAATCGGCGCGTATCATTTTACAACACTGGTACCAAATTTAGGCATGGTAACGACCACTGATGGTCGTAGTTTTGCAGTAGCCGATCTGCCTGGCTTGATCGAAGGTGCTTCGCAAGGTGTTGGTTTAGGGACTCAGTTTTTACGTCATATCGAACGGACGCGGGTTATTTTACATGTGATCGATATGAGCGGCATGGAAGGGCGCGATCCATATGAAGACTATTTATCCATCAACAATGAATTGTCGACCCATAACTTGCGCTTACTAGAACGCCCACAGATCATCGTTGCCAATAAGATGGATATGCCGGATGCTGAAGAAAACCTAGCCCTTTTCAAAGAGCAGCTGGCAAAAGAAAAAACGGATGAGTTCGCGGATGAACCAATGATTTTCCCAATCTCTGGTGTCACTCGTAAGGGAATCGATGCCTTGCTGAATGCGACAGCGGATCTATTGGAAGTCACTCCTGAGTTCCTCTTGTACGATGAAGAAATCGAAGAAGATGTGGTTCATTACGGCTTCCAATCGGATGAACCGGAGTTTGCAATCGATCGCGATCCTGATGCAACTTGGATCTTGAGCGGTGAGAAAATCGAAAAACTATTCCAAATGACGAACTTTGATCACGATGAGACTGTAATGCGTTTTGCTCGTCAATTACGTGGATTGGGTGTCGATGAAGCATTGCGTGCGAGAGGTGCCAAAGACGGTGATATTGTGCGTATCGGTAATTTTGAATTTGAGTTTGTCGAATAAGCGTTTAAAAGAACATCATTTTTTTAAAAAAATCCTTCATAGTTGAATTGGTTTTGACTGCCGATCATTGATTTTCTCTAAGAAATCAATGATCGGCAGTCTTTTTGGTTTCTTTTTTCATTTAAATGATTTACTGTTAAAATAAAGAAAAAAACAAATAAACCAAAGGGAGCGATTTTTATGTCAAAACGAGTCATTGTAATGAACTTTGATGCTAGTGCCAAAGCGTATCAAGCCTTTTCTGAAGTGAAACGGATGCATATGGAACGAAAGATCAAAGGAGAGCAAATGGCGGTTCTTACCCATACCAATGAAGGCGTACATCAATTTAAAGTCGAGGATTTTCTTGATTTTACTGGAAACAATAAGACATCAACTGGTGGTTTGATCGGGATGCTCGTTGGTGTGTTAGGTGGGCCTTTGGGAATCATGCTGGGCTGGTTTGGCGGTAGTATGATCGGTGCTACTCGTGACGCAAAAGAGATCCAAAATGCGCAAATGCTCTTCGAACACGTCGGAAACCAAATTGGTGTAGGCGATACGGGGTTATTATTGATTGCCGATGAAGAGGACAATCGTCCTTTGAACCAACAGATCATGAATGAATTAGGCGGTGACATCACTCGTTTTGACTACGATGATGTCGAGGCAGAGATCGAGACGGCCAAAAAAGTCGAAGAATCCACCAAGGCACGTGTTCAAGAGGATTGGAAAAATTCCCATAACGATGAATCCGATAGCCAATCCGAGAAATAAAAACCGCAAGCTTCAATTGCAACTTGATTTCTTTTCCGCTAAAATTGGAAAGAGATGAAAGGAAAGAAGCTTATGGAATTAGAATTTTTAGGAACAGGTGCTGGAGTGCCTGCGAAACATCGAAATGTGACCAGCACTGCGTTACGATTATTAGATGAACGCAATGCCGTTTGGCTTTTTGATTGTGGCGAAGGGACACAAATGCAGATCTTGCATTCTACGATTAGACCGAGAAAGATTGAAAAAATCTTTATTACCCATCTTCATGGTGATCATATTTATGGATTGCCAGGATTGATCAGCAGCCGCTCCTTTCAAGGCGGAGACACACCTCTAGAGATTTATGGACCCAAGGGGATCAAAGCATACATTCAAACCGTTTTGCGGATTTCTCAGACGAAAGTCAGCTATCCATTGCATTTTTTTGAGATTGAAGAAGAAGGGATTCTTTTTAAAGATCAGCAATTTGAAGTATCTTGTCTGCGCCTTGATCACGGGATTGATAGTTTTGGCTATCGTATTGTCGAAGCAAGCCATCAAGGGGAGTTGCAAGTGCAAGCATTGCTTGAACTTGGGCTGAAACCTGGTCCTGTCTTCGGACGTTTGAAAAAAGGTGAAGTAGTTACCCTCGATGATGGTCGTCAAATCAATGGGGCTGATTTTTTAGGTCAAGCCAAAAAAGGACGGATCGTGACAATATTAGGTGACACCCGTAAATGTCAAAACGCCGTGCTTTTAGCGAAAGATGCGGATGTTTTGGTACATGAAAGTACCTTCAACAAAGAAGAAGCCAAGTTGGCTCGCGCTTATTTTCATTCGACGACGCGACAAGCTGCTGAAGTTGCCCAAGAAGCTCACGCCAAGCGTTTGCTATTGACCCATATCAGCGCGCGCTATGTTGGCAAAGATATTACAAATTTAGTAAATGAAGCAAAAGAAGTATTTCCGAATACGTTGATCGTCAAAGATTTTGATGTTGTCGAGATCCCTTTTGCCGGAGAGGAAGAATCAGATGAACTTGGAGAATAAAGTTGTCGTTGTAACAGGAGGTTCTGCCGGACTTGGAGAACAAATCTGTTATGAAGCCGCAAAACGTGGTGCGATCGTCGTGACTTGTGCCCGGAGGACGAATTTGATTGGGAAAGTCAAAGAGCAATGTATGGAATTAAGCGGCAAAGAAGCGTATGCGTTTCAATTGGACGTAGCAAATCCTGAAAGCGTGGAGCGCTTATTAGAAAAAATTAGTGAGAAAGTCGGAAAGATCGATGTCTTTGTCAATAATGCTGGCTATGGGATCTTTCAAGAGTTTACAGAGATGGATCCTGCGGTCATCCGTAATATGTTTGAAGTCAATGTACTTGGGATGATGGTTTTGACTCAGCAAGTTGCGATTCAAATGGCTGAACAAAAGCATGGTCATATCATAAACGTTGCTTCAATTGCGGGTAAGATCGCTACGCCGAAGACCGCAGTTTACTCTGCAACGAAATTTGCTGTACTTGGTTTTTCTAACGCCTTACGTTTAGAACTAAAACCACTGGGGATCAACGTAACAACGGTCAACCCAGGGCCGATCGAAACGGCATTCTTTGACCAAGCAGATCCTAGCGGTAGTTACTTATCATCGGTGGGCAGCCTTGTCCTTGAACCAAACAAATTGGCACAAACGATCGTCAAAGCCATGATTCATCCAAAACGAGAAATCAATCGCCCACATATTTTAGGGGCGGCAGCAAAACTGTATACACTGTTTCCTGCAATCGGGGATTATATGGCAGGAACGATGTTCAACAAAAAATAGGAGTTGAAACCCATGAAAAATCAATGGCGTGTTATCGTTGGTATTTTACTGATTTTAGTGATCGTTTTATTTGCGGTTGCAAACAATATGACTGTTCCGATCAATTTTGGCTTCACAACGATTCAATCGCCACTGATCTTAGTCATTATTGGTTCTGCTTTGTTAGGCGCATTGATTTTGTTGCTGGTTTCCACAAGTGCAATGTTCCGTCAAAAAAAAGAACTAAAACAATTGAGAAAAGAGCTCTCGGATTATCGCACGAATAACGAGAAAGTTCTGCAAGATGAACGAGAAGCCTTGGAACGAGAATATACCAACAAGCAGGCGGAGTTAGCAGCTAGGCAGCAACAACTCGACGATCAAGAAGCGCAACTTTCGTCACGTGCTGCAGGCGCCTCAACGCCGCCAACGATTGATGAAGAAATGAAGTCTTTTGAATCGCAAGCCTAGAATACATGAGAGCAATTAAGAAAAGAGTTTGCCGGCGCATCGTTCGCTGCAAGCTCTTTTTTGTGATATGAAAAAATAAATTGTTTCTTTCGTTGTTTTTCCTTTTTACATAAACTTTGCTATAATAACCTAGTTAGGAGTGATTTGGTGAAACGTGCAAATTTTCATTGGGTGCGACCGCAAGATAGCGAAGCTACCCCTGTATTTAAAGAATTGATCCAAGCAAGAAAGATTCCTGAGCGCATCGGCGCGTTGCTATGGCAAAGAAATATTCGAACAGCAGAAGCGCTAGACGCTTTTTTATCAACGGATCTGCAATACCTTCATGATCCGTTTCTCTTTCATGATATGGATAAGGCCGTGGAACGGATCCATGAAGCCATTTTAAATGGTGAGCGGATCTTGATTTATGGCGACTATGACGCAGATGGGATTACGAGCACCACCGTATTAAAAGAAACACTGGAGTTGCTAGGGACTGAAGCTGAATATTATCTGCCCAATCGCTTTTCAGATGGGTATGGTCCCAACATAACTGTCTATCAAGATAAAATTGCGGCAGGGACTCAATTGATCATCACCGTTGATAATGGGGTATCTGGACATGAGGCAATTGCTTATGCTCAAGGGCAAGGGGTCGATGTGATCGTGACGGATCACCATGAACTTCCTGCAGAACTCCCAGAAGCCTTTGCCATCGTTCATCCCCGTCACCCTGAAGGAAACTATCCGTTTGGTGATTTAGCGGGAGTCGGTGTCGCATTTAAAGTGGCTTGTGCCCTATTAGAAGAAGTGCCCGTCGAACTGCTGGACCTTGTTGCAATTGGGACGATTGCTGATATGGTTTCTTTGACAGATGAGAATCGACTACTAGTCAGCAATGGCCTGAAAATGATCCAACAAACTGATCGGCTTGGTTTGAATGAGTTGTTGACGGTCAGTGGATTGAAAAAACGAACAGTCAACGAAATCGATATTGGTTTTGCTGTTGGCCCCCGCCTCAATGCAATTGGTCGGTTGGAAGATCCTAATCCTGCTGTTCGTTTGTTAACCACATTTGATGAAGAAGAAGCAGTAACCTTAGCCAAGACATTAGATACGATCAATCAGCAGCGAAAAACTTTCGTTGAAGAAATCATGAAAGAAGCGCAAGAAAAAATCGACCCTGCCAATCATGTTCATCTGGTCGTAGGTGATAACTGGCACGAAGGGGTTTTAGGAATCGTAGCTGGACGTATCATGCAAAGTACCGGACAGCCCGTGATTGTTTTGACCAAAAAAGAAAATGGGTTAGCAAAAGGGTCAGGTAGAAGTGTCGCTGCGTTGAATCTATTTGAAATGTTGGCTACGATGAAAGACATGTTTACCAGTTTTGGTGGTCATCATGCGGCGGTTGGCTTAAGTATCCCGATTGATCATTTGGACATGCTACAAGCTCAGATGAATCGCTATGTGGAAGAAAATGGAATTGATCTTAGTCAGGGAATCCCCTTAGCGATCGATGAGGAACTGCCATTGGCGGAAGTATCGATCAACTTTATTGAGTCTTTAAACGTTTTAGCGCCTTTCGGAACGGACAATCCGTTACCGAAATTTCTGTTTTCCAATTTATCGACTCAAAATGCCCGCCAGATTGGTACCGAAAACCAGCACTTGAAGTTAGTGATGACAGATGAGTCCAATCTACAGCTAGATGTGATTGGCTTTGGTTTTGGAAAAGACTCAGTAGAGTTTGAAAATGATCGACTATCGATCGTCGGTCAGCTTTCAATCAATGAATGGAATGGCAACAAAAAACCGCAGCTGATGTTGGATGACTTTGCAGTGGAAGGGCTGCAGTTGTTTGATTATCGTTCGAAAAGGAGTCGGCAAGGTGTCTCTCTGGGAAATGAAACATTAGGGGTCGTTTTCAATAAGAAACTGCCTCGAGAGCTGCAAGGATTTTGTGGACAAACGATCTTATTCGACTCGGTGGCTGCTGTGAAAGATACATTTTGTGCTGGTCCGTTCCAAGAGATCGCGTTTTTAGATTGTCCTGCTGATATTGCTGTGATCAAAGAGGTCGTTCAAGCGCTTCATGCTTCAAGAATTGCGTTTGTGTTTTACTCGACGGAAGATGCCTATTTAGACGGGGTAGGAACCAGAGAGCAATATGGTCGGCTTTTTCAATTGATCAAGCAGCAGCCTCGTTTGGATATTCGCTACAAATTAAAGATGGTCGCTAACTATCTAAAAATTCCAGAAAAATTACTTATTTTTATGATTCAGGTGTTTTCTGAGCTGGAATTTGTTACAATACAAGATGGTGTTTTGAATAAAACGGCTGATCCTGTTTCTCGTCCGCTGACAGAGAGTCATTTGTATCAGCAACGACAAAAAATGATCAAAACAGAAGAATTTTTATTAATGAGTGATTTATCAACCCTACGTCAGTGGTTGACAGTCTAGGAGGAAAAAAAATGGATTTAAAAGAGTATATTGCTAGTATTCCGGATTATCCCCAAGAGGGAATTATTTTTCGGGACATCTCGCCGCTAATGGCTGATGGAGAAGCGTATCGTTATGCGACACAGCAGATCGTTGAGTATGCACAAGAAAAAGGCATCGATATGGTGGTAGGACCAGAAGCCCGCGGATTTATCGTTGGTTGCCCAGTTGCGTACCAGTTAGGTGTCGGCTTTGCCCCAGTACGTAAAAAAGGCAAATTGCCACGGGAAACCATTGAAGCAGAGTATGAAAAAGAGTATGGCGTGGATGTTTTGACGTTGCATGCCGATGCTATCAAACCAGGACAACGTGTCTTGATTTGTGACGATCTACTAGCAACTGGCGGAACGATCAAAGCAACGATTGAACTCGTAGAAAAACTAGGCGGTATCGTTGTGGGCTGTGCCTTTTTGATCGAACTAATGGATTTACATGGAAGAGATAAAATCCAAGGTGTTGAAATCAAGACGTTAATGGAATACTAAAAAAGAAGAAACAAAAAAGGACTCGCAGGAGTCCTTTTTTGTTTCTTCTGCCTTATGGCGTATGTAGGGGAAGGATCATGGTTCGTAACGATAAAAATCATGATCGTGATAATAATGGCGGTTACGTTTGCGCTCTGCTTGGCGGAATTTCTTTTCATCCCATAGCATGAACCAAAGCATCATTAGAGGACAAAAAATCAGAACAGCACTTAGAACGCCAAAATAGCCAATAACAATACCCATCAATAAAACCCATAACATAAAACCAAATCGACGAACTGCTTTCATCTCATTCACTCCTTAAATAATACGAACTTATGTTTGTATACTTATTATACGAATGTTTGTTCGGTTTGTAAAGAGGAAAGAAAAAAAATCTTCGTAAAAACGAAGATTTCCTAGTCAGCTCGTTGAGCATCAAAGCAGATGTCGATACAACCCAACAACCAATCCTAAAATCGTTACGTCAGGCAAAATGATTGGTTCTAAGTAATCATTTTCCGGTTGTAAACGAATGTAATTCTTTTCTTTATAGAATCGTTTGCAAGTAGCTTCATCTTCATCTGTCATAGCGATCACAATATCACCATTTTGCGCACTTTGTTGTTTGCGAACGATCACTTGATCGCCGTCAAGGATGCCAGCATTGATCATACTTTCTCCTCGGATCGTCAACATAAACAAACTACCGGTACTATTTGCTAAATCTGGCGGAATTGGAAAGAAATCGGATGCATCTTCCACTGCTAAAATCGGTTCTCCCGCAGTTACGACACCAAGCATCGGAATGGATGCTGGCTGAACATCGATTTTTTCAAGACCGGAAGAAGTTAATTCAATGGCTCTGGGTTTTGTAGGATCTCGCAAGATCAACCCCTTTTTTTCAAGTCGGGACAAATGGCCATGAACAGTTGAGGTAGAAGATAACTGAACGGCTTCGCCAATTTCGCGAACAGTCGGCGGATAGCCTTTTTCAGTGACACGGGTATGAATGAACTTAAGAATTTCGATTTGTCGATTTTCTGTTCGTTTTGCCAAAACTGACACCTTCTTTCATTTGATAACATTAGTGTACCATAGGTATATCGAATATTCAAACAAATGTTCGCTTTTTACACTATTGTTTTTATTCGCTAGTTTGTAGTAAAATCAAGAGGGAAAAGGAGGAACGAATATGCTATCTCAAGAAAAATTAGCTCGAATCAATGAACTTGCCAACAAGAAAAAAACAGAGGGTTTGACTGAGGCAGAAACGAACGAACAAAAAGTTCTACGTGACGAGTATTTAACCGCCTTTCGTGGAGGAATGCGTCACCATATCGAAGGAATGAAGATCGTTGATCCTGAAGGTGCTGATGTGACACCAGAGAAATTAAAAGAGATTCAAAAGAAAAAAGGTCTCCACGGCAGATAATTGTGAATTCCTTTTCATTGCTATTGAAATAAGCATCTGAATCACGTATAATAAAAGATGTAATAAAGGTAAAAAAAACCTAAATTAGGAGGAACTACCATTGTTTGATAAAATCGATCAATTAGGAGTGAACACCCTTCGTACATTAAGTATCGAAGCCGTACAAAAAGCCAATTCAGGACATCCAGGATTACCGATGGGGGCAGCACCCATGGCCTATGCCTTGTGGACCAAACACTTGAAAGTCAATCCAACGACTTCTCGCAACTGGGTGGATCGTGACCGTTTTGTTTTGTCTGCTGGACACGGTTCGGCGTTATTGTACAGCTTGTTGCATGTGTCTGGTTACGATGTGACCATTGAGGATCTAAAAAACTTCCGTCAATGGGATAGCCGCACGCCAGGACATCCAGAAGTCGATCACACAGACGGCGTGGAAGCAACCACTGGACCTTTAGGACAAGGGATCGCCATGGCAGTCGGTATGGCAATGGCCGAAGCCCACTTGGCTGCAACCTACAATCGCGACAAGTATCAAGTCATCGATCACTATACCTATGCCTTATGTGGCGATGGGGATTTGATGGAAGGTGTTTCGCAAGAAGCTGCATCCATGGCGGGTCACATGAAATTAGATAAACTGATCGTCTTGTACGATTCAAATGACATTTCCCTAGATGGTCCGACTTCAAAAGCCTTTACAGAAAATGTCGGTGCGCGTTTTGAAGCGTATGGCTGGCAACACATTCTCGTTGAAGACGGCAATGATTTAGAAGCAATCTCAAAAGCGATCGACGAAGCAAAAGCTGAAAGCGACAAACCAACCTTGATCGAAATCAAGACTGTGATCGGATACGGTGCGCCAAATCAAGGCACCTCTGCCGTTCATGGTGCGCCGATCGGTGCCGAAGGCATTTCTGCAGCTAAAGCGATTTATGGTTGGGAATACCCAGAATTTACCGTACCTGAAGAAGTTGCCGCGCGCTTCAAAGAAACCATGATCGATGAAGGGCAAAAAGCTGAAGCCGCTTGGAACGAAACCTTCCGTGCCTATGAAGCAGCCTACCCAGAACTTGCTGCGCAATTCAAACAAGCCTTTGCGGGTGAATTGCCAGCAGATTGGGATGCAACATTACCAAGCTACGAAGTTGGCAGCTCACAAGCTAGTCGGGTTTCTAGCAAAGAGATGATCCAAGCCTTATCCAAAGCCGTCCCTAGTCTCTGGGGTGGATCGGCTGACCTTTCTGGCTCCAACAACACGATGGTGGCAGCAGAAAAAGACTTTGAACCTGGCCAATACGAAGGCCGCAACATTTGGTTTGGTGTCCGAGAATTTGCGATGGCGGCAGCCATGAACGGCATCCAATTGCATGGCGGTACCCGAATCTATGGCGGGACCTTCTTCGTCTTCGTTGATTACTTGCGTCCAGCGGTGCGCTTGTCTGCGATCCAGCATGCACCTGTGATCTATGTCTTGACACATGACTCCGTGGCGGTTGGGGAAGATGGACCGACCCACGAGCCAATCGAGCAATTAGCTAGCGTCCGTTGCATGCCAAATGTCCAAGTGATTCGTCCAGCAGACGGCAACGAAACCCGTGCTGCTTGGAAACTGGCTATGACAACAACGGATAAACCAACGGTCTTAGTCTTAAGCCGACAAAATCTACCAGTGATCGAAGGCACGCAAACCGGTGCGGATGAAAATGTCGCAAAAGGTGGTTACGTGATTTCAAAACAAGCTGGTGAAACACCAGCGGGTATTTTGATCGCCACAGGTTCTGAAGTGAATCTTGCGGTCCAAGCACAAGCTAAATTGGCAGAAGAAGGCATCGATGTATCGGTGGTCTCCTTACCAAGCTTTGATTTGTTTGAAGCACAAAGCTCAGAATACAAAGAAAGCGTCTTGCCAAAAGCAGTGAAGAAACGGGTAGCGATTGAAGCGGCTTCCCCATTTGGTTGGGAACGTTACACCGGTTGCCATGGAAAAGTGATCGCGATCGATCACTTCGGTGCATCAGCACCTGGCGACAAAGTATTAGCAGAATTCGGCTTTAGTGTTGAAAATGTTGTGAATACTTTTAAATCAATCGATTAATTGATCGACAATCAATCAAAGCTAGCACGTTCGAGAATCTTTTCGATTTTCGAGCGTGTTTTTTTCGAGTACTGCTCACTCTGAAAGTGCCAGAGTGACTTATTTAAGGTAGTAGTGGCTAAGATTTCTGAAAAATGGTTTCACCACAAGATATAGACTTTTTTAAATAGTAAGAGAGAAGCAATACAACCCCATTCTAATAGTTTTTTTAAAAACTTCTCAGTGATTAACAAACTGAGAGGGATGTCCAGGAAGTTTTTTAAAAGTCTTTTGTCGGGTCGGAAGTGAACATTGTTTGCACTGCTAGGCATTTTTCCGTATAATAGCTGTATTGATTTATTTGAAAAAACGTACAGTTACTGGAGGAAAAAGATGGGAAGTTATCAAACAAGAAGTGAAAGACATCATCAACCAAAGAAGACGATGAAAAGACCTAGTAAAAAGGCGGTGGTCTCTTTGATGGGTGCAGGAATGATGTTAGCGCCAATGACGGTCACTTTCGTTCCTCAACAGGTACAAGCTGCTGAGAATCAATATGCGACGCAGGACATCTCAGGGTTCATCGAACAAATTGGCTGGTCAGCACAAGATGTTGCTGCCAACAATGATCTATATGCTTCTGTGATGATCGCTCAAGCGATTTTGGAAAGCGGCTATGGTTCTTCCGCATTATCCAATGCCCCCTATTACAATTTATTTGGGGTCAAAGGCAGTTACAACGGACAAAGTGTGTATATGCCTACCCAAGAGTATTTGAATGGTCAGTGGGTAGAGATGAATGAACCGTTTCGTCAATATAACTCTTATTGGGAATCGTTTCAGGATCATGCGAACGTCTTGCGAAGTACAAGTTTCGCGACAGGGACTGCTCATTACAGTGGTGTCTGGAAAAGCCAAACAACCTCATTTTATGATGCAACGAATTACTTGACGGGACGTTATGCTACCGATCCAGGTTACGCACAAAAACTGAACTGGTTGATCGAAACCTATCAGCTTACACGGTTCGATACAGGAACGACACAAAATACAGCCTGGACAAACACAACTAGCACAACGACCAGCGAAACAACGACGACCACGTATTCAGGTAGTACATCTTCAGCACAGAGCTATCAAGTTGCTTCTGGGGATACGCTTTGGGATATCGCCAACCGATTTGGCACAACCGTTGATGCGTTGATGGCATCGAATGGATTATCCAGTGAGATCATCGTTATCGGACAAGAGTTGATCGTATAAGTAAGTTAAAAACCTTAAGATGGATTGCTACAATTGCAGCCAATCTTAAGGTTTTTTTGACGTGGCAATCAAACTCTGGTCAGTGGAAATAGAACAAAGTATAAAACTATATGAAAAAAAATTTGAAATTGCTTACTTTTTATTCGCAACTCCGAGGTATTTTAGGTAGAATGGAAGAATAAGAACGGGAGGGATTTTCAATGACAAAAATCTATCAATCGGTCAATGAATTAGTTGGTCATACGCCAATCGTCAAATTAAATCATATCGTAGAAGAAGGTTCTGCTGATGTGTATGTGAAATTAGAGTTTTTCAATCCTGGGGGTAGCGTAAAGGATAGAATTGCTTTAGCCATGATTGAAAAAGCCGAAAAAAGCGGCTTATTGAAAGCCGGCGATACGATTATCGAGCCAACCTCAGGAAATACGGGGATCGGTTTAGCCATGATCGGTACGGCAAAAGGCTATCGGGTTGTGTTGGTTATGCCAGAAACGATGAGTATCGAAAGACGGAAAATCGTACAAGCTTATGGTGCAGAGTTGATTTTGACGCCTGGGTCTGAAGGGATCACAGGATCCATTAACAAAGCAAAAGAATTAGCGGAGCAAGACGGCTACTATATGCCATTACAATTTGAAAATCCAGCTAACCCAGAAATTCATGAAAAAACGACAGGAAAAGAAATTGAGGATGCATTTGAATCAAAAGGTTTAGATGCTTTTGTCGCTGGAATCGGCACTGGTGGAACGATCACTGGAGCGGGCAAAGAACTGAAGCGCGTCTATCCTAATTTGAAAATAGTTGGTGTTGAGCCTGCTGAATCTGCGATTTTAGAAGGTGGTAAGCCAGGACCGCATAAGATTCAAGGGATCGGTACTGGATTTGTCCCTAAAGTATTAGATACCGAAATTTATGATCAAGTCATTGCAATTGCCAGTGACGATGCGATGAAAACTGCACGGCAAGTTGGGATGAAAGAAGGGATTTTAGTTGGAATCTCTTCAGGGGCTGCGATCCAAGCTGCTTTACAGGTAGCAAAAGAACTAGGCAAAGGCAAAAAAGTTTTAGCAATCGTGCCTGACAATGGCGAACGTTATTTGTCCACAGCACTGTATCAGTTTGAAGACTAACAATCGAGAGAAAGCAGGCATTGAAATGTCTGCTTTTCTTTCTCGAAAAAAGGGGACGGAAGCGGGCTGAAAAAAGCGTTTTGCCTTTGAAAAAATAAGGAAAGCTGTTTGAATTTTTAGGTTTTACATAGTATGATAGGTGAGATAAGAGAAATGGAGGAACTCCTGTGAGTACGATCTACGATGAAGCGATCAAACGATTAAAACATGAAAATATTCGTATTACACCGCAGCGAGTAGCGATATTAGAGTTTTTAGCCAGTCACGATGCCCATCCGACCGCTGAAGAGATTTATCGAGCGATTGAAGTTCATTTTCCTGGTATTAGTGTCGCAACGGTATACAATAACTTACGTTTGTTCACAGAAATTGGCTTTGTAAAAGAAATGAATTATGGAGATGCCTCCAGTCGTTTTGATTTTACAACGGAGCCTCATTATCATGCTATCTGCCAAAAGTGTGGAAAGATCGCTGATTTTTACTATCCAGGATTGGAAGATGTCGAAATGGCGGCTTCGAAATTAACTGGGTATCAAATAAATAACCATCGACTAGAAGTTTATGGTCTATGTCCCGAATGCCAAGTGAAAGAGGAGGAAACAAAATGAAGATAATTTCTACAGATCAAGCACCACAAGCAATCGGTCCTTATGTTCAAGCAAAAATCGCAAACGGCTTTTTGTTTGCTTCTGGTCAAGTGCCATTAGATCCTGTTTCGGGGGAAGTTGTCGGTACGACGATTGAAGTACAGACTCAGCAAGTATTGAAAAATATCAACGCGATTCTTGAAGCGGCGGAACTTACGCCAGATGACATCGTTAAGACGACATGTTTTTTAAAAAATATGAATGATTTCGTTCCTTTCAATAATACCTATAGCACATTGTTCAATGAAGAGTTACCTGCACGTTCTGCTGTAGAAGTTGCCCGCTTGCCAAAAGATGTTTTGGTTGAAGTTGAGATCATCGCAGCAGTCAAAGAAAAAGCGTAACTAAGAATGAATCGTGGGACGTCCGCCTTTGCGTCGTCCCCTTTTTATTGGATCGATCTTGGACCAAAGGATCATAGAGTTTCAGGTGAATCAAGGAGAAGAGGATACAGTATGGTTTCGTTAAAGGACTATTTAGCAAAAGGGCAAACAACGATATCAAATTTGCTTTTAGAAAATTACCATCATCTTGGATTGACAAATGACGAATTTTTGTTATGGCTGCAGTTGTATCGCAGTCATGAGCAAGGAAATGATTTCCCCGATTTACGTGAGATTGCCTCTGTGATGGGGAGTGATCAAAAAGAAATTTACCATTGGTTAAATCAATTACTTAAAAAAGATGTATTGCGAATGGAATCAAAAAAAGATGCTGCCGGAAAAATGGTTGATTATTATGATTTCACAGGAATCTATGACCGTTTAGAATTTCTCTTGACACAGCAATCGAAAAATGAGGCAGTAGAATCAAATGAAGAAAAAATCCGTGGGTTATATCGCTTGTTTGAAGGCGAGTTTGGTCGGCCATTGTCAGCAATCGAATACCAGCGGATCGGGCAGTGGTTGGATGAGGACCATTACGATCCGGAACTGATTCAGTTTGCTTTGCGAGAAGCGGTTTTGAATCAGGCTTATAGCTTAAATTACATCGATCGTATCTTACTTTCTTGGGAACGTAAGAATATCACGTCGAAAGCGCAAGTTGAGGAAGAACAAAAAAGAAGAAAAAAACAATTTCTTCAAAATGAGAGTATTTCACAGGAAGAAGGGCCAATGCCTAAAATCCCTATGCATAATTGGTTAGAAGGAGAGTAATAGACAAGGAGTTCAAATAGTCCTATGATCAGCAAAGAAAAAACTATGATCGCCATCGAAACAATGTACGAGATGTTTCCCGAAGCGCATGGTGAATTAGTATCCAAAAATGCGTTTGAATTATTGATCGCAGTCATTTTAAGTGCGCAAGCAACAGATGTCTCGGTAAATAAAGTCACCCCGGCACTTTTTGAGGCTTATCCTACACCGCAAGCTTTGAGCGAAGCACCTTTAGAAGATGTGATTGCAAAAATCAAGTCGATCGGTCTGTATCGAAACAAGGCAAAAAATATCAAAGCTTGTGCTTCGGAACTATTGCTACGTTTTGGTGGTGAAGTGCCGAAAACAAGAGAAGATTTGGTTTCTTTGCCAGGTGTCGGCAGAAAAACTGCGAATGTGGTACTTGGTGATGCCTATGGGATACCGGCAATCGCTGTCGATACCCACGTCGAACGGGTGTCAAAAAGATTGCGCATTTGTAAATTAGATGCCAATGTACTAGAAGTTGAACAAACGTTGATGAAAAAGATTCCCGAACCATTATGGGTCAAAACCCACCATACGATGATTTTCTTTGGCCGTTATCATTGCACAGCACGGGCGCCAAAGTGTGAGATTTGCCCGTTGTTGGCGATGTGCCAAGAAGGAAAGCTTCGCATGAAGGGGAAGAAAACCATTTAATGGTGAACATAGACCAAAAGTAACTAGGATCAAGACGCTAAGCGAAATCGCTTAGCGTTTTTTTGCATAAATTGATAAAAGAACAGGTGATTAACGTAATACCCTTTATTGAAGCCCTTTCAAGTAACTGGAAAAACATAAGCTTACTGAATTTTTTTTTTACACCACTCAAAATCAGGTGTTTTTTCACAAAGAGATCGTGTGGGGGGGATGCTCGATGCGAAATGAACCTTCCAATACGCCTTTTTTTGAAACTATTTGTAAGCTTAGTATGATGGGCTTCTTTCGCAAAATTTTTACCCTTTCTTTTTATAAAAATGCTTATTTTTGGTCAATAAAACGTAAAATTAATAAGAAAATTCACCCATTGGTGAAAAATAATATTTCAAATCTGTGAAAATCATCAGTATAGTGAACTTTGTCAAAAGTTATAAGTCTTTCTCTGCTATTTTACGAATGACAGAAAAAGCGTTGCACATCTCAAATGATTCTGAAACGATCTCAAAATCATTTTTGTTAACGGGTCTTAGGCAAACGCTGTTTTGAAAAGATCACTTATAAGACGTGGCAAGTATAGAGGAGGAGGGAGAATGAAAGGAGAAAAGGTATGGAAATTAGTTCGTATGGTTCTGTTTTGCACTCTTTTTTATGGGATAACTATTTCTACGGCAGCGGTGAATGCTCAGGAAGTGCAGTCGGTTGAAACAGAAAGCTCTGTGCTCTTTACCGGTGTTTATGAGCCTATTGGGCAACCCGAACCAGGACCGCCAGCAGGCCCTACAGAGAATATATCGCCACCAAACAAGGTAGCAAAACCAGGTGGTATTTTACCAAAGACCAACGAGACAAGAACTTACGGCGTAATCTTTCTTGGATTACTGCTTGTACTGGTTGTATTGTATGTGCAATATACCAAACATCGATCAAAATTTGTGATGGTTAAAAAGAAAAGACAAATAATTTGAAAGCAGGGATGAATTTGAAATTCGTACGATTTGCATCGGCAGCTGTTTTAGCTGCAACTTTATTTACTATTAGCGCGGAAGCCTTCGCTACTGAGAGTGTAACAAACCATGATACAGAAGGGAAAGTTCTCTTTGTACCAAACGATAGCGAAGCGACAGTAGTTCAACCACCAAATCCTGGTCCTAATGGTCCAGATGTAGAGATCAATCCAGTCGGCCCGGAAGGACAAACGGGACCATTGACCATTTCTTACGCACCTACGCTTAATTTCGGTGAGCAAGTGATTTCTAATACCGATCAAGAATATAAGCTAGTGGCTGAATTACACAAGCTAAAAGACGCGGAAGATAGTGAAGAAAGAGTTCCTTATGTTTCATTTGCCCAAGTCCAAGATACGCGTGGGACAAATGCTGGTTGGGATTTAAAAGTTTCCTTAAGTGCTTTTGAATCAGGAACACAGAATAATGAACTGACTGGAGCAAGAATTCGTTTTAATTCGCCAAAATTGGAATATAACGGAAGCAACCAAGAAAATGAGCCACAAATTCATGCGGATGGATTGATTTTAGATGCTACAAATAGTGAACGTTCGGTTCTGACCGCTGCTCAAACAAAAGGTGCTGGCGTATCGTCAGTCGTTTGGGGCGATCAGGAAGAAATCAATCGACAAGTAGAAGCAGGTGCAGAGGTTGTTGAAAATGCTGGAATTGAGTTACTTGTTCCTGGATCAACAGCAAAAGACGCTGCTCTTTATGAAGCAACTCTTACTTGGACTTTGGCTGCAACAGCTGGACCGGACGGAGAAACGGTTCAGTAACTTGGTTTTGTACTGAATAAAAAAAGAAAGAAGGAACTAGAAATGAAAAAGATTCGTTTAGCTACGGTCGCTGTATTATCCACCACTTTACTAGCAGGAGGCGTTCAAGCCTTTGCCCAATCTTCATTAGAAACGACTACCGATAACGTTGTAGGGTTTACCTCAGACGGAAGCGATCTAACAGTGGTACAACCGCCAGTCGTGCACCCAGAAGTAGAAACAATCGAACCAACACCGCCAGGACAAACGGGCCCATTTACCATTGCTTATGCACCACAAACATTCGATTTTGGTCAGAATGCTATTTCTACCAGTGATCGTTGGTATTCAATCGTTGCTGACGAGCGTAATTTGGCTGATCAATCAGGGACGACACCGTACGTATCGTTTGCCCAAGTGCAAGATACCCGAGGAACGCATGCTGGTTGGACATTAAATGTTAGTCTAACTGATTTTACTTCTGAATCAGGAGATGTCTTGACTGGGGCAAAAATCAAGTTGGCAAACCCTGAAATCGTGTTCAACAAAGGCGAGGGTGATCGAGACTTACAGCCAAGTGCCGTTATCAATAATGAAGAACAAAATGCGTTGATCCTAGATGTCAACGATCAAGACATTCCTGTCATGCGTGCTTCGGTCGGTCAAGGCGCGGGCGCTTCATCGATTTACTGGGGAGATCAGGAAAAATTGACGGAACAAAATCTTAATAAACAAGAAGGCGAAATGATCAGAAATGATGATATTCAACTATTTGTACCAGGCTCTACCACGCAGCTAGCAACTAACTATACTGCTGAAATGACATGGACGCTAACTGCTTCTGTTGATAGTGGCGGCGAAACAGTAAATCCGTAAGAAGGATCATAGCTTGCAACAAGAAACAACTGGCAGGAATAGTAAATTATTCCTGCCTTTTTTGGAAGGAGAACCACTTTTGACTGAACAACGTATGAGAATGAAATGGATAAAAACGGTTACCTGTGCGGTCATCCTACTATCATTCTTTTTTTCACCAAGAATGAGCTATGCTCAGACAGAATCAGAATTAAACTTTTATGTGACGCCTATCTTACCGGAAAGTCAGCTGGAAGGAGGGGCGTTGGGGTATTTCGATTTAAATCTTGGGGCAGGAGAACGTGATGAATTGGCTTTAGAGATCGAAAATGGTTCTGATCAAGCGATCGAAATAGAAATTTCTGCCCATACGGCATTTACGAATGTGAATGGTGTTGTGGAATATGGCAGGGATGCAGAATCCCCTGATCCGACTTTACCTGCATCAATTGATGAACTGGTAGAGGTGCCTGAAACCGTATTGTTAGATCCATTAGAAAAACGAATCATTTCTTTACCGATTACGATGCCAGAAGAGGAATTCAAAGGGGTTTTGGCAGGTGGCATTCGAATCAAAGAGGTCATTTCGGAAGAGGAGCAAACACAATCTGCTGAAGAAGGATTAGGCATTCGGAACGCATTTTCCTATGTCATTGGTGTGGTAGTAAGCAACAATCGGTCCGCAACGGATCCGGGATTGGAACTGCTTGATGTTTTTGCCGATCAAGTAAACTACCGAAACGTATTTAGTGCTGTTATCCAAAATTATACAGCAACATTTGTCAATCAATTGGAAGTAACAGCTGAAATTCGTTCTGTTGATGGTGAGACGATCTTATATGAAACAAGTCAATCATCTATGCAAATGGCTCCTAATTCACATATGCATTTCCCAATTCCCTTGGATGGCGATCGTTTTCGTAATGGGGAGTATGTATTGAATCTTACTGCGCGGTCAGGAGAGGAAGAGTGGTCTTGGGAACAGATATTTAGCGTAGAGGCAGAAGATGCTCGCCGCTTAAATGAACTCGATGTCACTGTAGATACGTCACTCAATTGGTGGATGATCGCCACGGCTGGTCTAATCAGCTTGCTTCTAATTATTGCGATCATCCTAATTGTTCATAAGAAAAAAAATGCAAAGGAAGGTGGGAAAAGTTGAAATGAAGAATACCCCGCACAAGGTAATAATTGCGATCATTATTGGATTACTAAGTGTGCAAACTTTTTTTCCAAGTCTGAGCAGTATCCTATTGCCGGAAATCCACGCCATCGATCACACGATTGAACCGTTGGACGAAACGCAGAATATGTCCTTGCTTGATAAAGCAACACAACCGATCCAAACAAAAGAATTTGACATCCATCAACCTTTTTTTCAGTTTCCAGTTAGTGTGATTGAAGGTGTCGTGGATCAACCGATCGACGTTTTCGTCGTATCAAGCCAACCTTTAAATGAGATTACGCTAGTTGTAGCGAAAGAAGCAGCGATCGTGGAAGAAGAATTTGCTGCAGAAGTGAAGAATAAGAAGCTGTCTGAAGAAGAACAGGAATGGACGCTTACCTTTGATGAAGAGCTAATGGAGTTCGAGATTCCTATCGTCTTTAATAAAATAGGCGATTATCGACTTTTTATAGGTGAAGCGGAACTAACGATCGAAGTACAGGCAGAAGATGAAGGGGAAGAGGACTCGGATGATGATGCAGATAATGAAACGATCGAGACAGAGGTCTCACCATCAGATACGCCTCAGGAAGGGAAACGAACCACGCAACCTTCTAATGACGCGAACCTAAATGAGAATCAGCAAGACACAGAAGCTGACCAAGCAGAAGCAATTGCCCAATTGACAGAACCTGTCACACCGTTAGACGAAATCAGTCACCGGGATGTTTCCAACTGGCAAGAGTTTATGGCGGCAATCGTGAATAGAGAAGTAAATTATATCAATATCGTAAATGACTTTGAATCATCAAACAATCCTACTCAAGGAGTTTCCGGAGTGGCTGCGGGAAGTGCAACTTCCAACCCGTCGAATGGGGTAGCCTATATTTGGACCAATGCTTCTGGAATTTCGCGAACGCTTGTGATCGAAGGCAATGGGTATCAAATCGACTTTAGAGCTGTTGCTGTCGGATTTTATGATAGTACCGTCAATAGTGCAACGCCGTGGGATATCACGTACCAAAATATCGATATCGTTCATGGCAACTATTATGGCTTCATGAATTTTACGAATATGAGTATTCCGCAACAAAATCTATCCAGAATGCGTTACCACAATTTAACCAACGCGGGCAATCAGTTGATCCACTCGTTAGCGACACCTGTTATTATGTCTGGCGAAGTAATATCGCATCAAACTCCGACATATACTTCCAGATCTGGACGTGTGCAAACGATCAATGCAACCAACCAAGCGAATATGGAAGTAACACAATTAGAAATTCTTGATAACGCAACAGTTGACATGTCGACAATAAATTCCGGCAATATCTATTTATATTATGCAACGGGGCGTATGACTATTGGCAATGATGCAAAGATGTCCCTGCGTGCTGCTGGAACAGCCGGTGAGGCTTTTGGAGCAAATATTTATATTGCGAATGGACGGATCAATATCGGTAATCGATCAGAGCTTCATTTGACTGCCCGAGCCAACTCCCCCGCAATCAGTATGTATGCTAGCGGCGCCCACTTTGAAATGTCTGAGGATAGCAAAGTGGTAATCAAAGCTGATGGACGTACCACAAGCCTCAATGGATGGGGCTATAACATTATCTACATGGGTGCTGGAAGCACGATGCTTATTGGAAATAAAAGCAGTGTCGAAATTGATGCAGTGAATCAAGGGACCACCACCTCCGGAGTGATCCATGTAGCCGGTGCCGCCACATTTATTGTTGCTAAAGAAGGAGTCTTGGATATTAAGTCGGACGGAACCAATCCCTCTCATTCCTTGATGACATTTTTGAGCTCGGCCTCAACCTTCACTTTTGCGGATGCACAACGCATCAATTTAGAGAAAACAAGGGCGGTTACCGGAAATGCAGCAAATAGTAGCCTTATTTCGATTTCCGGCAGCGGCGGGCTATTAGATGTGGATATTCAAGCTGCGAAGCAATGGCGGCATGGAAACTTGACGGAGGAACCAGACTTCAGTTGGAGTCCAATCTTCAATTTAAAAGTGAATTTTGCCTCTACCTTGTCATCGATTTCGAATGTTTCTTCCATCTCACAAGAGATCGTTGATCATTTTCGCGCGAATTTTACCACAAGAGCACAACGTATCCTATTTGAATATATTCCAGATGTCGAGGTTCATTTAGAACCATTAACGGAAGACCCGGCACTGGAAGGCTCAAGAATCATTAAGGGAAAAGCCACACCTTATAGTGTGATTCGTTTTGACGGAGATCCAGCGATTCCCGCACCGCAACTGCAATCACCCTCTTTTGATGATAACAGCTTGTTTCATCTTCAAGCAGATGCAAATGGTGATTTCAGCTTGACCTTAGCCGAGGGGGATCGGTTTACAAAACATAATACGGTGACGGCTTACGCTTTCTTAAATGGAAAATTCGATACAGCTGAAACAGTTGTTCAAGAGATTGCCACAATGAATCCACGAGATCCGATCGCGCCAGATATTGAAGTGAATCCAGAAAATAAACCGGATATACCAGAACATTTAGGGTTTATCAGTATCGATTTCATCTCCCAGTATAGCTTTGGAGATGTATCGATAAGTGCAGATACCAAACAGTACAAGGCATTGCCACAACGTCTTAGCAGTGCAGATGGCTCAGTAACTGAGGAACGGCCAAATTACGTGCAGATTTCTGACCGTCGCGCTCAATTTACCGGCTGGGAACTAAACGCGACATTATCTGCTGCAGGATTTCGTAATGATCGAGGAGAAGAACTTCGGGGTGCACGAATTATTTTAGAAAATGCAGTTATGCTGACGAATGCCGCCAATTCAGCAATTCCTCCCACTTATAGTGAATCAATGATCCTTGATCCTGGGGTACCCGCTTTGATCGCTGAAGCGGATGCAAATGAAGGAAGCGGTACCTGGATTCAGCGCTACGGGGATATGGGGACGATGGGGGATAGTGTCAAACTTGAAGTACCCATTGGATCAAATCCGCGTAATATGACCTATCAAGCAACGATTGAATGGGAGTTAAGTTTTGTCCCATCTACCGAATGATCGATGCTCAATCTTATCAAATGGAAGCTGTTGACGCCTATGACAGCTTCCATTCTTGATAGGAAGACAGTGAATAAATCGGTTGAAAAGCAGTGGATTTTAACGCTTTTTTATGGTAGATCACGCTGCTGAGCAAAATCTGCTTAAGCTGGCTAAATCAATCGTTTGCTTCAAAAATAATCGCGAAGATACAGAGTTCACCTAAACTCGTGCAAAAACTATTCAAGCAACTTTGAATCAGTTCGTCAGGTTTTGATCAAAACCAATGATGCCGGCTGAAACAAGAGAAAGGAAACTGTATGAAGAGTAGAAAAAAGAAGTCATATTTAACATTATTCAGTGCTGGGATTTTAGCAAGCCAACTTTTTGTTTCTCCCGTATTACTGGCGAAAGAAAGCCCTCAGCCTGATAACTATTCAGAAAATACAAATGTCGAACAGCAACTTGATGACCAAGATTCATCGGCAGCAGAAGCCCAAGAGAGTCAAGAAGACGTCAGCAAAGAGCAAACGGAGGGCTCGACCGAGTTATCCTCCGAATCAAATGAGCCGCTTATGGATTCAGAAACAGCAGATACCGTTGTAGAATCTCTTGATTCGTCTGAAGAAGCAGACTCAACGCAAACGACCGAGTCATCGGAAACGACCGAACTAGAGGAATCAGAGTCCGCGGAACCTTCCGAGGAAGAGGAAAAAATAGATGCTGAAACGGACGATCTAGAAGTAGAAACAGAGAACAAGCCAAAAGAGACCGACTTGATTGATGAGTCATTGGCACCAAAAGAAAATGAAATTTCAACTGAGAGCAACGAAAATACTGAAAATGCAAAAAAAGAGGAGCCGAAAACACCTCCGATTATTGCACCTGAGCAAGTAATAAACCCTGTCGTTCAATCACCAGATGCTACTTCTCACTTGAAAAATTCTTTTTATGATGGACGTACCATTGATTTACCAGAGAGTTTTCGGGCAGCAAAGATCGCAGATTCGAATCTGTTAGATTTCACCTTGCCGATATTAGCTGATTATGATGCGCAATGGCAAGCGGCATTCGTCTACGAGATCATCGGGCAAATTGGTGAACTAGAAGAACCATTGACGATGGACGAATGGATCAATGAACGGATCAAAGCGGTTATAAAAGGAGAAGCTAGCTGGATAGAAAAAGAACAGCCGGTTGAACAATTACAACCGGGGGATCTTTTATATGACGCAAATAAGTTAATCGGTATCTACCTCGCAGATGGTTACCAAGCAAGTTTAGTGACAAATCAAGAAGAGCCAACGAAAACTGCCATCGAAGTTCAGCGGGTTTCTATCGAAGAGCCGCTATCGATCAGACGGCTATCAAATCCTGAATTGGCTACATATGGCAAAAAGCTAGTTACTGAATATCCAGCCCCTTACGAATTTACAGTGAATCAAAAGACCCAGACGTTTATTGAAACATTGGCACAAGAAGCCCAAAGCTTAGGGCAAGAATACGATGTCTTTGCTTCTGTATTGATCGCGCAAGCGATCCTTGAAAGCGGCAGTGGCGACAGCGGGCTTTCCAGCAGTCCCCATTATAACCTTTTTGGGATCAAAGGCAGTTATCAAGGAAACAGCGTGACTTTACCAACAATGGAAGATAAAGGCAACGGAGAACTATTCCAAATTCAAGCCGCCTTTCGTTCCTATTCAAGTTATCGAGATTCCATGGCTGATTATGTCAAATTGATTCGCGGAGGAATCACTGGAAATCCAACCTTTTATCAAGACGTGTGGCGCTCTGAATCAAAAAACTATCTTCGGGCAGCAGATGCTTTGACGGGCACTTATGCGACCGATGTTAATTATAGTAAAAAAATCAATTCACTGATTGCAGTCTATGGATTGACGCAATATGACCAAGTGATCGCAACAGAAACAGGCTTGTTTATCCAAGGAAAAGAACAAATTCCAGAAGAGTATCGCTCCCTCATGACATTTCGAGAATACAACGGTCGTGACTACAATCTTTCTGGTTCGTATCCTGTTGGACAATGTACTTGGTATGTGTTCAATCGCGTGAGTCAATTAGGCGGTCAAGTAGATGACTACATGGGAAATGGTGGTCAATGGGGCAATACCGGACGACGTTTAGGTTACAACGTCAGTCAAACGCCTAAAGCAGGCAGTATGATCTCTTTTGCACCTGGAACAGCTGGATCTGATCCTCGTTATGGGCATGTCGCTTTTGTTGAAGCCGTTGGTCCAAATGGTATTTTGGTTTCAGAAGGAAATGTCTATGGTGGAACCACAATCTCTTATCGCGTGATCAGCAATGAATTGGCGCACTCATCAAGTGTTTCATATATTATGCCAAAATAAGGATGGAGGGCTGGCAATATGAGTAAAAGGCATAGACAAATAGGTCTTCCTATCAGCGGTATCTTTTTGATGGTCCTTTTGCTTATTGCGTTTCTTCAGCCGTATCGACTGGCGTTAGTCAGAGGAACGTCCATGCTGCCGACGATCGAGGATCGACAAGTTGTGCTGATCCATAAAAAGCGCCAGCCAAATCGCTATCAGCTGATCGCTTTCGAACAGGAAGGGAAATTTTTGATCAAGAGAGTGATTGGTGTGCCGGGGGATTCCTTCGTTCGTACACAGGAGCGTTTGTTGATTGGGGCGGAGGATACTGACTTTGATTTTTCATTTATGATCACTGTGAAGGATGAAGCCGTTGAGGCGTTGCCGATTCGGGGGTACCTCAAAGAAGATGAGTACTTTGTCGTTGGCGATGCACTGCTCACTTCAAGTGATAGTAGAGAATTTGGAATCATTTCAAGTAAAACCTTTTATGGTGTGGTGACCACGTTCTTCTGACACATCAGCTTCTTGAAAGGAAGTTTGCGATGATTCATTTCTTGCAACATATCAACGAGACTAAGTTTGTATCAAAAGGGATGAATAAAACGAATTTTAGTTTTGATGGAAGGAAGAGACTGTGATTTTTATCTATATTGGGATGATACTGCTTGCCATTGGAGCAGGTAGTATCATCGGTTGGCGATTGTATCGAGAATATTTATTAAGAAAAGTTGAAAAGCAGCTGTCGTCAGATGCTTTAGCCAAAAGGAAACTGCGTTTATTTAAGCACAACCTGCGCAGTGGGCACCTGCTAATTGTATTGGGCTGCAGTAGTGCCATAATCGTAAGTGTCTTGCTACTAACAGTTTTTCAGCTGACAGGCGGCATTCATTTGCAAAAGCTGCAAGAAGAAACCAGTCAATTGAAAGAGGAAGTCTTCGCGCTAAGAACTGAACAAACGGAATGGATGCGTATGCCGATTTTTGCATATCCTGAGAACAGCTTTTCTTTTGAAGCGATTGATTGGGAGCATTTACTCGTCTCCAATGATCGTGAAGCACAGTTTGCAGCTGAATATGAGTTGGCCTATCAGTTATCACCATATCTAGGTCGCACTGTAGCGATGATTTTTGTTGATCAGCCTTTGCAAGAAATCTCGATTGTTCTATCTAGCAAATTACCATCAATTGATGACTTAAACGGATGGGAAGAGAATTTTTCTCGTCTACTCCATGATATGCAGAACGTTCCCCTGATCACCCAAGGAACCTTCTCTGTCCAATTTTCCAAGGATTCTGATCAGTCCTTTGAGCAGACGATCATTCGTGACGAGAATGGGGTCTGGACCCTTTTAGAACGCAGATTCCCAAACACTGATGCTCAAGAAGTAGACAACAACGAGAGGAGCGAGAGCATATCGTCTACTCCTCAAACGGATCAAAGTGAAACGATCAATACAAATGAACAAAAAGGCAGTGTGAAAAATTAATGATGAAAAAGAAAAACAAAGGTTGGTTTTCTGCCCAAAAGCTAATGGATGAAGTGAATCAATTATCCATAGAAGAGCTGAATGAATTTGAGGAGACAAATCAAGAAGAGGGAATCGTTGAGGATCAAGGGTCCGCAAAGGCTACCCCTGAAAAAAATGAGGACGAGACCAATCGACCAGCAGACAATGAACTCCCTAAAACCCAGAAAGAAGCAGTAAAACCTGTCGCACAAACTTTCGCAAAACCGATTTCTCACCAAAGAGTGGCTGGAGATCAGCAGATAGAGCAAAGTGTCAAAAAGATAGCAGTGCAGCAAAAGTCCTCTGGCAACCGTGATAGCTACGCCAAGGATAGTCAACTCGTTGAAGATAAAGGAGAACGTATGGAGAAAGAATTGAGTACAAACCAGACAAATAAGCAAGAGTCAAAAGAACAAGAAAAGGATCATATGATTGAAAATTTATCTTTTGAAATCAAAGAATTGATTTTAGAAAATGAGCAACTACAGGAAGAAAAAAATCAGTTAAAAAAACAGCAGAAGGTAGTGGCTCAACAAGAAGCAGAGGCAAAAGAATTAAAAGCTTCGCTAGTAGAAGCGAATAAGAAAGTCAAAGACCTAGAAGAGCAGCTTGCAAAAGAAGATACAGAAAAACTTGAAGTAAAAATCCAGCAATTAGAAGCCAAGTTAGCTGTTCAGCAAGAAAAAGAGCAACAAGAGAAACAAACTTACGAAAAGGAACGCGCTGAATGGACCTTGAAGCGGCAAGAAATCCAGCAGCTGCAAGAGGTAATTGCTGATTTGAAACAGCAATTGGCAGAAAAAGAAGAGCTTGCTGCAAATGTATCAGCTAGCGAATCAAATGAAGAAGTCGCAGAGCTTCAGGCGACAATCGAAGCATTAAGGGAAGAAAATGCAGCCCTACAAATCGAAAACGAGCAGTTCCAAACAGAAATCAGTGAGGTCTTAGTCTTTGCTAGAAGAAAAGCGAATCGCACAATTCAGGAAGCGAAAATCGAATCTGAACGAATGATCCGTACAACAGAAATGCGGATCGATGGGATTCATGATCGTGCCAAAGAGATTCTTTTTGAAGTGAACGAGACGAAAGAAAATGTGATTCACTTGTTTGACGATCTGCATAATCAAGTTCATCAGCTTTCCGATAAAAAATTGCTGTTTGAAGAGCTTGAAAAGTAAGCTTCTACATTTATATGGCAGTTAGTTATAAAAAAACAGTAGATCAGATTTTGATCTACTGTTTTTTTGCGATTCTCCATTATTCGACACTACCATCGTTTGGTTCCGGCGGGTCCGGTGGTGAGGAAGGATTATCCTCACTGCTGGAAGGTGTTGTTGAACCGGGATCCTGACTAGAAGCAGGAGGCGTAACGACCGATGATGAATCATCCTCATCAGGTGTTGTCACTGGTGGTGTTACTTCGCTTGATGATTCTATTGTACTTGATGGTGTTGATTCGCTACTTTCTGTAGAAGGTGTCGTTGGTTCAACGTAGGAACTGCTGCTGGACGAACTTGGTGCTGAATAGCTTGGTTGGGTGTACGTCCCTTCAAGATAAAGCTCTCTTCCGATCCGTGTCAATCCGTCAGGCATTGTCCAGTCCGTGTTTTCTACAGAAGCAGAAACATAGCGCATCAATTCACGATAGACATCTGAAGCCACATGGGTACTACTATCAGTGATCGGTGTCATTTTGTCGTTGTAGCCTGTCCAAACCGCCAATGAGTAGGAGGGAGTATAGCCGGCAAAGGTAATATCAGGGTAGGCACCATTCGATGTATCCAGTTGTGCTAACTGGTCATCGGTGTAGTTGGACGTTCCCGTTTTCCCTGCTTGGTACAAACCATCGATTTGCGCGTTGGTTCCAGTTCCGACAGAAATAACATCTTTCAAGATATCGGTCACCATGTAAGCTGTCGTATCATCCATTGCTTCTTGACCAGAAACTTTAAAGGATTCTTCGTCTTCTGTACCATCTTGCATGACGATTTTATTGACGTACTGTGGTTCATAATAGGTGCCACCATTTGAAAACGCAGCATAAGCAGCGGCCATTTTCAGACTGGAGATCCCATACTTTGTGCCATCCAATTTATCCGTATTGCTGGAAATCGCATTGGATTGGGTGATCGTATCATATTCGATTCCTAAACCACTGAGAAAGTCTGCGATATTGTCCGCGCCGACTTCATCAAACAGCTTCACTGCCGGCACATTTCTAGACTCTGCTAGAGCGGTCCGCAAGGTGATATTGCCCATATATTGGCGATCCCAGTTGTAAACAGGAATATTCGTCCCTTTATACGTGTAAGGTTCATCTAAAATCATTCTACCCGTGGAATCTTGTAGAAATTGAAAGGCAGGGCCATAGTCTGTGATTGGTTTGACGGTCGAACCAAAGTCTCGTGCGACATTGACAGCCAGGTTATTTGCTAGAACATCATCAACATTACGGGCACCGATCTGAGCGGTCACCTTGCCTGTGTTAACATCAACTAAGGTAGCGGCAACTTGCATCTTGTCATCTGGGTAATCAACGTAGTCGTCACTGTTGACGATGTCATATAATCGTTTTTGTGCATCGATATCGACATTAGTATAAATATCTAAGCCGTCAGTATACACATCTTTCCCAGTTTTTTCTTTGACTTCAGCGATCACTTCGTTAAAGTAGTTGTCAAAGTATTTCCACTCTTGGTTTTCACGGGGATTGTCTTGCAAGCCTTCTTGAATATCCTCGGCAACGGCCGCATCATATTCCGCTTGCGTGATTTTTTCATTTTCCAGCATCGCACCTAAAACAACATCTCGCCGACTTTTCGCATTATCAGGATGCGAAAATGGGTCAAAAGCTGAAGGGGCATTTGGTAAACCGGCAATCAAAGCGGTTTGCGCAAGGTCTAGTTCAGCTAACGGCTTGCCGTAAAACTTCATTGCGGCCGTTTGCATCCCATATACACCATTGGACATATATACTTTATTGATGTAGTAAGTGAGGATCTCTTGTTTTGATTTCATTTGTTCAAGACGAACCGCCATCCATGCTTCTTGTGCTTTTCGACGTAATGTTTGGTCTTCAGCGCTGGTAGAAAAGAAGGACAGCTTGATCAATTGCTGTGTCAACGTACTTCCGCCTTGCATACCGCCGGTTGTGGCATTGGATAATGCGGAACCGACGATCCGAATCGGATCGACTCCAATATGCTGGTAGAAGCGGCGATCTTCGACAGAGACGATCGCGTCTTCCAGCAGTTGAGGAATCTCACTTGCTGTAATTTTTTCTCTGGTTTCACTACCGAATTCAGTGATCAATTCGCCATTTGACGCATAGAAACGAGAAGAAACCGTTGAATCCAAACGTGTTTCATCAAGTGCAGGCGCATCTTTGGCATACCACCAGAATAGCCCCATCCCGGATAGAATCCCGATACAGCCTAAGAAAAACAGCCCCATAAATACTTTTAAAAGAATACTCCCAATGCTTCGTTTGCCTTTTGCCTTAGGAGGCTTTGGTGCTTTTTTAGCTGTACCTTTTTTAGAATCATGCCGAGAGGTCCTCGATTGTGATCCATTTGCCATACTAATCATTCTCCTTCATCGTTAAAAATTGATCAACTGCTTTTAAATAGGGAATACGCGGCGCAATTGAAGGGATGATTTCAATCCCATTCGTTTCAATATAGGCCAGTGTCATTGATTTTTTTCCCGTTTCTTTTTGCAGGTGCCATTGAGAAACTAAGCACTTGCTATCGAGAAAAAAGCAGCGTTGTAGACTAGAAAACCATAAAAGAACAAAACATAAACCCGCTTGTTCCAAACAGTCTTCCATGTGCTTGATTTGGTGTGGATGAAAATTTTTAAAGGGAAATGACGTTTTGTTTTGAGTCTCTTTCGCTTCAAAGTCGATATATTGCCCTTGATAAACCCCATTGTAATCGGTGGTGGATGCCTCACGGAAATAGGCTTCTTTGATTACGGCGGCGCTTCTTCTTGGATAATCTACTTTCACGATTTGAATTGGTGTCGGTTTCTTATGAATGACAGCAAGTTTCCGATTCAAATAATAAAGGTTGCTTTCATTGATCGCTTCTTCAAAACGCATCCCACGATTGGCATACGTTTTTGGCTTTATTAGTTTCTCTTGCATTTTTTGTTTTTTGCCGTCATCATAGGTAGTAGATTGTCCATTCGGGTAACGAATAACCATGTTGTTCACACTCCTAGGCAACATTATACCAAAAAGTCGTTTGGAAAGAAAAGAGATGACCAGAGAAACAATGAAAACCTTATACTTTACTGGCTATCGTAATTATGAATTAGGTGTCTTTCAAGCAAAAGATCCCAAGATTGCAGTTATTAAGAAAGTAATAATGTCGACTTTGACCAATTATGTCGAAGAAGGGTTAGAATGGCTCTTGATCAGCGGGAATCTTGGCGCGGAGCTGTGGTGTGCCGAAGCCGTTGAAAAATTAAAACAAACATACCCAGAACTGAAACTAGGAATTATTTTTCCTTTTGAAGGGTTTGGTGAAAATTGGAACGAAACAAATCAGCAGGCACTGCAAACAGCGAAGTCATTTGCCGATTATGTCAATGCCACCAGCCATAAGCCTTACCAAGACCCCAGTCAATTAAGAAATCACACGGCATTTTTACTGGAGCATACCGAAGGCGCACTTGTGTTATATGATGACGAATTTCCAGGAAAACCTAATTATTTCTTAAGAGATGCCAAAGCTTATAGTGAGCAAAATCCCTACTTTATTCATCAAATAACAATGGATGACCTACAAAACGCAACATTTGATAGTAATTTACTTTGATTTTCGTATATTTTTTGATAGAATGGTCTAGAAAGTGAAAACCATTTGGAATAAACAATGAGGTGTAAATAATGGCAAATTTAATTTATAGTCCAAAAGATATTCTGCAACAAGAATTCAAAACAAAAATGCGTGGGTATGATCCAGTTGAAGTGGACGAGTTTTTAGATAATATCATTAAAGACTACGAAAGCTACAACAAAGAAATCTTAGCCCTGCAAGAAGAAAATGATCGTCTGACAGCGAAAATCGATCAATTGTCGAAAAACCAAGCGATCGCATCTCGTGTTCAACAAGAAGCGCCGAAAAGCCAAACCGTTACAAACTTTGATATTTTGAAACGGTTGTCTAATCTTGAAAAAGAAGTGTTTGGCAAAAAGCTTGATCGTGAATCAGAACCTGTCACTCGTTCTTCTTCCTACAACAGTAACTATACAAATGCTGATTTTGAAGATGACAACGAAAAAACCCGTCAATTCTAATCTACTGTAGAAAAGATAGTTGTGGTTTTCGGGTAATTGCGGCATAACTCGATTATGCTGAGGAAAGTCCATGCTCGCACAAGCTGAGATGCTTGTAGTGTTCGTGCCTAGCGAAACCATAAGCTAGGGTACTTGAGAAAGTAACGGCAGGAAAAATGGCTAAGGTGTAAGCTATGCCAAAGTATCCTTGAAAGTGCCACAGTGACGAAGCAAGGCGGGAAACCGTCTTGGTGGAACGCGGTAAACCCCTCGAGCGAGCAACCCAAACAATGGTAGGGGCACTTTTTGCACGGAAATGAACGGAGCAAGAAGGCAAGTAATTGCAGATAGATAATTACCCAGTGTTTTCTTCTCCCTGAGGAAAATACGGACAAAACATGGCTTATAGAAAATCACAACCTATCAGGGAATCCTTCCAGCAACGGAAGGTTTTTTTATACCAAGAAGGAGAGCGTTATGACTGAAAAAACATTTAATTGTATTGCCACCGCTGCGAGCGGTTTAGAAGCACTAGTGGGCAAAGAATTACGGGATTTAGGGATCGAGTGTGAGGTTGAAAACGGCCGAGCGCGTTTTAAAGGGACGATGGAGACCATTGCTACCGCGAACTTGTGGCTCCGTACAGCGGACCGTATCAAAATCGTCGTCGGGGAATTTGACGTATTGACTTTCGATCAGCTGTTTGAAGAAGTTAAAGCGTTACCGTGGGAAGACTTTTTACCTTTAGACGCTGAATTTCCAGTAGCTGGTAAATCAATCAAATCAAAATTGTATAGTGTACCTGATTGTCAAGCGATTACCAAAAAAGCAATCGTCAATCGTTTAAGAGAAGTATACCATCGTCCAGCAAGTGTGCCGCTGACTGAAACGGGCGCTTTTTTCCAATTAGAAGTCGCTTTATTAAAAGACCATGCGATGATCACATTGGATACGACTGGCCCTAGTTTGTTTAAACGTGGCTATCGTTTAGAAAAAGGAGGCGCGCCGCTGAAAGAAAACATGGCTGCGGCTTTAGTGATGCTGACAAATTGGTACAAAGACAAGCCGTTTGTCGATCCCGTTTGTGGATCAGGCACGTTGTGCATTGAAGCAGCGTTGATCGGTCACAATATCGCCCCTGGCTTTAATCGGGAATTTGTTTGCGAAACGTGGGATTGGTTCCCAGCAGAAGTATTTGAAAAAGTACGGAAAGAAGCAGATGAAGCAGCAGATTATGATGTCGAATTAGATATTACCGGTTCGGATATCAATGGTCGAATGATTGAGATCGCCCGCAGAAATGCGGAAGAAATCGGTCTAGGAGACTCGATCACCTTCAAACAACAAGCCGTTAAAGACTTTAAAACAGAAAAAGAGTATGGTGTCGTTGTGGCTAACCCTCCTTATGGCGAACGCTTAGGAGAAGAAGCGTCCGTTCAGCGACTGTATCAGGAAATGGGCCAAGTGTTTCGGCCGCTTAAAACCTGGAGCAAGTACTTTTTGACCAGTGACTTGACTTTTGAGACCCATTACGGCGAAAAAGCGACAAAAAAACGCAAATTATACAACGGTGCGATTCGTACCGATCTCTTCCAATACTGGGGACAACGTCCGCCACGCAAAAAGGAGTCTGCTGAATGAAAGAACAAGAATTTCTGAAAGAATTAAAAGAAATCGATCTATTGCAACAAGCAATGGGGATCTTAGGCTGGGATAATCAAACAGGGATGCCAGAAAAAGCCAGTGATTACCGTGCGGAAGTTGACAGCTATTTATATGGTCTATACTTTGATAAAAAAGTGGGGGAACCAATCCAAGAAGCCATCAACTATTTCGGGAAACACCCAGATGAATTATCAGAAGTAGGGAAAGCTGCGTATCAATTAGTCAAAGAAGAATATGAATTGCAAAAAGATGTGCCGAATGAGTTAGCGATGGCGGCTTCCGCAGCTACGTCAAAAGCACATACTGCTTGGCTCAAAGCCCGTAAAGAAAAAGATTTTTCTTTATTTAAAGACGCTCTTTCTGAAAACATTCGCTTGACGAAAGAATTGATTCCTTATTGGAAGAAAAATGAGCTGACGAACTATGACGTCTTGTTAAACCAATACGAGCCGAATATGACGGTTGAGATCTTGGATAACGTATTCTCACAAGTGAGAGACGGTATCATGGATATTCGTCGTCAATTGGCTGAAAAAGGAACAGCGCCAGACACTTCGATCCTTTCACGTAAGATGACCGAAGCGCAACAACGTAAATTTATCTCAAAAGTGATCGCCGACTTAGGCTATGACTTTTCTCGCGGCCGTTTGGATAATACGGTCCACCCATTCGCTACGGGGATCAACCACAATGATGTACGGTTGACCACACGCTGGAGCGAAACTGACTTTTCGATGGGACTGTTCGGTGTGATTCATGAAGCTGGTCACGGGATGTACGAGCAAAACATCGATGAGAAATACGAAGGCACGCCTGTTCATGAAGGGGCGTCCATGGGAATCCACGAATCCCAATCGCTGTTTAATGAAATCATTATCGGCAGCAACCGCAATTTCTGGGCAAAGCAATACCCATTTTTCCAAGAATGTGCGGAAGGCACGTTTGATGATGTGTCTTTTGACACTTTCTATGACTCCTTAAAGCACTCAAAAGCTAGCTTGATCCGTATTGAAGCTGATAGTCTGACATATGTCATCCATATCATTATTCGTTACGAGATCGAAAAAATGATCTTTAACGAAACCGTATCGATCGATGAACTGCCAAAAATCTGGAATAACAAATACGAGGAATATTTAGGGATTCGTCCAGAAAATGACTTGGAAGGGATCTTACAAGACGTTCATTGGTCAGGTTCAAGCTTCGGGTATTTCCCATCCTATGCTCTAGGATATATGTATGCAGCACAATTACTCCACGCCATGGAAAAAGAAATCAATGTCGATGAAGTGTTGGCTTCGGATGATTATTCACCGATTCGTAAATGGCTGACTGAAAATATTCATCAATATGGCGCATCCAAGAAACCAAATGAATTGATTTTAGATGCAACGGAGGAATTATTGAATCCTCAATATCTATTAGACTATTTACGCAAGATCTATTTTAGTGTCTATAAAATCAGCGAGACGCAAGATTTCGCTTAAAAGTAACGAGTGGAAAGAAGCTTCGCAAGACGTTGCCGCCCCAATTATTTCATGGGGTGCTCGTCTTGTTGAACTTCTTTTCCTTTTGTATCAATCACCATCGAAAAAAGAAGGCTAGCTGCTTTCATATCGAAAGAAGGAAAAAAATGAAGGAAGAATACAATGTTGCCGATCTTAGCAAAGTAATTGCTTATGCCGAAAGTATTCTGGGGAATGATTACACAGGACATGGGTTTGATCATGTCAAACGAGTGGCTGGGTTAAGTCAAGCCATCATTGATGCCGACGAATTGGCAGTTGATTGCTTTGTCGTACAGGCGGCAGCCTATCTCCATGATACGGTGGATGACAAAGTTGTGGCGGATGTCACAGCGGCGTCTAACGAAGTGCGAGCTTGTTTGACCACAGCGGGAGCCAGTGAAGCACAAACGAAAGAAATTTTTTCTATTATCGAGAATCTGTCTTTTTCAAAAGAACTTTTGCAAGGCGCGCAAGTTGTCTCAGTAGAAGGCCGCGTCGTTCGTGATGCAGATCGTCTCGATGCTTTAGGTGCGATCGGTATTTTACGGACGAGTTATTTTGGTGGCAGTCATCAACACCCGATCCATGTCAGTGACTTAGCCCCAAAGACGTTTCAAAATCATGAAGATTACCGAAAAGGGACGACGGTGATCAATCATTTTTATGAGAAACTATTTTTGCTTCCTGAAAAGATGACCACGGCGTATGGCAAAAAAGAAGCCCAACGGCGTGTGGCTTTCATGAAGGATTTTTTAGAAGAATTCTATGCAGAATGGGATGTTTAACTTTGTTTAGAGTTTTTTAAACTGAAATTCGATTATTTCCTTTTTCCTCCATTGTTCTTTATAATAATAAGTACAAAGGAGGGATGGAAATGTACTACCAACAGGCATTACAACCGAATGAACTATTGCCAGCGATTTCCAATTCAGGGGAATGCTTTTTTGTCATTCGGGCTGAGCTACCCATCCGGCAATATCAAATCGCAGTCTATCTTTACGACGATCAATTCTTTTTGTTGCAAGATGATCGCTTGTTTGATCAAATCGACCAAATCTCTAGTGAAACATTAGGGGATGAAGAAGAGATTTTACCATTTATCGAAGAAGCGCTGGAAGAAAACCATTATTTATTAGTGGAAAAAGCGTTTATTCGTTTAGATCTATCTACTTTACAAAAGATGACCGATCTTACTAGTTTCGATATCTTGTTTTATGAATTTTTTGACTCATGGGGGGAAGAAGGATGAAACGGACTGAATACGTAACGCTACAAGACCAAACATTGATCGACCTATTCCAGCAGTTAGGAGAGGATGTTTCGAATCTCGAGCTGATCGATGAAGAAAAGAATATCGATGTGGTGGTTGTGTCGAATAGTGATTGGCAATATTTATTGGAGCAAGTCAATGATGATGTGAAAGAGTCTTTTGCTGATACCTCAGAGACAGACCTGGATGAAGAACTAGCCGACGAATAAACCTTTTTTTAGTTGATAAACTGTTTTACTACGAAAGTGGCGGATGGATCTTTAGAACGGGTCTAGCAATCTAGGCAGCTTACCAAAAAAATACGAAGCGATCTCATTTCCCGTCAAGAGGAGCAGGATCAATTCGTATTTCTAGGTAAGTTGTTTTTATTTTGTCCGCAGACGAACGTTTTTGACTTTTAAATAGCCGCGAATCAAGTTGACAATCAGTAAAAGAATGCCCACAATCAATGGAATCGCTAATAAATAAGGCGAGTAAAGGTGGGTTTCTTGCACGTGTTCAAGAGATGTTTTCTCCACTTCATTGATGGCTTGTTGAATGACTTGTAAACTAAATCCTGTCAGAAAACCAGCAATGATGAAAAGGACGAAGCCTAGATAGGGAATATCGGAAGACCGGCGAAAAAGAGCAAAAGCTGCATATAAAACCAAAAGGAATGCCGGTACGCCAAAGGCAAAATAGGGATTTAACATGGTTTTTTAACCTCCTTTTCTTTTATGATACTCCAAAATTTACGTTTTGGGAAATAGCGTGTAAGATAAAAAGAAAACGTGAAGGAGTTCTTTATGTCCGCTTATATTACCCCAATAAAGGTTGCCTTGCTGGTTTTTCCTTTCCTAGCATTGGCGATATCAATGATTTTTTTTGTTATCCAATATCGAAAATACGGTCGTTTTATCTTGTCACGCGCACTGGTTCTGTATTCATTTGTCTTCTATTTATTGTGCGCCTATTTCTTAGTTATCCTACCATTGCCCTCGATCGAAGAGGTAGCACAGATGACTGGTCCTAAGATGGAATTGCAGTTAGGGGCATCGTGGCAACATTTTGTCCAACAGACCGTCTTAAACATTCACGATCCGCAAACCTATCTTCCCGCTATGAAGCAGGGGGTCTTTCTTGAGCCACTCTTTAATTTATTGTTGACCTTACCATTTGGGGTCTATTTGCGTTATTACTTCAAATGTTCCTTTTTAAAAACACTCGTTATTACGTTTTGCCTGACGTTGTTTTTTGAATTAACGCAGTTGACGGGCCTATATTTTATTTATCCTCGTCCGTATCGCTTATTCGATGTCAATGATCTCTTTGTCAATACAGTTGGAGGGCTTGTGGGCTGGACGATCGCCCCACTTTTTACGTTCTTATTGCCATCAAGGGAAGAGATGGATGCCGATTCTTACGCCAAAGGCACTCGGGTGACTGTGACACGAAGGGTGTTTGCTTGGTTGATCGACTGGGGAATACTGAATGTGATCAGTTTCCTTGTGGTGATCGCTGTTCGTTTGCTCACTCAACAGACGGTACGGGACTTTAGTGGGGACTATTGGTACTTTGCTCTTGAAGTGTTGCTGTACTTTGTGTTGTTGGCTTACCTTGCCAAAGGACAAACGATTGGAAAAAAACTCGTACGAATCAAAATCATGCAAGAAGGCCGTGAGCGTGTCAGCTTGGGGGCGTTATTGAAACGCTATGGCTTGTTTTATCTGATTTATGCCAGCATCAGTCGGGTCAATATCTTCTTCGCTCCGTTTCTTGAGTCCAACAATCTGCTGCTTTTAGTCGTTAGTTTGTTGATGGTAGTTATTTTTGGGTTGATCCAGTTTGGTTTTTACTTGAATCTCTTGTGGGCAGCAATAAAAAAAGAAAGTCGCTTTTTCTATGAACGCCGCAGTGCAACGTATACTATCAGTACGATCGATCTTCAATCGATTACAAAAGAAAGTTAGGAAAACAAGGCAACATATGCTATAATCCAAAGGATGCTAAAAGAAAGAAGGTGTTTGAATGTCTTTTGAGTCATTTAAATTTCAACCATTTATTTATGAAGCACTTGCTGATAAAAAGTTCTCTAAACCAACAGAAGTGCAAGAAAAACTGATACCTGTTATCCAAAAAGGACGCAGTGTTGTAGGGCAATCACAGACCGGAAGTGGTAAGACCCACACATTTTTACTGCCGTTGATGGATAAAATCGATGCCGAAAAAGATGAAGTGCAAGTAGTGATCACTGCACCGAGTCGTGAATTAGCCACGCAAATCTATCACGCCGCAAAACAAATCGGCGGATTTCATGATCCTGAAATTCGAGTGTCAAATTTCGTCGGAGGAACGGATAAGCAACGTCAATTAAGCCGTCTGCAAAATCAACAGCCCCATGTCGTGATTGGGACACCTGGTCGTATCTTGGATATGATCAACGAACAAGCGTTAGGGGTTCACACTGCCAATGTATTTGTCGTGGATGAAGCAGACATGACCTTGGATATGGGCTTTTTGGAAGAAGTCGATCAAATTGCGGGGCGTTTGCCTGAGAAACTACAAATGCTGGTTTTCTCCGCAACGATTCCAGAGAAATTGCGCCCATTCTTGAAAAAATACATGGCCAATCCATTGATCGAAGAAATCAAATCGAAAGCAGTCATCTCTGATACGATCGAGAATTGGTTGATTTCTACCAAAGGGAAAAATACCAATAAATTGATCTATCAATTATTGACTACAGGCCATCCCTATCTTGCCATCGTTTTTGCCAACACGAAGAGCCGTGTGGATGAAATTACGGATTACTTAAAGGAACAAGGCTTAAAAGTAGCGAAGATCCACGGCGACATCAGTCCTCGTGAAAGAAAACGGATCATGCGCCAAGTGCAAAATTTGGACTACCAATATGTTGTCGCAACAGATTTAGCTGCGCGAGGAATTGATATTGAAGGGGTTTCTCATGTCATCAATGCTGAGATTCCAGCTGATTTGGATTTCTTTATCCACCGTGTTGGTCGGACCGGTCGAAACCAAATGGATGGGACCGCGATCACTTTTTATGATCCAAGCGATGAAGGGGCAATCCAAGCCATCGAAGATCTAGGGGTTGTTTTCCAACCGAAGGAAATCAAAAATGGCGAGATCGTTGCGACTTACGATCGGAATCGTCGGCAAAAGCGAGAAAAATCTCGTGACGAATTAGACCCAACCTTGATTGGCTTAGTCAAGAAAAAGAAGAAAAAAATCAAGCCTGGCTACAAGAAAAAAATTCAATGGGCTGTTGATAAGAAGAACAAAGAAAAACGGAAGATCGAACGTCGTCAAACGACTCGAACGGCCCGCAAAAACAAGAAAAATTCGAATAGCTAATGCTTAGCAAAACAGCAGTCAAGGAAGAGAACTACTCTTCCTTGACTGCTGTTTTTAATTGTTTGGTCATTTCTACACACAATACGCCATCTTCAGCATAGGGTTCAGATGTTTTTTGATACCCACAGGATTCATAAAACGCACAAGCGTCGATCTCTGCGGATAACACTGATTGGAGGGCACCCTCTTGGATACCACGCATTTCGAGATAATGCAATAATTTGGTGCCGTATCCTTGGTGCCGATAGGCCTTGGCTACGCAAAAGCGATCAGGTTGCAGGGTGTTTGGCGTAGAGAATTGATATCTGATGGTAGCGATCGGGATGCGTCCATCTAGCCAAAGATAGTATGGGCAAGTTTGGTCTTTTTCATCAAATTCCCAATCTATAGGAATGTGCTGTTCTTCCACAAAAACGGCTTGCCGCAGGGCGAAAACCGCTTGTAGCATCCACGGACTGCGTCCAAAATAAAGCATCAGTCGTTTTCCTCCTTTTTCGTGGTATACTCGTTATATAGTAATTGTAGCAGATGAGAGGAGAAATGACGTGGATTTTTTTGAGGCGTTACAATGGTCAAATTGGAAGACACTGTCCTTTGAAATCAAAGAACAGCTGATCCAGCAAATTTTAATGTATTTTGTCAGTCCTTTAAAGGAGATCACCGATGTCCATTTTAGTCAGTTGACGTATGCAGGGTTGAAATGTGCTACCTTTGAATTAACGATCGATGGCGAAGACTTTGTCTTTATACCAGGGAACTCTGAGGCGATCTTAGGTTGGGATCTCGGTGTGCAAGGATTACCGGCTACTTGCTGGAGTAAAAATTGGCAGTCAGCCCCCAACGAAATCATTCGCCAGTTGGAAACAATCTATGAGTTAGAAACCAGCCAGGATTGGGGGATTTTTGTCAATGAGTCTACGAGCCCTTTGCGCAAAGCTGTGATTGATCCTATGCTAGTCCAAAAAAGTTCTCTGCCTGCTGGCGCAAGGTATATCGGGCAGTTAAATACGATCACTGGGGAGTTTCACGGGTTAGTCGATCAATTCAGTGTTTTCGAAAAAGAGCTAAAGGCACAATTCACAGCACCAGCGTCCTTTGAGGAAAGCTTGCGTTGGGAATTACCCGCTTTTTATCACGAAGAGAATCGCTATTTTGCTGCACTCGAGCCGTTATCGGAAACCTATCGGTTATTTACCCACGAATCCGTCAGTCAAACAGAATTGAAACAGCAGTTAGACAAACAAGGCTTTCAGCTGCTATCAGAGGATCAATGGGAATACGTTTGCGGTGCTGCGACTCGGCGACTTTTTCGCTGGGGCAATGAAAAGTCCTGCGACGATGGTGTCTCTTTGTCAACCGCTGAATTGCTTGAACCGAATTTATTTGGCTGCACCTATGGGCTTGCGGATGCGTGGGAGCTGACAGATGGCTTGTCTTTAAAAATGGAGAACTGGCAGATTTGTGGGCATCCTTTATTCGATGCCTTGCCATATGCCAGTTATTACCGTTCACGGAAAATGCTGCAGCCAGATCAAAAGCTTTCTCCCCAGAGCTATCGTTACCGCAAAGCGATTCTGATCAACAAAGAACGGATTTGAGGATTGACTTTTTCGAAACATTTCCTTATACTTTGAATGACGAAGGATATGGTCGGTTTGATGATTCATTACAGAAAGTTTTTCACTGCTGAGAGAAAAACATGAATTCGGACGGATTGCTCCCTTTGGTGCTCAACTGCAGCAGAAATGTTGCCGTCCACTCCGCGTTAACGAGTCTAAGAGGTAATGAGTCACATCATTGCAAGCAAGGTGGTACCGCGTATCGACGTCCTTGCTCTGCAATGGTGTTTTTTTATCGTCAAAATGACTCTACAGGAATAAGAGCGCCTTACCAGCAATTTTGTCAGCCCCTGTATCTTAAGCGAACACAGAAGAAAGTAGGAGAATAACGTGAAACAATTATCCAGTGCAGAAGTACGCCAAATGTTTTTGGACTTCTTTCAATCAAAAGGACATTCCATCGAGCCGAGTGCGTCCCTTGTTCCAGTCAACGATCCAACCCTGTTATGGATCAATTCAGGGGTGGCAACGCTAAAAAAATATTTTGATGGCAGTGTTGTTCCTGAAAACCCAAGAATTACCAATGCGCAAAAATCGATTCGGACTAACGACATTGAAAACGTTGGGAAAACAGCAAGACATCATACGATGTTTGAAATGCTAGGCAACTTTTCAATCGGCGATTACTTCAAAAATGAGGCGATCCATTGGGCATGGGAGTTTTTGACCTCACCAGAATGGATGGCTTTTGATTCAGACAAATTATATGTCACGGTTTATCCAAAAGACACAGAAGCAAAACGGATTTGGGCAGAAGAAGTCGGCTTACCACCAGAGCATATCGTTGAGATTGAAGACAACTTTTGGGACATCGGTGCAGGACCTTGTGGACCGGATTCAGAGATTTTCTATGACCGTGGTCCTGAGTTTAATGACGTAGCGGAAGATAATCCCGAAAACTACCCTGGTGGCGAAAATGAACGCTATTTGGAAATCTGGAATCTGGTCTTTTCAGAATTCAATCATCAACCAGATGGCTCCTATGAACCACTACCACATAAAAACATTGATACGGGGATGGGGCTGGAACGAATGGTTTCCATCGTTCAAAATGCACCAACCAATTTTGAAACAGACTTGTTTCTGCCGATCATTAATGCAGTGGCAGATTTAAGCGGTCGTGTGAACTACGGCGACAGCAAAACGACAGATATCTCCTTTAAAGTGATTGCAGACCATATCCGCGCACTTTCTTTTGCGATCGGCGATGGGGCACTTCCTTCAAATGAAGGCCGTGGCTATGTTTTACGTCGTTTATTACGTCGTGCAGTCATGCATGGGAAAAAATTAGGGATCGATACTGCCTTCTTATACAAATTAGTACCGATCGTTGGCGAGATCATGGAAAGCTACTATCCTGAAGTACTAGAGCAGCAAGAATTTATTGAGAAAGTGATCCGCAACGAGGAAGAACGTTTCCATGAAACGATCAATGAAGGGTTAGATATTTTAAATCAAGTGATCGCCCAAGTAAAAGCAGACGGTCAAGATACGTTAGCTGGTCAAGATATTTTCAAATTGTATGACACTTACGGATTCCCAGTTGAATTGACAGAAGAAGTGGCGGAAGACGAAGGGTTGAAAGTGGACCACCAAGGGTTCGAACAAGAAATGGATGCACAACGTGCCCGCGCTCGTGCGGCTCGACAAACAGAGCTTTCGATGGGCGTACAATCCGCTTTATTGACAGATATCAAAGTAGACAGCCGTTTCGTTGGCTATGATTCACTTGAAGCAAACAGCGAATTATTAGTGATCATCCAAGACGAAGCGTTACATGATTCTGTTTCGACAGGTGAAGCAAAACTGATTTTTGCCGAAACACCATTCTACGCAGAAATGGGTGGACAAGTTGCGGACACAGGCACGATCGTAGCAGAAGATGGTACGATCGTAGCGGAAGTGACGGATGTCAAAAAAGCACCGAACGGTCAGTTCTTGCATACTGCTACAATCAAAGCGCCACTAAAAGAAGGCGTGAACTATTTCTTACAAGTGGATCAGCATCGTCGCAATAAGATCATTAAAAATCATACGGCGACTCACTTATTGCATAAAGCCTTAAAAGAAGTATTAGGCAGCCATGCGAACCAAGCAGGTTCATTAGTTGCTCCAGGACATTTGCGCTTTGACTTTAGTCATTTTGGGCAAGTGACCAGCGAAGAGCTGAGCCAAATGGAACAAATCGTCAACCAGAAAATTTGGGAAGCTCTTCCTGTTGTGACGATCGAAACGGATATCGATACCGCAAAAGGCATGGGAGCGATGGCACTCTTTGGTGAAAAATATGGGCATGACGTTCGCGTCGTCAATGTTGCCGATTGGTCGATCGAATTATGTGGGGGAACCCATGTAGCAAATACGGAGGATATCGGTATTTTCAAAATCGTTTCTGAATCAGGGATCGGTGCTGGTGTTCGTCGAATCGAAGCAGTGACTAGTCAAGAAGCTTATACGTTATTGCATGAAGAAGAAGCGCAATTAAAAGCAATTGCAGGGATCGTTAAATCCGCCCAATTAAAAGAAGTCGTTGCCAAAACAGAACAACTGCAAGCGCAGCTGCGTGAATTGCAAAAAGAAAACGAAGCTCTTGCCAGCAAGTTAGCAAACCAGCAAGCAGGGGATGTTTTCAAAGATGTTAAAGAAGTAAATGGTCTGCGTCTGATCACAGCAAAAGTGACTGTAAAGGACATGAACCAATTACGTCAACTAGCTGACCAATGGAAACAAAAAGACCATTCTGATATTTTAGTGTTAGCTACCGCGAATGATGGCAAAGTGAATCTTTTAGCTGCCATGAACAAAGCAGCCAACGAAAAAGGATTGAAAGCAGGCGATTTGATCAAAGAGATCGCACCTAAAGTTGGCGGCGGCGGTGGCGGCCGTCCTGATATGGCACAAGCCGGCGGGAAGAATCCAGAAGGAATCGCAGCAGCACTTGAGACAGCAGCAGCGTGGTTAGCTGCCAAGTAAGCACACTATGGTTGAATCTGTACCCGCGAGTTCCTTTCCTTTAAGAAGATAGGTGAAAGAGGAGCGTAGGTCTTTAACACATTCCTTTTTTGAACGAAGATGACGGAGGGGGAGACCCTTCCGTTATCTTTTTCCTTTTTTCCTACGTGTTATCTGAAAATGCGTTTGATAATTGAAGGGAATTCGCTTTTTTTTCGAAAAAACGATACGAATAGTTGTTTAATTGAATTCCTTCGGGGTAAAATAAGAAAGATGGTTTTTTGAGAGGGTGATGATTTGCTAAACTTTTTTTTAGATCGTAGCAAAAAAAATGGTGTCTACGAACGTACAGCCATCGGGAAATTAGCAGGCAGCCTCGGGTTGCTTTCCAACCTACTATTATTTGCCGGGAAATTTATCATTGGCTTATCTGCCCAGTCTGTTTCGATTATGGCAGATGCCATCAACAGTCTTTCAGATACCGCTTCGTCTATTTTAACATTGATCGGTTTTCGGATCTCTGCGAAACCAGCCGACAGTGAACATCCATATGGTCATGAGCGATTTGAAGCCATCAGTGGGTTTGTAGTATCTTTGATCATCACGTTTGTTGGCGGCCAATTTCTCATCAGCTCTGTGCAACGCATCATGGAACCGACGAGTATCCGTCTTTCCCCACTATTGTTTATCGTTTTGGTCTTATCGATTTTGATCAAAATCTGGCAGGGAGCGATGTACCGCAAACTGGCGAACCTGATCGGCTCTCAAACACTTAAAGCCAGCGGACAAGACAGTCTCAACGATGTGTATACAACGGGGGCAGTTTTGTTTTCAGCAACGATCGAGTGGTTGACTGGCCTACGTATCGATGGCTTCGTCGGCTGTCTGATTGCCTTGTATATTTTGATTAGCGGAATCAAAATGATTCGTTCCTTTATCAACGAATTATTAGGGGCACGCCCAACCCAAGAAGAAGTAGCTGCCATGGAGCAACGCTTGGATCACTATCCGACGATTCTCGGTTACCATGATTTACTGGTTCATAATTATGGACCGAAAAATCGCTTTGCCAGTGTGCATATCGAAGTGGATGAAACGTGGTCTTTACGGGAAGCGCATGAGGTGATTGATGCGATTGAACAAGATTTTCGCCAATCTTTAAAGGTCGACCTGGTCTGTCATCTTGATCCCGTACCAATTCAAGATCAGCAGTATCGGCATTTAAAAAAAGAAGTGTCAAAGATCATTCGCTTCGTTGACCCACAGTTACGGATGCATGATTTTCAGGTCAAAGGAGATCTGTTGGCTTTTGATTTAGTGATTCCCGCAAAATCGGCGTATAGTGATCAAGAAATCGAAGAAATGCTGAAACAAAAAATCAAAGAAACACTAGGGGACTATGAATTGAAGCTTGCTTTCGATCACAGTTACCTATTATAGGGTTACAGGATATAGGAGGAAACTATGATAAAAATGGATATGAGCATGATTTCCACGGTATTATTGGCACTATTGTTTATTAATACGATCGCTGCCTTTATTACTGTTTTTCGGAAACCACGCTCGATTGCAAGTGTCTTTGCTTGGATGATGACGTTGGTATTCATCCCCGGCATCGGGTTCTTGTTGTACTTGTTTTGTGGTCGGGGGATCGACGGAGAAATTATTTATAAATTTAGTGAGCACCACCAAAGTAGGATCAATGAGTTGAATCAAATCATCAAAGTGCACAATTATTCTTTTCCTGAACATCCTTACTCAGATGACAATCATCTATTAGAGCGCTATTTTAAGAACCTTGATGAATCGCCCTTGACGAAAGGAAACAAAGTAGAATTTTATACAGATGGAAAAGAAAAATTTGCCGCATTGTTTGAGGATATGAAGCAAGCAGAAGATAATCTGCATGTGGAGTATTATTCGTTTTTTAATGATGAGATCGGTGGCCAATTCTTGACAATCTTGATCGATAAAGCCCGTGAAGGTGTTGAAGTGCGTTTGGTCTATGATCCATGGGGGTCACCGAAGGCCAATCGGAAATTCTTTCAACCGTTGATTGATGCCGGTGGAAAAGTCGTGCCTTTCATCACTTCGAAGAACCTAATCCGCAACACACGATTGAACTACCATCTACATCGAAAAATCGTTGTGATCGACGGTCAAATCGGATGGACTGGCGGCTTTAATGTCGGCGATCAGTATTTAGGGAAAAAGGCCAAATTTGGCTATTGGCGAGACACCCATGCGAGAATCGTAGGTACTGCCAGTTTTACACTACAAGAGATTTTTATTCGTGACTGGAACGCATCTGTAAAAAGAGAAGAGGATCAGCTGGAATACGAGGATCGCTACTTTATTCTACCGCCGAAAGAGCGCTCTGGAAATGTTGATTTGCAGATCGTCGCTGATGGGCCTGAAAGTGAGACCCAAATTCTCAAAGGCGGTTTTGTAAAAATGATCTTAGCTGCCAAAGAATCGATTTGGATCCAAACGCCTTATTTGATTCCTGATGACAGTATGATGAACGCATTGGAAATTGCCATCCACTCAGGTGTAGACGTTCGAATCATGATTCCATGTATGCCTGACCACCCATTCATTTATCGGGCAACACAGCATTATGCCAATTACTTGCATCGCCGTGGTGCAAAAATCTACATCTATAACAATGGTTTCCTCCATGCGAAGACGGTCATGATGGATGATACCATTAGTTCCTTTGGGACGACGAATCAAGACATTCGGAGTTATGCCTTGAATTTTGAAGTCAATGCCTTCGCCTACGATCACGATGTCACGCAAACGTTGAAAGGCTTCTTTGAAGAGGATATGGCACAATCAACATTACTGACGGATGAAATTTTGGCGAAGCAATCTTACTGGTTGCGCTTCAAACAAAACTTCTCTCGGTTATTGTCTCCGATCCTTTAATTTCATCGCTTTTGCTAATCCTTGGCGTGCCAAATGGTCGGCACCTTTGTTTTGACTCTCAGGGACCCATTGGATGATTGCTAAAGCGAACTGTTTCAACAAGTATTGAATTTCTGTTAAATAATCAGAAAAAGCAGGGTTTTTGGTATAATTCTTGTCGATGGTCTGCGCAACGACTTTGCTGTCGGTATAGAGCATAATTGTCTGTTCCTGTAAACCTTTGTCAATCAGCAGCTGCAACGCATTGACCATCACAGCGAACTCTGCTTGGTGGTTGGTTGAATCAGGTAGCGGAAACGCAATTTGTTCATGCAGATCAGTACCGACAATGACGATTCCACCGCCACTAGGGCCGGGGTTGCCTTTCGTGGAAGCATCAAGATAAACTTTTAACATTGTCTCACCCTTTTTTGATATGATAAAGATAGTATACTAGAAATTTTATGTTGTGAGGAACTTTTATGAAGCGTAAATTGTATTGGCAACCGGAAGCTGCTACAGCGATCATTTATTGGTCGTTTACTATGATGATATTATTTATCAGTTTGATTCTTTCGTTAGAAAATACCAGACCTTATTGGAAAAGCAACCTCGTTTTAGCCGTCTTTTTCTTTTTTGTATGGTTAGGGATTCACCGAAGCATGCTCATCAGGAATGATTTGCTCCTGATTCGCTATGCGCGCTTATGGAAGAAAAGCCTTATTTCTTTACCTGAGATAGAAAAATGGCAAATTATAAACCGTTTAATAAGCATTACCGATCATCAAAAAACGTATACCTTCACGTTGCGTAAAAAAGATGTGGCATGGTTAGAAACTTTTTTTCAAGAAAAAATCCCTGAAAAAAGGGTGCAGGTCAAAACCAACGAGTAATTCATAGAAATCTAGAAAGCAGCGATCACTCCTTTTGGCGTTACAGCCTTAAGAGGGACGTTGTTTTTTGTTTACATAAAGGATTCGTGAAACTTCTTGTAAAAGTGTGAAAAATCTCTCTTTCTTTCTGAATAAAATCAAGTATAATAAGAGCATAGCAAACAAAATACATTTTAAAGTGCTAAATAGTTCGTGAATTGAGGGTAAAAATGAAATCAGATATCGAAATTGCACAAGAATCAATGCCTAAACCGATTATTGAAATTGCTGAACCACTTGGTTTAACAGGCGATGACCTGGAACTTTATGGCAAGTATAAAGCAAAAATCGAATGGTCGGCAATCACCGAAAAAGCAAACAATCCGCTGGGTAAACTCATTTTAGTCACAGCGATCAGTCCGACACCCGCTGGAGAAGGCAAGTCAACCGTGACCATTGGACTTGCAGATGCGTTAAATCAAATCGGCAAGCAAACCGTCATCGCTTTACGTGAGCCATCTTTAGGACCAGTAATGGGCATCAAAGGCGGCGCCACCGGCGGCGGCAAAGCACAAGTGTTGCCGATGGAGGACATCAACTTACACTTCACTGGCGATATGCATGCGATCACAGCAGCAAACAATGCCTTGTCTGCATTGATCGACAATCATATCCAGCAAGGCAATGAGTTGGGGATCGACGGACGTCGGGTCACATGGAAACGAGTTGTCGATTTGAATGATCGAGCGTTACGACAAGTGATTGTCGGTCTAGGGGGACCGTTACAAGGCGTTCCCCGAGAAGACGGTTTTGACATCACCGTTGCTAGTGAAATCATGGCGATTTTGTGCTTGGCAACAAGCATTGATAATTTAAAAGAGCGATTAGGAAAGATTTTAATTGGTTATTCTTTTGAGAAACAACCGATTTACGTAAAAGATCTGGCGGTCCAAGGTGCTTTAGCCTTACTTTTAAAAGATGCCCTCAAACCGAATCTTGTTCAAACGATTGAAGGAACCCCTGCGCTGATCCATGGCGGACCTTTTGCAAATATCGCCCATGGGTGTAATAGTGTCATCGCAACCGAGACGGCTTTGCACTTAGGCGAATACACGGTGACCGAAGCTGGGTTTGGTGCTGACTTAGGGGCAGAGAAATTTCTTGATATCAAAACACCGAACTTATCAAAGGCACCAGATGCGATCGTAGTAGTAGCGACGATCAGAGCACTGAAGATGCATGGTGGGGTCGCTGTGGCTGATTTAGGGACAGAAAACTTAAAAGCATTAGAGTTAGGCTTCAGTAATTTAAAGCGACATGTTGAAAACATGCGTAAATACGGGATTCCAGTTGTCGTTGCGCTTAATGAGTTCTCACAAGACACCGAAGCGGAGCGAACACTAGTCGAAACCATGTGCCAGCAAATCGACGTCACCATCGCACGGACAGCCGTTTGGGCAGACGGTGGTGCAGGTGGAACGGATCTAGCAAAAGCAGTGGTTCAAGTAATCGAGGAAAAACCTGCCAACTATCAACGCTTGTATACCGACGATTTGCCTTTAGCGGATAAAGCTTCTTTGATCGTGCGTGAGATCTATGGCGGGGCAGAGGTTGAGTTTGCGCCGAAAGCCAAGGCACAGTTGCAAAGCTTCAAAGAACAAGGCTGGGATCAGCTGCCGATCTGTATGGCAAAAACCCAGTATTCCTTCAGTGATGATCCAAAGCGATTGGGCGCACCAGATGACTTTACAGTAACGATTCGCGAATTCGTGCCAAAATTAGGGGCTGGCTTTATCGTAGCCTTGACAGGTGCCGTGATGACGATGCCAGGATTACCGAAGAAACCTGCCGCCATCAATATGGACGTGACTTCTGATGGCCAAGCGATCGGTCTTTTCTAAAAGAGCTATCACAAACAAAGAAGGCATTCGCGGCATTTGAAACGGAAAAACGGAAAGAGATGATTTGAAAGGACGGGTGCAAGCGGCATTCGTCTTTTTCTCGTTCATTAGACGTGATGGAAGATAAAAGTAGGGATTCTTGTTATAATAATCAAGGAAGCAAGCAAAAGTCTATTTTCTTTCTTTTGATAATCAAGTATACTTAACCAATTGAGGTGATCTTTGTCAATGGAGCTACAACTAACTAGGAGGACTGGTTTTTATGGAATGGGCAGTCCCTTGGAGGTCATGCAAGGAAAAAAAAGAATCGCTGCCATCAATCATCAGCAAACGATTTTTTTGGGGCTAGCTGAGCAGACGCCGATTCGTGTGCGCATGTTTTTTTTAGAAAGTCAGCCTTTTCAGTTACCAAAAGGCCAATCAGCGCTCAAGCTGGAGGTCGTGATGAATCCTGCGCTTAAAAGAATATATATCGGCTTTTATTTAAGCCTTTTTCTCATGATGGGGGTATTGGGCTTATTATCCATCTCCCTTTACTCGTTGCTTTTTGTCGGTGTGTATTTAGTGGCATATTTTGTCTTTATTTTGATTTATTTAAAAAAAGCGTATCTTATCAAGGAGGTTCCTCATGGCTAGTGGTGCAGATCAATTTTTGAGCAGTTTCAATCGAATCGAAAAGCGGCTTCGTGACGAATTGGATAATCCGCGGAATATGGGTTTTTCTGAAATGGTTCGTCGCTTGTCAAAAAGCAAAAATATCAATGTCAGAAGAGCAGAAGATGATCTATTACAAATGGCTCAGCTGCGCAATGCCATCGTACATGAAAAAATCGGAGAAAACTTTGTCATTGCGGAACCGAATGAATGGGTCGTCAATCGCATCCAAGAAATTGAACGCTCCTTGCTGGCACCTGAAAAAGTCATGCCGCGTTTTGCGAAACGAGTGACTGGTTTTGAAAAGCACCTGCCATTACCAGAGTTATTGAAAATCGTTGCCCAAAAGCGCTATTCACAATTTCCGATCTATGATAATGGTCGATTTTTGGGCTTGATCACCTTGCGGATGCTGGGATACTGGTTAGCGAAAGAAAGTCTCCATGGTGAAATCAAGTTGGCAGGCAGAACGGCAGATGAATTATTAGCAGGAGATGGGAAACGATCGAATTATTGTTTCGTGTCGGCTGAAACGACCATCGTAGAAGTGGAAGAATTGTTTCAAAAAAATGCCCTGCTTGAGGCGGTTTTGATCACCAAGGATAAAAATCCGAATGGAAATCTCTTGGGCATCATCCGTCCGCGAGATATTTTTAAAGAAGAAAGAGTGGAAAATTTATGATCGCGTTGTTTTTTTTGTTAAGTGCTGTTGTCATTGGCTTGGATCAATGGCTGAAAATTTGGATCGTTGCCAATTATCAACTGGGTGAAACACATTCTCTGATCGACAATGTGTTGTCCCTGACCTATCTTCAGAATACGGGTGCAGCTTGGAGTATTCTAGAAGGAAAAATCACCTTTTTTGCGATCATCACCGTTATCGCGGTTGCTGTTGTTGTTTACCTATTGTTTCGCTACCAAAAAAGCAGTCTATGGTTTCGTTTCGGACTGGCGTTTGTTCTAGGTGGGGCGATCGGTAATTTTATCGATCGGTTGCAGCATGGCTTTGTGGTCGATATGTTCCAGCTTGATTTTATCAATTTCCCAATTTTCAATATCGCTGATATGTCATTAGTGTTCGGGGTGATCTTGATTTTTATTTATGCACTGGTAGATGACGAAGCAAAAGGGAAACAAGGAGAATCAAATGGAAAAGCAAATTGAAGTAATCATTAAAGAAGAAAAAGGGCGGGTCGACAAAGTGTTGGCTGAACGCTTGCCAAATCATAGTCGGTCACAAATCCAGCAGTGGCTAAAAGAAGATGCGGTCACATTGAAGGGCGAAACGGTTCGGGCAAATTATAAGGTAAAAGCAGGTGATCACTTGATCATCCAAGTACCAGAACCTGAAGTTGTAGACTTACAACCAGAAAATATTCCTTTGACGATCGTCTATCAAGATGCTGATGTGGCAGTCATCAACAAACCGCAAGGGATGGTGGTTCATCCATCCGCTGGGCATCCAAATGGCACCTTGGTTAATGCGTTATTGTACCATATGGATGATTTATCCACGATCAATGATGTTGTTCGGCCAGGAATCGTTCATCGAATCGACAAAGATACGTCGGGTCTGTTAATGATCGCCAAAAATGATCAGGCACATGAGTCGTTAGCGAAACAATTGAAAGACAAAACATCGTTACGCAAGTATGTAGCATTGGTTCATGGTACGATCAGCCACGAAAAAGGCACCATCAATGCACCGATCGGTCGCTCAAAAGTCAATCGCAAAATGCAAGCCGTGATCGAAAATGGCAAACCCGCTGTCACTCACTTCACCGTGTTGGAGCGCTTCGAGCAGTTCACCTTAGTAGAACTACAGCTGGAAACAGGAAGAACCCATCAAATAAGAGTCCACATGCAGTACATCGGTTTTCCGCTAGCTGGCGATCCGCTATATGGACCTAAACGCACGCTAAAAGGCAATGGGCAGTTTTTACATGCCAAGCTTCTAGGCTTCACCCACCCAACAACAGGCGAGTCGCTAGTCTTTGAAGCGCCATTACCAGAGCTGTTCGCGGACACGTTAAAAAAATTGCGAAAAAATGATTGATTTTTTTGTGTGAGAACTGTATAGTAATTGTAACAACTAAATAGCTCCTTTAAATGTAGTCCCGTGAGGCTAAGAAGGAATGAGTAAGCAGACGACTCCCGCGTTGGAGATTCGAACCCTTACTAGATGATAACGTGTACCCAAAATCCACAGAATGGGATTTTAGGCAACGATCGGAAAACATGACTCCTACCTCAAGCAGGTAGGAGTTTTTTTATGTTCAAAATTAGGAGGGAATAACATATGGCAGCGAAAGAAGTAGTAGATGCAGTAACAATGAAACGAGCGTTAACGCGGATCACCTATGAAATTATAGAAAGAAATCGCGGCATTGATAACTTGGTGCTGGTAGGGATCAAAACCCGCGGCATCTATATCGCGCAACGAATAGCAGAACGTTTAAAACAACTAGAAGGCGTAGAAGTACCTGTCGGTGAATTGGACATCACCTTGTACCGAGATGACAAAAAGACAGAAGATGATCCAGAGATCCATTCATCAGACATCCCGACTGCCATTGATGGCAAAGAAGTCATCTTGATCGATGATGTCTTGTTTACAGGACGGACGATTCGGGCAGCTTTGGATGCCATCATGGATATTGGTCGACCAAAAAGAATCTCACTCGCCGTTTTAGTTGACCGCGGTCATCGTGAACTGCCGATTCGGGCAGATTTTGTTGGAAAAAATATTCCAACTGCTTTAAGTGAAGAAATTATCGTGGAGATGGAAGAATCAGATGGTTCTGACCGGATCATGATCAATAAAGAAAACGACTAGGAAGAAGAGTGACAGCAACATGCAGAAGCAAGAATTTCGCAATCCAGACGCAGTTTTAGACATCAAAGATCGGCCCAAAGCACTGCCTTGGTTAGGCCTAAGCTTACAACATCTTTTCACGATGTTTGGGGCAACCGTTTTAGTTCCGATCCTCGTTGGGATCAACCCCAGCATCGCTTTAGTTAGTTCAGGTATTGGAACATTGGTTTACTTGGTTACGACGAAAGGGAAGATTCCAGCGTATCTAGGCAGCAGCTTTGCGTTTATCGCAGCGATGCAGATGCTGATGAAATCTGACGGCTACCCAGCTATTGCACAAGGCGCCATCACGACTGGGTTGGTCTACGTGATCGTTTCGATGATCATTAAACGTGCAGGTGCTGCTTGGTTGGATAAGATCTTACCACCGATCATTGTCGGTCCTGTGATTATGGTGATTGGATTAGGGTTAGCCGCTAACGCAGCTCAGAATGCGATGTACAATGACTCAGTCTACGATTTCAAGTACATTCTGGTAGCCTTGGCTACCTTAGGATTAACGATTTTCTTCAATATGTTTCTGCGAGGGTTCTTAGGACTGATTCCGATCCTTCTGGGGATCGTGGGCGGATACTTGATCGCCTTAGCAGTGGGAATCGTCGATGTACAGCCCATCATTGACGCCAACTGGTTTGGCATGCCGAACTTCGAGATTCCCTTCATTAACTATGAACCAAAACTGTATCTGAATGCGATCACGACGATGGCGCCGATCGCTTTTGTTACCATGACCGAACACATCGGTCATCTGATGGTCTTGAACAAATTAACGAAGCGGAACTTTTTTGAAGAGCCAGGCTTGAACCGAACACTTTTGGGCGATGGTTTTGCTCAAATCGCAGCCGGTCTCGTTGGGGGACCCCCAGTGACAAGTTACGGAGAAAACATCGGGGTTTTAGCAATTACACGGGTCCACAGTGTGTTCGTCATCGGTGGTGCGGCAATTCTAGCCATCGTACTAGGCTTCGTTGGAAAACTAAGCGCATTGATCTTAAGTATTCCTGGTCCAGTCATCTCAGGGATCAGCTTCCTGCTCTTTGGCGTCATCGCTGCCAGCGGGTTGAAAATTTTGATCGACAATAAAATCGATTTTGATCGTAAGAAGAATTTGATCATTGCGTCAGTGATCCTTGTGGTAGGAATCGGCGGGCTTGTCTTCACGGTCGGTACCTTCACCTTATCCGCAATGGCGTTAGCAACTGTCCTAGGAATCTTCTTGAATCTTATTTTACCTGACAGCTCTCGCAGCGAAGAAAAATAACTTGTGCCAACTCATCGTTTAAACAGAATCAAAGGAGGAATTCATTCATGATTATTCAATCCGAAAGAATCAGCTTAAAGCATCTTTTGACGGTCGAAGCATTGACAGACCGTGAAGTGATGGGACTCATCCGCAGAGGACAAGAATTCAAAAGAGGGGCGAAATGGATGCCCCAAAAAGAACAATATTTCGCAACAAATCTCTTTTTTGAGAACAGTACCAGAACCCACAAAAGCTTCGATGTTGCTGAGAAAAAACTAGGGATCGAAGTCATCGAATTTGAAGCCTCCACCAGCTCTGTTCAAAAAGGCGAGACCTTGTATGACACGGTCTTGACGATGTCGGCTTTAGGTGTAGACGTTGCGGTCATTCGCCACGGCGATGAAAACTACTACGACTCTTTGATCCAAAGCAAAACGATCCAGTGCAGTATCATCAATGGCGGGGACGGCAGCGGCCAACACCCAACGCAATGTTTGCTAGATCTGATGACGATCTATGAAGAGTTCGGGCACTTTGACGACTTGAAAGTCGCAATCGTAGGCGACATCACCCACTCACGGGTCGCGAAATCAAACATGCAAATGTTGAAGCGTCTCGGCGCGAAAGTCTTCTTCTCAGGTCCAAAGGAATGGTATGACGAAGAATTTGAAGTATACGGTCACTGGATGCCACTCGACGAATTGGTCGCAGAAGTCGATGTCATGATGATGCTTCGTGTCCAGCACGAGCGCCATGATGGAACGGAAAGCTTTTCAAAAGAAGAATACTTAAAAAATCACGGGTTGACCGTCGAACGCGCCGCAAGAATGAAAGAGCATGCGATCATTATGCACCCAGCACCAGTCAATCGCGATGTGGAGTTAGCTGATGCCTTAGTTGAAAGCTTACGCTCGCGAATCATCACCCAGATGTCCAATGGCGTCTTTGTTCGAATGGCAATTCTTGAAGCGGTGTTGAACGGTAAGGCCTAACAGGCAAAAAGGAATGAATTAGAGGAGGAAGTTTACATGAAAACGCTCATTAAAAACGGTAAAATCATCAAAAAAGACAATCACTGTGTTCCTGCAGCAATTTGGATCGAAGACGGAATCATTCGCGGGATCGGTACAGAATTTCCCGAAACAGATTTTGACGAAGTCATCGATGCCAAAGAGCAATTGATCACACCAGGTTTAGTGGATGTTCATGTACACTTCAGAGAACCGGGCTTTGAATACAAAGAAACAATCGAAACGGGCAGCATGGCAGCCGCTCGTGGTGGGTTTACGACAGTTTGCGCAATGCCAAACCTTGACCCAGTTCCTGATACACCAGAAAAATTAGCAGCTGTTTACGAAAAAATCAACGCAGATGCATCAATCAATGTCTTACAATACGCCCCGATCACCGAAAACTTGCGCAGCGAAACGTTGACGGATGCAGCTGGAATGAAAGCCGCGGGGGCATTTGCCTTAACAAATGACGGTGTCGGGGTTCAGACTGCTGGCACAATGTATTTGGCAATGAAGCAAGCCGCCGAAAATGACTTGGCATTGGTTGCCCATACAGAAGATGATTCCTTACTCTTTGGCGGCGTGATGCATGCTGGTAAAAAAGCGGAAGAACTTGGATTGCCAGGGATCTTGAGTGTAACAGAAGCATCTCAAATCGCTCGGGATGTGCTTTTAGCGGAAGCAACAGGAGCCCATTACCATGTCTGCCATGTCTCTACGAAAGAAAGTGTTCGAGTGATTCGAGATGCCAAAAAAGCTGGGATCCATGTGACAGCCGAAGTTTCTCCCCACCATTTGCTTCTCATCGATGAAGATATTCCTGCCGATGAAGGCTTTTGGAAAATGAACCCACCGTTACGTGGGCAAGAAGACCGTGAAGCGTTGATCGAAGGTCTGTTGGATGGCACGATCGATTGTATCGCGACGGATCATGCCCCACATGGCTATGAAGAAAAAATGCAAAGCTTTTTAAAAGCACCATTTGGCATCGTCGGATCAGAATATGCCTTCCAATTGTTGTACACTCATTTTGTGAAAACAGGACGCTTTACCTTGCAGCAGCTAGTGGATTGGATGACCGTGAAACCAGCGTCGCTCTTTGGTCTAAGTGCTGGAACGATGATGGTCGGAGACAAAGCCGACCTGGCAATTTTTGACTTAGAATCAGCTTATAACGTGGATCCTAAGCAATTCCTATCAAAAGGAGTCAATACGCCTTTCGGTGGATGGACGTTATATGGGGATACGAGTTATACATTTGTAAATGGTAAAACAGTATGGCAAAAAGGTGGGCAATAATATGAAGCGTTGGCTTATTTTAGAAGATGGAACATACTTTGAAGGCGAAGGGTTTGGTGCCAGTGTCAATGTTTTTGGTGAGATCGTTTTTACCACAAGCATGACAGGGTATCAAGAAGCCATTACGGATCAAAGCTTTAACGGACAAATCATTACGTTTACGTATCCGATGGTTGGCAATTACGGCGTCAACCGAGACGATTACGAATCAATTTCACCAACTTGTAAAGGGGTTGTTGTGAAAGAACACGCGCGTCTAGCGAGCAATTGGCGAAAACAGCTGACGTTAGACGAATTTTTAAAACGCAAAAATATTCCAGGGATCGCAGGAATCGATACACGAGCGTTGACGAGAAAGATTCGTCAACACGGAACCATGAAAGCGAGTATCGTTGATGCAGGCGATGTCTTTGATCATGCCTTTGATCAATTAAAAGCGGCGGTTTTACCAACCAATCAAGTGGCACAAGTTTCTACCTCAAAACCTTATCCAAGTCCTGGAACGGGTCGCAATATCGTGGTCATCGACTTCGGCTTGAAGCACAGTATTTTACGGGAGTTGTCACGCCGCAACTGCAATTTAACGATTTTGCCATACAATACGACAGCCCAAGAAATTTTAGACCTCGCACCAGATGGTGTAATGCTGACGAATGGACCAGGCGATCCCAAAAGCTTGCCAGAAGCAATTAAAATGATACAAGGGATTCAAGGCAAGGTACCAATCTTCGGGATTTGTTTAGGCCATCAGCTCTTCTCATTAGCGAATGGAGCAGATACCTATAAAATGAAATTCGGTCACCGCGGATTAAACCATCCGGTAAGAGAGATCGCCACTGGTCGGATCGATTTCACCTCACAAAACCATGGCTTTGCTGTGGATGAAGCATCCATCGATCCAGAAAAACTAATGGTAACCCACGTCGAAGTGAACGATGGCACGATCGAAGGGGTTCGTCATCGCCGTTACCCAGCATTCAGTGTCCAGTACCACCCAGATGCGGCACCAGGCCCGCATGATGCAGTCCACTTATTTGACGAATTTTTAGAGATGATCGATGCATGGAAGGAGCAGAACTAATATGCCAAAACGTACAGATATCAAGAAAATCATGGTTATCGGTTCTGGACCGATTATTATAGGACAAGCGGCAGAGTTTGATTATGCCGGTACACAAGCTTGCTTAGCTTTACGAGAAGAAGGCTACGAAGTGGTGTTAGTCAATTCGAATCCCGCAACGATCATGACGGACAAAGAAATTGCTGACAAAGTCTACATTGAACCAATCACATTTGAGTTCGTCTCACGGATTTTACGTAAAGAACAGCCTGATGCAATTTTACCGACATTAGGCGGACAAACGGGCTTGAATATGGCGATGGAATTAGCCAACTCAGGTATTTTGGATGAATTAGGAATTGAGTTGCTAGGAACCAAATTAGCAGCAATCGACCAGGCAGAAGACAGAGATTTATTCAAACAATTAATGGAAGAATTGGATCAACCGATCCCAGAATCAGAAATCGTGTCAACGGTGGAAGCAGCAGTTGAATTTGCGAAAAAAATCAGCTTTCCAATCATTGTTCGTCCAGCATTTACGCTAGGGGGAACGGGCGGCGGCATGTGTAACAATGAAGAAGAACTTCGCCAAATCGCTGAAAACGGCTTGAAGCTCTCGCCAGTGACCCAATGCTTGATTGAACGGAGTATTGCTGGATATAAAGAGATTGAATATGAAGTGATGCGAGATTCTGCTGACAACGCGATCGTCGTTTGTAATATGGAAAACTTCGATCCAGTCGGTATCCACACCGGCGATTCCATCGTCTTTGCGCCGAGCCAAACTTTGTCAGACCATGAATACCAAATGTTACGGGATGCCTCATTAAAAATCATCCGCGCGTTAAAAATCGAAGGTGGCTGTAACGTTCAATTGGCGCTTGATCCTCATAGCTTCAACTACTATGTCATTGAAGTAAATCCACGGGTCTCACGTTCCTCTGCGTTAGCAAGTAAAGCTACAGGGTACCCGATTGCCAAACTGGCAGCGAAAATTGCCGTCGGTTTAACATTGGATGAAATGAAAAATCCAGTCACAGAAACGACGTATGCAGAATTTGAACCCGCCCTTGACTATGTCGTCGCAAAAATTCCTCGCTGGCCGTTTGACAAGTTTGAAACTGGGGAACGTCGATTAGGAACACAAATGAAAGCGACTGGTGAAGTGATGGCGATCGGTCGTAATATTGAAGAGTCATTATTAAAAGCCGTTCGTTCATTGGAGATCGGCACACACCATATCGAAATGAAAGAATTAGAAGCTCTTTCTGACAATGATCTGATGGAAAAAGTCATCAAGGCGCAAGATGATCGCCTATTCTACGTCATGGAAGCCATCCGAAGAGGGTACACCATCGAAGATTTGAACGAAATGACGAAAATCGACTTGTTCTTCTTGGATAAGATGCTTCACATCTTTGAGATCGAACAAGCATTAGCAAACGAACCACAATCCCTTGATGTGTTGAAAAAAGCCAAGCAAAACGGCTTTACGGATAAAAAGATTGCTGAGCTGTGGGAAACCACGGAAGCTGAGATCCGCACGCTGCGTCATGAGCAAAAGATTTTGCCCGTCTACAAAATGGTAGATACATGTGCCGCAGAATTTGAATCAGCAACACCTTATTTCTACAGCACCTATGAGTTTGAGAATGAAAGCAAGCGCAGTGAAAAAGAATCTGTTCTTGTCCTAGGTTCTGGACCGATCCGAATCGGACAAGGGGTGGAGTTCGATTATGCAACAGTGCACTCGGTGAAAGCGATCCAAGCTGCTGGCTATGAAGCGATCATCATGAACAGTAATCCTGAAACGGTTTCGACTGACTTTTCTATCTCCGACAAGCTGTACTTTGAACCATTGACCTTAGAGGATGTCTTACACGTCATCGATTTGGAACAACCCATTGGGGTCATCGTCCAATTTGGCGGGCAAACGGCGATCAACTTAGCAGAGCCTTTAGTAAAAGCTGGGGTCAAAATCTTAGGCACCAGCATTGAAGATCTTGATCGTGCCGAAAATCGTGATCTCTTTGAGCAAGCATTACAAGCGCTAGATATTCCGCAACCACCAGGGGATACAGCGACGAACGAACAAGAAGCGATCGCCATCGCTCAAGAAATCGGCTATCCTGTTTTAGTCCGCCCAAGTTATGTCTTAGGGGGACGTGCGATGGAAATCGTGGAAAACCAAGCCGATTTAGAAGATTATATGCGTCATGCAGTGAAAGCATCACCAGAACATCCTGTTTTGGTCGATCGTTACTTGGTCGGTAAAGAATGTGAAGTCGATGCTATCTGTGACGGCAAAACTGTTTTGATTCCTGGAATCATGGAACATATCGAGCGTGCAGGGGTCCATTCAGGAGATTCAATGGCGGTCTATCCACCGCAAAATCTTTCGGATGAATTAATTGCTACGATCGAAGAATATACCAAACGCTTGGCATTAGGTTTAAATTGTATCGGTATGATGAATATCCAATTTGTCATCCATGAGAACAAAGTGTATGTCATTGAAGTAAACCCTCGTGCTAGCCGAACCGTACCATTTTTAAGCAAGGTAACAGAGATCCCAATGGCCCAAATTGCCACGAAGGCGATTCTCGGAGAAGAGATCACAGCGTTAGGTTATCATGACGGACTTGCGCCAACGCCAAATGAAGTACACATCAAAGCACCTGTCTTCTCCTTTACAAAACTTTTAAAAGTCGATACTTACTTAGGCCCTGAAATGAAATCAACGGGTGAAGTAATGGGATCAGACAAAGATTTGGCAAAAGCACTTTATAAAGCTTTTGAGGCATCAGGCCTGCATATTCCTGAATTTGGAAAAGCACTTTTCACCGTTGCAGACGAAAGCAAAGAAGAGGCAGCAGCACTGGCAGCGCGTTTCGTAGAGGTCGGCTTCACCTTATTGGCTACCAATGGAACCGCCGATTACTTTGAAGAAAAAGGACTACAAGTGACTCGGGTTGCCAAGATTTCCGAACAGCAAGCAGAAGAAACGGTTGTTGATTTGATCCGTAAAGGAACGACCCAAGTAGTAGTCAATACCATGGACAAAGATCGCCAAAATGCAACGGAAGACGGATTTATCATCCGCCGAGAAGCGGTGGAACATGGTGTACCGACCTTTACTTCTCTTGATACAGCGGATGCGATTCTAAAAGTGATGGAATCCCGCAGTTTTTCAACAAAAGCAATTTAACGCAGATAAAGGAGTTTTTTGATGAAGCAAGAAATCATGACCATCAGCAAACAGCGTCAACTGGCACCGCGGATTTTTGAAATGACATTGACGGGTGAATTAGTCAATGAGATGAGGACCCCAGGGCAATTTCTACACCTGCGGGTTCCTCAAAATGCCTTTCTTCTTCGCCGACCGATCAGTATCAATCATATCGATGCTGAGAAAAAAGAATGCCGAATCATTTATCGGGTCGAAGGAGATGGCACAAGAATTTTTTCAGAAATGACTGTTGGTGATCCAATCGATGTGATGGGACCGTTAGGAAATGGGTTTCGCTATCATCATTTAAACCAAGGGGACACTGCATTTATCGTAGGGGGCGGTATCGGTGTACCGCCGCTCTATGAATTATCGAAACGCCTGACGCAACAAGGCGTCCACGTCATTCACTTTTTGGGCTTTGCCAGCAAAGACGTCATGTATTATGAAGAGGAATTTCGCGCACTGGGAGATACGAGGATCGCTACCGATGATGGCAGCGCGGGTTTACAAGGAAATGTTGGCAACCTGTTATTAGCTGCAGAGCAAACACCTGCGGCGGTCTTTGCTTGCGGAAATAACGGTCTTTTAAAAACCACCGCCCAGCTTTTCGAAGACCTTCCAGATGTTCAATTATCCATGGAGGCGCGAATGGCTTGCGGGATGGGTGCCTGTTATGCCTGTGTTTGCCATACGAAAGATGATGAACAAGGCACAAAAAGTGTCAAAGTTTGTGACGAAGGGCCTGTATTTCAGGCGAGAAAGGTGGTCATTTAATGTCGATCAATGTCGAGCTACCCGGATTGAGTCTAAAAAATCCGATCATGCCTGCCAGCGGCTGTTTTGGGTTTGGTGCAGAATATGATAAATATTATGACATCAGTCAATTAGGTGCGGTGATGATCAAAGCGACTACACCTGAACCACGTTTCGGCAATCCGACCCCAAGGGTAGCAGAAACGCCTAGCGGTATGTTAAATGCCATCGGGTTGCAAAATCCTGGGTTAGAAGCGGTCATGAATCAAATTTTACCCGACTTGGCTCAAAAACACCCCGATTTGCCAATCATCGCGAATGTTGCCGGTTCGACCGTCGAAGATTATGTTCTTGTGTGTCAGGAAATCAGTCAGGCAGAAAATGTCAAAGCGATCGAATTGAATATCTCTTGCCCGAACGTCAAGCATGGCGGCATCACGTTCGGAACCGATCCTGCGGTTGCTGGTGCATTGACTGAAGCGGTCAAAAAAGTCTCGCAAGTGCCGATCTATGTCAAACTTTCGCCGAATGTGACGGATATCGTCCCAATTGCACAAGCGATCGAAGCAGGCGGCGCCGACGGGTTTACGATGATCAATACACTTTTAGGCATGCGGATTGATCTAAAAACACGGAAACCAATTTTAGCTAACCAAACGGGGGGCTTGTCTGGTCCGTCAATCAAACCAGTGGCGATTCGCCTGATCAAACAAGTGGCGCAAGTTTCTCAATTACCAATTATTGGCATGGGGGGCGTGATGTCAGTGGATGATGTCCTTGAAATGTATCTGGCAGGTGCTAGTGCTGTTGCAGTCGGAACCGCAAACTTTACCGATCCTTACATTTGCCCAAAGTTGATTGAAGAATTGCCTATACGAATGGCAGAATTAGGAATCCCTTCTTTGGAACAGCTGATAAAAGAAGTGAGAGAGGAGCACATGTGATGAGTGAACGGCCAATTATTGCCTTAGATTTTCCTAACAAACAGGCTATTGAAACTTTTTTAGCGCATTTTCCTAAAGAGGAAAAGTTGTTTGTGAAAGTGGGAATGGAGATTTTCTACCAAGAAGGACCAGCGATCGTTACTTGGTTAAAAGACTGTGGTCATGATATTTTTTTAGATTTAAAACTACATGATATTCCCAATACAGTAGGACGAGCAATGGAACGCTTAGCTTCTTTAGGTGTGGCTTTGACGAATGTTCATGCAGCCGGTGGGATCGAAATGATGACTGCTGCTAAAAAAGGCCTGCAGCAAGGAACCCCCGCAGGGCACAAAGTTCCTGATTTGATTGCAGTTACCCAATTGACCTCCACTAGTGAGGCACAAATGCATCATGATCAGCAGATCATGACGTCACTGCAAGAAAGTGTCATGCATTACGCCACTTGTGCCCAAAAAGCTGGGTTAGACGGTGTTGTTTGCTCCGCTCACGAAGCAAAGCAGATCAAACAAAGGACAACGGATGCCTTCATACGCTTGACGCCTGGTATCCGACCAGCTGGCAGTGAAGTTGGTGATCAAAAACGGATCATGACACCTGCACAAGCTCGTAAAGCAGGGGCTACCATGATCGTTGTGGGACGTCCAATCACCCAATCTAAGGCACCGTATGAAAGTTATCTGCAAATAAAACAAGAATGGAAGGAAGCTAGCCAATGAAAGAACAATCCAATCAAATCGCCAAAGATCTTTTAGACATCGAGGCGATTTTCTTACGACCGAATGAACCATTTACTTGGGCAAGCGGCATCAAAAGCCCTATTTACTGCGACAATCGAATTACTATGAGTTATCCACACGTACGTCGCGCCATTGCGAAAGGCTTAGCTGCAGTCATCAAAACGACTTACCCAGAAGCAGAAGTGATTGCAGGGACCGCAACAGCTGGGATTCCCCATGCTGCATGGGTCGCTGAATTGTTAGATTTGCCAATGGTTTATATTCGCAGCAAAGCAAAAGAACACGGTAAAGGCAATCAAATTGAAGGGCGTATCCAACCAAATCAAAAAATGGTCGTCATTGAAGATTTATTGTCAACAGGTGGCAGTGTCTTAGAGGCTTGTGAAGCAGCCAAAAGAGAAGGAGCCGATGTATTAGGCGTCGCTGCGATCTTTACTTACGAGCTGCCTCAAGTCCAAGAAAATTTTGATCAAGCAGGTTTATCCTATGTGACTTTGACAAACTATACAGCGTTGATCGAGTCGGCTTTAGAAACGGGTGCTATTCAAGAATCTGATGTTGCCCTGTTACAAGAGTGGCGTAAAGATCCTGCTGCTTGGTTGAGTGAATAAGGAATTGAAATAAGAAACGGATATGTGAGGGAATGACCAAGCATATTCGTTTTATTTTTACCTATTTTCTGATAGCATTGGGAGAAAGTTTTTTGATAGGAAGGGCTATACCTTGCTGTCAACTTGAATTAGGAGGCTGTTTTTTTTGAAAAGAAATATGGACGTTCCATGGAGTTATTCCGGAGACAATGGACCTGAACATTGGCACACTTTGTGCGACTGGTATGCACAAGGTGCCGAATTTCCTTACCAATCCCCAATCGCTTTAGTCCACGATGAGACCGAAGAACCCATCGATCAGGACTTGGCTTTTCACTATAAACGAGAGCGGTTCACGGAAAAAGAATTCAAAAATACGATTCACTTCGTTCCTTATAACAAAGAAAGCTATGTCACATTTAAAGGGATCAACTACTATTTGACGGATATTCATTTTCACATGCCGTCTGAACACATTATCGATGACGAGCAGCAAGAGTTAGAGTTTCACCTCGTTCATATGAATGATGACGGAGAAAACTTGGTGGTGGGTATCTTATTCAAACTGACGGATAAACTTAACTGGATCTGCAATCAGCAAGACGACAGCATCTGGGACTTTGAGAACCACACCCAATGGTTTGATCCGAGCATGTTCTTGCCAGAACGCACCCACCATTTTCATTATGTTGGTTCCTTGACGACCCCACCAACGAAAGGGCCAATCAACTGGTTTGTCTTTGACTGGATTGGGGAGATGAGCCGTCGCTTCATTTTAGAATTCCGCGAAGAAGTATTAGAAAATAATAATCGCCCATTGCAAGACCGCAAAGATCGGCCTATTTATTTCTATTGATTTATAAAAATGGTTCCTTTTACTTATTTTTTCTCGGACTTCTCTTCTGATTATCCTATAAAACCCGACATAGTGGGAACCTTCAAGCAATACAATAGTTTAAAAACGAACGGAAAAAAAGACGAAAATCCTCGTCTTTTTTTTATTTTCATAGGTATCGAGCACAAAGGCTATGCTAAACTAATCAATAAGCAGGTTTTAAGTATTTGGTTTATTGTGAAATGAAACACAATTAAATCAATTGAAAAAGAGCAGACACGGTAAAGCTTTTTTAGCGAATTATTTTATAGTAAAAGAAAGGAAATTCATATGCATGCATGGGAGGCAATCCAAAAATCAATCGATTATATTGAAGACAATCTTACCGAGCCATTAGAGATCGAAACGTTGGCGCAAGTTGCATCATTGTCCGTTTTTTATTATCAGCGCTTATTCACTCGTTTGGTTAAAATTTCTGTTAGGGAATATATAAAACTGCGTCGTTTGGCAAGAGGTGCGCTTTTATTGAAAAACCAAAAGAAGCGAGTCATTGATGTCGCTTTTGAAGTCGGCTTTAGCAGTCATGCCGTTTTTTCAAGAACGTTTAAAACGGTCTATAGAATTTCACCCTCGCTTTATCAGAAAAAGCCCATTGGCTTACAAAACTTTGATAAGCCAGATCTTTCATTAGGCTATATTGTGACGGAAGAGGGTATCCCATTGATCAGTGAAGGGGTTGTTTTAGAAATCCAGAAAAAAAACAATCCGCATCCACTGGTCTTCTATGGGATCGTCGGTTACTACCCATTCAACTATGGGAAAATGCTAGGGCAACGAACAGGGATCGACCCGATTGAAGAAATTTGGCATGAATTTCTTCAAAAGATTGCCAATCAACCGGGAAATGCCATCTACCAGATCGGTGTTTCGTTTCCAGGAGATGCGCCAGAAGGCTATTCGAGTTACTTTGTTGGCCAAGTAGGTGATGACTCACAGGGATCGACCTTCAGTGAATGGACGCTACCGGCTCGGGATTACGTTGTTTGCAGTTTTGATACGATTTCAGAGCAACTGATCATCAATATGGGGAAGGCGATGCGCTATATCCGTTTCTGGTTAAAGAAGAAGGGGTGGATTGCTGAGGATTTTTTCCCTGAGCTTTATCAAGAAAGAGAAAATCATGTCGTTCATGTTGAATTATGGATTCCTTTTAAAAAAAGAAGTGAGATGTAAGGAGGAACAGTACAATGACTCAGTTTGAAGAAGGAGTAAAACTACTTGAAGAAAAATTCGGACATTTTAAAGACAATGTGATCGCCCTTGCCACGACTGCTTGTAACGAGAATGACAAGGGAGAAACACAGCCAGTCGTCCGAGAAGTAGATGCTTTTTATGAAGACGGCGTTTTTTACGTGTCAACTCATGAGCAATCAAACAAAATGAAGCAAATCAGTAAGAATTCAGCAGTTGCGATTGCTGTCAGTGGTGAATGGTTTACTGCGATCGGTCAAGGAGAGAATTTAGGGTGGGTGCTAGACCCTAAAAATGCAGAATTAAGAAGCAAAATTCGCAAAGCCTTTGTCTGGTACGACGAAGTTAACAATGAGGATGATAAAGGCTGTTGTTTTCTAGCGATCCGTTTGACCAAAGGAACGTTGAATATCAATCACTGGGAAAAGCTGTATCATTTTGATTTTGAGAAGAAAGTCACTATGGAGGATGGCGGGATTTATTAGCCAGCAGAGCCTATTAGCCGCAGGTGATGTTCAATTGCCATTCTAGCGGATCTAGCAGATATGTTGATGGCTGAATTCTGAGAAGGCTTGCCTTTTGTGATACAAGCTAAGCAAAATTGTTGCTGAAAGAGCAGTAGATAGAACGAAAAAGCATAAAAACCGATCACAAGCGCTGCGAAGAGGCACGCGCTTGTGATCGGTTTTTTGATTGATTACTTTATGATTTTTGATCCGAATAAACTTAGAAACAGCTAGGACTGTTTTAATCTCAAAATTCCCTCATCAGGTGTCACAAAAAGTGTTTTTTGATTCTCATAAATGACGAATCCAGGCTTGGCACCATTCGGTTTCCGAATATGTTTGACTTGCACGTAGTCCACTGGTACTTGGGCAGATTGACGATATTTTGAGAAATATGCGGCAAGCTCTGCAGCTTCCATTAAGGTTGTCTCACTAGGATCATCCGAACGAATGATGACATGAGAGCCAGGAATATTTTTGGTATGCAGCCAGATATCACTCTTACGAGCTGTTTTTAAGGTCAGTTGGTCATTTTGTAAATTGTTTTTTCCGACGAAAATTTCAGTTCCGTCTGAAGAAAGAAATCGTTCTGGTTGCGAAGGAGCAGCTTTTTTACGCTGTTTCGCCCGATTTTTGACATAGCCTTGTGCGATCAGTTCTTCCCGAATAACCGCCAGATCCATGGGAGAGGCAATTTCTAATTGGGCTAACACGGATTCGAGATACGCGATTTCTTCTTTCGTTTCGGCAATCTGCTGATGGATCAGTTTGACTGCATTTTTTAATTTCTGGTAACGTTGAAAATATTTCTGAGCATTTTGATTGGGAGACAGAGCAGGATCGAGTTTGATCGTCAAAAGCCGATTCTCATCATAGTAATTTTCCAAATCAACTGAAGCAGCACCACGAGGGACTTGATTCATAAAGGTCGTCAAAAGCTCACCTTTTTGACGGAATTCTTCGGCGTTTTCTGAATCGATCAACGTTTGTTGGCGTTTCTTTAACTTCAACTGGTTCCGTTTCAGTTCATTCTCAATTTTTTTCAGTAATTCGCCACCTTGTTGTTTGACCCGATCTCTTTCCGCCTTGTCGTGATAAAACGCATCTAAAAGCTCACTCAGACTCTGATAATGGGTGACAGTGGTGGTCGCATCGATCAATGATGGATAGGGAATTGGTGTAAAATATTCCTTTTTCTCTGACTGGAGATAACTTGGTACTAGCTCCTGGGTAAGCTCTGTAAAGAAAGCTTCCCACTGACGCAGTTTTTCATTGGGATTGGCATTGATTCGAGCGATCAATTCTTCTGCTGTATCGCGGCCTAAGCCTTGGAATCGTTGTTGAAGTTCTTTTGCCGTCAATGGATCAAGAGTAGATAATTCTTCAAAAATTTTGGTGCGAGAGGCTGTGAAAGGATTAAGCGTCGATTGCTTTGGTGGTGCAACATAGACAGCACCTGGCAATAAGGTACGATACGTATTTTGTGAATGACCAATGTGTTTGATCGTATCGACGATTTTTCCGCTCGTCTTATTCATTAATAAAATCGTACTGTGACGGCCCATTAGTTCGACGATCAAGACGAGGGCTTGCAAATCACCTAATTCATCTCGTCGCGTGAAATGAAAATGGATCACACGGTCATTGTCGATTTGTTCGATTGATTCTAAGATCGCCCCTTCTAAATATTTCCGTAGCATCATCAAGAAATTCGGTGGGATTTCTGGATTGCTATAGGCGATCGTTGTGCATTGTACACGAGCATAGGTGGGGTGTGCGGATAGCAAAAGTTTGTGATTTTTTCCTTGGGAACGGATCACAAATACGACCTCATTTTCATAAGGTTGATGAATTTTGTTTACACGTCCACTGGTTAATTGATTTTGTAATTCTTTGACCATTAAATGGGTAAAGACACCATCAAAAGACATATTGTTTCCCTCTTTTCTTCTAAGGATAGTTTGACTGAGGGATTGATCCTTCCAATGTCAAATATTCCTATCTATTATACCGAAGAATCCAAAGAAAAGCCATGGCAGCTAGCTTTCCTTTTTCTTGGTAGGTTGGTGATCGGTGGTTTGCAGTGCACGCTCGATTTCCTTATTCAAGAAATAAGAGATGACTGTCCGAATAATAACGACGGCAGCTAGACGTACGATGTCTTCGAAAGTAGGGTGGATGATCGTCTCAATAATATCTGCTGCAATCAAGATCTCCAGACCTAATAAAACATAACTCCCTAAATAATTGCGGATAAAATTATTCTCTCTGGCTGCCACCAATCGATCCTTTTCTTTTAATTCGTAGCGCACAAAGTCAATGCCTGCGATCAATACACCCCAAACGATGACAAAAATGGAGAGAAAGTTTAAACAGACAACGATGAAATCGAAGATTGGATTGGCTCCAGACATCAATGAATCAGCTAGATTATGCATAATGACTCCTTTACCGTTTTCTTTTATCTTACCGAATTATCGAAGAAATGTGAAGTTTCTTGACGTTCTAGAAGGGAATTGATAGTATGAATTAATAGTAGGATTTTTAAAAAAGGTGGGCAAATTATGGAACAAGTTAGGAACTTTGTTCATTACACAAAAGAAAAAATAGTTGAAAGCTGGCAAGCTTTTTTAGATGATCTTTATCGAGATCAGAAAAAAACGATTTTCACGCTGATCGGGGGAATTCTTTTCGCACTCGTCTTCGCAGGTTTGATCGTCTTTTCTCAAAATCGTATCAATGCTTCTTTAGTGGATCGGATCGCTTTTGACAAGCTGCCGTCAGAAAAAGTACAGCCATTGCCTTATCTGACTGCAGACAAGACGATTCGTGAAACACGAGCGATCTCGGTGATGTTTAGTAAGCCCAACGGACCTCAACTCGATCAAGTATTTGATCTGATCCAAGCGCAAGAAGATGAACTGAATCGGACATTTTTTTATTATCCAATCGTCTATGATGCGGCTTTTTTCTCCAATGAATACAGCGTTGATCCTGATAAAGTGACGTTTGTTTTTTATGAAGAAGGGGTTGAGAAAAATCGCTTTACCTTTGATTCATTTGGGCAGCCAACGACGGAATTCATCCCAGAATTGAATCGTTTACCGATGTGGACGATTCGTTCTTCTGCCAATGATCGATAAAAAAATCTGACAATTTGACAGAAAATTGTTGACGTTTTTTTATCAATAAGCTAAACTGAATTCAATCAAGAAAAAAAACAAGTTGAGAAGGAGGAACAATCATGAAACTATTTATTCCATTGCAAGTGAAATCATGGCAAAACTGGCGTAGATAGTTGTATTGATGGGACCTCATTCCATAGATACAACTTTTTAGAGAACCTTCTAAAGTGCTGTATCTATGCTGGTAGTTGAATTTATCGCCGCATAGGACAAGCTTCTATGCGGCTTTTGCTTACTTGCAATTGCCGTCACATAGGCAGTTGCTTTTTTTGTTCTCAAAAACCATAAAATGAAAAACACGAAAAACGTAAGCAGAAAAAGGAGAATGAAAAATGAAAAACAAGGGATTAATTGCATCGGTTGCCGTTATTTTATTATTTTTAGGAGCGACATTTGTCTATCAGTTAGGAATGAGAAGTGGGACCAATCAAGCTAGTGAGACTTCGGAACCAGTAGAAAAAGCTGAAAAAACAGTCGGGATCTTACAATTTGTCAGTCATGAAGCACTGGATGCGATCACCGAGGGGATCAAAGAAGGCCTTAAAGAATCAGGCTATACCGAAGGGGACAACTTGACGATCGAATTCCAGAACGGTCAAGCGGATCAAAGCAAATTGGCAACGATGAGTCAGCAGCTGCTAAATAAAGATGCCGACGTTTTGGTTGGGGTAGCAACACCCGCAGCACAAGCGTTGGCGAATGTCACTCAGGATGTACCGATCGTTTTAGGAGCGGTCACTGATCCAGTTGGGGCAAATCTGGTGGCAGATATGGATCAACCCGGCGGCAATATCACTGGTGTTTCCGATAAAGCACCAGTTGCTGCACAAATCAAACTAGCAAAAGATTTGCTGCCAGAGGCAAAAACAGTCGGTATTTTGTATTCTTCGACCGAAGACAATTCGAAATACCAAGTGGCAGAAGCAGAAGCTGCTGCCGAAGAAAATGGCTTGACCAGCAAATCGTATGCCGTTCCTTCAAGTAATGAAATTGCGCAAATGGTGCAAGTGATGGCACGGGAAGTCGATTTTATCTATATTCCGTTAGACAATACGATCGCAAATGCTATGCAGACCGTAGTTCAAGAAGCCAATAAATCAAAAACACCAATCATTACTTCCGTAGACACGATGGTGGAACAAGGCGGTTTGGCAACGGTCGGACAAGATCAATTTACGATAGGCGTGGAAACTGGGAAGATGGTGGCAGCAATTCTTGATGGGACAGCAGAACCTGCTACAACACCGATCTATACATTCAGCGATGGCGAAACGATCATCAATGAAACTCAGGCGCAGTTATTGGGCATCACTATCCCAGAAAACCTCAAAGACGAGGCGAAACTGATTACAACGACGCCAGAAAGCGAAGCAAGTGACGAGTAACAACCAAGAACAGCGACCACCTGCGATCATCGAGAGGGTCTTGAAAGAGAAAACTTGTAAGAATATGGAGGAAGAATGATGATTGTTTCAGCAATAGGGCAAGGACTAGTTTGGGGAATCCTGGGATTAGGGATTTTTATGACCTATCGAATTTTAAATTTCCCGGATATGACGACGGAAGGGTCCTTTCCGTTAGGCGGTGCTGTCTGTGTGACAGCGATCACCCATGGGGTGTCGCCCGTCTTAGCGACTTGTTTAGGAGTATTGGCTGGGATGTGTGCGGGCTGTGTGACAGGACTTCTTTATACAAAAGGCAAAATTCCCGTGATTTTAGCTGGAATCTTGGTGATGTCTTCATTGAACTCGGTCATGCTGTTTGTGATGCGCTCACCCAACCTCTCTTTATTAAACCAACCGAAAATTCAAGATTTTTTTACTAGAATGAATTTACCGAATTATTATGATACGGTGATCATTGGATTGATCATGGTCTTGTTGATCGGGGGCGTCTTGGTTTACTTTTTCCATACGAATTTGGGTCAAGCTTACATCGCTACAGGTGATAATGAGCATATGGCAAAATCGATGGGGATCAATACCGATCGAATGAAAATCATTGGATTGATCGTCTCCAATGGCGTGATCGCACTCTCAGGCGCATTGATTGCGCAAAATGACGGCTATGCTGACATAAGCAAAGGTATCGGTGTGATCGTTATCGGACTGGCGTCAATCATCATTGGTGAAGTGTTGTATGGGGAACTGACCTTGCTGGAACGTTTGATCGCTATTGTGATTGGCAGCATTATTTACCAATTATTGATCCTATTTGTGATCAAAGCTGGATTTGATACGACCTACTTGAAGATCTTCTCTGCAATCGTCTTGACGATCTGCTTGTTGATCCCTCAATTTAAACAAGCCTTGCATCTACGCACTGGTTTTGAAACGGAGGACGAATAATGTTAGCCTTAAAAAAAGCCTTTAAAGTTGTCGGCAACGGACCAAATGAGAAAAAAGTACTCTTGAATAAAATCGATCTTTCTTTAAAGCCAGGAGAATTTGTCACGGTCGTTGGAGGAAACGGCGCCGGCAAAAGCACGTTATTCAACTGCATCTCAGGCACCATGCCCTTGACGAGTGGGCAAGTGATGATCGATGATCAAAATGTGACTACACTTTCGGAAGAAAAACGCGCACGCTTTTTGGCGCGGGTTTTCCAAGATCCGAAAATGGGCACTGCTCCCCGTATGACAGTGGCAGAAAATCTGCTGTTAGCCCAAAAAAGAGGGCAAAAACGGTCACTTGGTCTTCGACAACTCCAAGGACAAAGGGAAATGTTCTTTGCACTTTGTAAAGAAATCGGCAACGGGTTGGAAAATCATTTGGATACGCCAACGGGCAGTTTATCTGGTGGTCAACGACAGGCACTAAGTTTATTGATGGCAACGATCCAAACTCCAAAACTGTTGTTGCTAGATGAACATACGGCTGCGTTAGATCCAAAGACCTCCAAACAGCTGATGCAAATCACTGCAAAACGCGTGGAAGAACAAAACCTGACCTGTCTAATGATCACCCATCGGATGGAAGATGCATTAAAATACGGAGACCGCTTGATCCTGCTCAGAAAAGGGGAGATCGTCAAAGATCTTTCAGCAGAGGAAAAAGCGCAATTAAGCTTACCTGAACTATTATTGTTCTTTGAGGATGACTTATAAACCCTTGATAGAACAGTGTTTTCAAAAAAAACAATCAAATAAATGAAAAAAATAAGAAAAAATCATTGACATCTTTCAAAGTTAAACCTATACTTAGGTCAATCTTACATCAGTTTGGAGCGAACGACTATGCAAAAATTATTGCTAACGAACCCCACACAACTGAATAAATATTACTTTAGCTATTTTAGATAGGTTTGTATTCATGAAGGCATGGGTACAAACGCTAAGTTTGTATCTATGATGGCTAGAGCATTTCGTAATGAATTCGCAGCCACGTAGATCGTAAAATCTATAGTGGCTATTTTTTATATTCACATATCGGCTCTGTCGTTATGTAATGTTTGAAGGTGTTCACTGTAGATTCTTAAATTTACGGTGGACATCTTTTTTTGTTGAAAGGAATGAACCAGATGAAACAAATGATAACCGGACACACACGGTTGGCGGCACTATTTGCCAAACCAGCCAAACACAGCATCTCTCCAGCGATGCACAATCTTTCTTTTGAAGAACAAGGGATCGACGCCGTGTATCTGGCCTTTGATGTTGAGCCGGACGATTTAGCCGCTAGTATCCAAAGCATCCGTCAGTTGGACCTCTTAGGTGTCAATTTATCGATGCCTCATAAAATGGCGGCTGTAGCGCTGATGGATGAATGTTCACCCGCAGCCGAGTTGATCGGCGCAATCAATACGATCGTCAATCAAGAAGGTCGCTTGATTGGGCACAATACAGACGGCATCGGCTTTATGCGAGCTCTTGAGGACATTCAAGTATCCATCATTGGCGACACCATGACGGTGATTGGAGCTGGCGGAGCGGCGACAGCGATCATTAGCCAAGCCGCACTAGACGGCGTCAAAACGATCCATGTCTTTAACCGCAAGGATGAGTTTTATCCAATCATCCAAGAAAAATTAACACAGATTGCACAAAAAACATCTTGTGAAATTACCTTAACCGACTTAGAAGATCAGATGGCTTTAAAAACAGCCATCGATCAAAGCAGCTTATTGGTAAATGCCACGGGCGTGGGAATGAAACCAAATGATACCGTAAGTCCTCTGAAAGATAAAACACTCCTACGGGAATCATTAGCTGTCTATGATGTCATCTATAATCCAAGAGAAACGCAGCTTTTGAAAGATGCGAAAGCAGTCGGCGCCAAAACTGCAAACGGCTTAAGCATGCTACTCTATCAAGGTGCAGCCGCATTTGAACTTTGGACTGGCAAAGCGATGCCTGTTGAAAAAGTCAAAGCACTCATCGAATCCATGTAAAAAATAAAAAACAGAAAAAAACGAAAGTAGGAAGAAAAAATGATCGTAATTATGAAACCAGGCGCTACGCCAGAACAAGTTGAAGTTGTTGTAACAAGAATCAAAAAAGAAGGCTTAGATGTTCAAGTCAACCAAGGAAAAGAACAGGTCGTTATCGGCTTAAAAGGGGATACCCGCCGCATCCAAGATGTTGCTTTTCGCAGCTACGAGGGTGTCGAAGATGCCATTCGGATCTCAAACACCTACAAATTGACCTCTCGTGAGTTCCATCCGCAAGATACGGTTGTGGATGTAGATGGCGTGAAAATCGGTGACGGCAACTTTGTTACGATGGCTGGTCCATGTTCGATTGAAGGCTTAGACCAAATTCGTGAATGTGCCCGAATCGCTAAAGCTGGTGGTGCCCAAATCTTACGTGGTGGTGCCTTCAAACCACGCACGTCGCCATACGCATTCCAAGGGCTGGAAGAAGAAGGGCTAAAATACATTCGTCAAGCAGCGGATGAAACGGGCATGAAAGTCATCACAGAAGTCATGGACGAAGGACATATCGATATGGTTGCGGAATACAGTGACATTTTGCAGATTGGTGCTCGGAACATGCAAAACTTCAAATTGCTAGCTGCCGTTGGGAAAACTGGGAAACCAATTGGCCTTAAACGAGGCATCTCTGGCACGATCGACGAATGGTTGAATGCAGCGGAATACATCGCCGTTCAAGATAAAAGTGAAGTGATTTTCATTGAACGTGGGATCCGAACTTACGAAACAGCAACCCGTAATACCTTTGATTTAAGCGCGGTACCAATCATCAAAAAACTGAGCCACTTCCCAATCATCGTTGATCCTAGTCATGGAACAGGTATCTGGGATCTCGTACCGCCTATGGCTAGAGCGGGTGTTGCTGCTGGCGCCGATGGGATGATCGTTGAGATCCATCCAGATCCAGCCAATGCTTGGTCTGATGGTCCTCAATCACTTAATGAAAAAACGTACATGAACATGATGAAAGAAGTCCATATCATGGAAAAAGCGATGAAAGAAATCAAAGCATTGCAAGACTAAGCGTCAAGACAACCAATAAAAGAGGTGCAAAAATCAATGTTACACATTCATTTAGAAGAACATTCCTATGATATCCTCATCAAACGAGGGGCGTTTCAAAAAGTCGGAACCTGGGTGCAACAGTTGTGGGACAAACAGCGTATTGCCGTCATTACAGACAGCAACGTCGCACCCCTGTATGGCGGACAAATCGTCGATTCCTTGACCGCTGCAGGGTTTGAGGCAACACTGTTAGTCGTACCAGCTGGCGAAAAAAGCAAATCACTAGAGCAAGCAGCTAATTTATATGATGGTCTTGCCCAACTCGGAATGACCAGAAGCGATGGGATCATTGCCCTTGGTGGCGGTGTGATTGGTGATCTTGGAGGATTTGTTGCTTCTACTTATATGCGCGGCATTGATTTCTTGCAGATTCCAACGACGTTATTGGCACAGGTCGATTCAAGTATCGGCGGAAAAACAGCTTTAAATACTGGCAGTGCCAAGAATCTCGTCGGGACATTTGCACAACCAGCCGGTGTGATGATCGATCCAGATTTACTTACAAGTTTGCCCCTCAAACGCGTCCAAGAAGGCATTGCTGAAATCATCAAGTCAGCCGCTATTGCAGATTCTGAGCTTTGGGAAACGTTAGCAGGTTTGAAAGATGAAGTCGATCTTTTGGCACATGCTGAGAAAGTAATCACTGCCTCTTTAAAGGTTAAACAAAAAGTAGTAGAAGAAGATCCTTTTGATCATGGCAGTCGTCTGACACTGAACTTCGGTCATACGATCGGGCATGGCTTAGAAAGAACAGCCGCGTTTGACACCAGTCATGGCGAAGGGGTTGCAATGGGGATGATCATGATCACCCGTCATGCAGAAGCCATCGGATTAACACCAAAAGGTACGACCCAGCTGCTTACAGAAATGGTTGAGAAGTTTCACTTGCCGATCACACCAAGTGAAATAGATAAAGAGCAATTATACCAAGCAATCACTCATGATAAAAAAGCCCGCGGGCAACAATTGAAGATTATTCTATTAGAAGCGATCGGACAGGCGAAAATCGTGACGATCCCGACTGAAAAAATCAAAGACTACCTATTATAAGAAAGGAAGGTAACGGATCATGCGTTATATTACAGCAGGCGAATCACATGGACCAGAGTTGACCGCCATTATCGAAGGGTTACCGGCAGGATTGCCATTAACAGCAGAAGACATTAATTTTGAATTAGCGAGACGACAAACCGGCTATGGCCGTGGGGGACGGATGCTGATTGAAAAAGACCAAGTCCGTATCACTTCGGGTATCCGTCATGGAAAAACACTAGGCTCTCCTGTGACTTTAGTGGTTGAGAACAAAGATTGGAAAAACTGGACCAAGGTCATGGCGATCGAAGAGGTACCAGAAAAAGACCGCAAACTACGACGAGTGGCACGACCAAGACCTGGTCATGCTGACTTAGTCGGCGGCATGAAATACCATCATCAAGATTTACGAAACGTTTTGGAACGCTCATCTGCTCGTGAAACGACCATGCGGGTAGCCATCGGAGCAATCGCGAAGAAAATTTTAAAGGAGCTTGGCATCGATGTGGCGGGTCATGTAACAATGTTAGGCGGCATCAAAGCGGAAATTCCTGAAGGGTTGACCGTCAAAGAAATCGCAGAACGCTCTGAAGCTTCAGAAGTAAGGGTGTTAGATCCGTCAGTCGAAGAAGAAATCAAGCAGCTGATCGATCAAACGAAGAAAAATGGCGATACGATCGGCGGTGTAGTGGAAGTACTTGTTGGCGGCGTTCCTGCTGGTTTAGGCAGTTACGTGCAATGGGACAAAAAACTTGATGCGAAAATCGCCCAAGCCGTGGTCAGCATCAATGCCTTTAAAGGTGCTGAGTTCGGCGTTGGCTTTGAGGCTGGTGTTTTGCCAGGTTCCAAAGTCATGGATGAGATTTTATGGGACGAACAACGAGGCTATACCCGTCGCAGCAACAACCTTGGCGGGTTTGAAGGCGGCATGACGAACGGTGAACCAATCGTGGTTCGTGGTGTTATGAAGCCGATCCCGACCTTGTACAAGCCGTTGCAAAGTGTGGATATCGACAGCAAAGAACCGTATAAAGCAAGCGTCGAACGCTCAGATAGCACCGCTGTACCAGCAGCCAGTGTTGTTTGTGAGAGTGTGGTGGCGACAGTGGTGGCCAATGAACTATTAGAAAAGTTCCCAAGTGATTCATTCGCAGAATTGACTGCATCTGTTCAAGCGTATCGAGAATACTTGTTAACCTACTGATTAAAGAACCAGCAAAAATTCCAGTAGAAATGAGGATTCTTTTCATGAACCAAAATATCTTTGTCGCCGGTCTAGGATTGATCGGCGCTTCCTTAGCAAAATGTATCAAAAAGGCACATCCGCAAGTGCATTTGATGGGCTGGGATTGTCAGGAAACCAATGAGATCGCATTAGCAACAAGTTTAGTAGACGAAGTGCCCCCTTCATTTTCAGAAGGTGCTGTCCGTGCCGACGTGATTTTGTTGGCATTGCCGGTAGAGATCACCAAAAAATATCTTGCCGAACTGGGGGCACTTTCATTAAAGCCTTCGGTGCTGGTAACAGACACCGGCAGTACCAAAGCGGAAATCACCCAATTCGCCGAGTCCTTTTCCTTTGATTTTATTGGGGGCCATCCGATGGCTGGCTCTCATAAATCAGGGATCACAGCAGCCGATGAGAACCTTTTCGAGAATGCTTACTATATCTTCACACCGACGAAAAGTCAGCGGATGGAAGAGCTGCAAGAGCTTTTTCGCGGCACTAGAGCCAAATATGTGGCGCTTGCGCCAAAAGAGCATGATCAAATCACAGGGATGTTGAGCCATTTGCCCCATATTATTGCTTCTGGATTAGTCAATCAGGCAGACGCTTTCAACCAAGCCCACCCCAGAGCGCAACAACTTGCAGCAGGCGGTTTTCGCGATATCACTCGCATCGCTTCTTCAGATCCTCGCATGTGGACCGATATCTTATTGAGTAATCGACAGGAACTACTGCAGCTGATCGATGAGTGGCAAAAACAAATGACGACCATGGCTCACTGGTTGCAGGAAAAAGACGAACGGGCGATCTTTCGGTTCTTTGAATCCGCGAAGGAAACACGGGATCAATTGCCGGTTCATCAAAATGGCGCGATCCCGGCATTCTATGATCTATTCATCGATGTACCGGATCATCCCGGTGTTGTCGCTGAAGTGACGGGGCTATTGAGCGAGCATCAGCTCTCTTTGATCAACTTAAAAATTCTTGAAACTCGAGAAGACATCATTGGTGTTTTACAGATTTCATTCAAAACGCAAAATGATTTGCTGCAAGCAGAGCAGCTGATCCAAAACAAGACGACCTATTCGTGTCGAAAAAAATAGGAGGCTGGGATGAAACTAAAAAAAGCAACACATTTAAAAGGGACGATAGCGGTCCCTGCTGACAAATCGATCTCACATCGCAGTATCATGTTCGGGGCGTTAGCTGAAGGAACAACGACTGTCCGAAATTTCTTACGTGGAGAAGACTGCTATAGCACCCTTCATGCATTTCAATCATTAGGGGTTCCGATCCATGATGACGGTCAGACGATCACGATTGAAGGACAGGGCTTTAATGGTCTTAAGCCTGCTGACGAACCAATCGATATCGGTAATTCTGGCACAACGATTCGTCTAATGATGGGGATTTTGGCTGGACAGCCATTTACAACTACCTTATTCGGTGATGACTCATTGAATAGACGACCAATGAATCGCGTGATGCTGCCATTAAGAGAAATGGGTGCCGATGTGAGAGGGCATGAACAGACGGAGTTCCCACCGATCACCATCAATGGCACGGCTTCATTACATCCCATCAATTATCAGATGCCCGTAGCAAGTGCTCAAGTAAAATCAGCGCTGATTTTTGCGGCACTACAAGCACAAGGTACATCTACGATCATTGAAAAAGAAACAAGCCGCAACCACACCGAAGAAATGATCCGTCAATTCGGTGGTGTCATCACAACACAAGGCAAAACGATCACTGTGACGGGACCTCAAACACTCCAAGGACAAGAAGTAGTTGTTCCCGGTGATATTTCCTCCGCTGCCTTTTTCTTAACAGCCGGCGCGATTATGCCAGAAAGTGAGATCGTTTTAAAAAATGTCGGGATCAACCCCACTCGTACAGGAATTCTTGACGTGCTAGAGGAGATGGGTGCTTCGATTGCTTTTTCTAATCAAGACGATCAGAATCAATCAGCTGACCTTACCGTTCAAAGTTCTACCTTGCAGGCAGTAACCATCGCTGGCGATATTATCCCACGCTTGATCGATGAATTGCCGATCATTGCGTTGTTAGCCACGCAGGCGCATGGCAAAACGGTGATCAAAGATGCGGAAGAACTAAAAGTAAAAGAAACCAACCGAATTGATGCAACTGCCGAAGAGTTGACAAAACTAGGAGCGGACATCACTCCCACCGAGGACGGGTTGATCATCAACGGTCCAACCCCTTTGCATGGCGGACGTGTGTCAAGTCGGGGGGACCATCGCATCGGCATGATGCTGCAAATTGCCGCCTTATTGACAGATGAAGAGGTAGAATTAGAAAAAGCCGAAGCCGTAGCAGTTTCTTATCCTGATTTTTTTGAGGATGTCGCACGTTTGGCTAAAGGAGGAAACAGCGAGTGAAAAAAGTGATATTAATTGGCTTTATGGGTGCTGGAAAAACCACGATTGGTCGTCTTTTGGCTGAAGAAACGAAACAGTCTCATGTGGATTTTGATGACTTGATCGTTGCTGAGATCGGCATGACCATTCAAGACTTTTTCGATCAACACGGTGAGGAAGCCTTTCGCAAAATCGAAACGGATATTTTAGCTAAAACTTTGGCAAAGGAACAAATTATTTCCACTGGTGGGGGCATCGTATTAAAAGAAGAAAACCGTCAGCTTTTAAAAGAGATGCCGCTCGTCGTGTATTTAAAAACAGATCCCGAGGAACTGATCCATCGCTTAAAGGCGGATACTGGCAGCATTCGTCCTTTAGTCGTCTCAAAATCACCAGAAGAAATATTGGCTGTTTACCGTCCTCGGATTCCTCTTTATGAAGAAACTGCTTCATTGATCGTTGAAACGACGAACAAAACACCAGAAGAAATCGTACAGGAAATTTTGATCAAAGCAGGTGCATAAAATGAAGATTGGTTATTTAGGACCGAAAAGTTCCTTTACGCATTTAGCTGCGCAAGAAGCGTATCCAGAAAATGCCTGTATCCCTTATGGATCGATTCCACTTTGTATTCAAGCGCTAGCTAACGGTGTGATCGATCGTGCGGTCGTTCCGAACGAGAACTCATTAGAAGGGTCCGTTCATGCCACTATTGATACACTGTTTCGTCAAAATCAATTGAGCATCGAACAGGAAATTATTTTACCGATCAATCATCAATTGTTAGTTTCTCAGCAAACAGCAAAAGACTACCGTCCCATCACTAAGATAATTTCTCATCCGCAAGCCTTGGCTCAATGTGCCGACTTCATCGAAGCCCGATTTGCTGGAGCTACTGTTGAGGCGGTTGCTTCCACAACGACTGCAGCAGCGTACGTAGCAAAACATCCAGAAGAAGCAGTTGCGGCGATTGCTTCCAAAGAAGCCGCTTTGGCTTATCAGTTAACGATCAAAGAAACCAATATTCAAGATGTTGCCTTTAATCAAACCCGGTTTTGGGTTTTGACGAAGAAAGCAGCAAACACCCAATTACCAGAGCAGACCGTCGAGAAAGCAACGATTTTTGTGACGCTGCCAGCAAATCGCCCGGGAATCTTGCACAAAATCTTAGCAACCTTTGGCTGGCGAGAAATTGATTTAAGCAAAATTGAATCGCGGCCGTCAAAAACCTCCTTAGGGGAATACTTTTTCGTGATCGATCTGGTGATGGACAAACCGTGGCAACTGATTGTAAATGCCTTTGAAGAGATTCAGTTGTTGGGTGGACACGTCCATCTTCTCGGCGTGTATTCGGTAAATGTTGTTGAGGAAGTGACAAAAAATGACTCAAGTCAAAATAAGAATTAGCCAAGATGAAACACTTTTAGCAACGTTTCATAAAGAGATCCAAACACAGCACCATCAATGGTACCCAACGATTTTTAAGCCCTTTGATCAACCAAGATTTGAACAAGCAATCACACAGCAGCTGCAAGAGCCAAGCCACCACTTTTTTATCGCTTGGTTGGCGGAACAGCCTTGTGGCTTTGTGCATCTTCAAGAGGTCCGTTTGCCACAAAATGCGATGATGCATGAACGAAAGTGGCTGGAAATTGCAGCGATCGCTGTTGACCCTCGGTACCAAGGGATGCATATTGGAAAACAATTGTTGGCATTTGCTGAAAACGTTGCGCTGGAAAAAGGCTTCGATGATCTCTCGCTAAACTTTTGGTCGGCAAATCAAGTGAAATCATTTTATGAGCAAGCAGGATTTGTGAGCACACGACAAGGAGCATCAAAGCATCTAAGGTAGAAAAATGAAGAAATTTCCTAGAAAAAGGTTAAAATTTCAAAAAATAGCTTTCTTTCTATAAGGTCTAGGGTATCCTTATAGACAGAGAGCTATTTTTTAGTTGGAGGATCAGAAGCAATGAGCAGGATGGAAAAAAATAAAAAACTGCATGAACGGCTAGAAAAGGAATCCAGTCAGGCAGCCAAAGAAAGTATCTTTGCCCGCCGAGAAGCCAAAAGAAGAAACCAGCGCGTCAGACCGAGTGATTCTACTTCGTCTGCTGATGAGCCAGTAAGAGACATTTTGTATCAAAACACCGAGCATCCTAGGGCAAGCGACCCTCGTGCGGCTCAAAGTTCCCGAGAACAGTCACAAGTAGGAATAAAAAAATCTGAGGGACGAAAAAGCGCAATCCCCCCGCTATCTGCTCAGGGACCTGCGATGCATCAAGGCCAGGAACAAAGCAAACAAAAACCGCAAAAGCTTAAGAAGAGCAAGCAACCCAAACAAAAGAAAAAGCGGAAGCACCCAGTTCTGCGTATTGTGGTTCGGGTACTATTGGTGCTTTTTGCCTATTCATTAATTGCGTTTCTTGTCGGTCAGCAAGTCGCAAGAAGTGACGCTGCTTTTGCTACGACTGATGAAGAGACCTTTAATGGTACGGCCGCTGCTAATGGTGCTCGTAATATATTGCTCATTGGTAGTGATAGTCGTGAAGGAGAAGCTGGACGCGCAGACACTATTATGGTTTTGCAATTAGATGGTCCCAGTAAGCAACCGAAGCTGCTTTCCTTTATGCGGGATACTTTAGTTACGATTCCCGGTTATGGCGAAAACAAGATCAATGCGGCGTATGCCTTTGGTGGTGCTGATTTAGTCAGACAAACATTAGCGGAGAATTTCGGGCTAGAAACCAACTATTATGCAAAAGTTGACTTTCGTTCCTTTGAAAAAGTGATCGACACACTGTTTCCCTCAGGTGTTGCTATCAACGCGGAAAAAGATATGAGTAAAAATCTTGAAGTTGCCATCAAACAAGGGCAACAACAAATGAATGGGCTTGAGCTGTTGCAATACGCACGCTTTCGGATGGACGAAGAAGGTGACTTCGGTCGTGTAAGACGACAGCAGCAAGTAATGGATGCGATCTTTAGCGAAATGAAAAATCCTTTAGCTATTTTAAAATTGCCTTATGCAGCAGGAAAAGTCTTAGGCTATGCTTCCACCAACCTGCCAATGTCTTTCCTATTAAAAAATACCTTCTCGATTGCTCGAGGGGCGGGAGGAGTCGACAGCTTGACTGTCCCAGTCGCTGACTCTTGGCAATACGGTTCAAGTGCGAGTGCTGGAAGTGTGTTAGTCGTCAATCTTGAAACCAATCAACAAGCGATCAGGAATTTTCTTAATGAGTAAGCAGAATGAAAAGTTCTGAAAACCATTTGAAAGTAAGTAAATTTATGCTATATTATTAATGACGTTTGAAATTTGTTGAAACGAGGAAAAAGAATGAAATTAGCCGTTGTTACTGACAGTACAGCTTATCTGCCGGAACGGATCAAAAACCATGAAGATTTGTTTATCATACCGATTCCTGTTATTTTAGATGGAAAAGTCTACAATGAGGGTATCGACATTGAAGCTGATGAGTATTACGCTTTGCTGAAAAACAGCAAAGAATTCCCAACCACTTCTCAACCGGTATTAGGAGAAGTGTTAGCCTTATATGAGTCATTGAAAGATCGCGGTTACGACACGATCATTAGTATCCACTTATCAAGCGGGATCTCTGGATTTATCGGAACGCTGTATGGAATCACCGATGAAATCGAAGGTGTTCAAATCATTCCTTACGATTCGAAAATCACAAGTATGCCGATGGGTCACATGGTAGAAACCGCTCTTGATCTATCAAGTCAAGGCAAAACCGTCGAAGAGATCATTTCCCATCTGGACACTATCAGAGACAATACCTATGCCTATCTAATCGTGGACGACTTGAATAACTTGGTTCGCGGCGGTCGCTTAACCAATGGGGCAGCCTTGATTGGCGGATTATTAAAAATCAAACCGATCTTGACCTTTGATCAAGGTAAAATTGTGCTTTACGAGCGCATTCGTTCCAGTAAAAAAGCATTCAATCGCGCAGAAGATATCATTGGTCAACGGGAGCAAGAAATCGCATTGCCCGTTAAATTTTATGTAATCCACGCCAACAATTTAGAAGTAGCGAAAGAAGAAAAAGCGAAGCTACAAGCGAAATACCCAAATGCAGAAATTGAGATTGGTCACTTCGGACCAGTTATCGGCACGCATTTAGGAGAAAAAGCCATTGGAATCGCTATTTCAGCGCAATAATTTTTATTTTTTCTATGTTTATCACGCCATTATCTTTTCAAGACGATGTATGTAAGAACCAGTTAGACGTTTGTCTAGCTGGTTCTTTTTTCTGCTTTTTTGAGATTCGCTTGTAAAAAATCACACAAACTCGTACAATAGGATCAAAATGAAGGACTGACAAAGGAGGAATTGCTATGAAGTGTTCCTTAAGAAGATGGCAAATGAGCGATGCACAAGATTTAGCCCATGCGTTAAATAATCAAACCATCCACGATTATTTACGAGATGGGTTGCCATTCCCCTACACGGTCGCAGATGCACAAGCCTATATTCGATCTGTGGAGGAAGCAGAATTTGCCTTTGCGATCACTGTGGATGACCGAGCAGTCGGCAGTATCCGTGCTGTTCGCAAAGAAAATATCCATTATAGAACGGCTGAGATTGGCTACTCTATTGCACAAGAGTATTGGGGAAAAGGCTTGATGACGCAAGCCGTTCAGCAACTATGTGACTATGTATTTACTACATCAACTATCGTTCGTATTTCTGCTGAATCTTTTGCGAAGAATCATTCCTCTTGTCGTGTGTTGGAAAAGGCAGGTTTTACGTTAGAAGGCGTTTTGCGAAAGCATGCGGAGAAAAACCAGCAGCTGTTCGATATGAAGCTCTATGCGTTGGTTCGTCAAGAGAAAGAGGGGCAAGATGACCACAATCAAAAAGGAGAAACCTATGAATGAACTGCAAAAATTACCAAATGTAGGTCAGGTTTTAGCGGATCACCTGGTGCGTATCGGCATCAATACCCCTGAACAACTACGCACAAAAACGGCCGAAGAGGTTTTTCTAACTATCCGCCACCAATGTGATGCGGGCGCTTGCTTGCATATGCTCTACGGCATTGAAGGGGCGATCCAAGGCATTCCTAAAGCGCAGCTTACATATCAGAGAAAACAAGCGTTGCGCCTTTTTTTCAATCAATTGAGTTAGTGAAGTAATGCGTCATAAAAAAGTACTTTTTAAGAGCGTTTGTTTTTAGATGCTTCTTATCAAGTGCTTTTTCTATAAACATCTGTCCCTAGCTACTAGAAAAGACCTTTTGCTTGTTCCAAACTAGCTTCCTCATTATACTTACTCTATCTAGTAAATTACTAATTTACTAAACAAGGAGTGAGAATAATGAAAATACCAGAAAACTTGAAACATAAGCCCGTCATTAAAGTGGAAGACTATGATACTGTTGACGGAAAAAATGCGTTACATACAGATGCAAAAGGCCTTTCCCTCGGATTAGCACAATGGAATGATCGCGGAAAAGTCGATATCTCAGGCAAGGTTTGGCGCCATACAGGTGAAAAATGGTCTCGTCAGTCAGAAGAACTACCCCTCACTAGAATCTTAGATCTAGCAATCTTAGTGGCGCAATCTAGTTTGTATTTTCAAGAGGCCTATCGCCATGAAAAGTTTTACGATCCTGAAAATCCGTTGATCGAGATCATTGGCCTGCAAGGAAATCGTATGACCGTTGAAGTAGACACCGAAAATCCTAAAATCGATGAAGACATTCTGCTTTTTTATGATTCCTTGCAAAAAGATGGCGAGCTATACGGCGAACGCTTCAAAATCCTAAAGCGGCTTTTAGATGAGCTAGGTTATTAAGAAAAGGAGCAGATTGCCATGACACAAAATCAACCGTCTTTTGTCGTAACGAAAGGACGCGCTTTTAGCAAATTAGAACAAACCATGATTTGGAAAAAACCACAAAGTCATCAGACCAGTGCTGAAGAACTACGAATTGCTTCAGAGATCGCGTTGAATTGGGCGGATCCAGAGATGAAGATCTTCAATGTGTTGCTGGAAGGCGATGCTGGGTCTGGTAAGACCCAGTTGGCAAAGGCACTTTCTGCCGACTTGCAACTGCCCTACACCAAAATCACCTGCTTTGCGGATATGGATAAGTCAGATGTATTTGGTGCTTTATTACCAGTGATCAACACCGACCAAGAAGAGGACAAGGACTTGCTGGATGCGATTTATCAAAGTGATTGTTTTGAAGATGTCTTGGCATTGATCCAGCGGCATTTTTCCTTGACTCGTGAGCGGGCACGGGCGAAATTTGCGGAACTGATCGAACGGATTGAAACCAGTGATCAGCAACCGACGATTCAATACAAATTTTATCCCTCCGAAATCGTACGGGCGCTGGAAAAAGGCTATTTGCTTGAGATTCAAGAACCAACGGTCATTCGTGATGCTTCGGTACTAGTGGCACTAAACTCGGCCCTTGAACAAAACGGAATGCTAAATATCCCGACCGGTTTTGTTCGACGACACCCTGACTGTGTGGTGATCATCACAACGAATCGGAATTACCAAGGCAACCGCCCCTTGAACGAATCCTTGCGAGATCGGATGCAGCACGCTGAAAAAATGGATTTACCTGAGCTAGCAGTCATGGTGCAGCGAGGCATTGCCAAAACCAGTTATCCGGACAAAACGACTGCAGAGAAAATGGCTGAAATCATCCGCTTACTAGACGTGACCGCCAAAGCCAACGCCATCAAAGGGGTGGCGGGCATGCGTTCCTATTTTTATTGGTTAAATGCTGTCAAACAAGGACAAGATCCCTTTACAGCAATTGATAGCAAAGTGCTCTACAAAATCACTACCGATCCAAATGAGCTTTCTCTGTTACAACAGGCGCTAGAAGCTTCAGGGTTATTGGCGCAATTGCGGCTTTTGTTTTCTGGACAACCGCTAAATGCCTTTAAAGAACAAATCAAAGGACGCAGAGTCAACAGCGAAGAGGCTGACCAACGCAATGTAGTGGAAGAAGGCACGCCCATCCTAAAAAATGAGCAAGTCCTTGAGACCGCCAATCAAGAAACTGAGGCGGAAACGATGGAAACCAGTGATTCTGACAAACAAGAAGCGAAAAGCGCAGCAACTGAGGCGACGTTTTCAGAAGAACTAGAACGCAATAGTCATGATGGCCAAGCAAAAGCTGGGAGTGAGACACAAGAGGCAGCTCCTGCTTCTCATTCTTTGTCGATCGAAGCGTATGAAGCCCAGGAGAAAGAAAAGAAAACCACGGCATCAAAGGCAGCACGACAAGCATTGAAAGAATCGATCCATGCCAAAGAAGGGCTGATCGTTCATCGACCACCCGTCGATTTAGAAAAAGCGACTGAAGCCCAACAGCGTTTGCAGCCGTTGCAGCCGATCGTAGAGTCATTGATCAAGCAAACCCAAGAAGTATTGGAAAACGAACAAGCTTCGGCATACAGTAAAGGTAAGTACAGTGGTACACGCTTTGATGCCAGCAAGGTTGCGTATCAGGATTTTCGGACCTTTGACAAGAAGAATCCACCTCACGAACAGCCTTCCTTAGCTCTTGCTTTGCGCATCGATGAATCAGGTTCGATGATTCGAGAAGATCGGATATTGTATGCCCAACAGGCGGTCTTAGCGGTGAATGCTTTTGCCGAACGTTTATCTTTGCCATTGATGATCTATGGCGACACAGCGGACGTGACCGCTCGTGAAAAAACCTCGCTTTTTGCATACAAAGAATTTAATGAAGGCTTTGAATTTGTGCCAGAGAAACTCATGACAATGAAGCCTCGGCAAAATAACCGTGATGGAGCTGTCTTGCGTGTGCTAGCTGAAAAGCTCGCTCATCAGCCGGCAACCACTAAATTACTCTTGAATATCAGTGATGGCCAGCCAAAAGCTCTTCCTGATTATACAGGGGTAAAAGCCAAAGAAGATATTCAGCAGGTGATCGCTGACTATGAACGACAAGGGGTGCTGTTTCTTGCAGCTGCTATTGGGCAAGACAAAGAGGTGATCAAAGCGATTTATGGGGAAGAACGCTTTATTGATCTTTCCAATTTAACAGAATTTCCGCAGCGTTTGTTGCAGCTACTAACAAGGTATTTGTAAACGTCGATAGCTAAAGGGAAAAGAGTGTGGACTGCATGCCGCACTCTTTTTTTGATCATAATTATATTATGTAAACAAGATGATATTTGTCTAAATTTGGATAGTTCTGTAAAATAGACGCCAAAAGGAGAGATATCATGAACAAATGGCGGTACTTCTACTATCCTTGTCAATTCGGCTGGCACGCAGCACTTCGTAGGCGCAGTTTGCTGATGAGTGGTGTGTTGGCGATTCTTCTACTGATCATCGCCATCTTTGCAGAGCATTGGCTAGTGTTTTTTCATCAATGGCTACAATATGAAACAAATAGCAGTGAGAATCAGATGGATCTCACGTATGCCAGTTGGCTTTTCTTTTTGCAGTTGCTACGCTTCGTACTAGGCGTTCTAACTATAGGCTTGATCGCCGCCTTTTTATGGCACTGCAATCACATGTATCGTTTTCATTTGATGGGGGAGGAGCAGCAATCTCTGAGTATTCGGTTGTTGTTAGGACAGTCTCCGTTGTTGGTCACCTTTGAAGAGCTTTTCTTTGTAGGCATTCAAAGCACTGTTATTAGTTTGATAGGGCTTGTCAGCGGTTTGTGGCTTAGTCAAAAAGCACTGCAGGATTTCTTCCATTTCTTTCATCTTCCCACAGGCTTTACTTTTGAATTTCCCTTTAAAGGTCTATTAATCGCTCAACTTGGTGTGCTCTTGTTGCTTTTTTTGTTACGATTCCGCGGTACAAAGAGGATGGTTGAAGAGATTCTTGTTAACGGATGCCCGAATGGGTGAGGGAATGATAGGCTGCTTTTATTTCCCTCTTCCAAAATGCGAACATATGTTTTATAATAGGTGAAACAAGACAAAGGTCGTGAATTTGTGAAGACATCCTTAACTTTAGAAATGGAAGAGGCACTTTATTATTATTGTCGGGAAAACAGTGATATTGTGGTAGAAGAGGTCGTCATGCCAGATGATCACGGCATCGTGGATACTTTGAGTTGTCGCTTGACGACTGAAAATACCTTTGAATGGCGTTGCTACGAACTCAAAGTTAGTTTGGCAGATTTTCGCTCAAAAGCAAAACTATCCTTTATTGGGAATTATAATTATTTTGTCTTACCCAAGGCATTGTATGAGAAAGTCAAAGATCAGATTGGACCTACAATTGGTGTTCTGGTCTATCATGCATTTCTTGAAAAAGAAACGGGCAGCAAAGGGTATTTCAGTGTCGAAAAGAAGCCCCAACGGCAAGAGCTGCAGGTTCCAGAAAATGCCTTATTGTTTCGGTTGATTTCGGCACAAGCGCGAGAAGTCGGCAAAGCAAAACAGACTGCTCGAGGATTGCGGGTATTTTCAACAGAACGTTTGTACCAAGAACTGAAGAAACGTCAGCCTGAGTATGACTTGTTCGGTGGTGGAGTCAATTACTATGATCGATTTATTGAAGATACTCAGCTGCAAGCGATCGAAGCCTTGAAAGAAGAATTGGCCGCTACGAGATCAGCCTATGAAGCGCTGGAAAAACGTTTTTTATCAGGCGAGTAAGAAGGAGAGAAGAAGATGTACTTCCCGTATATTCGTGGAAAACAATTTGATTTATTGGCGTTGAAAGCACTGTTGGAACAAGATTGTTTGTCAGACGCGATCCAGCCGATCATTGAACCAGTCAAGCAATCAAAAACGTTTTGGACGACCATTGACCTGTTTCAAAGGAAGCAGCATCCTTTTTATCTGGTTCGCAATCCACAGGCGGGGGCTTTTCTGACGGCAGAGGGGTTAGCAGAGTTGCAAAATGTTGCTGCCCCTAAAGCAATGATCGTAGATCGTCCCATTGAAACAGTGGAAGAAAAGCCTGATCTTTGGATCATCCATCAAGCGGACCAAGCACTCGCTAGTGATTGGCGGGAAAATACACTGCCGGTGCTGGTTAGCAAAGAGTTTCGTTTGTTAAATAAAATCAACGGCCCGAAACTACTGATGGAAGATCCGTTTACCCGTTTACCTAAAAATAGTTTTTATACAGAATGTCCGGAGGAAGGATTTTCAAAAACCCATCATCTTTATCATAAATTGGGCTATGCGGGATTTAGTGATTTTTCTGTCGATAGCAAAATTTATTATGAGCACAGTTATCCCTCAAAACGGTTGGTTTTGCATTGGATCTATCCGACAGCAGAGCAAGACTTGCGAATCGTTCACTTATTTTCTGAGGAAGAATTACCAAGTCAGAAAGAAAAGTTTTTTGAAGTCATGGAAGCTTTGTTGCAGCATGAGGAAGAGTATCCTACACAAACAGCTGGGCTGCAGCTATTAGTTGCTGCTTATCAGCAAGGGGCGTTTCCTGGTATGGGCGTTATTCGGAAAGCCGCCGTTATGAATCACTTGGAACTCGTCAGTCGTCTTATTTAGTCGCTATACGCATACGATTGTAGGCTCTAACAAAATACTGCCATTTATTGTACAAAACACCTTGATTGCACCCATTGTTTTCAGGATAGTGATAAAATCAGGGAAAAGGAGTTGGCGCTCGTGGGAACAAAAGATAGAGAATATTATCGAAATGAAGGAAAAGAATTTGAAAAAAACAAGAAAAACCTGCTTATTCGACGTTTAAATCAACTAATCGTTGTCTTGGTCATTTTGATCATTGTCTTTTCGGCGATCCTGTATTACATAGTTTGAAACTTTCCGTAGCTGTCATTGCTTTATTGGCAGCAACAAAACGAAACTTGTACTTAGATGACTGTGCACCCTTGATTAGGACTCGCTATGGGAATCTGATCCGTTTAGGTGAAAACTGAACGCAACGAAACGTTTCTTGTTTATCGTTGCTGGTTTGCCTGTGATCAAGATTCCCATTAGGCTATTAGTTAGCACAAATTTGCTGGGTTAAGTGCGAATCATTACTGATAAGATCGTGAACAACGATACTTGACTGATTCATTGAGTTTGGCCAGCAGCTGCAAACCAAAGCTTGAATTCAAAGATTCAAGAATCAACAAGATCAAATACAGACAAAGGTTCAGAGATAATTTGTCAGTTGCATGTTGTTTCACTCGTAGAACCAACAAAAATCTAAAACTATCGCTCAAATGACCATTTTTTTGATTATGCTGCCAATTAGGTGAATTTGAAGGAAATAATCCTAAATAAGAGGGAGGAGAGCCGTAAAATTATCCGCTAAATACGGTGTTCGAAAAATTTTATATTTTAGTTTACATAATATATATTATACAAAGTTGTTTAGAATAAAATGCAGCTCATTTTTGTTTATTAAAGGATGCATTTTTGCTCATTTTGCCCTCCCTTCCTATGATATAATGAAGAAACAGGAGGGTTTTTAAATGAGTAACCATGAAAATGAAAGTTTAAAATTATTTATTGTGGGAATTTTAATGACCATTGGCTATTTTGTTTTTGATTGGCACTTTGCTCCCATATTGTATGTTGGACTCGTAATCAGCGTTTTAGGTTTATTTTCTGCAATTTATCCAATAGTTAGCGAACGCAAACGTTTTGCTTCAGCGCAGTTAGATACTATCGATAAAATGTCTGGAAAGGAATTTGAGCAATACACTGCATTTTTGTTAAGAAAACTTGAATTTAACGGGATTAGCATGACCAAAGCGTTTGGTGATCAAGGAATTGACGTAATCGCCTCTAAAAATGGGTGCAAGCATGGTATTCAGTGCAAACGTTGGAAAAATAAAGTTGGCAACAAAGCAGTTCAAGAAGTTTACGCAGGGATTGGTTATTATTCGTTAGATAAAGCGATTGTACTGACAAATAGTTATTTTACTGAATCCGCAAAACAATTAGCAGCGAAATTGGATGTTGAGCTTTGGGACCGTTCTAAATTGATCAAAATGATTGAAACTGTGCACACGAACGATAAGAACTAATTTTCTATAGGAATATTTAAAACCTACATACACCCATTTAGTCCGAACAGTCAAAATCAAAGGCGATAAGAACATAAAATAAGTTTAGGGATACATAGATCTGCTTTACTATAAGATAACAATTATTAAGGAGAATAAAAATGAAAAAGAAGAAGCAATTAAAGCTAGTCTTTTTACCAAAAATCTGGGCGTCACTCCTCTACTTGCTTTTCGTGTTCACAGCCCTCTTCCTCTACTTATCAAAGTACTTGGACATTTCTTTCTTTACTTTGATGTATCCTGACTTTTATCTTCATATCTCCAATTTTTCGATTAGTTTGATTATTGGCTTACTGGGGTACTTTTGGCTTCTCGTAGGTGCGCCATTTAAAGCCGTCACACTATTGACCCTGCTCTTATTCATTGCCAATCTATTGAGCGAGACTATCTTTGGCTTCATGAACACCCCTGATCGAATCGATTTACTTTTTGGGATTGCAGGAACGCTCGTCGCATATTTTACTTTGGCAATGATCAAAAGACACGGTTTAGTCAAGAATCAATCGGTTTGATTTCAACAGTCGTGACTTCTCCTTATATGATCCTTTTGCTACTTAGGTTCAACCCATTTTTTGGGAAAAGAAACATCTTGCTGCAGTGATTTAGCCGAAAAAAGCACTCAATAAAGGGAGTGCTTTTTTTCGTTTCCATTGGCGATACTTTCGTATGGCTAGTCACTTGGTAGCCAATACAATGGACTTAGCTGTAGATTTTCCCAATACGGGTTGTGAAACCCTATCAAATAGTGCATAGCTAAATACCCAAAAATCATAAAGCCAAATGACAAAGTCACGATCCGTCCCCACCGTGGTATTTCTTTGATAAATAGACCTAGCATACCTATCAATAAGGGGAACGAATAATTAAACAGTAAATCACTTCTAATATTTTGGTTCCGAGGGTCCTTCATTATTTTGTCATTTAAGCCCCAACTTATGCCGACGATCACAAACATAAGCGCCAGAATAGTCAATCGTTTGCGATCAAAAAGCCACTGTTCTTTATCTTTCCTACTTGCAAAGTAGATCGTAAGCAGGACCACGATTAATCCAGACATACTATTCTCCTTTTTCGCCAGCTATTTTCTAAAACGTTCATGATTCCTTCAGGATAAATTATAACATATATAGTATAAAAAAACGATACCCGCCACTATCCCCTTGTTTGATGCACTTTTTAGATGTTACATAGAAGAATCAGAAATTTAAAAATCTGTTCGCTTTACAAAAGAGAACATATGTTTGTATTATATAGATAAGAGGTGATTGCTATGGGTATGCTGCAACCATATGAAGATCGGAAAAAGCTAAAGTGGCAAGGATTCTTTTTATCTGAGCATACAACTGAAATTGAAGAAGAGCCGACACGCACGTTTGATTGTCCGCCTAAGCCGTCACTCACAACGGAAGAAATCAATCAATGCTTATTCGAAGCGATGAAAAAGAACGTAACTGTGGCGATCCAACGAGAAGAAGTCAATGAAGAAGGCGGCTATCCCCCAGATATTGTCGGAAAAATCAGCGGATACGACACATTGGGCATTTATTTGACGAGAGAAACCACAGAAAAAATCCATTATGATGAGATTCGTCACGTTGCTTTCTACGAAGAAAGAAAATGGTTTGATCTCAGCGAATAATACAACTGTTTACACTACTTAAACTAAAGGAGGAAGAAATGATGGAAACACAAAAAGGATCTGTCTCAAAAATAAGAATCGTCTCCTTTGCCCCCTCCCCTTTGGTCCGCTTTACACTAGGTACCACCAACTGTTTGATTGCGAAACACAGTTTGAATTTTTTAGGGGATGTTGATGACGGCATGTTTCTAACCGTGGGCGGCTATTGGAATAAGCGCCGTCAATTCGTGGTGCAAAAGTATACGGTGTACGGCAAAACGAAAATCATGTTGGATATCGATGCCTATCGGCAAAAAACAGTAAAGGCGGGTTCATTATGAGAGCAAGAGACCTCTTGACAGCACTAACAACGTCGTCGAGTGCAGCAGATTACCAAGGAATTTATTTAACTTACAAAGAAAACCTGATTCCTTTTACGACGATCGCACAAGATAGTCATAACCAATTGATTTTATTTTTCGAACCCAAAAAGCCGGCTCTGACGTTGAAAGAATTATATACACAGCTAATGCTACATAAGAATTTGGACTTGCTCTATTGGGATGGCGAGTCACGACAAAAAGTATTGGGGTTTCGTGAACAGGAAGAAAAAATCATTCTTTAGTCCCCTCGCCTATTTTGGCACACAACAAACGTTGAAAATCTCGGCAAAAAGAAAAAAATAAAGTATACTTTGTGTAAAGACTAAAGGAGTTTATCATGAAAAATCAAAAAATCACCCAAATGAGTTTTGCGAAAGTCTATCCTCTGTATATTGCCAAAGCAGAACGGAAAAATCGGACAAAAGAAGAAGTAGATCAGATTATTACCTGGCTAACTGGGTATGACCAAGCAACACTCCACCAGATGGCTGATGATGTTTCTTTTGAACGCTTTTTTAAGCAAGCCCCTCAGCTCAATCCTGCACGAAAACAGATCACTGGTGTGATTTGCGGGATTCGGGTAGAAGAGATCGAAGAGCCAATAGTTCAAGAAATTCGTTACCTAGATAAACTGATCGATGAACTGGCGAAAGGAAAAGCCATGACGAAAATTCTGCGCTCTGCTGATTGAGGCGATTTTTTCGAGTTGCTATTTAAGAATCAACGCTTTATACTAGAAATACCTTGGCAGGGGCAAATCATTGCTCAAAACACAGTGGGACAACACCCCACTGTGTTTTTTTATCCTGCTTTTCTTGACGACAGCTTGTAACCAGGCAGGCGATCTTAGTTTAGTTCAACCACTTAGCATGTAGTGCCCTTTGAAATTGGCCCCTTTTCATGAAAACACAAGAACATTGGCTGCGGCTCTCCTCTTCTTTACTCAACAAGGCGCTCTTGACACGTACAAAAAAGCACTCCTCTTATACAAAGGAGTGCTAACTATTACTTTTTCATTTCTTTGATCTGTTCTTTTCGTTTCAAATACGCCAGCTCTTTTTCCATTTTGCGATAGCGAGCGAAGGCTGCTTCTGAAAGCTCACCGGCAGCAATAGCTGCTTTTACCGCACATTTCGGTTCTGTTTCATGCTGACAGTCTCTGAAGAAACAACCTTCAGCATATTGACTGATCGCTTCAAAGGATTGCTCGATCGAAGCTGACCGAACGGTACTAATGCCAACTTCCCGCATGCCAGGAGTATCGATGATCATTGCGCCAGAGGGCAGTGTGAACAACTGGCGACTCGTCGTCGTGTGTCGTCCTCGACTATCCTCTCGTATGTCATTGGTTTTTTGAACGGCTTGTTCCATGAGCTGATTTAATAAGCTGGACTTCCCGACGCCTGACGAACCGATAAATGCACTGATTTTTCCGTCTGAAAAGTAGGCTTCTGTCAGCAATTCGTTCGGTTCATAAATAGAAGTAGCGAATGCTTTCACACCAAAAGCATCGTTTAATGCTTGCAGCAGCTCTGCTTTTTCATCAGCTGTGACTTGATCGGCTTTGGTCAAGAGAATCACTGGGTTAGCGCCACTGTCCCAAGCGATCGTGACAAAGCGCTCTAACCGAGCGAAATTAAATTCTTCATTGGCGCTAGTTGCAATAAAAACCGTGTCGATGTTCGCAGCGATCCCTTGTTCATCCGTCCGATTTCCGGCTACTTTTCGTTGTAAAAAACTCTTTCGTGGGAGCAAAGCATCAATCAAGAAATGATCTTGATCATACACCTGCCCTTGGACAAAATCACCAACAATAGGATAATCCTTTGGCGCTCGTGCCTGTTGACGAAATTTTCCTGAAACGGTTGCTAAACATTCTTCTCCTGTGGTCAGGCGGACTTTTGCGATATCCTTAGCCTGAAAGACCACGATTCCTTGTTTTTCCATGATTTCCCTCCAGTTAATTAGGAGGCCGCACTTAAAAAGAGAAACCTCCGAGTTGATGTTGCTTCATTTGATTTGTCATAGGACATTTCCCCTTTCTATGTTGTGCTCATCATGTGATGTCGCTTTATTATACCACTGGAACGGACAGTATGCTAAAGCAAATGACCCAAAAGAACATTTACTGAAACGAAGTAGATAAACAAGCCAGCAATATCTTTGATCGAGGTGATGATCGGTGCCGAACCGGCTGCTTGGTCGATGTTTAGTTTAATAAGTACAAACGGGACTAAAAAGCCAAGTGCTGCGGCTAAGGTCATAGCAAAAACTAAGGAAATCCCAACAGCGACCCCTAACATCGGGATCCCTTGCCAAAGTGAAGCAGCGGTTCCAGAGATGATCCCGACGATCAAGCCTAGACTCAAACCGATCCAAACTTCTTTAAAGAAATGTCTGGTGAAGGTCGAAAGATCAATATGCCCTAACGACATCCCCCGAACAAATACAGTAGAGGATTGTGTACCAACGTTTCCACCCATATCCATGATCAAAGGAATAAAAATCGCAACGGCTGCCACCGACTCTAACGTTTGTTCAAATTCATCAATGACGACCCCAGCTAAAAGTCCAGCCACTAAAGTGATCACTAAGAATGGCAAGCGGACTTTCCAGATTTGCCACAGGCTGCCATTGATCAAAACATTACTACGGTCTGCTTCGTTGGAGGCGACATCGACCAAACCAGCGGCATTAAACATGTCTTCCGTTGTTTCCAACTCGATGACATCGATCGCGTCATCGACGGTAATGATCCCAACGATTCTTGATTCCTTGTCTACGACTGGCAGCGCAATGATATCTAGTTCATTTAGCAGACGGGCTGCTTCTTCTTGGTCGGTGTCAGTGGTCACATAAATAACTTTTTGGGACATGATTTCACTGATGCGTTGATCCCCTTGTGCCATTAAGAGATCTTTCAGCGACAAAACACCTTCTAACGTTTTCGTTTGATCAGTAACATAAAGTGTATAGATCGTTTCTTTTTCTTTGGCTTGCATTCGCACTTTTTCCAATGCTTGATTGACTGTCATATCTTTTTTCAATGTAATGAATTCCGGTGTCATCAAGCGACCCGCAGTTTCGGCTTCATACCCTAGTAAGAGGTTTGTTGCAGCTCGTTCATCAGGCGCCAACGATTGTAAAAGTTTTTGTGTTACGGTCGCTGGCAACTCATCTAAAAGCCGTACACGAACATCTGGCGCCATCTCATTCACAAATTCGGTTGCTCGTTCATCGGTGAAAGAGCGTAATAAGTGTTGTTGGGTAGCTGGTGTCAAATCTTCAAACAGGATAAGGGCTTTGTCTTTCGGTAACAGTCGGAAAACGATCACTTTTTCATCCGCGGATAAGTTGCTGAATAATTGTAATAGCGGCAGCTCTTCCATTCCTGATACGAGTTCTTTTAACTTTTCAGAGTCTTTCTTATTTAAATAATGTAAGATGGTTTCTTGCTGGTTCATGGGATACACTCCTTCTCCTATAATTTTGGTCAAAGAAAGAAAGGCAATCGTTCAGAAAATTGTCCAGTTTTCTTTCGTTTGAACGTTGTCTGCTAGACAGCTGAAAGTTTGTTCCGCAGCTGGAGATGACTGTTATTAAAACAAGCATCAAAGGGATAGAGCAGCAACTTTATTCATTATATCACATAGTTTTTTTAAAATATGAAAAATATTACTCGCAGACGAAAAAATTCTTTTAAAGGACGTCGCTTGTAAAGAAAATTGACTGAAGTTTGTCAAGAACAAAAGGCAAAAGAAGCTAGCAGACGCTGTAAAACATCCCCCGCAAATGGTATGATAAACTAGTTGTGATTTTTTTACTCACCGTTTATTCTAAACCTATATCAATGAAAAGAGAGGCAATAAAAAGATGGCAAAGAAAAAAACATTGATTGGATCGGTCACTGCGCTTCTCGCACTCGCAGCAGTTGGCTTTGGTTTCCTACAAAACAATGACCTATTTCCAAAGCAGGAAACGCAACAATCAGAGGTAAGCACCCCTTCTGCTAAAGATATTCGCGCAGACGAATTGGCACAGCTAACCTACCAAGGCACCCAAACAATTGAAGTCAATCAAAACATCCCTGAGTTTTCAGAAGACGACCTTTCACTTGAAAATGGTGCCTGGGAAGCATACGGCGACCTTGACCACCTCAATCGAGCGACTTCGGCTGAAGCAATGTTGAATCAATCCTTAATGCCTACGGAAAAACGTGGCGATATCTCCAGCGTGAAACCGACAGGCTGGCGTAATAAACAGCTCCCCAATGGGAAATATTTATATAATCGGACGCATTTGATTGGGTTTGCTTTAGCTGGCGAAAATGCAAACTGGAAGAATTTGATCACGGGAACTAGTCAATTGAACAATCCAGAGATGTTGCGCTTAGAAATGGATATCAACTACTATCTCAAGCAAGACAAAAACCATTATGTTCGATATTCTGTCACTCCAATCTATCGTGATGACGAGCTGGTTGCCCGTGGGGTACAGATGCAAGCCCAATCTATTGGCGACGATACGATCCAATTCAACTATTATATCTTCAACATCCAAGATGGTGTCACGATCAACTATGCGGATGGCAGCAGCGAGATTTCAAACGAAGATATGACGCAACAGGAGAATGCGACAAGTAGTGAGAACAACACGACAACAGCCACTTCTCAAAACAGTGAAACAGAGGAGAAACAGAAAGAATATGTCGATCAACAAGGAAATGGTTTGATCAAAGGATCAAGAAGCGGCATCTATCATTTGCCAGGATCTAAATACTATGATGATACGACGAATCCGAAAGAATGGTTCAAAACGATCGCTGAAGCGGAAGCTGCTGGCTACCGTGCACCAAAATAAAAAAGCCTAGAGGCTTTTTTATTTTGGTGTTAAGTTATTCTTCATTGCCATGCGTTTGTTTTTCGTCTGCTAAAAGTGCTTGTCGCAACGCTTTGACATAGGCCTTCCCTTCGTCTGTAAAACGAACCGAACGTGACTTAAAGCGATAAGCTCGGTAAATTAGGCCTCTTTTTTCGAGACGCAGCAAATGACGATAAACCAAAGAGGTCGTTTTTATTTCTTCATTGGCACAGATTTCTCGTATGGTAGGTGCGCAACCTTGAGCTTGCATATATTCGTCAATGAAAAGTAAGATTCGATCTTTTCTAGGCATAAGTCCTCCTTTCCGCAAAACAGTCTTCACTGCTGCAAATTCGTAAAAACCGATAAACTGCTGCCTGGTCTGCTTTTTGTCCGATCAATACACTGAAAATCTATTGATCTGTCTCTTTTCCCCTTCTTCCAACGAGTAAAAGTTTTTTTTATACGCTGAAATTTACCCCTAAACGAGAAAAGCATCGGCTAGCAGCGCTCTTTGGTATTGATTTTATCAAATTTAGCAGCAAAAAATAGTAAATTTCAAAATTATTTTCCTTTTTATTGACCTAAAAATAAATAGAGCTATTATTTTTTCTTAGAATTTGTTATTCTAAATTTAAGTAAAGGAGGATTTTATGTTAGGGATCGGTTTATTTTTTGTAGGAATTACTTTGATAATCAACGGCTGGGGCAGCTTACTTCACATTGACTACCGCTCACTTGCTTTAATCAATCTTTTTACAGGTTCGTTATCTTTTATTATCAATCTAATCTATATGCTTCAAGGCGCTTATTATGAAGCAGGCACTGGCTTTCTCTTTGCCTTCACGTATTTGTTGGTAGGGATCATTTACCTTTTTGATTTAGATCTACGTATTTATGGGATTTTTGCGCTATTCGTAGCCATCAATACCTTACCTTTTGCTTGGGTCTCTTGGCAATGGGAGCAAGATCCCCTCCTTGCATTGATTTGGTTAACATGGGGAGCGTTATGGTTTTGCGGCTTTTTGGATACGATCGTGAAGGTAAACTTTGGTCGTAAGATTCATTATTTTGCGATCGCTTGTGGTATCTTCACTACATGGGTCCCAGGCTTGCTGATGCTAGTAGATCTCTATTAAAAAAGAGTGATTATCTCAATGATAATCGCTCTTTTTTAATAGGAAAATTTAGAAAAATTGTTTTTTTCTAAAAAGTGTTCAATCTCCTGCATCGCTTTCTGAGGACCATTTGGCAGGCGCAAAAAGAATCGTTGGCATGAAATCCTCCTTATGTATCGAGTCCATCCGCTCGTTTCTTTCAAGTATACTAAAAGTAGGCACATGTAGGAGAAGTTTTTTTTGCAGACCTTCTCTTTCATCTTTTTACATTATTTAACTAAAAATTTGCTATAATAAAGAAAACCTTTCAAGGAGTAAACCAATGCGAAAAAAAAAATCTTCCTTGCGGCTTAGTACATTATCAAGCGGGCTCATTCTCTTTGCTTTCTTTTTCTTGATTCAACAATTGAGGGAAATGGTTGTTTCTGACTTTGCACTTTTGCCTTCGCTGGCATTCATCCAAATTCTCTTGATGATCCTTTCAACCTTTCTCATTAGCAAGTTTGTTAAAAAACGCTCGTGGCGGCAAGTGCTTTTTGGCAGCTACCTATTCATCATCGGCTCGCTATTTTCTTTCTGGCTAGCAAATAATCCATTGGAGCTGCAAGCAGTCATTCTTTATATGATAGGCGCTTTTTTTGGCGGCATTCTTTGGGAATATTTGGCCCAGCGCTTGGCAACAGATCTTCTGGCCAAAGAACATGAACCTCGTTAACAGAGGTTTTTTTCTTTTTCTGATAGAAAAGGCAAACATTCTTCGTATATAGTGTGAAGGGGTGAAGAAGGTGCAGGATGAAGAAATCATTGAACGAATCAAAAAGAAAGACTATGCCGGCTTAGAAGAACTGTTAGCTGTTTATGGTGATAGCATGCTGAGGACGATTCATAGTGTCCTTTCCCAACCGCATGAAGTGAGCGAGCGCCAAGATGTAGCGAACGAAGTTTTTTACGAGGTTTGGCAAAAGATTGCTGCGTACCAACCAGAAAGAAGCCGCTTGATTACTTGGCTGCTTTTGATCAGTCGTACTCGTGCGATTGACCACAAGCGGAAGTTGAACAAGCGCTCACTGGAAGAAAAACCTGTTGATGAGCAGGAACTAGCTATTGAAGAATCACCTTTGACAAAGGAAAACTTTTTGTGTTTTATTGAAGACCTTGAAGCCCTCGATCAAAGGATCTTTCTGCTCTACTATTTTTACCAAGAGTCACCCGAAACCATCGCAGAGCAGACGGACTTAAATGTCTCAGCGATCTACAATCGTCTTTCCCGTGGCCGCAAACGCTTAAAAGAAAGGATGACTATCGATGGATTTTAAACAGTTAGTCTTAAATGAAAACAATTCACTGACAAAAATATCTGAACAAGAAAAAGCAACAACCTTCGAGCTGTCCAAACAATATGTTTTCTTGCAAGATCTATTAGAGGAGCTTCAGACGCTTTTAGCAAAAGACGAAACGATTCTTGGCTATCTGCCTTTGACGCCAGATGGAAACCTCGCCTTCGCCAATCAAGGGCTTGGCGCCTATGCCTATGCAACAACCGAGAAAGCAAAAGCATACCGTGACATCTTTCATGATACCCGCGGCAATCGTTTGTTGGTTTTCACAGAAACCCGCATGCTTTTTCTGGTCATCATCGACTATTTAGAAAGTAACACCTATTTCAGTTACCCCTATGAGACCATCAAGGCGTTCACGATCAAGCCAAGAAAGCTGATGAAGCACGAATCGCCAGATGATAAAGAGCAATTCCATTGGGGCTATTTCGACTTTCAGGCAGGGACGCACATTTTCTCAGAAGTACTGACGAAAAAAGACTACGAATTATTTACGTCCTATCATGAATCGATCCCTGCACTCAAGAAAATTCCGATTCAAAACAAAGTTTACCGAGCAGCGAAATATCAGTATTTCCTGAGTAATTGGCATTTCAGTTTTCGCTTGATGACCGCTTTCAACCTGCTTTTCCTGCTGCTGTTTGTATTAATGATTCTCGGATTTTTCTTACACATTGGTCCACTAAAAGGATTTTATTATAAGGATCTGTTGGACATAGGTATGGTCATTTCCCTTTTTCATAGTAAGAACATCTTGCCATAAAAAAAGACTGCTGCTCCTTCCTAAGCATTTCTTTTATATCAATTGAATAAAGCACCAGATTTTCTACAAAAGAGTACCCCTTGCAGGATTCAAGTCAAAATGAATGCTGCAAGAGGTATTTTTTGTCTCGGACTATTGGGATATTCCTAACCGTTCGTTTTTTCATTTCCTTTTGAAATTCTCAGATTTCTTGTGAACTTTTCAGAAGACTCCACTCATAATTTCATACATGCCTAATGGGATTATTTTTTCCTTCACGCTTGCTTTTTAGGAAGAAACGTTATGATGATTTTACTTGCTAGGAGGTGTGAAAAATCGAACTTATCGGACATTTGGTCTTTTGGATCCCGTTTTGTCTTTTTCTAGTGATTGGATCGTTTTTCATACAATGGCGGAAACGTTTCGTTTCAACCCTTATTGCAGCGATCCCGTTTCTCTTTTTTATGGTAAAAATATTCAATTATCGGCACTATGAGCCAGATTCTGTTTTCATCATCTATTTGGTCGGACTCTTCTTGTCAGCGATCTTACTGATTGCAGCTGTCCGCCGACTGTCAAAAAAAGCCTAAACCTAGGGTTACTAGAAAACAAAGACATTGCTTAAATGAAACCCAGCCTAACTTTAAGGTTCATTTAAGGTTCACGGACTATAGTCAATACGGACATAATAATTTAGAGCCTGTGCTAGCGGAAACTAGCGCAGGCTTGTTTGATTATTTATAGAAAATAGGACAAATCGCTAGCAGGTGTTGGGTAGGCAAAAATCATTTGGGCCAGCGCTTCTTTCGATAGCTGATTCTCCAACACAAAAACGAAGTGGTTGATCAACTCATCGGCCAATGCAGAAACAATCGTGACCGCAACGATGGTATCAGATGTGTTATAAACCAATTTGATTTTTGCATCTTGATCATTGATTCGTCGATAGGTATACCAAGAAGAAAGATCCGTCACCTCGCTATGATATTCTGAGGCATTATCGGCAATCTCTTGCTCACTGATCCCGACTCTTGCCAGTTTTTCCGCACCAAAAACCAGCGTAGGGATTAGCGGATAGCGGATGGGTGTTTTCTGATCATCTATATGCTCGACAAGATAGGCGGCTTCAAAGCTGGCAACAGGCGTCAGTTTGGGCTGCTTTTTCGCTAGCACATCCCCGATTGCATAGATGTGTCTTTGACTAGTCTGCAAAAACTCATTAACTACGATCCCTTGTTTTGACGTTTCTACCCCTGCCTTTTCCAATTGCAGCTGGTCGCTATTGGGTCTGCGTCCCGTGGCACCAATCACTGCTTCTACGGTTAGAGACAATGCTTGTGTCTGGATCGTATAGTGGTTTTGTTCTTTCGTGATTCGCTGCGTGTTCTGATTAAAGTGGAACGAAACGCCTTGGTCCTGCATTGAACGAACCATTTCTGCGGTCAATTCAGCATCAAATCCTTTTAGCGGCTGGTCATTATGATGGATCACATGAACTTCAGCACCTGCTGCTTGAGCGATCATCGCCAATTCGAAGGTAATATACCCAGCACCTATGAAAGCAATCGTTGCTGGCATCTTTTCAAAGGAAAGAAAATCAGTACTGCTTTGTAAATGCTCCTTGCCGACGATGGGCAGTACGGCTGGACGCTGTCCTGTCGCAATAATTATTTTTTCTGCTTGAATCTCTTCTGCGTCCACGACGACCGTATGGGCATCACGAAAAGCGGCTTGTCCGTAGTAAGTAGTGATCCCTTCTGCTAGTAACCCTTGTTTGGTTGACTCTGGCACCCGATCGGTATACGAGCGCTTAAACGCCATCAGTGCCGGCCAATCAATGGCTACCTGTCCTTGAACACCATTGCCTTGCATACGTTTCGCCTCTGTTTTGACTTCTACGCCTCGCATCAGTAGTTTTTTCGGATCGCACCCGCGATTGGGGCAAGTGCCACCCCATAAATCGGCTTCAACGATCGCCACTGTCTTACCTTTGGCTTTTAACCCGTAGGCAGCAGCCGTTCCAGCTGGACCCGCTCCGATAATCAGTACATCCACCTTTTTCATCTGTCTCCTCCTTCTCCTAAAAAAATATTCCTGCGCTTTCTCTTCCCTTCAAGTATAGCGAATCACGGCCAGTCGACAAAACAATTCGCCTTTAGCGGCTCCTGCGAAAGATCACATTCAGCCCTTGAAGTTGCATTTGATGTGGTATACTTTTCTTGTCAGTTTAACGACAAAGGAGAATGAATGACTGTGAGTTTTAAACGTTTTTTTCAGCTCTTTCTTTTTTATTTTCTCTCGATTCTGGTGGCATATGGCCTGATTGCATTTCTAGCAGTAGATAACTTTTGGCTGGTGGTCTGTTTGATGACGATTGTCGGCTACCTCACCTTGGGTATCCCACTAACCTTATTGAGTTTAAAGAAGAAAAAATAAGACAACAGACAAAGACACCAGCAACTTTTCTAAGAAGCTGGTGTCTTTCCTCATTGATGCGATTATCCTAATACGATCTGGGCATCTGCCAATGCTTTTTCCACGACTTCCATCACCAGCTTGCTATGGGCAAGACGTTCCTTGACAAAGGCCTGATCATTTTCGTGAATGGCTTGTGCAAAACGGACAAATTCTTCAAACATACGATGTCCGTGAACGCTGCGATCCTGATGGCTTTTTGCCCCATGGACCGGTTCAACGTCATAGCTGGCAAGCATATTCGTCGGCCCATTGACGATGATCGATCCTTTCGTCCCTTGGATCGTTGAACGAATCGTCGCTGTCGAATCTTTGGCGCCGATACAAACGACTTTTGTTTGTTCATAGTCTAAAAACAGCATGCCAGAAGTATCGATACCCTGTTCGACATTAGCAAAATAGCGGACACTTTTTGGTTTTCCTAAAAGCCCGACGACAAAATGAATATTATAGATATTGATATCCATCAATGCCCCACCACCCATTTTCGGGTTAAATGCAGGTAAAACGGTTCCCACTTTGAATAAATCATAACGAGAAGAATACTGCGAATAGTTGCATTCAATCACTTTCAGCTCTCCCAATGTTTCAAGCTGCGCTTTTATTCCTTGATAGTTGGCTAAGTACTGATTTGTGATGGCTTCGATCAAAAGCACCTTGTGGGCAGCAGCCAATTCTGTTAATTCTACTAATTCTCGTGTCTGCAACGTAAATGGCTTTTCACAAATGACGTGTTTGCCAGCGAGGATCGCTTCTTTGGCAAAGGAATAATGCAAATGATTGGGCAGTGCGACATACACGGTGTCAACGGATGGATCCGCCAAACATGCCTCTAACTCTGTGTAGACGGTTTGAATATTGTATTGCTGTTTTAAGTGATTCATTTTTTCTAAATCATTTTCTGTCCCAAAAATAGCGGACAGTTCAAGCTGCGGGACATCCCCTGCCACCGTTAAAAAATCATGGACGATCATGCCTGCCCCTAAAATCGCTAAGTTCATCTTGCTTCCCCTTTTCTATCTTCTTAAATCATTTGTTTCAATACTTCGGTGATCACTTTATGATCCTCTAAATGAGCCAAACCTGACACACAGATAGCACCCGTGACTTTCCTGTCTTCGATAATTGGAAAACCACCACCACAAATTGCATAACGTTCGTCTTGTGCCCATTTAGCAAATTGTATATCTCGATCTTTTTGCGCATAGACGTATAGTGAACTATGCCCGCTTTCTAGTACCGTTCGTTCTTTTCTTTCAAGCCAAGGGCTCTCTTTTCGCCCTGCCATTAAAAATCGAATGATCGGCAAGCCCTGATGAACAACTTTGATCCCTACCGGCTTCGGGTAGTTCCTTTTAACGTACTGATCGATGGCAATAACCAACCGCAATGCGAGGTCATTGTCAAAATGAGCAAACTGCAGCTGCTGTTCTTCTTGCAGGATTTCTGAAGGTTCGATTCGTATCTCCTCCTTTACGTTGAGTCAGTTGATGCCTTCAGGCGCTTTGTTTGTCAAAAGCCCCCTAATCACTCTACCTTATGACTCAGTGATCACTTGATTGATGCCTGTTTCTAGCATTTCGATTTGTAAAATTGTTTCTTCGTCTTTCACGATTTTCTCTTTGCCATGGATGATCGTTTCATAGACGCCCTCATACACACGGCTATAATCACCAATTTCAGAGATGACTTTTTCTTCATGGTAGTTCCCGTTAGCATCCATATAAGTTAGTGTGCCATAGTGCTCTGGCAAATCGATCCCAAAATCGGCATGATCCGGGAGATAAAACTGTTTTAGATGCTCTTCTTGTCGATCCTTCGTTTGTTTTACAAAAACGCCGTTTTCGCCATAAACGACAAAACTAGGCCGCTCTTTTAATCGGAAGTAACTAGATTTGACTGAGACTTTCATTCGACCATAAAACAGATCCAAATCGAAGTAATCATTCATGCGATTTTTTCCAAGCAATTGCCGAACCTCATAATGGACATCGTCTGGTTGTCCAAAATAGGAGATCACTTGGTCCAGTGTATGACAAGCGTGTCCGTACAAGTAGCTAGTATTCAGTGAAAATTCGGTCACTGACCGTGGAATCTCTGGACGAAAATAATCATAATGCATCTCTACTTCTAAGAGATCTCCGAGCACGCCGCTTTCGATCACTTTTTGCGTGGTCAAAAAATCGGAATCAAAGCGGCGATTTTGATAGCATTGCACAAACAAGCCTTTCTCCTGCGCCAGTGCGAACAATTCCTTTGCTTGTGCCGAAGTTTCCGTAAAAGGTTTTTCGATCAAGACATTTTTCCCATGAAGCAAGACATCCTTGCCTAATTCATAATGCAAATGACTGGGGGTCGTGACCACAACTAATTGAATTTCAGGATCACGGTAGATATCCTCTAAGTCAGAGGTGTAATGAACACCTTCTAGTGTTGGCCAGGTCAGCTTGCCGCTTGGTGAATAGATCGTCTTTACTTTGATCTTATCCTGCAGCTTGGTTGAAAAAGGCAGATGGTAGCGATTGGTGCTTTTTCCGTTTCCGAGATATGCGATAGTTAACATTATGACGCCTCCTATGAATTGATAGCTTGATTATTGCTGATATCCTTCGGAATGAGAAGTCTTTTGCCAAAAACAGGTTCTTTTGACCAGACTTTTTCGCAAACTGCTGAGTGGTTCTGAACATTTTTACCAAATTGACAAAAAGGTACAGTTTTTGCTTTTGGTTTTCTTTATCCTAGGCTATGATTAGAAAGAGGTGGTTTGATGTTATTAGGAGATAAATTACGGCTTCAAGAAGGATTGACCAATACGGAGAAACGGATTGCCGATTATATTTTGCAAAATATCAATGATGTGCCTTCGTTGACGATTGAAGTCATCGCCAAGCATACATACACATCCCACTCTTCCGTCATTCGTCTAGCCAAAAAGATGGGGTATGAAGGATTTAAAAGTTTTCGCTTAGGTCTGGCTGAAATTGCCCATAATCAGATGTTCAACCCAACCTTTGTTGACGCGAATTTTCCTTTTTCGCCTAAGGATCAAACACCTGATATTTTGAAAAAAATGGCCGATCTAACGATCAACTCGATTCACAAAACCCACGCTCAGGTTGCCCCAGAAACGATGGAAGCAGTGGTGCAATCATTGGAAGCTGCGCAACGGATTTTCTTATTTGCTCGCGGCGATTCTCAGATCCGGGCAAGAAGTTTTCAAAATAAGTTGGTCAAAATCAATAAGTATCTGATCCTAGCTGATGAATATGGGGATGATGCGTGGAATGCATCGAACGTCACAAAAAATGATTGTGCCGTGTTTATTACCTACCGTGGGAAAAATACGCAATACGAAAAAATCATGCAGCACTTTCGTGATGTCGGGGTACCAGTGATCGTGATTTCTGGCAACGCCCATGCGAAAATCATCCCATTAGCGACCCATGCGATCATCGCTTCTCATGATGAACGTGATTTTCTCAAAGTCGGCACCTTTTCTTCACAGGTCGCCTTTGAGTATATTTTAGATTCACTGTTTGCATTGCTGTATGCCAAAGAATACCAAAAAAATATTGTCGAGTTAAGAAAAAAACAAACTGTTTTGGAATCAGGGATTCTCTCAGAATACCCGTCAACTGAAGAAAAGAGGGAAATAAAATGATCAATTGGGGAATTATTGGTGCCGGAAATATCGCCAATCGCTTTGCTGCTAGTTTAGAAAATTTTCAAGACGCCCAGCTTTATGGGGTTGCTTGTCGTACGATGGAAAAAGCGCAAGCGTTTCAAGCAAAATTTCCGTGTGACGCCGTCTTTGATGACTACCAAAACCTATTAGATGATCCAACTATCGATGTCATTTATATTGCTTTGCCGCATTTGTATCACTATGAATGGATCATCAGAGCCTTTCAAGCGAAAAAAGCTGTTTTATGTGAAAAACCAGCAACCTTGACTGCACAAGAAATGCGCGATGTACAAAAACAAGCCCAAGCACACGAAGCCTTCTTTATGGAAGCCATGAAGCCACGCTTCACCCCAGCGTATCGCAAACTAAAAGAACTTGTGGATGGTGGTCATATCGGTGAGCTAACAAGTGTCACGACTACTTTTCGCCGCCATTTACCAGTCGAAGGCAGTTCTTACCATTATCTGCCAAAACAAGGGGGCGCTTTACTGGATATGGGGATCTATAACTTAGCCTTTATCCAAGATTTTTCACCAGAAAATTTAACTGCCGAATTGATCGATTACAGCCTTTATGAAACTGGGGTTGATACCTACGTTGAAGCACGCTTTGTCAGTGAAGACTTTGTTGCAGTGATTGAGACTGGATTTGACCAAACAAAAGAGACGGTGGCGGAGTTACAAGGAACAAAAGGGAAAATCACGATCCCCAACTTCCATCGCCCCGCTTCTTTTACCGTGACGATTGACCAAGAAGACACGGTCTATGATATTGGGTACGAGATCGATGATTTCCATTCGGAGATTCAAGCAGTTCATACCGCTCTTGCACAAGGACAACTTGAGAATCCCCTGATGTCCTTAACGGATAGTATTGCCTGTATCGCTTTAGCTGATGAACTAAGAAGCTTACTAGATGCGGAAAAAAAAGACAATTAAGATCATGCCCCATCGTTTTTGAATAGAACTGACCAGTGGTTGCCACTCGGTCAGTTTTTTTGTCAAAAATTGAGCGCTTTCTTTGACGCTATTGAAATGGTTATATTATATTTATTGAGTATATTTTTATACAAATAAAAAAAGAAAGGAAAACGCTTATGACTCCAGAAATTATAACGTATCTTATTTGTTTATTGACCTTCGCTTATCTAGCTGTGACGGTTTTTACTTTTGTAAAAAATCGTCGGACAGGTGACGGCTATCGCCTCCGTATTTTTTACTTGTTGGCAGCAGCACTCGTCTTTTTGCTTTCCGTTTATGCAATCGCTACCGGTCAAACCTATGACGACTTAGTGACATCGATAAATGATCTTTTTCAATAAAACAACGACGGCACGAACCCCAGCGGATCTCTTCGTTTGTGAACCTGTGGTTGAGGGAAGGATCAAAACAGAAACGAGCCAATGAAAGACTGCTAATCGATGGCTTTTCCATCAGGATCTGCTAAGCCGAATCAATGTCTTTCAATAAATGATGTCTGATTTTTTATGGAGGTGTGCATGCTCATTCAGCTTAAAGAAGCGAAGCTTTCCGATCTGCTTTCAATCTACTTGATACAAAAAACGGCCTTCAAATCCCTCTTTCTCCGTTATCAAGACAAAGAAACTTCTCCCTATTTACAAAGTTTCGAGAAGCTAAACGCAAAGTTTTCTGCGTCGAATACCACTTATTATTTAATCATGACCGCTCAGAAAACCGTGGGCTTTATAAAACTGACGGTTGAGCAGGAACATACGACGAAGCTATCTTCCATCGCCCTTCTTCCCTCCTACGAGAACCGCGGGATTGGTAGACAAGCAATGACCTTGATTGAAAGGCTCGTTCAAACAGATACGTTACGTTTGAATACGATCCTGCAAGAACCTAAGCTGGTTCACTTTTATCACTCGTTAGGGTATTCAGCAACAGGGATGTTTCAAAGCCCCTCTTCAGCAATCTGCTTTGTCTCCTTTACGAAAAAAATTGCTGCGAAATAAAAAAGCCATCTCGCCTTTCATCGGCAGAGATGGTTTTTTCTATCAATTGCCATCCTTTACAGCAATCATTTTTATTGGTCCTGCAAGGTGTCATCGGATTTTTTACGCAATCGCGGAATCTCTTTCACATTCATTAAATCTAAAAAGAAAGTGAACAATGGGATCCCGATGATCAAGCCCCACAAGCCAAAGAGATGTTCGCTAAGATACAGGAGAATAAACGTGTAAAACATCGGGATCTCTGTTTTATTAGCCATCAAGCGCGGATTTAAGATATAGGATTCCAACGCATGAACAAACACTATGATCAATAGAATGTAGATCACGTCATTAAATCCGCCGATAGAATAGGCAATAAACGTCAATGGAATACACGAGATGATCACACCAGCAACAGGAATCAAGCTGAGAAAGAAAATCATCAACGCCAAACTCAACAGCTGCGGAAAGCCCATCACCGCTAAGGCGAAAACAGTGATCGCTGTATTGACTAAGGCGATCACCAACTGCGTCTCGATCACATTTCCGAAAGCCCGCGTAAACTTAGCTCCTAAATAGTAAACATCTTCAAAGAACCACGCCCCTCGACCTTGCAAAAACAGCCGAGAAAACGCAACGGTCTTTTTGTTATCGATCATAAAGAAGAAGCTAAGCAGAAAGGAGATCAGCACAGTCAACGCCAACTCACCGAAATTATACAGATAATTGATCACGACTAGAACGCCGCTTTGTAATTTCTGGATGTATTCGCTGGTTTGCAATAAATTCAAGACATATTCGATCAATTCATTATTGGAGTCTGTCCGTTGGTAGAAATCAGCAACGGAATTGACTAATTGGACGGATTGTTTGATGATGATGGGTACATAATTTGTTGCTACTAAATAAAGAATAAAAACAATCAAGCTGTAGGTCAGGATGCTCGTAAGCTTGATGGGCAGATGGCTTTTTCGATGGAGCAAAAGAACCAGCCGATAAATCAGATACGTAAAGATAAAGGTCAGCAAAAGAATGGTCATCAGACTGCGAAACAAAAAAAGAATGCCCGCAAGCATAAACAGGACCGTCCAGCGCCGCAACACAAGATTTTGAAGAAAAGCATTATAGTATTTCATCTGTAACTCCTTTATTCGTTGCAATGGAGCAACGAAGCATTTCAGTAGTGCCTAAGAATTATCTAATCATTAAACTATGCAAATAGCAAGAGATTTTATTTTTCTTAATCGAGCGAAAAAATGAAACAAAAAATCCTTAGAAGAATCGTTGCCTTTCTTCTAAGGAAAAGAGTTATTGGTAAACGGTCTTTCCTTCGTTTACGGGTAAAACCGAGTTGATGGACAATAAAAAGAAGCTGGCAGCCAACAGATCAGCACTGCCGCCTGGAGACACATTTTCTGACTGGCAGAAGGCTGCTAGTGCATGAAATGCTGGGTTCGGCAACGCTTGCTGATTGGCTTTTTGTGCGAGTTGCTGAACCAGTGCCAGTACCTCTTGATTGCTGCGGTATAAAATACACGTATCGTCCAGCGTAGCGATGATCGCCAACAGCATGTGGAGCCTTTTTTTGGTCTCATTGGAACAATCCCGAGAAAAATAATCTGCTAGAGCGATTTGAACATGAGGGAACCCAGCAGCAGCTTCCCCATACGCACCGAGATGTCCATATTTGGCTTGAACAGTTTTGCCATGACTTTCTGTTTGTTGAATCAGCGCACGATCAGGAAATGCAGTGAGAAGCTGGATGTCAGAAAAGGCTTCTGGTAAAAAAATCCGCTGTTTGCGACTAAGTTGGCTACTGACGGCGCTGATGAGCAAGCCTAATGCCCAGATGGCTCCTTTATGAGTGTTGATGCCACCAGTGGCTGCCAACATCGCCTGTTCTGCCTTCCGACCGATTGCAGCGATTGCTTCCCGCAACTCTTGAGACATGCTGCTTCCCCAAGACACCAAGGCCATTTCTTCAAAGTATGGCGTCAATGCTCGAGCTGATCGTAGAAAGAGTGCTTGATCCATATCGTGATGGGCACCTGAATCAATGGCATCCACTAATCCCGGTTTTGGGGACAATGTCACTTCTGCAATCAAGGCTTCTTCTACCAATTGGGCGAGTCGTTGACAATTTTCTTCTACAGCTAATGCAAACATCCAACTCCTCCTCTATTTTTTGATTTGACCTTTGATCATTACCCTTAAAACATGCAAAACATAGCTTGTTAAAAAACCACAGCTGGCAGTTGCCAAATAAGCGACGATGATCATGATGCCCATTGGCAGTTGCAGCAACAAATCTTTGAAGCATAGCAACAAGACTTGAAAGACAAAAACATTGGCAAGATAGGTCCGATACGCATAAGTAGACAGCCACTTAAATGTCCCTAACTGAGGGGCATTGTTTTTGATCATGGTTGATCCAAACATAAAGACTGCAAAAATCAATACTAAGCTATATAAGCTTTGCAATGTATTTAAATACGGTGCATGAGCGAAACTTAGATCACCTGCATAATGTAGCAGATGATTGGCAGATAATAGCCCTAATGCTAAGCCCACTGGCAAGAAAGCGTAGCGAATCTTGTATAGGAAGCGATAGACGGTTTCGTGATAAATCAAAGCGGCTTCGCCATAGATCCCATAGATCACAAAGCTAAAGACAAACCGATCCAATAAATACCAGCTTTCATGATGCGGTCCTTCAAAAACTTGGCGATCATAAAATACATACCAAACGACATACAAAGCAGTTGCGACGATCAATACTGGCCAAACAGCTTTTTTCTTCGTCAACACTTTGTAGCCTAACCAGACAAAAAACGGCATCAACAATTGGATCTGCAGCATCATGATCGTATACCACAAGTGTGGCGCCGCATCCCCCGTCACATATTTCAGTAAAAACGTTGCTGTGTCAGTATAAGGTTTTCCTTGTTGGACAGCGGGAAACAGCCATAAATAAGCCGTCGTCCAAAGCACATATGGCACGACAAGTTCAAAAAACTTTTCTTTCAAAAATTCTAGATAAGACAGATGTTGACTAGTCTTAACCATGTTATAAACAATAGCAAAAATAAACAGGGGTGCGGTAAATTTCACCAAGACATAAAAGGTACCGATGAATGCTGCAGTCTTTTCATCTTGGGTATTGGATAAGGCAAAAGTCAAAATCGTTTGCATCATTACTGCTGTCACGGCAAATACTTTTTGGAAATCACTGATGTTGATTTTTAAATCGTTGTTCTCAAACATGTTTTTCGCTCACTTTTCTAATAATTACCAAATCTCAGTGGTGAGTTTTGGCCCTTCGTCTGTTTTTACTAAGATTTTTTTTGATGGATGTTCCAAATACTCCTTTAAGGCAAACCCGCCTTGTTTTGTGATAATTTGAACATCGATCTGTTGAAAAAAGGCTGCCTGCTTTTCCAATAGTTCCAGTGGCAGCTTTTCTTTCGTGTCGGCATAAAGCAACAGATCTAAATCACTTGTCGGCTTGATTGCTGCCTGTTTTGCAGCCAATTCAAAACCCAAGCTGCCACCGATTCCCCAAGAATAGTGCTTCAATAAAAGTCGTGCTTGTTGATAGCTGCGGTAAACTGGATAATTGGCTACTTCACTGAATCGAAAGCTCTCACGAGTGATCAATTCCCAAGGATGGATCGTTCGTTTAATCATGTTGCAGGGTGCCTCAAAGGCAAACCGTTCTTGCCGCTTTTCCCCGCGCAACCCCACTGGTAAATAGCTGGGGTTACGGGGTTTCCCACGACGGACGGTCGCAAAGAGCTGTTCTTTTTCAGAAAACCATTTGGGAATATCAATCATATCAAGAACTTCTTTATCTAATTGAACGATATCGTGGGCACGGTTCATTCGTTACTCATTCCATTCTGCATTCATTTTTTCAAATACGTTATTCGTTTCCAGCCGGCCGCTCTTTTTAGCGATCGGATTGGTGTAGCGACTGGTCAACATCGTGTCATTCGTTTTACGCACATCATCAATCGCCTCATTGATCGCTTCAATTACAGTCGCTTTGCTTTCAGAGGTGACAGACTGATCCGTAATGGAGGATAAGAAAGTGAAGATTGCCCCAAGTTTCGTATAATTTTTGATATCATAAGCAATACTTGGTACTTTTTCCGCAGCAGCTTCAATCGCGGCAATCGAACGTTTGGTGACCCGACTTGCACTTTCTTTTGACATTGCTTGAACAGTGATCTTTTCACTATTTAATGCGATCAGACGACTTGATTGCAAGCCATGCGCTAAGAAAGCCCCAGAGATCGCATTACCAGCGATAAAACCGATCACTGGATGACCCGCTTGGCGTAGTTTGGCATAAGCTGCCGCACTATTTGCTAAAGCTGCATGAATACCAATCAATTCTTCATTATAGCCATACGCTTGGCTAGGGACATCGATGACCGCAACGATTGGCCGTTTGATTGCTTTATCTTTGTCTTCGTGATAAACAGTTTCTAACAGATGGCCCATCTTGTACCCTTCGACTAAACCAACTTCTCCATTGCGTACCCGATACATCGGATTATTTGCGTTTGGCACGATCGCTGTAACAACGACTTCTTCAGTAAAAAGGTCAGATGCAGCTGCATAGACTGTTGCACTAGTTGAGGTTGGGAATTGCAGATTCGTCAATGCTGAAAACCAGTGATAACCGATACTGTCAGCAGCAGCTTCTTGGCCTTCTGTTACAGTAATAGGTGCCACTTCAGTTGCTTTATGCGCTGCAAGAGCCTTATTGTATGCCTCGATAGTCAGCGGCTTTGATAGATCAAGTTCGTTTAAAAGAGAAAGATAAAAACCACTTTTTTCGCTGCGATGACTGTCTTTCTTTTCAACCATCGCCGCAATCACAGCTTCTTGGATCGATTCGACACTGTCAGTCACTAGTTCATCGATCATCTGTGCTTCCAAACGTTGTTTGGCGCCAATGGTATTCCAAATCAAATCTTTATCACTGGAATCAAATTCTCTCACGCCAGCTTCTTGTTCGATGACTTCAGGACCGTTCAAACCGATACGGGCTTTCTTCGTCGCTATCAAGTAGCTCATAAGTGCTGAGGTAATGGACATACCGCCAAAAGAACCCACCCGACCTGGCACTAAGCCAATCACTGGCACATACGATTTTATTGCAACGATCAAATTGCCGATTTCTGCGATCGACAATAAGCCGTAATTGGCTTCTTGGAGGCGTACGCCACCAGTATCGAGGATGATGATCGGTGTGATCGGATTGCCCTTTTGGTTTTCTTCCAACACATGCGTCAATGCAGCGATGATTTTAGCACCAGAAACTTCACCGATCCCGCCACCTTGGAATTTTCCTTCCATAGCGATCACGACCACGTTTTCTCCAGAAATCGTTCCACGGCAAACAACGATCCCATCATCGCTTTGTGGCACGATGTCTTGAGCCACCAGATTGGGTGCGATCATTTGGTCGAATGGATCGATCAATTCACGACCGCTCTTGGCATCCAATAAGGCGTGCACCCGTTCTCGGGCATTTAATTCTACAAAACTATTCTTCATCTGCTAGTTCCTCCATTGCTTGGGTTAATCGTAGGTAAACCACACCGGGAGTGGCGCCAAAGTCGTTGATCACTATTTGCGCACTGATTGGATAGCGCTCAAAAAAACGCGTCAAGACATTTTGCCACACATCGCCAAAGCCGTCACTTCCTGTACAGACTGAAACGGTGGTTTCTTGTTTGTCTGTTGGAAAAAGCAAAATTTCCAAGTCACCAGAACCAACCACGCCAACATGGACTTTTTTGGTGACTGGTTTCGTTGTTTGATACGTATAAGCTAATTTTTCCATCTCTTCTTCTCTCCTCTTGCTCTTATTAAGACCACGTTCTGAATTTCATTGGTGGTTCATACAACCCATCGGACCATTCGATCAAATCATCAACGGTTTGAGCTGCTAGCAATGATCGTTTGGCATCACTGCGTTTGATCCCTAAGTCTTCTGGTAATTTCACGATCCCCGCTTTGCGAAGGGCATCCAGAGAAGCTTTTGTGCTGGTCATTCCTAGTGGGGTTACACCACCGATGGCTGCGATGGCTGCTTGTTTTTCCTCTTTTGAATTTGCTTTATAAAGATAAGCGATGCCTTCTTCTGTCACGATATGCGTCGTATCTTCGCTATAGATCATAATTGGGGCATTGGCTAAACCAGCTTGCTTTTGGACAGCCAACGCATCTAACGTTTCTACAAAAACAGGTTTTTTATTGGACCCATACGTTTCAACCATTTGAACGACTAATTTTTGTCCTTTTGCTAAAGGATCTGTTTCATCCCGCAAGGATTGCCAAGCTGGAGTCGAATGCCGACGGCCCCCCGGATTATGCCCCATATTTGGTGCACCACCAAACCCAGATAAGCGGCCTTTCGTCACTGTAGAAGAATTTCCTTGATAATCTAGTTGTAAGGTCGAACCGATAAACATATCGATGGCATATTGACCTGCAGTTTGTGATAATGCTCGATTGCTGCGCATCGTGCCGTCTTTTCCGACAAAGAATACATCGGGTCGAGCGGCAATATATTTTTCCATACCAACTTCCCCACCAAAACTGTGGATGCTTTCGACCCAACCAGATTCGATAGCTGGAATCATCGTTGGATGAGGATTCAAGACCCAGTTTTTCGCTACTTTCCCTTTGATTCCAAGCGTTTCTCCATAGGTTGGTAAAAGTAACTCGATCGCAGCGGTATTAAAACCGATCCCATGATTCAACGATTGTACTTCATGTTCTGCATAGATTCCTTTTAATGCCATCATCGCCATCAAAATTTGTAATTCCGTAATGTTTTGCGGATCTCTCGTAAAGAGGGCTTCTAATTGATACGGTTGGTCTGCTACCACGACGACATCGATCCAATCGCTGGGAATGTCGACCCGCGGCAAACGATCGACCACTTCATTAACTTGAACGATCACAATCCCATCTTTAAAGGCTGCTGCTTCGACGATCGTTGGCGTTTCTTCCGTATTGTAACCTGTATAAAGATTTCCTTGGCGATCGGCTTTGTCCGCCGCCACAAGGACCACATTCGGAATCAAGTCAATAAATAAGCGACCATATAATTCCAAATACGTATGAATGTCCCCTAATTTCATAGTTTTGTCTTCAATCATTTGGGCAACGCGCGTACTTTGTGCGCCTGCATAAGAAAAATCGATTTTCGCTGCAATGCCTTTTTCAAATATCGTCAAATGTTCTGGACGGGAGATACTCGACATGATCATATGCAAATTGTTGACTTTTTGAGCATCGACTTGTTCTAAGCTTTTTGATAGGAAGCTTGCTTGTTTTTGATTGTCGCCTTCAAGGACCACTTTGTCTCCCGGACGGATCAACTGTTCTAAGACTTCAATGATCGCTTCCGTTGGGACATATTTTCCATCGAGAAGATGCTCGATTTTTTTCATGGTTTGGGCCTTCTTTTCACGTTTACTTGCCCAGTTTCTTGCAGGTTTTTCCATTCTATTCATCTCCATTTTCGATATAGGAATAAAGCATCATCCAAGCCATGTTGATCCAAATTGATCACACGGATCGCTTTGTTTTCACCAAATTTTGCTTGGATCAGTTTTGTTAAGGTATTGCCAGGAGGAAATTCAAGAGCCAAATCAAGTCCTGCTTCGTAGGCAACATCCATGATCTTGTTCCACTGCACCGGATAAGCAATATTTTGCAGCAAATCTCGACGGATCTCTTCAGGGTTCATGGTCATCCGACCATCCGTATTTTTGAGGTACGGACAGATAGGCACATCAAGGAATACCGTGTTCATAAATGGCGCAAACCGTTTCACGGGTTCTGCCATCAACACACAATGGGACGGGACAGGCACTGCTAAAAGTTTGGCGGTTTGCGCATGATAATCTTTCGCTTGAGCTAGCGTCTTGCGCAAGCCTTTGATATGACCAGAGATCGTATGCTGCATGGGGCAATTTTCATTTGATAAATAGACGGGAGCAGCAGGATCAAATGTTTTTGCCACGAGCGCTTCTGCTTCACTTCTCGTTACACCAACCAGTACCCCCATGGCATAATCAGTCGGATAGGCTTCTTTCATCAATGTCGCCCGATGATAGACCAAGCTAGCGGCATTTTCGAAACTCAAGCTTTCACAAGCTAACGCAGCGGAAAAAGCGCCAATCGAATGCCCCGCCACAAGCTGAGGTTGCACACCAGATGCTTTCATCTGGTCCGTGTAAAAAGCCGCTTTTACTAAAAGGGCCAACTGAATAGAGACGGTATCTTGTTTGAGATCCCCCGATACAGGGTGTAAATCAAAGCCTGTCGCCTGTTCTAGCCGATGGAAATAACTGGCAGGCACGTCCTCAAGCATCTTGCTGGTCTGACTGCCTTGTCCTGGGTATAAGAAACCTGTACTCATGAAACACCTCCTAAACAATTTCTCTTTCCTGTGTCATAATAACGGAAGTTTGTTATAATAAAAAATACCAGTTTCGTGAATATCCATAACCAAAAGGTATGGAAAGAGGAGTATCTGATGAACCTTGATCATTTACGCTACTTTAAAAAAGTAGCCGAATCGAAAAATATTACCCAATCTGCACAAGAATTATACATCTCACAACCTGCCTTGAGCCGTGCCATGAAACACCTAGAAAGTGAACTAGGCGTTCCTTTGTTCTATCATGCCGGTCGGCATATCGAGTTGACGATGTATGCTGAAGAATTTTATCCCTATGTCGTTGAGACGTTAGCACGTTTCGACGAAGGAATAAGTGCGATCCAAGCCTTAAATGGAGAAATGGTCCCTGCAGTGACGATTTACTCTGAAGTCGCTTCTGTTTCCTTGCCCAACTTGGTGGCGACATTCGTTGAAAAGCACCCTGAGATCCAACTTTCGATCAAGCAGCACGGCAGTAAGGAGACCAACAAAGAACAAGCCTTCTACATTACCTCTGAGCCAAAGAACGGCTTGACCAATCTGCCAATATTCACGGAACCCATCTTACTGGCGATCCCCAAAAAGCATCCCTTGGCAGAAAAAAAAGACTTGCAAGTTGCCGATATCCAACACGTGCCTTTGCTGATACTGGTTGAAAACAGCCCGCTGCGTAGAACCATCGACGAAGCTTTTGAAGCAAAAAAAATCAGTTTGGCTATCGGTTCAACGACGGACGATCCGGCGACGTTGCGCTCCCTCATCAATCAAGGACTAGGAATCACGTTCTTTCCTAAAATTACTTGGGGCTATGAAGATGAGGCACCTTTCGTTTTACGTGAACTAGCAGATTTCCCCTTATCAAGGACGATCTATTTAGCATCAAGCTTTACTAAAGGTCATCCCATGACAAAACTAATTGCAAAAACGTTGATTGAATTTTATCTTGGCTAAACAAAAAGAAGCGTCCATTCGCACGTTAGCTGTGCAAGTGGACGCTTCTTTTTTCTCTCCTATTTACAAAGGTTGAATCATCGGCTCGACCGTACATTCATTCACATTGATCACATTGATCACATCGATCTCTTTTGACTCGCCACACTATTGGCTGCCCCAGTCAGGTGAGACCCCATAAGATTTGTTACATGCCTTCCAGTACGGCTGCCTTATCATCGCTTATGCATCAGGCAATTGATCGTATTCTTCATCACTGACTGCTTCTAACCATTCTGAAGCACCAGCAGTAATCGCTACATGGGCAAACCAACTATTTTTTGATGCACCATGCCAATGTTTGACCCCTTCCTTGATGACTACGACATCACCAACAGTAAGTTTTTGCGGTTTCTTGCCTGCTTCTTGGTACCAGCCTTCTCCTGAAGTCACCAACAACAATTGATACCCACCATCAATATGCCGATGCCAATTGTTGCGGCAACCTGGTTCAAAAGTCACATTGCCAACGTTGACTGGAATCGCTGGATCAGCTACTAAAGGATTCAAGTAACTCTGACCGCTAAAATATTGTGCATAGGCGTCATTTGTGTTCCCTAATGAAAAGATTCCAGCTTCTTTTGCTGCATCGAGTTCTGACATTTATTTTTCCTCCAATTCAGCTAGCTCTTCTTGATAAACCGTTTTGGCGATGTTAAAAGCAGACCAAGCTTTGGGCCAGCCAACATAGAAAGCCAGATGAGTGATTACTTCTGCAATTTCCTCTACAGTGATCCCTTTTTCCTTGCCAATCGTCAGATGGGCAGTCAATTGTTCAAAATTGCCACCCGAAATCAAGGCAGATATCGTTAATAAACTTCTTGTATGAGGAGCCAATTCTTCCTCACGTGACCAAACTTCACCAAATAACACATCATCATTTAATTGCGCAAATTTCGGCGCAAATGTCCCTAGATTATCTCTTCCTGCAGTTTGTTTCTTTACCATATCGATCGACTCCTTCTTCTATTGTGATAAAATGCTGGCTCACCCAATTTTGAATGGCAGTATCCGCCTTATTCACTCGTGAACCACGGATGGCTAATCCAGGATAAATGAGGGCTTCAGGACAAGTTTTTTTAAAGTCTTCTAGGCTATTGCCGAATCCTGAGCCTTCATGAGTACAAAAGGGAAAAATAATCTTCCCATCGAAATGATGGTCTTTTAAAAAACTCGCCACGATCATCGGATAGGTCCCCCACCAGTTGGGAAATCCAACAAATAGTATCCGTTCTTTAAAAAACGCAGACGGTACTGTTTGATAGCAGGGAAAATCATTAGCAGCTTTTTCTTTTTTTGCATGTTCGACCATCGCCCGATAACTTTCAGGATAAGGTTCCACAGGGTCAAGAGTATAAAGGGGGCATTGCAGCTGCTCTGACAGCTTCTCTGCTAGAATCTGCGTATTTCCTATGCCCAGATTTTTGAGCTGTCCCTCAATCAGATTTTCACCAGCTCGTGAACAAACAAGTATTGCCGCCATTGTGTCACCTCCTACTCTTTGTTTCCTGATAGATTTAATGGTAAGCCAATCGAGTTGGATTGGCTAATGCTTTTTCACACAAGACCTTATGCTTACAAAGCATAGCTGGTTTCGATATACAAAAAAGAAGCGGATATCACCGCTTCTTTTGATGTTTACACTGAGATTATTGAAAGGAATCGCGAAATCGTCGAATAAACTCGATAACGACTGGCGACAGTACACGATTCTTTTTCCAAACCAATACACAGCTGGTCTCGATTTGTGGTACTAAAGGCAGAAACTTGATTGCCTCATTCCTTCGCTGACCAACAGCGCCACTAACAGTCAGTGCCGAACCAACATGGTTTTCTACTAAGGAAAAGACATTGAATATTAAATTGTAGGTACCCACGATCGGCAACTCTTCCACTGGTGTCTTCGACCATTGGCTGAACATTTGCTGTACTTCTGGACGCTTGGAGATCAATAAAGGCACACCTTTGATGTCTTCGGGTGTAACTTCTTCTTTATGCGTAAGAAAAGAATCAGCCGAAGTCAAAAAGCCCCATGTTTCTTTTCGTGGAAGAACGATTTTTTCATACTTCTCGATTTCAATCGGTTCGATCAAGATCGCTAGATCCAACAAGCCTTTCTCTAGACGATCGCTGATATCATCTCCGGTACCACTATGAATATGAAAGCGAACATCAGGATAATCATTGATAAATTCTTCCAACATCAAGGAAAGCGTATCGGAATTATCTGCTTCCACACAACCAATCGTGAAGTGACCGCTAAATAAATGTTTTTTACGATCTTCAAACGCTTGCATTGTCTGGTCTGTCAAACTCAAAATCTCTTCCGCACGGCTTTTAAAAAAACGCCCCGCTTCCGTTAAAACCATTTTACGATTATCACGAGTGAATAGTGCCGTCCCTAACTCGTCTTCTAATTCTTTTAATTGTCGACTCAATGTCGGTTGTGTGATGTGGAGCACTTCTGCAGCTTGAGAAATCGTCCCTTCCTCCGCAATCGTGTAGAAATATTTTAATAACCGAATTTCCACAAAATCTCCTCCTCATTTTTTCTTGTGCATTCAAGGTGTTCGAAACAAAAGAGAACCTCCCTCTCCAGTCTCCTTATCAATTCTTATGATAACAAAGAATCACTGTTCCAGCGAATCTAGCTAAAAAAGCGTAGGAAATTGCAGAATTGTAAAAAGATTCGTCAACAACATGTAAAAACTGTTCGCATAAACGAACAGTTTTGTCAGCTGCTTGCTTTTTACGGCTTTTGGCGTAGGATATATGAGTATCTTGGTATGAGTTCTCATACAATGATTTGGAGGAATACAATGTTAAATTTATCAATTCTTTTATTTTGTGTAGCGATCGCTTTACTCGGACTTGCAGGATTCATCTTTAGAGTGCGCGCGTTGCTGAACAAACGTCCGTGGAATGGTCCTGTATTGCCATTGTCGGTTATTGGTGTGATTCTTTTCATCGTCTCTTTGGTCATGATCTACCTTTCTTATCCGAAATAACAGAATTGTAGTCAACCTAGAACGAATAAATCGGAAAAACTGACTATTCTCGGGAATAAGTAGGAGCTTTTGCTTCTAATCCATCAGCGCATCCCCAAATGATTCATAAATCAACTGCATTAGTTTACCATAATTATATTATGATTATTTCGGTTTGTGGTACATCATGAACATGTAGCCAATTGAGAAACGGCTACTAAACTTGAATTTTGCTAATATCCTAGTTCATCGAGCCAATTCAACAGATTCGGTTCAGCCTCTTCAACACTTCCCGCTCTTGCTGCAAAGCCTTCAAGAAAGTCATACGCTGGATACAACGTTTGAAGTTCGTTTTGACTATTGTTCAATCCACTTCCCCCATGGGTTGCAAAAGGAATGATTTGTTTATCCGTAAGATCATAGGTTTCAAGAAATGTTAAAACGGCTCTTGGGGCACGGTTCCACCAAACAGGAAAGCCGATAAAGAGAACATCCACTTCAGTCATTTCGGCAACGTCAGCCTTCAACGTTGGTCGGGCATCTTCTTCCACCTCTCTAGTCGCAAAAGCTGTATGTTCATCGTAAACGTTAGGGTAACCTACTTCTGTTTGAATCGAGAACAACGCACCGCCGGTCTGTTCAGCGATCATTTCTGCTATCACCTGGACATCTCCTACCAAGGTGTCATCGATTACATTAAAACTACTTCCAGAAACTGCTTCGACCGCTGGTTCATGCTCTAAATTTTCTGATCTTGTGAAATAGGCAATCAAAATATCGGCCTCCCCATCAATCCCTGTTTCTCTCATTTGTTTCGTAATGGTGTCACTAGTACTTGTTTCTGTTGTACCAATGTCTGGCTCGTCATTCATTGAATCACTGCTGCATCCTGCTAGAAAAATCATTGTCAGAAAAAGTCCTTTTGTCCATTTGTTCATTGAATTGCTCCTTTCTTTTCCCATCAAAATGGTAGTTCCAGTATAATTCTTGAAGTGGACTTTAAGGCAAGGCTCTTGAGCAAACCTTCCCCTATTTATTACATCTTTCTCACAACTTCCTCACAAAAAGTCTTCCTTCCCAGCATATTGAAAAAAGTCGTAAACAAAGCTTTGTTTTACGACTTCTTCATTTAGTTATCGATTTTTCTCAAACTGGCAGCGACAAAATGATTTGTTCCTACCTGAACCCAATCCGGGTCCGCTGTTTCTTCTGTTTTAAATGTGGTGAAATCAAAGACATTGTTTTCCTTACTGTAAAAATCATCAGGCGCTGTTTTCTTGTTTCGAATGTCGGTTCTTAAAAACGCAGCAAGTAAGCGCCTTGTGTACGGATGGTAAGCATTTTTAAATATCTCATTGATTGGGGCACTCTCGACGATTTTTCCCCCATGCATCACGATCACATCATCGGCCATTTTACTAATGACACCCAAATCATGGGTAATAAATAAAATACTTGTATCCAGCTTGTCTTTTAACTCATTCATTAACTTAAGGATTTCTGCTTGGATGATCACATCGAGTGCGGTAGTCGGTTCATCGGCAATCAATAGCTTCGGATTGCAGGCTAATGCCATTGCGATCATTACCCGCTGACTCATTCCTCCAGATAACTGATGAGGATATTGCTTGGCTACTCGTTTAGGATCTGTGATCTTGACAGCTTCTAACAGCTCATATGCCCGTAAAGTCGCCGTCTTATTGTCGACGTGCTGATGAAGTTTCAAGGCTTCTGTCAGTTGTGCTTTGATTGTAAATACCGGATTCAAACTTGTCATAGGCTCTTGAAAGATCATTGAAATATCATTTCCACGAATTTTTAAAAGCTCTTTTTTGCTTAATTCGAGGATATTTTTTCCATCAAAACGGATCTGCCCTTCCGCTATATACTGATTTCGCTGAAAAAGTTGAAGGATCGACATGGCTGTTTGACTTTTGCCACTCCCACTTTCTCCAACGATTCCTAATGTCTTCCCTCTTTTTAATGAAAAAGTAACGCCTTTGACAGCTTTGACAGTGCCCCGTTTCGTATCAAAATACGTATGCAGATTATCAACTTCTAGTAAATCCATCTGGACCTCCTTTTGATTTTTTCCCATTAAACCAATCGTATCATGCTTATGGTTCGATTGATTGACTCATCAACCATGTTTCAATTCCTATGTTCTAAAAAAACTATTTTCGCGTACACTTCACAAAATGATTCGGCTCGACTTCTACCCAATCTGGATCAGCATCGGTTTCTTTTGAATAGTTGAATGCCAAATCAGGATGGGTTTCATCAAGAGGCCATGGTCGATACTCTTCGTCTAGCGTTGGAATGGCATTTAATAATTGCCGTGTGTACGGATGGATCGGGTTAGAAAAAATCGTCTCAGCTGAAGCTAATTCTACAAGATGCCCAAAATACATCACACCGATCCGATCAGAAATAAATTTTACAACTCCAAGATCATGGGTGATAAACAAGTAAGTCAAATTGAGTTCTTCCCGCAAATCATGAAGCAAATTGATGATCTGTGACTGAATCGAAACATCTAACGCTGAAACAGCTTCATCGCAAACAATGAATTTGGGCTTTAAAGCTAAGGCACGAGCAATCCCGATTCGTTGTCGTTGTCCACCAGAAAATTGATGCGGATAGCGATGAATAAATTCTTTCTTTAACCCGCATTTTTCCATGATATCAAGAATATAGGTTTCATAGTTTGGGTCCTTTTTACTAGCAAAAAATTTGTGTATCAACAAACCTTCTCCAATAATATCACCCACTGTTAACCGTGGATCTAGTGAGGAGTAAGGGTCCTGAAAGATAATTTGCAGGTCTTTTCGTAAAACTCTTGATTCCTTTTGAGTCAAAGCAGCTAGATCGATGCCAGAATCAAGCTGCTCTTCATAGTATGAAAATTCTTTTTTGTTCATGACATCTTTTTTTAGTTGTGCGACTTGCTTATCAATAGCTGCTAAGTCATTTTGTTGTTCAGCGATCGTTTTTTCCAAATTTATGAGCTCTGATTGATCCACTGCCCCATTCATCGCTTGTTTTTGCTGATTAAATGTTAACGCTCGCTTGCTAGCTGCAACTTTTGCTGCAGCTTCGTAACGAGACGAAAGAAGCTTACTGACCTTTTGTAGATCATCATGCAAAATCAAGCCTCCGACTAATCGTAGGGTATTGCCATATTCATTTTCAAAAGCGATTTTCTTTAGACGCAACCGTTCCGTTGTTGCTTCTACATCAGCAGCTGAATCGGTAGCGAGTTTTGATTCGATCGACTGGAGCTCATTGACAGAATCAGTAAACTGTTTCATCTTTTTTGGCAGTTGTTGATAGACTTTTTTTACGTAACGAGGCATGAAATCTTCGATCGTCTCTCCATAGTAAAGGGTCGAGCCTCCGGTTTGTCGTTGGAGCTGAATAATCGTGCGTCCAAAGGTCGATTTTCCACAGCCACTTTCACCGACGATGCCTAATGTTTCTCCTTCATAGATATCGATCGTAAGATCTTTATTTGCTTTCACATAGTCTTTTCCCACCCCAAAAAAGTTTTTCTTCTTCACAGGAAAATACTTTTGTAGATTCTTGACGCGCATGATCGTGTCCATAACTGCTTACCTCTCTCTCATCTTCGGATCGATGGCATCTCGGATTCCGTCACCGATCAAATTGAAGGATAAAATGGTCAACATGATCGCGATCCCTGGATAAATCGTCAGGTAGGGATGTGTTCGGATATAGCCTCGTCCAAAATTTAACATCGTTCCCCATTCCGCAACGGAAGCCTCCATACCTAAGCCAATAAATCCTAAGCCAACAGCAGATAAAATTGCTGTGGCAACGCCCATTGATGAATGCACAATGACTGGTGAAAGGATATTTGGCAAGATGTGTTTAAAAATCAGCAATCCATTATTTGCGCCCAGCGCTTTTCCAGCTTCAATAAATTGCTTCTCTTTGACCGCCATCACACTTGCCCGAATAATACGAGCAAAAATGGGGATATTCGCCAACCCGATCGCCAAGATCATGTTCGGCAGACTGGATCCCAAAGAAGCCACGATGGCGATTGCCAACAAAATGGAAGGGATGGATAGTAAGATGTCACAAAAACGCATAATCAGCGTATCGATCCACCCTCTGAAATAACCGGATAAGACACCTAAGATGCCACCAAAAAAGAGTGCCAGTAACACCGCACAAACGCCTACAGTAAGCGATATTCTCGTGCCGTAAATCAAACGAGACAATACGTCACGTCCCAAGTCATCTGTCCCAAACCAATGAGAACGACTTGGAAATTGCAATGCATTGGCTAGATTTTGCTCCCTCATACCATAGGGAGCTATAAAGTCTGCAAAAATCGCAGTAATCGTCAGTAACGTGATAAATAGTAACCCAAACATTGCTCGGCGATTTGCTTTTAAGGAAAGCCAAATCTCTTGTTTCGATCCTTCTGGTACGCCTGCAAGTGCTTGCGTTTTCGCTATGGCCTTTTTTCTAGAAAACATGAGTTCCTCCCTTAATCATATGAGGTTTTAATTCGCGGATCGATATATGCATAGAGAATATCGACACATAGATTAACCATCGTAAAAATAAATGCAATAAATAAAACGCCGCCTTGGACGATCATTGTGTCTCTTGTACGGATCGCATTCACCATCAATGTCCCGATCCCATTGATACTAAAAACAGTTTCGGTCAATACAGCCCCACCTAATAAAGCCCCAAACTGCAAACCAATGACTGTCACTACGGGAATCAAGGCATTTCTTAAGGCATGATGGAACGTCACCTTTGAACCATTTACTCCTTTGGCTTTTGCCGTACGAATATAATCTTGGTCTAAAACGTCCATCATACTCGACCTTGTGATCCGGGCGATCGTGCCAATTGATGAGGAAGCCAATGCAAATACTGGCATGATCATTTGCTGCCAAGTATCAAAACCAGATGCTGGCAACCAGCCCAGGGTAGAAGTAAAAAGAATAATTAAAAGGAGTGCCTGCCAAAAGGTTGGCATAGAAACCCCAACTAGTGAAAGAAACATCACGAAATTATCAACCTTGGAATAAGGTCTCGAAGCAGAGATCACTCCCAGTGGAATACCAATCAGCGAGGCAAATAACACACTCCATACTGATAATTTGATTGTGTTGGGCAAACGGACTAGGATTTCATCCATGACCACCCGGCCAGAAACATACGATCTCCCAAGATCAAATTCGATGACAACATTTTTTATATAATGAAAAAATTGTTCGATAAAACTACGATCAAGCCCCATTTGCACACGCATAGCCTCATATTGTTCAGGAGTCGCTCCTTCCCCCAACACCATCGTTACAGGGTCTCCAGGTGATAGATACATAATCGTAAATACAATAAAAGAGACGCCTAGCAGGATAGGAAACAACCACAGAATTCGTTTTACAATATATTGGAACATCTATTCATCTCCTCAAAATAAAGAGCCATTGCGGCTCTTTATTTTATACTCTCAATCCAATTTAGTTTTTTGACACCGTATCTAAGAAGTAACTTCCAGTTGGATGATGTTCGAACCCTTGCACCCAGTTGCGGATACCTGAAACATTTTCTCTGGTTTGTAAGTAAACCCATGGCATCTCATCATTGATAATCTCTTGCGCCTCGTGATAATAGGCCAAGCGTTCCTCTTGGTCAGAAGTGCTACGAGCTGCATCAAGTAATTCATCTACCCGTTCATTATGATAGAACGTACGATTTCCAGCTTCGCCAAAGCTACTTGAATGGAACAGTGGATACAATCCATAGTCAGCATCTGTTGTGATCGTTGTCCAACCTAGTAAGAACATATCTGGTTCACCAGCTGCTGCAGCATCTAAAAATGCTCCCCACTCCATTTGGTTGACCTCAACAGTGATACCTAATTCTTCTAAAGCAGCGGAAACAACCTGCGAGACACGGATTCGTTCTTGATTGTTATCACCGACATACAACGAAAGGGAGAACCCGCCATCTGGATAACCAGCTTCTGCTAATAGTTCTTTTGCTAATTCAACGTCATAAGGAGTAGCTTCCAAGTTTTCATTATATCCAAAAACCAATTCGTTGATCGGTCCACTCATTTGAGTCCCGATCCCCATATGAACCGTTTGGATAATCGATTCGACATCGATAGCATGGGCAATCGCGCGACGTACCCCTACTTCTTGCAATGGTGTATCATTTCGAACGTTGAAACCTAAGTATTCCGTTCCTAAATTTTCTGTCGCTAATAAAGTCAATTCATCGTTTTCTTCAACCTTTTCATTATCAGAAGGAGCGATATCATAAACAATATCGACGGTTCCTGACTCTAGTTCAATCAAACGAACACTTGAATCTGTAATTGTCCGAAACTCAATTCTTTCCATTCCCGCTGGCTCATCCCAGTGATCGTCAAATCGATCTAACGTCACGTGACTACCGGTTGCCCATTCAACAAATTCAAAGGGACCCGTTCCCACAACGCTGCTGATACCATAATCTTCACCAGCTTCTTCCACAGCTTTCTCACTCAAAATTCCAACCGCAGGATGTGCTAAATGAGTCAAGAAAGGCCCGAAGGCACCATTTGTCCCGATATGGATCGTATGATCATCGATCACTTCGATCGTATCAGGATCGATCGAACCAATGATATGACTGATCGAAGGTGAGTCAACCGCCCGTCGAAGGGTGTAGGCAACATCAGAAGCTGTCATCGCTTCCCCATTATGAAAGACAACATCTTCTCGCAACTTGAACTCATAAAGGTTCTCTTCAATTTCTTCCCACTCTGTTGCTAACCCTGGCACTAACTCAAGATCGTTCGTCTGTTTGATCAGTGTTTCATAAATCTGTCTTGCTACCCTGGTAGTTGCTTGGTCGTTCGTTTGATGGATATCTAATGTCACTGGATCCGCACCTGATGCGACCACTAATACATTAGGATCAGAACTAGCTCCCCCTGACACATTCCCTCCCGAACTATCTGTTGGGTCTTGGCCTCCACTACCACAAGCACCTAATACCATCAGACTTGTTAACAATACGAGTGCCCAGCTTGTTTTCCTTTTTTTCATGTTATCCTCCATTTCGTCCCCTGTAACTTAAGGATTTTTTTTTGCGCTCTTCTTCATACCAGCAAATATAGAAATTAGACGCATTGGCGTGTAACTTGGATCGAAAACACATACGCTCGTCCTGTTTTCTATCAACTAACTATAAAAAATTTGCTCATAATGAAGAAGCTTTTATCTGAATGATGAAAATTTTCAGATAATAACAAACTTTAGCTTGGAAATGTGATAGATTTGTGATGAATACCTAAGAAAATTGTCATTTTGTTAGAATAAAATGAAGAATTGCGATTTATTATCATTAATTTGACTTTTTCTTATAAGCTTCCTCTTTTTTAGATGCCGTTTTATTCCTAATTCCCTTCTTTAAAATAGAGCGAACGCTGATTCGTACAGAGAATCAGTGTCTTTAGCAAGACAGGAAGCTTTGCGAGTTTTTTTTCATCTCACCAGAACCCCGATCCCTCTAGACTATTTGGAAAAGCTGAAATCGCTATTCATTTGACAAGAACTGATCGAAAGAAGCGTTATGCAAACTTTCTTCAGTTACATTTAACTAACGCTCCTTTAAATGACCAAACGATCTTTTTTTAACAGAAAAAAGTACAATGGGCAAAAATATGCCTCTGAAGCGACCCCCAAAAGTTAGACCAAAAATCTAACTTTTGGGGGTCGCTATTTGTATGGCAAAATATCCTTTTGAATTAAAACTAAAAATCGTTAAAGAATATCTTAGTGGTGTGGGTGGATATCGGCATCTTGCCAATAAATACGGTATTTCAAGCAAGTCTCAAGTAAGTGATTGGGTGAATGCCTATCGTGAATACGGAGAGGAAGGTCTATTGAGAAAGCATCAAAATCAGAAATATTCTGTTCAATTTAAGTTAAATGCGATAGAGTTATATCAAACAAGTGAGATGTCCTATCGAGAAGTTGCCAGCACTTTAGAAATGAACAACCCTGCGCTTATTGCCAATTGGATGCGTAATTTCAGAGAAGCAGGTATTGAGGGGATCTCAAAAGAGAAAGGACGACCACTTACTTTGGCTAGAAAAAAAGAGAACAAAAAAGAAAATACAACAACTGAAGAACGCGATCGTATCAAGGCATTAGAAAAGCAAGTCCGATCCCTTCAAATTGAGAATGCCTTTTTAAAAGAGTTGAGGAAGCTGCGAAAACAGGAAGCCCAGCAAAGACGCAAGAATCAATCGCACGAATCATCGCCAGCCTCCGAGGATCATTCAAACTAGTTGAGCTTCTTGAAACATTGAAATTTCCTAAAGCAACCTATATGTATTGGCAGAAACGGTTTGACAGACCAAACCCAGACCAAGAAATTGAAGAAAAAATGATTGAAATTCGCAAGGAGCATAAAGACTATGGCTGTCTGCGACTAAAAAAAGAATTAGAGAATCAAGGGATTCATGTCAATAAAAAGAAGATTCAACGTCTGATAAAAAAACTAGGTATCGAAGTAAAGTCTTACACTCGAAAATCTCGACGGTACAATTCTTATCGTGGGAAGGTTGGCACTGTCGCCAAAAATCGTATTCATCGTCGGTTTTATACAAATATCTGTCACCAAAAAATTACAACTGATACCACAGAGTTTAAGTATTATGAAGTAGACACCACAGGTGTCGTTCGTCAGAAAAAGCTGTATTTAGATCCTTTCATGGATTTCTACAATAGTGAAATTCTATCTTATCGGATTTCTGAAAAACCAAACGCACTAGCCATAATGGAAGGATTAGAAGAAGCAATCCAGATGACAAATGATTGTCCATTTCGTAGAACCTTCCATTCAGATCAAGGATGGGCCTATCAAATGAATGCTTATAAGAATAAATTGAAGCAGCATAAAATCTTCCAGAGTATGTCTCGTAAAGGGAATTGTTTAGATAACTCACCTATGGAAAACTTCTTTGGTTTATTAAAGCAAGAGATTTTTCATGGAGAAGTCTATCGGAGTTTAGATGAATTGAAAACAAAAATTGACCAATATATCTATTATTACAACCATAAACGCATCAAAAAGAAATTAAATTGGCGAAGTCCAGTTCAGTTTCGAGAAGCTGTAAAAACAGCTGTTTAACAGTTAATTTTATCGTACAAAAAAGGAGTGGATTTCTCCACTCCATAAAAGTCTAACTTTTTGGGGTCACTACACTCACTGTACTTTTTAGTAAAAACGATCACCCGAATCAGTTATTTCTAACAAGGACCATTAGATCAGTGGAACAATGAAGTTGGTCCAAAGATGACTGATAGGCATCGCTAAAATCATTGCTGGGATCATATCTGCTACTGGGAATTCTTTGACTTTCATCATCCGAAATCCAGTAGCGATCATAAGAAATGCCCCCGCCGCTCGAAAATCGTTGATCATTTCTGGCGTTGTCAAAGGTAAAATCTGTTTCGCCCCCAAAAACAACAGGAAAAAGATAATAAATTGCGGTAGAGCGATGATCGAAACCACATAACCTAAATTTGCAGCAAAAATCGCAGCAGTGAAAAGGTCCAGAATCGATTTTGAGATCAATATAGTGTTATCCCCTGTCATCCCAGCATCTAAAGAACCATATATGCCGGTTCCACTGGCACAAAATAAAACGATCGCTGTAGTTAACGCGGAGACAAACTCTTCTTGTGATAGTGTGCTTTCTTTGCTCTTTGCCATAGCAGCAATTGGTTTCTCCATCAAAGAGGCACCATGATTGATCCACTTACCTAATTTCAAAACCAATCCTAACCCTGTTCCAATCACCACCGCAAAGACCACGGCTGGCATATTCTGCATTAAACCTAAAGTAAAAATCCCCATCGACATTGAACAAACCCCAAAGATTAAGGTAATCTGGGTCTTAAATTCTGCACTTAGCTTTTTTCCTGCTATCCCGCCGACGATTCCTCCAACGATAACAGATGAAACATTAATTAGTACTCCTGTGGGCATGCTTGGTTTCCCCTACTTTCACTTAATATCAAAGAACAGCGACCATCTCCACTTGAACGTGAACCCCCGGTTTCAATGAATGAACGGTGGTATGCCTTGCAGGTCGATTATCAGGGTCAGGGAATAGTTTTAGCCATTCTTTGTTTACAATTTCTTTGTATGATCGATCTGTCACTGATACGCTGAGATGGGCAATATTTTCGCTACTCCCACCTGCTTTTTCCATAATCTCAAGGATATAGGTAAATAGTTGTGCGACTTCTTCTTCTACAGTTTCTGGCATTTGTCCCGAAGAAGGATCGGTACCCATAAGTGCAGAAGTATAGACCATATTTCCAATTTTAACTGCTGTTGGTATTGGATTTTCATGCGCAGAACCGTTGATTTGAATCACTTGTCTTTTTGTCATGGTTATCACCTACTTGATTTCATCATCGACTTGGTCAAGATAAACGACCCCTTGCTCTGATAAACGCCCACGCAAATTATGGAAATCCATACTTAAGATACCTGCGGCAATTTGCTCTTTGACCGTTGCTTCTTTTCGCATTCTTTTTTCTGCGCTTGCTAAAGTTGCCGCTAGGTTTTCTTTTTGAACGACGACTACCCCATCATCGTCAGCCATGATCAAATCACCGCCCCGCACGACTTGTCCAGCACAAGCTGACGGTGCATTGACCCAACCACCTTTATTTTTGAACGTTCCTTTTGAGTAAATCGCTCTTGTCCATACTGGAAAACCTAGTTTACGAATTTGCGCAACATCCCGAGCAGCAGAGTCGATCACCACTCCTTGTATACCGCGTTTCATCAAAGCAGTAACGATCAATTCGCCGATCATACCGCCGACATATTCGCCGCTGGTCGTCGTGATCACTAAAATATCTCCTGGCTGACAAACCTCGATCGCTGCATGAACCATAAGATTATCCCCTGGTGGACAGATGACTGTCACCGCAGGCCCGACGATTTGCTGACCTTCGATCAATGGTCGCATATAAGGCAACATCAGGCCAGTTTTGTCCTGTGCTTCATAGACAGTGGAAACATCATATTTCCGATAGTCCTTTAACGTATCTTCTGATGGGCGGTAGATATTTTTTAAAATATATTTATTCATTAGTTAAAGGCACCTCCTACATATGGAAAGAAACGTGTGAATGCTTCTGCATATTGATAGTCGTTATTTCCTGAACAACGTCTTGCCTGATTGCCCCGCAGCAAAGCTTTGGCACTGTAATAGTTGATCAAATGTTCTTGTGCTTTGAAGCAGTTCATTGCTGCTTGTTTTTGCTCATAGGTTTCAGTAATATCAATGATTACTTCTGGTTGAAAGCCACTGATCTCTGATTGGTGTGGTTCAAACCCGAAAAGCCGACTTTGCTTGCATCGTTTTGTGTCATCGATCTGGACACCGTTTGAGGTGGACAAAACGCTCGCCTCAAAAACAAAGTTAGAAACAAGTTCATGATCAGGATTAAACGCATCTTTTGGTCCATGGGTCAAAATGATATGTGGTTGAACGTCGCGCATCTTACGAACCATTCGATCCATTTCGGCTTCGCCTACCGACATATGATAGTCTTGCAAATCCCATAGCTCATAATCCGTAACCCCTAAATGTTTTGCCGCTTTCATAATTTCTGAACGCCGAACTGATTTGACCTGCTCCAGCGTTTGACCTGGTTCATTCCATAAGTCGTTTGACTCACCTCGAGCGCCATAGCTCAAAACAACCAGTGAGACGTGCGCGCCATACTTGATGTATTTGGCGATCGTTCCGCCACTGCGCCAAATAAAGTCTCCGGCATGGGCACTAACAACTAATAGGCGTGTCTTTTCATTGATCAATGATGCTTCCAATTTTATTCCTCTTTTCTATGTTCTCTGTGGAAATGCTGCTTTTATTTATAAGGATTATTCCTCAACATGAGGTGTGCCGTACGTATGGAAGGTCGAAACAGTTTTATTGCCCCAAGCCTGTCCACGAGCGCGTTCCTCTTCGTCCCATGAGATGACTTCCCAGTCCGGTTGCAATACTAAATATCCTCCTGCGGCGATCTCGATGCGATTTCCACCTGGTTCATAACAATAAACAAAATACGTTTGATTGATCGCATGCTTACTTGGTGCAAATTCGATGTGAATGTCATTCTCACAGAAAATATCAGCCGCACGTGCGATCTCAGCAAACGAATCGACCGCCAATGCAATATGATGGAAACGTCCTTTTGAAGCGGTTGCATCTTTTGTGAAAACAACCTCATAAGACTTGTTATTTGGACTGTACCAGACAGCTTGACGTGATCCGTCTTTAAATTTGATCTGTTCCGTGAGACGCATTCCAAGTAATTCTTCCATCATGTCGCCATCAGCCGGTGGGTTTGAGGACAAGAAATTGATGTGGTCTAAGTGTTTTACAGCTGCTCCCCGACCAGTAAATTTCTGCGGTTGATTTTTCAAACAAGGCTTAAGTTCAGGTGGCGCAACATATTTTACTGTTTCGTAGTAGAGCTCGTGGAGATGTCCATCGGGACCTTTAAAACGGTATGCTCGACCATGACCATAATCCCCTTCGATCCAGCCAACACCAAAACCAGCTTTTTCTAAGGCATTCGCTCGTCTTTCTAACGCTTCTGGACTAGTCGTTCGATACGCTGTGTGCTTGATTCCAGCAGTCTTTGAAGCAGTCAAAATGACAGAATAAAGCTCATAGTCACCCCAACAACGTAAATAGACAGAGTCGTCTTTTTGATGGACTTCTTCCATTCCTAATACATCAATAAAGAATTTGGTGCTTTCGGATAACTTCGGTGTCAACAGTTCTACATGACTTAAGTGTGCAATTTCATGACTCATTTTCTGTTTCATTTTTCCACCTCATTATTTAATAGTTTTGTGTTCTATTTCTAGTACCAACCTTCTTACCTCCGGACAGTAAGCGATTACAAAAGTCTAAAAAATAAAACAACGGTTTTTCTTCTTGCTAGCAACGATCCAACAACGAATAACGTTAATCATTATTGTTGAACAATTTAATTCTACAATTCACTCTTTTCTTTGTCAACAGCTTTTGGTGATTCTTTTTTTGTTCCATTTTTGTTCCCCCTAGAGGAAATCATTGACATACAACGGAAAATCCCTGTATAGTAAGTCTATAAGATTGTTGAACAACATTTTTCAACAATAAAAAAAGCAGGTGAAGAGATGGAACAAAAAGCAGCATTACCCGTTGATAAAGCCTATGAATATATAAAAACGCGCATCATGGATGGACGTTTTCATCCTTCTCAAAAATTAATTGAGAACGATTTAGCACAAAGTATTGGTGCCAGCCGTAATACCATAAAAAAAGCGTTGCTTAAGCTTGAACAAGAAAATCTAGTTATTTTGGAACCAAACAAAGGAGCAAAAATTAAAGCCTTTGAATTGCAGGAAATCAAGAATTATTTGGAAATTCGGGAGGTTCTAGAAGGTGCGATTTTGCGTCGGACCGCCAAGACGATTTCTACCTCCGATATCAAAGCACTTGAAGATCTGATTGAGCAAATGAAGGAATTTGCTGCCTCCAATAATCTGAATGGGTATTCACAATGCAATCAACAGTTTCATGAAATTATTTATCGTGCCTCAGAGAATCAGGAGGCAGTTGCCTTAGTCAAACAAATCAAAACACAATTGCAGCGATTGCAGCTTCGAACGAATCTCGTTCCCGGACGAATTGAGCAATCGATCCAAGAACATCAGCAGATATTGGCAGCGCTGAAAGCAAATGATGGCAGTGCTGCTCAAAAAGCGGTCGTTGCCCATATCACCCATTTAAGAGAAACAATCGATGCGAATTATCAACAGCTGATTTAAGTAGGAAAACGTCTATTCTGATAAACTATAGCGACTAGACAAGACGAGCCATCGCTTTCGTTTCGGCTATATGTTTGAATGTGAGTTTTTTGATAAGCAATCAGTTCGCCTATTAGGAAAATTAAGGAGAAGCACACATGAACATTTCTTTTCGTCCCCCGCTATTACAAGACCTTGAGTCTATAATGAAAATTGAGCGAGCTAGTTTTACGGTAGATGAAGCAGCATCAGAAAAAGCGATGAAAGAGCGTATCTCAATCATTAAAGATAGTTTTTTGGTTGCAGTCAATAACGACGATCAACCGATTGGCTATGTTGTTGGACCGATTATCCAGGAGCGGTATTTATATGATGAACTATTCGAAAAAACCAGTCTAAATCCTCCTTCTGGCGGTTATCAAAGCATTCTTAGTTTAGCTGTTGCACCCGAGTACCGACAGTTGAAGGTTGGCGGAAGATTACTTAAGGAACTAGTCTGCCAATGCAAAAGACAGCAAAGGTTAGGCGTGACTCTAACCTGTCTTGAGTCATTGATCCCATATTATAAAAAACACGGTTTTCAGCTAGAAGGCCAATCTGATTCACAACATGCCGGGGTTCCATGGTTTAATATGGTATTCGATCTGGTAGAGTAACTGTTATCTAGTCACAGGAATTTTTTCACAACAAATAAAAAAACGCGCACCAACTCTAAAGCCTCTCATCAAACAGCTGTCTAGCTGATTCTTTTGAATGCTTTAAGGTTGGTGCGCTGCTTTTACAGGCAATAACGAGCTAGTTGATAGAAAATTGGTCCTTCATATAAATCTCCTGATATTTTTCCATCAATGATTTTTTAGGATCATTGTATTCAAACATAACCCCATCTTTCAGAAATAAGATCTGCTGAGAGATCTCCTCCAAATTATACAAAATATGAGAAGAAACCATGATCGCTTTTCCTTCTGCAGCCAGCTGCTGCAAAATAGTCGAAACCAATAAAACATTGGTAGGATCCAGTCCGTTCATCACTTCGTCCATGAACATATATGACGTATCCCCGATTACTTGCATCGCAAAACAGAGCCGCTGACGCATGCCTAATGAATAGGTCGCTACGCGGTTTTTTGCATAATCTTCCATTTGTAGCAGAGCAATGATCGTTTCAACCTTCTTTGATGACTTCCAAATACTTTTGTATAGCTCAAGATGTTCAATACCGGTAAATTCCTCGAACAATTCACTTTGATCTGGTAATAGAGATACATTTTCTAATAAACGGCTTTTTTTCTTTAGCGAAGTGAAATCTTCGCCGTTTAATGTTGTCTCGCCAGAAAAGCGCGGTACTTGTCCCAGGATTGCTTTCATCATTGTGGTCTTGCCAGTACCATTTGGCGCTACTAAACCAATAATCGCCTTTTCTGGCAATTCAAAGGAAATATTTTTTAGGATCTGCTTATCTCCAAAATTGACGGATAAATTCTGAATGCTCAACATTTTTTTCGTCTCCCTTCAATCAGATAGGTAAGCAGAAGCAAACCCGTTAAACTAACGATCCAGGCTAATAAGATCCTGACTCCGAAATCAAAACGCATCCGAGGATCATAATAATCAAACCAGCTTCTCCCCAATACGACCTTCCCAATACTAACAAAAGAAGTGGGGAAAAAATGCCAGCTATTGTATGCTCCGCCACCTCGAACCAGATAAAAATTACTGGAAACAAGCAGCAGCAATGAAAACATTGCGCTAATAATCTGGGAAGAAAACCACTTATTTAGTAAAAACGCAAATAGAAAACCAAGAATCAGGAACAACACATAGAGAGCAAGGCAACGAAGCAACACGTTTCCCAACGTCGATAAAACAAAATTCACTTCGATACCACTCGTCCAATAAACCGCCACTGGATAATCTAAGCGCCCAACTTCATGGGTAAAGCTATAGAGAAAAACGCAAGCCATGACTGGTAAAAGCAAGCTGAGCCCATACGCTAACCCAGCTGCAGCTTTGGCTAAAAATCTGCGAGACTTGCGCAATGGAAATGTCGCAAGCAGTGTCTCATGTTTCTGGTCCCGTGTAAAACTATCACTAATTCCTAAAATGAAAAAGAAAAGCAAAGCCATTGGCAAGATCGTTTCACTGCTTCTGAGCAATGCCTGCAAAGCCGTTTTTTCCTCCAAGGCTTGTGCTGTCACCTCCCCCTCATAGCGGGCAAATTCCTGATATTTCAAGATATTTTTTTGATAGTCGTAATGTCCATCGATTTTTGCATTCGGATTATTGTTTAAATAATAAGGAATGTCGTAACGTAGAACCCCAATATCGTTTGCGAATAGCTGCTCGTCAGAAAATCGATACCATTCACTCGTGGCTTCAGCGTATTGCCGCCAATCATGATTATCGATCGCTGCTAATCGCATTTGATCCCATTTGTTCCAAATCGGAAATACACTCAGCGCATAATGAACATAAAAGTGAGTGTTTTCATCCACAGTAGTATTTTCTAGAAATGTCTGCCTTTCCGCAACTCTAGTACTGATAACAGGTCGATTGATTTTATCGATCGGCTCGAAAGTGGATGCGACCTGCAACGTATAGTAGACACCTAAGAAGAAAAGCAGAAAAAAAGAGACATACGTTCTTTTTTGGCGAAACTGTCGCTTTAATTCGAACATCCAGATACTCATTTCCTTAATCCCCCTTTCAATCGTTGTGTGGTCAACCAAAAAAGAGCGACCGTATAGATGAGCAAGAGGATCAGAGCGAAATAAAAAGAATAGAATGACCAATCACTGGCAAAAGCATAGTCTCCTTGAAGCAGCTGGAAGACATTCAGAAATTGAAATGGTGTAAGCAGCCAGATCCGACTAGGAACAATCAGCGGTAATGCCCCAAGTAAACTAGCAAGTAAGCAGGTTTGTAAGACGTCTTTCGTTACAGTAAAAATGAACGAGGTCAAACAAATGGCAAAGCCAGTGATGACAATCGTCATCAGAAAATACAAGAGCAAAAAGAGAAGAAATTCAACTGCTTGAATTTCCCGCAACCAATAGGCAAAAGGATATGAAAAATCAACATGATCAAAAAAGAAAGAACAAAAAACAGCACTGATCAAAAACAAGCTGGTCCCTATGGTGCAAATTGCCAGTCGAATGATGATAGGAATAAAAATTCGGTCTCGTTTTCTAAAAGGTAAGCTGTTGGAAAACTGCGGTCGTTTCACTTCTGAAAGAAAAAGATCTGCTGACCAGAAAACAGTCAAATAAAAAAGTAGTGCGCCATAGAGTAAAAAAACGGTTTTCCAGTAGTCACTGAATCCTTGCTGATTCCAATGAAATTCTTTTCTTTTGGCAAGTACTTGTGTGAACTCACTTGTTTCTTGAACCACTTTTGCCTGTTTTGGAAACAGGGATTGGTCAGTTTCAGCGGCATACTGCTCATAGAACGTTTCCATTTTTTCACCATAATCTATACTGGCAGATAGATACCGTTGGCGATTTTCTAACATAGCAGATTGTGTCATGGTTGCTAAAGCGTTGGATTGATCGATAAGACTAAGGTAACGCTCATCGGTATTCTCGACATCGGTCAAATCAATTTTTTGATAACTTTGCAAGGCGATATCGATAGATGATAGTCGTGCCTGAGCAATAGCTGCGACTGTTTCTGTCACATTTTTTTGAATGAAAACAAAAAATAGCGGCAATAACAGCAAGAATACTACTATAAAGCGATGCTTTAGGCTGTTTGTTTCTAATTTTAGGTAAAAGAGTAAGGTGTTTTACAAAAGACGCTCCTTATGATTTTCATAGATAAACTTCAACATCACTACTTTCTACAAAAAGTTTGATGAATTAAAGTCCATTTTTTTAGTCTAAGTTAAAGATAAACCAAACCATTTTCATCACATTTCAAAACTTTCATCTTTATATTTTATATAAAAAGCTATTTTAACCTTAATATTTTCTATTTCATCAGTCAACACATTTTGAACGAAAAAAACCAAAGACAAATAAATGTCAATGGTTTGACTAAATCTTATTGGATTTCGACTCGTTGCTATAATTTCAAAGATATTCGTTTTACAAATTATATCCATCGTCAAAATAAGAATGATGATCGAGAAAATAATTCTTCAACAATCTATCTTCTTTGGCGATAAGTTTTTTTGCTAAATGAAACATTTGTTGCTCAATTCCTGATTGAGGCTTTCCGATTATTAAGTACCCAGTAGCTAGACTTGTAGTTGGAACGATCAACCCGATAGCATTACACATATTGACAACTCTGATAAATCCTTTTTTACCAGCAATTTGATTTTCTCGCGTCTGATCATCAAAATGTCCGATGAGTGTTTCACCAATACCGTAAATGTCAATTGGTCCTTCTTTCGAAATAATTATATCTACATCTAAAAACAATCGTTCTACTTCATCAATTAATTTTTTACGACTTTCTTGATACTTATAGGAAAAATCCTTCGTAATTATTTTCATAGTCTCCATGTCTACTGATAAAAGATCCTTATTTATTTCTGAGTCTACAGCAATAATTACTGTCTTTTCTTGGTCCTTATGATCAGTAAAGATTTGTGCTAATTGCTTTATGAGATCTATTTCACGACTAATAAGTCCGATGGATGGTGTGAAAGATATGCCATCTGTTGAAGATTTTACCATTTTTTCTAAACTGAGCATTTTCTTCCCCACTTCCGGATGGATATAACCAACTAAGTTTAAAGCTGCTGCTGGAGCTAAAACTGAACCACCTCCGTCCGTACCGATTCCAACATCATTAATACCTAAAAAAACGTTCACAGCTGTTCCACTCGATGAACCAGTCATTACACCACCAGTAATTGGATTTCTTAAATCTATATCTATCCCTCTTCCTTTATGACTTGCTTTGTCAATCGTGTGAAGATGGAAGCCATTTTTCTCCAAAAAATCTATAAAGAAAGATGTGAAAACTATAGAATCTTTCAGTCCAATATAATATCCAGAAGAGGAACTGATTTTCTCTATGCAATTGGGAAATACTTTAATTACGGAGTTGTAAAAATTTGCCATTGCTAAACTTGTTCGCTTGGAATACTCTTGAACTTTATTCTGCTCCATGTTATAAACTCCTTAAAAGGCTCGATTTTGGTTTTACAACCATTAATCGAGCCATTACATTTAATTAATAAATAATTCTGGCAAAAATGACTGACCATTTTGAGGAGGCGAAACGTTAAAGTAATCTGCTACAGTTGCGCCAACATCTGCAAGGGTTTGTCTATTTCCTAAATATTTATTATGGATACCTGGACTATAAAGCAATATGGGAACCTTTTCTCGAGTGTGATTGCTGTGCCCTATCGTGGGATCGTTCCCATGGTCTGCCATAACAATTAGGATATCCCCCCTTTTTAAGGATGGAAGCAATTCTTTGATTCGTTTATCACTAATTTCTAAACGATCAGAATAACGATTTACATCTTCCGCATGACCAGCCAAATCAGTTTCTTGAATATTCAGCGCAAAAAAACCATGATCAAGCGTTTTCACTTCATTGATCAAATCATCAAAAAGACGATTTGTATCAACTCCTGGAAATAAGCGTTTACTATCCGTCTGGATAATATCCGCGACTTTGCCCAAAAAAGAAACTGGGATATTTGCATGATCTAAGATTGTGGGAGTTTGAACATTTTTATTAATACCATATCCAAGATGAACGACTTGATAACCAGTATTATATACGCCAGATTGTGGAGCATCTACTCCTGCAATTTCTCCATTCCTTGTTTTTCTTGCTCCGAGTAAGTCTTTTAATGTTATGTTTTCACCACCAAAAGTAATGACTCTAGAAACCTCAACCACTTCCCTTACAACATGCCCAATTTTTGCCAAGTCATTAAAGGAGATCAAATCCAGACAAGCGGAAACATTATAAACTTGTCCATAATCTGTTTCCAAGTTATCACCGACCGTTGCAAGTTCATCTACAACTAAAATCTGTGTCCCGCTTTCACCCACTCTTCGAACTTGATGACCATACTTTATCAGATTAGCTTCGACTTCATCGATTTTTTGATTGAATGGTTGAATCAATGGAATCTTAGGTGTTGTGCCCATAATTTCTTGATGTCCTAAGAATGAGTCGGCTCCATAGTGTGCTAGGTCAGCTGTGCCATAATTTGCTGTCGGTGAAAATTTATGATTTTTTATCTCAAAACCAAGAGCATTCATCAAACCTAAGCTTTCCAACGTTGGTATATTAATTGACGGATTGGAGGCAATGATATGTGCAGCAGTGTTGCTTCCTAGATCTCTAGGTCGAACCTCCTTAACATCATCCATTGCGCCAACGCCAAAACTATCTAAAACGATAACAACAAATTTCCCCATTTTTTCACCTTCTAACTATATTTCCAAGGCTATCATATATACCTTCGACTTTTGGCAAGCCACTTTGAATACCTGAAACAACTGCTACATCACTTCTAGTAACAAAAATTTGTGTTCGAAATGCAGCGATAACGGTAGCTCCCACAGGGTGGGTGGATTCTGTTGAAAGATAATAATCAATATTTTCATTGCTAAAAGGTCGAACTCGGTCTTTTTTAACTGATTCCGAACTTACAATCAGGGCCGAGTCAAGATGTCCACGTCGATAATATCCACCACCATAAAAATAAGCATGATTATCTAAGTTATGCGATATTTCGCTCACATAAACCATAGCTGGATGTTCCGGTAACATCATCTTTGAATGTAATGGTGTAGTTCCAGTAAGTGCATGTCCGGGTTCGCCTTGTGTTCCCCCAATTTTTTTTATGAAAGGAATAGTTTCGTGACAAGTTGCTGACGGAATATTCACTTCTTTTATTACGATCCCTAACTCTTCAAAAATTTTTTTCGCTTGCTGGATCGTTTTCACATTATTGGTAGGTAATAACTTCGATTCGCCATCAAATAAGAAACAAGGAAAAGAGGTCACACCTTCAATGGTCACATGGTCTGTTTGTCTAACTAATTCAACAATTGAAGATAACTCGTTTAAATGAAATCCACCAAATTGCCCCTCGTAAATCTGATCATCAGATTCAATGATTTTTACTAGAATCTTTTGTTTTATAGTAAGCTCTTCAGCTGCTTGAATGATTTGTTGTAACGCCTCCAAAGAATAAACCGTGATATAATCAGTTCCGTAATTCATGATTCTAGTTAAAAGATTCCGTGGTATTTGAACTAAATGACCCACATTTCCTAATGGTAGATTTTGTTCCATAAGAATCAATGCTTCTTTATAATCCACGACCACCGCTTTTTTGATTCCCGAATCATGTATCTTTTGTGCAACTAATGGGTTGCGGCCAAATTGCTTAGTCATATAAAACAAGTTTATTCCATGTGTCTTGGCATCTTCTGCTAAGCTTGCAGCATTTTTTTCAATCATATCAAGATCCAAGACATAGGTATCTGGAAGTATTTTTCCTTCTTTATGGAGAGAGATTGCAGCGTCAACCAATTTTTGATTTCTTTGGATGGTAACATTCAAAAACATGTTATTCCTCCCTCAACATATTGATGATATGAAGATAAAAGTAATCAAGCTCAGCTTCAGCAAATTGCTTTCCTTTTGTCATTCTTTGAAGATCCTGCCATAATTCTTTCGAGTGAAGAAATTTTGGATCAGATTGGATTTCCTGACTGATAAAAGATTCGAGGTCATTTATCGTCTCATTTTGCTTTCGTCGTTGGTCTGCCATCGCTAGATGAGTCAAAAAGACATCCGCTTTTTTATCATTATCAATAATTTTTTGCTGTAATAAATAATCTAATACGCGCAAAACATACTCATAAGTATTTTCATCGATTACTTTTGAACTTAGTAATATTGCTAATTTTTCTCTAATCATCTAATCCCCCTATTTCACTCAAAACACAAAAACATATTCTATCAAGCAATGGATAAGAAACTAGGTTTCCTGATTGCCTGCCCTGGTATAAAACTGTAAATGAAATCAATACTGAGGAATTAAACGCCCTTCACAAACCTCTTTTTGAATAGTAAGAATTTTTTCTTTATCTACGCTTTTTTGGAAGAATGCTTTCATAGACGTTTCTTCCGTATGGGTAATGATAACGGAAGTACTCATTGCTTGCTCCATTTCACTTCCTTCTAATGGAACAGCATAGAGCCCTTGATGGTTTTTATCTCTAATTTCATCAAAATTCCAGATCCCAGCATCAATGCTACCATTTTGTAAAGAAGATACGATTTGATGCCCTTGCATTTCAACAAATTCAACTTGTGTCTCATTAACGACTGCTTTCGTTAATAATTGTTGGTCAATTGAACTATAGTCAATAGCAATCTTCATCCCTTTTTCAATTGACTTTTTTTTCTTGTCCCTAAATAGCAACACATGCTCACTAAGATAAGTATGTTGTCCAAAGTCCAATGTGATTTCAATCGGTTCTCCATTTTTTATTGCTTGATTTGCCGCAAATTTTGAAACAATTGCAAAACGATACGTTTTATTCAAGATTGATCGAACACGCTCTTTTGATCCTCGAATATATGCAAGATTTAATTTAATTTTATTTTCTTTGAAGGCTTCATATATTCCTGTTGCTAATCCCTCATATAGACGTGAATATGGTAAGGTCATTGTACCGAGAATCGTATCTGATAACGCATATTCTTGCAAAATATTATAATTAATTTCTTCTATAAATGTGCCCATATGACCGTGACTTTTAACTTTTATTGCATCAATCTCTTTTAAAAAACTCCAAGCATTTTGAACAGTCCCTCTGGCTACTTTATATTTATTTTGATATTCCGTAACACTTTGAACTCGATCGCCCTTTTTCTTTTGTAAAAGATCTGATGCTAAGTAGTTAACAATGATTCCTTTTTTCTTTAAAAATTCTTCTCCCATAGACTCACACCTCTTTTTCAACAACATCCATTGCCTGTTTTAAAATCCGCATGATCGTGTCTGCACCTGATCGATTGGGATTTATACGAATCATGAATTGTTCAGCATCTGGATCATCTGCTCTAAATGTGCCAGAAACCCGATAGACAAGTGGAGAGAACTCATATTTTGATTCTGCTCCTACTGGATTGGGTAAGGCACCAAAACTTGTAGCTTGTTCAATGACTTTTTTTGCAATTGGCTTTTTTAATTTGACGACAATTACCTTCGACTGAGCATTGATTAGAAATGCTTTTTCAATCCCTCCAATTTCTTGTTGATTGATTCGACCACAAACCTCTTCACTTACTTTTGCTGATATAGCCAATGAGACCGGTGCATAGATCAATCCTTTTAAAACGTCTATTGCTTCATGACCTTGGACCTGCCCACCACCAGAATAGTTGTCATTCTTCAGGCGTTGAATCGCTTTTTTCTCACCAACAATACAACCAATACCTTCAGGACCAAGCAATTTGAACGTAGAGAAACAAGATAGATTGGCACCGAATTCGGAACCTAACCCCTTAGTTTTTAGAGCCGAATAATTGTCATCAGTAATGATCTGGATAGTTTCATCAAACGATCGGATAAAGGCAATCAATGATTTTAAATCATAGGAATCAGCAAATTTTTGTCTTGTTACTTGAATCAATATTCCGTCTACTTTATTATTCAAAAGTTTTTCTTTGACTTCCTTGAGATGATTATAATCAGCAAAAATTGTTTTTAATCCTAACATCTCAATCGATACTTTTGACGTAGGATAGATTGGTGCATCATGAACCATTAAAGTTTTGTTAGTTCCTAAAAGAGAATATAATGCTAACCTAATGGCATTCGTACCAGAACCGCGTACAAGCATCGCAGCCTCAGCATTAAAAAAATCTGCCAAAACCTTTTCAACTTTTTGAGTAGTCCTCGGCTGATTTAACCCTTTTACAACACCAAGATCCCCTCGTGTTAGAATTTCTTCACCTGAGAAGTTTCTGGTTATAGCATCTACAAAGCGAAACTGCATTTGAGTCGCTTCTTCTATCGACAAACTTTCTAAAGGGAATGTCTCCATAATTTCGCTCCTAATTCATAAATATTCTTGGATTATCTCGTAGCATTTTATCGATAAAATTCTCAGATAAACCATTTTCAAGTGCAAGTGGAACAAATGTATCCAATAAATAAGAATACCCTATTCCACCTCGATATGCTAAATTTGACTTTCGAGTAATATCCATTGAAAGAAATACTTTGTCTTGATAACCACGTTTTTCAATCTCTTTTAGCATCTCTATTCTTAGCAGATCTGGTTGATAGTTCTCTTTTCCAATCGTGTCAAATTCTACATATACCCCTTGATCTAACATTCTTAAAATATAATCACTATTACCGGTCAAATCCACATGTCCAATCACCACTTTATTTAAATCAGCCCCATGCTCTTTAAAAAAGTTTACTTGTTCATGGCCAAAGGTTCCCAATGTTGTGTGAGTCGATATAGGAACATTACAATGTTTTTGAGTGAGGACAGCAGCGATAAATATTTTTCTTTCTCGTTCAGTCATATGGTTTTTACTTGTCCCTATTTCACCGATAAGTTGTGCTTTGATACTGGTTTCCGCAATTCCATTTTCTATCTCATTTACCATAAAATCAGTCAACTCTTCAATCGTAGCTGACGTCACAAATTCGGGTAAAAATTTATCTTGGTAAAATCCTGTTGCTTGAACAATATTGATTTTAGATAGCTCAGATACTTGCTGAACATATTCGGGATTTCTTCTCATGTCCATATTTGTCAGGTCTACTATATTACGAACTCCCTTAGAATACAATTTTTTGTATTCTGAAACAGTCTCATCAAAACAATTTAAGTTCGTATCATCATCTTTCTTCAAACGTGAAAGATCGATCGTAGTATGTTCATGCATATAAGTTATACCGTCTAACAACATCACTTCAATCCTCCTAGTTTGCAACTATTGGTGCGAATAATCCCAATAAATACAAAATGTTGACAATAACGCCTAAACTGATTGCAGCAATAGGACCCACGGCTAATTCTACGACTGGTTTTTTCGCTTTTCTATTCAAAAGCATCAAACCGATGACCCAGAAAAAACCTATTCCTGGTGCAATTTGCTCAGATGCCATCGCTCCCCCAATTAAAAGAGCAACTTCTAATACTTTATTCATAGCTGTACGAATATGTTCACCCATTTCGCGTATGCCTGGAAATTTGTCAAGGGCTTTTGCCATTAAGGTCAACAATTGTACTTCAACAAACATTAGCAGTGCGCCCACTAGAAAAGCAACAAGAGGATTACCATTCAATAAGATTCCTGCGACAAATACAAAAGTCGTGCCAGCTGGGCTATACACACCTGTAACGATTGCAGTTGAAAAAACTAAGGGAATGAAGCCAATTCCACGAGCAAAAGCAGCTAATGCAGCTTCACTCATTTTTCCTTCTGAAAGCAAATTTAATGAAATAGGATCACCTGCAATAATCATCAAACTTGTTGATGCCGCCACTAAGCCCCCTGTAACGGATAACCATAACCAGTTCTTCTTAATACGATTCACACGTTCTAAAAATACACTTACAAGGCTCTCATTTGAGTTACTACCATCGCTTTTCACTTGAATGGCATAAACAATCATGAAGAGCATCCCAACAAGTAAGGACATTCCTTCTGCACTAAGTGTTAATGTTGCGCCATTTCCTAAATCAAATGTACCAAAACGTTTTACAACAAACAATGTTAAAAGCGTAGCGCTGAATGAAATCGCACCTTTTTTGAATCCATGTTGACTAGCGATTGCAATCGCTGGAAAAATACTAAAACCAATAACTACAGGAGCACCTACTTGCGAAAGTGAGTCCATAAAGTTCACCGGCATCATTGCAAAGAGATCAACAACCGCTTGGAGTCCAATAACTAATCCAACACCATAAATAGCTCCTACACTAGCAGCAACAATAACTCCGATTTTGCCTTCCGGTGCCCAAGATCCGATAATATCTGTCATTAATAATACACTATGGACTAATAGAATAGATGCACCTATTGAAACAGGAATGCCAAATCCAATGACTAATCCAAAACTTAAAGCAAAACTTGTCGCTGCAATTTCTTTCTTACCAATTTTTCCTTCTAAAAATTCCGGAATGATTGGCCTTAATCCGTCATTAAAAACAGCGATTCCTTTATTTGCTAACACTGCACAAAGTCCCCCTAAAAGTGCAATAGCAATTAATTCAACAATTTTCGACGATTCCATCTCTTTTCCCCCAAATTATATAATCTATTGTTTTTTTAGTTCGTCCATAATGATAGGTACTACTGCTTCTTTATGCTGAGCGGTAAATCCAAAAGCTTTTTTTCCTGAACTGACATGTTCTCTTATTTCAGATTCCGGCATCACTTTTCCAGGCATAGAAACAGTTACACAGTTATCATGGCCTAATAAAGCTAATGCCATTGCCAGAGCACCCCCACCACCAGTATTACATGCCCCGATGTAGTAGTCAGCTTGTTTATTTTTGACTGCCATCGCAGCATCTAAATCACTTTTGATAACAATCTCGAACTGATCATCACCAAACGTTTCGACTAATGCTTTCACCTCGTCCTTATCGATTTGACCGCCGATAACTATTTTTTTCATCACAATTTCCTCCTTACGAATGTACATTTTTTTGTATATTGATAAATAATCAATAATTACAAATTGATTGTAACCGGAGACACAATCAATTGCAAGCCCTTTCTAAAAATCATTTGAATGGAAGTTTGTTTCAACTCTGCCCTTTTTTAAAACTTTTTTATGAAAAACCTACTTCGCTTAGCGTATACTCACACCAAAAAAAGTAGGTTTCTTTGTTCCTCTTAGTCACTTATTCCTATATTTATATTCTCGAATTCCTTGGGCAGTATAACTTTGACTGTTGTGTTGTCGTAGTTTTTATTTGTAACTATAAACAAAATGCAACTTTATAAATAAAAAATGCAAGGATGTCTACTCGCGTCTTTAAAATTACTTATTTCAATACATTAAGGCTACTCTGATTTTTCTTGCTAACTTTTCATCCGTCAGCGCTTTTTTAGTATTTGAAAGCAACATAACTCTTGATTCAGTGGGATCCATAATATATTTTCTCTCCCACTGATCTTGATCTGGACTATCGCCAATGATGCGAATGTAAGACAACAGACTTTTGATCATCTCTTTTGTCAATGTTAGGTTGGTATAGCCGTCGTTTTCATAAAAATCATACCATGTATCACTTGGATTTTCCTTCAGTATTTGAATTAGTTGATGAATTTCTTCTAACGCATCGAAAACTTTTACAAATACAAAGACCATTTCTTCCCGATCAAGCATCTGATAAGCGTCTAACAAATGGAGCAGTGCTTTTAACGTTTTGCATTGAACGGCTACTGAGAGGTAAATATCATTAAAAAAGCGAGCATTTTGCGCAGGTTTATCCTGAAGGGATAATGTAATCTGCTGGCATCTCAGCAATAGATTCTCCCAGGCTGCTATCTTTTCTCCTACTATAGAGAAAATTTCTGTGACTTGCTCCTTGATTTTTTTATCACCCGTCAACCATTCTATCCTCGGAATTTTTGTTTCTTGCTTGAGCCAGGATTGAATAATTTTTCGAATCAAATAACAGGCAAACTCGTCCCCAGCGGTTTGATCCTCATGTGTTCCATAGCGGATAACCGCTTCAAAGTAAGCTTCATAGACAGCTTGGATCTCTTCTTGCTGATTTTGATAGTATTGTGTTACATGCTCAGAAATTATCTCTTGATCGGTTCGTAACTGATAATCTGCTCGCCAGAAATTCGCTATTTCTTGTAAGAACAAAATATGCGGTTTTATGTTGCCTGTATTGACTAAGACAAACTTATCCATCTTGACATCTCTAACCGCCATTAACTCTCTAGAAACAAATTCTGGGCTATTAGGCAAGATCGTCAAGAAATTAGATGCTTGTAAATCATGAAAGGCAACGTGATAATAAATTCCTCTTGATTGATTTGGTTTTGATGTGTTTGTTAACACCTCATCGCGTGGATCATGATTTCCTTGTCTACGAGAAACCATTTTTCCATAACCATTATCCGCCCAAATCTCAATCACATCATCTGGAAGCTCAAGTAAGCCAAGATTAAATAACTCCGTCATCTCCCCATAAATGTTCATCGAGCATACTGCATGAGGATCAACTTCTTTAACCATATGATATTGCAGATGGACGATTTCGTTGATCACTGCTGCTTTTTCCGCTGCTGACCACTGTCGATCAAGATCTTCTGCCCAAAAAGGACAATCCCCTTGTCCGCGAAAACCAAGTGTGTAGATAACCTTGGTACCTTTTTGCTCGTGTAAGGCTTTTTTCCATAATTCCTTAAACAACGCAAAATGTTCCTCGTATGAAGCCTTCAAACCAGGATACCTTCTAGCAAACATCTCTGCGCCTAGTGGCTCGGCATGATGATGTGTATAGATCAACCCCATCGCTTGCGCACTTTCTCGATGTCTATGACTGTTCTTATCTGTTCCAGGGATGATGACATTTCCGCCTAAACGTAACAATGTTTCATAAATCCGTTCCCATACATATTCATTTGAACCATTATCTTCCCATTGATCCAGCAGCAACTCATCATTGACGAACCAGCCCCGATAGTCCGTTGCAAAATCAGGCAATGTTAAGTCAAAATCTGTCCATTCAATAAACGGTTTTTTTATTGGGGGAATCTCCATGAAATACCAAAAAGGGTGAACATCTAAAATTTTATGTGAGATTTCAAGAACCCCATACATTAATCCTAACGGTGTTTCAGCACACACTTTTACTTTATCTGGCGATACGAAAAGTATATGAAAAGCATCCGTTTCATTTTTTTCATCAAGTAAAACCAATTCAATTTTATTTGCCTTCCTCGTGTCTGTCACAACGGTTAAAATGTCACGTTGCAAGATCTCGCAAGCATGTCCAATCACTTCATTTTCCAGCTGTTTTGACGTGACAGAAGTATTTTTCGAAATGAAAAATGTTGGTTCCATGTAATCACCCGTTTCATCTTTTTCTTTCATTATTTTAACTCTAATGAAAATCCAACTACTGTACTGTAACTAATATTCTATCTATAACTTGATAGTCAATTCGCTCTTAGAAAAAATAGGACCACATTCTAAAAATCATTCTAATAATCCCCATTTAAACACTTTGAGATCGTTTACAAGTATAGAATAAACGAAACCTTTCCCCAAAAAAATAGAGAAAATCGATGAAAAAATAAAAAAAACAGACTATTTTCGTATTGTGGTTTTAATCGTCTTCTTTTAAGTAAACACGTCTCTCATAGACAGATTACTTTAATTCAATCAATAATTTCGTCCTTCCCATTACTAGATTGGCGATACAAGTTAGCTAAAATTTCCCTCGCTTAGCACTTTCATCCTGATATAATGAAGTAAATCAACGACAAGGAAACATAGCATGTCAAAAATAATTATTTCTGGAAGTATCGCTTTTCAAAAGGATTTTGAAGAACTGACGAATACACTTACTGAAAATGGTCATCAGGTGATCAATTATCCAAAAGCCACGGACGATCTTTCTACTCAGTTTCCAACCTTATTCGTAGACTTTTATAAAGACATAGAAAAAGCCGAGATTTTTTATTTGTATAACAAAGAAAAAAATGGCATCTGTGGTTATATCGGTGCAGCTGGCTTTGCGGAAGCAACCTTTGCTTTGACTCGAAAACTACTGTACGGACAGAAAATCCAATTGTTTTTGCATGAGGAACCGAGTGAAAAAGTAGCTTGCTCTGAAGAGATTGGGCTGTGGAAAGAGAATGGTTGGATCACAGTTAAAAATCTAAACACGTTTTTGGATTGAGAAAAAAATACTTTTTATATGAAAGCTGGCGGTAGTCTGATGAAAAAGCTTATATTGATCAGTGGTACGATGGGAATTGGTAAATCAACTATAACTGAAGAACTATCCAAACAAACAAAGCAGTCTGTTTACCTTGACGGGGATTGGTGCTGGATGATGAATCCGTTTATCGTCAATGAAGAGAATAAGGATATGGTGATCAACAATATCCATTTTCTGTTAAACTCTTTTATCAATAACTCTATGATCAACGTCATTTATTTTTGCTGGGTTATGGATGAGCAAAAAATTGTGGATCGAGTCTTGAACGGCATCGCATTGGAAGATATTGACGTGCAACACTCCTCATTAATTGCCTCGCCAGAAAAATTGCAGAAAAACTTTGAAGGAGATATAACCACCGGGAAACGAACACTATCTGATTTACAGCGTTCACTGGATAGGTTACCAAAATATACTGAATTGCGTTCAAGAAAAATTGATATTTCCCATTACTCTGTTGCGGAGACCGTTTCAAAAATAAGAAAAATAATTTTGGCATCTTCTTAAATATTCCTTCAATTAGTAAATTTTGGCCCATGTTTTTTAACGCAACTATTCTCAGAGAGTTACTTCTTGTGACTGACACAAATAAGCCCACACTCATAAGAGCATGGGCTTATTGAGATCATTGTCAATTCTAAATCTTCAATTGAAATCTGGCTTTTATCAATTCAGATTTCAATTGCTGAATAATGGTGACAATTTCTTATTATTCTTCAATTACATATACTTCTCAACTTCATCAATTTCTTTTTGTAGTGCTTTTTCATCGTACTTTTCATACTTACCGGCTTCGTGTGCGATCTTTTTGATTTCATGAATCGCTTTTTTCTCAACGATCCATTTCTTCATACTATGTTTTTTTGCATCTGCATCTAGTGTGTCTAATTCAGCTAAATTTTCATCTAACTTATCAAGAACCTCTGCAATCTTTACCAATGCTTTTGCTTCCTTTTCTTCATAGTTTGTCATAGATATCACTCCTTAAGTATTTGATATATTTATCTTACTGCTGTAATTAAATATTTTCAAATTAAATGTACTGTGTATCACAAAGTTTTATCTTATTCTCACTGAATAGATAAAAACTATAATTTTTTTGCAATATTCTATTCATTTTACATTTATTTTTATCCTTAAAGATGTATCATAAGAGAACTATCGATTATATAAAAAATGCCTTAGTGAAACATCAAACATTCGGTGTATCGTTTGCAATAAAAACATCTAGTTTTTTACCTTCTTATGGTTGCAGCAGAATTTTACCGATACTTTTTCCAGATTCTAAATAATCATGGACAGCTTTTCCGTCAGCTAATGAAAAAATGGTTGGTTGACTGATTTTCATTTGATCCTTGCTAAAGTAGTCAAACAATCGAGAGCTTCTTCTCTCCCGCTCTTGAAAACTTGTCAAGTAATCCCAGAGATCTCCTGTCAAAATACTTTTTGATTTAGATAGCAAGGGAATAAAGTCGATCGCTGGCGGATTTCCGCCGGCCATGCCAAAAAAGACAACCTTCCCTCTATTTTTGAGCAAGTCGACACTTTCGGCTAATGTATGCCCAATGCCATCATAAACGGTATCAAAGAAAGAAGTGTAGGTATCTTGCCATTCTGTATTTCTTAAAAAGACTTGTTTTGCGCCTTGGTCTAAAGCCAGTTGCCGCTTTTCTTCCGTAGAAGTGACGCCATACACTTCTAGACCATCAGCGGTTAATAATTGCGATAAAATTTGTCCGACGCCACCACTTATCCCATGGACGAAGACCTTACTATGATTCACATTATTGCCAAGATCATGAGCTAAAAAATCAGCTGTCAACCCTTGCAGACCAATACTGGCTGCTAATTTAGGTGGTATACCTGATGGGATACGGATGGCATTTTCCTCAGGAACAGCCACCAATTCTGCATTAGCAAAAGGAACATCCACAAAAAGAATCGTTTCCCCTAGCTGAAACTTGGAGACAGATGTTCCTTTTTGAATAATCCTCCCTACCCCTTCATAGCCATTAATAAGAGGCTCTCGGGATTCAATATGATAGGTGCCCTTTCTCCGATAAATATCAGCATAATTCAACCCAATATACACCATTTCTACCAATAGCTCATTTTCATGAATGATGGGATCCGGCAAATCCCCATATGTTAAAACAGTTGAATCACCGAATTCATTAAAATACAACGCCTTCATGCGCAAATCATCTCCGATCTTCAATCTATCAAAAGCCACGCATCAATCGATTGAAACTATCTACTAAACAACCGACGAATGTCCCTTCGGTCATTTTATATTTTTCCTTTTATTAAAAAAAGCACCTTCTCTCGAAGGTACTTTCATTTTATTCCTCTTACTGACATTCGTCAAAACAGATTATTTCTTCGGTTCATCCTCATCCATCTTCAGAACGGCCATGAAGGCTTCTTGCGGTACTTCGACGGAGCCGATTTGTTTCATCCGCTTCTTCCCTTCTTTTTGTTTCTCTAAGAGTTTGCGTTTTCGAGAAACGTCACCGCCGTAACATTTCGCCAATACGTTTTTACGCAAGGCTTTGATGTCGGAACGCGCAACGATTTTTTGTCCGATGGCTGCTTGGATCGGTACTTCAAATTGTTGTCGTGGGATCAGTTTTTTCAGTTTTTCAACGATGGCTTTACCGCGTTCATAAGCAAAGTCACGGTGAACGATAAAGCTTAACGCATCAACTTTTTCAGTATTCAGCAAGATGTCCATCTTCACTAGCTTGCTAGTTCGATAACCAGACATTTCATAATCCAGTGATGCGTACCCTTTGGTGCTGGATTTCAATTTATCAAAGAAATCAAAGACGATTTCCGATAGTGGGATCTCATAAACGACGTTTACACGATAATCATCCAAGTAATCCATCGTGACAAAGTCTCCCCGTTTGCGTTGGGACAATTCCATTACAGCACCGACGTAATCATTAGGCACCATGATTTGTGCTTTGACGTAAGGTTCTTGTACGTTTTCAATTGTGACTGGTTCAGGAAATTCTGCTGGGTTATCAACGACCACCATTGAGCCATCTGTCTTGTTGACATGATAGATTACGGATGGTGCAGTCGTAATCAACTCAAGGTTAAATTCACGTTCTAGCCGTTCTTGCACGACATCCATGTGTAATAGGCCTAAGAAGCCGCAACGGAACCCAAATCCTAATGCTTGAGAGGTTTCTGGTTCAAATTGCAATGCTGCATCATTCAATTGTAATTTTTCCAATGCTTCTCGAAGGTCGTTGTAGCGTGAAGTATCGATTGGGTACAATCCGCAATAAACCATCGGATTCATTTGACGATAACCAGCTAAGGCTTCTTCTGCTGGATTGTTGGCTAATGTCACCGTATCCCCGACTTGGGTATCTTTAACGGTCTTGATGGCAGCAGTGATATACCCAACATCGCCCACCATCAACGCATCTCGTTGAATGGCTTTTGGTGAAAAGACACCAACTTCCGTAACATCAAAGGTCTTGCCATTGCTCATCATTTTTATTTTATCTCCAGGTTTGACCATCCCGTCCATGATACGGACGTTTAAGACCACCCCACGATAGGAATCGTACACGGAGTCAAAGATCAACGCTTTTAGCGGTGCTTCAATATCACCTGCGGGAGCTGGGACATACTCAACGATTTGTTCCAAAATGTCTTCGATCCCAATACCTGCTTTGGCACTTGCTAAAACAGCTTCACTGGCATCGATACCGATCACATCTTCGATCTCTGTTCGTACTCGCTCAGGATCGGCAGCTGGCAAGTCTATTTTATTAATGACTGGTAGGATCTCTAAATCATTGTCTAACGCCAAGTAGACGTTTGCCAATGTCTGTGCTTCGATCCCTTGAGCTGCATCAACGACGAGCACGGCGCCTTCACAAGCAGCCAAACTGCGGGAAACTTCATAGGTGAAATCGACGTGCCCTGGGGTGTCGATCAAATGGAAGATGTAGGTTTCGCCGTCTTTGGCGGTATAGTTAAGTTCCACGGCATTTAATTTGATTGTGATTCCTCGTTCACGTTCAAGATCCATGGAGTCTAATAGTTGGTTTTGCATTTCTCGTGACGTCACCGTATGGGTTTGTTCCAAAATACGGTCCGCCAATGTTGATTTCCCATGGTCGATATGGGCGATAATGGAGAAATTACGAATCTTCTCCTGTCGTTTTTTCATTTCTTCTATGTTCATGGATACGTTCCTCATTTCTTTTAGTCAGCTTTTCTATTATACCAACGAAACGCCAATAGATAAAGTATTTTTCTTAACCGTTATTTAGACATATTCATTCAGGTTTTGCTATACTAGAGCTAGCAAATAAATTGGAGTTGAAAGAATGGACAATAATTTTCATCAAAATCTACATATTCGAGCGGTGGAAGAAAAAGACGTTGATCAGTTCAACGAACTGTTAAGCTATGTTTTTCAGATCACTGAATCGGATATTGAAGAAAGCGGCTATGAGAGCAAACGGGAAATGATCAAATCTAAGCGCCCGATCTTAGAGCTTTCCAAGGTCTTTGGCTGGTTCAATGAAGACAAGTTGATCTCGCAAATCGCCGTTTATCCTTGTGAAGTCAATATACACGGCAAATTGATCAAAATGGGCGGAGTGACCGGTGTTGGGACCTACCCTGAGTATGCCGGGCATGGCCTGATGAAAGACTTGATCAAGCTTGCCTTAGAAACGATGCGGGAAGACCAGCAATGGATCTCCTACCTTTACCCTTATAATGTGCCCTACTATCGTCGCAAGGGCTGGGAGATCATGTCCGACAAGCTGACCTTCAAAATTCGTGATACCCAGCTTCCGAAAACCAAAGAAGTCCCTGGGATCGTAGAACGCAAAGAAGTGGATGACCCTGATGTCTTTACTGTCTACAACCAATTCTCCCGCGACAACCATGGTGCCTTGCAGCGGACCTCTTTTCACTGGGAAGAGTATTGGCGCTATGAAAATGAAGAAGAGCGCACCGCGGCTGTTTATTACAATGCCAGTGGTCATCCGACTGGTGTACTTTTTTATTGGGTAGCCGAAGAAGTCTTCCATGTAAAGGAAATGTTCTACTTGAATCAAGAAGCCCGCAATGGTCTTTGGAATTTTATCTCTGCCCATTTCTCAATGGTTTATTGGGTCAAAGGAGACATATATTCAAACGAACCCCTGTCCTTCTACTTGGACGATAGCCAAATCAAAGAAACCATCGAGCCTTATTACATGGCGCGGATCGTCGATGTTGAACAGTTTTTGAAAAACTTCCCATTTGAAGCCTTCCAAACACCCTTTCACTTTGTTGTTTCCGACCCAGTTGCCGATTGGAACAACGGGATCTTCGGTGTCCAATACAATCACGGGGAGATCGTGGTTTCAAGAGAAGCCATCGGAAAAGCGGTCCAGCTGGATATTCAGACATTGTCTTGTCTGTTGATGAATTACCGCCGCCCAGCTTACTTAGAGCGTGTGGAACGGCTAAATACCGATTCAGAAACACTGGCATTACTGGAATCGATCATCCCTGATATGGAAGCCTATTTCAGCGATTATTTCTAAACAACGAATCAACAAAATGTACAACTATGAATGATTAAGGAGTGTTTTTGAATGAAACTATATTTTGCTGCTCCCCTGTTTGCTGCTAGTGACCTGCGCTACAACGCCGAACTTGTTGCGTCGATTCGTCAGCAGTATCCGCAGCTGGAGATTTATTTACCTCAAGAAAATGCCGCGATCAATGATAAATCCGCCTATGCGGATAGCAAAATGATCGCTTTGGCAGATACCGAAAAAGTGCTGGAAAGTGATTTGATGATCGCATTGCTGGATGGTTTGACCATCGATGCTGGGGTTGCCTCTGAGATCGGTGTCGCTTATGCTAAAGGCATTCCTGTTTTAGGGCTTTATACGGATAGTCGCCAACAAGGTGCCGACAATCAGCAAAAGCTGGCAGCATTACAAACCGTTGCGGAAAATCAGTTCCACTATGTCAATCTTTATACGGTGGGTTTGATCAAGCTAAACGGGGAAATTTACTCCTCTGAAGCAGCCCTTTTAGCTGGCTTAGCCGACTATCTTTCGGAGGACAACTAAATGGGGCAAAATTATCAGCGACTGCAAAAGGTATTCACTATTTTTGGTATTCTCGTGTTTTGTTTTTCTTTGTGGGAATTTTTCCGTGGTGTCTATCCGCAAACACAAGGATTGATTTTCCTCGCCCAAGCCTTGCTTGGGATTTTATTGATCTTCGTCCCAGAAATGAGTAAAAAGTTCTTGAAAATCCAGCTACCAAACGCCACTGTCTACTTTTATTGGTTTTTCTTGCTGATCTCTGTATTTATGGGGACGATCTTACATTTGATCGAAACCATTGCTTTCTGGGATAAAATTCTGCATGCGGTAAGTCCAATGGTCTTGACGGCTGTCGGCTATGGATTGATCTGTCTGCTACTGAAAGAAGTCAAAGTTTCAAACGTCTCTCCCTGGTTATTCTTACTGATGGGCTTTGCTTTTGCTGGCTTGTGTGGTATCTTCTGGGAGTTTTGGGAGTTTATCTGCGATTCTGTTGGTGGAATGAACCTCCAACGTTATGCAACCTTAGATGGTACTCCGTTTATCGGTCGTGAAGCATTGATGGATACGATGGGTGATTTACTGACCAACACGATTGGTGCTGCCTTAATGGGCGTGATCGCGTATGTGCAAGGTCGAGGCAAACCTGATTACTTTGAAAGTTATCGGATTAAAAAATTATCATAAACGACCTTTAAAAGCTTGTTGAAACCATCGTTTTTCAACAAGCTTTTTTCTTTTGTTCTTTTATTCATAAAGAAAAATTTATAAAAATACTTAAATAACACATCTTATTTTTATAGATTCCCTGTCTATCAAGGTTTGACCTTTCTTACACTTCCCTATAAAACGATTACATCCACAAAAAAATTCCCTCGTTTAATCATTTTTATTTCCCCAAAAAACCATGGTCTGTTATAATTACATTATTCATTTGACGTTGCGTCAGTAAAGGAGAGGCTTATGGTTCTAACAGTGTTTTTTATTTTATGCTGCTTGATTTTTTCATCGATCACCTATGCGTTCTCTAAAGATGCTCGAAAATTTGTCCAACCTTTATCAATCAAAATTATTTTTATTGCATCAGCTATTATTGCGGTTTGGACAATGTTCTTTTCAATGGTTGCATTTGTCGCTTGGGTCATCTAAAAAACATTCTTGTCAGTTGCGATCGTTTTCGCTGCACTGGCAAGAATGTTTTTTCTTTTAATTAAAATAGTTTGATTTGATTCAATGGCCAAAAGCGCAGCAGCACTTTCCCTTCCATTTGATCTTCCGTTACAACCCCGAAACTGCGACTGTCTCTAGAGATCAAACGATTGTCTCCCATCACAAAATAGCTGCCTTCAGGCACCGTTACTGAGAAATCTTCCGTAAACTGTTCCGCACCAGCGGCGATTTGCTGAAACATTTCGCGATAAGAATATTCGTCTTGTAATTGATCGTCTGCAAATTTCTCTTTAAACTCATCTAAATAAGGTTCTTCGTATACTTCTCCATTGATCGTTAGGACATCATCTTTCATCTCGATGGTATCACCGGGTAAACCAATCAACCGCTTGACAGCGATTTTACTTGGATCATCTGGTTCAACACATATAACGATGTCTTGTCGGTCATAGGAGGAGATTTTTGATGCAATCAAACGCTGTTTATCTGCCAACGTTGGGTCCATAGAATGGCCACTGACTTGAACTGGGGTCAGGACAAACAGACGGATGAGAACCACGGCGACGATAAAGAAAAGCAGTAACCAATTTTCTTTGAGGATTTTTACCATAGCTGCTCTTTCGCTCCTTTACTGCATCTTTTGTCATCGGCGAAAGCTTGTTCTGCCATTTTGACAAAAGATATCTTCCTCAATCTTACGTGGAATTTTTGCTTTGAGCAAGAGAAATCATCGATTTTAAAAAATTTATGATATTTCTCGTTGAGAAAAGAATCGTTTACGTTCGATCACGACTCAAGAAAGCAAACACATCTTTTCGACGTAGACTCCCTATCAGTTGGTGATTTTCTTCGATCACCAACGTCTCATGACTCGCAAATAAAGTATACAACTCATTTAATGGCGTAGATGCTGCAATTTTCGGGTCAGCTTGATTGATGTCATTGCTGAAAAAGTTCATCCGTATCAAATCTCCTGCTGTGACCAGTTTCGCTTCATCTTCCCCGGTTTCTTCAAAGAAGCTTTTCACAAAAGCGGTCTTCGGTTGTGAAACAATGACTTCTGGTGTATCGCATTGAACGATCTTCCCTTGATTCATCACAGCGATGCGCGTCCCTAATTTTACCGCTTCTTTCATGTTATGCGTGACAAAAATAATCGTTGTCCCAAGCTCTTGGTGCAGATCGAGGACTAGCTCCTGTAAGGAATTACGAGAAATTGGATCAAGGGCACTAAAGGGTTCGTCCATCAGAATGATTTCGGGATTGGCAGCTAACGCGCGCAAGATCCCGATCCGTTGCTGTTCTCCACCAGACAATTCTTTCGGCATTCGATGACGGTATTGCTCTGGGTCAAGTTTGACCTGTGTCAGCAAACGATCCACGGCTTCTGAGCGATCTTTTTTTGACCACCCTAACATCTCTGGGATCACTTCGATATTTTGTTTGACATCCATCGTCGGAAACAGAGCGATTTGTTGGAGAACATAACCCATTTGCCAACGCATCTTTTGAATATTGTATTCTTTGATGCGTTTTTCTTTGAAGTAAATATCACCATCTGTCGGTTCTGACAACGCGTTGATCATCTTCAAAGTCGTCGTTTTCCCACTCCCAGAAGGACCGACCAAAACAAAGATTTCTCCTTTATTGATACTCAGATCTAATTGATCGATCACTAGTTTTTGATCAAACTTTTTACTGACGTTTTTAAATTCAATAATTGGTGTCATTCTTGTCCCTCCTTAATTAATCCTTCGTCTATCAGGAAGGTACGTGCGACTTCTGCTGGATTTTTTCCTTCGACATTGACCTGATAATTCATTTCACTCATTTGTTCTTCGGTGATTTTCCCTGCCAACTTTTCCAATGCACGGACGACTTCTGGATGTTCCTTGGCAAAGGCTTCTTTCATCAAAGGCGCTCCTTGATAAGGTGGAAATAGTTCCTGATCGTCTTCTAGAATAACTAAGCCATATTGACGCAATTCACTGTCCGTGGAATAGGCATCCAGTAGATTGATATCACCATTATTGATGGCTTGGTAACGCAATGCTGGTTCCATACTTTGGACACTTGGAAAATCTAGCCCATAAAGTTCTTGGATCCCCGCATATCCGTCCGTCCGATCAATGAATTCGAGGGTGAAGCCAGCTTTGATTTGATTTTCGATTTTCTTCAAATCAGAGATCGTGGTTAGTCCATTTTCCTCAGCAAATTCTTTTTTGACAGCCAATGCATAGGTATTTTGATACGCCATCGGCTGAAGCAAGGTCATCTCAAACTGATCCTTCAATAGATTGACTGCTTCGGTATAGGTTTCGTCGGAGTCAAGGTTTTGACTCGCAAGCTCTTCTGGTACCTCAACTAAGCTCTCCAACACGGTACCAGTAAACTCTGGATATATATCAACTTGACCATTGTCCAATGCGCTGAATAAGAAAGAGGTTTTTCCAAAATTTGGCTCTAGTTCAACTTGGGCATCAGGGTCTTCTTGTTCAATCAATTCTTTGTACATGTTGATCAAGATATCTGGTTCAGATCCTAGTTTTCCTGCGATGGTAATGGTTTTGGGAGCGAAAAATCCGCTTTGTGAAAAGGAAACCCCACCAATCAGCAAGATGATTGCTGCCAACGTGATCAAGGTATAGCGCGGTTTTAAATGTTGCAGGTAACGGATCAGGGTACTGAAAACAATCGCCAACAAGGCAGACCCGATCGCACCAATCAACGTTAACTCAGGCGCATTTCGATCGATCCCTAACAAAATAAAGGAACCTAACCCGCCAGCGCCAATCAAAGCGGCTAAGGTCGCTGTTCCGATGATCAAGACCAGCGCCGTGCGAATCCCAGAAATTATGACAGGCAAAGCAATCGGCAACTCGACTTTGATCAATCGGCGCATCCGAGACATACCAAATGCCGCAGCAGCTTCTTCGATTGATGGATCGATCTCCGAAAGGCCAATATAGGTATTTTGAAAGATCGGCAATAACGCATAAATAACTAGTGCGATCAATGCAGGTGGCGTTCCGATCCCCACGAATGGGATCAATAAACCTAACAGTGCCAGTGATGGAATCGTCTGTAACACACTCGTTATTTGTAGGCCGACTTCCGCTGCCCGTTTATGATTAACCAGCCAAATAGCTAAAGGAACAGCAATAACGATCGCCACGAGCAGCGCAATGATGGACAATGACAAATGTTCAAAGACAGCTGTCAGCAATTCCCCTTTTCGCTCATTCAACGTTTCAAAAAAAGTATTCATCTTTTCATTCCTCTCCTACTCCATAAGAACAGTATAATCGAAGTGCGAATTTCCTCCAAACAACAAGCAAGGAGAACTTTTTTGTCATATGTTGAGAGACAAAAAAACGATGGCTGCCAATGAAATGGCAACCATCGTTTTGTATTTATTCATTTGTTCTCTTTTTATTACTCGGTCATTGGCGTATTTTCAAAAACCAGCTGATCGTTCAATAATTCGATCGTGACTTGGGTCTTTGGTAAGACTCTGCCAGCAACGATTTCTTTTGCCAATGGGGTTTCGACTTCTCTTGTGATAAACCGACGGAGAGGTCGCGCACCATACGCTGGCTCATAAGCATTTTCAGCGATCCAGCGTTTGGCTTCTTCAGTGATCGTCAACAGTATATCTTGGACTTCCAGTCGTTGTGAAAGCTGTGCGATGATCTTGTCGACGATGCCTGTCACATCGCTTAGACTAAGCGGTGTGAATAAAATCGTATCGTCGATCCGATTTAAGAATTCTGGTTTGAAATGGCCTCTCAAGAGATTACGGACAGTTTCTGCAACAGTTTCTGGGATCGTCCCTTCTGCAGTCACGCCATCTAGCAAGACTTGAGAGCCAATGTTGCTAGTCATGATCAAGACGGTATTTTTGAAATCAACGACGCGTCCTTTTGAGTCTGTCAAACGGCCATCATCAAGCACTTGCAATAAGATATTGAAGACATCTGGATGGGCTTTTTCGATCTCATCCAATAAGACGATCGTGTATGGATTGCGTCGAACGGCTTCGGTCAATTGTCCGCCTTCTTCAAATCCAACATAGCCTGGAGGGGCACCGACCAAACGAGACACCGAATGTTTTTCCATGTATTCGCTCATATCGATCCGAACCATATGCTCTTCAGAGTCAAAGAGGTTGACCGCTAACGCTTTCGCTAATTCGGTCTTACCGACGCCGGTCGGTCCTAAGAACAAGAAGGAACCTAATGGTCGATTTGGATCTTGCAGACCAGCTCGGGAACGAATGACTGCGTCACTGACGGCATCGACTGCCTCGTCTTGTCCAATCACTCGTTGATGCAAGGTCTCATTTAATTTCAACAGTTTTTCTCGTTCGCCCTCCACTAATTTCGCAACAGGGATTCCTGTCAAGCGGCCCACGACTAAGGCGATCTCATTTTCTGTCACTGACTCTTGAACCATCCGAATGCCTTCGTCTTGGTTTTTTTCTTCCAATTCAGCGAGTTCTTTTTCCAGTTGGGGAATCGTCCCATGACGAAGAACAGCTGCCCGTTCCAAATCATAGTTATTTTCAGCATCTTCCAACTCATGCTTGGCTTTATCGATCTCTGCCCGTTTATTTGAAACTGCATTGACTTCTTCTTTTTCCGTTTCCCACTGCATTTTCATGGTATTGACTTCTTCACGCAATTCCGCCAATTCTTCTTGTAAAATGCCTAAACGTTTTTTCGATGCATCATCAGATTCTTTTTTCAGTGCGGCTTCTTCGATCTCCAATTGCATCAAACGTCGAGTGACCTGATCGAGCTCGGTAGGCATCGAATTCATTTCTACCCGAATCGTGGCACTTGCTTCGTCGATCAAATCGATGGCTTTGTCTGGTAAAAAGCGGTCCGTGATATACCGATCAGATAAGGTCGCAGCAGCAACAAGCGCATTGTCATGGATATTGACGCCATGATGGATCTCGAATCGTTCTTTCAAGCCACGTAAAATCGAAATCGTATCTTGAACGGTTGGTTCCTGTACCAGCACTTTTTGGAAACGACGTTCCAAGGCTTTGTCCTTTTCCATGTATTGACGGTATTCATCAAGGGTGGTTGCGCCAATCGTATGCAATTCTCCCCGTGCCAGCATTGGTTTTAGTAAGTTTCCAGCATCCATGCTGCCTTCCGTCTTACCAGCACCTACAATATTGTGGATCTCATCAATAAAGAGAATGATCCGTCCATCGGCTTTTTTCACTTCTTGTAAGACGGCTTTCAAACGCTCTTCAAATTCACCTCGGAACTTGGCACCTGCGATCAAGGCACCCATATCCAGAGAAAAGATCGTTTTGTCTTTTAGGTTTTCTGGGACGTCTTTTCGCACGATCCGTTGAGCCAATCCTTCAACAATGGCTGTTTTACCAACCCCCGGTTCACCAATCAAAACGGGATTGTTTTTTGTTTTCCGAGAAAGGATGCGAATCACGTCGCGAATTTCTTCGTCTCGTCCGATAATGGGGTCCATTTTTCCGCTGCGGACTTGTTGGACCAAGTCAACGCCGTATTTTTCTAATGCTTTGTATTGTTCTTCTTGATTTTGTGAGGTCACACGATCCCCTCCTCTTAATGTTTCGATCGTTTGCTTGATTTCTTTCGCGGTGATTCCTTGTTTCTTTAAATACACCGTCAATGGATGATTTTTCAATTTCATCAACGCATAAAGGACGATTTCTGTGGAAAGATACTCGTCTTGAAATTCATTTTTTAATTGATCTGCCTCAGACAAAAGATGAAACAGATTTTGACTCATGGATTGACCATAACGAACATTTCCTCCTTCAACCGAAGGCAGTTCATCTAGTAGCTGGTCGACTTCCTTTTCAAATGCATCGATATCAAGGCCTGTATCCGTATAAAAATTGCGGCCGAATTGATTGGCTTGCAATAAAATCTTCCATAAATGCGGAATATCGATTTCTTGGTGGTGACGCGTCATGGCAATCTGCTGTGCTTCCGCGATGGCACTCTGTAATGTAGTCGTCATTTTTTCTGGGTTCATACTTTTCCCTCCCAAAATGGTAGTCAGAAAAATTAGTACGCTGCAAGCAGCATCCTTTTTTCTACTCTTCTATTATACAATATTGGTCAGTAATGGTCAAAAGATTTCCCTCGAAGATCAAGATTTTTTTCAGTATTCTTTCATGAAAATTGACAGATAGGAAGCCGCAATGGTATGCTAGGTCCTGATTGGTCAGGAACAATCGATTTTCCTGATCCTTTTGATCGCTCTTTGGCGATAGTTATTCAGTAAGATTATCTACTTAGCTGTAACGTCTACTGTTTACAGCTTTTTTATATGGAGGAAACGATGTTAACATTAACGAATATTAGCCAACAATTTGGCGACAAATTGCTTTACGAAGATGTTTCCGTTCAAATCAACCGTGGGGAAAAAGTCGGGTTGATTGGACGCAACGGCGCTGGCAAAAGTACTTTAATCAAAATCATTACAGGAGAAATTCTCCCAGACGATGGCTTTGTTCAATTTCCGAAAAATTTGAAAATGGGCTATTTGGATCAATACGTCAATGTTGATGAAACGCAATCGATCCGTGATTTTTTGCGCTCTGCCTTTGCAGAAGACTTCGAAAAAGAACAACAGATCGCCGATCTTTATACTGCTTATGGCGAAAGTCTTGACGATAAGCTTTTAGAAAAAGCCGGCGAATTGCAAAATCAATTGGATCAAGGAAATTTCTACCAAATGGATACATTGATCGATGATTTAGCAGAAGGATTAGGTATTTCGGTTCTCGGCATGGATACCCCCCTTGCATCCTTAAGTGGTGGTCAACGCTCAAAATTGATCTTAGCAAAAATGCTGCTAGAAAAACCTGACATGCTGATTTTAGATGAACCGACCAACCACTTAGATGATGAGCATATCAAATGGCTGGTTGAGTTTTTACAGGACTTTAATGGTACCTACTTAGTCGTTTCTCATGATCGTCAATTCTTGAATGAAATCACGACCCATATCATTGATATCGAATTTGGCAAGCTTTCTAAGTATACGGGGAATTTAGACAAAGCATTAAAGCTAAAAACGCTGCAAAATGAAAGTTATATGAAGCAATACGAAGCACAACAAGAGCATATCAAGAAAACCGAAAGCTATATCCGTAAATACAAAGCTGGTTCTCGTTCAACAATGGCAAAGAGTCGTGAAAAACAATTGGCAAAAATCGAACGTTTGACCCCACCCCAAGATGTCCCTAAACCACATCTAGGATTTGATTTGGCACCGATCGTTACGACCTTGGCATTAGAAACGACCAATCTAGTGATCGGTTACGACCAAAAGCCTTTACTATCGCCAATCAACCTAACGATCCGCTATGGCGAAAAAATTGCAATTCGGGGATTTAATGGGATCGGTAAATCGACGTTGATCAAAACAATACTTGGTGTGATCCCTGCAATTGAAGGAACCGTTTCTTACCCACAGCATACAAAGTTTAATTACTTTTCTCAAGATCTTGACTGGGAGTATCCGTTACAGACGCCTCTGCAATACCTCGAGGATCTTTTCCCAAAGGCAACCAACAAAGAATTGCGACGACAACTTTCTCGTGCGGGATTACCTAGCCAGCTTGCTCAAGAGGAATTGAAATTATTAAGTGGTGGCGAGCAGACAAAAGTGAAGTTAGCTGAAATGATGTTGATCAAAAGCAACTTTTTGATTCTTGATGAACCGACCAACCATATCGATCAAGACACGAAAAACAATTTGGAAGAAACCCTGGCAGCTTTTCCTGGAACCGTTCTGATCGTTTCCCATGAAGCTGAATTCTATGAATCCTTTGTTGATCGGATCATTGATTTGAAAGACTAAAAAAAACGCTTATCCTCTACTCGAAGATAAGCGTTTTTTTAACTTTCCACTTTTTCTTTTCTAAGCTCTGTCAGCTCTTGGCTAATGTCTTTGCGCTTTTCTTTCATTACATATGCAAAGCCAATAATGAAGGGCCAAATGAATGTCGCTAAGCGATACAGCAGCATAGAAGATGCTGCATCGACTGTGCCGACTAATGGACCAAAAAGCAGCATATAAATAAATTCAAAGGAACCGATCCCTGCCGGTGTTGGAATCACCCCGGACAAGACGACGGCAAAGCTGATGAAGGATAACGTCAACAAGAAATCGATCTCTGGGTGCTGCACGACAAGAATCACATAAGGGATCACGTACCAAGGCAGCATCTTCAAAAGATTCCAAAGGTAGATGCGTAAGAAAGCGGTGCGGTCGGTAATGATTGCATTGACCGTTTCTCGCAAAGAATAGATCTGAGTGTTGCATTTGTCAACGATCCCTCTTAATGTCGCACTTTTGAACAGCTTATTGCTGACGATCACAAAAAAGACTTGAATGTTGATACTGACAGAAAGTGCCAATAAAGCGGCTATGATCAAAAAGACGAGTACGATCCCTGCCAATATCACCCAAATCATATTCGGCGCATTGTCATAGAATAACGAGAATTGAATGATCAACCCAGCAATCGCATAAGTCAATATGGCAAACTTATACATCACCATGTGTAAGGTGGTGACCCCAACCCCTTGTGACAACTGCAAGCCATTTTTACGATAAAAATTCACCTCTGAGATCAAGGTGCCCGCGCCAAACGTCACGATCCGATAAAACCCACTGTAACAGACGGTCAGAAACCCCGCCTTGGTGGTGAATTCCGGTTGAAAAGTCACTGCGATCTCTTTGACTGTTCGTCCTTCAATCACTAGGTACAATGTGCCAAGCCCCATAACCAGTAAGACGACGAGAAAGCTGGTCTCTCTTAGCCCCGCTAAAATTTCCATCATCGAGTTACGGACAAAAAAATACATCACACCCAGAATGCCTACTAGTAAAAGTAAATTAAGGGCGAACTTCACTTTAGTTTTCATATTAACTCCTTGCTTGTTAAACCGAATTTATGCAAAAAAGACCATCAGCAGGATAGCAAAAACGGTGCCGAAAGCAAAAAAGAAATAAAACTTCTTCTTTCTTGTTTTATGGCGAAACACGCGTTGCGCGATCAAACCGCCTAATCCGCCGCCAATCGCCCCCATAAAAAGGAGATTTGCTTCGGGAACCCGCCAACCTTGTTTTACTGCCTGATATTTATCATAACCCATCAGACAGAAAAGATAAAGATTGACTGCAATTAAATAAAACCACAATGGATTGTAAATCAGTGCATCCATCCATTTCCTCCATATGATTGATCGTAGGGACCATTATTTTGATTCTTGTGCTTCCTCAGGTACCAACATCGTCAACCCATGCTTGATGACTTTCATCTCGATTGGCAGATCATCCGTTGGATCGCCGTCGGTCCGAGTATGAACCGTTTTTTCTTTCGCCTTGATCGAGACCTTTGCGGCAGTGAAATATTCAACACTTGGTACTTTGGCAATTCTACCACGAATAATTCTTGGCAAATACAAAATAAACCGTAAAATGTTCAATTTTGGCAAAAGAATAACATGGAACAAGCCATCGTCAGGTTTTGCTTCTTCATCAAAGTTCTTAAACCCACCTGCTGAATTCGACATGACGATCGTCAGTAATTGACTTTTCCCCTGCCATTTCCGTTCGTCAGCGATGACTTCCAATTTGTATTGTTTCTTTTTGATCAACAGATGAATGAACCGTTTCATAAACGCCAACGGACCGTATTGTTGTTTTTCTTCTTGGGAAGTTGCTGCTGCAGTATCTGCTAAAAGACCAATGGTCATCGTCGAGATCATTACTTGATCATTGACCATCCCATAATCGATCGGACGTTCAACCCCTGTTAAAATATTCTCAAACGCTTCTTCTAGCTTGACTGGAATACCTAACATTCGAGCGAAGTTATTTACCGTTCCTCCAGGAATGATCCCGATCTTCAGCTCATCCAGCTTTTCTTTGAATGTTTGCAGCCCATGATGGATCGTTCCATCCCCACCAATAATAACAATCGTATCGACCACATGTTTCTTGGCTGCCTCTTTAACATCCTCAGGGTCAACATCGGGATTTGATGCTTGTAAAAACACTTGATGCTCATCGCCTTGTTCGTTCACATAGGCTTGGAATTTTTCTGCTGTTTCTTTTGCTTCACTTTTCCCCGCTGTATCGTTGTATAATACGAGAATTTTCATCCTATTCACATCCTAATAAAAGGCCGGGCCTTACGCAAGACCTGCGTGAAGAGTTCCCAGCCCTAAAGTTGTTCTTTTCTTTCAATGAAGAAGCTGCTGCTATGCTTGCGCATTCAGTTCGGCGATTTTCACGATCACATCGGTCGCTTTCATCATTGATTGTAGTGAGACGAACTCATAACGTCCATGCATATTTTCTCCACCAGCAAAGATATTCGGGGTTGGAATCCCTAGATAGGAGATTTTCGAGCCATCCGTACCACCACGGACAGGTTCTGTCATCGGTGTGATTCCAACTGCTTTCATCGCATCTTTCGCTAAATCAATGATGCTCATATCTTTTTCGATGATTTCTTTCATGTTGTAGTATTGATCATATAGATGTACGTGCACTCGTGGTTCATCAAAGCGGGCATTCAAGCTTTCTTGAACCGCTAATAATTGTGCTTTTCTTTCTTCGAAACGACTCCGGTCATGATCTCGAATAATGTATGCCATTTTCGCTTCTTCTACTGAACCACTAAGGCTCATCAAATGGAAGAACCCTTCTGTCCCTTCGGTTTTCTCAGGAACTTCATCAGCAGGTAGCGCATTTTGAAAATCGACTGCTAGTTGCAAGGCGTTGATCATGGTGTCTTTAGCAGTTCCAGGGTGGACATTCTTTCCTTGGATCGTAATTTCAGCTTGCGCCGCATTGAAGGTTTCGTATTGCAATTCTCCTACTGGACCGCCATCCATTGTATAGGCAAAATCAACATTGAAATCTTCCACATCGAATTTATCGGCACCAACACCAATTTCTTCATCAGGGCCAAATGCGACTTTGATTTCCCCATGCTTGATCGTTGGGGTTTTCAGTAAAATTTCCATGGCTGTCATGATTTCTGCAATACCTGACTTATCATCAGAACCTAATAAAGTGGTACCATCAGTAGTGATCAAGGTTTCGCCAGCATAATTTTTTAAATTCGGAAAATCTTTTGTGTTTAATGTGTATTTTCCTTCTTTATCTAATTTAATGGTCGATTCGCCATCGTAATTTTCGATGATCTGCGGATCAACATTTTCTGCATTAAAATCGGCGGTATCCATATGGGCGATAAAACCGATGGAGCGCACGTCATGTTCGACATTACTTGGTAATGTTGCGATTACGAAACCATTGGATTCATTGTAATGAACATCGCTTAACCCTAGTTCTTCAAGTTCTTTTTGCAGTTCTTTAGCAAACGCGACTTGTGTTTGGGTGGAAGGTGTTGTGGTGCTTGTCGCATCTGAGCGAGTTTCTGTTTTGACATATTTTAAAAAGCGAGGCAATAAATTTTCGTACATAAAAGATTCTCCTATCTATAGTCAAATGGATTTGTTGAAGTGGTGGAAGGAACAAAGGTCACAGCCCAGTTCTCTTCTGCTTTCCACTGATTGAATTTCTCAATAAACCGAGGAATACATTCCTTTTCGATGTTGTGCCCTGGATCGATCGCGATCAACCCATTGGCTTGCATGTCATGGGCGAAATGGTAACTGATATCGCCAGTGATGTACAAATCCGCTTGATGGCGTAAGGCATCCGAATAAAACGATTGACCACTGCCGCCACAAATGGCGATTCGCTGAATTTTTTCAGGTGCATTAGGAAAACTGACAACCCGTAAAGCAGTCAAACCAAACCGCTCTTTGACACGTGCGACAAACTGATCAATGGAAAGAGGCTCAGCGAGGTTGCCAACGCGTCCGATTCCATAGGTCTTCGGCAAATTGTCTAAGGCATACAGATCATAAGCTGGCTCTTCGTAAGGATGAGCAGCGATCATTGCCGAAAGGACCTTTTTCTCGATCGTTTCTGGAAAAATGACTTCGATTTTCGCTTCTTGCACCTGTTCTTCTTTTCCGATCTCACCGATGGCAGGATGCGCTGCTTGTTGTGGCGTAAAGCGACCGGTGCCAATCAATGAATAGCTGGTGTTTTGGTAATTGCCTTGCTGACCAGCACCAGCTTTTCCTAATGCCTTTCGCAATGCTGGTGCCGATTCAACAGGTGTAAATACAGCTAACTTCTTCATTTTTACTTGATGGGTTTGCTTCAAGTACGTATCTGGTTCAACTTCTAGCAGTTCACAAAACCAATCATTCAAACCGTCTTCAATAATATCCATATTGGTGTGGGCGGCGTAAACGGCGATATCATGCTTGACGAGATCCATCAACATCTTTTGTTGCGGATCATCGGTCAGCAAGCGGTTCAAAGGGCGAAAGATCGGTGGATGTTTCGCGATGATCAAGTCGATCTTTTTCTCGATGGCTTCGGTTACCACTTCTGGACGGACATCAAGGGTCATCATGACTCGCTCGAGGGGTTTGTTTAATGTACCAACATGCAGACCAACTGGATCGCCTTCTTCTGCCAACCATAACGGGCAGTATGCTTCAAAGCGTTTGATAAATTCTTGACCAGAAATCATGCCAGTACCTCCTTGATCCATTCGATTTGTTCTTTCAATTCATTCATTTTCTCAGCAGGTGGTTCTTTGGCTTTCTCTAACTCTTTGACCACTCGTTGACGCTGCTTCAATTCATGCTGCCATTTTTTATAAAAAACTGGATTTTTTTCTTTTAATAAAAAGGGACCAAAAAATAATTGCCGGTTCGTGTATGTCGCTTTTCCAGTTTCCGCAACGATGATTTCATAATTTTTGTCATTTTCTTCTAACAGCACTTCATGAGTGATCGTAAAATTATGATCAACGAGCCATTCCCGCAAGGTCCTTTCGCCAACATTCGGTTGTAAGACCAAACGCTTGACCCCCGCTAAGCGATTTTTTCTGCTGCCTTCTTCTAAAATAGAGCGAATCAAAGTCCCCCCCATTCCAGCAACAACAACCGTGTCGATCTTATCTGCTGGCTGAATAGCGTCCAATCCGTCTGCTAAGCGCACCACGATCTTCTCTGTTAGCCCGTTTTTACGTACTTGTTTACTGGCAGAATCATAAGGTCCTTGAACGACTTCTCCAGCTACAGCATAAGTGATTTTGTTCTGCAGCATCAATGCCACAGGTAAATAAGCATGGTCGGAGCCGATGTCGGCGATACGTGCTTGGTCGGGAATTTGTTCGCCCACGCAAGCCAAACGATCCGATAATGCATGTTCGTTCATATTGTCACTCCTTCTTTCGTAGTATAACACGCTTTCCATAAATAGAAAAAAATGTGCGTCTTGACTGTGGTGCCATTGCCAAGGCGCACATTGCATTAATCGTTCACTAATTCAACCTTTTGAATCGAGTTACCGGGAATTTGCGGTGGGATCGACATCGTCATGATCGGGACACCTTGCAGCGACACTTGGACCTTGTCTCCTTCAACTAACTCCTCGATCTCTCCCGAATAGGCCTCGACAGGGACATGGAGAATGACCCCATCATTTTGAAAACTTTGGACGACTTGATCCTCATCTTCAACTGCCGCTACGTCTTTCAAAAATAATTGAAAGGTATCATCCGAACCTGCTCGGGCATCTTCTTGGATAATACCAGTAAAAACCGTCGCTGTTTCGCTCTCTGAAGAACTATTGGCAACGGAACTAGCATTCTCACTTGATTCAGAAGGCGTGTTATCGCCACTTGATGCATTGTTGTTTTCGGGACTGCCACAAGCCGTTAACAGCAACACTGCTGCTAAGGACAAGCCTAGAATCACTTGTTTTTTCATCATCTTCTTCCTCCAGTAATGGTTTTTTTAGGCATCATTTCGTCGATTTTTGCCCGTCATTTGGATCTCTTGTGTCAAGTAACGAATACGCTCCATAATACGTTTGGCTTTCAATGGTTCGGATTCGCCGCGTTGCGTTACTGAAAGATGCTGCTCCAACTCATGCATAGTAAAATTCGAGGTAAAGAACGTCGGGAGTTGCTCTTGCATTCGGTATTGTAGAATCACACCGAAGACTTCATCACGAATCCAACTGCTCATCGCATCCGCACCGATATCGTCCATCATTAAGATTGGGGCTTTTTTCACTGCATTCAGCTTATCCCCCACCTGATCTTTGCCGATTGCTTGTTTCATCTCTACTGCAAATGTCGGGAAGTGAACCAATGTCGTCGTGTAGCCAGCCTCCGCTAAATCTCTGGCGATCGCTCCAAGCAGATAGGTTTTTCCGATCCCAAAACTCCCCACAAAGTATAGTCCTTTATGAAACTCCTGTGGATTGGCTGTCAACTCACTAATAAAATCAACGGCAGCTGCGATGGCCTCCATTCGGCCAGGCGTTTGCTGATAATCTGCAAAACTTGCTTCTTGTATATCTTTAGGCATATCCATCGCTTTGATGCGACTGCGGATCTCTTCTTGTTTCTGATATGCCAGTAGTTCTTTCGTTGGTACATAGGTGACGTCAATAAAATGAAAATTTAACGCTAAGCGCGGCTCATAGCCCGGTGCGATCATGGATGGATCATTGATGCGGAATTTCCGCTTTTCTTGGACGAACTCATACAGTTTCGCATAGCTTTTTTTAATATCTGCTTCGGTCAATACCTCTTCATTTTCGGCAATAAATGCTTTGACATCAGGATCTTGTAAAACTTCTGCCATCATTGCTGAAAACTGATCACGGTAATTGCGTTTATCCAATAGTTTTCCTAAGTTTTTCCCTACATCTTCCATTACTTGTCACCAGCTTTCTTATGCAAGTAGTTTTGCAGTTTTTTATCTAATTCTGCTTGTCGCTCTGGCGTTAAGGCTGTCTCTTCCACTGGTTTTTCAGCCCAAGAAGGCAGCTTTTCTTCGCGAATGATTTTTTTGCCGCTGGTTTGTGGTCGGCTGCGTTTTTCCTTGGCACTTCGAACAAGGCTCCGAACATGTTTGATGGCATCTTCTGCCGTGCCAATTTTTAATTCTGACCACTGGGCGGCGATATTGTTCACATAATTCCCTGACAAAGCGGCATTGTTTTGGACCACCAAGACATAATGAACCAGAACATTGATCACACTATTTGGCAATGGTGACCGTTCGACAAGGCTCTTGATCAGCCATTGTTCTGAATCCGTCATGAAACTGTTCTTCTCCGCTTTGATCGCCTTGAGAAAAGCGATCGGTGCATTGTTCTCACTTTCTTGAATCAATAAGACATCATTTTCTGAAAAACCATTCTGTTTTAAGGTATTGAAGCGGCGCAACTGACTTTCCGCTTGGGGATCTTCTCTTTTTGATGTTTTCGTGAATGTTTGCCGTGATTTCTTCATGATAGCTTGTTCCAGCTTCTTCTGGTCGACCTCGCCTGTTGTCAAAGAAACATTGTCCGCCATCAAATCCAACAATTCCAACACATCATAGCCATATAAAGAATGGTATAGAACTAACTTTTGTCGAAAACTTGGCGTGAAATTAGCGGCACGGATATACCGACGCTGCGCTTCATATAAAAGAAAGTCCCAATCCAACTGCTTTTCGTCAAGCACCAAGTTCGCTTTGGTTTCTTGAAAAGAATCACTGACTGCCTGTAACGTTTCTTCATGTGAAGCAAAACGTGCGGTATTTAACCCATAGGCGGCTGAGAAGGATTGCGTCACTTCCTGATAATCGGTCAAGGAACACTGCTTTGGTTGATACAGCTTGACCAGCTGATCAAATTTACGCTCCCCGACTCTTTCCAACAACAGATAAGCATACAATTCATCTTGAAAAAACGCTGCTGGATGGACCGGTTCTTGCAACCAATACAGATACGAGCTCCCGTTTTGAGCATCTGCTTTCTCATAAGACTTTAGCAAGCCGATGCCCTCTAAGTTTTGCTTGGCTTTTATGAAGCGAGGCATTCCCGCATTCATGGCATTCAAGATATCTAGATGCACGGTCGTCATCGACTCCTCGCCAGAAAAGCTTTGGGCTTGGACATCGCTTGCGAGTGTCAAATACAACGCTAAAGCATCACTTTCAATAATTGGTTGATACAAATAAATGAGGGCGTCTTTCCCTTCCTGTGTAAGTGGACGGCTTTTGAACACTTTGTACGATTGATTCGGTAAACTATTGCCCACTTGTTGTCCCCCTCTATTCTTGTGGTTCTTTCGCTTTTTCGACGATGTCTTGTAGTTCTTTCAAGAAAACTGACATGTCTTTAAACTGGCGATAGACACTGGCAAAACGGATATAAGCGATCTCGTCTAAATCAACTAAATCTTCCATCACATACTCACCAATCTGTGTTGTAGAAATTTCATTTTCACCAAGAGCACGAACACGACTTTCCACATGATCGACAATCGTTTCCATTTGATCCATTGTCACTGGTCGTTTTTCAGCAGAACGAATCAAACCCCGTAGGATTTTTTCGCGATTGAATTCTTCACGGGCACCATTCTTCTTAATGACAAGTAGGGGTGCCTCTTCGATACGTTCAAATGTTGTAAAGCGATAGCCGCAATTTTCGCATTCACGACGGCGGCGAATCACACGTCCATCATCGGCTTGTCGACTATCAACTACCCTAGAATTGTTATGATGACATTTTGGACATTGCATAGTTCCACCTCATTTTCTCTCTTATGCGCTTACGTATTTACGTAAAGTCATCGGTTTCTATGATTAATTATAACATGAAATCCGTTGGTACAATAGCCAAAGTGGTTTATTCTGTTCATTTAATACAAAATTTAAATAATGTTATAACTACTGTTTTTTTGAATTTGAAAAAACGACAGAAATTTTTCTGCCGTTTCATTTCGTTATTTATCTTTCATTTGCAGCAAAGAAACAAAGTCATGCAAATTTGCTGGCTGTTCCATCTGCTGATTGCACCGTTGGCTATCCCGGCAAATATAGTTCCCCCGTTTGGTATACGTTCCATCGCCATTGCTTTTTGTCAGAGAAAGAAACATCGAGACATTCCCTTCATGCTGGCATAAGGGACAGATTCCTTTCTTGACCTCGGTTGAGACATGACCGTGAAGTCCTGTAAAGCCCTGCTCAGTGGCAATGATCATAAACTTGCTTTGACTACCGATATCATCCCAAGAAAGATAGGTGGTCTCTTTTAAATCAACGGAAGCAAAATCAGGTATTTTCAGTTTTTTTACTTTCCGAAACATTTTTTCAATTTGTTTTGTTGTCGGTACCTGAAAGGGTCGGACGTACTCTTTGAGCTCTGTTAATAGCTCATTGCTGCGACTGATCGTCATCCCCGGTTGAAAGAAAGCAGCTAAAATTTCTCGTGGTGCTGTTTCTTCTTCAGGAAAAAATTGTTCTATGGCGTCTTTTGTCATCGTTTCAACCGTTTTGATCGTTCGAGGATCATTGACCGATTGATATGTTCGTACTAATTGGTATACTTGATGTTTAATTGAATGAAATTGGTAAGGTTCGATCATAAAAAAGCCTTCTTTCTAATTTTCCGTTTCCTATTGCGGCTGTTCTACTTTCTTGACAGTCGTACACAATGCATAAATAAGCATTTGATGACCACCTCCCAATATCTTTGCTGCTTTCCATGCGATCTTAATGGATTATAATGAGAGGTTGAGAAATTGTCAACTGTGCAGGTGGTTGTCTTTCAACCTCTCTTTGGTCTCATTAACAAAAAATGCCTCGTCTAGAAGACGAAGGCATCCATGGTCGTTTATAATTTATCTTCAATTCCTGTGTAATGCTTCAGCTGGTCTGCATCCCGTCGATCATTCGAAGAAATTTTATTCGCATCGGGATTTTCAGCTCGCAATAGTTCTTCGCTGCTGACATTTTCAGGGGTGGTTCGATCATTGCGGGCATCACGCTCATCATTTTGATCATCTAGTTCATTGACTCGTTTTTGATCGTGCTCTTTCTTGATTTGACCTTCTTGTGCTTGTTCTTTTCCAGAGTGGGCAAGTTCTTCATTGTTGGTCCACTCACCGATTTTTTCTTTGGCTTTGCCAACGATCACATCTTTTTCATCTTTAAAAGTACCCATAGTTATCATCCCTCCTGTATACTTTCATCATAACAAGCATTCTGATTTCTGACAAAAGATATGAATACGATACCAAACAGTCAGCAAAATGTTTTTCTTTATGCTATAATATGAGCGATTATTTTCTGAATTTTCTTACAACTGGAGGTGAAGAACCTGTCTAAGGTTCGACAATAGATGACAATCCTCGATTTCCAACAGGTTTCTTTCGTTCGCGACAAGAACTATTTATTAAAAGCGATCAATTGGCAAGTGAAAAAAAGTGAGCATTGGGCGATTTTAGGTCTGAATGGTGCTGGCAAAAGTTTATTACTCCAAATGATCACGGGAAGTTTATGGCCTTCTTCTGGTCAACGAACGGTCTTAGGTGAGCGTTACGGAAAAACGTCTGTGCCCGATCTTCAACGGCGCATTGGTTGGGTCAGTTCAGCGCTGCAAAGCAAGTTTTATGGTCGCTATCTTGCCGAAGAAATCGTTCTTTCGGGGCTTTATTCCAGTATTGGTCTTTATGAGTCCTACGAAGAAGAGCAGCTGATCCAAGCAAAAGAGCTTTTGGCTGACTTAGGTTTGTCGCATCTGATCCATCGTTCCTATCATGTCCTTTCGCAAGGGGAAAAACAATTTGTCATGATCGCACGTGCCATGATGGCACAACCAGAGATCCTCATTTTGGACGAACCTTGTACGGGCCTTGATTTATTTGCGCGAGAAGAACTGCTAACCCGTCTGCAGGCTTTTTCACATCTGCCGAATACGCCGACTCTTCTTTACGTTACCCATCATACGGAAGAGCTACTACCGATTTTCACTCATTTGCTGATGTTAAAAAACGGCAAAGTCCACGCCGCTGGTCAACGAGAGACGATTTTTACTGAGGAGGTTCTCACCTCTTTTTATGATCAGCCGATCATTCTTCACCCCTTTTCCAGCAATCGCGTGATCGTGACCCCAAAATAAATCAGGGCTGGTACTTTGATATTTAACCATTCATACACGATCGTCTTACTTTCCAAACCAAACAGTTTCCGACATGTTTCAGCGCCAGTTGTTTTGGGAAATGATAGGGCTAGGTTTGCTATTGAAAGATAAAATAGCAGGTTCCCTTTTACTGAAGGGAACCTGCTGTCTTATCTATTTGTTTAAGGATGCTAACCAATCATCGATCTGCTGATTGAGTTGGGCTATCGTTCCTTGATTATCAAAGACAATATCTGCCCGTTGTTTCTTTTTCTCAATGGAAAGCTGACTGTCGATTCGTTGTTGCGCTTCTTGCTCACTCAGTTGATTACGTGCCATCAACCGCTCTTTTTGAAGCGCTTCTGGCACATAAACGACTGCGGTTTGATCCATGTATTGGTCGTAGTCGGCTTCATAAAGCAAAGGAATGTCAACGATCAACAAGGGCACTTGCTGCCTTTTTTCTTCGATCTGAGACAAAATCTCTTGTCGAATAAATGGCGACAGCGTCTGATTCAGCAAGCGACGTTTTTCTGGATCATTAAATATCAGGGCACCGAGGGTTTGCCGATCCAGGTGTCCGTCATCGCTCAAAATCTGCGGACCAAAGGCTTGTGTCACCGCCTGCAAGCCCTCCGTATTCGGTTCAACGACTTCTCTGGCGATGATATCGGCATCAATAATCGGTAAGCCCAGTGAGCGAAAATGCGCGACTGCGGTACTTTTCCCAGTGGCGATCCCGCCAGTGACCCCTAAGACAAAACTCATTTGCTGGACCTCACATGCAATTTTTGGCACTGAGGACAAAAGTGCGTCCCCCGTTGGGCAACCTTGGTCTTGACGATTGGTGTCCCGCATCGCCCGCACGGATTGCCCGTTTGGCCATAGACATTTAATGACATTTGGAATTTTCCTGCTTCGCCCAATGCATTGAGATAGGTCCGAATGGTTGTCCCCCCTGCTTCAACGGCGCGTTCCAAGACATCGATGATCGCTTGATGCAACACGTTGGCTTCTGCTGGGGTGAGGGAATCTGCTGGTTGTTCAGGATGGATCTTCGCTTGCCATAGCGCCTCATCTACATAAATATTGCCCAAACCAGTCACAAGTTTTTGATCTAACAAAAGGGGTTTGATGGCTTTTTTAGACCGCTTCAATCCTTGCTCAAATGCTTCCAATAAAAACAATTCAGGCTTAGGCTCAGGACCTAATTGCATGATGCCTTTATAGGCTGCGCTTTGGTCTTTATCCACTAAAGTCATACGACCAAATTTTCTTACATCCTGGTAATTTAACTGACTGCCATCCGTAAAATGGAAAATGACATGTGTATGTTTATCGACAATCGGTTCTGACTCAAAATACTCGTACTTGCCTTCCATTCGTAGATGAGAGATCAGATCATAATCTGTCAATTTAAAAATCAAAAATTTTCCACGTCGTTCAAATCTTTCAAAACGTTGCCCTTTCAACAGTGCCGAAAAGATCGGCACTTCAGGACTTTCGATGATTCGTGGCCAAAGGATCTCGACCGATTCGATCGTTTTATTTAAAACAAGTTTTTCAAGTCCTTTGCGGACCGTTTCAACTTCTGGTAATTCAGGCACCTCTGTTCACCTCATTTATTTTGCATCGTACCATGTTTTGCCCCAATTGCTGTCTGTCAGTAAAGGGACATGCAATGCAACGGCTTGCTCCATCACTTCTTTCACTAAAGCGTCAAGACGAGGCAATTCAGATTCAGGTACTTCAAAGACTAGTTCATCGTGTACTTGCAGCAGCATCGTTGCTGCTAATTTTTCTTCTTTCAAACGTTTCGCCAAATCGATCATGGCAATCTTTAAGATATCCGCCGCACTGCCTTGGATCGGTGTATTGATGGCGGTTCTTTCAGCAAAAGTCCGAATATTGAAATTGCGCGAATTGATATCAGGTAGGTAACGACGGCGATGATACAAGGTTTCAACGTACCCTTTGTCCTTCGCCTCACGAACCACATCCTCCATATACGTTTTCACACCAGGATATTTTTCAAAATACGTATCAATGTATTGTTGGGCGGCTTTTCTGGTGATTCCTAGATTCTGGGATAAGCCATAATCGGAAATACCATAAACGATACCGAAGTTGACCGCTTTGGCTTGACGACGCATATTTGGTGTCACATCTTCTGCTTTTTCGATACCAAAGACTCGCATCGCTGTGCTTGAGTGGATATCTTGACCTTCGATAAAGGCTTCTTTCAAATGGGTATCATCTGAGATATGTGCCAACACTCGTAATTCGATTTGAGAGTAGTCAGAAGAATAGATCACCCAATCAGCTTCTCGCGGCACAAAGGCTTCACGGATCTTTCGACCTTCTTCTAAACGAATCGGAATGTTTTGCAAGTTCGGATCGACAGAACTTAAACGACCAGTTTGGGTCAAGGTTTGTACATATCGTGTATGGACTTTGCCATCCCCTTGGATCACTTTTAATAAGCCTTCTACATAGGTTGATTGGATCTTAGCGATTTGACGATAAGTCAAAATGTCTTCAACGATCGGTGCTTGCTCTTTTAGTTGTTCTAACACATCGACGGCTGTCGAATAGCCAGTCTTGGTTTTTTTGATGACTGGTAAGCCCATTTTTTCAAATAAGATCACACCCAGTTGTTTCGGTGAGTTTAAGTTGAAGGTTTCACCAGCTTCGGCGTAGATTTTTTCTTCAATTTCATGCAACCGTTGCGCAAATTCGCCCTTCATCTGATGCAAGCGAGACGCATCAACTTTGATTCCAGTAATCTCCATATCAGCTAAAATCATTGATAAAGGCAATTCCATTTCTTCAAATAGCGCTGTTTGATTCTTCGCTGCCAATTCTTCCGTAAGCTTTGGTGTTAGGTTCGTAATCGCTGCTACTTTACGGGCTAAATGAGCAAAGAAGTCTTCCTCATCCGCTGGCAGACCTTTTTTCGCACCTTTTCCATAAATCGCTTCATCCGATTGGATCGCATCATAGCCATAGTGAGCGGCAACACCTGCGATGTCATTATTCGTATCATTCGTGTCTAAAAGATAAGCTGCCAATAAAACATCAAAAGCGATTCCTTTTGGTGCTGTCGTGTATCGGTTTAATGCCACATACGTGCGTTTGGCATCATAGACGAATTTTTTACGTTCCTCGTCTTTTAACCAATTGGTAAAGAATGGACTTTCAAACAATTCTTCACGATTGCTGACATAAATTTTTTCTTGATTGCCCCAAGCAACACCGACGATGTCTTCCAAATGATAGTTATCCCCCATCATCTCGACATACAATGCCGTGTCTCCTTGGAACATATCTTCTGTTACTTCTTCAACGACCGAAAATAAAATGTCTTCCATCTCAACTGGTTCAGCTGTAATCTGCAACTTCTCTAAGAAGCTATTAAAGTTCATTTCTTGGTAGAATGGCACCAATTTCTCTAAATCTTTGCCTTCATATTTCAGTTTGTCGACATCGACCTCAATGGGCGCATCCACATCGATGGTTGCTAACTGTTTTGAAAGAAAGGCGATCTCACGGTCATTGATCAAGTTTTCTTTCATCTTGCTTTTTTTCATTTCATCGATGTGTTCATAGATCCCCTCAACGGAGCCATATTCCTTCAATAGCTTGATGGCTGTCTTCTCACCAATTTTGGTGACACCAGGAATATTATCGGAAGCATCACCAGCTAGTCCTTTCATGTCGATGATTTGTAAGGGCGTTAGGCCGTCATATTTTTCAGCCACATGAGCGGGTGTATAACTTTCAATTTCGCTAACTCCTTTGACCGTAATGTCAACTTTCACGTGCTCCGTTGCCAGCTGGGTCAAATCGCGATCGCCAGATAAAACGACAACGTCAAACAGCTCTTTGTCGACTTTATTTGCCAATGTGCCAATGATATCATCGGCTTCGTAATTATCTAATTCGTAATATTGAACACCTAACGCGTTGATCAATTCGCGAATGTAAGGCATTTGTTCTTTAAATTCCCCAGGGGTTTTTGAACGTCCGCCTTTATAGTCTTCATACATCGCTGTCCTGAAGGTGGTTTTTCCAGCATCAAAAGCCACTAAAACATGTGTTGGCTGTTCTTTTGCCATCACATTTTCAAACATAGTATGAAACGCATAGATGGCATTTGTGTGCAGCCCATTGGCATTTTTAAACCGTTCTAATGAATTATGCAACGCAAAAAACGCGCGAAAAGCCACACTATTTCCATCAACGAGTAGTAATTTATTTTTTGGCATTTGATTACTCCTTTTCTCAAAAAGTTCCTCTTTATTCTATCAAAGAACGGGCACAAAAGCGATGAATTGCTTTGTTTTCTCTCTCATTTTATACAAAAAAAAAGGCGAGTTTCCTCGCACTTTTTTTAGTTGTTTTTTCCAAAGATTCGCAATAACGCAAGGAATAAGTTGATAAAGTCCAAATACAGTTGTAATGCCATAAAAACGGCCACTCCTGTATTTGCGCCACCATTCGTTGCGAAGTATACATTGCGGATTTGCTGATTGTCATAGGCGGTGATCCCCATAAAGACAAAGACGGTCACGATCGATAAGAAAAAGTCAACCGGTTGACTGCGTAAAATAAATACATTCAAGAGCGTCGAGATGATGATCCCGAGCAACAGACCATAGCCGATACGACCAACTACACTTAGATCCCGTTTGGTCATGATCCCAAATGCTGACATGACACCAAAAGTGACAGCTGCTGAAACAAATGCTCCCACGATCGATCCAAAGTCATAGATCATCAGTGTCACAGACAAGGTCAATCCATTCAAGAGCGAATAGACTAAAAAGCCAGCAACGGTCAAGGACGGATTTTTCTGCGCCTTCACCCCTAATACAATAACTAGAATGATCTGTAAGATCCAAAGACCAGTAAATCCTAGCGGAAAGTTGCTGATAAATTGCAGGGTTTGCGCTTGAAAGACTTCCCCAAATATATAGGCTGAGATCGCACTGATCGCAAGCCCAACGCCGAAGAATAAATACACTTTTGAATAAAAGCGATTTAAGCCTTGGGCTTGGACGGTTTCATTATTTAAATTATTCATCTTGTTGTTCCTCCTCATTTTCTGCTACTGCTTTTGGCGGCTGGACCATGACCACAGCATCTAAAATACGATGATCTTCTGTGTTGATCGCTTCAACTGAAATAGTTACCACGTCTTTCATTTTATCCACTTTGATCACTTCGAATTCAAAGGTCAACGTTTCATAATGATATACAGGTTCAATAAAGTTTACCGAAAAATTGACTACATGAGAGCCAGGACCAGGCAAATGTTTCGATACGGCACTGGTAATGATCCCCATCAACATAATGGATGGTACGATGGGACGCTGGTACTCAGTTTTTTGTGTGTAGTCATGTTGTATATACAAAGGATTGGCATCATTAGTCAGCCCTAAATATAACAGCAGTTGATTGTCTTCGATCGATTCTGTTAAGGATAACGAATCGCCTTCCTCGATATCTTCAATACTTTTTCCTATTTTTCGCGGTTTCCCTATATTCAAAATTTAATTCCTCCAAAAAGAATAGTTTCATCTGAGTATATTCTATCAGATGCCGACAAAAGTGCAAGTTCGCGGTGCTGCTTTTGCAAAAACTTCAGATGTAAAAAACTCTTGCAGCAAACACGCCACAAGAGTCTTTGATTACAATACGTTACGAGTTGTATTGCTTAATAGTTTTTCATAGGCTGTCTCAAATTTTTGCACATCGCCTGCTCCCATGAAAATCACGACAGCATTTTGATGATCCAATAGCGGAGATACGTTCTCTTCTTTGATCACAGTTCCACCTTTTTGGATTTTCTTGCCTAGATCTTCAATTTTAACATCTCCTCGTGATTCACGAGCAGATCCAAAAATGTCACATAGATAGACATGGTCTGCAAGATCCAATGCTTCCGCAAATTCATCCATCAAAGCGATCGTGCGGGTAAAGGTATGTGGCTGGAAGACAGCAATAATTTCTTTCTCTGGATATTTTTGACGAGCGCCATCGATCGTTGCTTTGATTTCTGCAGGATGGTGGGCGTAGTCGTCCACGATCGTCATATCCGCCACGATTTTTTCGCTAAAGCGGCGTTTCACTCCAGGAAATGAAATCATCTCAGCAGCAACTTCTTTCATATCCAATCCTTCTTTGTAAGCCACAGCGATCACACTTAATGCGTTGTTGATGTTGTGCTGACCAAACGCTGGCAAGACAAAATGGCCAATATTTTCACCATGGATAAAGACGTCGAACTCTGAACCTTGGGTGGTGCGTTCAATATTTTTTGCTTGGACATCGTCGTTATCGTTGACGCCGTAATAGTAGATTGGGACATCGGCTTCAAGTTTACGCAAGTATTCATCATCACCAAAAGCAAAGATGCCTTTTTTCACTTGACTTGCCATCGATTGAAAGGCTGAGAAGACATCCTCGATCGAGTGGAAGTAGTCTGGGTGATCAAAATCGATGTTGGTCATGATTGCATAATCCGGTGAATACGCTAAGAAATGACGACGGTATTCACAGGCTTCAAATGAAAAGAATTCCGCATCAGGTTCCCCATGACCAGTCCCATCGCCAATCAAGAAACTTGTTGGACGGATGCCGCTTAAGACATGAGAAAGCAATCCTGTCGTACTGGTTTTCCCGTGAGAACCGGTCACCGCAATACTCGTATAGGGCTGAATGAATTGGCCAATAAAGTCATGATAACGAGTAACTTCTATACCAAGTTCTTTTGCCCGTACGATTTCTTCGTGGGTGTCAGGGAAAGCATTCCCTTGGATAATGACCATTTCTGGTTGAATGTTTGCTTTATCGAAAGGCAACAATTTGATCGCTGCTTTTTCTAGATCACGTTGAGTGAAGAAATATTCTTCCACATCAGAGCCTTGTACTTGGTAGCCTTTTTCGTGCAGAATCAAAGCCAATGAACTCATACCGGAACCTTTGATTCCAACAAAATGATGTATTTTGTTTTGATTTTCCATTATTATAATCCTCTTTTCTCAAATCCGCGTCGTAAAAAAACGCGTGTATTGACAAATATCAGGTTGTCACACGACCTACATTATCATACAAAATGAAAAAAATAGCAACGAGTTTTATTTTTCGACTTGACTTTTCTCATCATTTCCTATTTCTAGCAAACGTCCACGACATTTTCCACAAACATATTTTTTGATATCCACACGTCGCTGCCGCCGAATCTCGCAGCCGCAATTTTGGCATCGATAGCGATGTTTGGCTGTCCTTTTGGCAGGAGGTGCATAACGCAAGCCTCCCGTTCTTGCCAGCAATGCTTTAAAGGCAGGATCTTGGTGACGGTGACCAAGACCTGCTAAGTGCAAATGATAATGACACAATTCATGCTTGATAATGCCGATAAAAACCTCCATCCCGTGTTCTGTGAGCATGGTTGGATTGAAATCCAAGTGGTGATCACTTAGATGGTAGCGGCCACCGGTTGTTTTTAAGCGAGAATTAAACACCGCTCGATGCGTGAATGGTTTGTTGAAAACAGACAGCGACAGCTCTTCCACCAAATGCTGCAATTCTTGTTGGGTCATTTTGCATTTCCCGGATCGACCATGGTTAAACTGATACGGCCTTTTTTGACATCTACTTGCTCGATCCAAACGGTTACGACATCACCGACGGAAACAACGTCTTTCGGATGCTTTACAAACGAACGGCTCAGCTTCGACAAATGCACCAGTCCATCTTGTTTGACACCGATATCGACGAAAGCACCAAAGTCGATCACATTTCGAACCGTTCCCTTCAGTTCCATTCCCGGTTTTAGGTCCTCCATACTCAGCACATCTTTGCGCAATAATGGCGCTGGCATTTCATCACGCATATCGCGTCCAGGCTGCATTAACGCCTTTAGGATATCCGTGATGGTTTCTTTACCGACTGACAATTTTGCGGAAAGCTCCGCTGGGCGTAGTTGGGCAAGTTTCGCTTTATTTTCTTCCATTTGCTCTTTCCCTAGCTCCGCTAAAGAAATACCCGCGATCGCCAAAATTTCTTTGGCAGTGTCATAACTTTCTGGATGGATCCCGGTATTGTCCAAAATGACTTTTCCGCCAGGTATCCGCATAAAGCCGATCGCCTGTTCATAAGCTTTTGGTCCTAAGCGAGGGACTTTTTTCAGTTGATTCCGCTGCGTAAATACACCATTTTCTTCTCGATAAGTCACGATATTTTGAGCAGTGGTTTTATTTAAACCAGCTACATGCTGCAAGAGTGCCGCACTTGCGGTATTGACGTCAACGCCAACTTGGTTGACAACAGTCTCAACAACAAAATCCAATTGTTCAGCGAGGCGTTTTTGCGAAACGTCATGCTGGTATTGTCCGACGCCCACGGATTGTGGATCAATTTTGACTAATTCTGCCAAGGGATCTTGCAGACGGCGACCAATACTGATGGCGCTGCGTTCTTCCACTTGCAGATCAGGGAATTCTTGACGAGCGATCGGACTGGCAGAATAAACAGAAGCGCCTGCCTCATTCACGATCACATAATATACTTCTTGATCGATCAATTTTAATTGTTCAGCGACGAATTGCTCTGATTCCCGACTCGCAGTCCCATTACCGATTGCGACCATCTCGACTTTATAGGTTTGTAATAAGCGACGAAACGCTGGTCCGGCAGCTTCTCGCTTATTCATAGGCGCTGGTTTATGAGGATAGATCACTTCGATCGCTAGTACTTTTCCAGTCTCATCAATGACGGCTAGTTTACAGCCTGTACGATACGCTGGATCAAAACCTAAAACGACTTTGCCCTTCAATGGCGGCTGCAGCAACAGATTGCGAAGATTTTCTCCAAAAATCGCAATTGCTTGTTCGTCAGCTTTTTCTGTCAATTCATTGCGGATCTCTCGTTCGATGGCTGGTGAAATAAACCGTTTCAGCGCATCAGCAGCTGCAGCTTCAACAAAACCGGCTGCGGGTGAATCCCTATTCGTGATCAATTTGCGACGTAGGTAATCCATGATTTTTTCTTCATCTGCCACAAGTGCAACCTTCAAGATGTCTTCTTGTTCCCCACGATTAGTGGCTAAAATTCGGTGGGATACCATCTTATTGATAGGATGCTGGAAATCGTAATACATTTCATAAACGCCTTTTTCATCTTTTTCAGCATTTTTGACCGTGCTTTGATACAGTCCTTTGTTTGTGTAATAGCTGCGGATCCAACTACGAAACTCTGCAGTATCACCAACGCTTTCTGCAATGATCTCGTGCGCGCCTGCTAAGGCATCTTCTACAGTAGGAACAGCATCACTGATAAATTCGGCCGCTTTTTCTTGAACGTCACCTGCTTTTGGGAAGCTTAACAGCCACTGAGCAAATGGTTCCAAGCCGTTCTCTTTGGCGATCGTCGCTTTGGTGCGTCGTTTTTGTTTATAAGGACGATACAGGTCTTCGACGGCCTGCATTTTTGTTGCAGCTAAAATCGCCTGAGATAGTTCAGGCGTTAGCTTTTCTTGTTCTTCTATCAAACGCAAAACCTCTTGCTTGCGCTTCTCTAAGTTTTCTAAGTACTGGTATCGCTCTTCAATTTCTCGAATCTGAACTTCGTCAAGTCCATTCGTCATTTCTTTACGGTAGCGGGCAATAAAGGGGACGGTATTTCCTTCTTGCAATAACTGCAACACCGTACTGATTTGTTTTTGGGTAAAAGCGGTTAATTCTTGTTTTACTAAATCAAGTACCTCTTGATTCATTTCTGCCATTTGTTCTCACCTTTCCTTTGTTGCTTTGGCTATTTTAACATAAAAAAGACAGCCATTGAGCGAACAAGATTGCACGAAAACAATGTTGCTTTCGCGACTCTTGTTATGGCTGCTTTTGTCTTTTCTCAAAAAGACTTTTAAAAGTCTGGTTGCCAAGGACCTGCTAAATTTTGGTATTCGATGTCCTGAACGATCCCTTTGTCATCAAAAATCACGCCATGCACCGATCCACCAAATACTGCCCCGCCATCGATGCCGATTTTGTCGTCTTGTTGCCATAGATCCGTCGTCTGCATATCTCCATGCAGCATGGGCGTGATGGTATGGCCAAAAACGATCGTTTTTCCTGTACGGTTTTTTCCTTTATGAAATGGCTCGCGAATCCAGATAAAATCATGGTCTGCGGTCTTACGCCAATCTTTTTTACTTAAATCCACGCCCGCATGAACAAAGAGATACTTTCCCCATTCGTAATAAAGCGGTCGCCCCATCAAAAACTCTATTAAGTCTCGATAGCTACTGCGGATCATTAAGGCGATTTCCGTCGGCGAATACTCCTCAGTAGCGCCTGTATGCAAAAGACTTTCAATCGTTTCTTTGCCGCCATTGCGTACGTAAGCGGCAAACCAATCCTCAGGGGCATTTAGAAATTGCAGAAAATACTCCTCGTGATTGCCGCGTAAATAAATCGCTTGGTATTCTTCGACTAACTTTTTTCCCAGAAAAAAACACTCTTTTGACTTCGGCCCCCGATCATTTAAGTCTCCAATCAAAAGCAGCTGATGGAGCTTAGGGTCATAATCGGTAAGAAGTTTTTTAAACAGATCGGCCATTCCATGAATATCACTGATTGCATATAGATAGTTTTGCATAGTCATTTCCTCCTTAAAGGCAATTGATTCTCTTGTTATCAATTTTAGACCTTTGCCTGTAAAATGTCTTGCAATAAAACGAAAAAACCAACCATTTGTCCTGAACAGTACGACAACATAAAGTCGGGTTCAAAAGGACGAATGATTGGTTACGATCGACAAAAGCTATTTTCCTGAAACAGCAAAATAATTGCCATCCGGATCGGCAAAATTGAAAACCAGTTGTTCTTCCATCTGAATCAATTCACCCACTTCTGCTTCCATCTCTAAAAGCTTCTTATAAAGTGTCGTAATATCTTCTGCAAAAAACATGATCGATGGGGAATTCAAAGCGACTTCAGGTGAATGTGTTTCGATAAACTCACGGTCATATAAGACAAAATGTGCCTCCGCCTCTTTTGATGGCGCGATTTCAACGACGGATGTTCCATCAACGGTTTGTTGTTCAATGGTCACAAACCCTAGTTCTTGCCAAAACTCAACTGCTTTCGTCACATCGTCGACGTATAGCATCACTTGCATTTGATTGGAAAACAATGGGCATCCCTCCTATTTCTCGTTATTCGTCTGCTTCCTTCGCTTCTTGCGCAGCGTTCGAATTGGTATTAAAGTTCAATTGTAAACCTGGTTTGTCGGTCACGATCTCTGTTACTTCATAAGTCAAGCGTTTGACGATATCAAACAAGGGCTCAACCAAGCGATCAGTTTCGGCTTTCGTCAAATCCTCTCCAGAATTGACTTTGCGATTCAAAATATGATTGACTTGTCCGACACGTCCTGACAAAACGTAATCAGGGAACACCAATTGGAATTCTAAGCGGGCACCAATAATACTGTTTTTTTCCATATATTCTTCATCTTTGACTTTTAACGGCGCAAAGCCGACATTCAATTTTGTTTCCATTTCTTTGTCTTTCGGTTTCATATCAAAATGATATGCTTCAACGATCGGTTGTTGTCTTTTTAATTCCACTAGATTCACACTCCTTATCTAAAAGTATAGCATAACCTTTTCTTTGAGCCTACTGTATTCTTTAGACAATAAAAAAAACGGCAAGTGCCGTTTTAATTTGCTTCTTTTAGTGTTGCTAGGTAGTCCAATGCATCTTGAACATTGGCGATCGGAACGATTTTCATGTCTGTGTCTAACTTCTTCGCTGCTGCCACTGCCTCTTCGTAATTCGTTTTAATGGAAGGATCTATTTCACGCTCTTCATCAGTGATTTCATCGTCCGGAGCAAAAAAGATTTCTGCTCCACTTTCGCTGGCACTCGCTACTTTTTTGTCAATCCCACCGATTCGACCAACCGTCCCATCAGCTGAGATCGTTCCGGTTCCAGCAATATTATGGCCTTTACGCAAGTTATCTCCAGTTAGCTGTTCATAGATTTCAAGGGTGAACATCAACCCAGCTGAAGGCCCACCGATATTGCCAGAATCGATCACGATCTCTTCATCAGAAGTGATCTCTGTATGATCGACGAGTGAGATACCGATACCTGCTTTTTGATTGCTTTCCAGTTCAATTAATTTGCCTGTTGCTTCTTTTTCTTCACCATCTTGCAAGTAAGTTACGGTGATCTCATCACCAATGGTTTGACTTTGTACATAGTCGATAAAGTCTTGGCTACTTTTAAATTCTTTGCCATTGACAGCGGTGACGGTATCTCCAACGGATATTTTCCCCGCAAAACTGGAATTTGGATCGATCCCCATGACATAGACCCCTTTATAGGTCATTTCATAAGGCAAGTCTGCCAGCTTTAATGCTTGCTCAATCGCACTATTTTGCGAGGATTCCATATAATAGCGCTGGATGCGATTGTACTCCTCATCTGTCGCACCGCCTAAAAGTTCTTCCTCACTGATCAAGTCTTGAAATTCATTGAATTTTGTTCCAATCGCCGTAAACACGGTAGCCTGTCGAATCCCGACACTGGTTAAAGAAAAGGAGCCAGCTGAGGTGTCTTCTTTTTGATTGACGGTAATCAATTCTTTTAAATCGATCGTTGCACCAGGTTGCTCGATATAATAAGGAATCGGCAAAAAGGCACAGGCTGCGATGATCAGTGCTAAAACAAACAAGAGAACATATTTGATCGTTGATTTAAGATTCATTGGTATCACGCTTCTTTACTATAGCATCGTAGATATTTTGTGGTAAATATTCCGCCACATCGCCGTTAAAGGTTAAGATTTCTTTCAACAAACTGGAGCTGATGAAACTATGCTTTGCATCTGCTAAAAGAAAGACGGTCTCTAGGGAAGGTTCTAAGTGATGATTCATTTCCATGATGTCCCGCTCATACTCATAATCTTTCACACTGCGAATGCCTCTAAGCAGAAACTGTGCGCCTAGTTTTTTCGCGATCGTGACCGTCAGCTCCGTTTCTTGCGCCAGAATCTTGACGTTTGGAATATGAGCGAGGGCTTCTTCAATTAGATGAACTTTTTCTTCACTTGTAAAAAAACTTTTTTTATTGGTATTTGTAAAAACACCCACGATCAGTTCATCAAAAAGCGTTGCGCCTCGCTCAATCAGATCCACATGACCTGACGTCAGCGGATCAAAACTTCCTGGAAATAAAGCAATCTTTTTCATGTTATCCCTCATTTCTATAGATCGTCACCGCAGATATGCCATAGGTTTGGGCGCGCATCAAATGCAAAGAACCAATCTTTTCTGGCAAGACGATGGACTTATCTGTTTCGCAAACCACATAAGCAAACGGACGAATCAATTCATCCTTCAGCATAGCTTCTAGCTGTTGCAGGATCTCTTGCTTTGCGTAAGGTGGATCTAAAAATAGATAGTCAAAACTTTGTCCCTCAGCTGCAAACTGGCGTAAGGCTTGATTGGCATCCATTTTTAGTACCGTGAACTTTTCTGGTTCTTTGGTTATTGCAATATTTTCACGGATCACTTTGATAGCTGGAAAACTACGGTCGACACAAACGGCATGCTCCGCACCACGAGAGACCGCTTCGATCGCTAAGCCCCCGCTCCCACTAAACAGATCCAGTACAACTCCTCCATCTAAATATTGCCCTAACATGTTAAAGATCGCCCCTTTTACTTTGTCTGTCGTGGGGCGAGTGTTATCTCCAGCAAGACTTTTTAATCTGCGGCCACCATATTCTCCGGCTACTACACGCATGCGTTTTTCCCTCCAAGATCTTCGTAAATACAAATATAGCACTGTTTCTATAAATAGCAATAAAAAAATGGCGGTGACTCAAGGCACCCCCACTTTTCTATTACACGTTTTCTGCCAATCGAATCATCGTATTTTTTTCTTCGATATCAAACCCTTCATCTTTCACTGGATAGGCTGCTGATGTACCAATTTTTTCAGCAAAATCCATTTCGACATCTGGTCGATAGGAAGCTTCAACTTGTCGAACAAAGTGAAACTGCTCGATTTTTGTTTTTTTGCTTTCGTATTCTTCTTCGTTCAAATACATGACCACGTATTTCATTTTGCGTGACACATAATGAACGAAGCCAAAACGACGCAAATTTTTTAGTTGACGTAGGCTGTAGACCCATACGATCAATCCTCGACGCTTCTGCATCGTAAAAGGCGTTTTATCTTCGTGCATGACAATTTCCTCCACAACTTGATTTTGATTGAAAAAAAGGACTTCCAGCATCCACTTTGACAGTTGGTGAAAAACACGTAGAAATCGCTACGGTCAGTTCATCCAGCAAACGCTGCAGCTGCGTTTCACTCCAGCGGTACTCGCTCACTTGCTCATTGAGATCCAGCTGTCGCTTAGCTGTGCGCATCGCACGCTTTTTCTCTTTGAAATCAGGGGCATATGCGCCGTACGCTTCAATTCTTTCAAAATCCAGCTTTTTTTCTAAAAACGCTCGCATCAATTCCTGAGCAACAGGATCTTGATGCATGGTTTGTTTCGCTATTTGATAGTTTCTACACGTTTCACTCGCTTTGATTGCCGTTACAAGTGAATCGATTTGATCTTCAATCTCGAAAAAGGCTTCATCGTAAATCATCTGATGTACTATCCTCGGTCCCTTCTACATCTTCTTGCACTAAGACTACCATATTTGCTTCAGAAAAAGCAATTCCTATCTTTTCTGATTGTTCATGGGTCAAACGTTCAGTAAATCTTGGGTTACTGAACCAAGATAAAATAGTAAAGGTTGGATCATAGACAGGCGCTTCAAAAATCGAAGCAGAAGCCTCTAACTCCTTCGCTGCTAATAACTCCTGCCACTCATCGTTCGTCAAAACAAAATTACTCGTTTTTTCCGAAGAAAGAGCACGTTGATAGGAATGGATGCGTTGAGAGGTCAAATGATCCGATAGATTATTCGTCAAATCCGCTAAAAGTCCGACCGCATCTTGATGCGTCTGGGTATCTTGTACAAAGCTTTCCAAACCGATTTGATTACGAAGCTTATCAATAATGACAAAGGCTAACGTCTCTTTTTCAAGATCAGCTTGTGCTTGGTCAATCGTTTGCGAAACTTGAAACAGCGGTCGTTCTCCTTCTGTCAAGGGATAGGGCGCTAACTTAAGCAGGGTCGTCTGATCCAAATAAGTGATCGCCTGCAGTTGAGCCGTCTCTTGATCAAAGAATAAAACAGCAAATGTCCCATTATCAAACGCTACTAAGGGTCGGTAGTTCATATCTTCTTCCATCAATTCAAAACTGATGGTGCGATCATTTTGTGTCAAGGTAAAATTTGGATAAATCATGGTCAGCTCAGTCAAGTCAGTCAAGGTCATGCCCATTGTAAAGGGCGCTAGGGAAGATCCCCCGGCGCCGATCACTTTGATTGCCTGCACACTCTCACCATCAGTATTGATCTCAACATATTGCTGATCGTCTAATTGATTGTAGACCCGAATTTCAAACTCGTAGCCCGAGCGATACGTTTGAACTGGAAGCCCGTAGATTTCTTCAAAATCAGAAACAGGCTCCCCAATCAATTCAGCTAATCCTTGGGCTGCGATTGGTTCGTAATTCATGGTCGTTGGTGCTTTGATTGGGTTTTCGATCGTCATTCTTGAATCTGAAGCGTTTTGCATGAATACTGGCTGCAAATACACGATTATCAGGGCTAGGACAAATAAGCCGCAAAATAATAATCCCCTTCGCTTCATCTGCTGATCGACTCCTTATTTTTCTTTGACTTCAATCAGAAGGTCTCCTGACTGGATTGGTTCCCCATCGGTCACGTAAACATGCTCAACTACACCAGAAAAGCGAGCTTCGACGGAAGTTTCCATCTTCATCGCTTCAGTGACCATCAACGTCTGTCCACGTGCTACTCGGTCACCTTTTTTGACTAATACTTCTAAAACTGAACCACTCATGGACGCACCGATTTGTTCTTTGTTCGTTGGCTCTGCTTTGCGTTTTGTTTGAACAGAACTGATGATCGAACTATCTTTCACAACGATTTCTCGTCGTTGACCGTTTAAGTTAAAGAAGAGGGTCCGATTGCCTTCGATATCTGGTTCACCGATTTCATCGAGACGAATGATCAAGATTTTGCCTTTTTCTAATTCGACATTGATCGTTTCGCCTAAGCGCATACCATTAAAGAAGGTTGGTGTATCAAGGACTTTTACATCGGCAAACTGCTCATACGCTTTTCGATAATCAAGGAAGACTTGCGGATACATCAAGTAGCTCAAGACTTCTTCGTGTTTTGGTTCATAGCCGATTTTTTCAGCTAGTTCTTGTTTCACTTCGGCAAAATCAACTGGTTTGGCAAAGGCTCCTGGACGTTCCGTAAAGGCTGGGCGTCCTTTTAAGATAATGCGTTGCAATTCTTTCGGGAAACCACCGACTGGCTGACCTAACTCCCCTTGGAAGAAGGTGATCACTGATTCTGGGAAACTCAATGTATCGCCTTTTTCAAAAATATCTTTTTCTGACAAGCCATTTTGTACCATGAAGAGCGCCATATCGCCCACGACTTTCGAAGAAGGTGTCACTTTCACGATGTCTCCAAACATCATATTGACTTCATGATACATTTCTTTGATTTCATCCCATTTTTCGCCTAAACCAACGGCTTTGGCTTGTTGCTGGAGATTGGTATATTGTCCTCCTGGCATCTCATGCTTGTACACTTCCGTTTGAGGGGCGTTCAAGCCATTTTCAAAGGAATGGTAGTACATACGGACATCTTCCCAATAGTGATTCAATTGTTGGATATTATCCACATTGATCTCAGGGCAACGCTCGCCGTTTAAAAGAGCATAATACAAACTACTCATACTTGGCTGACTCGTTGCGCCACTGATAGCTGACATAGCGACATCCACGATATCAACGCCAGCTTTGGTAGCTGCTGAGTAAGTGATAATCCCATTCCCGCTGGTATCATGCGTGTGCAGATGGATCGGTACATCGATCGTATCTTTTAACTCACTGATCAAACGATAAGCCGCTTGCGGTTTTAATAATCCAGCCATATCCTTGATCGCAATAATATGGGCACCAAGATTTTGCAATTCTTTTGCCATGTCTTTGTAATATTGTACCGAATATTTTTGGCGGGATGAATCATTGATATCCCCTGTATAACAAATCGTCGCTTCTGCAATTTTCCCCGTATCGCGAACGGCTTGGATACTTTTCTCCATTTGTGGGACCCAGTTCAAACTATCAAAGATTCGGAACACATCAATTCCTTGCTCTGCAGATTCTTTAATGAATTCTTCCAATACATTGTCTGGATAATTGGAGTACCCCACGGCATTAGAACCTCTAAACAACATTTGCAACAGGGTATTCGGCATTTTTTTCCTGAACATCCGCAATCTTTCCCATGGATCTTCTGTTAAGAAACGGTACGCAACGTCAAAGGTTGCTCCACCCCACATTTCACTTGAGAACAATTGTGGTAGGCCAGCTTCCGTCATCGCGGCAATTTTCTTAAAGTCATGGGTTCTTACACGAGTTGCCAACAAACTTTGATGGGCATCTCGGAAGGTTGTATCCGTCAGTAAGACATTCTTTTGTTGACCGATCCATTCAACGACACCCTCGGCACCTTTCGTATCTAAAATATTTTTGGCGCTGACAAAATCAGGCGTTGCTTGGATGTGTTGTGGCATCCGTGGTTCATTGTAGAAAGGTTTCTTTTGTTTTTCGATTCCCGGGAATCCATTGATCGTGATTTCACCGATATACTTCATGGTTTTGTTTCCACGGTCACGAATCCGAGGGAAATTGAATAATTCCGGCGTATTGTCGATAAAGGTGGTTTTGGCTTCCCCTGAACGAAAGGCTGGATGAGAAACAACATTACGCATAAAGAGAATGTTTGTTTTTACACCACGTACTCGGAATTCTTTCAGACAGCGCATCATTTTTTGAATTGCTTGGTCGAACGAAGCAGCATGCGTACAGACTTTTACTAGTAGCGAGTCGAAATAAGGGGTTACCACTGCACCAGCATAAGCATTTCCGACATCTAAACGAACCCCAAATCCACCCGGAGAGCGGTAGGTATCGATCTTACCAGTATCTGGCATAAAATTATTCGCTGGATCTTCTGTCGTCACGCGACATTGGATCGCAACACCCTCAAAGCGAATGTCTTTTTGTTCAGGAATTCCGATTTCTTTATGCAAGTCTTTGCCTTGTGCAATCAAAATTTGTGTCGTCACGATGTCTAAATTAGTGATCATTTCAGTGATCGTATGTTCCACTTGGACCCGTGGGTTTACTTCGATAAAGTAGAATTTGTCGCCCTCTACTAAAAATTCCACGGTTCCAGCATTGATATACCCGACATGCTTCATTAGTTGAACGGCTGCTTGGCATATTTTTTCCCGTTGTTCATCAGTCATTGACACACAAGGTGCCACCTCGACTACTTTTTGGTGGCGGCGCTGAACCGAGCAATCACGTTCAAATAAGTGAACGACGTTTCCGTGCGTATCTCCTAAAATTTGGACTTCAATATGTTTTGGATTACTAATGTATTTTTCAACGTAGACTTCATCGCTACCAAATGCCGCTTTGGCTTCACTTTTGGCACGTTCGTAGCCGTCTCTTGCTTCTTTTTCATCATGAGCGACACGCATGCCTCGCCCACCGCCCCCAAGGGCTGCTTTGATCATGATTGGATAATCATGTTCGTTTGCAAAAGCTAAAACGTCATCGATCGATGCAACTGGACCGTCAGAGCCAGGAATTGATTGAATCCCGGCCTCGATCGCTGCTGCTTTTGCTTTGATCTTGTCGCCAAAAATATCTAAATGATGGGTGGATGGTCCGATGAAAATCAAACCTTCTTCTTCACAGCGTTGAGCAAATCCCAGATTTTCTGATAAAAAGCCGTATCCAGGATGGATTCCTTCGGCACCGGCCTTTTTCGCCGTGCGAATGATATCTTCAATGTCTAAATACGCATCGATCGGACGTTTGCCTTTCCCCACTAAATACGCTTCGTCTGCTTTAAAGCGATGGACGGAGTATTCATCCTCCGCAGCATAAATTCCGACAGTTTTGATCCCAAGTTCCGCACATGCGCGGAAGACACGGATCGCGATTTCTCCACGATTGGCAACAAGAATTTTCTTCATCTAATCCACTCCATTCAATTGATCAATAATTCAAATAAACCTGTTTCCTCTTTTCTTCGGCACTGATATTTAACACAAAACCGATACAAATCGATAGCATCAGCAAGCTTGATCCACCTTGACTTAGAAATGGGAACGTGATTCCCGTCAATGGGATCAAACCAGTGATTCCACCTAAATTGATAAAAATCTGAGACATAAATAATGTCCCTATACCTATACACATCATGGAATTAAAGGGATCTCTTGAACGAATACCGACAAGAAAGATTCGTCCCACCATATAGAATAAAACACCTAAAATGATGATCGATGGAATCAGCCCTAATTCTTCCATAACGATCGAAAATATATAATCGGTGTGCGCTTCGTTTAAGAAACCACGTTTTTGGATACTATTTCCAAGCCCGCGCCCGAACAGCCCACCGTTGAACATTGCGTAATACCCATTAACCATTTGATGACCTGTATTGTATTCATCAGCAAACGGGTTCAAAAAGGATGAAAAGCGACTATAGACATAGTCGGGTAAAAGCTTACCACCAGTTAGATTTACTAAGAAGACGATCAATGTACTACCTACAATTCCTGCCACCCCTAATATCAAGGTATACAGGTAATTCAGGCCACTAGATAATAACACGACAAAAGCCAGCAACATAACGATTACAGCATTCCCTAAGTCGGGATAAAAGGCCATGATCCCTGTGTAGACGAAAACGATTCCGATTGGACGCCAAACCGTTTTCCAAAACTCTTGTTGGATGCCTTTTTGACGATAAGATAGCGTCACCGATAAAAACCAAATCACAATAAATTTTAAATACTCTGCTGGTTGAATAGAAAAGCCCGCAATCGTTAACCAACCATGGGCCCCGTTTCTTCTTGGGAAAAAGAAGGCTGCGATCAATAAAAACAAGATGACGATCATGGCGATCTGGACAAATTTTTTATTCCGAAAAACATCCGTTTTCATTTTATACATGACAGTGATCGCTACTAGACTCAACAACCAGAAAATCGCTTGATTGATGACGTAAGAAGCAGCTGTCGTCGGTTGTGTGGCGGTCATCGCAACATAAGATGTGGAACTATAAACCATCATCAAGCCCGTGACACACATAACAATATATGGTAACAAAATACTATAATCTAATAAATGTCTTTTCTTTACTTTCTCTGGCAAGTTTATGCCTCCTTGCCGATGTCAGGTGTCCGCTGGTCCTCGTAGACCTCGCTATACAATTGGTTCAAATCTTTTTCAAGATCCGCCATCAATTGCTGCCCTGTTTGATTATCAACGATCCCCAAGCGGATCGCAAATGCCACTTGTCGTGATAGACCATACATCTGGGTATCAACCACTTCTTCAAATGCTTTGCATTGTGCGATACATAAACTATTTTCTTGGTTTCGGATCAGCTTTTTGATTCGTTCTGCGTCATCTCTCAGCAGATCAAGCGCTTTTGTAGAATCGATTTGCTCCATTCCGGTCCCCCCATTTCTTCGTTTCACCATTATAGCATATTCTTATTCGCTTTTGCATCCATAGATTGGATAGAAATACGGAAATAACGAACTTTAATGAGCATATATTCGAAAAGTTCGCTTTTTGATGATTATCATTCGTGTTTTGGAAATTTTATTCGTTTTATTTATATGATCCGCGCCCGATCTCGTGAAACAAAGGCATATCGTGAAACACTTTATAAAAAACGTCCTTTACTAAAATTTAAGAAAAGCTATTCTATCAAGTATTCGAAAAAAAATCGGTGCCTGCTTTTCCACAATTACGTTTTAAAAAAAGAACAGGTCCAAAAGTCCCTGTTCTTTCAACTCGCATGAAAAGAAAAATCGTTTACTTTGTTTCGTCGCCGATCTTGCCATCCCCATTGATGTCCTCATCGGAAAGACGTTCGACTTCTTTAATAAAACCTTCGCTCATCTCTTGATAATTTTGCTCACCAACGACCGCATCGTCAGGGATTTGATCGACATTTGCAAAAAACTCAATATGATTGTGTAGGTTTTCAAAGCGCATAGGAGCATCTCCGCCGTATTCGCCATCAAGGTTGATCATTAAACGATTGACCTGTTCTGGTGCGTCTACTTCAAGAAAAGATGTTTTCGTATAAATCAGACGACGATCGTTGATGTGTTTTCCACCATTCATCATTAAAGCAACTAAGTGGACGATCTCAAAAATATTGGCCGTTTTGACAATGATCAACGAAAATTTCCCATCGTCAAGCTTTGCATCAGGCGCAATCTGTTCAAAGCCCCCCACAGAATTCGTCAGCCCTAAAAAGAACATCGACGCTCCGCCAATGTATTCTCCGTCTTCATACTTTAGATGCATTTTGATTGGTTTGACACGAGGGAGTAATTCCGCTCCTTTTGCTAGATAAGCTAAGTAGCCAAAAACACTTTTCAGTTCAGAAGGAACATCGTAGGTCAATTCCGTTAAGTGCCCACCAGCAGCAATGTTGATAAAATACGTGTTGGGTGTTTTTCCGACATCCATTTTCACTGTCTGCTGCTTCAAAATCACTTCCGCAGCTGCTTTGATATCCGTACGGGGAATCTTTAGTGCTCGTGCGTAGTCATTGGTCGTGCCTCCAGGAATGATCGCCATTTTTGGTCGCTTTTCTAAAGGAGCGATCCCATTGACGACTTCATTGATCGTGCCATCCCCACCGGCAGCTACCACCAAATCAAAACCAGCTTCGCCGGCTCTTCTTGCTTCATCACGAGCGGAAAATGGCGCAGCGGTCGTGGCAAATGCACTCGCCTCATAACCGCCAGTTTCCAAAACATCTAAAATATCTGCTAAGTTTTTTCGAATCAATTCTTTCCCAGATGTCGGGTTGTAGATTACTCTTGCTCTTTTCATCGCTTGCCTCTTATCGCTTTGCTAGTTCTTCTTGCAACAGCTTGTTCACAACACCTGGATTCGCTTGTCCTTTGGTTGCTTTCATGATTTGACCAACTAAGAAACCGACTGCGCGGTCTTTTCCGTTTTTGAAGTCATCGACGGATTGTTGGTTGTTATCTAATACTTCATTGATCATTGGTAGTAATTGCGCAGGATCTGATAATTGGATCAATCCTTTGGCTTTTACGACTTCTTCAGCGTCACCGCCGTTTGTGATCAACTCTTTGAAGACTTTTTTCGCAATCTTCGAACTGATCGTGCCATCGGCGATCAAACGAATCATTCCCGCTAAATTGTCTGGGGTTAATTTCGTTTCTGGCAGTTCCAATTTCTCGCTGTTCAGATACGCTGAAACTTCACCCATCAACCAGTTAGAAGCTTGTTTAGGATCAGCACCAGCATCGATGGTTTTTTCAAAGAAATCGGACATTTCTTTTGATAAAGTCAAGACCATTGCATCATATTCTGGTAAGCCCAATTCAGAGATGTAACGGGCACGACGTTTTTGCGGCATTTCTGGCAAGCTTTGACGTACACGTTCGATCCATTCATCATCGATCACAAACCGTGGGATATCTGGTTCTGGGAAGTAACGATAATCAGAAGAACCTTCTTTGACACGCATCAATAAGGTTTTGCTGGTTGCTTCATCAAAACGTCGAGTTTCTTGTTGGATCTCGCCTCCAGAAAGCAATACTTTGGCTTGGCGTTTTTCTTCAAATGCCAACCCTTTTTTCACGAAGGACATAGAGTTTAAGTTTTTCAGTTCTGTTTTTGTTCCGAATTGTTCTTGGCCGTAAGGTCGCAACGAAATATTCGCATCACAACGCATGGAACCTTCTTCCATCTTCACATCGGATACTTCTGTAAACAAGATGATTGAACGCAACGCTTCTAGATACGCATATGCTTCTTCTGGTGAACGCATATCCGCTTCGGAAACGATCTCGATTAAAGGGGTTCCTTGACGATTTAGATCAACATAAGAATAACCGCCTTTGCCGTGCATGTTTTTCCCAGCATCTTCTTCCAAATGAACTCGCTCGATGCGAATCTTTTTCTTTTTGCCTTCCACTTCGATCTCGATCCACCCATCATGACCGATCGGTTGATCGAATTGCGAAATTTGATACGCTTTTGGATTGTCGGGATAGAAATAGTTTTTGCGGTCGAAATGCGTTTCTTTTGAGATTTCACAATTCAGCGCAAGCGCAGCTTTCATCCCAAATTCGATAGCCGCTTTGTTCATTACTGGTAAAACACCTGGATAGCCCCAGTCGATCACATTCGTGTTGCTATTTGGTTCAGCGCCAAAGTGAGCAGGTGCTGGAGAAAAAATCTTTGATTCTGTTTTTAATTCTACGTGGACTTCAAGCCCAATGACTGTTTCGAAGTTCATGCCTTATCCCCTCCTAAAATCACTGGTTTTTTCGTGTGGAAATCAGTTGCTTGTTCAAAGGCATAAGCCGCTTTATACATGGTTGCTTCATCAAAATGTTTCCCAATGATCTGCAAGCCGACTGGCAGTCCTTCAGAAAAACCTGCTGGGATCGACATCCCTGGCAGTCCTGCTAAGTTCACAGGAATGGTTAAAATATCATTCAAGTACATGGTGATCGGATCATTGATGTTTTCTCCAATACCAAATGCTACCGTTGGGGAAGCTGGGCCAATGATCAAGTCGTATTGGCTGAAGACCTTATCGAAATCTTGTTTGATCAACGTCCGTACTTGACCGGCTTTTTTGAAGTAGGCATCGTAGTAGCCAGCACTTAGTGAAAACGTACCTAACATGATCCGGCGTTTTACTTCTTCCCCGAATCCTTCACTGCGAGAATTGACATAGACATCTTCTAGATTGCTGACATTTTCTGAACGGAAACCATAACGAATACCGTCAAAACGTTGCAAATTAGAACTTGCTTCAGAAGAAGCGATGATATAGTAAACGGCTACCCCGTATTTTGAGTGTGGCAAGCTGACTTCTTCCACAGTCGCTCCTAACGCACGGAAAGTGTCCGCTGCTTTTAAGATTGCTTCTCGAACGCCTGCTTGGATCCCTTCACCTAAGTATTCTTTTGGCAAAGCGACTTTCATACCTTTGATATCACCCGTCAAACCTGCTGTAAAATCAGGAACAGCAGCGCCTGCTGACGTACTATCTTTCGCATCAAACCCACTGATGGCATTTAATGCAAAGGCATTGTCTTTCACACCACGCGTCATCGGACCAATTTGATCTAAAGATGATGCAAACGCGATCAGACCAAAACGAGAAACCCGTCCGTAGGTTGGTTTCATCCCGACGATCCCATTGAAAGCTGCTGGTTGACGAATCGAACCACCCGTATCGCTACCTAATGATAGGGGGACTTGTCCAGCTGCAACGGCAGCCGCCGAGCCACCTGATGAACCACCAGGTACTTTTGTTTCGTCCCAAGCGTTTTTCGTTTTCTTAAAGAACGATGTTTCGGTACTTGCGCCCATGGCAAATTCATCCATATTTAACTTACCAACTGGAATCATGTCTGCTTGATAAACTTTGTCCATAACGGTCGCATCGTAAATTGGATCAAAATTACCTAAGATTTTTGAAGCAGCTGTTGTCCGCAAATCTTTGGTAACGATGTTGTCTTTGATTCCGATTGGAATTCCCGCCAACACATTGCTTTCAGTGATGCCTTTTTGATCGATGGCTTGTGCCAATTCCTGCGCTTTTTCTTCATTCAACGCTAGAAACGCATCGACTTTCGGCTCTGTTTCTTTAATGCGAGCAAAGGTTTCGCTCGTTAAGTCTGTTGCAGTAATTTCCTTTGACACTAATAAGCTGTGTAATTCTTCTAAGCTTTTTTTATATAATTCAGTCATTAGGCACCCGCCTCCCCATTATCAATGATTGCAGGCACTTTGATAAAGCCTTCTTCGGATTCTGGAACATTTTTCATTAATTCATCACGGTCCCAGCCGCCGGTCGTTACATCTTCACGCATCACGTTAATCGTTTCTGCGACATTCGATGTGAATGGTACTCCTGTGGTGTCCACTTCTTCAAGTGTTTCAACCATATCAATAATTTTCCCTAGCTGAGAGGTAAACTCATGTAATTCATCGTCTGAGAATGAAAGTTTTGCTAGTTTGGCAACGTGTTTGACTTGTTCTTCGCTGATCGCCATAAAATCCTCCTCTTTCTCGTATCCGTAATCTACGTTTACGTTTTTCCAATGTATTGTATCATTTTTTTAACAAATCATGAAATAGAATTTGAAAATTATCAAATATAATTGCAAATAAAAGCAGAAATCATTTCTTTCCTCGTAGTGAAGGGAAGAAATGATTTCAATTAGACAAGAAAAAACAACTGCTTCTCGTCTGTGACAATGCTTAAAGGTTATTGATCTGCCGAATGACTGCCTTCGATCGCAGCCACCATTTGAGCTTCATCCCAAACGGTGACACCTAGGGATTGTGCTTTGGTCAGTTTGCTGCCTGCTTCTTCCCCAGCAACAACGATATCGGTCTTTTTCGATACACTGCCTGTTACCTTCCCACCGAGATTTTCAATTCGTTCCTTGGCTTCTTCACGAGTGAAGTGACTTAATTTTCCTGTTAAAACGACGGTTTTCTCTTTAAATGGTGATTCGACGTCTTCCAACTGTTCATTTCTAAGCCCCAAATAAGCAAAGTTGACACCCGCTCTTTCAAGTTCATCTAACAGGTCGTGAACTTCTTGATTGTCAAAATACGTGACGACACTTTCAGCAATCGTTGCGCCGATAGCTTCTAGTGAAATGATTTCTTCTTCCTTGGCTTTGCTGAGCGCCCGCAGATCACCGAAATGTTCTGCTAAAATCCGAGCCGCTTTCGCACCAACATGACGGATGCCTAGCCCAAAAATCAAACGTTCAACCGAATTTCCTTTACTTTGATGAATCGCCCGCAACAGGTTATTGGCTGATTTCTCTTTGATTTTATCAAGGGTCAACAATTGTTCTTCTGTTAAAAAGTACAAGTCGGCCACATCTTTAACTAAGGATTTATCGAACATTTGCTCTAAAACACGGGGCCCTAAACCGTCAATGTTCATAGCATTCCGTGAAACGAAATGGCTTAGTCCTTCTTTGATCTGTGCTGGACACTTTGGATTGATACAACGCAAGGCAACTTCTTCATCTAAATGGATCAGCTCACTCCCACATTCGGGACAATGTGTAGGCGATTCAAAGGGTTGACTTGCTTCTGTTCGTTTTTCTTCCAAGACTTTCGCAACCTCTGGAATAATGTCCCCCGCCTTATAGATGATGACCGAATCGCCAATGCGGATGTCTTTCATTTTAATGAAATCTACATTATGGAGACTGGCACGGCTGACCGTCGTTCCAGCAACACGAACAGGGGTCATAACAGCGGTCGGTGTCACAACACCCGTCCGTCCCACGGTCCATTCGATCGTTTCGATCACTGTTTCCGCTTCTTCCGGTGGAAACTTATATGCCGCCGCCCATCGGGGTGCTTTTACGGTAAAGCCTAGCGCATCTTGATCTTTGAAATTATTGACTTTGATGACTACGCCGTCAATCTCATAGGGAAGCTCACTGCGCTTGTCATGAAACTCTTCGATATATGCCCAAACCTCATCGATGGTGTGGCACACTCTGCGTTCGTGATTTGTACGAAAGCCTAATTGATCCAGTTCATTCAATGCTGAAAATTGATCATTGGCTTCAATTGGTCCAAAGTCAGCTAGTGTGTACAAGAAGGTGCTTAAGTTTCTTTGGGCTGCGATCCGTGTGTCTAATTGTCGCAAGCTTCCAGCCGCTGCGTTTCTAGGATTGGCAAAAACTTCCGCCCCTTCTTCTTCTCGCTGTTGATTCAATTTCAAAAACGAAGCCTTTGGCATATAGCATTCGCCGCGAACTTCCAACGAGATCGGTTCTTTTAATTTCAGTGGAATCGATTTGACGGTCTTTAGGTTTTCTGTAATGTTTTCACCTACCGTACCATCTCCTCGAGTTGCTCCACGAACAAAGCGCCCTTCTTCATATTTCAAGGAAATTGACAATCCATCGATCTTTAACTCGCAGACATAATCTACCGCTTTCCCCAGTGCTTTTTGAACACGGGCATCAAAAGCCACGATTCCTTCTTTGTCAAAGACATCGTTCAGGCTATATAGCGGAATATCATGCGTGACCTTTTCAAAGCCAGGTAAAATGATACCGCCTACTCGTTGGGTGGGTGAGTCTTCGGTTACTAGCTGCGGATAATTGGTTTCAATTTCAACCAGTTCTGCATATAGCTGATCATAGAGATAATCTTCCACGGAAGGCTGATCTTTTACATAGTATTCGTAAGCATACTGATTTAATTGTGTGCGCAGCTCTTCTGCTCGTGATTGGATTTCTTTTGAAGGGACATCCATCCTAATATCCTCCTTATTTTTCAACTTTTTCAATCGGCGCAAAGGCCGCCAACAATCGTTTGACTCCTTGTTGTGGGAACGCCACATCTAATTCAACATCTTGCGCGCTGCCAGTCGTCCGAACGACGGTACCGATTCCCCATTTTTTATGTTGAACTTTCTCGCCAACTTGCCATGTATTACCAGCTGCAGAAGTCTGTTGTTTAGAAGCGACAGTCGTTTGACGCGGCTGTGTATAGCTCGGTTTGAACACTTTTGGTTGAAACGGTGCAGCAGCTTTCGGCTGTGAACGCTCGCCTAATGATTGCAGCAGATCTTGTTCGATCTCTTCGATAAACCGAGACGGACGATTGTATTGGGTCCGACCGTATAATGTTCTGGAAAAAGCGTTGGTCATAAAGAGCTCTTCCTCGGCACGAGTGATTCCCACGTAAGCAAGGCGCCGTTCTTCTTCGAGCTCGCTTTCTTCCATTAAGGCACGAGAAAGCGGGAAGATATTTTCTTCCAACCCAATCAAAAATACCACTGGAAACTCTAGTCCTTTTGCAGCATGCAAGGTCATCAAAGTCACTTGACTACTTTCTTCTTCATAACTATCGACGTCTGACAATAAAGCTAAGTCATTTAAGAAAACACTCAACTTCTCATCTGGTGCATCTGCATCGTCTTCGTTTTGCGCCTCAAATCGTTTGTCGAATTCTTGGGTAACCGATAAAAATTCTTCCAAGTTTTCAAGTCTAGCTTGTGCTTCTAAATTATTCTGGTTGACTAACTCTTGACGATAACCCGTTTTTTCTAATATTTCTTTTGTCAGTTCGGTTACTGATAGGTAAGGAACCATCTGGGCGAAGCCATCCATCATCATCCCAAAGCTTCCTAATTCTTTGCCAGCCTTTCCAGAAATATTCGCTAACTCGACGTTCATGGCTGCTTCTAACAATGACCATTCATGAAGATTCGCAAACGCTCGTAGTTTCTCGACGGATGTCGCACCGATCCCACGTTTTGGTACATTGATGATACGCTCTAAGCTGATGGAATCTCGCGGATTGGCGATCGCCGATAAATAGGCCAAAATATCACGGATTTCTTTGCGGTCATAGAATTTTCTGCCGCCGACCATCGTATAAGGAACGTTGGCCTTTAAAAGCATTTCTTCAATGATCCGTGACTGGGCATTGGTCCGATACAATATCGCAAAATCACCGAATTTACGGTTCTTTTCTGCAATTTGTTTTTGCATTTCACTGACGATAAATCGTGCTTCATCTCGTTCACTATCCCCGCGATAATAAGTGATCTTTTCCCCATCATGATTTTCTGTCCATAGATTTTTATCTGGACGGTTGCGGTTATTTTTGATTACTTGGTTTGCCGCATTTAAAATCGTTTGCGTTGAACGATAGTTTTGCTCTAACAAAATCGTTGCGGCATCTGGATAGTCCTTTTCAAAGTCTAAAATATTTTGCATGTTGGCACCACGCCAACCGTAAATACTTTGGTCCGCATCCCCAACAACACAAAGATTTCGAAAACGAGCGGCCAATAAATTGACCAGTGTGTATTGGGCGTGGTTGGTATCTTGGTATTCATCGACATGGATATAGTGGAATTTCCGTTGATAAAATTGCAGCGCATCTTCATTGTCTTGGAAGAGGCGGATCGTATTCATGATTAAATCATCGAAGTCCATGCATTGATTATTGCGCAGCTCTTTTTGATATTTTTCATAACAACGACCTACGATCTGCTCAAATAGACTACCTTCCATGGCTTGGTAAGCTTCAGGTGTCAACAGCTCGTTCTTGGCATGAGAGATCGTTCCCAAAATAGAACGAGGATCATATTTTTTGGGATCGATATTCAATTCTTTTAATACCCGTTTCATCAGTGTATTTTGCTCAGAAGAGTCAATGATGGTAAAATTCTTCGAATAGCCAATACGATCAACGTCCCTGCGCAAGATTCTGACACACATCGAGTGGAAGGTTGAAACCCAAACGTCTTCTCCACCCGATCCTAATAGTTGACTGACCCGTTCCTTCATTTCACGTGCCGCTTTATTGGTAAATGTGATGGCTAAAATATTCCATGGATTCACATTTTTTTCTTCTATTAAATAGGCGATTCGGTGGGTTAGGACACGGGTCTTCCCGCTTCCTGCACCTGCCATCAGCAGCAACGGTCCTTCCGTATGAATAACGGCTTCTTTTTGCCGTGGGTTCATGCGTTCAAGTAATTCACTTTTGGATGACATGATTTTAAACATCCTTTCTTTCTCAATCTTCTCAATTATAGCATTATCCGGGAAAGGGGAAAACCGAACGCTTTGAAAACTTTTAATTAAAAGCGCTTTGATTTTTTCCCTTACGATTCATGCGATTTTTTCAAGAGAAAGCAGGCTTGATTTGTTTACATAATAAAAAGGCTGTAAACCTACCAGCCTTTTTATTCGTTGAAGATCTTGGTTAACTAAAGTACTTCTCCACTAGTTTTTCATTTACATAAATCGAGACTTGCCCATCATTGACCGGGAAAACACCTTTTCCGGTATCATCTAAAACAACTTTCGCTTCATTGTTTCTCAATATATCCACGAATGTCTCTCCACCATGGATCGCACTGATAGTCATTTCTTTTTCCGCTCCTTGGGCATTGGTCATCACGACCGCTAATCCAGAAAGCTCATGTTCATAATCGCCAGTTAATACCCAGCCAATGCAATTAGGATCATCGAAATAATCGACTTGATTCCCGAATGCAAGCTTCTCCCGAAGTTTCAGCATATGGACCAGCGCATCCCCGACAGGGGCGATTTCTTGCGCGGGAATCCCAAATAAATCCCCCCAGAAAACTACTGGTACGCCAGCTTTACGTAAAAGGATCAATGAATAGGCATGGACTTTGAACCATCCGTCTATCCAAGATTGTAAACTTTGCCCAACCTGCGTGTCATGATTATCCACAAAAGTCACTGCATAATCTTCGCGAGCGGCGGTCAACGTCCCTGCAAAAATTTGGCTCATATCGTATTCGCCATTTGAGTGAGATGCTTCATATAAATTGTAGTGCAATGGCACATCAAATAAATAAATCAAATTTCCTGAAGAATCTAAATACTCTTCTAATTTTGGCAGATCCCCTGACCAATATTCTCCGACAACAAATAGTGGTTTGCCTTTTTCCTCGCGTCGGTTTAAGATCCAATCCGCGTAATAGTTAAACTCAATGTGTTTGACCGCATCTAGTCGATACCCGTCAACGCCGGTCAGTTCTTGGTACCATTGGCCCCATTTATTGAGTTGTTCCACTGTTTCGGGATTTTCCATGTCCAAATCACAACCCATTAAGTAGTCGTAATTGCCCATCTCATCATCCACTTGGTTTTCCCAGCCCTTATCAGCGAAGTTAAAAATCCCGTGGTCTTTGTTGCGGTCATCATAATCGACACCAGAAAAATTATGCCACGTCCAAACGTAATCATTGTACGTCCCCTGACGTCCTGGGAATGTGAACTTGGTCCAAGCTTCGATTTCTTCCTCATCACTGATCGGTTCATTACGGTTTTCGGTATTGTATTTAACCGCTGGAACGACTTCTTTTTCATCGGCACCAATCAAGTGATTGAAAACGATGTCGGCATAAACCTCTATTCCTTGTTCTTGCAGTGCTTTGATGGCTTCTAGGTATTCATCCTTTGTCCCATATTTTGTTGGCACCGACCCCTTTTGATCGAATTCGCCTAGATCATAATAATCATAGACACCATACCCAACGTCTTCGGACCCAGCTGTCCCTTTATAGGCAGGCGGCAGCCAAATTGCGGTAAATCCATACTCTTTGATTTCTTTACTCATTTCTTTCAATTTGTTCCAGTGCTGGCTATCTGCCGGCAGGTCCCATTCGAACCCTTGTAAAATGACTTTGTTATTCATTTATTTATCCCCCCTTACTTTAATTAAGCCAAATAATAGTAAAAATTGTCAAATATAAGGATAGCTATTAAATCAAAATGACGGTTATCATGACCGTTTATGACCGATTCTATTTATTCACGCTTTCATTTTGAATGTTTTTTACTGTTTATGATTGATTTTGAACGAATCATATGGTATCATGGCAGGTGAAGAGGTGATGAAAATGCTTACAGAGGAGCGTCATCAAGCGATTTTGGCACGATTGGAACAAGAAGAGATCGTCAAGGTCAGTGAACTGATTCAACTGTTGGATGCTTCAGAATCAACGATCCGTCGAGACCTGCAAGAGTTGGAAGACAAAGGATTTTTAGTCAGAATTCACGGTGGAGCCAAGAAAAGTCAGCAATTAGGCTTCGAACCAAACATGTCAGAAAAAACGGCGAAGTTTCAAACGGAAAAGCAAAAGATAGCAAGAGCAGCTGCCCAGACGATCAAAAATGGTGAAGTCATTTACTTAGATGCTGGTACAACGACCCTCGAAATGATTCCTTTCCTATCGGCTATCACAGGCCTTAAGGTGGTCACAAACTCCGTCAAACACGCTTCCCTATTGATCGATCACGGGATCGACACCATGATTTTAGGGGGAACCATTAAGATATCGACGAACGCTGTGTTAGGGATCAATGCTGGTGAACAACTGCGAAAACTACGCTTTAATCGTTGCTTTATGGGCATGAACGGGGCTCATTCTGAGGCTGGATTCACAACACCTGATCCTGAAGAAGCCCTGATCAAGCAGATCGCTTTAGAGCACAGTCAACAAGCCTATGTCTTGCTAGACCATTCCAAATTTCAGCAAACGACTTTTGCTCAAGTTGCCTTTATCGAAGGTGCGACGATCATCACCGATTATTGCCCAAAAAACTATTTAGCGAAATTCAGAGCAAAAACAACCATTATGGAGGTAATACAATGATTTACACAGTAACACTCAATCCATCGATCGACTTTATCGTCCATGTCGATCATTTGGAAATCGGCGCCCTTAATCGAATGAAACAAGACTTTAAACTACCTGGCGGCAAAGGAATCAATGTCTCACGGATTTTGAAACGCATCGGCATCGCCTCGACTGCCCTTGGTTTCGTTGGCGGATTTACTGGTCGTTTTATTGAAGAGTGGCTGACCAAAGAGGAAATCAACAGCAACTTTACCCAAGTCGCTGCGGACACACGAATCAATATCAAACTAAAATCCGGCGAAGAAACAGAAATCAACGGTCTTGGCCCAGTCATTCGCCAGCAAGAAATTGCTGAATTGAAACACCAATTAGCCACTCTTTCTGCCGAAGACATCGTCATCCTATCAGGAAGTAAACCAGCTGGTCTTCCAACCGACTTTTATAAAGAATTGATCAAAATCGTTAAAGAAGCGGGTGCGGAATTTGTCATTGATACGACCGGCGCGGAACTTTTTGATGCTTTATCCGATCAGCCTTTGCTGATCAAACCAAATAATCATGAATTAGCCGAACTTTATGAAACTTCTTTTTCAACAATCGAAGATATTTTGCCTTATGGTCAAAGAATGCTAAAGGATGGCGCTAAAAATGTCATTGTCTCTCTAGGCGGCGATGGCGCCCTGCTCTTTACTGGCAATGAGATCTATCGATCCAATGTGTTGAAACGACCTTTGAAAAATTCAGTCGGCGCTGGAGATTCCATGATTGCTGGATTCATTGGGCGTTATGCAAAGACCAAAGATGTGGTTGAAGCATTCAAATGGGGAGTCGCTTGTGGCAGTGCCACTGCGTTTTCAGATGATTTAGCTGAGGCGTCATTTATCGAAGAATTACTACCTGAAGTCATAATTGAACAAGTGAATCTATAGGAGGATGGAAAAAATGAAAATCAATGAGTTGATGCTGAAAGATGCCATGATCATGGACTTACAAGCAACAGACAAAAAAGGTGCCATTGATGAAATGGTAGCAAAATTATATGCTGTCGGACGAATTTCAGATATCGAGGTCTACAAAGAAGGAATTCTTGCCCGAGAAGCTCAAACATCAACAGGGCTAGGTGACGGCATCGCAATGCCTCATGCCAAAAACAGTGCGGTCAAAGAAGCGACGGTCTTATTCGCAAAAAGTAATGCGGGTGTTGACTATGAGGCGTTAGATGGACAACCAACGTACCTCTTCTTTATGATCGCAGCACCAGAAGGAGCAAATGATACTCATTTACAAGCATTAGCAGCGCTATCTCGCTTGTTGATCGATCCGGATTTCGTTGCTAAATTAAAAACAGCGACGACTGCTGATCAAGTACAGCACCTTTTCTCAGAAGCTGAGGCACAGCAAGAAGCCGATGCTTTAGCAGAAGAAGCGGCAAACCAAGAAGCAGCACCCGCTAGCGAACGTCCCTATATCGTCGCAGTTACAGCTTGCCCGACAGGAATCGCCCATACCTACATGGCAGAAGATGCTTTGAAAAAGAAAGCCAAAGAGCTGGGTGTTGACATCAAAGTCGAAACAAATGGTTCAGAAGGAATCAAAAATCGCCTAACAGAAGCTGATATCGCTCGAGCTACTGGTGTAATCGTAGCTGCTGATAAAAAAGTAGAAATGGATCGCTTTGACGGCAAACATTTAGTAAACCGTCCTGTCAGTGATGGGATCCGTAAAACCGAGCAATTAATCAATGAAGCAATGAGCGGAACTGCTCCTGTTTTTCATGGTAGCGGCCAAGCTTCTGATAAAGAGGACGCTTCTGCTGATGGTTCAGTCGGTCAACGAATCTATAAAGATTTGATGAATGGTGTTTCTCATATGCTGCCATTTGTTATTGCCGGTGGAATCATGATCGCTATTTCCTTCATGGTGGACCAGTTCATGGGTGTCCCTCAAGATGCCTTGAGTCAATTAGGAAACTACAACCAAGCAGCTTCTTGGTTCAATCAAATCGGTAGCGCGGCATTTGGTTTTATGCTACCTGTCTTAGCTGGATTTATCGCTTCAAGTATCAGTGACCGACCTGGATTGATCGTCGGTTTCGCAGCAGGTGCGTTAGCAAATACAGGTGGTGCTGGTTTCTTAGGTGCCTTGATCGGCGGTTTCTTAGCTGGTTACGTCATCAAGTTCTTACGTTCATTATTCAAAGGCTTACCAAAATCATTAGAAGGAATCAAAACGATCCTCTTCTACCCTGTTTTCGGCCTATTGATCACTGGCTTCTTGATGTTACTGATCAACGTGCCAATGAAAGCTATCAACGACGGTTTGAACAGCTTCTTGACTGGCTTAAGTGGTACCAACGCAGCTTTACTTGGCGCTTTGTTAGCAGCGATGATGGCAGCCGATCTAGGCGGCCCAATCAACAAAGCCGCTTATGTTTTTGGTACTGCAACATTGGCAACGACCGTTGCTGAAGGTGGTAGCGTCGTGATGGCATCTGTAATGGCGGGCGGAATGGTTCCTCCATTAGCAATCTTTGTCGCAACGTTATTGTTCAAAAATAAATTTACAAAAGACCAAAAAGAAGCAGGTTTGACAAATATCGTCATGGGGCTGTCCTTCGTCACAGAAGGTGCGATTCCATTTGCAGCAGCAGATCCACTGCGAGCGATCCCAAGCTTTATCGTCGGTTCTGCCCTGACTGGTGCACTTGTCGGTGCCTTTGATATCCAATTGATGGCGCCACATGGTGGGATCTTCGTTGTCCTATTATTATCTAAACCAATTTTGTTCTTGCTATTCATCTTGATCGGTGCGATCGTTTCTGGAGTCGTATTCGGTTTGTTGAAAAAAGCGCCTGAGCAAACAGCCTAATTGAAAAGACCCACAAGATCCTCGTGATCTTTGTAGTGACCCCAAAAAGTTAGACTTTTATGGAGTGGAGAAATCCACTCCTTTTTTGTACGATAAAATTAACTGTTAAACAGCTGTTTTTACAGCTTCTCGAAACTGAACTGGACTTCGCCAATTTAATTTCTTTTTGATGCGTTTATGGTTGTAATAATAGATATATTGGTCAATTTTTGTTTTCAATTCATCTAAACTCCGATAGACTTCTCCATGAAAAATCTCTTGCTTTAATAAACCAAAGAAGTTTTCCATAGGTGAGTTATCTAAACAATTCCCTTTACGAGACATACTCTGGAAGATTTTATGCTGCTTCAATTTATTCTTATAAGCATTCATTTGATAGGCCCATCCTTGATCTGAATGGAAGGTTCTACGAAATGGACAATCATTTGTCATCTGGATTGCTTCTTCTAATCCTTCCATTATGGCTAGTGCGTTTGGTTTTTCAGAAATCCGATAAGATAGAATTTCACTATTGTAGAAATCCATGAAAGGATCTAAATACAGCTTTTTCTGACGAACGACACCTGTGGTGTCTACTTCATAATACTTAAACTCTGTGGTATCAGTTGTAATTTTTTGGTGACAGATATTTGTATAAAACCGACGATGAATACGATTTTTGGCGACAGTGCCAACCTTCCCACGATAAGAATTGTACCGTCGAGATTTTCGAGTGTAAGACTTTACTTCGATACCTAGTTTTTTTATCAGACGTTGAATCTTCTTTTTATTGACATGAATCCCTTGATTCTCTAATTCTTTTTTTAGTCGCAGACAGCCATAGTCTTTATGCTCCTTGCGAATTTCAAGCATTTTTTCTTCAATTTCTTGGTCTGGGTTTGGTCTGTCAAACCGTTTCTGCCAATACATATAGGTTGCTTTAGGAAATTTCAATGTTTCAAGAAGCTCAACTAGTTTGAATGATCCTCGGAGGCTGGCGATGATTCGTGCGATTGATTCTTGCGTCTTTGCTGGGCTTCCTGTTTTCGCAGCTTCCTCAACTCTTTTAAAAAGGCATTCTCAATTTGAAGGGATCGGACTTGCTTTTCTAATGCCTTGATACGATCGCGTTCTTCAGTTGTTGTATTTTCTTTTTTGTTCTCTTTTTTTCTAGCCAAAGTAAGTGGTCGTCCTTTCTCTTTTGAGATCCCCTCAATACCTGCTTCTCTGAAATTACGCATCCAATTGGCAATAAGCGCAGGGTTGTTCATTTCTAAAGTGCTGGCAACTTCTCGATAGGACATCTCACTTGTTTGATATAACTCTATCGCATTTAACTTAAATTGAACAGAATATTTCTGATTTTGATGCTTTCTCAATAGACCTTCCTCTCCGTATTCACGATAGGCATTCACCCAATCACTTACTTGAGACTTGCTTGAAATACCGTATTTATTGGCAAGATGCCGATATCCACCCACACCACTAAGATATTCTTTAACGATTTTTAGTTTTAATTCAAAAGGATATTTTGCCATACAAATAGCGACCCCCAAAAGTTAGATTTTTGGTCTAACTTTTGGGGGTCGCTTCAGACACGTCAGTCCCTTGCCTTTTTTTACTTGTCGAAATAGAAAATGAGCCACTGAAGCTACATAAGTTCAACGATCAGAATCATCATCTAGAGGTTTTCTTATAGCTCTTCATACAACATGCTTTGACGTAATCGCACCAAGCCAATGGTCAACAAGCAAAGAATAAAAAAGATGGTTGTTAAGATCGTCATCACGAAGATCACCACAAAAATCGGTGAGCTCGTAAAACGAATCATTGGTTCAAAGATAGTGGTTTTAATCAAGTCAGGGATCTCAGAGACTAAGAGTTGTTGAATCGCTTGGTTAAAATCTTCCGTTGATGAATTTGCGGGCAAAACAGCCATAAAACTCCCTACACCATAATTTGCGACCCCAATCCAAGCAATTGCGACATTTGCTAGAGCGAGCCAGCCAACGCCAAGATTACCGACAACGATCGAACCGATCGCAAGATTGCCAATCCCAACTAATAAGCCAAAGCAGAGATTCCCTATTGCAATGACACCGATACTGACTGTCCCAATTCCCAACATTCCGAAGGACAATAAGCCAATCGATAAAAAGCCTAAACTGACAACCCCCAAAGCAATAATCCCTTTGGCTTTGACACCAAGGCTAAACCAGCCGCTGGCAGTTGGTAGCTCTTTCATCAGCACAAAAAACGCTCGAACACTCGTCACTTGATTCAGTAATAAGAATAAATTGGGAATCAAAATGTGCATCAACGGAAGCCGCAGAACCGTCCGTTCACTTTTGTATTCATAATAGTAGGTTTCTTTCTTTTCTTTTAATAGGTCTTCCACTGGTGTGCCTAATAAATCGGCTAGACGGACCAATGTCTCGATGTCTGGCAACCCATTTCCTCGTTCCCATTTTGAAATGGCCTTATCAGAAACAAATAACCTCGCAGCTAATTCCTTCTGTGTTAAATTATGTCTTGATCGATACTCTTTTAATTTTTTACTTAATGATTCATGCATTCGACCACACCTCCTTGTTACAAGTTTAACAAATAACAAGGAGATTTTCGCTAAAATGGAGCAAATTCAGCACTCTACGCTGCGTAGAATAGCTTAAATCAGCTGATTTCCACTGTAAAATGAGAAAAACCGAAGCAAAGGACTTTCTTGCTTCGGTTTCCTAAATGATAATTATTTTATTGCTGCTTCAATCGCTTTCCACGCTTCTTCTTTTCCTTGTTTGGTAATGGAAGAAAAGAGGATAAACGTATCTGCTGAATCAAAGGATAATGCTTTTTTGATCATGCTTTCATGCTTGTTCCATTTCCCACGAGGGATTTTGTCTGCTTTGGTGGCGACCACGATCACTGGAATCTCGTAGTATTTCAAAAACTCATACATTTGAATATCTTCTTGTGAGGGGGCATGACGCAAATCAACAAGAGATACGACTGCACGCAGCTGCTCTCTTTGTTCAAGATATGTCTCAATCATTTTCCCCCATTTCGCTCGCTCTGTTTTCGATACTTTTGCATAGCCGTAGCCGGGGACATCGACAAAATGCAACGTATTTTCAATCAAATAAAAGTTCAGCGTTTGCGTCTTCCCAGGTTTTGATGAGGTACGGGCTAAATTTTTACGATTGATCAATGTATTGATGAAGGATGACTTTCCGACATTTGAGCGGCCTGCTAAGGCAATCTCCGGTAAAGGTGTAGCTGGATATTGTGCTGGAGAAACGGCACTGATGACGATTTCAGCATCATGTACTTTCATCGAATCGCTCCTTTCTATTTTTTCAAAAAGAAAGCCGGATAGCAATGAAACTATCCGACTTGGTCTCGATTAGACTGCTTTTTTGGTCTCTTCATTGTAAATGATTTTTGGTTCACCAAGTCCTTTTGCCGCTTCTTCCGTGATGGTGACTTTTTGGATCGACTCATCAGAAGGGACATTGAACATGACATCCATCATGATATTCTCGATGATCGAACGCAACCCACGAGCACCGGTATTTCGCTCAATGGCTTGCGCAGCAATGGCACGCAAAGCCTCTGGCTCAAATTCAAGCTCGGTGTCATCTAATGCCATTAACTTTTGGTATTGTTTGACTAGCGCATTTTTTGGTTCAGTCAAAATATGCACTAAATCATCTACTGTTAATTTCTCTAGCGCAGCCATCACTGGCAAGCGGCCAATAAATTCAGGAATCAAACCGAATTTAAGCAAGTCTTCAGGAATGATTTGCTGCATCACACTTTCGCCTTCTTCAAGACGCTTATTGTTCGTGCCAAAACCAATTGTTTTTTCACCTAAACGGTTTTTAACGATGGTTTCGATTCCGTCAAACGCCCCGCCAACGATAAAGAGAATATTGGTGGTATCAATTTGGATCATCTCTTGATGTGGATGTTTCCGTCCACCTTGTGGCGGTACACTAGCAGTCGTTCCTTCTAGGATCTTCAGCAATGCTTGCTGCACGCCTTCACCGGATACGTCACGAGTAATCGATACATTTTCACTCTTACGGGCGATTTTATCGATCTCATCAATATAGATGATTCCTTTTTCTGCCATTTCTACGTTATAATCAGCAGCTTGTAACAGTTTCAAAAGAATGTTTTCCACATCTTCACCGACATAGCCGGCTTCTGTCAAACTGGTTGCATCAGCGATTGCAAAAGGCACGTTTAGTGAACGTGCTAACGTTTGTGCCAAAAATGTTTTCCCAGAACCTGTTGGTCCGATCAAGCAAATATTGCTTTTTTGTAATTCTACATCTTCTGCTGTCGTTTCTACATTGACCCGTTTGTAGTGATTGTAAACCGCTACAGCCAATGTCCGTTTCGCACGATCTTGTCCAATCACATATTCATTGAGAACATTCAATAGTTCTTGCGGTTTCGGCACTTCGGTAAATTCACGAATTGCTTCTTCGTAAAACTCTTCATCAATGATTTCTTTGCACAAATCGATGCATTCATTACAGATATAGACCCCAGGACCTGCAACGATCTTTTTCACCTCTTCTTGCGTTTTGCCACAAAAAGAACAACGAACAGCTTCATTACCGTTTGTATTATCGTACATACTGTTCACCCCTTGAAAATTTTCCAACCTATTTAAAGGAGTGGAATTTTGTTTACTAACTTTGCAGTCTTAAACAATCATATCATAACTTTTTTGAAAGAAAAAGTTCTTTTTACGTTGCCTAACGTTTTCTTATCATTTGTTAGTAATTGTTAAACTAGCCCCTCTTACTCCCAAGAAAAAACGGCAAACACCGCTAGATGTTCGCCGTTTTTAAGCATTTTGCTTACGCTTCTTTTGCAGTACCTGTGACAAGTTCAACTGCTTTCTTCATCGTGATATCATGTTTCAACATGTCTTCTGTTAAGACGCGTTTGATTTGATCCACTGGCATGTTGTAAGCTTCAGAAAGTTCTTTGATTTCGTTTTCGATATCTTCTTCTGTTGCTTCCAAACCTTCTGCTTTAGCGATTGCTTCAATAACAAGGTTTGTTTTCACGCGGGTTTCTGCTTCACCTTCAAATTGTGTGTGCAGATCTGCTTCAGTTGAACCAGTTAATTGATAATACATTTCTGGTGAGATTCCTTGACGTTGCATGTTGTTCAAGAATTCATCCATTGAACGGTGTACTTCATCATGAACCATTGAATGTGGTAATTCAACGATTTCTGCGTTTTCAACTGCTTGACGGATCGCAGCTTCATCTTTTGCATCTTCAGCTGCTTTTTCTTTTGTTTCAGTCAATTCAGCACGGTATTTTTCTTTTAATTCAGCTAATGATTCAACGCTGTCATCAACGTCTTTTGCGAATTCATCATCTAATTCAGGAAGTTCTTTTGCTTTTACTTCGTGAACAGTTACTTTGAAGACTGCTTCTTTACCAGCTAAATCTTCTGCTTGATAATCTTCTGGGAAAGTAACGGTAACGTCTTTGCTTTCACCAGCTTTTGTTCCTACTAATTGTTCTTCAAAACCAGGGATGAATGAGTTTGAGCCAAGTTCAAGTGAGTAGTTTTCACCTTTGCCACCTTCAAATGTTTCTTCCCCTAAGAAGCCTTCAAAGTCGATAACGACTGTGTCGCCATTTTCAGCTGCTTCGTCTTCTTTGATAACTAATTCAGCTTGTGCTTCTTGTTCACGTTTGATGCGTGCATCCACGTCTTCTTCTGTTACTTCGCGGTCTTGTTTTTCAACTGTTAATTCTTTGTAATCACCAAGTTTTACTTCAGGTTTTACAGTAACTTCTGCTTTGATAACCCAATCTTGGCCTTTTTCCATGCTGTCAACGTCGATTTTTGGTTGCGCAACAGGATCGATCCCTGCTTCTTTTACAGCAGCTTCATAAGCTTCTGGAAGAACAGCGTTCAATGCATCTTCATACAACGCTTCTTCGCCGTACATACGGTTAAATACTTGGCGTGAAACTTTCCCTTTACGGAAGCCAGGTACGTTAAGATTGCCTTTCACTTTATTGAATGCAGTCGTCAAGCCTTTTTGGATTTCTGCTTGAGCGATCGTAAATGTCAAAACACCATCATTGGTGCCTGTTTTTTCCCATTTTGCAGTCATTTATTTCCCTCCGAATATTAATTGATTTACATATGAAATAGCTTCATGCATACCTTTAAATAGTACACTAACGTTGTTTAATTGTAAACATTTTACCATGAAAGTTGCGAATTTTTCTTTCAGCGAATGCTCAATCGTAGGATATTGCGTAGGTGTCGTTTGCGTTCTTCTATTTCATTCACTTCTTTTGGCTGTTCTTTTTCTTCAAATAACTCACGATAATCTTCAATGTAGCTTGCCACCCATGCTTTTGCCTCCTCTTTTGCAGGTAAAAATGGGTAGCTGATGGCTAAATGATCATTGATCTCTGCTGAGACGCTTTCTGCTAAAATCGGATCTTCTTGGGCGATCGTTTCGTCAATCTCTTTCTGGATCGCTTTAACAGCGGCATCTTCTTGCAAAAGTTTTAACTCTTTCGGAACGATTTGATGCATATTCCCAAGGTAATCGATCAGTTCAAAAGGTTCGTCCACTTCAAGACGCACGAGCTCATCCACTAATTTGGGCAGTAAATATGGATTTTTGATGGAAGCTAACGTTTCATGCATCAGCGTGACAAATTGTGGTTTGGTAATGGCTTGGGTAAAAACGTGCCATTCTGTTGCACTCACCGGTTGATTGGCTTCATCTAATGCACATAAATGCTTGCGTTTCCCATGAAAATCTTCCAGTCCTAAAATTTGCTGCACTTCTTCTACCTTTGCTAATTCACTTGCTAACTGTTCCTGATAGCCGCTTGCAATTTTTGTTTTTTTACCTAATGTAAGCCAGCGCCGAGCTTTTAAATACTGACCATCCAAGATCAGCAGATGACCAATTTGTAAATACCCGTCGGTTTCTTTTAGATAATCATCCAAATAGTCTTCCGCCAGATCTAACGCTTTGGCAAAATCATTCAACTGCTGCAGACATTCAACAAGCCATTGATTGATCTCAAAACTGGCATTTTTTTGATAGAGTTCATTGTACAGGCGAAAAGCTTGCAAAAACTCCTTTGACTGGTAGGCTTTTTCTGCCGCCAGCCGAAGCCGTTCATTTGGTCCTGGGAAATCAATCGTCTCACCCATTCTCGATCCCTCCTTTACTACTTGCTTGATCTGCTAGTTAGTTTTGTGCGCCAATCATTACGTGATTGGCATCCACCTGTTTATTGAAAGCTTTGATCAGATTAATGGTCACCACACTGGTTTCTGCAAAATAATCCGCAGCCTGCTGCTTATTTTTATTAAAGACGATTGGTAAATAACCGAGATAAAAGAAAAGATTGAATTGTAATACGTAGCGTCCGCATAGCTCGCGAATCAACACGGTTTGCCAGCTGAGTTCTTCCTCTACAAAAGAAACCACTCGAATGCCAAAAAGCATTTTTCCAATCGTTTGACCATGATTTAGCTTTGTCATTAGAACAAAATAGCCTAGATAGATTGCTAAGGCACAGATGTTGTAAAGGCCAAACCGCTGATTAGTTGCTGTTAAATTCGCTAGATTGTAGATACTACCGATCGTTATTTGGGTAATCGCTCGGATCACCAACACATCAACGAGATAAGCAAAGAAACGAATCCAAAACCCAGCAAAAAAGTAGCTAGGAAAATCATTGAAGAACCGTTTGTCTTCTGCCTGTTTTTCAGGTTCTTCATACCGTTGCCAGGCTTGTTGTTTTTCCTCGATCTCGCTTTGGGTATACTCTTCTTCCTTAAAAGACGTTAAGACTTGTTGGTAAAAATCATCGGGATGATTTACTTGTGCGTTCCTCATCGCTTTGTTGGCACTTACTGGTTCGGTTGTTTCTGAAACCTGTGCCTCAGTTGGCACATCCGTATGATTGGTTGACGGTGTCGAGGTTTCCCGCTGTTCCCTTTGATCGATTGACGTACTTGTGTGATTGTCATCCGTTGACGATGTGCCAGCGGAATACTTGTTTTTCTCTGTCATAGTCATTCACCTCCATAATAATAAAGAGGTTTTGGAGCATCGCTGGTTCCAAGGCTTTCCATCAATTGGATCACTCGCTCTGTGTTTGATTCTTTTAATCCTTGTAGTTCGGCTAAACTTGAACCTAACCAAGTAGAAGCAAATCCAGTAGATGAAACATCATAGCTGAAAATCTCGGCATCTTCCAAGCCTAGATCTGCTTGCATTGCTGCTAATGTATCTTCAGGAAAACCGATTTCATCCACTAAACCAACGGACACTGCTTGCTGCCCATCATAGATGCGGCCATCAGCGATCTTTCTAACGGCTTCTTCTGTCATGCCGCGTCCTTCTGCTACGATTTTTACGAACCGACCATAGGCATTGTCGACGTAGGTCTGCAAGACTTCTTTGTCGGCTTCTGTGGGTTTTCTCGTTGCTGAACCTACATCTTTTAGTGCGCCGCTTTTATACGTATTGTCTTCGATCCCTAGCTTTTCGAATAAGCCAGCATAGTTTAACCCTGACATGATCACCCCGATTGAACCAGTAATGGTTTCATCCGTTGCAAAAATTTTATCAGCACCAGCCGAGATATAATAACCACCACTGGCTGCCATGTTTTTCATACTGACATACATCGGAATCCCTAACTCTTTGATTTTTGCTAACTCACGAGCGATCTCCGCACTTTCATAGACGCCGCCTCCTGGCGTATTGACTTCCATCAAGATGCCCCCAATAGTTGGATCTTCTTGGATCATCCGTAGTTCTTCTAAAAATCGCTGATGATCATAAGATTCTGTTGTGAATAAGCCACCACTGGAGCTGCTGGCGATGGTTCCTTCTAAAGATAAGCGAACAATACGATTGTCTTGATCTCCGGCAACTAACGTTGTCTCTTCGATCGCATTACTTCCGTAGAACAAAGCATTTAACCCTTGCAGCGTTTGAGTTTCCTCTTGCTCTGGACGATTTGTGATTACTGAAAAAACCCCCGAGCAGATAAATAACCCTGCTGCGATCGCCGCTGCGATCCATCTTCTTTTATTCATTTTCCCACCTAACTTTTCACCTTTCCCATTTTTAGTATAGATTTTTGATGACGATCACTGCTTCTTCGTCTCCAACCGCATCAAATTTCTCACTTTTTTCAGCTAAGACGTAGCCACCAAAAAATTCCTTTGTTAGTTCATCCTGGACTTTGAATGTTTGCGCGGTTTCCACGGTGACTGATCCAGGCAAAATTTCTTGCAAGCTGTCCCAGCCCGTATCCAACATGACCTTTGTTTCATCTGTGACATTAGGATCTTTTTCTATCGCAGCTACCATTTTCTTTAGCTCTGAAAAAGTCATACAATTTACAAATTCTGGCATTTCATTCCCTCACTTTCTTACTTTTTTATTGTAGCGAACTTAAAAAAAAAAGCATAGCTTTATGAGGAAATTTCTTGGGAATCTTAATCGACAAAGCTATGTCAGCTGTTTTGATTTCCTTTAAACAGGTTCAAACCAACCTTACCAATAACTATACCAATTATTTTTATATAACTTTGAGTTGACAGAAACCGGAATAAATATTATGATATTGCTTGTATTTCTATAAAATATCTCACAAGGAGGATAGATAGACCAATAAGGATAGCGCCTGATCTGGAAACAGATGACGAGGAAAGAGTTTATCGAAACATTCGGCGGATGACTCTAGGGACTGCACTCTACAGGCAAGAACAAATCTCATCGTAAGGTGATGACAAAGACTTGCTACGCAGATAGAAATACATAATGCCAAACTAAATTTTTTTGAAAGTAGGATTATCATTATGTGTGGAATTGTAGGAATCGTAGGAAAATCAAATGCAGAACGAATTATTTTGAACGGATTGGAACGCTTAGAGTATCGCGGCTATGACTCAGCAGGTCTTTATGTCGCTGATCGGACTTCGGATCACTTAATTAAAGCCCAAGGAAGAATCAAAAACTTGGAAGAAAAAGTGACTTCTGAAGTAACAGGAACGATCGGTATCGGACATACCCGTTGGGCGACCCACGGCAAGCCATCAGAAATGAACGCTCATCCTCATACTTCAGCAAACCAAGCACTCGTGTTGGTTCATAACGGTGTGATCGAAAACTTTGAAGAGCTTCATCAAGAATATTTAAGCAACCACCAATTTGAAGGTCAAACAGATACGGAAATCGTTGTTCATTTGATTGAAGCATTGAAGGAGCAAGACAACAGCACGACCAAAGCAGCCTTTAAAAAAGCTTTGTCCTTGATTCGCGGCTCTTATGCCTTTGCCTTAGTAGAAAAAAATGATCCAGAAACCATTTATGTTGCCAAAAACAAAAGTCCTTTATTGATCGGTTTGGGAGATGGGTTCAATGTCATCTGCAGCGATGCCTTAGCAATGCTCGATCAAACGACTCATTTTGTTGAGATCGAAGATGGCGAAATGGTGACCGTAACAGCCGATGCGATCGAAATCGAAGATCCAAAAGGAAACCTTGTGTACCGTGAATCTTATGAAGCACAACTAGATCTGACTGACATCGAAAAAGGAACGTACCCTTACTACATGTTAAAAGAAATTGATGATCAACCAACTGTGATGCGCCGCTTGATTCAAGAATATCAAGGAGAATCTGGTGAAGTAGTGATCGATCCAGCATTAAAAAACGAACTTTTAGCTAGCGATCGGATCTACATCATTGCTTGTGGTACTAGCAATCATGCGGGCTGGGCAGCAAAAGCCATTTTAGAAAAACTAACACAGATCCCTGTTGAGGTTCATTTATCTAGTGAGTTTGGCTACAACATGCCATTGTTGTCAGCAAAACCCTTCTTCTTATTCTTATCACAAAGTGGTGAAACGGCAGATAGCCGTCAAGTATTAGTGACGATCAACCAGTTAGGTCTTCCTAGTCTGACGATTACCAACGTTGCTGGTTCTACTCTTTCTCGAGAAGCGAACCATACCTTATTGCTTCATGCTGGTCCAGAAATCGCTGTTGCCTCTACAAAGGCGTATACTGCACAGATCGCAGTGATGACGTTATTAGCAAAAGCCATTGGTGATGAAAAAGCTGTTCCTGAAGCATTGGACTTTGATGTTTTCCATGAACTAAGCATCGTTGCTTCTGCAATGGAGGCTTTAGTGGATGAAAAAGCTGTTATCAGTCAATTTGCTGAGGATTTCCTTTCCGAAACCCGTAATGCGTTTTACATTGGACGTGGAAATGATTACTATGTATCGATGGAAGCGGCATTGAAATTAAAAGAAATTTCTTATATCCAAGCGGAAGGCTTTGCGGCTGGTGAATTAAAACACGGCACCATCGCGTTGATCGAAGAAGGTACACCAGTGATCGGTGTGATCACGGAAGAAGTGACCGGCTCTCATACGCGAGGCAATTTGAAAGAAGTCGAATCTCGTGGGGCTCATACCCTTGTGATCGTTAGCCAAGAATTAGCAAAAGCGACTGATCAAATCATTTTACCAAATGTTCATCCATTGGTAACCAGCTTAGTGGCAGTCGTTCCAACACAGCTGCTGGCTTACTTTGCCACTTTACAGCGCGGATTCGACGTTGATAAACCAAGAAACTTAGCAAAATCCGTTACCGTTGAATAAGTTTTTTAAAAGATTGAAACCGAATTGGTTATCTTCTGTATAATAAAAAGAACTCCTCGTTCGATGACTCGATCGTTCATAGGGGTTCTTTTTTTCTTGTCTACTGCACAACAAATCCGAAAAGACTTTTAAAAGCAACTATCCTTCGCAAGGCTTGCCCACTGCGTCTCCTCTGTTAAGCGTTGCCGACAAAATCGTTGACAAGTTTCTCTAATTCGCAAGTTGGCTTCTTGCTGGTAAGTAGACAAAAAAGACGACCAAAGGATATCTTTGATCGTCTTACTTCTTCGTTTATTCCGCACCGATTTCCTCTCGAACGACCGCTGCGATTTTTTCAACATAGTAATCGACTTTTTCAATGGTCGGCGCTTCTGCCATCACCCGAAGCAATGGTTCTGTTCCTGAAGGGCGAACCAAGATACGGCCTTCGCCGTTCATTTCTGCTTCTGTCTCTTCCACGATTTTACGGATAGCTGGAACATCCATCGCGCCATTTTTATCTGTCACTCGAATGTTGACAAGTTTTTGTGGATAGATCGTTACCTCTCCTGCTAATTCCGACAGTTTCTTGCCCGTTTGTTTCATGATATTCAATAGTTGAATTCCTGATAGCAAACCGTCACCTGTCGTATTGAAATCCAAGAAAATCATGTGACCTGATTGCTCGCCACCAAAATTATAATCGTTTTTACGCATTTCTTCGACGACATAACGGTCACCGACTTGTGTGATGACATCTTTCAGTCCAATTGCTTCCACTGCTTTATGGAACCCTAAATTGCTCATGACTGTTGTCACGATCGTTCCTTGGTTCAAGCGCTTTTGCTCCGCTAAATATTTCGCACAGATATACATGATTTTATCGCCATCAACGATGTTTCCTAGTTCATCTACTGCGATGACCCGATCACCATCTCCATCAAACGCAAGACCAGCATCCGCCCCTTTTTCAACGACAAATTCGGCTAACGCTTCAGGGTGAGTCGATCCCACACCATCATTAATGTTCAACCCGTCTGGAGACGTCCCCATTGTGAAGAATTCTGTTTCTAGATCGGCAAACAAACGATTGACACTTGTAGCTGTTGCGCCATTTGCTGCATCAACACACACCGTGATTCCTTCCAAATCATCAGGAATCGTTTGACGTAGAAATTGAGAGTATTTCAACAACCCTTCTGGAAACTCATCCACCGTTCCTAAGCCATCGGCAGAAGGACGTGGAAGTGTGTCTTCCGGTGCATCAAGTAATGCTTCAATTTCAGCTTCTTGTTCATCGACTAATTTAAAGCCATCATTCCCGAAAAACTTGATGCCATTGTCTTGTGCAGGATTGTGAGAGGCAGAGATCATTACACCTGCACTCGCTTTTTGCACTTTCGTCAAGTACGCAACACCTGGTGTAGAAATAACACCCAATTGGAATACCTCGATCCCGACAGATAATAGTCCAGCGATCAATGCATTTTCTAGCATCTGTCCAGAAATCCGTGTGTCCCGTCCCACCAAAACGCGGGGACGGCGGTCACCAGTTTCATGCTGACTTAATACATAGCCGCCGTAACGACCTAATTTAAATGCTAATTCAGGTGTCAACTCCTTGTTTGCTTCTCCTCTAACACCATCAGTACCAAAATATTTTCCCATTTTAATAACCTCTCTTATTCATTCTCTACAGTCAAACGACTAAGAACTGCTTGTCGTCGTGCTGCTTGCGGAATTCTCTGTTTGTTCTTGCATCGTGTCGACTGTCGAAGAATTGGCTTGAGAATTCGCACTGTTCGTTGCTTCATCGCCATCATTGTTTGATTGATTCTCAGTAGTTGTTTCTGCAACCGGAGTGATTTGGATCGTCACAACTGTTGGATTGATCGTTGTTCCCTCTGGTACTGGAATCGTTACTGTCCGTTCGGTCGTGGTTGTGATCTCACTAACATCCACTGGGACACCGATCTGTTGGGTCTCATCCAAAATACTTTGTGGTCCTGTTAGCACCGCACTGATACTACTCATCCGGTAGATGTAATGAGAGATTCCATCTGGTGTTGTCCCCTGTTGAGTGACAAACAATTCAATTTCTTTGCTTGGTGCTTCCATCATCAATGCCACATCGACCGAATCTGGCTCAGGAATGATCGCTAAAGGATTGTTTTCACTATCCCAAGCCTCGATCGTTCCATCCACCGTGATCGAATCGCCAGTAATATCATCTGGATTCACGATCGCTACCACTCGGTCGATTTCTGCCAGTGTCTTGTCGCCAGTAGTGATCTCTACTTCTTGCGGTTCAACACTCATTGAATCAACGCCGTAACCACTCGTTGCTCCATCAGTCGAGATGACTGGCTCAACGGTAAACGTTTGGGTGACTTTTTTCTCGATCGTCACAGTGACGGTTTTGGGTTCGATTTCGGCTGTCACACTTGAGCTAAGATTTTTCACTTCTAAAGGGACCTCATGGGTTCCTTCATCAAGTCCAGTCAAATCAGCAACTACTCGAAAGCTCCGCGTTTCCTCGCTACGTTCAGCATTCAATTGCACCCGATTTCGACTAGACAAAGTCACGTCTACTGTTGTTTCAAATCCTTGGATAAAGTATTCATCTATGTCATAGGTGGTCTGAATCGGTACATTATCGATCTCTTCCTCATAAGGATTTGAAGTTCCTGCAAGGTTGACTTGCAGGCTTGATCCGCTGGCGATGAAAAACAGAACCAGACTAAAGAACAGCGCTAGTATACCATAAAATACGTTTTGACGACGTTCTTTCTTGATCATTTTCTTCCTCCTTTGTTGACCCCTTCAAAGAAAGATTGCAGCAAGTTGCGTTTACCAGGCTTTTCTTCTGGCACTAATTCGCGATTCAACACGTCGAGATACTCTTGTCGCGAAAGCTCAGTAAGCATCCGATTATTCAGGGTAATACTGACGTCTCCCGTCTCCTCTGAGACGATAATGGTCAACGCATCACTAACTTCTGAAATCCCGACAGCCGCTCGATGGCGCGTCCCAAATTCTTTGGGAATCAACGGACTTTCTGACAGTGGTAAGTAGGCACTAGCAACAGCGATCTTATCATCTCTTAAGATGACTGCACCATCGTGTAGCGGTGTATTGGGAATAAAAATATTGATCAGTAATTCGCCCGTCACGTCCGCATCTAAAGGAATCCCCGTTTCAATATATTCTTCTAACCCCGTCGTCCGTTCGATCGTGATCAATGCACCAATTTTTCGTTTTGCCATATATTGAACAGCTTTGTCCAACGCTTGGACCAACACTTCATCCCGTCGTTTTTCATTCTTAGAAGTCTTGAAGAAAGAGCTACGGCCAAGATGCTCCAGCCCTCGTCGAATTTCTGGTTGGAAAATAACAATCGCGGCGATCACCCCATACGTGATGACTTGATCCATCAACCAAGATAGCGTCTTTAATCCTACGATACCTGCCAAAAACCTTAGAACAATGAATAGGCCGACGCCTTTAAACAACTGGATCGCTTTTGTTCCTCGCACAAGCTGGATCAGCTTATAAACCAAGTACCAAACAACGATCACATCTAAAACATTTACTAAAAATGACCAAGAAAATATATCAAATGAGAGCAATTCTCTCCAATAATCTAAATTAAAAAAATCCCTGAAATTTATCAACATAAACAGCCTTCCTTTATTCTTAAGACTTCAGATAATAGTATAACATAGGACCTCTTCAAAGA
>NZ_NGLC01000001.1:1663572-1773401 GCF_002140755.1 Enterococcus sp. 5B3_DIV0040
ATAATAGTATAACATAGGACCTCTTCAAAGATTTGAAAAAAAACAAATTTATGAAAAAGTTTTGAAAAAATAAACAGCTCTTTTACTTAGTTTACCATTATCCTGAAATCATTGTTTGTCAAAGGTCTTAGAAGATTTCATCTAAACGAGCTTCTTGCACTCATTTCTTAGGAAAAACAACAAATGACCCTAAAAAACGGGTCAAACCGTTTTTCAGGGTCATTCCTCAGCGAGCGATTACTCTTGCTGACGGCGCTTTGCGCGCGTTGCACGCCGTGCTGCTCTTTCAGCGAGCTGCTCTTCGCTTAACGGCTGTTTTTCTCTTCGTACACGCTCCGTTTTTACTGCCGTTGATTGTTCTGCATAAGTACTTACCTTTTTTTCAAGCTTTTCTCGTATTTTTTCTTCTTGACCTGCTAAGCGGGCATAGTTGTAGAAACGAGTTTTCGCATCTGAAACGGTTTTTTCAAACAATGCTTGCGCCGCATTCGGATTGGCAGACTGCAAGGATGCAAATCGAACTTGTGTCTGCATAAAGGCAGGCATTTGATCAAATGCTGGCTTTTTGAAGTCGAGTGTCATTGGCTGTTTCCCTTTTTCTGTCAACAGCGGGTTATAGCGGTAGAGACTCCAATACCCCGATGCAACTGCTTCTTGTGCTTCTTTCAAGGATTGACGCATTCCGCCTGCAAGACCGTGGGTGATGCATGGCGTATAGGCAATGATGATTGACGGTCCTGGGAACCGCTCGGCTTCTTCAAAGGCTTTGATCGTTTGCATTTGATTTGCACCAGATGCGATTTGTGCGACATAGACATGTCCGTAGGTCATCGCCATCATTCCTAAATCTTTTTTGGAAACAAACTTGCCACTTGCAGCGAATTTAGCAATGGCCGAAGTCGGTGTCGCTTTAGAGACTTGCCCCCCTGTATTAGAATAGACTTCATTATCTAACACGAGAATATTGACGTCTGCACCAGAAGCGAGAACATGATCGATACCGCCAAACCCAATATCATATGCCCAGCCGTCACCGCCTATCATCCATTGGCTTGGCTTAACAAACAAATCTTTCTCCTGCAAGATTTTGTTCAGCTGAGGTGTTGTGGCAGCTTCAGCTTCTAAGGCGGCGATCAATTTTGCTGCTCGCTGTTGCGTCCCAGCACTTTCTTCTCGATGAAGGTCCCAATCATTAATCAAAGCCTGCAATTCTTCTGATACATTGGCTTTCAACGACTGCAGCTGGGCCGCTAATTTCTCCCGTCGGGTTTGGTTGGCTAAGAACATGCCATAGCCATATTCGGCATTGTCTTCAAACAACGAGTTTGACCAAGCTGGCCCTTGTCCTAAGTGATTGGTTGTATAAGGGGATACTGGTGAGGTTCCACCCCAAATCGAAGAGCAGCCGGTCGCATTGGCGATCATCATGCGATCACCAAACATTTGGGTCAATAGTTTCACATAGGGGGTTTCCCCACAGCCCGCACAAGCACCAGAGAACTCCAACAAAGGTTTATTGAATTGAGAGCCCCAAACAGTTCCTGGTTTTGCTGGATTTTCTTTTTGACGTAAAGTCATCGCAAAAGCCCAATTTAAAGCTTGTTCTTTTTGTTCTTCGTAAGGACGCATCGTCAAAGCTTTCCCTTTGGCGGGACATGCTTCCACACAAAGGCCGCAACCTGTACAATCTTCAACGGAAACTTGAATTCGATATTTTTGCCCATTCGCGCCTCGCATCTCTCTGACGATAAAGCCTTCAGGTGCTTCGGTTAATTCATCTTCATCTGCCAAAAACGGACGGATCGCCGCATGAGGACAGACAAAAGCACACTCATTGCACATGGTACAGCGATCTGATAGCCACTCGGGCACTTCAACAGCGATGCCCCGCTTCTCAACCGCTGTTGTCCCGACAGGGATCACCCCTTCAGTCATTTGATTTCGTACGAGGGTACCCACGCTTAGTTGGTTGCCTTCTTGACGGTTGATGGGTTCCACGATTTCTCGCACAAATTGTGTTGTAGCAGTGGATGTCCTCTTCGGTACTTCGATCGTTGCCCACTTGCTTGGAACAGGGATTTCTTGTAATAATTCGATGGTGCGATCGATGGCTGCTTGGTTCTTTTCAACGATCGCCATCGATTTGTGCCGATAACTTTTCAGCGCCTCTTCTTTTAAAATCGGCAAGATTTCCCCGGTCGGAATGATGTTTGCCAAGTAAAAGAAGGCTGTTTCCATCGCGGTATTGATCCGCCCACCTAAGCCGACTTCCATTGCCAACTGCATGGCATTGATGGTATAAAAGCGGATCTCGTTTTCAGCAAGATAACGTTTCATTTTCTTCGGTAGATTTTTTAAGATTTGCTCCTGTGACCAGGTCGTATTTAATAAAAAGGTTCCGCCTTTTTTGAGTCCTTTCAGCAAATCATACGTATGCAAATACGCAGGCGTATGACATGCAACGAAATCCGCGTGTTCGATCAGATAGGTAGAACGAATGGGGGTATCCCCAAATCGCAGATGGGAAACCGTTAGACCACCAGATTTTTTCGAATCATAATGGAAATAGCCTTGTACATATTTTTCGGTATGGTCACCGATGATTTTGATTGCTGACTTATTTGCCCCGACGGTCCCGTCAGAGCCGAATCCCCAGAATTTTGCTTGGAAGGTGGATGGATCAGTTAGATCTAGCGTGCCCTTTGATGGCAACGACAATTGCGTCACATCATCCGTGATCCCAATGGTGAAGCGTTTCTTTTGGCTCGCTTTTGGCTTGAGCAATTCGTCATAAACGGCAACGATTTGATCAGGCGTCACATCTTTTGACCCAAGACCATAGCGTCCACCAATGATCGTCGGCCGAATCGCTGCATCATACATGGCACTTTGCACATCCAAAAGCAAAGACTCGCCATTGGCACCAGGTTCTTTGCTGCGATCCAATACAGCGATACTTTTAACGGTAGCAGGCAGTTTTTCTAAGAAGACTTCTAGTGGGAATGGTCGATACAAATGGATCGACAAGACCCCCACCTTGCGGCCTGAAGCGCATAAATGATCCACCGTTTGCTGGATCGTTTGCGTCGAGGACCCCATCGAAACGATGACTTCTTCGGCGTCCGAAGCACCATAATAATCCACTAAATCATAGTTGGTTCCTCTTAAAGCATTGATTTTTTTCATGTAAAAACGAACGATCTCAGGCAATGTTTGATAATGCTGATTGATCGTTTCCCGCTGTTGAAAATGGATATCAGGATTTTGATTCGTTCCACTCGTCGTCGGGTGATTCGGGTTCATGGCTTTTTGTCGAAAGGTAGCCAATTTTTCATGATTGACCAACTGCGCCAATTCCTCATAATCTAAGACCTCTATTTTTTGAATCTCATGACTGGTTCGAAACCCATCAAAAAAGTTTAAAAATGGGATATTGGCTTCGATAGCTGCTAAATGAGCGACTGGCGCTAAATCCATTACTTCTTGGACACTGCTTTCCGCTAACATAGCAAAGCCTGTTTGTCGGGTAGCCATTACATCGGTATGATCTCCAAAAATATTCAAAGCATTGGTGGTCACTGCTCGGCTGGCGACATGAAAGACGCCTGGCAGCATTTCCCCAGCAATCTTGTACATATTTGGTACCATTAATAAAAGTCCCTGGGATGCCGTATAGGTCGTCGTTAAGGCGCCCGTCTTTAATGAGCCGTGAACCACACCGGCCGCCCCTGCTTCAGATTGCATTTCAACCACTTTCACCGGCTGCCCAAAAAGATTATGCTTTCCTTGAGCAGACCACTGATCCACTAATTCAGCCATGGTTGAACTAGGGGTTATCGGATAGATCGCCGCAAGTTCCGTAAAGGCATAGGAAATATAGGCTGCTGCCGTATTGCCATCCATTGTTTTTCTTTTTCTCATCTATATAACTTCCTTTAATCATCATTTTGCACAATAAAACACAATTCATTATAGCTGAAAATCAAGGAATATAAAAGCACAGTCAGGGGATTTTTTATAATTTCGTGAAACGAAATACATAGTATTCAGCTCATTCTCCCCCTCTTTTCACAGACTTAAATCAAAAGACCTGAGGCTTTTCTTTCAGCAGAAACTTCGGTAAACTAAAAGAAAAGGAGGAATCTTAATGGATATTTCAATCATTAAAGCACAAGAAACAAATGCGGTAACAGGGATACATATCGGAGATCCATCAGCTAAGCCGATCGTCGAATTTATGAATTTGCGCTGCCCTTACTGTCGGCAATGGTTTGAGGAATCATTACTGATCTTAGGTGAAGCTGTCGCAGCTGGGAAACTACGCCGTGTCATCAAACTATTCGACAAAGAAAAAGAATCATTGCAACGAGGCAATGTAATGCACCGCTTTGTTTCCAGTACAGATCCTCAGGCAACGATCGCTGAGATCACAAAAATTTATCAAACACAAGACGAATGGGGTCATTTATCTTTACCTGAAGTGGCAGAATATGCGAAAAATACCTTAGGGCTATCTGAACAAGACCATCCTTCGATCGCAGGAGAAATTGTGGAAGAAGCGAAAAACGCCAACATTCAATTTGTGCCAACGATTATCTTAGATGGGCACATTTTTGATGAATCGATCTCTGCTGAGGAATTAACTGCATTGATCAATGAATAACCACTAACAAAAAACAGGAGCCGATTTGACGCGAACTTCCACGTCAAATCGGCTCCTGTTTTTTGATTCATTTTTATTCCATTCGACTAGCTGACTTGTTCCCGAAGATGATCCGCAAATTCATTGATTTTGCGAATGCGATGATTGATTCCTGATTTCGAGATCGCTCCTGATGGAATCATTTCTCCTAGCTCTTTCAAGCTGACCTCGGGATGTTCCAAACGTAATTCGGCGATTTCTTGCAGCTTTTCAGGTAAAGCTTGCAAGCCAACTCGATCTTGAATAAATTCGATATTGTCGATCTGCTTCGAAGCAGCGTCGATCGTTTTGTTCATATTGGCGGTTTCGCAATTCACCAAACGGTTGACTGAGTTACGCATATCACGCACGATCCGCACGTCCTCGAATTTCAGCATGGAATTGGTGGCACCGATCAGTGTCAAAAAATCAGCGATTTTCTCAGCGCCTTTCAAGTAAGAGATATACCCATTTCTGCGTTCTAATGCACGGGCATTCAATCCATATGCGTTTAGCATATCGCAAATATCTTGGTTATGCTCCTCGTAGATGGAATAGATCTCTAAATGATAGCGGCTGGTTTCTGGATTGTTGATGGACCCAGATGCCATGAAAGCGCCTCGTAAATAGGAACGCATTTTTTGAGTATTGCCCATGATCTCATCAGAAACATGGCTTTGAAACATCAGCCCGTCCATGATATCTAAGTCCAAAAGCACGCGCTGTGTATCTTGCTTCAAACGAACGATGTAAACGTTGTTCTTTTTTAATTTCATTTTACGACGGACCAGCAATTCGCTGCGCACGTCGTAATGATCTTTTAGTAACGAATAGATGCGTCTGGCGATCGCCGCGTTTTCTGTTTGAACGTTTAAAACAAATTGTTGGTTGTTGATACTTAATGACCCATTCATCCGAATCAAAGCGGCCAATTCTGCCTTGGCATGTTCGCGATGAACTTCTAATGCGGTCAATTCTTTTTTTACTTCTGCTGCAAAGGACATAAAAAAATCCCTCCTTTCTTAGATTTTGGCCCCGTAAACGATACGTAGAAGTTCTTCAATCACTTTATCTCCGTCATGAAAAACTCCGCCATCTCTAAGCTCCAGAAAGTCAGCTGAAATGACACGGCTGGCTTCTTCTCGCAGTCCTTGGAAATCGTGTTTCACTTGTACAAGATATTCATCATAAATCTCTGGGTCCATATACCCTTCTGGAACTTTCTCGGTGTTGACTAACACCGTATCAATAAAGGGTTTGCCTAAATGCTTATGCAGGACCCGCACATGGTCGGCATCACTAAAGTGTTCAGTTTCACCTTTTTGGGTCATGATATTACAAATATAAACCGTTTCAGCTTGTGTTTCCAACATTGCTTGGCCGATCTCGCTAATCATGAGATTGGGCAAAATACTAGTAAAGAGACTACCAGGACCCAAGACAATCATATCTGCCTCCATAATTGAAGAAACAACTTTACGAGCTGCTTTCGGCTCATCATTATTTTCTTGATTACGAACAAAGACCCGATCGATCGTTTTGCGATCAACCGCGATCTTGGACTCTCCTACCGCTTCGGTGCCGTCTTTAAAAACAGCGTGCAACACCAATGGCAGATCTGACGAAGGATAAACTCGTCCATCGATATGCATGATTTTTGACAAAATTTGAATGGCTTCATAGGTACTGCTGCGCATTTCAGCAATCGCCGCAATAATCAAGTTCCCCAGGGCATGATTGGCTAAAAATTTGTCTTCGGCTTTAAAACGGTATTGAAAAATATCATTATACAGTTGCGGCATATCAGATAGAGCCGCCAAAACATTGCGCAGATCCCCCGGTGGCGAGATAGAGGAAACCAAATTGCGAATCTCGCCGCTGCTACCGCCATCATCAGCGACCGTGACGATCGCTGTGATGTCGACACCCTGATTCCGCAAGCTCTTCAGGATGACTGGTAACCCAGTTCCGCCACCTACCACAACGATCTTCGGCTTTCTGATCCGGTACGTTTTCATTTTCATGAACGATTCACCGTCTCTTTACGCTTATCTTTGTCGCGATGAGTAATATTGACGCGATAGTCTTCTGCCAAAACCGCACCGATGCGCTCAGATAATGCAACTGAACGGTGTTGGCCCCCAGTACAGCCGATAGCCACCGTCAAGCTGCTTTTGCCTTCCTTGACATAGCCTGGCATGATCGTTTGCAACAGTGTACTAAATTGCTGATAGAATTCTTCCGTTTCTGGAAAAGACATGACGTACTCATACACGGGTTCATCTTTGCCTGTTAAGGGACGCAACTCTGGAATGTAATGGGGATTCGGTAAGAAACGAACATCCATCACAATATCAGCATCGATCGGCAAGCCATACTTGAAGCCAAACGAAAGTATTTCAATACGAAACCCTGTCTCATGAGAAGCACGAAATTCTTGATTGATTTTTTCTCTCAATTGCCGTGGGGTCAGGGTCGTTGTGTCGATAACAATACTGGCACGCGTCTTCAAATCGTTTAAGATCGCTCGCTCTTTGCGAATGCCTTCCGTAACTAAGCCATCCATCGCTAATGGATGTGCTCTTCTCGTTTCTTTGTATCTTGACACCAATTCATTGTCCGATGCATCTAGAAAGAGCATCCGTGTGTCGATAAAATTCGTGTTTTCAATATCGATCAGCATACTTTGGATTTCTTCAAAAAACGATCTTGAACGCAGATCGACAACTAAGGCAATTTTTGTCACTTTTCCTGATTCTTTGATCAGTTCCCAAAATTTAGGGATCAAGCTTGGGGGCATATTATCGATACAAAAGTACCCCATATCTTCAAAACTCTGGATCGCGACCGTTTTGCCGGCTCCGCTCATCCCAGTAATAATGACCAATTCTAAATGATCCACTTCAGTCATAGGTAAAACTCCTTTCTGAAACAACTCTATTATATCATGCCGGGCGTATCATTGGAACACTGGCATAAAAAAAGACGTTAGCTCAAAAAATGCCGCTAACGTCGCTATCAGCTTTAGATTGCTTGGCGATTTGCCAATGCTTTTTCGATCGTCCGATCAACTAAAATCGATTGGGCATCGACGACTGGATACGGATTATCAGTCACAAATTCATCCATCAAGGACAACTCGGTACATCCAAGCACTACGCTTTCACAGCCGATACGTTCGGTGACTTCTTCCAGTATCTCAAAGTAAAGTTCTTGATCCAAATGATCATTTTCTTTGATTCGATCATAGATCAATGTATTGACCTTTTTTTGGATCGTCGGCTCTGGAAGATAGACGTCAAGTCCGAACTTCCGCAATTCTTTCTCATAGATGCCGGCTTTGACACTGCCTTCTGTCCCAAGAAAGGCCACTTTTCCAGTGACGCCTTTTTCAAAAACGACTTTCGCAGCCTCACGAGGCATATGCAAAATCTCGATCTCAGTGGCAGCTTGCAGCTCATCAAAAAAATAATGGGCGGTGTTACAAGTCAACACAATAAAATTTGGCTTTAACAAATTTTGTTTTTCGATGTCGTCCATTAAATATGGAACAGGGTTTTCTAACGTGTTGTCTAAAATATATGCCGTCCGATCTGGGACTGTCGCATGATTGAATAAAACATAGTTCAAGTAATCTTGGTCTTTATGGGTCTGTGTCCGTCGGTTTAAAATGCGGACAAAACTTTCCGTCGCTAACGTTCCCATGCCGCCTAAAATACTAAAAAAATTCTCCATCTTCTAGCCTTCTTTCGTATGGAAATACGTTTTGAATCGTTTGTTGTACAGATGGAACATTCTCTTTAATAGAATCCAACGCTTTAGAGATAAGTCTTCTTTGTAAAAGACAGTCGTTCCCCAGCGATTTTCTGCTAATAATTTTTTTGCTCGTTCTTTCGCAGGATTTTCTTTTGCATAAGTCAAGAAAATATTTTTTGGTACCCCTAGCCATAATTTCGCTTCAGGTGCGTCAGCTTTGCCATAAACCGTTTCTGTGTATTGTTTTTCGAAGACTAAATCCTCTGTGATGAACTTCGCCAGATTCAATCCGCTTAAGGTAATAAAGAAACTGCTTCTTCCTTGACGCAAGTTGATTTCAAATAATTTATATTGACCGTCTCGCGCATCATATTTCAAGTCAAAATTGGCAAATCCAACATATTCGATCTCTTTTAAAAACTTACGGATCATTTGATAGATTTGATCATTTTCATCTGGAATGATCACGACATAATTCCCAACAGCTCCAGGCGTTGGATCCTCTAATAAAGGATGACCTAAGCCCATCACGCGAACTTCGTGATTCTCATCAACATAGGCATTTAAGACCCGCATGTTGCTGTCATCGCCAGGAATAAAATCTTGGACGATCATTTCATATTGATAACCCGCTTGATAAATGCGAGAAACGATTTCTTCAAATTCTGTTCGATTGTCAATAATGAAGGCTTTTTTGCGCCCTTCAAAATCAACTGACAGCCACGCGACACTATTTGCTGGTTTCAAAGCCACAGGGAAATCAAAAGGCAGCTCTCCTTTGAACGTTCCTTCCGTCAACAGTTCAGGTGTTAAAATGAAGGTCTTAGGATAAGGCAAGCCATATTCCTCGCAAACTTCGTAAAAACTGACTTTATTGATCAACCGTTTTAATAAGGAATAGTCATTGGCAATAAAGGTATAATAAGGCTTCAATTCTTCTTTATGCTTCGCTAACAGTTCTGCATAGCCATCGCCGCAGGGAATCAATAAATATTTCATGGCAGGATCGTTGTAAGTATTTTTTCCTAACTTGATCAACGTCTCAGTGAATCCTGGATCATGGTCAAAACCTTCCACTTGATTGATTGTAACAATTTTACTAAAGCGGGTTGGCGCAAGTTCCGCACCAGCATAAGCAACTGATTGAATGCCATATGCTTCGTGGAATGCTCTGGCCATACCATAAACATTCATATCGCTTCCTAATAATATGGGAAGAAAATTTTCCTGACTCATCAAAAATCACTCTCTCTTTTGAATACGAAAAACGACCTCTCTCGTTTCGTTTAATTACAATAGAATTATAATACCACAAAGAAAAAAGCAATCAAAGTATCTATCTTTGATTGCTTTCTCCCACTTTGAACGGATAGAACTTATAGGCAGTTTATTCAATGCGAATATACGTATACCTATTGCTATTCTATCAAATAAAATTTTGATTTCAAGCCCTTATCATGAAATTTGCAGATATTTCACGCTTCCTTAAACTTTAGCGAAACCTATTGACAGACAAGTAAAAAAGTGAGTGCTCTTTTCCTTGCTTAAAGGACTTTTTTCAAATAATGACCGGTGTAGCTTTCAGAAACCGCAGCAATTTCTTCTGGTGTACCAGTTGCAATGATCGTTCCACCGCCTTCGCCACCTTCTGGACCTAGATCAATCACATGGTCCGCTGATTTGATGACATCCAAGTTGTGTTCGATCACTAAAACGGTATTGCCAGCGTCGACAAATCGTTCCAAAACTTTCAACAAACGGGCAATATCATCTGTATGCAGACCAGTCGTCGGTTCATCTAAGATATAAAAACTCTTGCCATTGGAATTTTTGTGCAGTTCACTGGCAAGCTTCATCCGTTGCGCTTCCCCACCAGACAAAGTAGTCGCTGGTTGTCCCATCGTGACATAACCTAGACCGACATCAACGATCGTTTGCAATTTTCGATGGATTTTAGGAATATGTTGGAAAAATTCCACTGCATCTTCCACGGTCATATCTAAGATTTCCGAAATATTTTTTCCTTTGTAATGAACTTCTAACGTTTCTGAGTTATAACGTTTGCCATGACAAACCTCACAAGGTACGTAGACATCAGGTAAGAAGTGCATCTCGATCTTGATGATTCCGTCCCCTTTACATGCTTCACAGCGTCCACCTTTCACATTAAAACTAAAGCGGCCTTTTTTGTAACCACGGACTTTCGCCTCATTGGTTTTAGCAAATAAATCGCGGATGTCATCAAAGACACTGGTATACGTTGCTGGATTGCTTCGAGGCGTCCGACCGATAGGGCTTTGATCGATATCGATTAATTTCTCAATAGCTTCATAACCAGTAATGGTTTTAAAGCGACCAGGCTTGTTCGAATTCCGATTGATTTTTTGCGCCAAGGCTTTTTTCAAAATTTCGTTGACTAATGTCGATTTACCAGAGCCAGAGACCCCAGTAACGGCGACGAACTTTCCTAATGGAAAATCGACCGAAATGTTTTTCAAGTTATTCTCAGAAGCACCGGTCACACGAATCTTTTCACCATTGCCTTTGCGGCGTTCCGTTGGTGTCGGGATTTGTCGTTTTCCTGATAAGTATTGACCTGTTAAGGAAGACGCATTGGCTGCGACTTCATCAGGAGTGCCTGCAGCGACGATCTCGCCACCTGCGTGTCCTGCACCTGGACCGACATCGATCAAGTAGTCCGCTGCCCGCATCGTGTCTTCGTCATGCTCAACGACGATCAGCGTATTCCCAAGATCACGCATTTTCCGCAATGAATCTAGTAAGCGATCGTTATCCCGTTGGTGAAGACCGATCGATGGCTCGTCAAGAATGTAGAGCACCCCAGACAAATTGGAGCCGATTTGTGTTGCCAAACGAATCCGTTGCGCTTCCCCACCAGAGAGTGTGCCTGATGCACGACTCAAGGTCAAATAGTCCAATCCGACATTTTTCAAGAAGCTTAAACGATCATCGACTTCTTTCACGATCGGACGTGCGATCATTTTCTCTTGTTCCGATAGTTTCAATTCTTCGACAAAGTTCAACGCATTGTTGATTGCCATCTCGCTCATTTCACCAATATGTTTTCCGTTGACTTGCACGCACAGCGCTTGAGGGTTCAAACGATAGCCATGACAAGTTTTACAAGTCAATTCCGTCATATACAAACGCATTTGATCACGGGTGAAATCAGAGTTGGTTTCATGATAACGGCGTTTAATATTTGGTAAGATTCCTTCAAAAGCTACCTCAACATCACGCACGCCACCGAAATCATTCTCATAATGGAAATGGAAAATTTCGCCATTCGAACCATTCAAAATAATGTCTTTGTGTTCTTCTGGCAGCTCTTCAAAGGGTGTGTCCATATCGATATTGAACTCTTGACAGGCTTGTTCCAGCATTTGCGGATAGTACTGTGAACTGATTGGGTTCCAAGGTAATAGTGCGCCTTCACGCAACGTTTTGCTTTGATCGGGAATCACTAGGTCGACATCGACTTCTAGCTTCACACCAAGACCATCACAGTCTGGACAAGCACCAAAAGGCGCATTGAATGAAAAGAGCCGTGGCTCTAATTCACCAACTGTAAAGCCACAATACGGGCAAGAATAATGTTCACTGAAAAGCATCTCTTCTTGACCAATCACATCGACTACCGCATAGCCATCAGCTAAACGTAATGCCGCTTCAAAGGAATCAAACAGACGAGAACGGATGCCTTCCTTTACAACGATTCGGTCAATGATGATGGCAATATCATGCTTTTTATTTTTTTCTAATTCAGGCGCTTCGGAGACATCATAGACTTCGCCATCCACCCGCATCCGAACATAACCTTCTCTTTGGATACGTTCGAAGACTTTTTTGTGCTGCCCTTTCTTTTGATAAACGATAGGTGCCAACAATTGGATCTTGGTGCGTTCTGGTAATGCCAAAACTTCATCCACCATCTGCTCAACCGACTGACTAGTAATCTCAATATGATCATTGGGACAGATTGGGTGACCGATTCTGGCGTAAAGAAGCCGCAGATAATCATTGATTTCAGTAACCGTCCCCACTGTTGATCGCGGGTTCTTGCTGGTGGTTTTTTGATCGATAGAAATCGCTGGACTAAGTCCATCAATGCTATCTACGTCGGGTTTATCCATTTGCCCTAAAAACTGACGGGCATACGCCGATAGACTTTCGACATATCGGCGCTGTCCTTCGGCATACAACGTATCAAATGCTAAGGAGCTTTTCCCTGAACCCGAAAGACCAGTTACAACAACGAGCTGGTCTCTGGGAATCGTCACATCGATATTTTTTAAATTATGGGCCCGTGCCCCATGGATCACGATTTTATCATTTGCCATATTGTTTCTCCTTCTAATCAGCAGCTTTTAGCTCAAGAATAGTATCTCTCAAGGTAGCAGCCGTTTCAAAATCCAGTGCTTTCGCAGCATCTTTCATTTCTTTTTCTAATTTCAACAACAAGGTTGCTTTTTCTTCACGACTCAGCTCTTCATAAGAAGTCGTGGTGTATTCGCCAGTTTCTTCCGCCACTTTCGTGATTGCGATCAGATCGCGAATCTCTTTGATGATGGTTTTCGGTACGATTCCATGTTCTTCGTTATAGGCTTCTTGAATACTTCGGCGTCGCGCTGTTTCGTCGATCGCTCGCTGCATCGAATCGGTCATTTTATCGGCGTACATGATTACTTTTCCTTCTGAGTTACGAGCTGCTCGTCCGATGGTTTGGACTAATGAACGCTCGCTGCGCAAGAAGCCTTCCTTATCGGCATCAAGGATCGCAACCAGGGAAACTTCTGGGACGTCTAACCCTTCTCGCAGTAAGTTGATTCCGACCAGTACATCAAATTCACCGAGACGCAGGTCGCGAATGATCTCTGTTCGTTCCAATGTTTTGATGTCACTGTGCAAGTATTTGACTTTGATCCCTAATTCTTTAAAGTAATCCGTCAAATCTTCAGACATTTTTTTCGTCAAGGTCGTGACAAAGACCCGTTCATTTCGCTCGACTCGCTCATTGATTTCTCCTACTAGGTCGTCAATTTGACCCATGATCGGTCGTACTTCGATCACCGGATCTAACAGACCAGTCGGACGAATGATTTGTTGAATGACGGTATCGGTTTGATCGTATTCATATGGTCCAGGTGTTGCTGAAACATAGACGATTTGATTGACATGCTTCTCAAATTCTTCCAAGCGTAACGGACGGTTATCCAGTGCAGAAGGCAAACGGAAGCCATAATCCACTAACATTTGTTTTCTAGCACGGTCACCATTATACATCCCACGAACTTGCGGCATGGTCACGTGGGATTCATCAATAACGATCAGAAAGTCATCAGGAAAGAAATCTAATAACGTATAAGGCGGTTCGCCTTCTTTTCGTCCATCCATGTGGCGAGAGTAGTTTTCGATTCCTGAGGTATACCCCATTTCTCGCATCATTTCAATATCATAGTTGGTTCGCTGCTCTAAACGCTGTGCTTCCAGCAGCTTATTTTCTGCTCGCAAAACTTTCAGTCGTTCATCGAGTTCACTTTGTATCGAAGCGATCGCATGTTCCATATGGTCTTCATTGGTCACAAAGTGAGTTGCCGGAAAGATCGACACATGTTCGGTGTCACTCATGATCTCGCCCGTCAAGGCATCGACTTCACGAATCCGATCGATTTCATCGCCAAAAAACTCAATGCGTAACGCTCGCTCATCACGAGAAGCTGGGAAAATCTCCACAACATCGCCACGTACGCGAAAACGCCCCCGTTGAAAATCGATGTCGTTTCGTTCAAATTGGATCTCGATCAATTCTTTTAATAGTTGATCGCGAGACTTTTCCATCCCTACTCGTAAAGAAACAACCTGTCTGGCATACTCGATCGGCGAACCTAAACCGAAAATACAAGAGACAGAAGCTACAACGATCACATCGTTTCTCTCTAATAAAGAACTTGTGGCCGAGTGACGCAGCTTATCGATTTCATCGTTGACACTGGAGTCTTTTTCGATGTATGTATCACTGGAAGGAACATACGCTTCTGGTTGATAGTAATCATAGTAACTGACAAAGTACTCGACCGCATTATTTGGGAAAAAGTCCTTGAACTCGCCATATAATTGTCCAGCCAGTGTTTTATTATGGGCAATGATCAATGTCGGTTTATTGACTTCCTTAATTAGATTAGAAATCGTATAAGTCTTACCGGTCCCAGTGGCTCCCAACAAAATCTGTGCTTTTTTTCCACCGACCACCCCGTCAACCAATTGATGGATCGCTTCTGGTTGATCCCCAGCTGGTTGATATTTTGATACTAAGTCAAATTCATGGGAAGTTGTTCTTTCGATCATCTTCATTCCCCCTCGATTATTCTAAACGACAACAAAAAAAGAAAAACTCGCTGCCGCTTTTCCATAAATAAGTATATCATAGCGAACATACTTTCGCCATCATTTGCTATGAAAGTTTCATGCGATTAAGCATAACTTAACATGTTTGATTTTCTAACATCTGATGTGAGGTTTAAGCAATTTTGTCATATTTTTAAAGAGAAAGACTTGTGTGTTGAAGAAAAAATCCATATAATCTATAAATACGTTATATCTAAAGGGGGAATTTTCTTGAAAAGAAAACACATGTCCTTCGCTTTAATCGCGCTGATTATCAGCATTTTTACGCTATCAGTAAAGTCAGCAAGTGCGGAGGAAACTACGTATAAGATAGGAACAGATTTAACATTTGCTCCTTTCGAATTCCAAAATGAAAATAATGAATACGTTGGGATCGATATAGATTTATTAAACGCGATCGCTGAAGATCAAGGTTTTGCAGTTGATTTACGTCCTTTAGGTTTTGACGCCTCCATTCAAGGCGTGCAATCAAATCAGTTAGATGGCATGATTGCTGGGATGAGCATCACTGATGAACGTAAAGAAACGTTTGATTTCTCAGATCCTTATTTTGATAGTGGGATTCAAATGGCGGTAGCTGCTGACAATGACAGCATTACTAGCTACGAAGATCTTGAGGGCGAAACGGTCGGTGCAAAGGTTGGTACCGAAAGTGCCCGCTTTTTAGAAGAAAATAAAGATCAGTATGGCTACGACATCAAACTTTATGATGACGCTACTGGGTTGTATGGCGCTGTACGCAATGTTACTGTGGCAGCCGCTTTTGATGATTATCCAGTGCTTGGCTATGCCATCAACAACGGCGAACCGATGAAACTTGTCGGCGAACCTGAAAAAGGTGCTTCTTACGGATTCGCTGTCAGAAAAGGCCAAAATCAAGAACTACTTGAAAAATTCAATGCTGGTTTAGCCAACATGAAAGCTTCTGGCAAATACGACGAAATCGTCAATACTTACATCACAACGTCTGATTCAGATGCAGACACCAGTGAAATGGTGAAAGTCGAACCAAAGAAAGATGTTTACCGAATTGCCAGTGACTCCGCCTTCGCTCCCTTTGAATTCCAAAATGAAGACAATGAGTATGTAGGGATCGATGTTGATTTAATGAACCGGGCCGCAGAATTGCAAGGGTTCAACATTGAATTCAATTTCATCGGTTTTTCAGGAGCTTTGCAAGCCTTGGATGGTAACCAAGCAGATGGGATGATCGCTGGGATGACGATCACTGATGAGCGTCGTCAATCCTATGACTTCTCTGACTCTTACTTTGAAAGCGGCATTCAGATCGCTGTAAAAGAAGGCAATGATTCCATTAATTCCTATGAAGATTTAGATGGAAAAACCGTTGGTGCGAAAGTGGGAACAGAAAGTGCAGACTTCTTGATCGCCAACGAAGAAAAATATGGCTATTCGATCAAATATTATGATGCGGCCGATCAATTATATGCGGCTGTTAACGGCGGACAAATCGATGCCATGATGGATGATTATCCAGTGATCGGTTATGCCATCAGCCAAGGTCAAAAACTAGTGACACCGATTGAAAAAGAATCTGGTGGTCAGTACGGTTTTGCGGTGAAAAAAGGCCAAAATCCTGAACTGATCCAAATGTTCAATGAAGCATTGAAAGAAATGAAACGGACTGGCGAGTACGATCAAATCATCAATAAATACATTGAAGATGGCTCTGCCACAGAAAAACGAGTGGATGAATCAACGATCACTGGTTTGATCAGCAACAACTATAACGTCTTATTAAAAGGTTTATGGAATACCCTTTTACTAGCATTGATTTCTTTTGCCTTAGCATTAGTGATCGGCATCATTTTTGGACTATTTAGTGTTGCTCCAATCAAAGCATTGCGGGTTTTTGCAGGGATCTATGTTGATATCATTCGTGGTATTCCTATGATGGTATTGGCTTTCTTCATCTTCTTCGGCCTTTCCGATGCCATTGGTATCACGATTCCCGACTTTGCAGCCGGGGTCATTACATTGACTTTAAATGCCAGTGCCTATATCGCTGAGATCGTCCGTGGCGGGATCAATGCGGTGCCAAAAGGTCAGATGGAAGCCTCTCGTAGTTTGGGGATGACCTACACTCGGACAATGCAGAAAATTATTTTACCGCAAGCGATCAAAATCATGATTCCATCTTTCGTTAACCAATTCGTTATCTCGTTGAAAGATACAACGATCATCTCGGTTATCGGAGTCGTAGAATTATTGCAAACTGGGAAAATCATCGTTGCTCGGACTACGCAAAGTACCTATGTTTACTTGATCATCGCGATTATTTACTTAGTCGTGATCACAGCTTTAACGAAACTTGCAAAAGTTTTAGAAAAGAAGGTGAAATAGCATGAAAGAAAAAATCTTAGTTGAAAACCTTGTAAAAAAATACGGCGACAATACCGTATTGAACAATATCAATGTTTCAATCGCTGAAGGAGAAGTCGTTTGTGTGATCGGTCCTTCAGGATCCGGGAAATCGACGTTCTTACGCTGTTTGAACCGCTTAGAAGAACCAACCAGCGGTGATATTATCGTTGACGGCGCACATCTGATGGATAAAAACACCAATATCAATGCTGTTCGTCAACATATCGGCATGGTGTTTCAGCATTTCAATCTCTTCCCTCACTTGTCGGTTTTAGAAAATATCATTTTAGCACCGATGGATCTAAAAAATGCTTCTCGGCAAGAAGCGGAAAAGAACGCAATTCGTTTATTAGAAACGGTCGGTTTGGCAGATAAAAAAGACATGTACCCTGACAATCTGTCTGGAGGACAAAAACAACGGGTGGCGATCGCTAGAGCTTTAGCAATGAATCCCGATGTGATGTTGTTCGATGAACCAACCTCCGCACTCGATCCAGAAATGGTTGGCGATGTACTCAATGTTATGAAGGATTTGGCAAAACAAGGAATGACCATGGTGATCGTAACTCACGAGATGGGTTTTGCCAAAGAAGTAGCAAACCGTGTGATGTTTATTGACGGCGGGAACTTCTTGGAAGACGGTACCCCTGAGCAAATCTTTACCAATCCTAAGCATGAGCGTACCAAAGACTTCTTAGACAAAGTATTGAATATTTAAAAAAGCCTCTGCAACAGTCCGACGAAGGAACTGTTGCAGAGGTTTTCTTTATTGCTTGTTCCGTTTCGTTTCATCTGCGATCCGCTTTTGATTTTCCCCCAAAAACACTTTTGTATCGATGGGGTTTGCTTTGTTCGCCCCACCGATGCCAGTATCAACCATTTTCCCCCAGCCCTTCAACGGCTCTTTCCCCGCTGCACGAAGCTTGGCATTTTTTAACCGTAATGCCTGTTTTTTTGCTTCTTTTTTCGCTTGATGTTTTGCTTGCCAATCCCTTAAGATCTTCATTCCCTCTTCCTCTCTTTCCTATTAAAACAATGCCACATTCAAATGCTCGAAAACATTCCCAACGATCTGTTTGCGTCAAATGCCCTTTGCCACTGAAGCCGTATTTTTTTATCTTGTAGTTGACTATAGTATATCACGTGAATTTCATAATCATCAGGAATTGAGACTAAATTTTATTAAAACTATGAAATGCAATTTGAAATCGAGTAGTCAGATCAGGAGTGGCATGTTACACTTATTAAAGAACACTCCCTCCATAACTGCATAAGCTGTATAAATACATTGATTCTTTTGTTTAAACATCGGTTAGAACCCTTCTTATAAAAAACCAACCTTAAAATAACAATAAAAGAAAATGCAGAAAATTACTTTGGAGGCATACATCGTATGAAAACCATCTATTTCTTTCCCTTACTGATTTTCCTTTCCTTATCACTCACAGGCTGTACCCTGATTGACGAACTCCTGGATGAAACGCGACAAAGCAGTTCTTCATTAGAAACAGCGGTGACTTCTCAATCATTGTCAATGGATTCGGAAGTTAGCAGCTCTTCCTCTACTGAAAAGCAAACAACGTCTACTACAATTGACATAAGCAGCTCTTCTGACAGCCTTGATCAACAGTCAGTAAGTACCGAAGAATCCACCTCTCACTTCTCCTATTGCGAGCAATTGCAGATTGGATTGCCACGACGTTGGAATAGAACCGTCACCAAAGATTTGCTCCACCAATTGCAAGAAGGAATGTCCTGCGATCAAGTATTAGAGATCATGGGTGGACTGCCTTCTTGGCGACTAGCGATTCTAGGCGTGGAATCCAATGCCTGGATCAATCAAGAGGGCGAAGCGATCATCGTTACCCTTTCCAATCGAACCGTTACTGGCGTTACCTGGCATGATCAGTTTTCTGAATCAGAAATTGAGTAATCCATTAAGCGACCTCTCGTAACTAAGATTGGCAAAATGCGTCATGAAATTCAAACACCTCTATTATCATGAGTCGTCTAAAAAACTTAGGAGTTGAAGGATAAAATGAAACTGAATCGTCCTATGAAAAAAATCCGGGAGCATCGCAGAAGAAGTCTTTTTCTTTGTTTGGGCATTAGTTGTTTTTTACTCGGAGCTGTCCTCTTCTACAGCGAAAATCAGCCAGCAGCAGCCTACGAGCAGTTTTTAGAGATCGATTACTTAACTGCTTTACTGGAAGAAAGACCTTCCCCTGAATCTATCAGCGATCTTGGCCTCGCTCTCATCAAACGTAGTGATCGGGTAAATCAAGAGCGCAGTGCCATTAACCGAAAGCGGCGCCGCGAAAATGTGATCGTCACGGAAGAGACTAGAAAAGTTTTTTCTCCCGATCAAGGAGCAATGGTTGATGAAGTAAGAAAAGTAACCACTCGTTTGCCTGCTTCAGCCATTGATTTGTTATCAACGATGGCTGACAGCAGCGCTCTCGAGACAAAAAGAGTTCCTTTAGGTTCAAGGGACAAACTGTCCAAAATCAGCTTTGATTTTGACTCGGATAACGCGGGAAATGAACATTTATCTAGAATCACATTGGTTGATGTCCCAGAATTTTTCGGTATTGATTTCTCACAATTCGGGAAAGAGGATGATATTGAGGAGATCAAAGAGACATTGATCGAACAGTATGGTTTAGATGCTCACATCAGAGACGTTAGCGCCATTCGGAGACTTTTCTTTGTTCATAAAGGATTTGAGTTTTACATTAGTCATACCTATAATCCAAACGGAGTCGGCATCACCGTCCAAGCAGTAGAACCATAAACAAAAAAATAGTGAATCCCCGTCACTTTGCGGGTTTAACAAAAAAGGCGTCTGCGAATCCAAACGCAGGCACCTTTTTTCTACTTCTATTTTTATTTAGGCAAAAACGGTCGACCAATTGTCACGTTCATCAAGAAATTCTTGCGCTAATTTTTGCGCACCCTCTAAGGTATGGTTCGCCGCCCAACCGCATTGCACTTCATTGCTGGCAGGTACTTCAGTTGCTTGCAAAACGTCCTTCATGGTTTTTTCTAGGACGGTCAAAATCTCTTCATAATCGTCATGATTCAAGACAGTCAAATAAAAGCCGGTTTGGCAGCCCATTGGCGACCAGTCCACGATATAATCCGCATGATTACGAATCAATTCTGCCGTCAAATGTTCTAGCGAGTGCAGACTTGCCATATCCATATGCGCTTGGTTCGGCTGCTTCAAACGGACATCATATTTGATGATGGTATCATTCGTTCCTTGTTTTTTATCGGCAACCCGTACATAAGGTGCTTTGACTTTCGTATGATCCAAATTAAAGCTTTCAACATTCATTTTCATTGTACTTCTCTCCTACTCTTTTAGTGCTTCCACAAGCCAAACATACTCATTGATCTGCTTAAAACGACTGGTAAACCCATGCTGACGAAAGTACCGTTCGATATCCGCTGTGACTGGATAGTACTCTCTTTGCAGATCAGCGGCTAGTCGCTGGTAACCAGCTTGCCGTGCTTCATCGATTCGTTCCATTTTGTGGGCTAGAGAAAGAAACATCGTATCCCCGAAAAGCACTTTCCCGCCTTTGGGCAGCATCGCAGCATATTTGCCGATTGCCCGTTGTTTTTCGTCCTCCGTAAGATGATGAAAAACATAGGTAGAAACGATCGTATCAATCACATCCGTGATCTCAGGAAAAACCTCCATATCACCATCTACAAAAGTCACTTTAGAAAGACTGGGTTTTGACTTGGCGATTCGCCGCATCTCTGGCGATGGCTCGATTGCCAGCACGTTTTTTCCTTGATCAAGCAGAGCTTGTGTTAGATTTCCAGTTCCACTACCAAATTCTACCACAGACTGCCCTGCTTTTTCAGCTATTTCAGCGAGTAACTGTTCATATTTGAAAAAAACCGCTCGATATTCTTCATCCTTACCTGCAACTGTTTCATCGTACTCAGCTGCCCAGTCAGAAAAAATTGGAATAAACTCTCTCCCCATCACTAGCTACCTGCCTTTTCAAACGCTTGTTCTAAATCTGCCTGCAGATCCTCACCGTCTTCGATGCCGAGAGACAACCGAATCAAGCCATCTTTGATCCCAGATTGCTCACGAATTTCTTTAGGGATCGAGGCATGGGTCATCACGGCTGGCACTTCTACCAAGCTTTCCACGCCACCTAAGCTTTCTGCTAAAGTAAAAATCTTTAATGATTCAACAAATTCTGCTGTTTTCGATTCATCGTTTAGTTCAAAAGATATCATACCGCTATACCCAGACATCTGTGATTTGGCGATCTCATGTCCTTCATGGGCAATCAATCCTGGATAATACACGTTTGCGACAGCTGGATGTGCTTGTAAGTAGTGAGCAATTTTCATCGCGTTGTTTTGATGTGCTTCCATCCGCAAAGCAAGAGTTTTGATGCTTCGTTGAATCAACCAGCTATCATGAGGCCCCAATACACCACCAATGGCGTTTTGTAAAAAAGCAATTCTTTCGGCGATTTTTGGCTCTTTGGCAACCGCTAACCCAGCTACTACATCACTGTGTCCACCGAGATACTTGGTAGCACTGTGAATCACAATATCTGCGCCTAATTGTAGCGGCTTTTGAAAGTAAGGGGTCGCAAAGGTATTATCCACGATCGTCAAAATGTCCTGTTTTTTAGCTAGTTGGGCAACGATTGCGATGTCCGTGATCTTCAATAATGGATTAGTCGGCGTTTCCAGAAAGATCGCTTTGGTTTCTGGAAGGATGGCTGCTTCAACGGCAGCTAGCTCATTTGTTTTGACAAGTGTATAAGACAATCCGCTTTTTTCTAATACTTGATGGAGCAAACGAAACGTCCCGCCATATACATCATCCCCTAAAATGACATGATCTCCAGTCTGAAACAGCGAGAAGACCGCATGGGTGGCTGCTAATCCAGAGGCAAAAGCAAACCCTTGGGCGCCTTCTTCCAGATCCGCAATCAATTCTTCTAAGGCAAATCGAGTTGGATTGCCTGAACGACTGTATTCATATTGCTTTGGCTGACCAAGAGCATTTTGCCGATAGGTTGATGTTTGGTAAATTGGCACACTAACCGCACCAGTCATTTCGTCTTCGCTGATACCGCCGTGGATTACTTTTGTATTAAAATGCATGGTTTACTCCTCCTATGAATGGGGTGATTGCTGATTCACCCGCATAAATCTGTTTTGATAGATAGCGATCGCCTCCATCTGGAAAGACGGTAACGATCGAGCTTCCAGTTGGTAATTCGAGGCTTTCTTTTACTGCTGCTGCCATCGCCGCTCCACTTGAACTTCCAACAAGCAAACCATAGTTTCTTGCCAAGTAACGAGTAAAAGCAAAGCCTTCCGCATCACTGATCGTATAAATTTGATCAATAAGCAAATCGTCAAAAAATTGTGGAATGAACTCAACACCGATCCCTTCAATCTCATGTCCATGGGCAGGCCCGCCATTTAATATCGATCCTTCTGGTTCAACGACAGCAAGTCGAGTGCTTGATTTTTGCTTCTTTAAGTATGTTGCGACACCCGCGAAGGTCCCCCCGCTGCCAGCTCCAGCAACAAAGCTGTCAATTTTTCCAGATAACTCCTGAAAGATCTCTGGGCCTAAGGTTGCTTGGTAGGCTGCAGGATTGTTTTGATTGTGAAATTGCATTGGCATATAACTATTTGGTAGCTGTTTTGCTATTTCCTTTGCTTTTTCAATCGCCCCTTGAATGCCTGCTTCAGTGGGCGTATGAACGATGGTCCCGCCCAACGCTTCAATCAGTTGCTGCTTTTCAAGGCTAAATTTTTCAGGAATGACAAAAATCATTTTTAAGCCATACTCGATTCCAGCTAAAGCTAAACCAATTCCAGTATTTCCCGCTGTCGGTTCGATAACGGTTGTCTCATGATCGATCATATGCTCGCGAAACGCTTCATCGATCAAATACTTTCCTAAGCGGTCCTTGATACTTCCACCAGGATTTAAATACTCAAGTTTCGCATAGATGGTACTTCCCTTTTTGCCGCCAAATGCTGCGGCATCAAATTCAAAGAATGGGGTGTGCCCAATCAATGCTTTTATATTATTAACGATCATCGCTCGACTCCTCGCTCAACTTTGTTTGGCACAACTCGTATGCTTCATGTACTCATTTTCATTTGCAATCATCAGCCGTCGCCAATGAAAGCGGTAAAAAACAGCAAACAAAAAGGGGTACTGACTATTACATCAGTACCCCAAAAAAATGTCGTCTTATCCGGATAGAAGTGAATCACTGAAGAAACTTCAGCGATCTTCTGCGACAAAGGAACTAATAATAGGCATGACAAATCGGTATGCTGCTTTTTGCACCATACAACAACAACAGGTAGTTTGTGTGTTGACGTTTGTCATGTCTTGTTCCCTCCTTTAATTTGCTTGTTATCAAAATAGCACGACTCTTTTTTATTGTCAAACGTTTTTTGAAATCACCGAGCACACATTGATGATCTTTAATAAAATAACATCATAGAGGATAGTAAGCACTCACATAGGCATCCACGGCTTTGATCGCTGCTGCAACATCTTCTGCAGAAACCGGAAATGGCATATTGTGGATCGTTTCCCCTTCGATGGTTGCTTGCTCGCCAATTTTTAATAGGTCTGCATCGCTGGCTTCCGCAAGATGCATGTCGGATAATGTCGTCGGTAATTCTAATGCCTGATACAATTCTATATATTGGTCGAGCTCTTCAGGATCTGCATTTTCCAGCATCAATTGAGTGAGTGTTCCGTAAGCAACCTTCTCACCATGGGTCAGATCATGAACGTCTCCTTCAAGGGCTGTCAAGCCATTATGAATCGCATGAGCTGCTGCCAGACCTGCACTTTCAAAGCCTAATCCACTAAGCAAAGTGTTGGCTTCCACGATTTGTTCAAAAGCTTCGGTAACGACTTGTTTTTTATTCGCTTGATAGGCTTTTAAGGCATTCTCAAAAAGGATCTCTTCGCATTTTTCAGCGATCGCCATGCTGGCAATTGGTTGCACCCCGCCGACCATATTTTTACTATGGCTTCGAGCAACAGCACGTGCCTCGACATAGGTTGCGAGTGCATCCGCAATACCAGCGGCTAGCAATTTGGCAGGCGCTTTGGCAATCACAGCGGTATCCACTAAGACAAGTTCAGGATTTTTGTTATAAAAACGATACTTTTCAAAACGACCTTCATCAGTATAAATAACAGAAAGTGCCGAAGTTGGTGCATCAGTGGAGGCAATCGTTGGCAAAACAGCAATCGGTATTTTCAATTCATCCGCAACAGCTTTCCCAGTATCGATGGCTTTCCCACCACCTAATGCGGCAATCACTTCGATTGATTCACTTTTAGCTTTAGAGACGATACGATCGATTTCATTTGCAGAAGCTTCTCCACCAAAAATTTCTTTTACCGGTTCTAACTCGGCTGCTTTCAGATTCTCAAATAGTTCTTCACCGGCAATTTTCCAAACAGTTTCATCGGTCAAAAGAAGCACTTTCTTTCCTAAATCTTTGATATGGGATAACCCATGCTTCAAGACCCCTTTTCCTTGAACGTATCGTGACGGACTCGCAAATATTCTTTCCATTGTATCTCCTCCTTTAATTGGTCTACTTTTATTGTGACACACTAAGCAAGCGATTTCAAAGGAAAAGAAAAAAAGATGGCCAAGAAGATTCGATTCTTGCCCATACTGCACATTTATAGCCATACAAACACTCATGCCCTTATAAAACGGATGGTTTTATAAGGGCATGAGTTGGATTTTTTCATGGTTATTTCTTTTTCCCACCAAAAGCATCTTTCATTTTATCAAAAAATCCTTCTGGTTGTTGTTCGTTCGTTTCATGGCCACTGGCTTTTGCATAAGCCCGCAATGCCTCTTTTTGTTCCTCATTTAAGTTTTTAGGTGTGATCAGCTTCACTTTGACCTGTTGATCGCCATTGCCGCCTCCCCGTAAGCGAGGGGCTCCCTTACCGCGTAAGCGGAAGTTTGTGCCTGTTTGCGTACCAGCTGGAATTTTTAATTTCACATTCCCATGAACCGTTGGTACATTGACTTCGTCGCCTAAAGCAGCTTGGACAAAGTTTAACGGCAGTTCGTAATAAATTTCCGACCCATCACGGTCAAAAATATCACTTTCTTCCACTCGGAAAACAACGTACAGATCACCATAAGGACCACCATTGGTGCCAGCTTCTCCTTGACCAGACAAGCGCATTTGTTGTCCATCTTCGACACCTGCAGGTACGTTGACTTTCACACTGTGTTTTTTCTTTTCATGGCCAGTACCATGACATGTTGTACATGGTTCTTTGATTTCTTTCCCAGTTCCATGACAAACATCACAGGTTTGACGGCTCATCACACGACCAAGCGGTGTTTGACGTTCAACATTGATGGTACCTGCACCATGACATTTATGACAGGTTTCTGGTGAAGTACCTGGTTTTGCCCCGTTCCCACCGCAGGTATGACAGGTTTCTTCACGATTGTATTGAACAGTTTTTTCCACTCCGAAAATCGCTTCTTCAAAGGAAAGATCAACCGCATATTGCAAGTCCGCTCCTTGTCGAGGTGCATTAGGATTGGCTGCTCTGCCGCCTCCACCACCGAAAAACGATTCGAAAATGTCTTCAAATCCACCAAAACCGCCACCGGAGAATCCGCCACTGTTAAAGCCGCCGAATCCACCGCCATAACCGCCTCCGTAGTTCGGATCGGTACCAGCATGACCATACTGGTCATAAGCAGCTCTTTTTTGGGAATCACTTAATATTTCATAGGCCTCAGAAATCTCTTTAAACTTTGCTTCTGCATCAGGTTCTTTATTGATGTCTGGATGATATTGTTTTGAAAGCTTACGATAAGCTTTTTTGATTTCGTCATCCGAAGCCCCTTTTTGTAGACCTAAGACCTCATAATAATCTCTTTTGTCTGCCATTGGCTTCCCTCCACTATATTCTTGCGTCTCTCGTATTTTAGCATATAATTCGCTCTAGAAAAATACGTTTCGCAAATTCATAAGAAAAAGCCAAAGCGGTGACTTTGGCTTTTTCACAAACAGCGATTATTTATCGTCACCGTCTACTTCTTCAAAGTCGGCGTCAACCACATCGTCTGCGCCGCCTTGTGCAGCTTCTGGATTTTCTTGTGCTTGTTGTTGTGCTGCTTGTTCGTATAATTTAACAGTTAAGTTTTGTACGATTTCATTCAAAGCATCACGTTTCGTTTTCATTTCTTCTAAGTTGTTTGCTTCAAGTGCAGCTTTCAACTCATCACGAGCTTCTTCCGCTTTTTTGACTTCGTCTGCATCCACTTTGCCTTCAAGCTCTTTCAATGTTTTATCAACAGTGAACAACAAAGCATCGACGTCATTGCGTAGATCAACTTCTTCTTTGCGTTGTTTGTCGGCTTCAGCGTTTGCTTCAGCATCTTTTACCATGCGTTCGATTTCTTCATCTGATAAACCTGAAGATGATTTGATCGTGATTTTTTGTTCTTTTTGTGTACCTAAATCTTTTGCAGAAACATTGACGATCCCATTTTTATCGATATCAAATGTTACTTCGATTTGAGGAATGCCACGAGGTGCTGGTGGAATATCCGTCAATTGGAATCTACCTAATGTTTTGTTGTCAGCTGCCATTGGGCGTTCTCCTTGCAAGACATGGATATCAACGGCTGGTTGATTGTCTGCTGCAGTTGAGAAGACTTGTGATTTACTTGTAGGGATCGTTGTGTTACGATCGATCAGTTTTGTGAAGACGGCACCCATTGTTTCGATACCTAATGATAATGGTGTAACGTCTAGTAAGACGACATCTTTCACATCACCTGTGATCACGCCACCTTGGATCGCAGCACCCATCGCTACCACTTCATCTGGGTTTACTGATTTGTTTGGTTCTTTATTGGTTTCTTTACGAACAGCATCAACTACTGCTGGAATACGTGTTGAACCACCAACTAAGATGACTTCATCGATTTCTGATTGTGATAAGCCAGCATCTTTCAAAGCTTGGCGTACTGGAATTTTTGTCCGTTCGACTAGGTCTGCGGTCAATTCATCGAATTTCGCACGAGTCAAGGTCATTTCCAAGTGCAATGGTCCAGCATCACCAGCTGTGATAAATGGCAAGCTGATTTGAGTACTTGTTACACCTGACAAGTCTTTTTTCGCTTTTTCAGCAGCATCTTTCAAACGTTGCAAGGCCATTTTGTCTTTTCCAAGATCAATGCCGTTTTCTTTTTTGAATTCTGCTACCATGTGATCGATGATTTTGTTATCAAAGTCATCCCCACCTAGGTTGTTGTCCCCAGCAGTTGATAATACGTCAAAGACGCCATCCCCTAATTCAAGGATCGATACGTCGAAAGTACCGCCACCTAAGTCAAAGACTAGGATTTTTTCATCTTTATCTGTTTTGTCTAACCCATAAGCTAAAGCTGCAGCAGTTGGTTCGTTGACGATCCGTTCTACTTCAAGACCGGCAATTTTACCAGCATCTTTGGTTGCTTGACGTTGTGCATCGTTGAAGTATGCAGGAACAGTAATGACTGCTTTTTCAACTTTTTCACCTAAATAGTCTTCAGCAAATCCTTTGATGTATTGAAGAACCATTGCGGAAACTTCTTGTGGTGTATAGGATTTGCCTTCAACTTCTACTTTGTATCCAGCTTCACCCATATGGCGTTTAATAGAAGAAATCGTATTCGGGTTTGTTACTGCTTGGCGTTTTGCAACTTCCCCTACTTGGATCTCACCGTTTTTGAATGAGACAACAGAAGGTGTGGTACGGTTTCCTTCTGGATTCGTAATGATTTTTGCTTCGCCGCCTTCAAGGACAGCAACAGCTGAGTTTGTTGTTCCTAAGTCGATACCGATAATTTTACTCATAAGTAATACACTCCCTTTTTTAATTTAAACATCTACTTATAGATAGAAAGAACTATTGTGCAACGATGACCATGCTTGCACGCAAGACACGATCATGCAATTTATACCCTTTTTGCAAGACAGTAACGATTGTGTCTGCCGGTGTTTCATCAGAGGCAGGTACAGTCTGCACCGCTTGATGCAAGTTCGGATCGAACATTGCACCTTCAGCAGGAATCTCTTCGATTCCCTCTTCTTTTAAGGCTTGACGCAGACTTTCAAGAACCATTTCAACGCCTTTTTTCAAATTCGCAGCTTGGTCTTGATCGACATCTGCTGCCATCGCTCGTTCCAAATTGTCGATTGCTGGCAACAGTTTTTTGCCAAGATCTTGCGAGCGGTATTTTTGTAAAAGTTCCCGCTCGTTGCGGTTACGTGAAGTGATATTTGCGATCTCTGCACGAGCACGCAGGAATTGATCTTCCAATTCGTTATTCTTTTCTTGCAAAAGTTCCAATTCGCTTTTTTCCACTGCTTCTTCCTCTGGTTGAGGAGTCTGTGCTTCAGTTTCAGTTGATTCATTTGAAGATTCAGTTGTTTCTGCGGTTTCTTCAGCAGTTTTATCTAATTCTTCATCTAAACGCTCTTCTTTTTCCGTCACGTTTCAACCATCCCTTCTACGATTTGTTTCATTGCCGCTTATTCATTGGCAGCGTCTAATGCGCGATAATAATCGGCCAATTTTTTTGCTAACTCGCCTCGAAAAACTTCCATCAATCCAAACATCCGTGAATACGGCATACTTGATGGACCTAATAAAGCGATCGTTCCTTGTCCATGACCTTCGATTTCATAGCTGGCTTGGATCAAACTCATATTTTGTAACAAGTCGTTGCCAAGCTCAGAGCCGATTCTGATTTGAATCGCAGAATCTCTTGGCGCCAGCAGCTGTGTCAGCTGATCTGCGTTTTTCATAAATGAATACATCGATTTGAACTGACTAACATCTTGCGTCGGTTCAAAATCCAGAAGATTCATTCGCCCGCCGACGAAGATTTTTTCTTCAAAAATATGGCTCAGCATCGTATCAAAGAGATCAACGATTCCGTCAGTCGTTTGAAAATACTTATGCAGAATCATAGGAATCTCGGTTCTTAATCGATGGTAGACCGTCATTAGAGGTTCACCGATCAATTTGTCGTTGATGATCCTTACCATTTTTTCCAAATCTTCGCTGCTCATCGATTCAGGAAGAGTAAAGACTTGATTTTCGACATTTCCTTTATCCGTCACGATGATCGCGATGATCTGTCGTGCATTCAAAGGGACGATTCGAAAGCCCGTCAATTTCCTTTCCTTCATATCTGGTCCGAGAGACAACGCTGTATAGCTAGTCAAGTTGGACAAGATCGTGGCAGACTGCTGGATGATTTCATTGATTTCATGAAAATCTTTTCCAAAAGAATGACGAATGGTTTGAATTTCGTTTTGGTCAACTTCAGATGGCTTCAATAAGTGATCAACGTAATAGCGATACCCTTTTATTGATGGCACACGCCCTGAAGATGAATGTGTTTTTAGCAGAAGTCCAGCTTCTTCCAGCGCCTTCATCTCATTACGAATGGTGGCAGAGCTAGCTTCAACCCCATCTTCCATCAATCGCTTCGAGCCCGTGGGCTGACCAGTATTCGTATAGTTTTGGATGATGAGGTGTAAAATCATTTGTTGTCTAGGTGTCAACATTTTATCCACTCCTCCGTTAGCACTCATTCCTATTAAGTGCTAACACGATTATAAATATACCATATTTGCTAGGAATGTCAAGTATTTGCATCACTTTTTTAGCACTCTTTCTAAGAGAGTGCTAAAAAAAGAAATCAAAAAAAGAAGCAGCGCGAAATGGCTACTTCTCTTCCTTGTTCTTTCTTATTTTTCTCCATCCAAGAGAAATGCTTCAAACACTTCGTTGCCAATGAACATCCCAGCTTTCGTTAAAAAGACACGATCACCTTGACTAGCCAACCAGCCTTTTTGAATCAACTGTTCGCTAGTTGAACCATAGATTTCCTGAAAAGACTTCCCGAATTTTTCTGCAAAGCGTATTTTTGAAATGCCAGCCTTTTTACGAAGGCCTAAAAACAGTTCCTCTTCCATTTGATTACTGGTTGTCAATTCTTCGGTTTCATGGATTGGCAATTGATTTTCCTGTAATGGTTTCAAATAATGCTGGATTGGACCTTTATTCTTGTAGCGGGTCTGTCCAAGATACCCGCTGGCGCCTGCCCCAAAGCCAAAATAATGTTCATTGTTCCAATACACTAGATTATGCAAGGACTCATACCCTGGTCGTGCAAAATTACTGATTTCATATTGATTCAAGCCAGCTTTTGTCATCGCAGCGATCGCCTCATCAAACATCTGCGTTTCAGCTTCTTGAGAAGGCAGCGCCATTCTCCCTTGGCGAACCCAGTTCATAAACATGGTTTTGTTTTCTAAAATCAAGGAATACATCGCATAGTGAGGCAACCCGAGATCAATCGCTCGCGTCAGTGTATCACGGAAGCTTTCTATGCTTTGTCCCGGAAGTGCATAAATCAAATCGATCGTCACATTCTGAAAATCATGTTTTTCCAGCAGCTGAATGGTTGAATAAACATCTTCAGCGGTATGCTTGCGGCCAATTTTTTTAAGCAAGCGATTATCAAAGGTTTGGACCCCCATCGACAAGCGATTGACTTGATGATTTTTCAAAACCAGCATTTTTTCTTCACTCAAATCACCAGGATTTGCTTCCACGGTAAACTCTTTGGTTGTGTGGGTCGGCAGCAATTCATGCACACCTGAAAGCAATCGATCCAGCTGGTTCGCCGAAAGCGACGTTGGCGTCCCGCCGCCGATATAAATTGTTTCCGCCTCATTGATAGGCTGACGCAAGAGGGTCAGCTCAATTTCTTTTAGTAACGCTTCGATGTACTCATCCACTGGCTGCCCTTCTAAAAACACTTTGTTGAAGTCACAGTAATAGCAGATATGTTCACAGAATGGTATATGTATATACGCAGAAATATTTTGCGCGCTTTTTGTAGATGGATCGTTTATTGTTTGACCTTCAGGCATTCCTAAGTGATTCTCCTCTATCTTCTTTTTACTCCCATCGCTGAGAGCATCGGCACTCATTGTAGCATAGTTCTTAGAATTCTCCTATCACTTGGACTATTTTGGGCAAGAAAAAACACCACTTCCAAGAAGTGATGTCTTCAAATAGTCATAGCAAAAATTAAGAGCACTACTCTTATTAAGTACGGTAAAATACCGCTTTTGTTCTTATCCCACCCAGAAAAAAATCTGTTTGTTACAAGAACTAACACTTCCCCCAAACTGTTAGCGCCACAATAGATAAGCTGTTGCTGACGGCTTACTTAACAAGAGCAGGACTCTTATTCTTGAAAGACAATTGCTTGTCTTATCTGACTTAAGTATACCTTTTTTAAAAAATTAAGTCCTATCATCTTTTTCACCAGTCTATGAAAACGATGAGAATCATCCCCTTGGCGACCGTTATAGAATGTGCAGCAAAATATCGATCAGATAGCGGATCAACCGATACGCAATAAATAAGAAGAAAATATTTCCCAGCAAGAATTGAAAAACATTGCCGATCGATCCCTTAAAGGAGCGAAAGCTGAAATAACGCGACCAACGATTGAACCCGTTTTGGCGATTTCGTTTCAAACGATACGCTTCATCATACTTCATTTCCAAGAGGTCATAGTAAAAAATCATCAAGGGTTGTTGCACAAAGAAAACTTTTTTATAGCCTGCCATCAACGTGTACTGCTTATTATTGGAAGGGAAGTTGCGATTGCCGTTTTTCTTCACGCGCATCGTTGTTCCATCGTTCATTGGGAACGCATAATGATCCTCGAATTCTGTCAGTTGATGAATTTGCGGCACCTGATTTTCTTCTTCAAAAGCACGTACGACCTCACTCGCTTTCTGAGAAAGTGAAACCAGCCACGCCATCATCCCTAGCAAAATACCTAGCAAGATGATATTTAAAAGCAAACTTTCTTGTAACAAAAATAAATAACCTAAGATAATCAAAATCGCCACACCTAGGGCAATCATTCTTCTACGGAAATAACTGCGATACATCAATTCAAAAGAGCGCCGATAATAGGCAAAATCTTCTTTTACAAAATCCATTTTTTCCACATCTTTCTGCGTTTAGGTTGCTGATAATGTATCAAAGATCCTTTTGAAAGTCAATTTACCGAAAAAGTTTCAGCGTCTGATTTGTTTCAAACAAGAAAACGTTTTATAATGGAAGATGTAACAAAAAAAAGCGATGAAAGTAGGTTGAGATACGTGATATTACAAGAAACATTTACCTTGCAGAACAAACTGACGATTCCTAAGATTGGCCTTGGAACCTGGCAATCTTCTCCAGAAGATGCTTACAACGCCACAAAATTTGCCATTCAAAACGGTTATCGACATGTCGATACAGCGGCAGCTTACAAAAACGAAGAAGCGGTTGGGAAAGCTGTGCGCGATTCAGGCGTTGCCCGCGAAGAAATTTTTGTTACCACGAAAGTACCTGCTGAGTTGAAGACCTATCAAGAAGCGGTTGATAGCATTGATGCTTCTCTAAAAAAACTTGACTTAGGGTATATCGATTTGATTTTGATCCACGCTCCTCGTCCTTGGAAAATCATGGGAAACAATCCAGAAAACAAAGATTTTCATCTTGAAAACATCGATGTTTGGAAAGCACTAGAAGAAGCCTACTTAAGTGGGAAAGTAAAATCAATTGGTGTTTCCAACTTCGATCAAAAAGATTTACAGAATATTTTTGATCATTGCGATGTGAAACCGATGGTCAACCAGTTTGTTTACCATATTGGACGTACAAATGAAGAGTTATTGGCATTTTGTAAAGACCACGAAATTTTAGTGGAAGGCTATTCTCCAATCGCCACTGGTCGTTTACTCGATAACGATGCAGTGAAGACGATTGCGGAAGCTTATGGAAAATCTATTCCACAACTTTCAATTCGTTACTTGCTACAAAAAGACATTCTGCCATTGCCAAAATCCGTTCATGAAGAATACATTGCTGACAATGCTAAAGTTGACTTTGAAATTTCTGAAGAAGACATGAAGAAATTGGATGAGCTGCAAGCTTAAGAATGCTTGCGTTTAATTGAAAAAAGCAGTCCGATCAAGTCCAGTAAATACTGGTCATGGATCGGGCTGCTTATTTTCTTCTACAACTCTGTTTAGAAAAACAACCATTTCTTAGTTTGTCAAAGCTAGAATCTTCTTATGTTAGTTGCTCAAAGGTACCCCACACTTTTACTTCTTGTTTTTCTACCATCGTTCTGCCTTTCGCTAGAACCGTTTCTACTGTTAATGTTTCTTTGTTCAGCAAACAAATATCAGCATCCATCCCTGCTGCAAGACGTCCCTTTTGATCAAGCTTCAATACTTTCGCTGGATTAGAAGTGATTGCTCGAATGGCGATCTCCAATGGAATCTGCTCTTTTTGGACTGCTTCTTTAATGCCTACCATCAAGGCTCGCGAACTACCGACACCCAGACCTATGAATTGATTGTTTTCATCAAAGTACGGGAGGCTACCTTGCCCATCAGAGGTCATGGTAAATTGATCCAGCCCGATCCCTTCTGCTAACAAACGCTTCAATCCTTTACTGAAGCGAACCTCATCGTCTTCTTTTTCCCAGAAATCAGGATCCTCACTCGCCGTAAAATCAATCGTTCCACCCATTTTTGCAAAAGCAATACTTGCTTCGAAAAGCTCGCTGGTCCGATTGGCATGTGTCGGTAAAAATTGGCTGATTGGAATCTCTGTTTCTTCGATGGTTCGTAAAAGTAGCTCATATTTTCTCTTTCCTCCACCTAAGTGGACGTTTACGATGCCTGCTTTTCCAGAAAGCATCCCACCAACACGGGCATCCGCCACCGCGCGGGTAAATTCTTCGAAACTCGGTTGTGAAGAACGATGGTCAGAAACGGCAATTTCACCGATACCAATGATTTTGTCAATAGTCAAAAAATCTTGAATGATAGAATCGGTGACCGGAGTCAATGGCAATCGATAAGAACCGTCATACAAGTACGTCGTGATGCCTTCTGCCTCTAGTCCACGGGCCTTACTGATCAAGGCAGTCATATCTCTGCCTACTCCGTCAGTACCCAAACACCCAACCACTGTCGTTACCCCCGCTGAGGTCAGCTGAGACAATTTCACTTCTGGTGTCCGGTTCTGAAAGCCGCCTTCCCCGCCACCTCCTAAGATATGAAAGTGGCAGTCAATAAAGCCGGGAACAGCAAGTAACCCTGTGCCATCGATTTCTTCAAGAGGAACCCCTGAGAATCCTCCTTCGATCGAATCTTCAATAGCAATGATCTTGTCTTCGCTTAAAAGAATATCTTTTTTTCCTAAATAGTCAGGCGCATAAACCTCCGCTTGTCGTATCACCTTCATGAGTGCTTCCTCCTCGTGTCTGATTGCTTCTTATTGCAAGCCGATCGCGACTGCAATAAAGATGAAGATCGTTCCTAATACAAATAAGAACCCTTGCATTTTGATCTGGAATTTCGCCCATTTCACCCATTCGATTCTTGCGACACCTAGCACACCGATCAGACTTGCCGATACTGGAGTGAAGGCATCCATGAAGCCTGAGCCTAATTGATAAGCCAATACAGCGATCTGTCTTGAAACACCTAAAAGATCAGCTAATGGCGCCATGATCGGCATGGTCAATGCAGCCTGACCTGAATTGGAGGTCACGATCAAATTGAAGAAGCTTTGGAAAATGTACATGAACCATGCCCCAATAAATGCTGGAACATTGCTTAACAAACCACCGATGCTGTGCAAAATCGTATTCAAGGCTGACGGCACGTTGGCATCAGAACCGCCGAGAACCAGAAGAATCCCTTTGGCCATCCCTACAACGATTGCAGTTCCTGCCAATTCTGAGGCACCAGATTGAAAGGCACTCGCCACATCATTCAAGCCCATATTTTCTAATTTGAAAAGAACCGCTATGATTCCTGCCCCTAAGCCCATAACAAAGAATTGAGAAGCAATCTCGGGAATATAGTAGCCTTTCTGCGTCACACCCCATACGATCCAGATCAAAACCACCAGCATTTCAACCAAGATCAATTTATGACCTAATAAAAATGGTTTTTGCTCACTGGAGGTTTTTTCAAGATGATTTCTAAAATACGCATCCGATTGATACGTTAGCGATTTCTCAGGATTCTTGCGAATTCTTTCGGCATAGATCATTAGGTACCCTGCGGATAGTGCGGTAACCACGACCCACATGATGATTCGGAACGTTGCGCCTGAAAGAACGGGAATACCTGCGATCCCTTGAGCTACTGCCACACTAAATGGACTCATCCACGAGGTGGCATTTCCAATCTGAGAGGCGACATAGGTGACGGTGACCGCCACGATCGAATCATACCCCAATGCGATCACGAAAGGCACCATGACCATCGAAAACGGAATGACTTCTTCTGCCATCCCAAAGGTAGCGCCCCCAAATGAAAAAGCAAAGAACAACAGCGGCAATGCCAAGCGTTCTAATCCACGAGTTTTGCTGATAAATGCAAAGATCCCCGCATCAATCGCTCCGGTTTGCATGATAATACCAAACGCACCACCGACCACTAGGATCAGTGCTGCGATCCCAACTGCTGAGCCGTATTTATCACCAGAAACCAATCCTTCAAAAACAAAATTTAAGAAGCCGAAACCGTTAAAGTCATCAGTTCCCCAAACCTTGGCTGTTTTGTGCAGTTTTTCAGAAGTATCATACATTTTTTCGCCGTAAAGACTGTAAAGCGTGTCATCGGTCAGTCCCACCTCATCTAATTGACTCTGGGACAACTCTTTAGGCCCTTCAGCTAGAACAGCTGCTAAAGCCTCAGGATCGACATCTAATTCTTCCAACTCTTGTGGATCGTCTTCCAATTGATTCAACTGTTGATAGACGTATTCGTTATCTAACGGGTAGGCATAACGAAACGAATCTTGCATCAAGACCGTTCTGGTACTTATTTCCCCATTTGCATCGGTATACTCGATTTCTTGTGTACTGAATTTCCCAGCGGGAACTAAGAAAGTCAGCAACCACGCCAACAATACGACCCCAAAGATGATGACATACGTATGAGGCGTTTTCATTTTAGTTAAATCTTTCTTTTCTTTCCCCTTTTTTGCTTTTTTTCCAATTGTCACTTTTTCTCTCCCTTTCCCTTTGCAGCATTCTGCATAAATTATCATTTTTGCCTATTTTTTAGTATATCGAAAAAACGTTTTTTCCTCATGGGGAAAGCATTAGAATTCAAATAAACTACGTTATAAAAAGAAAGAAAAAGAAAAAGTGAAAAGAAGCCAGAAACGCTTCTTTTCACTACGAATGACTAGTTTTCTTCAGAAAGCCCATCAAAATAAGCTTCAGTGTCTCGTTCATCTTGCTTTAATTGCTCGATCAACGCTTGTGCGCCATTGAAAGCGACTTGATCACGTAAGAAATGATGCCAACGGATCGCCACGGTTTCACCATAGATATCTTGGTGAAAATCGAGAATATAAATCTCTACTGTTAACTGGCGACCTTGACCAAACGTATCATTGTGACCAATCGATCCCATCGATGGATACCACTTGTCACCAACTTTGATTTCCGTCACATAGACGCCTTCTTTTGGCAACCGAACGGTGCTCTTCACTTTGATATTTGCGGTTGGAAACCCAAGTTCTCGTCCTCTAGCATCACCGTGAACGACGGTTCCTTCAAATTCATAAATATACCCTAACAAGCGATTGACTTGCGCCATATCACCATTTTGTAGTGCAGAGCGAATGCGTGTGGAGCTGACCTTTTCCTCATGAAACGATTCTTGCGCGACAGTCACGACTTCAAAACGTCCTTCTGCATAGGTTGGCAAAAGCGCCATGTTGGCTATCTCTTTCTTGCCATAGGTATAGTCAAAACCTGCAACAACAACTTTTGCATGCAGACCGATCATGTATTCATCCACAAACACCTGTGGTGCCAGATTTGCAAAAGCAGAAGTAAACTCAATGATATAAAGAATATCTACTCCAAGCTTTTCCATATGCGCTTCCTTTTGAGCCAAGCTGGTCAGGTATTGCATTTTTTCAGGATCGACTTTTTGAAAAACGATCGAGGGATGTTGATTAAAGGTCATTAATGCCAATTTTAACCCTTTTTCTTCTGCGATCTTTCGTCCTGTTTCAATGACTTTCTGATGACCTAGATGTACGCCATCGAAAAAGCCTAACACTAAGACGATCTCCTCATCAGGAATCGCTGCGTGATCATAAGGGTGTCTTATTTCAATGATTTCCATATTCATTCTCCTATTTCTGTACGGATGACTTTTACCGGTTTCATCATATCTTGGTATTTGTCATGAGCTTTATAGATACTGATCAATTGTTCTCGATAAAAAATCGCCACTAATTCCTCTGGGCGCTCTTGTAATCCAAACACGCTGAAAGGCAAGCGCATGCCATTTTTTACTTTCTGCCAGAGGTCCGCATCGATCGTCACTTGAACAAACTCCGATACCCCATATTCCACCGGTAGCAGTAGTTCCGAAACACGTTGTTCATCGACTGCCTTTTGCACCTCTGCAATCGTGTAAGATTGTTCTTTAGAAAAACCACCGCTTTTTAAGCGAGTCAAATCAGACATATGCGCGGGTACACCCAGCAATTTCCCTGTGTCGACCGCTAACGTGCGAACATAAGTCCCTTTTCCACAAGAAACTTCAAAACGCCAGCTTTGCGTATTGTCCTCATGAAAAACCGGCTCTGAAATTCGTTTGAAGGAATAAATTTCTGCTTTGCGCTGTGGTCGCTCGACAGTTTCATTGTTGCGAGCATATTCGTAAAGTCGTTTGCCATTGACTTTGACCGCCGAATACATCGGCGGGATCTGGGTAATCGTCCCCGTCAACTGTTTCATTGCCTGATCGATTTCTGTCTTCGTAAACGGACGAGTTAGTGCTTGTTGTTCAACGATATCCCCAGATCGATCTTCTGTAGTGGTACTGAAGCCCAAGGTGATTTCCCCGGTGTAGACTTTTCCAGAATCAACCAAGTATTCGACGATCTTCGTTCCTTTTCCGATACAAATGGGCAAGACACCATCCACGTCAGGATCTAGTGTGCCGCTGTGTCCGATTTTTTTTGTCTTTAATATTTTTCGTAATTTAAACACGCAGTCGTGACTTGTTTGTCCACGCTCTTTCCATAATGGTAAAATCCCGTCCATCGTATTCCTCCATTTCACTTCAACTTGCTTATTATAACATATAAAAAAAATTCATTGCACGACAAAATCCTTTTCGCTCTTTCTCATTACATGATAAACTAAGCATATAAGGAGGTCCTAAAATGGTTGTTTTAACGATAGGGTCATTTATTGGATTTGCCATTTTTTTGATCATGATTCAGCTCGGCACGATGCAGCGTTGGGAAGAAGCGTTTGCTTTGCAAATCATCCAAAGCCGTACGCCCTCTTTGACGCGCATGATGCACTTTTTTACCAATTTAGGAAAAGCCTTTCCGACAGTTGCGATCGCTTTACTGTTGTTTGCCTTTCCATCATCGCGGGCGGATCTTGCACCAAAAACAGCAGTCAGTATCTTCATAGTATCAGCAGCTGCTTACTTGATCAAACGAATCGTCCGACGAGATCGTCCTATTGATCATCGTTTAGTTGAAGAAAAAGATCACAGCTTTCCTAGTGCTCATGCTGCCACATCCGCTGCCATGTATGGAACGATCGCCTTGAATCTTGGACAATTGGTTCCCTCAGCTGTCATCCCGATGACCTTACTGGCAATTTTGCTTAGCTTTATGATTGGCTTTAGCAGAGTCTACTTAGGAATCCATTTTTTAACAGATGTGATCGGTGGTTGGCTCTTAGGGGCAGGTGTTGCTGGACTGGTTACTTTACTGATGAATTCCTGATGCTTTTTCCAAATAAAAAAGAACAGCTTCGACTGGAAGCTGTTCTTTTTTTTATTCTTCTGAGTGCAATGCGCGAATCATTTCATCAATTTTATTCCCGTATTGTACAGATTCATCCAACTCGAATTGGATTTCTGGAACTTTGTAGAGCGTTAGCGCTTGGCCTAGTTCACGACGAACCAACCCAGTTGCTTTTTCCAGTCCTGCTTGGGCTTTTTGCTTATCTGAAGCCAAGTCCGTCAAGGTGCTGTAAAAGATCGTTGCTTGCTGCAAATCTCCAGTTACTCGTACATCTGTGATCGTCACATCTTGCACGCGAGGATCACGAACTTTTTTACGAAGAATTTGATTGACTTCTTTTAAGATTTCTTGCGCCACTCGGCGATCTCGATAGTTAGCCATTCAAAAAGCCTCCTTGTATAGTTGTCATTTCGTTTATTTTGTTGGTACTTCTTCCATGACATAGCCTTCGATCACATCATCGACTTTTACGTCGTTGAATTTCTCGATCATCGCGCCACATTCAAATCCTAGCTTCACTTCTTTGACATCGTCTTTGAAGCGTTTCAAGCTGGCAAGTTTGCCTTCATAGATGACGATACCGTCACGAATCACCCGTACACCACTGTCACGGCGAATGCTGCCTTCCGTCACATAGCAACCAGCGATCGTACCAACTTTAGAAACTTTGTAGGTTTCACGAACGATCATTTGACCGGTGATTTTTTCTTCAAATTCAGGATCAAGCATCCCTTTCATCGCTGTTTCGATTTCTTCGATCGCTTTGTAGATAATGCGATGCAAACGAATATCGACTTCTTCTGCTTCCGCTTGCTGTTTGGCTTGCGGTGTAGGGCGGACGTTGAATCCGATGATGATGGCATTACTTGCTGCTGCTAGCGTTACGTCACTTTCATTAATGGCACCAACGGCTGAATGGACGATGTTTACTCGCACACCTTCAACATCGATTTTCTTCAATGACGCAGCTAACGCTTCGGCTGAACCTTGTACGTCTGCTTTGATGATGACGTTCACTTCTTTCAGTTCGCCTTCTTTTAGACTTTCAAACAAGTTATCCAATGTCACACGACTGCTTGATGCACGTTGTTCCATCAAGGCACGTTTTGCACGTTCTTCACCTGCTGCCCGAGCCGTTTTTTCATCTTCAAAGGTAACGAAACGGTCACCTGCTTGAGGGACATCGTTCAATCCTGTGATTTCGACTGGCGTTGCAGGTCCAGCTGCTTTATCACGACGACCTAAATCATTCGTCATCACGCGGACACGACCGAAAGTGTTCCCTACAACGATTGGATCACCAACATGAAGAGTTCCTTGTTGTACCAATAGTGTTGCTACAGGACCTTTGCCTTTATCAAGGCGCGCTTCAATAACGGTACCGATCGCTCGTTGGGTAGGATCAGCTTTCAAATCTTCGACTTCTGCTACTAAGAGGATCATTTCAAGCAATTCTTCAATGTTTTGCCCAAATTTCGCTGAGATTTCAACGAAGATCGTATCCCCACCCCAAGCTTCTGGGATCAACTCATGTTCACTTAATTCTTGCATCACATGTTGAGGGTTAGCACCTGGTTTATCGATTTTGTTAACTGCAACGATGATTGGCACTTTTGCTGCTTTCGCATGGTTGATCGCTTCCACCGTTTGCGGCATGACACCATCATCAGCTGCGACAACTAAAATCGTAATATCAGTGATACTTGCTCCCCGTGCACGCATACTGGTGAACGCCGCGTGTCCAGGAGTATCTAAGAAAGTGATTGGTTTGCCATTGATGTCGATTTGGTAAGCCCCAATATGCTGCGTGATTCCTCCAGCTTCACCACTTGTTACGCGTGAATGACGTAATGTATCAAGCAATGTTGTTTTCCCGTGGTCAACGTGACCCATGATGGTAACAACAGGTGGTCGTGATACTAAATTCTCTTCAATTTGTTCTTCTGCTTCGAAGAATTTATCGATATCTGCGATATCCACTTGAACTTTTTCTTGTGGTTCGATTCCGTAATCGGTAGCAAGCAGTTCAATCGTATCTTTATCTAAAGGTTGGTTTTGATTGACCATAACCCCCATCATAAAGAGCTTCTTGATGATCTCTGCTGGTTCACGGTAGATTTTTTTCGCGATATCCGCTACGTTCATGCCTTCTGTATATTCCAATACTTCTGGCAGTTCACGGAATTTACGTGCTGGAACTGGCGGTTTCTTTTCCGTCTGCTGACGGCCTTTTTTCCCTTTTTTGTTAAATTTATTGCGATTGTTGTTGTTGAAATTGTTATTGCGTCCACCATAATTTGACTTGCCTCGGTTTTGATTTCCTCCACGGGAATCATTCGAGCCTTGCGTACGGTTGTTGTTGCGGTCTGCCCCTTGCGTATTTCCTGCAGATTGAGCGGCTGGACGGTTTTGTTGCCCTTGATTGTTCGGACGATTTTGTTGTCCTTGGTTGTTTGGACGGTTTTGCTGTCCTTGGTTATTCGGACGATTTTGTTGCCCTTGGTTGTTTGGACGGTTTTGTTGTCCTTGATTGTTTGGACGGTTTTGTTGTCCTTGATTGTTCGGACGATTTTGTTGTCCTTGATTGTTTGGGCGATTTTGTTGCCCTTGATTATTCGGACGGTTTTGTTGCCCTTGATTGTTCGGACGGTTTTGTTGCCCTTGATTGTTCGGACGGTTTTGCTGTCCTTGATTATTCGGACGGTTTTGTTGTCCTTGGTTTGTTGGGCGGTTTTGTTGCCCTTGATTGTTACGATTCTCTTGGTTATTCACTCGATTATGACTTCCTTGGTTATTTGGTCTGTTACTTCCTTGACTGTTCGTGCGCTCTACTTGTCCTTGACCAGCAGGACGGTTATTGCTTTGCGTAGTTCGCTGTTGACTTTGATTGTTATGACGGTTTTGGAAGTTAGGATTATTTCTTTGCGTTTTAAATTTCTTTTGTTCTTGTTTTTCCGGCTGGTTGGCTGGTTTCTGATTTGCGGGATTTGAGTTTGCAGATGTTTTACCATTTGGATTGCCGCCTAATGACTGCTGCAATTTCTGCGCCTCTCCATCTGAGATCGCGCCCATATGATTTTTGACATCAAAGCCTAAAGATTGTGCTTTTTCAACAACCTCTTTGCTCGATTTGTTCCATTCTTTTGCAAGTTCATAAATTCTTTTTTTCCCCATGCAATCACCTTCCTAACCTAATATTAATTCCTGCACCTTCCTTGCAAATCCTTGATCTAAGATGCCAATGACCATTCTTGGTTTCCCAATGGCCGCACTGATTTCATCAGCAGAAAATGCATCTAGGAGCGGAATTTCGTAATAAGAACTTTTGTCCTTAATTTTCTTTTGTGTATTTTTACCAGCATCACTGGCGACAATGACCAAAGCAGCTTTCTCATTGCGAATCTCTTTTAAGGTCATTTCTTCACCAGTCACTAATTTCCCAGCACGCATGGCTAGTCCTAACATATTTAATGCTTTGGTTTTATTCATTTGCAAATAACTCTTTTCGCGCTTTTTGGTGCGTTACATAGTCCAATAGTTCTTGGTAAAATTCATCTGTCAATTTCGTTTCCAACACTCGATCTAAAATACGCTTATCCCAAGCTTTCTGGGCTTCAGCCGGTTCGATCGCTATATAGGCACCACGACCAGGCATTTTTCCGGTTGGATCAATAGAAACAACGCCTTCTTTTGAACGAGTGATACGAAGCATTTCTTTCTTAGGCAACATTTCACCTGAAATCACTGATTTTCGTAAAGGAATTTTTCGTTTTTTCATCACGATCTCACCTCAACTATTTTTCGTCAAACTCAACATTTTCGTAATCATCTGCAGTCATGTCTGATGAAAGGATTGCTTCATCGAGCGTTTCTGTAGATTCCGTTGCTTCTGTGCTGATTTCTTCAGCAGCTTCTGAAGCAGTTGCATCATACTCATCGATATAGTCGCCTTCATCCAGCTTCGCATAAAACTCTTCCATGTCTGTTTCTGATTTGATATCGATTTTGAAGCCAGTCAATTTGGCTGCTAGACGAGCATTTTGTCCGCGTTTACCGATCGCCAATGATAATTGGTAATCAGGAACGACAACAGTACATGCTTTCGGATTATCAACGTCGAAAATAACGTCGCTGACTTCTGCTGGATTCAACGCATTGGCGATAAAGATCGCTGGATCTTCATTCCATTCCACGATGTCCATGTTTTCGCCTTTTAGTTCATTGACGATCGCTTGAACCCGTTGACCTTTAGGGCCGACACAAGTGCCGACTGGATCGACGTTGGCATCAAAGGAACGAACAGCGACTTTGGCACGATCCCCTGCTTCACGAGCAATACTTACGATCTCTACAGTACCATCATATACTTCTGGCACTTCTTGTTCAAATAATCGGCGTAGCAAATCTGGATGGCTACGGCTAACGAATACTTGAGGGCCTTTCGAAGTATTTTCAACACGAGAAACGAATACTTTGATCCGATCATGGGGTTGATAAAACTCATTTGGCATTTGGTCTTGTTTTGAAAGCACGGCTTCAATTTTGCCTAAGTTTACATAGATATAACGATTATCTTGGCGTTCAACAATTCCTTGCAGAATGTCTTTTTCGTACGCACTAAATTCGTTATAGATAATGTTTCTTTCTGCTTCACGGACCCGTTGCAAAATGACTTGTTTTGCCGTTTGCGCCGCAATACGACCAAAGTCTTTAGGCGTTACTTCAAAACGGATTTTGTCGCCGATTTCATAAGCGGGATTGATTGTCATCGCTTCTTTTAATGAAACCTCTAGTTGCGAGTCCATGACTTCTTCTGTCACTTCTTTGACTGCATAGACGTGGATGTTGCCTTTTTTCTGATCAAATTCAACTTCCACATTTTGTGCTTGCCCGTAATGACGTTTGTAGGCTGAAACCAATGCCGCTTCCAAGGCATCGATGACAATCTCTTTTGAAATGCCTTTCTCTGCTTCTAATGCATCCAATGCATTCAACATTTCTTTACTCATGATTCTTTCATTCCTCCGTGTTTAAAATTGAATGGCTAAACGAGCTTTGGCAATATTTTTCCGGTCGATCGTTCGTTCTTTTTCTCTGGTTTTGATTCGGGTCTTAATAACTAGCTGATTTTCGTCGAATGACTGTAAAAAGCCTTCGAACTGTTTTTCTCCATCAATCGGTTGATATAAAGAAACATGAATGTACTCGCCGACTGCCCGTTGATAATCTGCTTCTTTCTTCAATGGACGCTCGGCGCCAGGGGAAGAAACTTCCAAGAAATAGGCCTGTGGAATAGGATCAGGTTCGCATTGGTCTAATTGTTCACTAAGTTGTTCACTGACAAAGGCACATTCCTCGATATCGATTCCGCCTTCTTTATCGATGAACACACGAAGAAACCAATTTTTCCCTTCCTTCACGAATTCTACTTCAACTAATTCAAATTTTTGCGCATCCAGAATAGGGGTCACTATATCTGTAACAGTTTCCACTACCGTACTCACAACATCGCCTCCTTTATTTCTCAACGAAACGAACTTCATTCCATTAAAAAGAGTGAGCGAAAAAACCGCTCACTCACTCTAAGTATCATTACATTGTAAATATAACACAATTTTCATAAAGATTCAACTACTGTCGCATGTTCCCTTCGCTTTCAGAAAAAAACAAAGCATTTTCTTAAAGATTTTTAATGCTTGGGTGAAGGGCTGTTAGTGAATCACTTGTCCAATCCGGCGTAGTAGTTGTGGGAAAATGCTCTCTGGATCAAAGTCCATTGGCGCGTCATGTGGGAAATGAAGCCAGAGCCGACCACCATAAACCACTAATACCAAAAGTGTCAAGGTCAGCCACAGGTTGTGACTGTGGTAAAGTTTGCTGATTTTCGGATTATTTTTGAACAAAACGATTCCGAATACGATCGGCACCAACCAAAACAAGGGATGAAAATGCAGCGCACCTTCAAGATCACCCTGAAATAAGTGCAAGTAGGCGCGCGTCATGCCACAACCTGGACAAGGAAACCCCGTTAACCATTTAAACGGACAAATCAATAATCGACCCAATCATCTGAATCAGACGAATCGTTTGATGTAGCAGATGACATCATGGCATTTTGATCAGCAGCTTCCCACATTTGATTCATATCACCTTGTAAAATCGCCATGTTGATGAAATCAAAAGCAAAAAGGCTCAAGACGACAAAAAGGATTTTGTTGTCACTCAGACGAGGCATATTCGCTCGTTGTTGTGCACTCATAAAGATATCCGCAATTCGATACCACCAATAAATTTGGTACAATCCGCAAGTAAGGATCGTGAGTAAAATCGACGTTTCTGGCGAAAGACGATTATCCCCGCTGTACTCTGCTAGCTCTTTGGTTGTTTGGTACATCCAAAAGAATGTATAAATGCCACAAGTAATAAATGTTAATAAAATGACCGATACAACCGATTTCTTTCTAACTCCGTAATTATAATTCATCACAAACTCCTTTTCTTTTTTTTCATTTTTGCCACTTATCAATTATACTACAATCTAATCATCATAACAAAACCTATTTATTTATTTTTATGAATTTAGACAAAAAAGCACCGTCTTAAAGAAGGTGCTTTTTCGCTTCATCCATCATAAAACTATTTTCGACTATAGTTTTTTACTTCTGCAGCCATTGCATCAACAAACAGATTCAATTCTTCGACTTGGGTCTCTTTGCTGCCGTAGCGACGGATATTGACTGTCGCGTCATTGACTTCTTGATCCCCAACAACGATTTGGTAAGGAATTTTTTGGGTTTGTGATGCGCGGATCTTATACCCCATTTTTTCGTTGCGGTCATCCACTTCTACCCGCAGTCCTTGTGCCTGCAAGCGTTCTTTGATTTCGTAAGCATAGTCACTGTGAGCTTCGACTGAAACTGGAATGATCGATGCTTGGATCGGCGCCAACCAAGTTGGGAATGCGCCTTTATAGGCTTCCGTTAGATAAGCCACAAAGCGTTCCATCGTTGAAACGATGCCGCGGTGGATCACCACTGGACGGTGGTTGTTTTCACCATCTTCACCAACATACGTTAGGTCAAACCGTTCAGGCAACAAGAAATCTAATTGGATCGTTGACAAGGTTTCCTCCATGCCTAAAGCTGTTTTCACTTGGACATCTAGTTTTGGTCCATAGAAAGCTGCTTCGCCTTCTGCTTCAAAATAATCCAATTCTAATTCATCCATAGCGGCTTTTAGCATCGTTTGCGCATTTTCCCACATTGCATCGTCATCAAAATATTTGTCTTTGTTTTGTGGATCACGATAACTTAGACGGAAACGATAATCGGTGATATTAAAGTCTTCATAAACACCGATCATTAAATCAAGTGTCCGTTTGAATTCTTCTTTGATTTGATCCGGACGGACGAATGTATGCCCATCGTTTAAAGTCATTTCCCGAACCCGTTGCAATCCAGATAATGCCCCTGATTTTTCATAGCGGTGCATCATGCCTAATTCAGCGATCCGAATCGGTAGCTCACGATACGAATGAATGTCATTTTTATAAACCATCATATGATGCGGACAGTTCATTGGTCGCAATACTAACATTTCCCCATCCCCCATATCCATTGGCGGGAACATGTCTTCATGGTAATGATCCCAGTGCCCTGAGGTTTTGTATAGATCCACGTTTGCCATGATTGGTGTATACACATGTTGGTACCCTAAGCTGATTTCTTTGTCCACGATATACCGTTCGATCGTACGACGGATCGTAGCTCCTTTTGGCAGCCAGAAAGGCAAACCAGCGCCGACTTCAGGTGATAACATAAACAATTCTAATTCTTTTCCTAATTTGCGATGATCGCGTTCTTTTGCTTCTTCCCGTAAACGGATAAATTCCTTCAAGTCTTTTTTATCGAAAAAGGCTGTTCCATATACCCGTTGCATCATCTGGTTGTCAGAGCTTCCACGCCAGTAAGCACCTGCCACTGATAATAATTTGTACACTTGGATACGACCAGTTGATGGGACGTGAGGACCGCGGCAAAGATCGACAAATTCACCTTGCTGATAGGCAGTAATCGTTTCATCAGCTGGTAATTCAGTGATCAACTCTACTTTGTATGGATCTTCGGCAAAAAGGGTCAACGCTTCTTCTTTTGTTAACACGCGGCGTTCGATTGGCAGATTTTCTTTGATGATCTTCATCATCTCTGCTTCGATTGCTGGTAGATCTTCTGCAGTTACTGGGTTTTCCCCATTGTCTGTGTCATAGTAAAAACCAGAATCAATTGCAGGTCCTACCCCAAAATGGATCGATGGATAGAGTCTGCACATGGCTTGAGCCATTAAATGAGCTGTCGAATGACGAAGTAAGCCTAAGGCGTCTTCATGATCGGGTGTCACGATCTCAATCGTTGCATCTTCTTCGATCGGACGTGAAAGATCGATCAGTTGTCCATTGACTTTTCCAGCTAAGGCTTTCTTTGCAAGACTTTTCGAGATACTTTCAGCAATCTCTTTGGTTGTTACCCCAACAGCAAATTCTTTTTTTGCGCCATCAGGAAATGTAATAAATAATGACATATGAATGTCCTCCTTTGATGATTTCAATCAATAAAAAAAGTCCTAGTATCGGTTACGATACTAGGACGATCACTCGTGGTTCCACCTATTCTTCAAAAACAGAAAAAGTCTGTTTTCCTCTTCATGAGATAACGGTTCAACCGCCTCCGTTTCAACAGAGGTCTTAAAAAAGTGGTCATCCTTTGGTTTTCTTCTAGGAAATTTTCAGCCAAGATTTCCCTCTCTTATCGAAGACTCTCAAATTCAGGTGTCTTTTTTATTGATCGATTATGGCTCAATTAAACCACTCTCTTGATAAAAAAGCAAGAGAATTATTTCCAATCGCCATTCACAGCATAGGTTCCTTGCTTCATTTCATTGATGATAACATGGATATGCTCTTTAGGGGCGCCTGTATTTTTATGGACCGCCTCAGTGATTTCTTTCATCATATTCGTCAGTTGCTCTTGCGAACGTCCTTCAACTAGTTCGACATGGATAAATGGCATACGACTTCCTCCTTTGTTTGCTTTTGATTATACACCTTTTTCAAAAAGACAAAAACTATTACCTTGGTTTCCAAAGAAAACCATGACTTTATTCTTCCTGATAAACGACACAAAACTTTTCGCAAACACACAGCATTTGATCGTGAAAAGACAACCCCGCTGAGGCATAAGCTTGTCGAAAAAAAGCTTCATGAACACGGCGCCAATAAGCCAAAGTGCGATCTCCTTCGCCTTCTAAAAAGGCAAAGTCTGCTGTCACCTCATCAAAAGGCACGATCGACACTGACTCTAAGTAAAGAACAGCTTTTGGTACATCCGACCCATTTAAAAGGACACTATAGGTTCCTGATTGCGGCAATGCTTCTTGCTCGATTTCATAGAGCGCAGCGGCAGATGTCGTTGCCGTCTTTTTGCCAGCTAAAACCAGTGCTGCCAGTTCATCGGCCATTTGTGGTGTATCGCCAAAGGACCAAGCATCTTCATAGGTCAAAGGAGATTGATTTCTTGGATTTTCTTTTAAAAACCGCTGCCAAAACGCCTGAATCTGACAGTCTTTTATTTTTGATTCTCTGGTTTCATCTGCCAATTTTTTTCACTCCAATACTTCGTATATGTTTGGACATTCTCAGCTTCTTGCCAATCATAGGCCAGCCCTAATTTCTCGCTGATGTTCTTTGCTTGCTTATCAAAACGTTTTTGCATCTTCAAGAGGGACTGACCGCAGGCAGTGATCGTGGAAAAATCAAGCAATGAGGTCAATTCCCGCCACTCCTTTTCCGTTAGAAACGACTGTAGGTATTTATGATTTTTCCCTGTACTCACCTGAAATTGCTGAGCTTTGGCAACGAACAAATCTTCAATCCATAACAATTCTTGCCAACAAATAGTGTATAAATGATCCGCAGCATAAATCAGCTGCTTTCGAAGCAGCCCTTTCACGACATACGTGCTTACCCACCAAAATTCGTTGCAGTGTTCCTGAAAAGCGGCTTGGGTCGGGCGCTTGATCCAGTAATGCGAATGATTTGCTTGATTAGCAAAACTTAGTATTTGGTCTGGATCAAGCAGCGGCTGCAAGCCTGGTTCGTTAGCCAGACGATCGACCAGTGCAAGAGGACATAGCATGAGATCGATTCTTACTCCGTCTAAAAAATGCATCAAGTACGTAAAACACCCGCCCAGACTCGGCGGATAGATGGTGCTAGCTTCCGGTGTTTGCTTGATCATGATCGGTCCAAAGGCTTCTAACCATGAAGGATCATCGACCAAGGGCTGAATATCATCCATTACGTAAACCACATCAAAGTCTTGTAAAAAATCTTTTGGCGCCTGTGGATCGGTCCGTGAACCAGATAAACCGATGGCACGTGCCCCAACACGTTGCCCCACAGACAGGATCAATTGGTGCAATTCTGCTTCTTCCCTCACCGTCTCCACCTCTTTTTCGTTTCGTTTTTGAACACCTAAGCTCTTTTTATAAATATTAGCATAGTTTCTTTTTTTCCACGACATTCGCAGGGAAAATATGCTATAATTTTATGTCGCAATTTTTTAAGGAGGATCCTTCGTGAACGAACGTCAAAAAGAACAACAACATGTTAATGAAACCATTGCTCTGATCCACAGAGAACAAGCGATCCTTTCGCAGCAAAAACAAGAGTTAGCCGCTAAAATGGATGATCAATTAAAAGAAATCGCCGATAAGAAAATTCGCGGGGGCGACAGTGAAGCCTTTTATGAATCAGTTATCGAGTACCAGCAGCATGAACAAGAATTGCTGATAAAATACCAAACCGCAGAATCACAAGAAAAACGCGTCAAAATCTTAACAACGATGGCGGGCAATCCGTATTTTGCTCGAATCGATTTCAAAGAAGAACAAGAAACCGAGACCCTCTATTTGGGGATCGCTTCATTGCGAGACAAAGATGAAGAAACGATCGTCATTGACTGGCGCGCACCGATCGCCAATCTTTATTATGAAGGAGAGCTTGGTGAAACCTTCTACGAAACAGACACTGATCGGTTTACGGTAGAATTGCTTTTGAAACGCCAATTTAAAATTCAAAATGGTGAAATCTTGTCGATGGTCGATACTTCGGAGATCATCAATGACGAATTTTTGTTGGAAATATTGGATGAAGCCTCTTCTTCTCAAATGCGTAACATCGTTTCGACGATCCAAAAAGCACAGAATCAAATCATTCGTGATACCACCAATAAATTCTTACTGATCGAAGGAATTGCTGGAAGTGGGAAAACCTCTGCTTTGTTGCAGCGGGTCGCCTTTTTACTTTATCGGAATCGCAAATGGTTGGACGAAAAACAAGTCTTGCTGTTTTCACCCAATCATTTGTTTTCTGACTATATTTCCATGGTCCTGCCTTCTTTAGGTGAAAGTGAAGTGCCCACAAGAACCTTCCACCACTTTATCCAATTGATTCTGACTGGCTATGAAGTGACGAAAGAAACCCAACAAGAAGAAACCTTTTTAAGTGGCGACGATGATGCCATTGAAAAAATCAAAAGTAGTCTTTTCTTGGTGGAAAAAATCAACCGTTATGTCCGTTCGATTGCACCGATCGGTCCCTTGTTCCGTGATCTAAAAATCCAAGGGCAAACCTATTTGACAAAAGAACAGATTCGCCGCTGGTATCAAGAAACCAATAACGAACTGCCGATTTACCAAAGAACCCAACTGCTTCAAACGAAATTATTAAAAAAAATCGGCGGCTTGGAAAAAGATGAAGCCAAAAAAGACTGGGTCAAAGAAGCGACCGAAGAACAATTGCAACAAGTATTTGCCAATGATCCTCATCAAGAATACAGCGAAGAAAACGAACGCCGTTTGCGGAAGAAACTTAGACAGCAGATCGTCCGCAAGAAGTTCCGTTCCTTGACGCGGGGAGTGAAAAACTTTCAGTTTATCAACCAAGCCAAGCAATACTTACACTTTTTACAATCGGTTGAGTCTGCTGCAGTCAAAGAAACTGGCATCGAGCCTGCGGCTTGGCAGCAAAGTATTGCCTATATTCGACAAGGCATGCGCCAAAGACAGATCAAACAAGAAGACGCCGTTTTGTTTTTCTTACTGATCAAACAGCTTTATCCTGTTCATGTCGAAGAAAAAGCTCGGTTTATCTTTATCGATGAAATGCAGGATTTTCCACCAGCACAAGTGGCTCTACTGCGTCAGCTTTATCCAAAGGCTGGCATCACCCTGTGCGGCGATTTGAATCAAAAAGTGTATGGCAATGAAACGATCGTCGGGGCATTAGCAGAATTATTCCCCCACGAAAGTGTGAAACGTTATCAATTGAAAACCAGCTATCGTTCGACTAAGGAAATCACAGATTTCGCCAATCAATTTTTAGTTGGTAGTGATCAAGTGGAATTGACGGCTCGTAAAGGGGCGGTACCAACAATTGTTAAAGGAACTGCAACTGAAAATCTGGCTTTCCTAGAAACCAGTATTCGTGACGCAGCTGAGAATCAGCGTTGGCGCACCGCGATCATTTGTAAAACCGCAAAGGATTGCCAGCAGTTATATGCCCAGCTGGCGGAAACAATGCAGGAACAAGTGCAGCTGATCACCTCTGAAGAAGACTTCATGAAACGCAATGTGATGATCTTCCCGGCCTTTTTAGCAAAAGGGCTAGAGTTTGACCAAGTATTTGTCTGGACACCAGGTGCCACTTTCGTGACTGAACAAGACCAATTGATTTTTTATACAATGGCGACACGGGCGATGCATCAGTTGACCGTCCTCACCCAAGAGGAATTGCCGCTGCTAGCAAAAGCTGATCCTACCACTTATCAGTTCCAAGAAGCATCAACGATCGGATAACAAAAAACATCACTTTCGGCGAGTTCCCAAAGGAAACAAGCCGATCGTGATGTTTTTTTAGCCTTTTAACTCGCCAATAAATAAACGGGTTTCTGGATAGCGCATCCCTACGATGGTTAAAATCATTTGCAGCTCAGAAACGTGTTCGGGATCTTCTGGAACGAATAATTTTGTATGTCGTCCAATACTGCCGTTATCGATCAAGCGATGGGTACGATTCCACTCACTAAATTCTTCAATCGTCGTAAAGCGACTAAGAGGAAAGCCAGCGCCATCTAGAATTTCTGTCAATCGAAAAAGTACATAGGAACTGTCGATGACAAATTCTTTTTTATGAGGCAAAGCACGCGTTCGTTTATAATCAATAATTGCTTTTTCTGGTCGGTGCTCTAAAAGCCAATCCAACAGCAAGAAGAACCCTTCCATTCGATACTCATCGATAAAGAGCCGTTCAGAGTATTCCGACATGCGAAAGACTAAAGGAATCAAGAATCGCTCTTTATATATTAATAAGGGTGCGCGATCAACGACGACATTTAAATAACGATTCAAATAAGAAGAGCCGCGATAATCACCTAGACGATACCCTTCCACCCCATACTTTTGATATTTCCGACAAAGAGCCGAGCAGTCAGAAATCGATACAGACACTTCTGCTAGCTTTTCAAAACCACTTAAGATTCGATTAAATGGCTCTAAAACGATTTTTTCTTCCATGTCTGCCCCCCTAACGATTTGTTTGCTTATGTAGTAAATCATAACACATAAAATGTATAGAAACCAACTGAAAAGATGATCAACACAGAAGAATTTTCATTAAATGAGCAACGCTACCGCTTCATTATTTCTCTTGCATAAGCGACAAAGCCTCTACATAAAAAAACATACTAAAAAAATGGCAGCCAGATTGTCTCTAGGCTGCCAAGTGACACTTATTCTTCCGCGTCTGCCACATTGTGATAGACGTTTTGTACGTCTTCAAGATCTTCTAACACATCGATCATTTTTTCGAATTTTTCTAGATCGTCACCCGTCAAGGTTACTTCATTTTGAGGAATCATTTGCATTTCTGCAATTGAGAATTCAGTGATTCCTTTTTCTTTCAAGGCTTCTTGAATGGCATGGAAGTCACTTGGTTCACCGTGAACGATGATTTGTCCATCTTCTTCAACAACATCACGAACATCGATCTCTTTGTCCATCAAGTATTCTAAGATTTCATCCGCATCGTCACCGGCAAAGCCAAAGAGTGCCGTGTTATCAAACATATAAGCAACGGCCCCTGAAACACCCATATTCCCGCCGTTTTTACCAAAAGCGGCCCGAACATCGGCTGCGGTACGGTTGACGTTATTTGTCAACGTATCGACGATCACCATTGATCCATTTGGTCCAAATCCTTCGTATCGAAGTTCTGAGTATTGTTCATCGCCAGAACCTTTGGCTTTTTCAATCGCACGGTCAATAATGTGTTTTGGCACATTGTAGGTTTTCGCACGTTCGATAACAAAGCGTAATTTTTGGTTCGCGTGAGGATCAGGATCACCCGATTTTGCTGCTGCGTAGATTTCGATTCCAAATTTTGCATAAACTCGGCTATTGTTTGCATCTTTAGCAGTTTTTTTCGCTACGATATTTGCCCATTTACGACCCATGATTTCACTTCGCTTTCTTGTTTTTAAAAATCCTTATTCATTATACTTGTCAAATGGCGTTCTGTGAAGTAATTTTCACTTATTTATCAATAAAAAGCGGAATTCTTCGAAAATTTTGTTCTGTGATTTGAGGATTCCCTTGCTGATAGATCTGGTCGATCCGCAATGACAAGCCATAGCGCTGTGCTTCTTGCTTACCAAATTTAGCGATCAGCGGCAGGGTCAGCTCTTTTTTGATCTCTTTTAAATAGTGCTGCCCTTGCTTCGTATACCCTAAGACTCGAATAAAGGAATGTTCTTGAGCTTCCTTCATTTCAGCTTTTGTCACTTGGAACAATACATAACAAGCAAGACGCTGCAGCCGCGTTTGGGTATAACGTTTCGTCTTTAACAACTTGATAAAATCTGCAAAAGAATCCGCCGCCGTCACATATTGTTTTAGTCGATATTCTAATCCTTCTTCCATCTGGTAAATAGCAGCTAATTTTTCGATTGGGGCAGAGATGATCTGGTATTGAAGATACGGCCAAAAGGCTTCCCAATCGACTGTTGCTTGTGAAAGAAAGGTTTGTGTTGCTTCAGGAACAAAATCCGCAACAGCTGCACCTTGTTTGATTGCTTGGCGAATGGCTGTTGCACTGGCGATCGTGGGATGATCGAATTGTTCTGAATGATAAGACGCCGCAACGCGTTGGATGGGGACCAAGCGCATTGGTTTTTCATAATGCAGCACTTCCCGTGCATACGCCATACCCAACAGATGATTGGGCTGGTCTTTTTCTGCATGGTACTCAGGATATAGCTCACTGAGGACCGCACTCATTTTTTGACTATAGGTAGCATTTTGCCTAGCTAAGCGTTGAAATGCGTCATCGATCATTAGTTGATTTTCTTTTTCAAAGTGAGCAAACTTGGCATAGTCGAAGGGGTGTTTCGTATCTGTGCCAAAGCATAACAACTCACATTGCAGATCCTGCAGAATCCTAATCGCTCCCGATGCAAAAAAATCAGCAGAGTGGACGGCCCAAGCGGGGGGCAATTCGACGATCAAGTCTACCCCATGTTGTAGTGCTGCTTGAGCTCGCTGCCATTTATCGATGATTGATGGTTCGCCACGCTGTAAAAAATTTCCACTCATCACCGCAACGACGACATCAGCATTCGTTACTTGCCGTGCTTTTTCCACATGGTATTGGTGTCCATGGTGAAAAGGATTGTATTCTACGACTAGTCCGCAAGCCTTCATCGACATCCCTCCTGTTTTACATAACGGTTACTTATGGCAGACAAAAAACCAGCGACGGCTTTTTTCATTTGGCTTCGTATCGATAAAATCAGCATAGCATTCAACATTAGCAAAACCAGCATTTTCTAACATTCTTAAATAGCTTTCAAGAGGATAGGTTCTTTCTTGATGAAGCTCATCTAAGCGTTCAAACAACCCATTCTCTTGTGCAACAAAAAAGGTCAAGAAGTGTTCAATGCTATGGTCTTTTTCGCCTTGATAGCTTTCCCAAAGAAAGGCAAATTCATCGGTTTGGTAATGATAGCTATAATCAGGAAAGACTTCATCGATTTGATATAAGGAATGCACATCAAATAAAAAGACGCCATCTTCTTCTAAACAACTGTAAACACCATCAAACACTTGCTGCACACTCTGCTCGTCTTCCATGTAGCAAAGGGAGTCAGAATAGCAGGTAATTGCTTGATAGGTGCCAACATCTACGAGATCCAGCATGTCACCCGCAACAAATTGCACAGCCGCCTCTTCTTTTTCAGCCCGTTGACTAGCGATCATCAGCATCTCTTCTGAAAGATCTAACCCAGTCACGTCAAAACCAGCCTTGGCAAACTCAACGGCTAACGCACCAGTTCCACAAGCCAATTCTAACAGCTGTTTTCTTTTTCCTAAATGACGACAAGAAAAATCCAGCCACTTTTTATAGAGACTGGAATCCATTACTTCGTCATAGACAAATGCGAAGGTTTCGTAAGCCATTACGCCACGACCCATTCATTAAGATCCACAAGCGGCGCATCAGACCATAATTTTTCTAGGTTGTAAAAAGCACGTTCTGAGGCACTGAATACGTGAACGATCACGTCACCTAAGTCGATCAAGACCCATTTTCCACCATCTTTTCCTTCGACACGACGAACAGATACTTGATTTTCTTCTTCTTTATCGATGACTTCATCAATGATCGCATTGATTTGACGTTCGCTATTTCCTGAACAGATCACAAAGTAATCTGCTAGCAAAGAGATTTCCCGCACATCTAATGCCATAATATCTTCGGCATGTTTTGAATCGGCGGCTTTTACAGCAATTTCTAATATTTTCTGACTATCTATGGTAATTCCCTCCTATATTTGGCTACCCAAAAATTGTAGGTTTCGATCGTTTTTGGGTAAATAACTGCTTCTGTTTCGATCAAATGAAGCAAGGTATGTTTCGTTTCGTAAGCAACAGCGGCATCTAAGTCAATCATTGCGATCTCTCTGGCTTCAACGACTCCAGGAAACGTACGTCCGGGTTCGATATAATCTGCCACATAGATGATTTTATCTAACAGGCTCATCTTAGCAGCTCCGGTGGTGTGCAAACGGATCGCTTGTAAGATTTCTTCGTCATCGATTTCTAATTCTCGTTGAACGAAATCAGCACCGACAAGTCCATGCCAGATGGCATTGTTCCAGTTCAAGAGATCCAAGTCGAATCCGTCTCTACGAATGACTAATTGAAATTCTTCATCGCTGCGTTCTTTCGCATAATCATGCGTCAAGGCGGCGATGCTGGCTTTGACCGGTGAAGCACCATATTTTTCCGCAAGGGCAACGGCCGTTTTTTCGACACCTAACACATGCTCAAAGCGCTTTTGACTCATCTGCATTTGGACCTTTTGCATCAAAAGTTCCCGTTCTGCTTGTGTGTAGTGTTCACTCTTCATCCAAGTACAACCCCTTTTCTTGAATATAGTGTAACACATTATCTGGCAATAAGTAGCGAACCGAACAACCTTGTTGCACTTTTTTACGAATTGTTGTTGAGCTGACATCCATTAGCGGGATATCGATCCAAATAATCGGGTATGGGCTATCGATCGGCACTTCTGGACGACGAACCCCCACAAAAGTCACCAATTCCATCAGCTCATCGATTTGATGCCATTTTGGTAAATAGTTCACCATATCCCCGCCAATGATAAAATAATAATTGGTATCTGGATTCTTAGCTGTCAATTCCCGCATCGTATCAACCGTATAACTCTTACCTTTTCGTTCCAACTCAATGGTCTCTACAGCAAATCGCGGATTATCGGCGATCGCCAACTCCAACATCGCCAAGCGGTGCTCAGCTGGGATCGTCTTTTTCTCATCAACATGAGGCGGTAAATACTCAGGCATGAAATAAACTTTATCCAGCCCTAATGCTTGCCCTACTTGCTCACCCATAACCAGATGTGCGTAGTGTACTGGATTAAAATTCCCACCAAGAATGCCCACTTGCTTTTTCGGTACAAGTTCTTGTGTTTGTGTCTCTAAAACCGTTTGTACCTTTCCAAATGTTTGTCCTTGCATGCCTTCTCCCTCCTAAATTGAACGAACTTTGCTTGAAATCGTTTGGTATTTTTCTTTGCTTGACGGTTTGAATAAAACGATCACTCGTCCGATGATCTGTACCACTTCACAGCCGACTTTCTCACGGATCGTTTCAGCTGCTTCGTCAGCAACCTCATCGGTATTTTGGAGCAATGAGACTTTGATCAATTCTCGTTTTTCTAGCGCTTCTTCAATTTGCGCCATCATCGCGTCATTCAAGCCGCCTTTGCCGATTTGAAAAATCGGGTTTAAATGGTGCGCTTCACTTCGTAAAAATCTTTTTTGTTTTCCTCGTAAGTCCATATTCTTCCTTCTTCCTTATACTAATGCTTTACGTCTAAGCACATCGACACCCTTTGGCGCCCACCCAGCGATGACACACGGTTTGGTGATCGTGATCCAGCCAAGTCCAGCAAAAACGATATCGGTTTTTTCTTTGATTGAAAATTCGAAACGGACGAGTTCAGGAAAATCCGCCACTTCATCTGCTCGCGGCGGCTGCAGCAGCCCACCAACATGTTTCTCATAAAACTCATCGGCTTTCGTTAATTTGGTCCGATGGATCGCCACATCATTTGCTACATAAGCAATAAATGAACTGCGTTCTCCTTGAATGAAATCAAATCGGGCAAGTCCTCCTAAGAACAAGGTTTGTTCTGGATTCAACTGATACACCTTTGGTTTGATCTCTTTGGCTGGTGCCACGATTTTTAGATCTTTTTTACCTAAATAATGCGCCATTTGATGACGATGAATGATTCCTGGTGTGTCGATCAAGAAGTGTCCGTCATCCAATGGAATCTCGATTTTATCCAATGTGGTTCCTGGGAAACGCGAAGTCGTGATCAATTCGTTGATCCCCGCTGTTTGTTTGATGATTTGATTGATCAATGTTGATTTTCCAACATTCGTCACACCCACCACATAGACATCGCGTCCTTCACGATACGTTTCGATCGCTTGCAGTAAAGCTTCCGTTTCACCTGGCTTCTTGGCACTCGTCAATAATACATCCACTGGTCTTAAACCAGCTTCATGAGCACGTTCCTTCATCCATTGGGTCATCTTCGATTTTTTCAAAGATTTTGGCAAAATATCCACCTTGTTGCCCACTAATAAAACAGGATTATTGCCGACGAAGCGGTGCAGTCCTGGGATCAATGAACCATTAAAATCGAAAATATCAACGACATTAACGATCAAGGCTTCTTTTTCCCCGACTTCATTCAGTAGACGCAGAAAATCATCGTCGGTAAGGGAAACATCTTGGATCTCATTGTAATGGCGCAAACGGAAGCAGCGTTGACAATAGACTTCTCCTGATTCAAGTCCTTTTTCTAATGCGGATTGCGGGGTGTAGCCCAATTCATTGGGGTTCGTTGTCTGAATCACTGCCCCGCAGCCGATACAGTGAATTTCTTCGATTCCTTCTGTCATATTAAATTCCTCCACGCCATTTTAACTCTGGGTTGTGCTTCAATAAATAGTTCATGATTTTTCTTTCTGCGGCTCGATTAAATTGGGTTTTCCAAGAATCCGTTGGGATCACTGGTTTCACTAAAATACTGCGAACACCGGCACGATTGGCACCTCGTACATCCGTCATGATTTGATCGCCGATCATCACGACCTCTTCTTTTTTCAAGCCTAATTGCTGATAGCCTTGTTTGATCCCTCTTGAAAAAGGTTTTAATGCGCGGTGTACGTACTTTAAGCCAAAGGGCGCAACTGCCCGTGCCACTCGTTCACTATTGTTGTTGGAAACGACAACTACCGGTATCCCAGCATTTTTCATTTCCAGTAGCCAGTTTTTTAGTTCTTCGGTTCCGTCAGGATTGTTCCAAGCAATCAAGGTATTATCAAGATCGGTCAAAATCCCTTTGATCCCCTGTGCCTTTAGTTGGCTAGGGGTGATTTTATAAATCGCATCGACCATCCAAGTCGGTTTATAATTTGAAAACATAAAATCTCCTTTGCTGCATGATTTCTTCACGTATTAAAAATCGGCGACTAGTCATCGATCCAAATTGTCGATCCTTAAAAAGAAACAGTCCGATCTGCCTACAATCACGCAGATGGTTTCTATCAAGATCAGACCTCTTCAACCTGTAATTATACAATAGAATCTTTTTGAATACTAGCAAGTGCGCCAGTTTCTGCAGGTTTCTTGTAAAAGAACTGAAAAAGGAACCTGCCAAGACAACCGTTTGTCCTATCACTTCTTTAAAGTAGTCTTTTTTCCGTCAAAAAAGCATCCTTTTACTGAAAGGATGCTTAGGAAAGGTCCAAATTTATCACTAACAACTGCGAACTTCTCGCAGTTTACAATACTTTACTCAAAAAATCAATGGTTCGTGGATTTTTCGGATGATCAAAGATCTGTTCTGGCGTTCCTTCCTCCATAATGATTCCCTGATCCATAAATAAAATCCGATCCGCGACTTCTTTCGCAAAGCCCATTTCATGAGTGACGATGACCATCGTCATTCCTTGCTGAGCCAAACGCTGCATGACGGACAATACTTCGCCAACCATTTCAGGGTCTAACGCTGAAGTCGGTTCATCAAAGAGCATCACGTCTGGTTCCATCGCCAAGGCACGTGCGATAGCGATTCGTTGCATTTGTCCACCAGAAAGACTTTGAGGATAGGCTTTTGCTTTGTCTGGTAAGCCAACATCATTTAGTAGTTGTTTTGCCAACTGATCAGCCGCCGATTTTGCTACCTTCTTGACCTTCGTCGGGGACAAAGTAATGTTTTCTAAAACCGTCATATTCGGAAAAAGATTAAAATTTTGAAATACCATACCCATTTTTTCACGCATCTTATACAAATCATTCTTTGGATCGGTAATATCGGTTCCTTCAAAAAAGATTTTTCCGCTTGTCGGTACTTCTAATAGGTTCAAACAGCGTAAAAACGTGCTTTTTCCTGACCCAGATGGCCCAATCACCACAACGACTTCTCCTTGATCGATCGTCGTTGTGATCCCTTTTAGCACTTGATTGCTGCCAAAGGTTTTGTGTAAATCTTGAATATCTAACATCATAGCTTGTCTTCTCCTTTTAACGACGATAGCCTTTGCCTAGTTTCTTTTCCCATAAACTCAATAGTCGCGAAGTCGTAAACGTCAAGATGAAGTAAATGACCGCCGCCACATAGAAAGGCGTTAATGGTTGGAAAGAACTGGTGACAACGATCTGCGCACTGTTCATCAGCTCGTAGATGCCGATCGTTGAAAGCAAAGAGGAATCCTTAATCAAAACGATAAATTCATTGCCTAGTGGCGGCAAAATGTTGCGTAGTGCTTGTGGCAATACGACATAACGCATCGTTTGAAAAGGCCGCAACCCTAAAGAACCAGCCGCTTCTGTTTGACCGTAATCAACGGCATTGATTCCCCCTCGGACGATCTCAGCAACATATGCCCCAGAATTAAGCGAGAGCGCAATGATCCCAGGAAATAGCCGCCCAAAATCAAGACTCAACACGCCGATCGAGACCGTCGGCAAGGCAAACATTCCTTGCAAAAGACCAAAAGCGATCAATATCTGCACCAGCATCGGTGTGCCGCGGATGACTTCAATATACGCATTAGCAAACCAGCGCAAAGGCGTCACTTTTGATAATTTCATTAGGGCGAAAATCACCCCTAGAATCGTTCCAAAGATCACGGTGATGATAGAGATCACGATGGTGATCACCACACCAGAAAGAAAATAAGGGTAATATATCGCTAAAAAGGATAAATCCATAATTGTGTCTACTCCGTTCTATCTATTGCGCCGCATTTTCGTTGGCTAGATCTGTGTTCTTTTGTACATACTCATCGATTGTACCATCTTCAATCAATTCTTTCAAAATACTGTTTAGTTCTTCTTGTAATTCGGTACTCCCTTTAGGTAAAGCAATTGCATAAGAATCGCCTTCAGATGCTTCTAATGCTACATCAGTGATCACGAGGTCATCATTTTGTGCAACATACGATTCAGCAACCGCACTTTCAAGGACCAAACCGTCGATCGAGCCTTGTTTCAATTCATTGACTAGATTCGGAACTTTGGCGATGGAAACCAATTGCGAATCAGCTAATTGATCTTGAACGATCATTTCTTGGATCGAGCCTTTTTGAGCGCCTACTTTTTTGCCAGACAAGCTTTCGATTGAATCAAATGCCGATTCATTGTTTTTATTAACAACTAATTTTTGTTCTGGTGTAAAATAGTTATCGGTGAAATCAAAAGTCTGTTTACGTTCGTCAGTTGCTGAGATGCCTGAAACAGCGATATCGGCTTTCCCTTGTTGCAAAGCAGTCAAAACAGCATTGAAATCAAGGTCCAAAATATTCACTTCGACACCAAGACGATCAGCGATCTCATTGACCATATCGATATCTGCGCCCACGATCGTATCTTTGCCATCGATCAAGGCATGAAATTCAAACGGGGCAAAGTCAGCAGAAGTTGCCACATTTAACACACCAGCTGCTTTGATGGCTTCCAATTGATTATCCGCCGAACCGCTGGCACTAGAACTTCCAGTACTCGATGAGCCGCCATTCCCACAAGCTCCTAAAACCAAAATCCCCGTCAATACAACAAGTGCTCCAAATAATTTTTTCATTAAAAACGCTCCTCTTCAAAACAAATATTTATGCAATATAATCTTCTTATATTCAGAATGTATACATAATAGCACAGAATAATTAAATTTTAAACTAAAAACTTCGCCATTTGTACGATTTATTCAATAACACTTTTAATAAAAAAATACTAGGATACCCATCCTCTAATCAGAGTGGATATCCTAGTTTTTAAAATCGGCGAAAACGTTGATACCTTGCCTCAAGCAATTCATCTGTTTGCAAGGTAGAAAGTTCGGCAAGTTTCTTTGAAATTGCCGCTTTCATCTGTTCCATCAATTGCTCTTTCGGTAAAAAGGCCTCTTCATGGGTTTCAGCAATCACTTTTTCAATAACACCGAGTTCATATAATTCTTGAGCTGTGATCTTCATCAAGCCAGCAGCTTCTTTGGCACGGCTGCCATCTTTCCATAGGATCGAAGCAAAGCCTTCGGGAGATAAAATGGCATAGATCGAATGTTCCATCATCCAAACCTCATCGCCTAATGCCAGTGCTAAGGCACCGCCGCTGCCGCCTTCACCAATGATGATTGCCAAGATCGGTACCGTTAAATCGGACATTTCCATCAAGTTACGGGCAATCGCTTCGCCTTCTCCGCGCTCTTCCGCGCCAATACCGCAAAACGCCCCTGCTGTATTGATCAATGTGACCACAGGTCGCTGAAATTTTTCTGCTTGCTTCATTAAGCGTAACGCTTTGCGATAGCCTTCAGGATGTGGCGAGCCAAAGTTTCTGCGTAAATTTTCAGGCAGATTACGGCCTTTTTGAATACCGATCACGGTCACTGGCTTGCCATCTAAACAAGCAATGCCGCCAACAACGGCTTCATCTTCGCCAAACAGACGGTCTCCATGAAACTCTTCAAACTCAGAAAAAATGCCGTCAAAGTAATCCAGTGCCGTCAAACGGTCTTTGCTGCGAGCGAGTTCAACGATTTCGTGGGCTGCTCTAGTCATTACGATCCCATCCTTTCCGCGTATGCAAAGAAATCAAATGGTGGATTTTTTCCCGCAAATTCGTCCGCGGAACGATTTGATCGACAAAGCCATGATCTAACAGAAACTCTGCCTTTTGAAAGTCTTCAGGTAGTTCCTGACGAATGGTTTGTTCAATCACACGTCGTCCAGCAAAACCGATCAAGGCTTGCGGTTCTGCCAGGATGATATCCCCTTCCATCGCAAAACTAGCGGTGACGCCACCGGTTGTCGGGTCCGTTAAAACCGTTAGATAAAACAAGCCAGCTTTACTGTGGCGTTTTACCGCGGCAGAGATTTTTGCCATTTGCATCAGTGACAAAATTCCTTCTTGCATCCGCGCACCACCTGAAGCGGTAAAAAGAACAACTGGTAGCTGTTTTTCGATCGCACGTTCAAACAAACGGGTGATCTTCTCCCCCACGACCGTTCCCATACTGCCCATGATGAAATTCGCATCCATGATCCCGATCGCTAACGGCAATCCTTGAACTTTTGCTTCTCCTGTGAGGACAGCCTCATGCAACCCAGTTTTTTCTTGCATTTGTGCGACTTTATCCAAATATCCAGGAAAATCAAGAGGATCTTTTGTGGTTACATCTGTGTCCCATTCTTCAAAACTTTTCTCATCAATCGTGATAGCGATCCGTTCCCAGGCACTGATTCGGAAATTATACCCGCAGTGAGGACAGACTTTCTCTGCCCCCATCTCCTTCGTATAAAGCGTTCGTTTGCAACTAGGACATTTCGCCCAAAGATTATCTGGTACGACTGGTTCGTTCGTTGGCAGCTGACCTCGATTAGGATTGATGCGAATGTAGTTTTTCTTCTTAAATAAAGCCACTCATCTTCCCTCCTATTGTTCAGGTGTCCAATTTGGCAGAAATTCCTCTTGTAAAAAGGCGGTTGTATAGTCTCCCGCAATCACTTTCGGGTGACTGATCAAGTCCATTTGGAATTCTGCATTCGTAATGACACCATCGGTCACTAATTCGGCTAACGCCCGCTGCATCTTCATCAACGCTTCGAAACGGTTCTCGCCGTGAACGATCACTTTAGCGATCATAGAATCATAATAAGGTGGAATCGTGTAGCCAGAATACATGGCACTGTCTACACGAACGCCTAGGCCGCCACTTGGTAAAAACAAATTGTTGATCTTGCCTGGTGACGGTGCAAAATTGAAGGCTGGATTTTCTGCATTGATCCGACATTCGATCGCCGCGCCCGTCATCTTGATGTCTGCTTGCGTCAAGCCTAGCGGTTCGCCACTAGCGACTTCAAGTTGTTTTTTGACTAAATCAATGTTTGTCACCATTTCGGTGATCGGGTGTTCCACTTGAATTCGAGTGTTCATTTCCATGAAATAAAACTCCCCAGTGTCCGCCATTAAAAACTCGATCGTGCCAGCATTACGATACCCTACCGCTTGTGCGGCACGTACCGCTGCTTCGCCTAGTTCTGCTCGCTTGCTTTCAGAAATCACCACAGAAGGGGATTCTTCCAACACTTTTTGGTTGTTGCGTTGTAGCGAGCAATCGCGTTCACCAAGGTGGATAATATTACCAAAAGAATCACCTAACACTTGCACTTCTATGTGTCGAGCAGGATAAATGATTTTTTCAATGTACATTTCATCGTTGCCAAATGCCGCTTTTGCTTCTTGCTGCGCCGAAGCAAAATGATGCGGCAACGCTTCTTTATCGGCGACTTTCCGTATCCCTTTACCGCCACCGCCGGCCGCTGCTTTGAGCATGACTGGGTAACCAATCTCTTCAGCGATCGTTAAAGCTTCTTCCACATCAGAAATCGCGCCTTTGCTTCCGGGAATGACCGGTACTTCTGCTTCGATCATCAAGCGTCTTGCATTGATTTTGTTTCCCATTGCATCGATAGTCTCACTCTTTGGCCCAATAAAGACGATATTGCATTCCTCGCACATCGCAGCAAAGCGGCTATTCTCTGAAAGGAAGCCAAATCCAGGATGGATCGCCTCAGCCTTTGTGACGATCGCAGCGCTTAGGATCTGCTGTACATTCAAATAAGAGTCGGCTGCTTTGGCAGGTCCGATACAAATCGCTTCATCGGCAAGCTCTGTATGCAACGCTTCTTTATCTGCTTCTGAATAAACGGCGACCGTTTGAATACCTAATTCGCGACAAGCGCGAATGATACGTACGGCGATTTCGCCACGGTTTGCGATCAATACTTTAGAAAACATGTCTCACCTATCCAATCATGAAAGTCAATTCTGCTTCCGCCACTTTTTTCCCATCAACATAGGCAATTCCTTTGCCGATGCCAGCTGCAGATTTCACTTTGATTATTTCTACTTCTAAGATCAAGGTATCGCCTGGTGTTACTTTTTTTCTGAATTTCGCTTTGTCTAAACCGCCAAAATAGGCAGTTTTCCCACGAAAATCTTCCAATGATAGCAATGCCACAGCACCTGCTTGCGCCATTGCTTCCACGATCAATACTCCGGGCATCACTGGTTCATGGGGAAAATGACCTTGGAAAAACGGCTCATTGATAGTAACGTTTTTCTTCGCAACGACCCGTTTGCCTTCTTCTAACTCCTCTACCCGATCCACTAAAAGCATCGGATAACGATGAGGGATGATTTCTTTGATTTCTTGAATCGTTAATGCGCTCATTGCTTTACCCTTCTTTCACACGGAATAATGGTTGATTGTATTCAACGATTTGTTCGCTTTCAACCAAGACTTCAACTAATTCGCCATCGACGTCGCTGACGATTTCATTCATGACTTTCATCGCTTCAACGATACAGAGAATATCGCCTTTTTTCACGTGATCGCCGATTTGTTTGAAGTTGTCTTTATCAGGACTTGGTTTCAAATAAACGACACCCACTAATGGAGAGACAACTTCTTTGCCCTCTAAGACAGGTTTTGCCGTTTCTACTGTGTCCGGTGTTGCTGAGACAGCAGGCGTTGGTGCAACAGGAGTTGGCGCAGCATTCGCTGCAGGTGCAGAGGATGCATTTTGTAGCCCACTTGTCGTATTTTTATTAAAATAAAGTTCAAATGTCTCTTTTTTTAATTGAAGCTCAGTTAACGTCGATTGATCGAATTGGCTGAGCAGCTCTTTTACCTCATGTGTTTCCAATTACGCTTCCTCCCAACGTTTCAGCAAGATCACTGCATTATGACCGCCAAACCCAAGTGAATTACTCATGGCATAGGTCAATTCTGCTGGTTGGCTTTGATTGATAACAACGTTCAAGTCGATCTCAGGATCTTGTTCTGTCACGTTGATGGTTGGTGGAATAAATTGATGTTGTAATGCTAATAGTGAAGCAATGGCTTCGATTCCACCAGCCGCCCCAAGCAAATGACCAGTCATTGACTTTGTACTGCTGACATATGGTTTTTTATAGTCTTCGCCCAATCCGTATTGGATCGATGTCGCTTCTGCACTGTCATTGGCAGGCGTGCTTGTACCGTGGGCATTGATGTAGCCAACTTCAGCTGGGGTGATCGATGCTTCTTGCATCGCCAATTTCATTGCTTTTCCAGCACCTGATCCATCAGGATTTGGCGCAGTCATATGGTAGGCATCACAGTTCGCACCGTACCCTACGACTTCACCTAAAATCGTTGCCCCCCGTTTTTGCGCATGCGCCAATGATTCTAAAATGAAGACGCCAGCGCCTTCACCCATGACAAACCCACTACGATTTTTATCAAACGGAACGGAAGCTTTGTCAGGGTCTGATTCAGTGGTTAACGCCGTCAGAGACGCAAAACCAGCGATACCGATTTCACAGATCGTCGCTTCTGAACCACCAGCGATCATGACATCTGCGTAGCCATGCTTGATGTTCCGAAAAGCTTCACCGATTGAATGGGTACCAGAAGCACAGGCGGAAACAGTCGTCGTACAAATGCCTTTCGCACCTACCCGTAATGCAATGTTGCCGGCAACCATATTTACGATCGACATCGGTACGAACATTGGTGATACCCGATTTGCTCCTTTGTCATGCATCCGAATTACTTGGTCTTGAATCGTTGGCAAGCCGCCGATCCCTGAACCAACCATCACGCCAAAACGATCCACATCAATGGTTTCTGTATCTAACTTCGCCATTTCCATCGCTTCTAACGCCGCATAAATTCCATAAATGGAAAAAAGATCCATCCGCTTCGTATCTTTTTTAACGAAGTACTTTTCTAACGGAAAATCTTTGACTTCAGCGGCAACTGAGATCCCTGTTGCTTCTGCGTCAAATTTTGTAATCGGGCCGATGCCGTTGGTCCCGTTTTGTAAACTTGCTAAAAATGTTTCTGGGTCATTTCCGATTGGAGAAGTGACGCCGTATCCTGTAACTACTACTCGATTCATCTATTCTTCCTCCTACCCTTGCATTGCCATCCCGCCGTCTACACTGATCACCTGACCAGTGATGTAGGGGCTTTTTGCTAAAAAGACTGCTGTTTGCGCAACATCCTGTGTGGAACCAAAACGCTGTAATGGAATATTTGCCAATGATTGTTCTTTGACTTTATCCGACAGCACTTCAGTCATCTCTGTTTCGATAAATCCTGGGGCGATCGCATTGCAGGTGATCCCCCGAGCGGCACCTTCACGAGCGGCAGATTTCGTAAAACCGATCACGCCAGCTTTACTTGCCGCATAGTTGGCTTGCCCGATATTTCCCGTCAAGCCGACCACACTCGTCAAATTGATGATGCGGCCTTCTCGCAGCTTCATCATTTTTTTCAACGCGTGCTGCGTCATATTGAAGGTACCAGTCAAATTGATTTTGATCACTGAATCAAAATCTTCGGGTTTCATTCTCAACAATAATTTATCATTCGTGATCCCGGCATTATTGACTAAAATGTGGATCGGTCCGACTGCCGCTTCTGCTTCTAAAAGCATGGCTGCCGCTTGATCAAAATCAGAAATGTCCCCATTGATCGCTACACATTTCACGCCGTAGCTGGTGATGCGATCGATCAGTGACTGGGGAATTTCTTTTCGTCCATTTAAAACGATATTCGCTCCTTCTTTGGCAAAGGCTTCCGCGATGGTAAAACCGATCCCTCGCGAGCTACCAGTTACAAAGACGTTTCTATTTTGCAGATCCATAAATTCCTCCTAGTTGAATCGGGCTAGTGTATCTGCCAACGTTTGGCTATCTTCTACACGCGCAGTCTGTATTTCTTTGTCTATTTTCTTCATAAAACCGCTCAATACTTTTCCTGGTCCGATCTCGATGACTTGTTGGATGCCAAGCTGCTTCAGTGTCGCAATGCTTTCGTAAAAACGCACTGGCGATTTCACTTGTAGCGTCAACAGTTCCTTGATTTGGTCTTGCTGCATTGGCTGCGCGGTCGTATTGCTGATGACAGGTACTTGTAACTCATCAAAGGTGATTTGAGCTAATTCCTGTGCTAATTGCTGCGATGCGGGTTCCAACAAAGCAGTATGGAAAGGACCGCTGACATTTAAAGGAATCACCCGTTTGGTTCCAGCAGCTTGTAACAATTCCACCGCTTTATCCACTGCCGGCGCTTCACCGCCAATGACGATCTGCTGCGGCGTATTGTAATTCGCTGGTGTCACGATCCCCACTTGACTGGCTTCTTTACAGATTTCTTCAATCGTTTCAGCAGGTGTGTTCATCACAGCGACCATTTTCCCAATACCTGCTGGCGCCGCACTTGCCATATACCGACCGCGCTTTTGCACCAATGCGACTGCTGTCTGGAAATCAAGCGCACCACTAGCGACTAAGGCTGTATATTCGCCTAAACTCAAGCCAGCAACAGCATCTGCTTTGATTCCTTGCGCATCCAAAAGTCGCCAAAAAGCCGTACTTACCGTTAAGATGGCAGGCTGCGTATATTCCGTCTGGTTTAAACGTTCGTTTTCAGTAAAGCATAGCTCGGCCATATCATATCCTAGAATGGTGCTGGCTTGTTCAAACGTCTCACGAACGATGGCTTCTTGGTGATAGAGCTCTTCTCCCATTTGGGGGTACTGTGCGCCTTGACCGCTAAATAAAAAGGCTGTCTTCATCTTGCACTCCTTCATTACTTTGATCGTTGTCGTTGGAGAACATGGCTTCTTGCAGTTCGTCTATGAATCAGCAAAAACACGTTCTTAAAAAGGAAAGGCTAGGCTGTCTGCCTAGCCTTTGTTTTATGCTTGTTGTTTTTCTACATATTTAACTAGATCTTCAACGGTTGTGATACCATCTTCTGTTTCGATCTTCACATCGAATTCATCTTCGATCTCGTTAATGATTTGGAAAAGATCCAAGCTGTCTGCTTCTAAATCTTCTTGGATGTTTGTGTTCAATTTGATTTCTTCTTTTTCTTTTCCTAATTCTTCTGCTACGATTTCTTGAATTTTTTCGAATACCATGTGTATATTCCTCCAATGTGTTTTTCAATAGTAATTTTGTTTCGTGAACAAGTTATAAGGTGGCTAACATAGTTCCCCATGTCAATCCGCCGCCAAAACCTGAGAACACCACTTTTTGACCACTGCCAAGTGACAGTGTACCTCGTTTGATTTCTTCATCTAGCAATAACGGAATCGAGGCTGCCGAAGTATTGCCATAATCTTGCATATTTTGCAAAAATTTCTCACGGGGCTGCTTCAGCTTGCGAGCAACTTTGTCTAAAATACGTGAATTTGCTTGGTGAAGCAAAAAATAATCGATTGCTTCATCTTGTGTCAGATCATTGATCGAGGCGACCACATCACGTGTCGCAAAATCAAAGATTTCTCGTCCAATCATTTGCATACAAGCACTATACGCCGGAGCGTTTTGTGAAAAAGGATTCTCATTCGTTCGAAAACCAGATGTTAAAGACATGCCTCGCGTCCCATCTGCTTTTAAAGACTCTTTGAGCAAATGCTGCTCTGAACATGCTTCCAGCAATAGACCGCCGGCACCATCTCCGAATAAAACAGCCGTCGAACGGTCGTTCCAATCCAAGACTTTTGAAAGTACTTCTCCACCGATGACCAATCCTTTTTTAGCGCCCGTTCGAATCAGTTTTTCAGCCATAGACAATGCATACACGAAACCAGCACATGCTGCACTGATATCAAAAGCAAAGGCATTGACTGCCCCAATCGCCCCTTGGACTTGGCAAGCAACCGCCGGTGTATTGAAATCCGGTGTGATCGTCGCTACCAAGATAAAATCTAGACTTTCTGCTGAAAGCTGAGCATCTTGTAAGAGCGTTTGAGCGACGCGAATACAAAGGTCTGAAGTGTTTTCGCCGACAGCGACTCTTCTTCGTTTGATTCCCGTGCGAGAATGGATCCATTCATCTGAAGTATCCATCAAATTTGATAGATCATCATTTGTTACGATTTTTTCTGGAACATAACTTGCAGTCGCGGTAATTTTTCCAAACATATTCATCCATTATTCTCACTTATAATCTTGTAAAAAGTCATGCAGATTTTTCAGTGCTTTCAACAGTGCCTGTTCCTCTTCAGGAGACATCTGACTCAAGACACCCTTCACCATCTCACGATGAAAATGCTGATGAACACGATAAAGGAGTTTTCCTTTTTTCGTCAAACCTAGTTTGACGACTCGCCGATCATCTTCACTGCGAATCCGTTCTACATATTCTTTTTTCACCAAACGATTGATCGCGATGGTCAAAGTCCCAACAGTGATCGAAAGCTCTTTGGCAACTTCAGTCGTGGTCTTTTTTTTGTACATCCCGATGGCTTCGATGGTATGCATTTCGGTAATTGAAAGGTCTTTGAATTGAGATTTTTTCAATTCAGATTCTTCAATCACTAAGATGTCATTAAAGACGCTGACTAAGTAGTCATTAACTGTTTCTAAATTGGGTTCCATAACCTTCACCATCCGAATACTTTGATAATCAAATCATTTGATAGTCAAACTATATCGGAAGTTATTGAGAAATGCAAGAATTTTTTCGAACTTTTTTTATTTTTAAGCGCATTTTTATTTAAGAATTGATTTTCTAAGATTTTAAAAGCTGCGAGTTGACAAAATAATCCGTTTCCGTTATAGAGAAATTTCCTTTGAATGTCAAAGTTTATCATTGCGTTGCTTCCACTCTATTTCTAATTTTTTCTTGTCGATGACCAGCAATCGTTGCTCTCTTACGCTTCATCTGCTACTCTTTGAAGGAAGGAGAGGAACGATCGATGAATCCGAACAAAGAGTTTCTAAAAAACAAAGCAAATGCACTGCCTGAAAAGCCTGGTGTTTATTTAATGAAAGATCAGCACAACGAAGTCTTGTATGTAGGAAAAGCCAAATCATTGAAACAGCGTGTCGTTTCTTACTTCCGAAAAAATCAGCAGCATGCCAATAAGGTGCTTCGACTTGTTTATAATGTCGTTGATTTTGAAACGATCGAAACAGATACAGAATTGGATGCACTATTACTTGAATGTCGTTTGATCCAAGCTTTTCATCCTATCTACAACCGACAAATGAACCATTCAGCCAACTATTGCTTTGTTGACTTGACGAATCATACCTTCACGATCACTCAAACACCACAAATTGGCAGTTATGGCCCCTTTCGGCAAACAAAAAAATTGCCAACATTGTTTCAATTATTGTCAGAAACCTTTCAATTGCCGACTGTCAACGAACTGACGCTATTGACCTTACGTAAGCAGCTCCCTCAAATGGATGCGTATCCCTTGGAACAGAAGTGGCGGGAGATCGGCTGTTTTTTTGCAGGAAAGAAGACCGACTGTTTTTCACTCCTTAAAAAACGCTTGTCATATCTGATTGATCACCTATTGTTTGAACAAGCTAGTGTACTGCAGCGCCAGATCCATTTAGCACAAAGCTTTTACCAAGAAATCGTGAGGGTCAATCAGTTTATTCAAGAACCAGAAGTGATTTTTTCTATTCTCCTTGACTTAGAGGAGCCAGGATCACAGACGACTCAAATCAAATACTATCAAGTTAGCTTTGGAAAGTTGATCCAAACAAAAGTTCTTTCTCCCGAGGAAACATTCCAGCCACTCCCGCCAGCAAGCGCTGCGCTTCCTTTAGCCCCGGAAGATCTCGATCCATTAGGGATCATCCTTAATCACTTGTATCGCCAAGAAAAAGCAGCAGATAAATAAAAAACAGCAAGCCCAAGTAGGCTTGCTGTTTAGAAATGAGAAAGCGACGACGAATGTCCCACTCATTCTTATTGGATCAAATCATAGATTTCCATGGCTACAATATCAACATTATCAAATTGATAAGATTGACTTGATTCTGCTTCCGTTAATTCAAACGTTTCTGTCGAATTGTCATAAGTAACGGTACATTTTTCGACGCCTTCTTTTTCAAAACGACGTACTTGAACTTCATTGTCTTGCGCTTCGACCATCGCTTCTAAACGTTTGATGATAGCGACTAATTGCGAACTTTTCATTCGTAAGCCTCCTTTTTCTGTCCGTTATATTGTATCAAAACATCCTCTATCTTGCATTGATTTTTCGTATTTTTTTTGTCATTTTAAGATTTTTTTCCATCTTGCCACCAAAGTTTAATCAGCGCCTGCGTTCCGTCATTTTCGAAGCCTTTTTCAGCTAACTGATCATACAATTTTTTAGCTAAAGCGGTGCTTGGCAAATCCAATCCCATCTTCTTGGCCTCATCCAAAGCGATCCCCAAATCTTTGATGAAATGTTTGACAAAAAAGCCTGGAGAATAATCCTCTTTTAGGATACGAGGACTGTAATTCGTCATGGACCAATTGGCTGCCCCACCGCCAGAAAGCGTGTCAATCACTCGTGGTAAATCAAGACCGGCTTGATTCGCATAGACCAGCATTTCTGTCATCCCCGTCATGGTTCCGGCAATCATGATCTGATTGGCCATTTTCGTATGCTGACCCTTCCCTGCCCCTCCTTGAAGTTGAAACGTCTTTCCTAATACTTCAAAAAGTGGTTTTACTTGTTGGTAAGCTTCTTCATCGCCACCAACCATAATCGTTAGCGTGGCGTTTCTCGCACCAAGATCACCACCAGAAACTGGCGCATCGATACTCGCTGCTCCTTTTTCCTTCGCTGTCTGGTAGATTCGTTCTGCCAAATCAGGTGTACTGGTGGTAAAATCCACCAATGTTTTGCCCGTCACAGCCGTTTGAAAAATCCCTTGAGGCCCATAGTAAACCTCTTCAACATCGGATGGATAACCAACCATTGTAAAGATGATTTCACTTTCTGATGCAACTTCTGTTGGGGTGTCACACCAAATTGCTCCATTCGCAACGAGTTCATCTGTTTTTTCTTTCGTCCGATTGTAAACATTCACTGTATGTCCGGCAGCCAAGAGATGACCAACCATCGCTTGACCCATGACACCAGTACCGATAAATCCTAATTTCATGCAGATCCCTCCAAAATAAAAAAGTTCATGTCTTTAGTATACGCTAAAAACATGAACTTGCGAAAATTTTCTGTTTAATCGATCGTTCGGCGAAAGGCCTTTAATTTTACTTTGAATTTTTCTAGCGTCTGCTCGGTTTCTTTTTCGATGCGTTCTGTTTCATAATAAGCGACCATGTCATGGTAGAAAGATAGCATCGACTCACCGAAGCGCAATGCCGAGATCTCGTACATTTTTCTAGCAAGAACTTCGGGATCAGCAGGAATCTTTCGTTCATAATAATCAATAAATGCTTTTGCGAAATCCCGATCCCTCTCATAGGTGACGCCTAAAGACGGATCATCGATCAAGGTGTTTAAGTAGTCATTGCCTTCAACGACTAACGGTGTTCCAGCAGCCATTGCTTCCGTGTAAGTCAGTCCTTGTGTTTCTGATGTGGAGGCACTGACGAAGTAATCGGCAGCATGGTAATAGATCGCCACTTTATCATTTGCCACTTCACCGACAAATTGAACATGGTCAGATAAAGCCATATCCACCACTTTTTCTTCTAATTTTTCTTTATGCGGACCTTTCCCAACGATCACTAATTGCGCATCAGGAATCTTCGTTAAAATTTCTGGCATGCCGTCGATGATTGCTTGGATATTTTTTTCATAAGAAATACGACTGAGGGAAAGCAGCATGGGTTGATTCTCAGTGATGCCCAATTTCTCCCGCAATTCTTTTTTCATGTCAGTTGTAATATCCGGTCGGCGAAACTTCTCAACTTCGATCCCTGTGGGGATGATCCGCATTGGTGAAACCACACCATACCCTCTCAGCGTATCGATGACCCGTTCACTTGGACAAACAACACCTGTCGAGTGGTTGGCAAATAGCCGTGAAAGATATTTCACGTGAGATGGCCGCAAGACCTTTCCGTTTGCGATATAGTGCAAGTAATCTTCATACATTGTATGGTAGGTATGGATCACAGGAATCTGCAATTTACGCCCCACCATTTTCCCCAACATCCCAGAACCAAACTCTGTATGGGTATGGATCAATTCCAATTCTAATTCTTTGGCGATCAAATAGGCATACAACATGCCGCGAACCACGATTCGCCGATCTTTGAAAGACACAAACGGGACACTTGGCATGCGAATGATATCTTCTTCGTCCAGATCAGCATTTGGATCGGTCGTTGTAAAGATATACACTTTATGGCCTTTTTTCTCAAGCTCTTCTTTCAATGTCTTGATCGATGTCGCCACACCACTTACCTGGGGGAAGTAGGTGTCTGTAAAAAATCCGATTTTCAAAACGGTACCTCCAAACTTTACATTAGTTTCTTCATTCCGTATTCATCACTTTTGTATAAACCTCTTGTAATTTAAACCCAATTTCATCAATACTCTTTTGCTTTGCTGTTTCATAACCCGCTTCACTCAATTGTGGCAACGTGCCCTCCACGATTCCTTTGATTTTCTCAATAAATCCTTCATTGGTTTTTTCCATGTATGCATTGTGCCCATTACTTAGCCACCCTTTATAAACAGGAATATCTCGAACGAGCACATTTTGGCGACTGGCTAACGCCTCAAGGACTACGATCCCTTCTGTTTCTTCATAAGAAGGAAAGAAGAATAAATCGGCAGCGGAATATGCGCCTTCGATAATGTCTCCTTTGATATAACCTGGAAACAACACATTTTCTGGATGGTCTTCATTGACGAGGTCGCGGATCTGTTTAGGAATCGTCATCATTGGTGTATGACCAAACCAGATAAACGTATACTCAGGCAACTGTCTAGCTATCTCTACAAAATCAAGAATGCCTTTTCGTTCAAAAAATAAACCGACGGATATAATGACTTTTTGATCTGGTAAGAGATTGAAATACTCGCGAAAGGCTTTTTCTTTCTCTTGATCCGGCTGATATTTGTCAAGATCGATGCCGTTTGAGATTGCCTCGATCGGTACTTGGATACCATACCCTTCCAAAAGTTCTTTCGAATAAGGAGTCGGGGTGATCAACTGATCGGCTCTAGAATAAAGATTGATCAAATATTTTTTATATAATGGCGAAAGCTGGTTTGAGCCGATAAATGAATTCCGAAAATCCTCTTCAGTAGAATGGGCATGGTAAATCACTTTTTTCCCTTGTCTTTTGGCTTTGTTGACCATGTGCATACTATTGATACCATACGTGTTGATATGAAGGATATCATAGTTCTCATCATTTTTATCAAGAGTAAAAGGAATCCCGACAGATGTCAGTGCTCGTTGCTGATGGGCCAACGCTCGACCGATACCTGATTTAGCTAATAATTTTTCTCCTTCAAAATAAAGAAGTACTTTCAAAGATGATTCCTCCTTGGAAATGCTTATATCTGATATTAGTATACCATAGGCAATCGGAGACATACTCCTACCATGGTCCTAGATTTTGTTCCCCATTTAATCATGATACGTGAAAAACCTACGGAATCATAGCTTTATACAAAGATATGACAAAATTGTTCGTTTTCTGAAAAAACGAGCAGGCTGTTGCAAGTCAAGTCGAACAAGAAGGCTTCTTATAACAAAAAAAAGGCAACAAGCAAAATTGCTTGTTGCCTAGAAATGATTAGTTTACATACTGTTCGATTAGCTCAACAACTTCTTCCATTGTATCGCAATCTTCTAAAGCACGTTTTGCTAATTCTTGCATGTCAGTCGTTGACAAGCGTTTCATTAAGCTACGTGTTTTCAGAACAGATGTTGCACTCATTGAGAACTCATCTAAGCCCATACCTACAAGAAGTGGCACAGCAGTTTGATCGCCCGCCATTTCTCCACACATACCAGCCCATTTGCCTTCAGCATGCGCTGAATCGATCACGTTTTTGATCAAACGTAAAATTGATGGGTTGTATGGTTGGTACAAGTAAGACACGCGCTCGTTCATGCGGTCTGCAGCCATGGTGTATTGGATCAAGTCATTGGTACCAATACTGAAGAAGTCAACTTCCTTCGCAAACTTGTCTGCTAAGACAGCAGCTGCTGGAATTTCGATCATGATTCCGACTTGGATCTCGTTAGAAACCTCAACGCCTTCGTCAATCAATTTTTGACGCTCTTCTTCATACATTTTCTTCGCAGTACGGAACTCTTTCAATGTTGCCACCATTGGGAACATGATACGTAAGTTGCCGTGAGCAGAAGCACGTAACAACGCACGAAGTTGGGTACGGAACATGTCATCCCCAAGTTCAGATAAGCTGATACGCAATGCACGATAGCCTAAGAAAGGATTCATTTCATGAGGCAATTTTAGGTAAGGAAGTTCTTTATCGCCACCGATATCCATTGTACGGACAACCACTGGTTTGCCAGCCATTCCTTCTAAAACTGCTTTGTATGCTTTGTATTGGTCTTCTTCTGTTGGGAAATCAGGAGAATCCATGTACAAGAATTCAGTACGGTATAAACCGACTGCTTCTGCACCATTGTTGTGGACACCTTCTAAATCTTTTGGCGTTCCAATGTTCGCAGCTAATTCAAAGTGCTTGCCATCAGCGGTAACTGTTTCAGCATCTTTCAATTTTTCCCATTCTGCTTTTTGTTCTGCGTAGGCTTTCCCAGCTTCAACAAATTCAGCTGCTTGGTCATCTGTCGGGTTGACGATAACGTCACCGATAATACCGTTAACAGCTAAGATGTCGCCCGCTTTCACTTTTGCAGTGATCTCCATTGTTCCAACAATTGCTGGGATTTCAAGAGAACGTGCCATGATAGCGGAATGAGAAGTACGTCCACCGATATCTGTTACAAAAGCTTTTACAAAGTTGCGGTCTAATTGTGCAGTATCACTTGGTGTCAAGTCATGCGCAACAACGACTACTTCTTCGTTGATCATTGAAGGATTAGGCAAAGTCACATTCAGCAAATGCGCCAAGATACGTTTTGCGACATCTTTAATGTCAGCTGCACGTTCTTGCATGTAAGCATTGTCATCCATTGCTTCAAACATACCAATATACATGTCAGTAACTTCTTTCAACGCAGCTTCTGCATTGACTTTGTTATCTGTCACGTTTTGTTTGATTTGACCAATCATCTCAGGATCTGAAAGAACCATTAAATGAGCATCAAATACTTGTGCTTCTGCTTCACCTAAAGTTTGCGCTGCTTTGTCACGGATTTGTTGTAATTCCGCTGTTGACTTCGCTAACGCATCATCTAAGCGTGCTTCCTCTGCTGCAGTATCTTCAACTGATACTTTTGAAAAAGATAAATCAGGTTGTACTAACAGGTAGGCTTTCGCAACGGCTACACCATCACTAGCAGCAATTCCTTTTAGCATCTCAACCATTATTCAGACAAACCTTCTTTTTTCATTGTTTCTACGATTGCAGCGATTGCATCTGCTTCGTCAGCACCTTCAGCAGTGATAGTTACATCAGAACCTTGGCCAACGCCTAATGACATTACGCCCATGATTGATTTAAGGTTTACTGATTTACCTTTGTACTCTAAGTTGATATCAGAGTTGAATTTGCTTGCTGTTTGAACCAATAATGTAGCTGGACGTGCGTGAATCCCTGTCTCAGCAACTACGTGAAAATCTTTCTTTTCCATATTGATCAATCTCCTTTATGATACGTTTTTTTGTGTGAAGGCAAAATTTCCATGCATGCAATGACACCCGAAAAAAATCGCCCTTTCAACTGTTAAGATTACCATTTTTTTCCTCGATAGACAACCGTTTTCTCTTAAATAAACGATTGAAATAAATGTCCTATTTATTTTCTTGCACATAACGGTAGATGATCTTCCCATTTAAGCCCGCTTCTCCGACAAAAGAAGACCGATCTTCCAACTGGAGCCAGACATCTCTAAACGCCAGGAATTCTGGCTGTTGGACAATCAATTCTTGGATCTCTCCATTGCGCAAACGCGTTATTTCTGAAGCAAAATCTCTGTTCTCCATCGTCAATTCTCACCTCTTTCTTTCTATTATAATGGAATTACTTTTTATTTAAAAGACGCTTCTGCTAATGAAAGAGCGGCAAAAATTTTTACGAGTAAAATTCTTGCAGTCTGACAAAAAGTTAGTATAATAGAATTATGGTCAGTAAAGGTCAATAACACATTACCTCGAAGATGACCGTTTCTATGCACACAGCCCCTTTTCTTTTACAAGTGTAAAAAAGCGCCGTAAAATAAGGGTGTTGGAACAAATATGAAAGGTCGTGAATCTATGCTTTGTCAAAATTGCGGCAAAAATGAAGCGTCTATTCATTTATATGCCAGTGTCAATGGTCAAAGAAAACAACTCGATTATTGTCAAAGTTGTTACCAAAAATTAAAAGCTCAATCTGGGAATGCTGCAGCTGCAATGGCGCAAGATCCTTTTGGATTCGGCAATATTGATGATCTATTTCGTCAAATGTCTCGCCAGATGCAGCAAGGAAATACCCCTTATGAACAAACCCCTCCGACGCAAACCGGCGGTAACGGTTTTGTCGGCGGTCAGCCTCCACGCAATAACCAAGCACCTGCAGGTCTGTTAGGAGAATACGGTATCAATATTACCCAAATGGCTCGTGATGGCGAAGTCGATCCAGTCGTTGGTCGTGATTCAGAGATCAAACGAGTGATTGAGATCCTTAATCGTCGAACAAAAAACAACCCTGTGCTTATTGGTGAACCCGGGGTTGGGAAAACTGCCGTCGTTGAAGGGTTAGCCCAAAAAATCGTCGATGGCGATGTGCCACAAAAACTAATGGACAAAGAAGTCATTCGTTTGGACGTTGCGTCTCTTGTCCAAGGCACAGGTATTCGTGGACAATTTGAAGAACGCATCCAAAAATTGATTGAAGAAATCAAGCAAGCAGAAAACGTGATTTTGTTTATTGATGAAGTCCATGAAATCGTTGGCGCTGGTGCAGCTGGCGACGGAAATATGGATGCTGGAAACATCTTAAAACCAGCTCTTGCTCGTGGAGAACTACAAATGGTCGGAGCAACGACGTTAAATGAATACCGCATCATCGAAAAAGATGCAGCTTTAGAACGCCGTTTGCAACCAGTACGTGTGGATGAACCTTCTGTGGAAGAAACGATCCGTATCTTAAAAGGTTTGCAACCACGTTATGAAGATTATCATCATGTGAAATATACTGATGAAGCGATCGCAGCTGCCGCTACCCTTTCTAACCGATACATCCAAGACCGATTCTTGCCTGATAAAGCAATCGATCTACTAGATGAAACAGGTTCTAAGAAAAACTTAACGATCCAAATCGTTGATCCAAAAACGATCGAAAAGAAATTACAAGAAGCGGAAGAGCAAAAACAAGCTGCCTCTCGAGAAGAAGATTTCGAAAAAGCTGCTTACTATCGCGATCAAATCAATAAATTGCAAAAAATGAAGGAACGCCAAATCAGCGAAGAAGAAACGCCAGTCATTACCGAAAAAGACATGGAACAAATTGTTGAAGAACGGACAAATATTCCAGTTGGTGAATTGAAAGAAAAAGAACAAACGCAATTGAAAAATCTTGCGGATGACTTGAAAGCTAAAGTTATCGGACAAGATGAAGCGATCGATAAAGTAGCCAAAGCGATCCGCAGAAATCGGGTCGGTTTAGGCAAACAAAATCGTCCGATCGGCTCTTTCCTATTCGTCGGGCCAACCGGTGTCGGGAAAACCGAATTAGCAAAACAATTAGCCTATGAGATGTTTGGTTCTGAAGAATCGATGATTCGTTTCGATATGTCAGAATACATGGAAAAACACAGTGTATCCAAACTGATTGGCTCTCCTCCTGGTTACGTTGGCTATGAAGAAGCGGGTCAATTGACGGAAAAAGTTCGTCGGAATCCATATAGCCTAATTTTATTAGACGAAGTGGAAAAAGCCCATCCTGATGTATTGCATATGTTCTTGCAAATTCTCGATGATGGTCGTTTGACGGATGCCCAAGGACGTACAGTCAGCTTTAAAGATACCTTGATCATCATGACAAGTAATGCTGGAACTGGCAAAGTTGAAGCCAACGTCGGCTTTGGCGCAGCGCGTGAAGGCATCACTCGTTCCGTGTTAAATCAATTAAACAATTACTTTACGCCAGAATTTCTCAATCGCTTTGACGGGATCATCGAATTCAAGGCACTAAGCAAGGAAAACTTGTTATCGATCGTGTCCCTTATGCTGCATGATGTCAATCAAACACTTAGTCATCAAAAATTGCATATCGATGTTCCACAAGACGTGCAAGAAAAACTGGTCGATCTAGGTTACAGTGCAACGATGGGTGCTCGCCCATTGCGCAGGACCATCCAAGATCAAATCGAAGACGGTATTGCTGAATATTATCTTGAGCATCCTCAAGTTCGTCAATTAAAAGCACAATTGGAGGATTCCGATAAAATCGTTGTAACTTCAGCTGAATCCTCTGCACTTCCTGAAGAAACACCTTCTGCTGAAGAGGAAAAATCATCGGAAACAGATGAGCAATAACGTGTCAAAACGGTGACCAAACCGTTCGTTTTGCCAGACAACCATGTTTTGCCAAAAAATTGGGTAATTCCGAGTTGTCTGGCTTTTCTTTTGAAAAAAAACGACCTATAATGTTATTAATAAATACATAGAATGTGAGGTGAGTCTGGTGAAATTAATCAACGTTACAAACAGCCATTCTCGACTAGTATTGAATCAACTTGAAAATACCGACGCAGAACTTGTAAAGGTTTACACTGCCGGAGACACGACCGTGATCTTTACCTCAGCGCCGAACCACAATGAAATTTTGCTGATCAATAAAAAACGAAATATTCGCCCGACGGAAGTAGAAGAAATCAAAAATTACTTCTTGAAAAAATTACCTGATGGCTCCTATGATCCTGCTACGATCTCTGTGATCCAAATGCCCGAAGTGGTAGAAATCTCCATCAAAAAAACGTTGTCTTCCTCACGTTAGCTTTGCCTAATCACGTGTTTAAAAAATATCTATAAAAGGTGACTGTCGCAGCCCTCTTTTATAGATATCTTTTTTTGTCTTCTCTCCTCCTTCTTTCGCCTAGTACTTCGACCAACGCTACCTGATAGTCAAGCAAAAAAAGAGAGCCTTACGCTCTCTTTTTCAAGTATATTTATTAGAAATCATCGACTGGATCATCACATGGAGATTATGCCAATCCTTGGTACTATGAACATTGCCAAAAAATGTAAATTTCTGCGACTCATTATGGATCAGCACGCCATCAGAAACCAGTATGTCTGAGTCTCCTAAGTTCGAACTAAAGTGAATCACATTTTCATTGTAAATTTTCAATAGTTTGTTCTTAATGACCGGAATATATTCTGGATGGTTCAAAAGAGAAATACCAATGCGAATCGGTTCCTCTTTTTGGATAGGTAAATAAGATGCTGTAATTTGAGCGATTTTCCTTAAGAAAAGGGCTTCTTTTTCTATTACAAACGAATGGCGCTGCAAGACGGTCGCAATCAGCTCCTCCACCTCTAATACGCGTTCGTTCGTAGAGGACAAATCTTCAGTAGACACAAAACTATCCAAAAAGAGATGAAGACAGCCCCATGTATTCATCACTAATTCATAGGTAAGAAACGCTTCGATCGCTTTGGAAAGATCATACTTTTGCGACAAGACAGCCACAACATCGGCAGAAAATTCGACCAATGGATTCCCCGAGAGGTTTCGCAGCTGTTTCCCCAAAAGAAGTTTCTCTTGATCCGAGATCGTTTCAGGTATGAAGAGAAAAACCCAGAAATGATAAAAAATCTGTTCTTTCTCGATATCTTTCTGACTTCTGATCGGCAGCAGCTTGATCACTTGCTTTTCCCCATTGAGTTGCTTGATTTGCTCATAAATAGCGATGGAAGCTTCGTCTAATTCATTGACGATATAGCCCCTCAACACCGCATTTTCAATGATTGAAAACATAATGTCGTGCTTCACTTTAGTAGTTTTCAACGGCTCATATTCTTTCGCAGCTAATTCAACGCTTGCACGGGTGCGCTGATTGATGTAAACATTGCAAGCCATGATCTCAACTAAATAATGGTACATCCGCACACAAGGCTCTGCCCCTGTCAGATCAATGGAATCTGTATTGTTATTGATAGTAATCGGGACATTTTGGATAACCAGCATTTTTTTCAGATAGCTGATCAATTTATAACAATAAGAAATACTAAAAATCAATTCTTCTGAGATGTCCACCATACGGGTCTTTCTTTTTCTTAACAAATAGGATAATAGACGATAATAAGGAGATTCTAAGAAATACTTCTTCTTTAGATTCACAAAAATATGCAGGCTTTGTTCTTCGTTTAATTCTCGTGACAAATAAACGGTTCTCTTTTTCAGCAAAAAAATAGACTCGTCAAAGGTCGTAAACTCTCTCATATCTTCGGCGATTTCATTGATCAAAATTTTCACCTGATACAAAGATTTGTTTATCGTTTCACATATTTTATCGAGAGACAGCTGCTTCTCCAAAATGATATTTCTAATAATAGTTAATTTATCTACCTGTTTTTTGGTTAAATAAAACCTATACAACTTTTCTACTGTCTCTTATACACATCTAGATGTGTATAAGAGACAGATCTACCTGTTTTTTGGTTAAATAAAACCTATACAACTTTTCTATATACTCCAAAATTTTTTACCCGCCTTATTTAAAAAGTATCCTAGTTTCCAATTATAGTAAAATAAACTTAAATTTGAGCCTCTTTTTTCATTAAACGGACAATTTTAATAAAAACTTCAGAAAAATCCCCGCTTCTTTAAAACAGAACGGGTGAGAAAAACTTGTGAAACGATTCTTACCTTTTGTAACAAAAAAGTGTTGGAAACCATAAAAAAGATCCTGTGAATTAGCGGTTTCCATAAACTTAGAAAAAATTCGTATTCTTTCATTGATTGGTAAGTGACTTGGAGAATAAAATCATTTTCTAGCTGGACAAACTTCTTTGAGGAATCAAGTTCATTTCAAAGAGCTTGTAATAAAATATCTTCTCTTTTTAGCCAGCAATCTTTGTATTCATAAATGTTGATAATCGACAATTCATCGCTCATCTCATTAATTGACCGCATAATTTCTTCATCATCCGACTCAACATTGCCAATGACATGCAAATCATAATGAATACCCGATTTATCCACGCACTCAACGATATAACTGATGACATCTCCCCAAAAATGTTCCAATCGATGCGTGCCTCCTGCTTTTTCTAGCCTTGAACGTTCAGCGATACACAAAACGTTTTTCGAAGAGTATTGCAAGATGTTGATTTCCCCTAGTGATTCTGCTAAGTAGTCAAGAACCGATTGCCGATCATCCTCTTGATCCACAATTAAATTTCTCTCTAAAATCGTGTTCGTCTTGTTGCTGAAAAAGCGCACAGTCAACATGGTAGCATTCTTTTGTCCACTGAAATTTATTCTGGTTTGCAGCATTTTGATTCACTCCTTAAAAGAACTTTGATCCTCTGCTATTAAGGATATAGTAAGAACCAGCTGATTTTTATCGTCTTTTTTTCAAAAAAACTACAAATAAAATAATCATTGTCACTCTTTTTCTTTCTACTAACTAAAAGACCTGACGATTAGAAACGAGGGCAACTTCATAAAATTAAGAAGGACAAAAAAACTCTTTCAAAGCTTTCTTCAAAGAGTCTGATTGTATATTCCTAAAAAATTATGCTTCCTATTAAAATCTAGGGTTCATGAGATAGCCATCCCAAACAGTTAGTTTTTGAGATATCATCATAATAAAACAAACATGAACGTTTATCAAAACAGGAGTAACCCTTGATGTGTCTGTTGCGTGAAGCTAGAAGATTTAAAGGCGCAGATTATAAATTGAATGAAAACGTTAATTGATATTTTTTAAATAAGTAACTTTGATATACCTATCCAATAGGAACGCACATATAGAATCATACTTTTCAATCCCCACCCTACGCAACTGTTCATACGCGTAAAGCTACTGCCAAAATAGTTTATTAAAAATGATAGAAAGTTGGTTTCTATTGAATTGCAGGGGTTCACTGAAGAAATATCAGACATGAATTTTCAGAACTACTTTTACTGATACTACTGACCCAAAAAAAATTCTCAGAGACTACGAATAATATTATATTTCTTTTTAGGTCCAATCCTAGTTGGAACGACAATTCTTTCAACTCTGAGAAGGCTTTGACTTAAAATAAAAGCCAAAATATAACCCTGCAACAAATTTACTTTCATAGTGATTATTACCGAATTGATAATTCGTAGACAGAAAGATAGGTCGACTTGATAATCAACATCATTTGACCACTAGAATATTTAATTAAATTATTGTATAAAAAAATCAGATTAATAAAATACTTTCTACTTTTTCATTAAAAATAGCGAAAAAACGGATAATAACATAATACACCATCATTGTATACTTTATTTAAGCAGTAATTCATCTGCAAAAATTAAAGTGAGGTTTTATTATGAAGAAAGTTATTTTGGGTACTACATTGGCAACATCTTTACTACTAGTAGGAGGAATCACTGCGTCAGCGACTATTGGAGACCCGGTTACCGCTCCCCCAATCGCTGTTACTATCACCGAACCAGAAAATGGTGTTAGCTTTACATTTAACACCTTGACTTTAAATGAATTCGAAATTAGTGAAGACTTATTGGATGGAACTCAGGAAGGAACTATTGAAAACGTTGGTGGAACATTAACAAACTTGACCCGTGACCCTATGAGCGTTACCATTAGAGTTTCTTCTGGATCTGATGGTATCTACTTCTCAAATTCACTGAAAGAAATCTCTTTGACAGCAATAACTGCAGACCCTATCGCTCGTTCAACAGAAGGCGAGCCCGTTGACTTCACATTCAATCGTCAAACTGCTTTGCTAGATGGCACACCCACTATCACAGTAACTGCATCAGATACTACTGACTCAGGCAATGGTCAACAACTTTAATTCTTAAAAAGGATAGCATATGGATAAAATATCAAAACACAGAGACTCTTTTCTAAGAGTTTCTGTGTTCTTCCTCATATTGACAATAATCGCAAATATAAATATAAGTATTGCAACAGCGAATGAGACGACGAATACTTTAAAACTATCACTTAGTGATACTGAACATGAAACATCAAGAAATACTCTTACTCTTCCTTCTGATGTTGATAAAAAGTATACATTTGAAATTAAACTGGAAAACACTGGAGCTGGTGATTCATCAATAGCGGTCACTCCCTTTGCTTCAACTGCTATTTCAAGAGAATCCTCTATTTTGTACACTTCGAATACAGAGAACCTTCTCGATGATAAATACGACTTTTCAAATTATGTTACTATCGCTTCAGATGCTATAGACGAGGAGAATCAAATAGAAATTGCCCCTAATGAATCTGTTGGTGTCAGCATTACCATAAATGTTCCAGACGACATAGAGCTTGAAGGTACTGTAATGGGTGGAATTAATTTTAAGCAAATATTAGGTGTTCAAACAGCTGAAGACTCTATTAGTATTGCGTCTGCCTACGAGTCTATCATTTTTATCAACTTACTTTTTAGTGAAGTGGAAGAGATCAAAGACGTCGTTTATGAAGACTTCTCCTTTGTTGCTCTTCAGGACACGGTAAATCTACAATTTTATGCCCTCAACTATAATCCTATTTTAGGCAACTTAAACAATGCGCTCTATGAATTAATAAACCCCAATGGAGAAATAATTGCCTCTGGGGAATTAGCAGATTCCGTTCTTTTAACGCCGTTAACCAAATCAAGAATGCAGATCCCTTTACTAGACAATAGTGAACTTATTGAAGGCGAATACCGTTTGACAATAGAAACAACTAGAAAAGCGATCACGACTACTTTTTCTTATGAGAAAGAAGACATGGATAACTTCAAAAAAGAGAACCCTCCAACGAACACTGCCGATGTTCAGACAAATAATCAAATCCTTATCTGGATCATCTTTGTTCTCGTTGCAGCGTTGGCAGCTGCAGTCATCTATATTTTTAAATCAAAAAGAAAAAGAGAGGGCTAGTGTTGTGACCCCAAAAGTTAGCTTTTAGGACTAACTTTTGGAGGTCGCTTCAAAGCTCCTTTTTTTAGTACCACCAATTAGTCGCAAACTTATTCAGCAAAAGCACTTTTCACCTAGTATTAGAAAAAGATGTGCAAAAAAACCGCTCCTATTCAGCTAAGCGGTTTTTCCTACACTAGTTTTAAACATATCTTTTATCAAAAATCACTTCTTTTATAAAAATTGTCGCTATCTCGTACTGGCACTCTTCCTCTAAACGATCCTCATGGACAGTATCATCATTGATATCCTCAAGTGATTCTTCTTGGCTGAATGAATCATTCTCTAATGAGTCTTCTTCCTCTGGGCGTTCAGATTCATCTTCAATGCCATCGTCTTCTTGCTTTTCATCCTCTTGGTCTTCATCTGTCAAGTTTTCATCCGATGTCTCTTCTTTTTCCTCATCCAACTGATTCATTTTTATATCTTTCGTAAAGGTCTCTGAATCATCAATTGCTGTAAAAGTGACTGATAGGTAGTACTCAGAGTTGGAATCAAGGTATTCCTTTATGTTCAATGTTGCAGCTACGTTAAGAATCATTGATGCTTCATCAGTATCCTCAATCTGAATGATCAACTCTTCCGAACCGTTCACACTGTTTAGCTCTGCTGAAAATGCTTCTCCGATAGCCGTGATCGTTACGTCAAAAGTACCTTCACTGCCGTTGCTATCGACAGACAGCTGAAGATCTTGTGTGGTTTTCAACAGATAATAGTCTTCGTCCTTAAAGTCAATCGTGTTCAAATCAAAAATCAACGTTTCGGAAACCTCATCAGCTACAGCCTCTATTGTTGGAAAGAAAAATATCGCCGAAAATATGAATAACAAACTTTTTAGCACTACATGGTCCCCTTTCTGCTTTCAGAAATCACTTTTATTTGATAAATAATCATTTGCTTTAGCAAAATCGATAGATAGATAGATAACTAGTAGACTAGCAATAAGACTAATTCATTTTGGCTTCCCGAAGCCATGGTTCACCAACTGAAAACTTAAACCATCTGTTAGAAGTGCTTCAAATGAAGTTTCAAGGGCTATCACCGATTCATGCTCAGATAAAGAAAGTTTAGGCTTCACTAGTAGCATCTGACAAAAAGAACATGTCCTCGATCAAATGATTAAACGACCTCTATCACTGGCAATCTATTCTCTGCTTTCCCCCTACTTTCAAACAAGGAGAAAATTTCCTGAATCATCAAATGTGCCTATGATATTTTTCTATTCATTTCAAGTGCATTTCCTTGTGGTCACCTTTAATACTACGCTCTTTTTCCGACTCAATTTATCTTCTTTTAAAAGAATGGTTATGAATTAGGATAATTGTCTGATCATTGGACGATTCCCCCCAATCACGCAACCTTCCTTCTGTATCAAAAGCATGTTTTCAGCAAAAAAAAGCCCCTTCTTATCCATTTTGATAAGAAAGAACTTTCTACGATCGTTCAATTAAAAATGATTAGCCTAACGTACAAACTTGCACCTACCTAGACAGTCTCGCGGGAAACGACTCTTACATCAAACTCTTCAATTCGACGTCTGGGTACTTATCTGCGAACCAACGCATTGCAAATTGATTTTCAAATAAGAACAATGGCTGGTCGAAACGGTCTTTCGCTAAAATGTTACGGCTTGAGCTCATACGCTCATCCAAGTCTTTCGGATCGATCCAACGGGCGATCTTGTGGCCCATTGGGGTCATAATGACTTCGGCATTGTACTCATTCATCATGCGATATTGGAAAACTTCAAATTGCAGTTGCCCGACAGCACCGATGATATACTCATCACTAAGATACGTCTTGTACAACTGGATAGCCCCTTCTTGGACCAACTGATAGATTCCTTTGTGGAAAGATTTTTGCTTCATCACATTTTTTGCAGTGACTTTCATAAAGAGTTCCGGAGTAAATGATGGCAGCTCTTCGTAAGCAACTTTTAGTTTTCCTTCATAGATCGTATCGCCGATTTGATAATTTCCCGTATCATAAACCCCGATAATATCCCCAGCGACTGCTTCTTCAATATTTTCTCGGGTGTCTGCCATAAATTGTGTCACATTGCTGAGTTTCATTTTTTTGCCAGTACGCTCAAGCGTCACGTCCATGCCTCGTTCAAAGGTTCCTGAACAAATACGGACAAAGGCGATCCGGTCACGATGGGCAGGGTTCATATTTGCTTGGATCTTGAACACAAACCCAGACATTTCTGGTTCATATGGACTGACTTCATCACCAGCCAAAGTTTTGTGACCGTAAGGCGCTGGTGCAAAGGACAAGAAGGTTTCCAAAAAGGTCTGCACGCCGAAATTCGTAAGGGCGGAACCAAAGAACACGGGTGTTTGATCGCCTCGTGCGATTTTTTCTGTATCAAAGGCATCACCAGCTTCTTGCAGTAATTCTACTTCTTCTAAAACTTGTTGGAACAGCCCATCTTCGGCAAATGGATGATCTGCAGGAAATTGTCCATTTTCATCTAGGGCAACTAAACGCTCCCCACCGTGATTGTCTGGACGGTAAAATTCGACCCGTTGGTTATGGATATCATACAGTCCTTCCAAGCCTTTCCCCATGCCGATCGGCCAATTCATTGGAAATGATTCGATCTCTAAAAGATCTTCTAGTTCTTCTAATAATTCTAATGGTTCGCGGCCATCACGGTCGAGTTTATTGATAAAGGTAAAGATCGGAATACCGCGTTTTTTTACGACCTGGAAGAGTTTTTTCGTTTGCGCTTCGATCCCTTTTGCGCTATCGATCACCATGACGGCACTATCCACCGCCATCAAGGTACGGTAGGTATCTTCAGAAAAGTCCTCATGCCCAGGGGTATCTAAAATATTGACCCGTTTGCCTTGGTAATCAAACTGCATAACGGAACTGGTAACGGAGATCCCCCGTTGTTTTTCAATTTCCATCCAGTCGGACTTTGCGAAATTCCCAGTCTTTTTTCCTTTGACCGTACCGGCTTGGCGAATCGCGCCACCGAATAATAATAATTGTTCTGTAATGGTTGTTTTCCCCGCATCCGGGTGGGAAATAATCGCAAAGGTACGGCGACTATCTACTTGTTGTTTTAATTTTGGATTATCCATTGATTCTATTGCTCCATTTCTTGTATTTACAATGCGAACAGTGTCTATTTTAACCTGTCGCTAGTTTTCTGACCAAATCAGTATATCATGGATAAGGGTGATAAAAAAGCAAAAAAAGACAAGAACCCCCTTCGACTACTCTCTTTTACAGAGTTAGGCAAAGGGCGTTCTTTCCATTTGATAGAAATAAATTAAAATGCTGGCAATAAGGTATCGCTATGGTCGTTTTCTAAAAATTCGCGAACTTTATCGCTAGTCATGGCACGGCGCAAAACGGCGATTTTTTCAGAATCTTGATTGTCTTCTCGAGCAACCAATGAGATAGCAAAGCGATCATCGATCGTTTTTTCTAAGAAAAGGGCATCGGCTGGTTTCAAACCGATTTTCGCAATATAGGTTGGGTAGTTGTATACCAAGGATACATTCGGCTCATCATAGGCTTCCGCAAGATTCAGTAAATCAACAGATAACCATTCAAAGTTTTTGGGATTTTCGGTAACGTCTTTAAGTGTTCCATTAACACCAACGCCTTCTTTAAGGGTGATCAATCCTTCTTCTGCTAAAATCGCTAACGCTCGACCTTCGTTAGACACATCATTCGGCAATGCAACTTTTGTTCCTTCTGGAATATCATTGATATCCGTATACTCTTTGGAATAAAAACCGACTTTTGCGTTGTAGATTTTATCTAATGCCACTAGGTTTGCATCTTTTTCTTCATTATACATTTGCATATATGGTTCATGTTGCGCAAAGTTGGCATCGACCTCGTCATTATTCAGCAGCTCATTGTACTGGATATTGTCATTGACTTGGACCAACTGGATTTCCCAGCCATCTTCCACTGCTTCCGCTGCAACTTTTACGACATCGGTCATTGGCGTCGTTTGCGAAGCGACCTTGATGATTTTCTCTTCGCTCGCCTCATCCGAACCCGTACCGCAAGCCCCCAATACACCTAATGCCAACACACTCAATCCTAAAACAAATCCTTTTTTCACTTTCATTCCTCCTATTTTCGTTTATCAAGTTTTCTTGCTGCTTGATTGCCAATCCCTTGCAGGATAAAGACCAAAAGAATCATGATGATAATTGCAAAATACATCACGCCATACTCATAACGCTGGTACCCATAGCGGATCGCAAAATCGCCGATACCACCACCGCCGACGATCCCCATCACTGTTGAATAAGAAACCATGCTGACTGCTGTCGTCGTTAAAGACAAAATCAAGCCGCTTCTAGCTTCCACCAGCAAAAACGACCAAACGTATTGCCATTGACTGACACCAAGGGATTTCGCCAAAAAAGAAACTTCTTCTGGGACATCCAGCAGTACTTGCTCCGTCAAACGAGCAAAAATACTCATAGCAACGATGCTCAAAGGGAAACTGGCGGGAATCGGTCCAAATGAGCTGCCTAAAAGCATCCGTGTCAGTGGGATCAACGCTACGACAAATAATAGAAACGGAAACGAGCGGATGATCGTCACAACGAGATTCAAACCCTCATAAAGAAATGAGATTTTTTTTCCACGACTGCGGCTAAGAAAGAGCCAGACACCTAGCGGTAGTCCTAAGACAATGGCTGCGAGCATCGAAATCCCCATCATGATCGCTGTTTCTTTCAAAGACTGAAGTAATTCAGGCAGATAATACAAAATACTCTCACTGATCGTCATGCAACAAACTCCTCTCCACTTTGTCCACATAAGAGCTTTCTTCGCGGACAATTGGCTGCGGATGATTGACAAATTCCGCCGCAAAGACGGCATCTTCCAATACAAACACACGTTGACAAATTTGTCTGACTGCGGTTAGCTCATGACTAACGAAAATGACTGCTGGCTGAAACGTCTGTTGAACTTTTTGCAGTAAAGCAAGTACATCGGCTTTCGTATCTTCATCCAGCGCACTAGTGGGTTCGTCACACAGCAAGATTTTCGGCTCACGGATCAACGCCCGTGCGATAGCTACTCGTTGTTTCTCCCCACCGCTCAACTTGGCTGGATAACTGTCGGCTTTGTCTTCCATCCCAACAAATGAAAGCATCTCCAACACCTTCTCCGATGATTTCCCCATTAACTTCAAGGGCAAATAGACATTTTCAAAAACGGTTCGATTGTGTAGCAGATTGTAATTTTGAAAAATCATGCCGATTTCCTGCTGCGCATGTAGCAGTTGCTTTTTGTTTAAGGGATCGATTCGTTTCCCGTCAAAGAGCAGCTCCCCACTGTCAGGTGTCTCAATTAAGTTCAAAAGCCGAAGCAACGTTGATTTCCCCGAGCCGCTTTTGCCGACGACCCCAACAATTTCCCCCGGCTGAACAGCAAAAGAGAGACCATCTAGGACGTTTCGATCGTAACGCTTTGTGATGTTGATGGCTTCTAGCATCTTTTTTCCTCCTAATCAAACAGCAACGCAAGAAATTCAGCGTTAGTCATCTGATGGATAAATTGCTCGATGGCAATATCCTTTAGCAAGCGGCTGATGGTGTTTTGTTCAAAATCAATACCTTGCAGCATCGCTTCAAGTTCACTGATCTCTTTTTGTCCAAAAAAATCACCGGTAATTTGAATCGCTGCAATCTTGCCTTTGTTGACAGTAAAATCGACTTCAGCGATCCCAACCTGCGCAAACCGCTTTCTTTTTTGCCATTCAAAAGCAGGCGCTTCATTAAAAATCCACTCATTGTTCGCGTAACGTTCTTCAAACAACGTTTGGATCGCTTGGCGATCCGCATCCGTCAAGACGATCTCTTGCTCACTGATTTCATCAATCGATTCTACTTCATAGATTCGGCAAAGGAGTGTGTCTCGAAATGCCTTGGTATCCATTGATTGGTATTGTTCTGCCAAATACGGTTTAATATTCGTCACACTTTTCCGTACGGATTTCGTTGCTTTAGAGGCAATTTTTTCTTGGGCAACGTGTAGAACTTTTGTTAATTCTTCTAGATCCACATCATACATCAATGTGCCATGAGAATACGTTCGACCTTTTTTTGTATACATCGCATTGCCAGAAAATTTTTTCCCATCAATGAACAGATCATTGCGGCCATGTACTTCTACCTCCTTGGCTCCCATTGCCGCTAAGCCTTTCATGATCGGTTGGGTTGCACTTTGGTAGTCACCAAAACTCGTGGCATCTTTTTTGGTGACAAAACTAAAGCTCATGTTGCCTAGATCGTCATAAACTGCTCCACCGCCAGATGTCCTGCGAGTCAACACGATATTGCGACTCCTTAAATAGTCAAAATCAATCTCTTGATACGCATTTTGATTTCTGCCGATTATAACACATGGTTTTTGTATGTATAACAGAAGACAAGGTTCTGAAACATCTACGTTATTCATTAAATACTCTTCAGTTGCCAAATTGTAACGGATATCCTCACTAAGCATACGGTAAAATTTCATTTCAAGCCCCTCGTTCTTATTAGATTTCTATGGATATTCTCGCTTTTCTTACGGAAAATTGCAATCAAACTGCTTAACGATAAGATACACGTGTTTTTTTATCTGTTTTTAAACTGTATTATTGATTAGATTTATCGTAACCGTTTCTTACAAACAAATCAAGGGGAATAAGTAAAAAAAAGGAACAAAAAAGACCAAAGCAGTTGCCTTGGTCTTTCTCATTTCATTCATGCGGAACTTTAACGGCGAGGCTCATCTTCCTCAAAATCTTTGCGGAAATAGCGGCGTTCTTCTTCTGGTTCCACTTCGCCTTCTTCTGGATCATGGAAGATTACACGGATCTTCAAGACACGTGATCCTTCCATTTCTTCAGAAATCAATTTCACGTTATCCACTTCAAAGGAAAGTTTCTCTCCTTCATCTGGAATCATTCCTAAAGCAGTGATCAAGTAGCCTGCCATCGTATCGACGTCGCTCATATGCAAGCTCATATTGAAAGCTTCATTGAAATCATCGATCAGCATCCGACCTTGGATCACGTATTCTTTATCAGAGATTTTTTCATAAAGCTCTTCGACCTCATCGGATTCATCATCGATCTCACCAACGATTTCTTCAAGCAAGTCTTCTAACGTAACTAACCCAACGACTCCGCCGTATTCATCAAGCAAGATCGCCATTTGGTTTTGGGTTTTCTTTAATTCATAAAGCAAATCATCGATAAAGACTGTTTCTGGAACAAACAATGGTTCTTGCAAGATCTGCTTGATGTCCATTGTTTCAAAGCCGTATTTGTAGGCACATTTCAAAAGATTTTTGGTATGCAAAATCCCAACGACTTTGTCTTTATCTTCATTATATACAGGAATACGAGAATAATTTTCTGCTAAAATTTCAGTCAAAATTTCTTCTACTGAGTCATTGATATCCACCATAAAGGCAGAGGTTCGAGGAACCATGACTTCACGGGCGACTTTCGTATCTAATGAAAAGATCCCTTGCAGCATCTCTAATTCATCTTCTTCGAAGACTCCTTCTGTTTCCAACATATACCGCATTTCATCACGGGTCATCTTTGTGTCTTCATCGTCAAATTCCATTGGAGTGATCCGCGCCAATAAGCTTGTTGAAGCAGATAAGAACCAGACGAAGGGTTTTGCAATAATCCCGATCGTTCGAATCACACCAGAAGTGAACTGGGCAACTTCTTCTGATTTGTTCATGGCGATACGTTTTGGATACAACTCACCGAAAACGATCGACACATAGGTCAAGATCGCTAAAACGATAATGTTCGCTAAGCTTTTAGCCGCCGTTCCTCCACCTAATAAAGGTGCCAGACGGGTCGACAAGGTATCTGCCAGAGATGCCCCAGATAAGATATTCACCAAGGTAATCCCAACTTGGATCGTTGACAAGAAATTTGTTGGATTATCAATGATTTTCAATAATTTTTGTGATTTGACATTTCCTTCTTCCGCTTTTTGCTCCACACGGTTTTTGTTGACTGAGACGACTGCGATCTCAGAGGCCGCTAGAAAAGCGTTGATCAATGTCAAAACGATCAATAATAAAATTTGCGCTAGAAGCGACTGACTCTCGGGGTCAGCATTCATAATAGCATTCTCTCCTTATTTTTTCATATTCTAAAAAAAATCGCGGGCTTAGCCCACGATAAAATCCTATCACAAAGTTTTTTTCTTTGCAATAAAAAACACCAGTCATTGATTACTCGATCAACCGTTCTTGATTTTTCTTGATTTTGTCATCTTTGATCAGACGAACAATAAAGACCACGATCGTCCGACAAATTGCGTAAAACGGTACTCCTAAGAAAATTCCCAGCAAACCTGCCAGATTTCCAGCGACCAATAAAACCAAGATGATCGTTAATGGATGGATCGCTAATGATTTTCCGATCACATTCGGGTAGATAACATTTCCATCTAATTGTTGGACGACTAGTACCACGACACAGCACAGCAATGCGCGGAACGGTTCATCAAAGACCGTTACTAAGACTGCTGGAATCAAGCCAAGATACGGACCTAAATAAGGAATCAAGTTTGTGACCCCTGCGATCACCCCAAAAAGAAAGGCATAGTTGACGCCGATCATCCAGTACCCAATAAACGTGAAGGTAGCGACAAAAATACATTCGATCGCTTGCCCACTGATGTAATTGGATAGTGTCTTGTTTAAATCACCTAGCAACCCAACAATCTGATCTCGTCTTCTTTCTGGAAAGACTGTTTTCAGATTAGGAACTAGCTTTTCTCCATCCTTCAACATATAGAAAAGGATGAATGGGACTGTAACGATGATCATCGTCGCGGAAGCAATCGTACTGACGATCGATCCTAAGCTAGTGGATAACCCACTAAGAAACTGCTGCAGCAAAGAACCATAAGAAAGATTTAGGTTTTCTAACTGCTGCGCGATATCGATTTGTTTGAAAAATGGATCATCTGCGATTCTTGAGATCCAGCTTTCCATATTTTTGGCAAATGTTGGAATATTTTCCGCCAATGAAGTAATCTGACTCACCAGATTAGGAATAACGCTGACGAAAATCAAGATGATTGCTGCTACTAATAACAATAGAACCAATATGACAGCAAACAGTCGTTTTATTTTTGTGGTTTTCATCAAAAATAGGACGATTGGATTTAGCAAATAATACAGAAAGCCAGCAATCAATACTGGTGCAAATAAAGTAGAAAAAAACGTGCCGATCGGTGCAAATAGAAAATTGACTTTACTTAACACAAACACGAGTGTCACTAAAACCAATGCTTCCAATGACCAAAAGAACAGTTTTGATTGTTTGAATTTGTCGAACAAAAGATTCCCTCCCTTTTTTATAACATTATAGTTGATTTTGTAAAAAAAAGCTTGCGACTTTAGCCGCAAAAAAAAAGAAATTTGTAAAAAAAGTGGTATACTAATAAAAATAACGGAGAAATCATAGCTGAGGTGAGTTTTTTTATGCATATCGCACAAACAAAAGATACGCTAAGTGAGATCTATTTGGCGTCATTGAAAATACGAAATCAAGTGTTCGTGAAAGAGCAAGGGGTTCCATTAGCATTAGAAGTAGATGAAAATGAGGCATTGGCTGTTCATTTCGTCTTATATGACGATGACAATGAAGCAGTCGCAACCTTACGTTTTTTACCGATCTCTGATCATGAGATGAAATTACAGCGAATGGCGGTGCCAGCTGCTCATCGAGGTTCAGGCTACGGCAGGCAGTTGATCGAGGGAGCGGAAGCTTTCATTCAAAAACAAGGAATCAAAAAAGTCACGTTAGGGGCACAGTTAACTGCCAAAGAATTTTACTTGAAGTTAGGCTATCAGCCTGAAGGCGATGTCTTTTTAGACGCGGATATGCCCCATATCAAAATGAGCAAAACCTTTTAACGAGCAGTGATTACTTAAAGCAGCGACCCCAAAACAGATTCTTCCTCTGTTTTGGGGTCGCTGCTTTTTATTCCTCTGCTTCAACGATCTCTTCAATCGCTGTCAGCAACGCTTGCGCCACCCTTTGATCATAGCCTTCACTTGTAATCACCGCTAAATCAGTGTCACTGTTCAAATAGCCTAACTCCAACAAAACTGCTGGAATATATTGCTCTCGTAAAACATAATAGTTACCAAAACGAGTGCCGTTGGAACTCAATGCCACTGAACTACTCAAACTGGAAGTGATCGTTTCTGCCATCTCTTTTGCCCCAGTATAGTAATAGTAAGTTGTCAGTCCTTGATTGCCGTTTGGTAGCTCTGAATTGTCGAAATGAATGCTGATAAATAGATCTGGTTCCTCCGAGAGTGAAGCTGCAGTAATTTCAGACAGCGCTAAATAGCGATCTTCGGTGCGTGTATATCTGACTTGAATTCCCGCTTGGGTCAGTACTTCGCCGATGGTTTGGACGGTGGCTAACGTCAAATCTTTTTCCATGATCGTTTGATCCGTTGACAGTGCCCCAGAATCTTCGCCGCCGTGCCCCGCATCAAGAACGACTATAAAGTCTGACAATTTTTTTGGAGTCTCCGAAAGTGGAACTTCTTGGATGGATGCAGAATGCTTTTCAATGTAACCCGTTATTCCATCGTCAGTTTGGATTTCAACCATCTCTTCTGTTTGACTAAGTACGGTTGCCCAACTTCCACGGTGGATCTTCCCGATGACGGTTTCTTGACTTGTTGTCTGATAGATCGATACATAATCGTTCTCACTTTCAATCGCTGCATCGTATTCTGAGGGATCCACGTAAATTTGGAACATGCTTGCCGTTTGTGCGACCTCTTCTGCTTGCGCGTCCGACTCGGTTTGAGCCGTGCTTTCTTGGGTCTCTTCTTGAACAAAATGATCATTTCTCAACACAGCAAAACCTGCCGCAAAAAGTAGAATCATGGTAGTACCGATAACAAGCTTCCCTTTTTTCTTCATTTGCTTCCCCCACTTTTTTCTTGGTCTTTCTATCATGGGACTAGCAGCTTAAACAGAACTTAAAGGCAACTGCTAGAAGCAACCCTCTCACAGCACAAAAAAACTTCAACCGAAATGGTTGAAGTTTCTCGGGAAAAATGAGCGATCCGACCCATTTCACTTATTTTTGAGACAACTGCTTGTAGCGATCATACCAAATGTCCACATACCCTTGCGAAAAGGGTCCTTTGCCATTATTGATCCAATCTACTAAAATTTTGACATTTTCTTTCAAGATAAAATCAATGTCTTGCGGATATTGCATAATCTTACTGTGCAATTCATACTCATCCACATCTAGTAAACGTTTCTCGCCATCAGGAAATACTTTGATATCAAGGTCATAATCGATATATTTCAATGCCTCTTCATCAAGTAAATACGGTGAAGCAAGATTACAATAATAGGAAACCCCCTTTTCTCGAATCATTGCAATAACATTAAACCAGTATTTTTTATGAAAATATACAATTGCTGGTTCACGGGTAACCCAGCGTCTTCCATCTGATTCGGTCACTAATGTATGATCGTTGACCCCTATCACTGAGAATTCACTGGTCTTTAAGACCATCGTATCCCGCCACGTTCGATGCAAATTGCCGTCATGTTTGTAGCTTTGAATGCTGACAAACTCTCCTTCTTTTGGAACTCGCATAGCAACCCTTCCCTCAGCAAGAAAACTTGCGTTTTGTTTGGGTGTTCATTACACCGACATCGTTAATATTATAGCAATAAAAGAAAGCTTTGCCTAGAAATCTTTATCGAGTTTCTGATATTTCTTTAATTGATCCACCAATTTCTGCTGGGGTTTTGGGAAAACATAGTTTTGAAAGGATTCTTTTGCTGCCCATTCGCTGTCTTGTAACGTGAGCTCTCCACGTTTTCTGCCGTAAAATAAAAGGACGTGCCATTTCAAATGACTAAAGATATGAGTGATTTCGCCAAAATGTCGTTTTTGCCAAACGACAGGCAGATCAGGAAAAATCTCGAGCGCATCATCTTCGGCAATCAAGTCCAACTGCAGTTGCTCCTCTTTTGCCCATGTTCGCTGCAGAGCCTCGTACTGTTCTTTCGTCACTTCTACCAAAGGAAAATGCCACATAGAAGCCAATAAGCCTGTTTCAGGTCGCTGCACGAGTAAAAACGAGCCTTGATCTTCGATGGCGCCTGCGATGTAATAGACATCTTTTGGCTTTGCTTTTTTCGATTTCACTGGAAAGTCTGTTTGTCGATTCTCCGCATAAGCAAGACAATACTGACTGATGGGACACTCTTCACATTTCGGTGTAGTGGGTGTACAGATTCGTGAGCCAAGATCCATCAACGCTTGATTAAACTCACCAGGTTCATCGGGGGAAATGATTGTTCTCATCGCCTCGTCAAATGGTCTGCGGCTGCTAGCTTTCGCAATATCTGCTTCGATACAAAATAACCGACTGACGACCCGCATCACATTTCCATCGATTGCCGGTTCTGGCAAGCCAAAAGCAATACTGCCAATCGCTCCAGCTGTGTAGGGACCAATTCCTTTTAATGAGCGAATCTCTTCAATTGATTGGGGCATTTCTCCGTCGAATTCGGCAACGATTTGCTGGGCGGCAGCCTTAAGGTTACGGGCACGAGAGTAATAACCTAAACCTTCCCAAACTTTTAAAAGCTTTTGTTCTTCGGCTGCCGCCAAGTCTTGGATCGTCGGGAATTGTTCCATAAAACGATAGAAATAGCCAATCACTGTTTCCACTCGTGTTTGTTGAAGCATGATCTCTGAGATCCAGATTGCATACGGATTGTTGGTCGCCCGCCAAGGCAGATTGCGTTTTTCTTTATGATACCAAGTTAAAAATGTTTCTTGGAACGTCTTGATTTTTTCTTCATCCCAAGTTTCCCATTGCTTACTCATCCATTACTTCCTCATCTAAAAATCGTTGTATATCATCGATGGCAAACCCTTTTTGATAAAGGCCTTGCTTGATTTTCATTTTTCGTTTCATCAACGGTAACCGCTGATGCCGCCGCATAAGTCGGGCCCCTTCTCTTTGGAGCGCTTCATTTTCTTGGTCCTCATCTTTTTCCATCGGTAATTCATCCAAAATCATCTGAATGACTCCTTGATGAAAACCTTTTTGCATCAAATGCATTTTTATCTTTTGGATCATTTCTTTATGGCTTTTGTTGTGAAAACGACGCATCGATTTTTCAGCCGTATGATAACCGACTTCAAACTGCATTTCCTCGGTATACAAAGGCAATACTTCCTGAATCACGGAATCTTTTAATCCTTTTTTTCTCAATTGCTGACTGATGACCACGGGTCCTTTATCACTCATGCGGACTTGGGTGCGAATGTAGCTTTCTCCGTAGTTTTTGTCATCGATCAAATTCAGCTCTTTCAGACGTTCAACGACTAAGTCTCGGTCTTGTTTTTCGATTTCTTTGTCTTTCAAATAGGTACGGACTTCCATTTCAGAACGCAGCTGATAGCTGATATAGTTCATGGCTTGCTGCAATCCTAAATCAACCCCCGCACTTTTTTTGATTTCTTTTAATTCTTCTTCACTCAGTTCCTTGCCTTTTAATAGCCGAAAACGGACCAAAAGATCTTCTGAGACCCGCAGCGTTTCACCTTCTGATGTCGCCACTTCATAAAATGGTCCTTTTCCTTTATTGATACGAATAATTGTATTCATCTTCTTCACCTCGCGAACGTACATTCTATTTTACCACAACTACGATGAAATTCCTTCTAATCAAGCTGAAAAAATGTGGTAAAATGAACTGACTATTTTTTTTAAGGAGTTCACATGGCAAATACACAAGTCCAGCTTGGACAAAAACTACAACTAACGATCAAACGCTTGGGGATCAACGGAGAAGGCATCGGGTATTACAAAAAGCTGATCATCTTTGTTCCCCGTGTTCTACCGGGGGAACAGGTCATTGCCGAAGTCACCAAAGCATCTCCCCGCTTTGCTGAAGCTAAGATGACCAAAATCATCAAGCCAAGCAGCGATCGCATCCAACCACCCTGCAAGTTTTACGACCGGTGCGGCGGCTGCCAATTGCAGCACTTAGTCTACGACAAACAATTAGACTTCAAAAAAGACCTATTGAAACAAGCACTTGAAAAATTTAAGCCAAAAGGCTACCAACAGTTTGAACTAAGGGATACTTTAGGCATGGATGTTCCTTGGCATTACCGCAACAAAGCACAATTTCAATTGCGTTACAACAGTCAAACCAAACGAATCGAAGCGGGTTTATACGAAATGGAGTCTCATCGCTTAGTCGCCATTGATGATTGCCTCGTACAAGAACAAGATACGCAAAAAGTGATCAACGGCATCGTCCAATTGTTGAATAAATACCAGATCCCGATTTACGATGAACGCAAGAACAGCGGGATTCTACGGACATTGATGGTTCGTATCGGGATCGCGACTGGCGAAGTTCAAGTCGTGTTTATTACCAACTCTGTCAAACTGCCGCAAAAAAATGCGCTGATTCGCGAGATCAATCAGCGCTTGCCGCAAGTCGTTTCCATCATGCAAAATGTGCAAAACAAAAAAACGTCCGTCGTCATGGGAGAGGAAACGATTCATCTTTGGGGCAAAGAAGCGATCGAAGAACGGTTGAATGAACTGACCTTCGACTTGTCCGCCCGCGCATTCTTCCAGCTGAATCCACAGCAAACCAGCATCTTGTATCAAGAAGGGTTAAAAGCCCTTGACTTGAGCAAAAATGAAACAGTCGTTGATGCCTATTGCGGTGTGGGAACGATTGGGTTGAGCGTGGCTCCATATGCCAAAGAAGTCCGCGGCATGGACATTATTCCTCAAGCAATTGAAAATGCCCAAGAAAATGCACGCCGCATTGGTGCCCAAAATACCCATTATGAAACGGGAACTGCTGAGGAGCTCTTACCAAAATGGTTTAATGAAGGCTTCAAACCTGATAGCATCATTGTTGATCCGCCAAGGACAGGCTTGGATGAACGATTATTGCAAGCTTTGCTGAAACAACCACCGAAGAAGATGGTCTATATATCTTGTAATGTTTCTACTTTAGCAAGAGACTTGGTCCAATTAGCCAAAGTGTTTCACGTAAAATATCTGCAATCAGTAGATATGTTTCCACAAACCGCCCGCTGCGAAGTAGTGGTAAAATTGACCCGCAAATAATCATTCGCCTGACAAATCATCTTGTGATCTGTCAGGCGAATATTGTTTTCGTTGTCTTTTAAGCATAACGATTAATTGATTTGTAAGACGAGGACTTTCGTGGCAATAAAGGTGTCCCCTACTCGCTGCCCATAAAGACTTACCGATCGTTCAAGATGCAGATCCGCACGAGACCCCTCCACGATTCGAGAATTATGCGATTGTGCATCATATAGAATTACTTTTATCTCAGTCTCGCTAGTAATCGTAAAGGATAATCTTTCCTCAGATGCGATCGCCATATCAAAGACTTCGCCGTCTTCCCCTGTTCCTTGAGAAATGTTGGTCAACTCCATCTCAAAACGATCACCATCAATAAGAATGAGTGTGCCCGTTTCATCTGCTTGTGCCAATTCCTCATTCGCTCGCTCTGCATCTGTCTGAGTCACTTGTTGTGCTTTTGTCTGATCGGTTTGATCGTCATTATTTTGGGTCTCGTCTCCACTTTGACTCGATTGTGTTTGCGTTTGCGGCGTATTGATTTGGTTGTTGATGGGTACGTTGTCGTTGTTTGTCTGTGGGTCATTCGCAGCAACACCGCAACCACTAAGTAATGCCACAAACAAGATAATTGCTGTTTGACTTTTTTTCATAAAAAACACCTTCCTTTTATTCATAGCGTAATGCTTCGATCGGTTTTAACTTCGACGCTTTATAAGCGGGCAAGTAACCAAAAATAGTACCGATCAGCATTGAAAATGACACACTGATCAAAATGGATAACAATGAGATCGTCATCGGATACTCTAACAGACGCAAGGCGATCAGACTGATCAACAGACCGACGAAGATGCCAATCAGCCCGCCGATCACCGATAAAACGATTGCTTCTGTCAAAAATTGCTGCAAAATTACTTTACGTTTGGCACCCAATGCTTTCTTCAAACCGATCTCTCTGGTACGCTCTGTCACACTGACCAGCATCGTATTCATTACACCGATCCCACCGACGAGTAAGGAAATGCTAGCAATCCCCCCCAGTAAAATCATATTCGATCGATTGATATCATCGGTCATTTTCTGCACTTCATCATAGTTGCGGATGGAAAAAACAAAATCTGAAGGCGGAATACTCTTGGTCAATTCATGGCTGGCTTGGACGACTGCTGATTCTAAGACGTCCGCATTCGTCGCCTGAAACAGCACTGTTGGCCTTTGGTTGAGCTTTCCTTCGACGAAACTTTGGCTGCCTCGAGGGATGAAAACATATTTCCCTGACAGTTGCTCCGTGTCAGAAACAGCTACGCCAACGATGCGAAAGGGTGTCCCATTGATTTCAATCAGTTGATTGATAGGATCACGATACGAGAAAAAAATTTCCGCCAAATCTTTCGTAATCACCGCAACTTGTTTTTGTGTCTGCAATTCGGTTTCAGTCATTGCTCTGCCAGCAAGGATCGTATGGGGCAAAATTTCAAAGAACCCGCGATCCATGCCTAGCACTATCGTATCGGTTTGCTGGTCTCTTTGGAAAACTGTCAGATTGGCTTCATAGAACAAGCTAACGTTCTTGGCGTGATCAATGGTCAGCAACTTTTGCAGCTCTCCTTCTGATAGTTGCGGGGCGTAATCAGGCAAACGATCATTTCTGCCGCTTTCGCCCGCTAAAAAAGCACTTCTGGCGTCATATTCGATCCGCATCGAGTTAGTATCACCACCAATCAGCTGCTTTTTCATGTTCTCAGTATTTCCGTTGATGATACTCACAATGGAAATGATGGAGGCAATCCCGACAATGATTCCTAGCATCGTCAACAAGGAACGCAAACGATGCTGGTAGATTGCGTGAATGGCTAAGCGAATATTTTCGGTCATCTTGTGCCCTCCTCAACAACTTCACCATCTTTAATGACGATTTGCCGCTTTGCATAGTCCGCGACTTCTTGTTCGTGGGTAATCAAAACCACTGTTTTTCCTAGATGGTTCAGCTTAGTAAATAGCGCCATGATCTCATGACTATTAGCGGTATCTAAAGAACCCGTCGGCTCATCCGCTAAGATCACATTTGCTTCTCCTGCTAATGCCCGAGCGATCGCTACTCGTTGTTTTTGCCCCCCTGACAACTGATTGATCCTAAAATCGATCCGATCCCTCAATCCGACACTTTCTAAGGCGTGAATTGCTCGAGTCGTTCGTTCTTCCTGATTGACACCAGCATACAAGAGCGGTAAGGCAGCATTTTGTAAAACGGATAGTTTGGGCAACAGTTCAAAATTTTGAAACACGAAGCCGATTTTTTGATTGCGGATTTCGGACAGTTCATCTTCACTCATTTGACTGGTATTTTTACCATCAAGTAGATAGCTGCCCATTGTTGGCGTGTCTAAACAGCCAATGATATTCATCAAGGTCGACTTGCCTGATCCTGATCGGCCCATGATGGAAACAAACTCGCCAGTATTGATTGTTAAGTTGATTTTTTTCAAAACTTGAATTTCGCTAGTGCCCTGTGGGAACGTTTTGTAGACATCAATCAGTTGGATCATTTGGTCTCACATCCATTCCTTCTTGAATCCGAACTGTTGGGAAGACGAGCGCCACTTGCATATCCAGTTCACTTTCTAACAGATACATGGCTTCATCCGTTTCATCTTCCATGATTTCCACGGACAGTTTACTGATTTTATGGTCCTCAACGACGTAGATGAAGGGCCTATCTTCTTCATAAAATACGAAAGATTTGGGCAGCTTGATCGCGGTTTGCTCTTCCTCAATGCGTTCTACAAAACAATGGATGCCAATACTAGGTGGCTCTTCACTTTCATCTAAAACGACCTCAAAACTAAATTGCGACAAATTAGGGTTTGCGCCTTGTTCTTCAACCACTACAGAAGGCTCTTTCATATCCCCAACTCGGGTGATCTTTCCAGTCCATCGCTGACTGCCGCCATTACGGTCTCTAAGTTCAACTTTTTGACCAGGCTCAAGTTGATTGCGGCGAAATTCATCCACAGTCCCTTTTAAAAAGAGCCGACTGGTATCAACGATCGTCATAAAAGGATTCTCTGGAGCCGCTTCACTTGCGCTTCGATTCATTTGTCGCTCGTCCACGTCTTTAACGATTCCATCAATTTCGGCTTCCACGACGTCTGAGCCATGTTGCTCTTTGACTGAACGTAGTTCTAATTCTGCCCGTTCCAGCTCTAATTCGGCATCGCCAATGCTGCTTTCCAAGTTTTGCGCTTCTAGCAGTAATTGACTTTGCTGCATTTCCAAATCGGTTTTACGATCTTCCAGCCCTTCTTTGTCCTCTTCTTCCGCACTGGCAATTTTTTGTTTCGTCTCCTCCAGCTGATTCGTGACCTTATTGTATTGTTCCCATTTTTGATTCGTTTGCCGTCTTGCTTGTTCCACAGCTCTCGAGCGATTTGCCGTCGCCTGTTCTGCTTCTTTAATGGCCAAAGCCCCCTCAGGGTTAGAGTAAACAAAAAGAGCTTGCCCTGCTTTGACTTGATCCCCTGCCTCTACTTTTTTCTCAACAACTGATCCTCTTGAGCTATCCACCTTGACTTCAACCGTTCTTGCTGGTTCAACGACTCCTACTAAGTAAAAATCTGCTCTCGGTTGCAGATCTTGCAAAGTTATTTGAGTGATGGAAGGTTCTTCACGACGAGCAATCCCCCAGGCACTCGTCCAGCCTAAACTGCCGATGATCAGTAAACTACTGATGATCATGAAACTCTTTTTTGATTTGTTCATATGCTTTCTCAAACATCTCACCTTCCTGATTGGTTAATCGAATGACCACCTTTATTTAACCATTGAATCAATTTGCGTTTTGAACGTTTCTCTTAATATCTGCTGAAGATTTCTTAAGAAAATAGAATTTTTCCATTCTTTTTTTATTAATATGAAGAATTCTTAAGAAGAATTAGCTATTCGCTCCTACTCCTCTTTGCTATAATCAAGAAAGAATCAAGAACGAGTTAGAAAGGACTGTTTCATGCGTAGTAAATATTCTTCATTTGTCTTTTTTCTGGTTGGCTTCTTCTTATTGGTAGGAGCCTTATGGCTATTAAAGGAAACGAGACTCATTCAAATGGTGCTGGATAATTTTTTGTCAAACCTTGTTACAGATGGCGTTGTAGAAACAAGTGATGGCGAAGGCGGGATGATCGTTGGTACCTTTGTCGACTGGCGCCCTATTAAACAATTGTTCTTGGCATTCTCCTTCTTTCTCGTTTTTGCCGTTACCTTGATTTGCTATTTTAGTTATCGTTATGTTTCAAGGAAAAAAATTGCAAGGATCGCCGAAGGAATTCAGCTCTTTTTCTCTCAATCGGAAGCAAGTTCGACGGGCAGCCTAGCGATCGATCATGAATTATTAAAAATAGAAGATACGATGAACCGCAATGAGGCTCTTTTAAAGGAAGAAACACAGCGCACCAAGGACTTGATCACCTATTTGGCACATGACTTAAAGACTCCCTTAGCTTCAGTGATCGGCTATCTCAATCTATTGTTGGATACGAAAAACTTGACCAATGAACAAATGACGCAATCCTTGACGATTGCTTTAGAAAAGTCTGAGCGTTTGGAAACGCTGATGAATGAATTTTTCGACATCACCCGTTTTAATCTGCAAGACATCCAATTGTATCAACGGGAACTTGATTTCGTCTTCTTACTGAAGCAAATCCATGAAGAATTCTATCCGCTGCTGAAAGAAAAAGAACAAACCATCTGCTACTCTGGACCAGAGAGCTTGAAATTAAAAGCCGATAGTGAACAGTTGGCGCGAGTGTTAAACAATCTGTTAAAAAATGCCATTGCCTATGCGCCTGATCAAACCACGATCACAATGCAGCTAACCGTGGACGAACAAGCAGCAACTTTTATCCTAGCGAATCAAAGTGAGCCGATCGAACAAGAACAATTGGAGGCATTATTTGAAAAATTTTATCGTCTGGATCAAGCTCGTTCAACCAAGACAGGTGGAGCAGGTCTCGGATTGGCGATCGCCAAAGAAATTATTTTGGCGCATCAGGGAACGATCCGAGCTGCTAGCAAGAACAATGAGATTCAAATGATCGTCACATTGCCTTTAGCGACAAATCAACATGAAAAAACTAGAAAGTCAGTTAACTGAAAAGGAAGGTCAATACGAGTGGAAAAGATACTTTTAGTTGAAGATGAAAAAGAAATTTCAGATTTGATTGCCTTTTATTTACGAAACGAAAATTTTTCTGTCATCACTTGTGCAGATGGTCATGAAGCTCAGGTACAGATCGAGCAAAACAGCTTTTCTTTGGCGATTCTTGATGTCATGCTGCCAGATATCACAGGCTTTGACCTGTGTAAAATCATCCGCAAGAAGCATCATTACCCAATTATTATGTTGACAGCTAAATCTGAGGAAATCGATAAGATCACTGGTTTGACAATTGGTGCCGATGATTACATCACCAAGCCCTTTCGTCCGTTGGAAGTGATCGCTCGGGTGAAAGCTCAGATACGCCGCTCGACTCAATACAACGGCTCAGATCAAAACAAATTGATCGTGAGGGAGTTGGAATTAGATGTCAATAAGCGAAAATGTTTCTTGCAAGAAGAAGAACTTTCCCTGACGCCCATCGAATTTTCCATTTTAAAATTATTGATGGAGCGAAAAGGCCAAGTGGTAAGCTCTGAGGAAATGTTTCAAGAGGTTTGGGGCGAAAAATATTACACGTCTTCCAATAATACCATCATGGTCCACGTTCGAAACCTTCGGGAAAAAATGCACGATACCCACAAGAAGTCCTCTTATATCAAAACGGTTTGGGGAATCGGCTATAAAATGTGATATAAATTTATTTTTAGGTTCTATGCTTTATGGCTCCTTGATATTTCTGATTAACTAATTGACCGCAATCGCTCCTGCGATCACATTTCCTAAAATCAGAATAACTACAAACAACATCGCAGATCCCCCCCTTTCTCGTAACACTCAACTATATTGAAAAGATCACCGTTTCTAATGAGTAAAAATATCCCAAAGAAGTAAAATGTCTAAATTAAAACAGGATCAAAAACTATTAAGTTTCTGACCACATACAATATTTGTCCTAATACTCATAAATCTAAATTTTAATTGAACAATGATTTAGTTACGAGTTTATGAACACAAAAATAGAGTAATACATATAAATTACGGTAATTAAAAAGAGTGTACAGAAATAAGGGCTCTTCGACATTTGATCCTAATCACATGATTTGAAAAAAACGCCAAGCAAAACCTATTCACTAGTTTTTGCTTGGCGTTTTATTTGTTGTCAACTCAATTTCTGTGTATAAGGAAAAGCAAAGTTCATTGCAATAAAACTATTACCTGATTTTTCTTTTTTGTTATTAGTTTATCTAACAAAAAAACAACATCAGCTATTCATTATTCCCTGCATAAATTGATCTACAATTGTTTTAACAGGATTAATTTGATGGATCATTGAAATTCCTAGACCGACTGATGCAAACCCTTTTTCTAGATTTCCAAAAAGCATTCCATCTCTCATTCCATTTCCCCCTCCAGAAGCCTGAAGAATAGCTTCTCGGCTTTCTCCTGCTTCATCCATTGCAACTAATTTATAAGGAAGCAACCCAGGTAAAGAGCGATAATAAGCTGGAACAGTCCGATACAATAACATATCAGTTGCATTCGACGATATTAATTGATGTTTTATATTATCAGCTAATGGAGATTCTTTTGATGCTAGAAATGCGGTTCCAGAAAAAATACCATCCGCTCCTAATGCTAGCGCTGCTTTTGCCGTTCGAGCATCTGTAATCCCTCCGGCTGCTAATACAGGCACTCTTCCCTTCACTACATCAACTATTAAAGGTACTATTGAAAACGTGCCAATAACTTGATCTGGAACTGTCCCACCCTCGTCGAAACCTGTTGCTACGATTACATCAGCACCACCTTCTATTGCTACATTAGTGTCCTCAACAGTTGGAGCCCCACGATAAACAATTTTAATACCATTTGCTTTAAACTTTTGCGTCCATTCTTTTGAAAATTGCCCCACCATAACAGCAACTTCAACACCTTCTTCAACCATCATTTCAAGCATAGGTTGCGTATACATATCAAATCCTTCAACCATTGGAACAACATTAATTCCGATTGGGTTATTCGTAATACTTTTGGCAATTCGTACTTCCTTTCGCATATTTTCAATCGTTTTATCAATCGTGGTTGCGGCTTCTGTTTGACCAGCATTTATCCCCAATACTCCTAAAGCTCCAGTCTTACTTATTGCACCAACAAATTCACCATTTGTCAGCCAACTCATAGGACCTTGGATAATCGGTTTTTTTATTCCTAAAACTTCCGTAACGCTTTTTACCATAGTTGACACCTCTTTATCATTCATTTATATTTAAGTTACATCTGTCTCTTAAATTTCACAAGAGTCAAATTGACGAAAAATGTCATTTATGTGACATAATAGTTAGTAATGTCACCGAACAAGGAGAAAAATGAAACAAGATAAACGGTTTGCTAGAAGCGAACGCATAATTAGAGAGGCATTTTTGGAATTACTAGAAACTAAATCTTACGCGGAAATCAAGGTTACTGAGATTTGTCAGCTAGCAGATTGTTCACGCAATGCATTTTATTTACATTATGAAACAAAAGAACATTTATTAAGCAGTATTGTCCGTGAAATCACTGATAATATCCAGCAAAGTTGCCAGCCCGTTGTCAAATCTCTAAACAAAATTGGTGAAAATGAGTCCAGAAAGTATACTGATCAAATACTTCAAGCAATTGACAGAAATAAAAAAGTTGTCAGTATTCTTTTGAAACAAAACCAGATGAACTTTTTAAGATGCCTTAGTCATACCATGGTTGAATCAATGATAGAACATACCAAACCATTCAACGTTAGTCCTAATATTCCCTTAGTTGTCTATTTTTCTAGTGGAATATGTGGATTTATTGACTTTTGGTTGACAACCGATTTATCTTTGGAAGAAGCACAAGATATACTCCATCATACGGTCTTTAATCAATCCAAAAAAGAGTATTATAAATAAGAAACTTCATGGAAGCAATCTTCAAGTCTCTATCATGATCCTATAATTTCATAAGAAACCCCTCAAAAATAGAGCGGCACTA
>NZ_NGLC01000001.1:1773501-1831345 GCF_002140755.1 Enterococcus sp. 5B3_DIV0040
GTGGTAAGCTCTGAGGAAATGTTTCAAGAGGTTTGGGGCGAAAAATATTACACGTCTTCCAATAATACCATCATGGTCCACGTTCGAAACCTTCGGGAAAAAATGCACGATACCCACAAGAAGTCCTCTTATATCAAAACCGTTTGGGGGATCGGCTATAAAATTTAACATCAAAAACCGTCCTTTCATTGTACGAAAAGGACGGTTTTCTTGGGACTGAACACAAGTAAATCGAGAAACATAGAAAAAAGCCAGAACTGATTCTTCAGTTCCAGCTTTTTTTATTTAGAAACCTGCAACTGCAAGCTTCTTTTATTTCGTAATCAAAGCATCTAAACTAGCCACTGCCAGACTCATCTTCGCGATTTTATCCAACAAGGCAAAACGGTTGCGGCGAATTTGTTCATCTTCCACCATGACCATTGTTTGATCAAAATAAGCTTCGATCAATGGGCGCAATGCCACTAAGCTTTGGTAGTTTTCTTCCATCGTTTGATGTGGGAACTTGTCCTCTACTGTTAAGACCGCTTCATACAAGGCAGTTTCAGAGTCGTTTTCAAACAAGGCAGGATCAATTGCTGCTTGATCCAATTCAGCTTTCTTCGCTAAATTGATCACCCGTGTCAAAGCTTCCATCGAAGGTTTGAAGTCGGTGTCTTGCAGATGCTCCCTTAACATTTGAGCCGTTTCAAACAACGTACTGATGTCTGCTTGACGTGCGCCTAAGACAGCTTCGATGACATCATGACGCGTATTTTTGCTGAGTAAGAATTGACGCAGACGACCTTTCACAAAATCGGTCACTTGTTCTTGACCAGCGGCAAGTTGAATCCCAAAAACTTCTGGTTGGGCATTAACGGCTTCACGAATCTCTTCTTGCAACTGAGCAAATGGGAAGTACCAGCGCTTTTCAGCTAGGATGCGGATAATCCCGTAGGTTTGCCGACGAAGTGCATAAGGATCGTTTGAACCGCTTGGAACCATATCAACAGCGAAGAAAGCAAGTAAGCTGTCTAATTTATCCGCAATCGCTAAAACAGCCCCGATTTTTGATTGTGGCAGCTCGCCTTCTGCTGAGATCGGCATGTAGTGTTCACGAATCGCTTGGGCAACTGTTGGTTTTTCTCCTTGGATCAGGGCATATTTTTCCCCCATGATCCCTTGCAATTCAGGGAATTCCCCTACCATATTGGTCACTAAATCAAATTTATAGATTTGAGCTGCCCGTTGAAGGTCGGTCAGTTCTTCTTGTGTTAAACCAACGGTCTTCCCGATGATTTGCGCTGCTAGTCCGACACGTTGCATTTTTTCATACAAGCTGCCGATTTTTTCGTGGAAGGTGACTTGCTTAAGTTTTTCTACGCAATGGTCAATGGTCAGCTTTTTGTCTTCATTGTAGAAAAACTCAGCATCTTCTAGACGAGCGGTCAGGACTTTTTGGTTTCCCTTGATGACATTATCGATCTTCACAGCATCCCCGTTGCGGGCAGAGATGAAGTGCGGCAGCAATTCTCCGTCAAGGGTGCGGACATCGAAGTAACGTTGATGTTCTTTCATAGAAGTAACTAATACTTCTTCAGGGACAGAAAGATATTTTTCTTCAAAGTCCCCTACAAAGGCTGTTGGGTATTCAACTAGATTTGTCACTTCTTCTAGTAAGTCTTCATCTAAATCGATCCGCCAGTTGTTTTCTTGAGCGATCGCGTTGATTTGTGCGGTGATCATTTGTTGACGTTCGCTTGGATCAGCGATGACAAACTGATGCTTCATTTTTTCCAAATACTCGTCCGCGTGATCAAACGTGACTGCCTCACCTAAGAAACGATGACCTTTTGACTCGCGACCGGTAACAATATCAAGGATTTGGAAAGGAATGACTTGCTCACCAAAGAGTGCTACGATCCAATGAATTGGTCGGATATATTCAAAATCGTAGTCTGCCCAGTGCATCGTTACTGGGAACGTCAAACTCGTGATTACTTCCTGCAATCCTTTCAATACCTCAACGGTTGGTTGACCTTGGGTATGTTTCGTTACATAGACATACTCAATCCCTTTTAATTCACGGAAGGTGATGTCATCAGTCGTCAATCCTTGTCCACGAACAAACCCTTGAGCTGCTTTCGACCAATTGCCTGCATCATCTAATGCGATTTTTTTCGCTGGTCCTTTGACATCTTCTTGCGTATCCGCTTGTTTTTCAGGAATACCGGTGACATAGACAGCCAAACGGCGAGGTGTGGAATAGGCTTCGATCGTTGTATAAGGCAACGCATGAGCATCTAAGAAAGCTGCCGTTTTTTCTTGTAATTGTTTCATACTTGGGGTTACGACATGCGCTGGTAATTCCTCTAAGCCGATTTCTAATAATAGGTTTTGTGCCATCTTATTTTCCCTCCTCAATCAGTTTTTGCGCCACTTCTGGATCAAGCAATGGATAACCGAGGTTTTCCCGTTCTGCTACAAAGAGTTTTGCTACTTGACGCGCCATGTTACGGATACGTGCGAGGTACCCAGCACGTTCAGTGACGGAGACTGCGCCACGAGCATCCAACAGGTTGAAGGTATGGCTGCATTTTAAGATATAGTCGTAAGCTGGATGAACTAAGCGTTCATCGATACAGCGTTTTGCTTCTTTTTCAAAACGATCGAAGTTTCCTAAAAGCAAGTCTTGGTCACTGACTTCAAAGGAATATTTTGAATGTTCATACTCAGGTTGGCGGAAAATCTCACCATATTTGACACCTGCAGACCATTCAAGATCGTAGACACTTTCAACTTCTTGAATATAAGATGCTAGACGTTCTAAGCCGTAAGTGATCTCTGATGTCACTGGCTTACATGCTAAGCCGCCGACTTGTTGGAAGTACGTAAACTGAGTGATCTCCATCCCGTCTAACCAAACTTCCCAACCAAGACCTGCACAACCCATCGAAGGATTTTCCCAGTTATCTTCGACAAAACGAATATCATGTTCTAATGGATCGATCCCTAAAAGACGCAGGCTTTCTAAATAAAGCTCTTGGATATTTTCAGGAGAAGGCTTCATCACGACTTGGAACTGGTGGTGCTGATACAAACGATTTGGGTTTTCCCCGTAGCGGCCATCAGCTGGACGGCGAGAAGGTTCTACGTAAGCGGCGTTCCATGGTTCTGGACCGATTGCACGTAAAAATGTATATGGGCTCATGGTTCCAGCCCCTTTTTCTGTATCATAGGCCTGCATCAGCATACAGCCGTTTTCAGACCAGAATTTTTGCAGGGTCAAAATCATCTCTTGCACAGTTAGTTTACTCATCTTTTTCTTCCTTTCTTATAACGCATTGACGACAGGATAAAATTCGACAACTGATCCAGGGATCAATTTCACTTCGACCACGACATCTGCTTCTAAAACATCCGATAAGTCGTAAAGCATTTGGTCTGGACTCGTTGTAAATTCATGGATAAGCTGTTCATCCTTTAAAAGGCGAACCTGCAGTGGAATACTTGCTAATACTTTGAGCTTTTTTTCGGTAAACGCACTTGCTGGAATCGTCATATCAAATAACATAAAAAACCTCCTTTGTTTTTGGCTATTCTTGGTGTGAAACATAAAAAAGTCCCTATATCTATACAAAGTGTATAGATATAGGGACGATAAATTCGCGGTTCCACCCTACTTCCGACAAGTCGGCAGCTTCATTGATCATGCTCACGGACGCCTGCGAAATAAGGTTCCAACTTGGCTTTCACTCTCCCAAGTTCGCTTCATGGAATGGTCTTCTTTCTTTCTTCCGATCATAGCACGGATTCGATTACTCTTATGATAGTAGTTGAAGCTAGGGTTTGTCAATGATTAATTTGAACTTTTATGCTTCTGGGCCTAAATCCGCCTGATCATGAAAGACGATCTCATCAGCGATTTTCCCATCACTTTCAAAAACGATGATCTCATTCATTCCGATTTTTAAAAACGGTGCTGGGACGTACAAGCGCTGCTGCGGTCCTTTTTCCCAGAAACGGCCGATCGTATGACCATTGACTTGGACAAACCCTTTACCCCAGCCTGGCAATTCGATAAAGGTATCTGCACATTCATCAAAAACACATTCAAAGCGTGAGAAACTTGGTTGTCCTTTTTGCCATTTTCCTTGGAAATCAATGGCATGCAAATTATCCATCGGTAAGGGATAGATTTCCCAGTTGCTTTGGAAGGCGCCATTGATGATCACACCGTCTTTGATGCCTTTGTGCTGATGGTTCATTTTTACAGAATAATTGACCCGCCCCATATTCTCCACCAAGATCCCCAACTCGTTTTCTGATTCTAATAAATCGAAACTGTGGGTTTGACCGATTTCTTGATCGTAATCGATGCGCAAAAGTTCCTGGTTGATAAACGTATGGGCACGATCCATCGTATTGATCAGACGGTAGTCGGCAATCTTCCGAGCAGGCCCAATCAGTGAGCGATAATAGATATAGCCTGTCGCTTGATTGCAGGCTTCCATCGATAACGGGAAATTACTTATGATCGGTTGACTGATTGTGTCGATCGTCGAAAACAAGGAGACTCGTTCTTTCACTGAGAATGTTCCATAAGCTTTTCGCTCAATTTTCATACTCAAGGGAAACTCAGGAATTTCCGCATAGTCAGCGATCACCTTTTTGAAGGCTTGGTATTTGGCAGTAGGTTCTCCCCATTCTGTCAACAAGGCATCGTAATCATAGCTAGTGACATCCGGCGCTAAGCGTTCATAATAGTTTGACCCGTTCATAAAGCCAAAGTTGGTCCCGCCATGAAACATATAGATATTGACAGAACCTAATGCTAAACAATCCTGCAATTCCTTTACTGCATCTTGTGTTGAGGTCGTATGGTGCTGGTCGTCACCCCAGGCATCAAACCAGCCGATCCAAAATTCCATGACCATCAGTGGCCGTTTTTCTCCGTGAAATCTTCGAAGTTTTTCAAAGTTTTCCTTGATGTTGGAGCCGCAGTTGATCGTAGGCAATGCCAAGTCTTTGATACTGCCGTTTTCTAGCATATCGTGCCAAGGTCCGTCAGAGGTCACTAACGGCGTTTCTACACCATGCTGCCGCATCGCAGCCACCATTTTCCGCAAATACTCTTTATCATTGGCGTAGCTGCCGTATTCATTTTCTACTTGCATCATTATAATCGGACCACCTTGGGTGATCTGCAGATCCCGCACTTGTGGAAACAAATGGGCGAAATAACGAGTGATTTTTTCCATAAATGGGGGATAATCAAACCGAAGCTTCATCATAGGGTCTTGCAATAGCCAATAAGGCAGTCCCCCAAATTCCCACTCCGCACAAATATAAGGTGCTGGTCGCAAAATGACATAAAGCCCTACTTCTTGTGCCGTTTGGATAAATCGCCGCAAATCAAGGATCCCATCAAATTGATAGACACCTTCCTGTGCTTCATGAAGATTCCAAGGAACATAGGTTTCGACGGTATTACAGCCCATCAAGCGTAGTTTCTCTAAGCGATCTTGCCAATATTCAGGAACGACACGAAAATAATGGATCGCTCCAGAGATCACTTTAAAAGGCTTGTTGTCTAAATAAAAGTCATCTTCAATAGCAAAAGTTCGCATCAGTTACGCCCCTCTTTGACGATATAGGTGGTGTATTGCGTCAGCATCATTTCTGAAGAAAGAACCTTACCCGTCAGAAGATCCGTTTTTCCAACAAACATTTCTGGCAGCGGTTGTGCTTCTTCGTGGAAATTGATGATGACGAAAAATTTCGCCTCTTCATTTTCACGACAGGCAATTTCTAGTTTTGTTGCCTCCTCGATCACTGGGGTAATATCGGTCTCTTTGACGATCGTTTTGAAAAGCTGATCTTGCAGCTGATCTTCCAACTGTCCACCAAAGTAATAGACGGTTCCATCGCCAAATGTATTTTTGGTCACTGCCGGCATTCCTGCATAGAAATTGCTCGTGTAATGCGCTAGCGCTTCGGCGTTTTCTAAATGGATCAAATCGCTGACTAAATTACTTGTTCCTGTAAGTTCTTCATTGACTAACGAAACCCCGTTTGATTGTTCTGGCGCTAATGCATCGATTTCTTCCACCCAGATGCCAGCTAACTCCCGCAAGGGGCCAGGGTAACCGCCTAAGTGAACATTGTCTGATTGATCAACGATGCCGCTCATATACGTTGTAAGTAAAGCACCGCCTTGCATAACGAAATCAGTTAGCCGCTCTTGCATCCCTTCTTTGATCATGTACAGAACCGGAGCTGCGACTAGCTTGTATTTTGATAAGTCAGCATCCACGGGAACCAAATCGACCGCAATATTTTGTTCGTAAAAATAGCGATAGTAGCGATGGATCTGTTCCACATATTTCAGGTCAACGGTTGGACCACTCGTATATTCTAAAGCCCAATAATTGTCCCAATCGAAAATCACAGCAACCTGTGCTTGGGTTTGCGTGCCAATGATGTCTGAAAGCTGCGCTAATTCAGCCCCAAGAGCGGCTGTTTCTCGGAAAACCCGCGTGTCTTCATGACCGACATGTTCGATGACCGCACCATGGAATTTCTCACAAGCACCAATGGAACGTCGCAATTGGAAGTATTGGATCGTATCTGCCCCATGAGCAATCGTTTGATAGCTTTGCGCCCGCATCTGTCCTGGTTTTTTTAATGAATTATAAGGCTGCCAGTTTTGTTGGGAAGGTGTTTGTTCCATCAGCATAAAGGGTTGCTGTTTTAACCCGCGCATCAAATCATGGGTCATGGCTACTAAGCTCCATGGCGTATTGTACGATGGATAATTATCCCACGAAACAAGGTCCATTTCCTTTGCCCACTTGAAATAATCCAGTCCTTTAAAGGTTCCCATCAAATTCGTTGTAATCGGTGTTGTGGGATCGATTTTCCGAATAGCGTCCCGCTCCATCATGTAGTTTTTTAAAAGACTATCCGAGTTGAACCGCCGGTAGTCAATAGAAATACCTGCAAATGCCGTCTTGTCATAGCCGATTCCTTCTGACAGCGCATTTGGCAGCACGATTTCATCCCATTCATACACCGTATGCCCCCAAAATTCCATATTCCAGGCTTTATTCAGTGCTTCGATCGTATGATATTTATCCTTTAACCAGACACGAAACGCTTTTTCACAGTTGTCGCAATAACATTCGCCGCCGTATTCATTATTGATGTGCCAACAAGTCACTTGTGGATTTTCGCCGTAACGTTCGGCTAATTTCGTTGCCAAGCGTTCTGCGTATTTTTGATAAACCAAACTGTTGGGACAGGCATTGTGCCGTTGCCCAAACTTATGATGGCGTCCATCATAATCGGTGCGAGCGACTTCTGGATACTTCTTAAACATCCAAGCTGGCAAAGCAGCTGTGGAAGTGGCTAAGACGATGTCGAAACCTTCCGTACTTAATTTTTCGATGATTTGATCCAATTCCTCAAAATCATAACAATTTTCAGAGGGTTGGATCTTTGCCCATGAAAAAACATTGACGGTCGCGCTATTGATACTTGCTTTTTTAAAGATCCGAATGTCTTCTTCCCAAATCTCTTTCGGCCACTGATTTGGATTATAATCGCCGCCAAATAGTATTCTATCAAAAAATTTTGTCATGTAAGTGAACGCTCCTTTAAAATAAAATGATTTCTACTCTCTTATTGTAAGGCTTTTCATTCTGTTGTAGTATAATACATGAAACACTATTTTATAACTTTTCGAAACACGGAGGTACGCTATGCCTATCTACTTTTATCAAACCAATCAGCAGCTGCCTTTATCTCTTGAAAGCATCGGCAACGATTGGGCGCAAGATGACGTCGCTCGTCCTGATGGTTATCCCTACTTCCATTGGCTGCAAACCGAGCAAGGGGAAGGCCGAATCACATTTGGTCAGGAATCGTTTATCTTACGTCCGAATGAAGGCATTTTGATTTTTCCTTTTACGCCCCATCGCTATTATCCATTGACTAACTGGAAAACATCCTTCGCCACATTCCAAGGCCCTTTGGCAGCTGAGGTGTTAAAGCAGTACACGAATCAGCCCTATATATTAGCTGAAGAGTCAGAAACCTTTTCTTATGTCACCTGGATCAATCAACGGATCAAAGAAGACCAACAAATCAGTTGGGACCCGCTACGGGCTTCTAGCGAATGTTACCGCTTTTTATTGGCGATCATGCAAGAACGCTCAGGGAATCCGACAGAAAAACACCCGCTGTTCCAACAATATCTGGTTCCCGTTATACAAGAAATCGAAACGAATTACGATCAGGCGATCACGATCAAAGAACTAGCAGGGCTCGTCTATGTTTCACCACAGTATCTTTCACGTTTGTTCCAACGTTTTTTGGGGCAATCTACTGCACAATATTTATTGAACTACCGCATGACCCGAGCCAAAGAGCTTTTGGTGGCACAGCCAGATCTGCCCATTCAACAAGCTGCCTTCGCAGTGGGGTTTCAAGATGCAAGTCACTTTACAGCATTATTCAAAAAAAGAGTCGGCTTAACTCCATTGAAGTTTCGCCAACTCTATCATTGATTTTTCGGTTTTAAGACGTCTTGCCATTGCCCCATCTGATCGATAAACTTCTTACTTTTTAAATGAATGCCCACATATTCATCATATAATAAATCAATCACTCGTCGGATCGCGGCTTTCGTTTCTGGCTTTAATTTGATTGAAGCAATCTGCTCGTAGGATATTTGCGAAAATAAGCGAATAAAATGGATCGCCCGAGAATCAGCATGATAACGACGTTCGTCCATCCCCCAGTGCTGTTCACATAAAATACCGCTATATTTTGAGGAATAGTCAAACCGACCGTCGGTTTTTCCGCAGATCGCACAATGGGTCCAATTCGGGGTGATCCCGAAACGGTGCAAAATCTGGATCTCAAAGATATTGGTGATGATCTCTGCGTCGTTTTCTTGATCCATTAATTGCAAGGCCTCATGTAAAAATTGGTATAGATGTGGGTCATAGACTCGATCATCAATAGCAGAATCAGCCAAATTCAATAAGTAGGTTGCATAACCAGCAATAAAAATATCACTTTGGATCGTACGAAAAGGATGGATGTCTTTGGCATTGTTTAAAAAGGACAAGCCTTCCGTTTTGATGGTTCCCATGTAGGTGGCTTCAGTATAGGAGAGCAGCGCTGGTGCCAAGGGGTTATTTTTCCGATGGGCACCCTTGACATAAAACATTTGCTTCCCAGCAGATTCCGTAAAGATTTTGACTAGCTTGTCTTTTTCTTTATGGTCTTTTGAAAAAAGCAAGATTCCTTTTGTTTCAACAAGATTCATCGTCGCACCCCATTTCTTTAAAAAAACTGATCCAGTTCGCTAACTGCATCAGTTTTTCTTCATTAAAACAGATCATGTTTGATCTGCATGTCATCAATACTCATCTTTGCGATAGCCATAATCTGTTAAGAATGTTTGCTTGTCGCGCCAATCTTTTTGAACTTTTACCCATAATTCCAAGAAGACTTTGTCATCTAACAAGTGTTCAATGTCTAAACGAGCTTTCGTACCGATCTGTTTCAGCATTTTTCCGCCTTTGCCGATGATAATGCCTTTTTGACTGTCACGTTCGACAATGATCGTCGCTTGAATATGCACCTTGTCATTGTGGTCTCGTTTCATGGAGTCAACCACGACCGCTACTGAGTGAGGTACTTCATCTCTGGTCAGTAGCAAGACTTTTTCCCGCACCAATTCGGAAACGATAAAGTATTCTGGATGATCCGTGATTTGATCCTCTGGGAAGTACTGAGGCCCTTCTGGCATTTCATCGATCAGTAGCTTCATTAACGTTTCGAAATTATTGCCTTCTGTTGCGGAAATCGGTACGATCTCAGCAAAGTCCATTTGTGAGGAGTAGTCTTCAATAATTGCCAATAAGGCATCTGGATGGACTTTATCAATTTTATTGATCACGAGGAAAACCGGTGTCTGACTTTGGCGCAATCGTTCGATAATAAAATCATCGCCCTTCCCACGCTTTTGGTCCGCACTGATCATAAATAGCGTCACGTCAACTTCTCGCAGTGCACTATAGGCGGTTTCAACCATAAAATCGCCTAAACGGTGTTTGGGTTTGTGGATACCTGGTGTATCGATAAAGATCAGCTGTGCGTCATCCGTTGTGTAGACCCCTTGGATTTTGTTACGGGTCGTTTGCGCTTTGTCACTCATGATCGCGATTTTTTGTCCTACGACTCGATTTAGTAGTGTTGATTTCCCAACATTTGGCCGCCCGACGATCGCAACGAAGCCTGATTTGTGTGTTGTCATTATTGTTCCCCTTTATCTTGTGTTTTGGTGCGCATCAGAAGAGCTGCAGCAATTTTGGCAAGAAGATGATCGCTGCGACGACTAACGCAAAAACTGCAGTCATCAGCACGGCACCAGCAGCCATATCTTTGATTTTTTTTCCGATAGGATGGAAATGGAAATCTGTAAACATATCTACGACGTTTTCAAAGACGGTGTTGATGATCTCAACGATCCAGACTAAGAAAACAGCTAGCAGCAACCAGAGCCATTCCATTTGACTCAAACGGAAAATAAAGCCCGCAATGATCGCAACGATTCCTAGTGCAACATGTTTACGCATATTGCGTTCCTCTTTAAAGACGGTTTTTATACCAGTGAAAGCAAATTCGATCGACGAAATAAATTGTTTGTTTTTCCCAATATTCTTATCTTTTGAGTCCATAGGCATCCAGTATTTCCTTTTGCAATCCAAACATTTCCTTTTCATCTTCAGGTGTCATATGATCATAGCCATTGATATGCAAGAAACCATGTAACGCCAAGAAACCCAGCTCCCGATCATAGGTGTGCCCGTATTCAGCAGCTTGTTCTTTCGCTCGTTCAATGGAGATCATAATATCTCCAAGATCACGCGGCAGCTCTTCAAGGGCTTCGTCAAAAATGATCGACAGCTCTTCGTCTGTTTCTTCTTCAAAGGCAAAACTAATGACATCTGTTGGCATATCTTTGCCGCGGTACTCCCGATTGATTTCTTGGATCGCCGCATTGTCCATAAATGTGACGGACATTTCTGTATCCTCTGGAAGTTCTAAATGTCCTGCAGCAAATTGCAACAGTCCTTCGATCTCTTTGATCTTGGTTTCCCCCACTGAATTTGTCTCATCTAAAAAGGTAATCTCCATTAGCGCTCTCTTCTTTCTTGTTCTTCTTTCATTTTCTCTGCTTCCGACTTCATTTTTGGATATTTGATCCGTGAATGGAAGGTACTGCAAAGTCCGTTGACCAGTGATTTTTCAATCATTCGGATTTCTTTCAAAGTCAGGCCTGTTTCATCCAGTTGACCGTCTAAGATCCGATCATTGATGAGATTTGCAACAAATTCTTGAATCTTTTGATTTGTTGGATTTTCCATCGCTCGAACAGCTGCTTCACAACTATCCGCGATACTCACAACGCCAGCTTCTCGTGTTTGCGGTTTTGGACCAGGATAACGGAAATCTTCTTCCGTTACCTCGGGATTACGCTCTTTGGCTTTCACGTAGAAATACCGCATCAAGGTCGTGCCATGGTGTTGACGACAAATGTCGATCACCATGCGGGGCATTTTGGCTTCTTCGAGAATTTCCGCCCCATCGATCACGTGACCGAAGATAATTTGTTTGCTGTCTTCAGGCAACAAGAAATTATGCGGGTTTTCGGCACCAGCAGGTAAATTTTCTACGAAGAAATTGGCATGTTTGACCTTGCCGATATCATGGTAATAACAAGCCACACGAGTCAGTAAGCTTTGCCCGCCGATTTCGGCAACGGCATTGGCACTAAGATTGGCAACCATCATACTGTGATGATATGTTCCTGGCGCTTCTTCCAGCAACTGTTTTAATAATGGATGATTCGGGTTGCTCAATTCATTTAACACGATCATACTCTCATCCGTCACCAACAATTCGATGTAAGGATGTAGTCCCATCGTTAGCAAATAGCTTAAGAGAGAGCCTGCTAAACCACAAATGATCGTGGTCCAAGTGTTCCCGCGAGCAAAATCCATTCCTTGGAAAATCACCAGCACAAAACTCAGTAAGAGCGGAAAGACGATCACCCACGCTACTGCCGTTTTCCCTTGACTAGCGATGCGGGCGCGCTTGATCATCGTTCCCATCAAGCCAGAGAACAAATAGGTGACTAAGACGGTCGTCAACAAGTTGGTTCCGCTAGAATCAAAGTAAATAAAGAGTGCACTGATTACTTGGAAAATCGCAGACAAAATCCCCAAACGACGGCTGGAGAAAATACTCAGGATCAACGGTGTAAACGCAGCTGGGAAAAACAGCGGGATAAAGGTCACTAATTCAGATTGGAAAAGTTGGAAAAACTTCATGATCAAAATACTGAATGCCATTGCCAAAATATAAAACGTGACCGCATTCATCCGTTTTTCCACGTCTTTCGTCTGTTTCGTGTAATAAAACACCATCAGCATCTGTAAGACTGTTGCTAACACTAAAGCGATCAATGGAAAAACAGAAAAGGTCTGATTAGTCATTCCTAAAAGCTGCAGCTTCTCTAGGGCATTGGCATCGATCTGCGAGCCCTCACGGACAATGATCTCTCCTTGATAAATCATCACTGGAGGAACAGCATCCATGGCGGTTTGCCGTGCTTCTTCTGTCCGTTTTTCATTTGGGATATCGTTCACGACGATTCCTTGATTGACTAAGAAACGTAAGACAGAAGCCATGTCTGAGCTAACGTCTAAGAACTGGATCTTATCTTCCGCCTCAGAACGAAACGTACTTAATTCCGTTTGGCGGATCTGTTTCGCCATTTGTTCATCAACTAATTGTAGCGCATAGGTACGCACTGTATTTAATTCATCATCACTTAATGAGAACATCGTCGTCAAAAAATTATTGGTAAATGACTGATAAAAATCCAGTTCATCATCACTCATTTTTTCAAATTCTTGTTTTAAGGCTGCGATATATTCATCTGTACTAGGTTTAGGGATATTTTCATCCTCATCGGCCTCAGCCACTTTTTTTTCATGGGCTTCATCCACTGATTTTTTGACTGAAGCAACTAAGTCAAATAAATGATCGATACGATCATGCTGCGTTTGCGCCAGTGTATCCTGATACGTGTACTCTGGTGGTACAGCTTCGGCAGCCAGTTTACGTTTTTGTTCCGTCGCAGCGGTATTTTCGATCGTTTTATTGGCACGGATATTTTCTTCCGCCACTTGACCTTCGCTATAATCGACATTGTTTTGTTTGACGCTGGTGTACATGATACCAATCGAAAAAAGAAAGAAAAGGAACATCAAAACTGGTAGATAGAATTTCCCAAGTCTTTCTCTAAATTTCCGTAGTGGTTGAATGATCATAGTTCTCCTCCTAAAAGACGATCAGCGCTTGTCTTTAAGATCTGCTTCTTCATATGCGCGAATGATCTCGGCAACAACTGGATGCCGCACGACATCTCCTGCTTCAAAATTAGCAAAAGCAATTTTAGGGATCTCTTGTAACGTTCGTTCGGCGTGGATCAGGCCGCTTAAAGTCCCTTTTGGCAAATCGATCTGGCTGGTATCGCCATTGACGATCATTTTAGAGTTGAATCCTAAACGGGTCAAAAACATTTTCATTTGAGCGATCGTCGTATTTTGCGCTTCATCTAAAATGACAAAGGCATCTTCTAGCGTACGTCCACGCATATATGCCAATGGTGCGATCTCAATGACGCCTCGTTCCATGAGACGGTTCGTATGATCCATCCCAAAAATTTGATACAACGCATCATAAACGGGGCGTAAGTAAGGATCGACTTTTTCTTTCAAGTCTCCTGGTAGGAAACCTAGATTTTCTCCTGCTTCAACGGCGGGACGTGTCAAAATGATTTTTTGCACTTGGCCTTTCTTTAGAGCTGCAATTGCCATTACGACTGCTAAGAAGGTCTTTCCGGTTCCAGCGGGGCCGACACCAAACACTACATCATGTTTACGGACGGCTTCGATATATTTTTTTTGTCCAGCATTTTTCACTCGGATCGGTTTGCCGTTACGGTCTTTGATGATCTCTTCTTCATACATATCTTTGAAATAATCAAGACTGCCCTTATTCACCATATTCAATGCAGTGATCACATCAGGGGTACTGATATTGATGCCTCGTTTGATCAACTCTTGCAAAGCCCGAATCACGGATTGTGCCTTTTCAGCGGCTTCAGTTTCTCCTACGATTTGGATCAGCTCACCACGAGTGTGAATGACCGTTCCTGTGGAGTCTTCAATAATTTTGATGTTCTTATCGTGGGCACCTAATAATAAACGAACGTCATCGTTTTCACTAAGTGTTATCTCGATCGTTATTGTTTTGTCTGTCAAATATGTTACAGCTCCTTTTTTGGCGTTCTTATTAATAATAACATAAGATGGAAAAAAGAAAAATTACTTATCAAGTACAACAGTCGTTTCCCCTTGTCCTTATGCTTTTTTTAAGTTTTCGAAATCAGAAAAAAAAGCCGCAAGCATGTCATCCATACTTGCGGCGTGAGCTTACATTTGATCCAATAATTCTTTAACGATCGCATTGACTTGATTGCCGTCTGCTTTGCCTTTAACTTGTGGCATTACAGCACCCATCACTTTTCCAAATTCTTTGGAAGAAGAAGCACCAGTCTTTTCAATCGCTCCAGCGACGATTTGGCGGATTTCCGCTTCATCGAGTTGTGCTGGCAAATATTTTTCAACAACTGCAATTTCAACTTTGACTTTCTCTGCTAGATCATTTCGGTCAGCTTTCTCAAACTCATTTAAAGAATCACGACGCTGTTTCATCTCACGAGACAAAACGGTCAACTCTTCTTCTTCATTCAAGTCAGAACCTTTTTTGATCTGCTCATTTTGAATTGATGCTTTCAACATGCGGATCACCTGCAAGGTTTCCTTGTCTTTGGCTTTCATCGCTGTCTTCATGTCATCATTCAGTGTACTTAGTAGTGTCACACTACCAGCTCCAATTCTCAAAACAGTAGAAAATTAGAATTTTTTGCGTTTTCTAGCTGCTTCAGATTTTTTCTTACGCTTTACGCTAGGTTTTTCGTAAAATTCACGTTTACGAGATTCCTGTAAAGTACCCGCTTTTGACACGGAACGTTTGAAGCGACGAAGAGCATCGTCAAGTGATTCGTTTTTGCGAACGACTGTTTTTGACATGTAAATTCCCTCCCTCCGAGCTTAAAAAGTAACCGTAGTTGTTATTGAAATAAAATCCCAAAAAACACGACTGTCCTTTAAAAATTATAGCTAACCCCTGAAAAAGTGTCAAGGCATTCTGTTAAAAAAGTCTTCGATCCCATCAAGTTTGTGTGGGTTTTCATTGACATTCTTCACAACGGCCCAAAATCTCGAAGCGATGTCCCTCGATCAAGCAGCCAGGAAGCTGTTCTTGGAAGAAGTCCATCGGGCAAATATGCAGTTCTTTTGTTTTGCCACAAACCGTGCAAATAAAGTGATGGTGATGATGGTCCTCTAATTCTGCACAGCAGTTATAGCGAAACTTCATCTCCCCGTTCAGCTCTGTTTCTTCTAAAATACCGATCTCAGAAAAATCATGCAGATTACGGTAGATCGTATCATAGCTCAAGCCAGGATACTTTTCTGACATGTATTCATGAATTTCCTTGGCTGGCAAATAGCGATTGCGTTTCACTAAATAGGTGATGATCGCTTCTCTTTTTTTGGTGTATTTAAAGCCATTTTCTTTCAATGTAGTCATGGCATGCTCAATAAGTGTTTGATTTTTCATCGTAGGCCCTCCTGATAAATCAAAATCATTCCGATTCTATCGATCTTAAGTATGGTATAATGAAATCAATAAAAAAGCAAGAGAGGATTTTTCTTATGAAGCCAACTGAACCTGAACAACCAGACTTGCAAGAAAAATTGCAAACCAGTGCCGCAGTGACGATGTTCGTGTTGTCGGACTCTGCCGGCGAAACGGCATCGAAGCTTGCACAAGCGACAATGGCCCAATACCCCAGCGTCGAATTTAACCTTTTTAGACGCACATTTATCCACACAAAAGAGCATTTGATCAAAGCTTTGTCTGATGCAAAAAAACACAACGCCATTATTCTTCATACCTTGATCAAAGAAGAACTTGTGGATTTGACGAATCATTTTTGTGAAGAAGCTGACCTTTACCATTTCGACGTATTGACCCCTCCAGTAAGTGAAGTAGAACGCCGAACTGGCGTAGCACCTTCACGAGAGCCAGGGGCTTTGCACCACTTGAACGAAAATTATTTCAAACGCATCAAAGCCATGGAATTTGCGGTCATGTACGATGATGGGAAAGACCCTCGTGGCTTCTTGGAAGCAGATGTCGTGTTACTAGGGGTTTCTCGGACGTCAAAAACACCTTTGAGTCTATTTCTAGCAAACAAAAATTTAAAAGTTGCTAACCTGCCTTTAGTACCGCAAGCCCACATCCCAAAACAGCTCTGGGAAATCGATCCGAAAAAAATCGTCGGGCTAACAAACGATCCGAATGTGTTAAACAGTATTCGCAAAGAACGGATGCGCTCCTACGGCTTGAACCCAGATTCTGCGTATTCCGATATAGAAAAAATCAAAGCGGAGCTGACGTTTGCCAATGATCTGTATGAAAAACTAGGCTGTGTCGTGATCAATGTCGCTTCTCTTTCCATCGAAGAAACCGCCTCTATGATTTTAAATGCATTAAACTTAGAAGATCATAGTTATTACACGTCAGAAACGAAAGACTAACCTCGATGAAGCAATGAAAAATGGTGAGCAGAAAATCTTCTGCTCACCATTTTTGGTCTGTGGCTCATTTATTATTCTCTTTTAGAACACTTGCAGCCCTTCACGATCGATTTGTAATTGTTCGATATACGCATTGCTCTCCAAGGCATGCAAAAGTTTTGAGATTCGTTCTGCCCGTTCCTCTGGGACGATCGCTAAGACCGTAGGACCTGCGCCGCTTAAGAAACAGCCATAGCCGCCTTCTTCTTCGCAGATTTGGCGAATGGTCGACAAGTGCGGCACAAGCTTTTCCCGATAGGCTTCATGAAAACGATCCTGTTGCATCAATTTTCCTGCAAGAGGCAGATTGCCATTGATGACCGCTGCGATCATCACGTTGGCGATCGCACTGGCTTCGACAGCTTGCTCGTGCGAAAGGGTCTGCGGCAAGACTTGACGACTTGCTTCAGTCAACAGTTCTTCATGAGGAATATAGGCAATGATCTCACACTCTGGAAAATGATGCTTGACTAAATACGTATGCTTGTGCTGATGGTCGTAAGCAGCAACCGCAAAATCTCCATAAATCGCTGGTCCAACGTTGTCAGGATGCCCTTCGATGGCAGTTGCGATCTCAAGCTTTTGTGCTGCACTCAGATTCATGTGGGCCATGCGGTTGGCTAGTTCAATCCCGGCGACGATCACCGAGGAACTGCTGCCTAAGCCTCTTGCCAAAGGAATGTCCGAACTCATTCGGATTTTCAAAGGCTTCATGTTTGGTGCTAATTTCAGTGCCACACGCAAAAGCAAGTTGGTTTCATCCGTTGGGATCTCTGAACCTAGCTCATGGATGATTTCCCACGTATCGTTTTCTTTTAAAACTTCAATGAACAAATACTTTGACAGGGCAATCCCGCAGGAATCAAAACCAGGCCCTAAGTTCGCACTGGTTGCAGGAACGCGGATCTTCATAGATTGGCAACTCCTTCACGAAGATGCTGACGCATTTCTTCTAAATCACTCATCTTATTGATGGTTACTTCTGTCGCTTTGATAGCTGTATCAGGATCCTTCAGACCATTTCCAGTAAAGACGGCAACGACAGTCTCACCTGGTTTGATTTTCCCTGCTTTCACGTGCTGGATGACACCAGCTAGCGAGGCAGCTGAGCCTGGTTCAATAAACACACCATCTTGCGCAGCAATTTTACGGTAAGCATTCAAAATTTCCTCATCGGTTACTGCATCGATGTGTCCATTTGATTCATCACGAGCGGCTTCTGCCAACTGCCAGCTGGCTGGATTGCCGATCCGAATCGCTGTAGCAATCGTTTCTGGTTGTTCGATGACTTCACCACGGACGATCGCAGCAGCACCTTCAGCTTCAAACCCATGCATTCTTGGCAACGCGGTGCCTTTTTTCTCATGCCATTCTTTGAACCCTTTCCAATATGCCGAGATATTCCCTGCATTACCGACAGGAATCGCAAGAACATCCGGTGCTTGTCCTAATTGTTCGCATACTTCAAAGGCCGCTGTTTTTTGTCCTTCTAAACGATAAGGATTGACTGAGTTTACTAGCGCCACGGCTTCGGTTTCTGCAATATCTCGTACTGCTTTTAACGCTTCATCAAAGTTTCCTGGGATCGAAATGATGTCGGCTCCATAAACGATCGCTTGCGCCAATTTTCCCATAGCGATCTTGCCATCTGGAATAACAACATAGGCTTTGATCCCCGCTCTGGTCGCATAAGCTGCTGCTGCCGCACTGGTATTTCCTGTCGATGCACAGACGATTGCTTTGGCACCTTCTTCCACCGCTTTTGCCACCGCCATGACCATCCCTCGGTCTTTAAAAGAGCCTGTCGGATTCAGCCCTTCGTATTTTCCATACAATTGAATCCCTAATTCCTTGGAAAGGCTTGGTAAGGGAATCAACGGCGTGTTGCCTTCAGCCAGCGACAATGCTGGTGTATTTTCGTTGACTGGCAGATATTCCTTGTATTGATGCAATAATCCTTGATACATGTTTATTCCTCCATCACTTTCATTATTTGTATGTCTTGTGCATCGGTATAAGTTGCGAGTTTTTCTGTTAGCTCTTTTTCGCTCATTAGATTGGTGATTCCAGCTATTCGTTGCTCTGCTTCGTTGAACACCGTTTGCTCAAACGCAAACCATTCTGGAAGAGCGTTCCCTTTGATCTCTTGACTTGAAAACGACACATAATGCCGGCTAGGAACTTCTTCTACAGATGCTAATGCTGTTTCTTTTTCAAAAGTTAGAAAAGGTTCAACGATCCCAAAGCTTTTATTTTTTGCTAAAACGGTCAAATCCGCTACCACGCTGGTGGCCGTCGGTCGTGATCCTGCTCCTGGTCCATAAACCATTGATTGATCGATGCCTTCACTCTCGATAAAAATGCCATTAAACTCGTTTTGGATCGTCGCTAACGCATGGTTTTTCGGCACTAATACAGGTCCAACTGACACAGTAAGGGAACCGTCAACTGTCTTTTGTGCTGCACCGATCAACTTCACTTCATAACCAATGGCTTGTGCCTGCTTAATATCTGCCACAGCTAAGCCGCGGATGCCTTTTGTTGCCACATCAGCAACATAGATCGTTTTCCCAAAAGCAAATTTAGTCAGGATCACCATTTTATAAGCTGCATCGATACCGTCAACATCATTAGTAGGATCTGATTCGGCAAAACCTTTTACTTGGGCTTGTGACAAAGCATCTTCATAGGTCATGCCATCTTCCGTCATTTTTGTCAGCATATAATTGGTCGTCCCATTGACGATGCCAAAAATTCCTGTGATGGTATCAGGCAGATAGTGGGTGCTCAATGTACGCAAGATCGGAATGCCACCACCCACGCTGGCTTCATAATAAAGAGACACCCCGGCTTTTTCAGCGATTGCCAGCAGTTCAGGTCCATGGGTGGCAATCAAGTCTTTATTTGCCGTCACAACGTGCTTCTTATTTTCTAAAGCAGCTGAAATAAACGCTTTTGCCGGATCGATCTTCCCGATCAATTCCACAATTACGTCGATGGTCTCATCTTCAAACAACTCATTTGCCTCATTCGTCAACGCAAACCCGTACTTAGCCGCTAACGCAGACTTATCCTCGTAAGGCGAAGCTAATGCTTTCGTGATTTGCACACTGACTCCTGTGCGTGCCAGAATGGCTTCTTTTTGCTCTGCCAACACTTGGCATACCCCGCTGCCGACAACACCCATTCCTAATAATCCAATGTTCAATTGCTTACCCATAATGCCCCCTAACTGAAAACGTTATTAAAAACCGTTCATCTAATTTTAATATTTCCACTAGCATACCAAAAACAATAAGAAAAAACTAGGACTTTTGAGAAATTCTCGCCCTAGTTTTAACGGTGATGGATATGTTCGAATGTTTTTTGCAAAATATCCACAACATGTTTGTCATCAAGACTATAAAGGATGGTTTTTCCTTGTCTTTCCGACTTTACGATCCGATTATCTTTCAAAAGTTTCAGCTGATGAGAAACTGCTGATTGTTCCATATGTACTTGTTCTGCAATCGAAGTGACATTGCGCTCTCCTTCTTGAAGAGACAACAAAATTTTTAGTCTAGTGGGATCACTAAGCATTTTAAAAATCTGTGTTACTTGCTGAATTTCTTCTAGTTTCGGCGTAGTCATCGCGCCACATCCTCTCTTATTTCCTTTTGCATTTTAGCCCTTGATAGACAGCTTGTCAATCAATGCTCGACGATCAAGGAGAAGAAACGAGCTAAAAGACAAGAATAGATCCAAGCGTCAGAAAATTCCCTTTAGAAGCTTCGGTCCCTCAACCGCTGTTTGCTGAGGGAAGCGAACGCTTCTTTTTCTACCACTCGGATCATTCAGCCAATTGTAATTTTTTTGATTATGAAGACATCAGATGACTTTATTCACCTGTGATTTCTTCGATCGCTGCTTGCAGATCAGCAATTTTTTGTTCTGCTGCTTCTGCCGTTTCGCCTTTTGCACCAATATAAAACTTGATTTTAGGTTCGGTCCCAGAAGGACGAACAGCAATCCAGCTTTCATCTTCCAAGGTGTATTTCAAAACATCAGAAGGCGGTGTGGTCATTTTTTGTTGGTGACCATCTAAGCCCACACGAGTCAACAATTTAAAGTCTTCTGTTTGCACGACAGGGGTTCCTGCGAAGACAGAAGGTGCTTTTTCACGGAAAGTCTTCATCAAGGCAGCAATCTTAGTTGCCCCTTCCATACCGCTCATCGTTACAGAAATCGTTTTTTCTGCATAGTAGCCGTACTCTTCAAAAATATCTTGCAGACCATCATACAATGTTTTGTCTGATTGTTTGTAAAAAGCAGCCACTTCTGCTAATAAAACGAGCGCTTGGATCGCGTCCTTGTCCCGTACAAATGGTTTAACTAAGTAGCCATAGCTTTCTTCAAAGCCAAACATGAAAGTTTGAGAATGGTCTTTTTCAAATTGTTGGATTTTTTCGGCAATAAATTTAAAGCCAGTTAAAACATTGATCATATCAACATCGTAGGCTTTAGCGATCGCTGTTGGCAATTCACTAGAAACGATCGATTTTAAGACTGCTGCATTTTCTGGCAATGTTCCAGCTGTTTTATGGGCTTCTAAAATGTAACGGATCATCAATGCACCTAACTGGTTACCTGTCAAGACTTGGTAGTTGCCATCTGGCATTCTTACTGCAGCCCCTAAGCGATCGGCATCTGGATCTGTTGCGATCAATAGGTCAGCACCTTCTTTTTCTCCTAAAGCAATCGCATATTCAAAGGCAGAGTGCTCTTCTGGATTCGGTGATTTTACTGTGCTGAAGTTTGGATCAGCAACCGCTTGAGAGGGTTCAATAATGAATTGTTGGAAACCAGCTTGTTTCAACGCTTTCTCGCCAAGCATCCGCCCTGTTCCGTGAAGTGGTGTATAGACAAGTTTCAAATCTTTGCCCACCGTATCGATCAATTCTTGATCGATCGTGACTTCTTTGATTTCTTTCAGATAGGCAGTATCGATTTCTTCGCCAATAATAGAGATCAAGCCGCTGTTTTTGGCTTCTTCTTCACTTAATACAGGAATCTCCAACGGATTTTCAATTTCCCGAACAAATTTTGTCAATGCATCCGCATCTGCTGGTGGCATTTGCCCACCATCTTCCCCATATACTTTGTAGCCATTGTATTCGGCTGGATTGTGAGAAGCAGTGATCATGATTCCAGTAAAGGTTTTTAAGTAACGCACAGCAAAAGATAATTCTGGCGTCGGACGTAAGCTTTCAAAGACAAAGGCTGGAATATCATGTTTTGCCAATGTTTTTGCTGCTTCCATCGCGAACTCAGGTGAAAAATGACGGGAATCATAGGCAATCGCTACGCCACGACGTCTTGTTTCGGGATCTTGTGTATCCATAAAGCGAGCCAAGCCTTCCGTTGCTTGACGAATCGTATAAATGTTCATCCGATTGATACCAGGTCCTAAAATCCCTCGCATGCCAGCAGTCCCAAATTCCAAAGGCATATAAAAAGCGTCTTCTAACATCGCAGGATCTGCTTCTAATGCGGTCAATTGTTCTTTTAATTGTGGATCTAAGTGTTCACTGTTTTTCCATTGATTAAATGTTTGTTCCCATGCCATAAAATAACCTCTCCTTTTTCCGTTAAAATGCTCTAAAATTAGTATAACACTACTTACAGATTTCTCAAAGAATAACCAAACGAAAAATAAAAAAAGCTGCTATCAAAAGTGATTTACACTTTAAAAATAACAGCTAACCCCATTAGATTATTTTGTTAATTGAGCATCCTTTTGTGTTTCAATAAAATCAAACACTTGTTGACCAGCAATACTGCCATCGCCGACTGCCGTTGTGATTTGACGCAAGCCTTTTTCACGAACATCGCCAATCGCGTAAACACCAGGAATTGAAGTTTCCATCTGATCATTTGTTAAGATCCAGCCAGCATCATTCGTGATACCGCTAGCTTTGAATGGTTCTGTCAACGGATCTAAACCAACATAGATAAAGACACCGCCAGCAGCTTCTTCTGTCACTTCATCCGTTTTTACGTTTCTGATTTGCACGCCAGTTACGACCATCTCATTGCCTTTGATTTCTTCCACAACAGAATCCCAAATAAAAGAGATTTTCTCGTTGGCAAATGCGCGGTCTTGGATGATTTTTTGTGCTCGTAATTCATCACGACGGTGAACGATCGTTACTTCAGAAGCAAATTGCGTTAAGTAGATAGCTTCTTCGACTGCTGAGTCGCCTCCACCAACAACGATCAAGCGTTTGTTACGGAAAAAGGCACCGTCACAAACCGCACAGTATGAAACTCCGCGTCCTGCGAATTCTTCTTCGCCTTTGACGCCTAACTTTCTATGTACACATCCTGTGGCAATGATGACTGTTTTCCCTTGATAGGTTTTGTCTTCGGTGGCAACTTCTTTGAACTCACCTTGATCCGTGATGCTTTGAACGATCCCATAGGCATTTTCAACACCAAATTTAATGGCACCTTCATACATTTTAAATGCTAGTTCAGGGCCTAATATTGATTCGAAGCCAGGATAGTTTTCAACCTCAGCCGTATTGTTCATTTGTCCGCCAGGTGCTCCTCGTTCAATCATTAGTACTGATAAATTCGATCTTGACGCATAAAGCGCTGCTGTCATCCCCGCAGGGCCTGCGCCGATGATAATTACATCATACATATATTTCCCTCCAATTTGGACTACCCATACTTTACTTTCAAAAGCAAATTCTTTCAACTCATCTGCTTACAAAAAATAATAAGATATTCCTGCTTTTACTTTTGAAAATTACATTGACTTTCTTTTCAATTTTTGTAAAATTTTCACGATACGTCTATTATATAGAAAATAAGGAGTCCTTACAATTGAATAAGAAAAAACTTTTAGGAAAATCAGACCGTGAACTGATTTTTCTCAGCTGGCCGATTTTTGTTGAGCTATTTTTGCGGGTCGTTATTGGGAATGTCAACGTTTGGATGATTTCTCATTATTCCGAGCCAGCAGTAGCGGCCGTCAGTGCTGCCAATCAACTATTGAATTTAACGGTCTTTATTTACGGTTTCATCACCGTGGGTACTCAGATCATTATCGCACAATTGATTGGTGCGAAAAAACGCGACCAGATACCGAAAGTCATCAATACCGCTCTTTTTGGGTCATTGTTCATCGGGATTTTGATCAGCTTGATGTTCCTTTTCGGCTCAACCTACCTTTTGCGATTCATGGGCTTAGATGCTGAATTAGTTGCTTTAGGTCATGGATACTTAAAAGTGTATGGCGGAAGTCTGTTCCTTTCATCGATCACGGCGGTCATAATTGCTGTCATGCGTAGCCACAGTTTCACAAAACCTGCGTTATTGGTACCGATGTTTGCTAGTATCCTAGCCGTCATTGGCAATTACTTTGTCTTATACAGCCCCTTTGGTTTACCGAATTTCGGTGTGACTGGATTGGCATTTTCTAGCGTCTTTGGTAATTCGATCGGTTTACTAATTGCCGCCATGTTGCTGAAGAAACATGTGAATTTTTCTGTTTTATCTGCCCGTTTCTCGAATGTCTCTTGGGGCGTGATGAAAAACATTTTGACTTACGGATTGCCTTCTTCTGGCGAGTCTCTTTCCTATCAAGGAGCGCAAGTCGTGGTGACGATGATCGTGGCTCAACTTGGCGCAAGTGTCTTGATTGCAAAATCTTACGTAACAGCTATCACCCAATTTGTTTATTTGATCGCCTCCGCATTAAGTCAAGGAAACCAAATCATGATTGGCCGCAATGTCGGTGCGGGTGAATTCGATCGTGCGCATCAGCGAGGCATGCGCACGATGGTGATCGGGATCATCGCCTCGGTAACGATCTGCTTATTGACCTATCTATTTATTGAACCGATCATGGGGATCTTTACTTCCAATACCGAAGTAATCGAGATTGCTAAAGGTGTCTTTTTAGTAGAGATCGTCTTAGAAACAGCGCGTGCAGTCAATATGATCCTAGTTGGTTCATTAAATGCAAGTGGTGACGTGAAGTTCCCATTGATCTGCAGCCTAATTGTTCTATGGGTCATCAGCTTACCGTTTTCCTACTCACTGGCCATCGTCTTTAAATTTGGCTTGATCGGCGTTTGGATCGCTTATGCCATTGACGAAGCATTGCGCAGCGTCTTAATGATCTATCGCTGGCATTCTGGGGTATGGAAAACTAAATCTGTCGTTCATCCACAAGAAGCAGAACCAGAAGTCTTACCAGAAGCATAATAAGAGTCCAGTGGTCCCAACGGCCGCTGGATTTTTTGTTTTTTATAAGAAATAAAATGCGCCAAGAAGTTTGCTTGGTTTTTTTGAAGACTTTGCTCTATACTTATCTCAGAAACTATCGACTATGATTTACATTAAAAGGAGCGTTTGCTATGTCAATCTATGACTACCAAGCAACATTAGAAAACGGCGAAACTTATTCGCTAGCAAACTACGAAGGTCAACCGCTGGTGATCGTCAATACAGCTACAAAGTGCGGGTTGAGCCCGCAGTTCAAAGAATTACAAAGTCTTTATGAAACCTATAAAGACCAAGGGTTGGTCGTTCTAGGGTTTCCTTCTGACCAGTTCAAACAAGAAGTCGACTCAGCCGAAGAAGCCGCAGCCGCTTGCCGAACCACCTATGGTGTTGATTTTCCGATGCACAAGTTAACGGTGATCAATGGCAAAGACGCAGATCCCTTGTTTCGCTATTTGGAAGCAGAAGCACCGGGTACATTAGGCAAAGCCATTAAATGGAATTTCACGAAATTCTTGGTGGACCGCCAAGGTAAAGTCGTGGAGCGTTTTGCTCCACAAACCAATCCTCAAAAAATGATTCCAGAAATTGAAAAAGTTCTTTAAAAAATGGATAAAGGCGACCTTAAGGACAAAACATGTCATGCTTAAGGTCGCCTTTTTTTGTAATTGCTGCAACGCAAGCCTTTTACAGCATTTTCATTGTCGGTTATCAATAATCTCTGAACAGCCATTTCTACTTATACAAATCATTCGTTTCAATAGTTTTTAAAAAGACTTTAAAAAAACTGCAGTCGATCTACTTAGATTTCTCTAAGGGATCAACTGCAGCTTCTTACAATTAGTTATTCGATAAATCTTCACCGTTTGAAGCAATCACTTGTTTGTACCAATCAAATGATTTTTTCTTTGTTCGTTTCAAGGTGCCATTTCCTTCATTGTCACGGTCCACATAAATGAAACCATAGCGTTTTTTCATTTCACCTGTTCCAGCTGAAACTAAATCGATACAACCCCAAGTCGTGTAACCCAATAAGTCGACACCATCTTGTTCAACCGCATCTTTCATTGCTTGAATATGCTCTGCCAAGTATTGGATCCGGTAGTCATCTTCCACATAGCCATCTGCATCTGGTGTATCCACAGCTCCTAAGCCGTTTTCAACGATAAACAATGGTTTTTGGTAGCGATCATAAATGTCATTCATTGTGATGCGCAAACCAAGTGGATCAATCTGCCACCCCCACTCACTTGCTTCCAAGTATGGGTTTTTCACAGAGGCAAAAATATTGCCAGCCGTTTGTTCTAATAATTCAGCGTCCGTGGTTGATACGCGGGAAGAATAGTAAGAGAAGGAAATAAAGTCTACGGTGTGAGCTTTCAACAGCTCAAGGTCGCCTTCTTCCATTTTGATTTCGATCCCATTGCGTTCCATTTCTTTCAGCGCATATTGTGGATATTCCCCACGTGATTGAACATCAATAAAGAAATAGTTTTCGCGATCTGCTTTGCGTGATTCCCAGACATCTTCTGGTTTGCTTGTATATGGATAGTATGCGCCAGCAGCTAACATACAGCCTACTTTGTTCTCAGGATCGACTTCATGAGCGATTTTCGTTGCAATCGCAGAGGCCAATAGCTCATGGTGAGCCGCTTGGTATTTCACTTGCTCAACGTTATCGCCTTCTTCAAAGTAAAGACCTGCTCCCATAAATGGCGCATGGAGAATCATGTTGATTTCGTTGAAGGTCAACCAGTATTTTACTAATCCTTTGTAACGGTTGAAAATCACGTTACACAAGTTTTCATAGAATCCGACCAATTCACGAGAACGCCATGCCCCGTATTTTTCAACTAAATGCATTGGGCAATCAAAGTGAGTGATCGTTACTAATGGTTCGATCCCATATTTGTGGCATTCTTTGAAAAGATCTTCATAGAACTTCAAGCCGTCTTCATTTGGTTCTGTTTCATCCCCTTTAGGGAAAATCCGACTCCAAGCGATCGACAAACGGTAGGTTTTAAAGCCCATTTCGCCAAATAGCGCGATGTCTTCTTTGTAGCGATGATACATATCGATCGCTTCTTTTGCTGGGTAGAAATGTTCGTCATCAAAATCGAACATTTTCATTTGACCAGTAATGACTGGAAAACGATCTTTGCCGATCGGTACCACGTCAACGTTTGCCAAGCCGCGTCCGCCTTCTTGGTAGCCTCCTTCACATTGATTGGCAGCTGTTGCGCCGCCCCATAAAAAGTCTTTTCTAAATGCCATGTTTCTTTCCTACTTTCTCTTTATTTAACTAGTTCGCGATCAAGTTCGCGGGCTACTTCATCTTGTACTTCTACGCCTTCTTTTTCAAGACGTGCGATCGTTTCCTTAAATTTAGGCAAGTGATCTTTGTGGGCAATAAACAGTTCGTCCATGACACGTTTTGCCGTATCACCTGATGGAACCAATGGGTTGATGGTGAAGGCTTGTAATGCGATATTGTAATCCCCCGTCACAGCTGCTTCGATCGTTAATAATTCCATTGCTTTCATTACCTGTAACCAACCTTTTTCAGCTGTCGGTAACTCACCAAAGGCAACATTTCTAGCACCTTGTCCGCCAACGTAAGCTGTTACTTCGACTACGCAATCGGCAGGAAGATCTGGAACGGCGCCTTCATTTTTGGTTGAAACGACGATTTGGGTATTTTTATTAGCATAAATGGAAGCAATCGTTTCACACGCTGCATCTGAGTAGTAAGCACCACCACGTTTTTGCAGCTGTTCAGGTTTATGATCCAATTCAGGATCTTTGTACAACTCAAACAATTCGGCTTCGGTTTGTTTCACTTGCTGTGCGCGTGTACCGACAGTCTTGTACTCTTCGATCGCATGATTCAACATTTCTTCTTGACGATAGTAATAACGGTGATACCCGCAAGGAATCATCTTCATTTGTTCCAGCTGTTCTTTGTAAAATGGTACATCAAAGATATTCTTCGGTAAGCCATTGTCTTCTTCATACATTTTATCAATAATGTCCATCGTAACGTCATTGCCGTGTGAGTCGGTAACTTTGTGCCAGTGGAAGTGGTTCAATCCTGCAAATTTGTAAATCAATTCGTCAGGTTCTTTGCCAAGCAACGCAGGTTCAACCATCGTTGCCATGACAGGCACGTTACACAACCCGATGACTTTGTCCCATTTTCCGTAACGCACGATTGCTTCAGTCACCATACCGCTTGGATTCGCAAAGTTGATCAACCAGGCATCGGGACACAAGCGTTTCATGTCTTCAACGATTTCAAGAATGATTGGAACCGTACGAAACGCTTTGAACATACCACCAGGGCCGTTGGTTTCTTGACCAATCATGCCGTAATAGGCAGGAATTCGTTCATCTTTGATACGGGCATTCAGCAATCCTACTCGGAATTGAGTCGTAACGAAATCAGCATCTTTTAACGCTTCTTCTCGATCCAATGTCATGTGGATTTTTACATCGTAGGGTGACGCATCCCACATCCGTTGTGCCATCGCACCAACGATTGCTAATTTTTCTTTTCCTGCTTCGATATCTACTAGCCAAATCTCACGAATCGGCAATTCTTCATAGCGTTTGATAAAGCCTTCCATTAACTCCGGGGTATAGCTGCTGCCGCCACCAATGGTTGCAATTTTAATTCCTTTTGTCATTGTATTGCTCCTTTGCTATTTTATTTACATTCTTATTATCATTCATAAAAACATTTGATTCAATGTAAATAGCATATTTAGAAAAAGCGTTTGCAAATCTTGCTTCTGCTTGCAGGTGTTTTGTAAAAAAGATTTACAAAGAGCATAAAATAAGGAATAATTAGGATGTAAACGATTTGCTAGGTACTGAATAAAAACGAATTTCTGTAAAAACCATTTACAAATAATAATAAAAAAATGTAAAAAGGAGCATATATACCATGTTGTTACAAGAAAAAATGCGCCAAATCAAACTAGCACCCGCCGAACGATCGTTGATTGATTATTTATTAGCCAATCCGACCGCGATGGCGGATCAAACCATCAAGGAATTATCTGAAAAAACCTATGTTCATCCTTCTACTTTTATTCGGATCGCCAAAAAATTAGGCTTCAATGGTTGGCTCGACTTAAAAACGGCCTTTGTGGAAGAGCAAACATATATGAGCAGCCATTTTACCGATGTGGATGCGAACTTTCCCTTCTCTTCCCATGACGGGATTATGACCATCGCCAAAAAGTTGGCAAAGCTTGAACAAACAACGATCGAAGATACGCTTTCCTTGATCCATCATGATGAATTACAAAAAGCGAAACAATCGTTGCTCAATGCCAATCATATCAGGATTTTCGCCAGCAATGCCAACACCTTGATTTCTCAAGACTTTGTTTTGAAGATGCGGCGTTTAGGAAAAAGTATCCACGTCTGCGATACCTTCGGCGAAAGTGCCTATGAGGCATCCAACTGTACCTCCGATACGACCGCGATTTTGATTTCTTACACAGGTGAAAACAAAATGGTTAAAGAAATCGGTAAGATCCTCGCCGAACGGCAGGTCTCCATCATTGGGATGACTAGTATTGGCGAGAATGCGTTAGCGAAATTAAGCGATTGTGTCTTAAATATCACAACAAGAGAAAGGCTGTATTCAAAGATCGCGAATTTTACGATCAATACCTCAGTTTGCTACTTGCTAGATTTGTTGTATGCAGTCGTCTTTTCGGAGCACTATGAGAAAAATCTGCAGCATTTGATCGATATTGGGATGGCGTATGATAAGCGCCCCACTTCATCAACGATAATCGCTGAACCAACCTATGATAAAAACCTTCATTATAAAGACTCACTGTTTCCCAATTAAATGACTGTCAAAAAGCGATCGAGCCTTCACGACCGATCGCTTTTATCCTTATATAGCTGTTTTGCAAGTAAACATTTCCTAAACTAAAGCCGTGATCAAGTCATCGGAACAACCAACTTCTCGTTTGTCAGACTCGATGATATCCAAATAATCCGCTGAGTTGGTCACTAGCACTGGGGTCTCAATATTGAATCCTGCTTTGATCAATGCATCTTTATCAAAGCTGATCAATTTTTGCCCACGAGTGACTTTATCGCCTTGCTTCACATGCGCTTCAAAGAACTCACCATTCAATTGAACAGTATCCAAACCAATATGGATCAAAAGTTCTAAACCATTCTCAGAAATCAACCCGATGGCATGTTTGGTTGGGAACAATGTCATCACAGTACCATCAAAAGGAGCCACAACTTCGCCTTTTGAAGGATGGATCAGGATGCCTTTTCCTAGCACTCCTTGAGCAAAGGCTTCATCTTTGGCACTGCTTAGTGGCGCGATCGTTCCTTCTACTGGAGAAGTGATCACTTCTTTTCGAACAGTCATCGCTGGTTGTCCTTCTGCGATTTCTTCTTCCACTGCATCATCTTTCCAGAAAGCCATGGTCAAACCAAAGCCAATCGCTGCAGCGATCAAGATTCCGAAGACAGAGAACCACATGCCACTAGCGTCGCCTTCTGGAGTGATGTAGTTGAAAATGCCAAAGACCCCTAACCCACCAGAGGTGTAGCTCGTTGTTCCATTGATCATCAAGAAGGCACCTGCGACCGCACCACCGATCATTGAGTAGAAGAACGGCATTTTTTTCGGTAACGTGATCCCATAAATCGCTGGCTCCGTTACACCGAAAAGCCCTGAGATAATAGCTGGTGGACATAGTGCTTTCAGTTTTTTATCTTTCAGTTTAAAGTACATCGCCATCACTACAGCTGTTTGAGCAAAGCTGGCACCAAATGATGCTACCAAAATCTGACTGTAGCCTAGTTGTGTCACTTGCATAATGTGTAGCGGAACAACTGACCAATGCAAACCGAAAATAACCAGTACTTGCCAGAAGAAACCTAGCAACAAGCCATAGGCAGCTGGTGAAAAGTCCATCAGCGCTTCAAATCCTGCGCTCAAAAGATCCGTCAACATACTGATCACAGGTCCAATCACCAAAAAACCAATTGGCAATGCAATCAAGAGAACCAAGAACGGCACTAAGAACGTTTGGACAACAGAAGGAATGATTTTTTTCGCAAATTTTTGAACTTGCGCAGCAAAGGCAATGATAAAGATGACCGGCACCACACTGCTAGTATACGTTGCGCCAACCCACGGAATTCCTAAAAACGTTTCGTACGCAGGCAAGCCTAACAAGCTATACGGTGCAGCAGCTCCCTCGCCAGCGCCTGCAAGAAATGCGGCTTGCAAAGCAGATCCTTGAATTGTTGGGTAACAAAGCGCTGACCCGATCACGATTCCCACCATTGGATTTAAGCGAAACTTTTTCGCTGACGTATATCCTAAAATCACTGGCATAAACATGAAGATCGAATCGCCGATCGCATTAAACATCACATAGGTACCAGTCGTCGTTGTATAATCGATCAAGCCTGTTGTACCAATAAAAAGCAACAGTGCGTTTAGTCCTTTGATCATCCCCGCCGCACACAAAGCCCCTAAGAAGGGTTGGAAGCAGCCGCTCAAAATATCGATCAAACGATCAAACAAGTTGCCACCTGAAGCTGTTTCTTCAGCATCACCACTGATTCCTGCTACATCGATCACTTCTGCATAGACATCAGGTACATGGTTTCCGATAACCACCTGGTATTGACCGCCACTCTTCATGACCGTCACTACCCCATCCATGTTCTTTAAGACTTCATCATTTGCGACGCCTTCATCCTTTAATTTAAAACGCAGGCGTGTGATACAATGCGTCAAGCTATTAATGTTCTCTTTTCCACCGACATTTGCTACGATTTTTTCTGCTAATTCACGATATTTTCCCATTTTTGATTCCTCCAATTTTTTTGTATTGAAGGTTTAGCCAACTGAATGTCACTATCCAAAATGTTTTCTTATTTTGATTTCTTGCTGCATGGTCAGATGTCTTGAAGCTGATGTTTGATAAGAATCATTGCGAAGAAATTTTTCTTTTTCGACACCTTCTCATGAATCAAAAAATCCTTCTCCTTTCTTGTTTTTTTCAATCAACGATTTTTTTGCACAAGTCTGGCAATATGAATCGTTAAATACAAACTTTCGTCACTGGACATTTGATACTGATACTGATTTTCTAATAGCTCAGCGATTTTTTGCACGCATTGATACGCATTTCGATACTTCACTTTGACCATAGCCAAAAGATCTTCATCGGTTTCATCCACATGAGTAGTATGGTTTTGCATTCTTGAAACAAAAAATTTCAAATGCGTAGTGAAGCGATAAAAATAAACGGACTCTTCATCAAAGGTTGTTTTGAAAAAATATTTAACAATATTTATGATGTCTTGCATCGTTTGGGTTAGTTCAGCAATATTGCCTTGGTCACCATTCTCAGTTTGCGCATTGACGAGATGCAGAGCAATAAAGCCAGCTTCGTCATCTGGCAGCTGAATCCCGTAATGTTCTTTGATTTTCTCTACTGTTTTACAACCTATTTGGTACTCATCGGGGAAAAAACGCTTGATATCCCACAACAAGACATTTTTGACCGTCATTCCTTTTTTCGATCGTTCAATGGCACAGTGCATGTGATCCGTCAACGAGATGTAAATGGAATCATTGATTGGGGATGACAATTCTCGCCGAGCATACTCAATGATCTCATTGGATAATTCAAGATATTCCAGTGGTAAGTCAGCAAGCAGCTCTTGAAATTGAGATAAGATCGTCTGATTTTCTAAGCGATACACTTTATCGACCGTTTCTGAAGAAATTTCATCTCCCACTTTTTTCTTAAATGCAATCCCCCGCCCCATAACAATAATCTCGTTTTGACTTTGATCGGTAGTGATCACAACATTATTGTTTAACACTTTACTGATTTTCATGTCCTACCCCCACTTACTTTATCATTGCGGATATGGTTCATTGCTTGTCTTTATTGCTGAGCCAACAGTCAACACAGAAAAAACCTCATGAAAGCAGCGCAAATACCGCAGCTTCATCAGGTTTAGCTTGTTAAAAATCAACAATCACTATCCATTAGAACCAGTTTTATTATCTTTATCATAGCAAAGGTAGAAAGCGCTGTCAATCTTTGTTCGTTATTTTTATATTCATCCCTTCTTTCTTTTTTCGTACAAAAAAACCTTAAAAACGAAAGTCTTTAAGGTTAGCGTTTCTATCAAAACTATTAAACTTCACTTGCCTGCAAACGGTACATATCGGCATACAACCCTTTTTGAGCCAAAAGTTCATCATGGGTGCCTCGTTCGACGATCGAGCCTTTATCAAGCACCAAAATCAACTCGGCATCGCGGATGGTAGACAATCGATGGGCGATCGCGATCGTGGTTCGCCCTTGACGCATATTTGCCAACCCTTCTTGGATCAGTCCTTCTGTTTCAGTATCGATATTGGCAGTCGCCTCATCCAAGACCAGCACTTTCGGATCGGTCACCATGGTGCGGGCAAAGGAAATCAATTGTCGCTGCCCACTTGAATAGCTGGCGCCCCGTTCAATCACTTTGGCGTGGTATTTACCAGGTAATTTTTGAATAAAGGCATCTGCTTGAACAAATTTTGCTGCTGCTTCGATCTGTTCCTCACGAATGTCCTGATTCAATAAGCGGATATTGTCAGCGATGTCCCCATAAAACATGAAGGCGTCTTGCAATACGAGTCCGACTTTTTTCCGAAGCTCTTCCATCGTGAAGTCGCGGATATCTTGATCATCGATCAAAATTTGCCCTTCCCCGAATTCGTAAAAACGCATCAACACATTGATGATCGAGCTCTTGCCACTTCCTGTGTGACCGACTAAAGCCACGGTCTCACCTGGATAGGCGATGAAAGAAATATGATTCAATACGTTGTTTTTACCATCATAGGAAAAACTGACATCGCGAAACTCGATTTTTCCTTTGGTGATGGTTTGACTAGCATCGGGGTTTTGCTGCGGCGTGTATTCTTCGTTATCCATAATCTTTAGAATACGGCTGCCGGCGACCATCCCATCAGTAAAGACGCTGAGAAAATCCATCATCTGTGTCATGGGATTAAAGAATCCTTGAATATAGGTCGTAAAGGCGAAAATCAACCCGACTTCAATGGGCGATTCTAAGGCATCAAACCCAAAGACCGTCAACGACAAGGCGATCGCTAAGGCATACAACAAACTAATGATTGGTGATAATAGCAGCGCATTCGTGCGGATCATAGCGTATCTAGTTTTCAAATAATCATCGTTGGTCGCTTCGAATTCTTCATTCAGCCGCGCCTCTTGACGGAATTGCTGAATGATCTGCATACCAGAAATCGATTCATTCAATTTCGTATTCAGCTGACTCAGTTTTTCCCGCATTTGACGATAGATACGAGAGCTGAATTTTTGATAATACCAGATGACTACCATTAGGATCGGCAGAAAAATCAAGTTCAGTAAGGCAATTTTGACGTTGATGCGGAACATGGCGGCAAAAGAAGAAACCACCGCAAAAATTCCTGTCAATACCATCAAGAAGACATACCAAAATTCATACAACGTTTCTGTGTCGTTGCTGACCCGTGAAACGATCGAACCCGCTGGCGTCTGATCGAAATAGCGCATCCCAAGACTATGCAATTTTTCAAATAATTTTGCTCGAATATACTGATAGGTTTTTAAAGAACCCATCGAATAAAGGAACCATTGGAAAAACCAAATCACAGCTTTTACTAACACCCCAAAGAAATACAATGCAGCAAAGAAATAAATGACTTGCTGGGTCGCCGTTTGATTGGTCAAATAATTATCCATAAAGGTTTGAATGATCAAAGGCAACAGGATATTGACGATCGATAACACAAAAGCAAAAAAGATCGCTGCATAGAAGGTTTTCCGAAATGGCTTGGCAAAAAGAAACATTCGTTTGATGATGTTTTTTTGCTCTTTAAAGGGAATCGATTTACTCCATTCTGATTCTTGCATTAGGCTTCACTCCCTTCGATTTTGGCTTCTAGTTGCTGTTTGTCCCACATTTTTTTATACCAGCCATTTGCAGCCAATAATTGTTCATGGGTCCCACGTTCACTGATTTTCCCATTGTCGATCACCAGAATTTCTTCTGCGTGCTTGACACTACTTAGGCGGTGGGCAGCAATGATCGTTGTTTTATTCTGACGGAACGTCCGCAACTGTTGTAAAATAGCTTCTTCCGTTTTGGCATCTACTGCTGAAAGGGCGTCATCTAAAATCAATAATTCGGGATCAGTGATCAAAGCACGGGCAATGGATAACCGCTGTTTTTGTCCGCCAGAAAGAGAAACACCACGTTCCCCCACCATCGTTTCGTACCCTTCAGGAAACTGACTGATATCCTCGTGGATCACTGCCAATCCAGCAGCTGCTTCCACTTCTGCTTGAGAAGCCCGTGGTTGCGCAAAGCGGATATTGTCTCGAATCGTCATGGAAAATAAGAAATGATCTTGCGGAACATAACCGATCGACCCCAAAAGAGCATTCAAGGAGTATTGCTTGCTGTCAATGCCCCCGAAGGTGATCGCCCCGTCAAATGAATCATACTCTCGCAATAAGAGCTTCATCAAAGAGGTTTTTCCAGCACCGGTTTTCCCGACGACACCTAGTGTCTGACCCGCTGGCAAAGTAAAGTGGATGTCTTGCAGGGCAAAATCATCTCCTTGATAGTGAAAATCATTGATTTGAACGTTCACCGTTCCTTGGGCTGGGGCATCGACCGCATCTTTAGCTTCAATAATATGGGTCTTTGCCGCCAACAATTCGGCAACCCGATCATAACTAGCATTGCCTCGTTCCAGCACATTAAACAGACGTCCGATGGCAAACATCGGCCAAACTAACATACCGATATAACTGATGAAGGATACCAATTGACCGATCGAGATGGTACCATCCATAACATAATTGCCGCCAACGATGATCGTCAGCACATAGGAGATTCCGATAATGATCGTAATAAACGGATCAAACAAGGCATCCAGAAAATTGACTTTGCGGTTTTTGATGATGGCATGGTCGATTTTGGTTTGAAAATCAGCGATGTCCTCTTTTTCCTGTCCAAAGGTTTTGATGACTTTCATCCCAGTAATACTTTCTTGGGCTTTGTCGTTGATGGAAGAAAAGGCTTCTTGCGAGTCACGAAACGCATCATGCAATTTGCTGCCAAGAACCCGTGCCATGACTGCTAAGAAAGGCAGCGGCAATAGAGCAATGATCGTTAACCGCCAGTCGATAAAGAGAACCATCGCAATGATGGTTGCCCCTCCCGAGATGAAGGAATCGGCAAAGGTCAAGATCCCTGCCCCTGCCACATTTTGGATGGCATTCAAGTCATTGGTGGCATGGGCCATCAAATCACCTGTCCGATGCTTTTGATAAAACAACTGATCCATCCTTGTAAAATGTGCAAATAGCTGTCTGCGTAACGTTTTTTCTAGCCGAGCGGCACTGCCCCAGATATGCGTTCGCCAGACAAAACGAAACACGTATTGAGCGATGGCTGAAGCAATCAAGATCATGACCCAAAAAAAGATCGTCTGCATCGAGATCTCTTTTTCCGCAATCTCATCGATGATGATCCCGATAACTTTGGGAGGTGCCAACTGTACCAAGGCGACCAAGACTAAAGAGCCTACGCCTAACAAATAATGTTTCTTTTCTTGTTTAAAAAACCAACCTAACTTCCTAAATATTGACATAACACTCTCCATTTCTTTATGACCTGTTGCCTAAATTTTGCGATTTTTCCGAATATTCATTGGATTCAGATTCGATTGCTTCCCCGTTATTTACAGAACGTAAACAGAAAAAGCAGCTTGGGGACATTTTTTATTCGTTACTGCGTTTTTCCGCAATAAAAAGCGAGCTGATAAAATCAGCCCGCTTTTTAGAAAAAACCTACTTTTGGTTTTTCATTTGCTGCATCATCTGACGAATTTTTTTCTCAGAAGGTTTTTGACCCATTGACATCATCATCGAGCGAAGCATATCCTCATTAACGGGAGGATTTTTCTTTAGATAATCTTGCATATATTTACGCGCCAAAAAGAAGCCGCCGACAGCGCCTAGTAATGCTGCAACAACAGCGATCACGATTACGATTCCTACACTAACCATTCGAAAACTCTCCTTTCTCTTGTACTCTCAATGAATCATTTTACTAGAAAAAAACACAAAAAGAAAGAGTGAAAGCTGGATTTATCCAAAAACTTTCACTCGTTTCCTCAACTTAATGCGACATCTCTTTTGTTGAATAACCAATTTGTTAAAAGGTAGATTAAAACACTGTAAACAAGGATCCCGATCGCCATTTCCCAATAGCCCAATCCCGGATCAAAAGCAGTCATCTGCATGTCAGGACTATTTAATACACTCGGTATCTGCTCTTTGATATTCATAAAATTAAATGGATTCCACTTCAGCCATGGGTATTTTTCTTGCGCAAAAAGCATGATCGAGTTGATGATGCTGCTTCCAAACAACATACCCAAGCCTAAGCCTACCGCCAGGCTTTGAGAGCGAATGACGGCTGAGATAAAGATGGTCAATGCAATATAAAAGACGATCAATAGCAAGTTGGTTCCCGCAAAAACAAGGGCAACGAGAATCGCCGCTAGCCCGTTGTAGCCAGTAGCAGCAAAAGGTGATTCAGCAGCTAAAAATAAATTGGCAGCTGCTAAACTACTGATGAGTAAAACAGCGGTCCCTAACAGCGCAAATAAAAACGTGTTGATGGCTTTTGCTGCTAAGATTTGGCTTCTGGAAAAAGGCCGAATCAATAAGAACTTAATCGTTCCACGACTGAACTCTTCTGCCACTGAAGAAGCCGCCACAATCACTACAAATAAGTTTAAGAACGACGTCATATCGCTTAAAGAAGCAAATAAATCATTGGCCCCAATTTCTGGACTACCTAAGCGTACAACATAGGTCAAGCCAAACGTCATTAAAACCAATAAAAGCAGCATGATCCAAGTAGAACGCTTTTTGGTTAATTTGATCCATTCATTTTTTATCAATGTCAGCATGCTTACAAACCTCCTTCTTCGGTCCAAGCCAAGAATGTATCTTCTAAAGAAGATTGCTTTGTCCGTAGTTCTTTTAAGCCGATACCCGCCGTCACGATCGCTGCAGCGATTTCTGAACGCTTATCTGTTTGCAACGTGACTTGCAATTCGTCTTCTACGTGCAAGACCTCGACGTCAAAGGAAGCTTTTAACAGTGCTTCGGTTTGCAAGTGATCATCGGTTTTGATGATCAACACATTTTTCTCTGCTTTCAACTCTGCCATTGCTACTTGATGGGTGACTTTTCCTTTTTGCACCACGATCAAATGATCGGCAATTTGTTCGATGTCGCTTAACTGATGACTGGAAACTAAAACAGAGACCCCTTTTGCTCGCAAAGAAAGAATCATTTCCCGAAACTCCCGCATGCCTTTAGGATCCAGGCCATTCATCGGTTCATCTAAAACTAATAAGTCTGGTTGATGGACTAATGCCTGGGCAACACCTAAACGCTGACGCATCCCTAATGAATAGGTTTTGACTTTTTGATGGATATGTCCTTCTAAATGCACCTGACGGATCAGGGCTTCTAGCTCAGAGGCTGTGCCTTTTTTCTTCGCCATACGCTGATACTGCATCAAATTCTCATAACCGGTCATATAATTATAAAACTCAGGATTCTCAACGATCGCTCCGACTGAGGCAATCGCTGTTTTAAAAGAAGAATCCAATAAATTTCCCATAATGGCAATCGATCCTGTGTTGTGCTTCATCAAGCCAACGATCATTCGGATGATCGTCGTCTTCCCAGCCCCATTGGGCCCTAATAAACCAACGACTTGTCCTTGGTCCACCACAAAGGAAACATCATCAATGATTCGTTTGGTTCCAATCAATTTGGAAACATTTTGCAGTGCTAATACTTCTGTCAAAGTTACCCCTTCTTCCTAACACCATTTCTGCAACGATTTTAAATAAAAAACGTTATGATAATATGTATACCATGCCATCTCTGTAAAAAAAAGTCAAGAAGCGAAAAAGGAACATCGATGCTCCTGTTTTTGCTTCTTGACAACTTCGTTTATCACTGTTGCTTTTCACGTTTGCCCTATTGCTGCTAGTCAAACGCTTGGCAAAATTATAAGTTCTATTGGCTCGATCTTATAGCGGGCTCACTCCGTTTGGGTGAATGCCAGCTGGGCGAACGCTGCCTTGTTCTTGGCACTTCTGATCTGTTTGATCACTTGCTTGAGCTGTTTCCATTCCTTTGCGCTTGGGTGACCATTCCAATAAAAGAGGTAAGGCTGTTCTTCCTCGGAAAATTCCTGATGGATCGGATAATCGCTGATCACCAAATCTGGTTTTTGAGACAGCGAATAATGGGCCATCGCTCGATGCGTGGCATTCATCAAGCGGTTCTTGATCCAAAGCTCTTGCGTTTTTCCGTATTTCGAATGGATCGAGAACGTGACCGGCTGTTCATATTTGATAAAAATAACTCTCAGTAACATACAGTATTGGAAAATCAAGCGATCATTTATTTGCAGTAATCTACGCAACTCTGGTAAAGAAACAGTCGCTTCCAAAAAAAACCGTTTCATGGTTGGATAAAGCACTGGAAAAGCGGCTTGCAGCTCTTGCTCGTCGGTTGTTTTGCCAAAACTATCGCTTTTTTGTCGCGTACCAAAACAGCCAGAGGCGGAATGGATCATGACCAGATTAACCAGTAAATAGTTTTTTTCGGCTTCTGTAAACGTCAACCGAAAATACACGGCTAGTTTTTCAACGAGCTGCGCTTCTTGCTGGTACTTTGGCTGAGTCAGCCACGAGATGTTAGCAGCATCGAGATCCTCCTCAAGATAGGTGTTCATTACCCCGAACATATAATACAAGAAGCTGCGTTCAACCTCCGAAATTTCAGAAAACGGCAGATGACTCCTGTTAAACAATGGGTTCAAAAAGACCTGATCAAACTGTTTTTTTTCAATTAATGGGTGCTCAAAGGTAAGTACTTCGTTTGGTAAAAACGAAAGCGGATGCTTTTGATGGATTCTTTGCACGGAGATAGCGAATAGATGAAGAAATTTATCGATATCGATTTTTCTCATATAAGAAGCATGGGTTTCAAACAACGCTTCAGCCTGCTCTTTCTCCTTGATCGATGCCAAGACTTGTGAGTCCTTCTCATCAAAAATTTGCCAATAGGTAAGATGATAAAAATAGCGGATCGCATATTCATCACCTGCCAAAGGATCACCTTTTTTTAAACTATAGGACAAATGATAGTTCGCCAAAACATGATTTAACTCCTGCAATTTTCGTTGAATCGTGCGGGGACTGCTAAAGGTTTTGTGACTGAGTTGTTCAAGGGAATGATAATCCCCCTGAAAGAGTGCATCCAGCAAGATAAACCCAACGGTTCCCTGCAACAATACACTATAGGCTTGGCTCAATAGAAATCGTGGAGAAAAAGCAATCGACACTTCTTTTTCCAACCGATCATAGGTCAAAGTAAACTGAGGATAGCGTGCACGAAACACCTCTACTTGCTGAACGATCGACTGCATTTTGTTGGTTTTCCTATCGAAAACACCTGAGAGCTCTTTAATTGTATAGTCTTTCTTGTTCGTTTCGTAACAATAACTTAGAAACGCATATATTTGTTTTTCTGTCGTATCCAAAAGTGCCTGTAACATGAAATTTCCCTCGCTTGTATAATCAGCAAACGCTGTTTTTGTCCTAAATTTGTCATCTTACAAAATTGTAAGCTGGCAGTGTTTGGTGATCGTACCACCGTGCGCTCTTTTCTGTCAAATCACTTTTAACAAATTTTCCTTTCGTTATCTGTATATTTTCATAAAAAAAGTCTGACGCCTCAAAACGATCGTCAGACTTTTTGTTAAAAACGGTAAAACAAAACGTGATTGTGCTTTCTGGGGAAGAAAATTCCAATCGTGGGTTATCAATTCTCTCATTATCCTCGGCTTTTTTCTTTACTGCCTCTCCTCAGAAAATAACTTTCGATTCAGCCAGTAAAGGAAGACAGTAAGGATAACCACGCCTAGACCAAAGAGTAAATAGCGAATACTTGTATTTTTGCTACCGGTTTTCGGTAGTAAGGCTCCATTGACCTCCTTAGCGCTGCTTGTCTCCGTACGTTGTTCCTGTTGCATTTTCACTGAAGACGATGCTTTAGCGAGTTGTTTGCCTGCGGGATCATTGGAGGAAACACTTCGCTTGCTTGACTGACTTTGGTTCGGCGCTAATTTGTTTGGTTTCGTTTCTGAATCTGAAAGATTCTCATATGCCGCTTCACTGACGGTCGTTGTTCCTGTTGTTGCGGTGGTTTCTTGACTCCTAATTGTCTGACTCGATTCACTCTCACTAACTGGTTGGGTGTTCAAATTTTCTGACTCACTTGCATTGTGACTACTTTCGATACTTTGAGAATCCAGACTTGTGTTTTCCGTAGTAGAAGTCCTTGGATCCGTCGATTGAGAGTCGCTAAATTTCGGTTCGATACTACTAAAGGAAGAGCTTGTTTCTTCAGACACCTTAGCGCTTGTGCTTATCTCAGAGTTCGTGCGCTCACTAGAGCTCGGGGGTGTTATTACCTGCCATTGACTAGGCTTCAAGTTTTCAGTAATCGTTGTTTCACCGTCATAAATCACAACTAAATCTACTTTATCCACACTTTTGATCTCATCGATGGCCATCTCAGCATAGATCCTTAAGTAGTTTTCAACACCTGAAAACCAATCGACATTTGTTAGATACGTTTCACCAATCACCTTTTCACTGTGTCCATTGCCATCCCAACCATAAGTTAAACGGATACAAACGTTTTGTGAAGTCAGCGTTTTGTTCGGCCGTACCGGGATCGTAATGACGTTCAAGGCTTCATCATAGATCACACGGTTCGTTTGAACAGAAAACGATAAATTCCCTCCGGCTCGTTCTTTTGCTGAAGTATGATCGAAACCAAACACCAGCAGCAATAATCCCGCTAACAGCAAAATCAACACAATTCCAACCAGTTTTCTCATTTCCTCACTTCCTAAATGAATATTTCAAGATAACTTGATAAGGAAATTATAATAAATTCTCAGAGAAAACATGCGCCGAAAAAAAAAGGAAAGTGGCCATAAAATGGCATCTTCCCTTTGCTATAAAGCATCTGAAATTGTTGATAATCTTCCACGGAATCAAATTGGGCGTGCTTATTCACACATTTTACGATTGTTCTACGTCCATTTAATCGAAACCACTATTCAAGAAAACCTTTGTTCGATAGATAGTAATAAATTATAAACCGCACCAAGAAGGTTCGCTTCGTTCCCGTAAAGACAAGCTTCGATGCTAATTTCTTTAAAATTCATTTCCAAAAGTGGTAACTGTTTTCGAACTGAACGGTACTGGTGTTTTATTTCTTGTATTAAAATCGGTTGGGCACTAATGCCACCACCAATCACTAGTTTGTCAAGATCAAGTGTCACCTGCAAATTAATAATCATTCGTGCAATCAGCTGACAATAGTCCACAAACAATTTCTTTAACGCCACATTCTCACCTTTGACTAGTTCATCAAAAACAGTTTTCCCGTCATACTGATCGTCCATATTTAAAAGTGCTGCCCCACTTTGCACGAAGCCTACAGCGGAACCTTTCAACCCAATTAGTTGTTCCAAAGATAGTTCTCCAGTCATATTTGCTAAAAAACTTATCTCACCAGCCTGAAAGTTGCTTCCTTGATAAAGCTCGTTGTCGAGAATCAAACCACAACCAATGCCTGTACCCAAGACAATCGCTGCCCCGTGTGAACAGTCTTTTAGATTTCCAATCCACCATTCTGCTAACGCGGCGGCTTTTCCATCATTTGACAATGCACAAGGAAGTCCGTGTGTTTCTTCGATATATTTTTTTAGTGGGTATTCATGAAGATACGTTAGTGCTCCCCCGAAATACACAACTCCTTTTTTGGTATCAATTTTACCTGGTAGACTGATGCCTACCCCCTTGATTTGGTCATGATAGCTTTGAATAATAGAAGAAATCGTTTCGAGGAAATCGGTCAGATCATTCGGGGTTACACGTTGTTTTTTCTCCACGATGCTTCCTGTGTAGTCGATCAATGCATATTTGATTGCTGAACCACCAACATCAATTCCTAAATAATTCATCTATCCACTCCTGCTCTTTAATCGAACTGGTTTTTAAATTTCATAACTAATCGTTCAGTTTGTTAGTTTTCTGACACTCTCAATTGTTTACTAAAGAAGAATGTGATCAAAGCAAAGCCCGTAAAGGCATAGCCTGACGAAAGCATACTGAATGCTGCTGACTGGTTAGTAAAAAAGTTGCTGATAGCAGACATAATATACGGGGAAAAGAAAACACCCAAATTAACGCCTACCATGCCAATTGATACTGCTAAATTTGCCGCATTTCTCGGTGCTTTTTGCATTAGTATCCCAAAAGAATAGGGTGTATATAATGCTGCTCCCGCACTGGCTAAAAAGATTGCTACGGTCAATGAGAACATGCTCGAACTGTTCGAGATTAAAAAGAATGAGATCCCCAAAATAAGATAACTAATAGGCATTGTGTAATGTTTCGTGTACTTTACAATGTTTCCATACAAAAAATTACAAATAAATGCGACGATCGTCGCCAATGATAGAGCAGTGCCTAAAAACTCGGCATTCGAAAAATTTGCTTCTAAAACAAACGTTGTTGCTTTCGTGTATAAATTCATAATAAATGCAAAGGTGAAAAAGAAGCCTAGCGCCGATAGAATGGTAAAAGAATTTATTTTGATCGTTCCCTTATCTTTCTCATCGCCTTCAGTCTTCGTGTGAATTGTTGGAATAAAGAAAAGAAACAAAACAACTGGTACCAAGGCTAAACCATAAACGATGTATGCATACTGCCAACTGATCACAGCCAACTGACTTGCTAAAAAGGTCATAATCATCTGACCTAAACTTTGAAAAGCAGTTTGATAGCCTAGCATTTTATTACGAAGCTCCCCTTCATAAAAATAATCAATCAGACTCACAGCCAATGAATTGTACATTCCTAACCCTGCACCAAGCGCTAAACGCGACAGATAAACAATTGTATAATTTTCTGTAATCATGGGCACCATCCCACTGATCCCAGCAATCGTCAATCCTAATAATACAACCGTCTTTGTCCCTAAACTTCTAACTAAAAATGTGCTTAGTAAGACAAAGATCATGATCGTAATATTTGGTGCAGTTACTAGGGATTCAACGGCAGTCGCCGAATGATCAACAAAGGTTTCTTTCATTTTAGAGACCGCTATGGCAATTGTTCCGCCCGATTGTAGCATCAATGAAATTGAGAGAAGTGCTAGCTTAAAGCTGGCACTTCTCGGACTTGTTTTCTCCATAAAAACACTCCTTTTTTGATTGCTTTTATTACTTTTGAATGAATATTTTGACGTCCCAAGGGTTTAGCTCAACACTCGTTCCGGCAATCGTTGTCTTATTTTCAAAAAGGTCATAATATTCTTTGGTGAGACAAATTTTTTGAGGATCATTACAATAATTAAAGTAGAAAGATACTTTTTGTCCTTGGTCATTTAAACAATTTTTGATAATTACAGGGAAAGCTTCTGAGGGTCTTTCAATTTGAGCATGGGTCAACGTTTCAATGAGTAATTTACGAATCACTTTATTTGAAGCAAAGCACCCAATATATGTTGCTGTGCCTTTTCCATAATGATTTTTTGTGATAGCTGCATATTTTCCCCAATGCTGATGATTGTAGGAAGCGATCGTCTCTGCAGTAGTTGGGACCAGCAGTTCCATCCATTCAGAAATATCATACGTTGTTGCTTCGTCATCCGCGAATGACAGAGTCACATTCTTTGGCTTAACAAATTGCTGATAGTGGACCCCACAAACTTCCGAGATATAACCTGGCTGAGCGGTGGTCCGAACTTTCACATGCTCATCCGTAAAGCCAGACTTAAAGGTGTAAAGAATATGTCCTCCATTTTCCACAAATTGATTTAACTGTGCCAGTTCTGTGTCAGAAGCAGTGTATAAAGCTGGGACGATCAGCAACTTGTAACGGTTGATTCGTTCATCACCAACACTTATTACATCAGCGCCAACATTCAAATTATAAAGTTCATCATATAGTTGACGAAAAATATCATTGTAGCCATGCGCACCGTTATTATATAATTCATGACCAGAAAACGGGAACCAGTCATTAATGGCTGTCAAGCTCTCATTACTGACAACAAAGGCAACTTGATTTTTCTGTTGTAACCCAGAAAGTTCTTTTTGATATTTTTTCAACTCTGAGCCAATAATTTTCGCTTCGTTATAAACTGGATTTGGTTGCAGATCATGGCTTAACAAACCTTTCCAATAGGTTTCAGCAGAATTATGAATCGAATGCCAGTGCCAATAACAGATCATTGATGCACCTGAAGCAATATGGCTGAACGCTTGCAATCGCAATTGATTTTCATAAGGAACCCATTCCTTAAAGGCCTGTGCTTCTGTTTCAACAACAAAATAATTTTGATCTTTTGTTGTCCTAGCAACATCCCCCGCAAATGAAATCTCTCTGCCCGTGAGTTCATCCTGTGAAGGATGGTAAACATCAATTCCAGTAATATCGAGAGGTTTTGCAGCTTCAAAATGATTGACGTCTGGTTGAATGCCGAAAGAATAGCCACGCCATTCAAAATCAAAGTTGTGCATGACAAACTGATGATCTTTCTTATATTCATTGACGATCGAAACTTGCCATGCTAAAAAGTCAGTGACAAGTTTTCTTTGGAATTTTGAAAACTCACTGCCTAAGCTCCCATTGATCGTACCATTAACAGAGGGAAAATCTTCCCAAGCATTGATGCGATTGCTCCAATAAGACAAACCAAAGGCTTGATTCATTGCCTCCAAATCATGACTGAACATTTCTTTTACATATTTTTGAAATTGAATCTGGATATTTTCTCCTGCAGTTCCATAATGTTTCGTTTCATTATCTACCTGAAAACCAATCACCGCTGGATGATCAATGACTTCCTCAATCAGCTTTCGTATAATTCGTTCACTGTAATAAAGGTATTGAGGATTTGTTATATCCATAATTTGTCGCGCGCCGTACGTTTTCTTACCTTCTTTCGTAGTAACCAATACCTCCGGATATTTTTTTACTAGCCAAGTCGGTACAGCATATGTCGGTGTTCCTACGATTACATCAATTCCGGCTGCATGCATTGCATCTAAAACACGATGGACCGATTCGAAATCGAAAACTCCTTCTTGTGGTTCGTGGGTACTCCAAGTACTTTCCGCGATTCGCACAACATTGATATTCGCGTCTTTCATCATTTCAATATCTTTTTGCAATCGATCGTAGGGCATATACTCATCATAATAAGCAACGCCGTAGTGAATCTTACTCATAAAACTTCCCCTCTCTTTGAAACCGCTTTTATATTTGTGTTTACATTCTATAAAACATTTGCTAATCTGTATATGGACAAATATTTAGAGAATTTGTACATTTTTCAGGTGGTGGATCTATGAGTATATTAAAAGATGCTAAGCGATTACCAGCAATTGATTGGAAATTATCGTTCTTCGGGGGGCATACACAAGAAGTCGATGAGGGATGGTCTGTAGCTGAGGACAAGCACTTGGCTTTTGAATTGATCTATGTCATTCAAGGAAGTGAAGATGTTATTATAGATAAGACTTGTTACCACTTAGAAGCAAGTGACATGGTCATTATTCCCCCAAACAGCCTTCACAAAATCCAGGCCGGTCCTAAGCTTCATTATTTTTGCACGCATTTTGATATTGACGACCCAGATTTCGTCTCTGACATGATCAATTACAGCGACATTAAGATTACACCACAAAGTAGTTTTTTTATAGCAATCAAAGAAGTGATTCAACGTTGGATTCAATTGATCAATAACCCCGCTATCAAAGAATTCGAGAAGAAAATGCACATTCAAATTTTATTATCCCAATTTCTGCTTATATTGAATCATGAGATTGAGAAAAAAAAGCAACAGCAGCTCTTCCAAGAAAACAGCAACTTAACGATTCACTATGCAAAAACTATTTCAAAAAAAATTCAGTTGGAATTACAGAAAATTTGGAAAGATCCTCAAAAGCAGCGCTGTTTATCTGATATATCAATCAAGGAGCTGATTGAAGAGATTGGTATCCAAGCATCTTATGGCAGTACTCTCTTTAAAAGAGTGTATGGTCTTTCTCCAAAAAAATATGAATCATCCTTGATTTTAAAAGAAGCAAAAAATTTGCTTAAGATCCACTCCCTTTCGATTGAGGAAATCAGTGAACAACTGCGTTTTAACTCCCTAGCAAGTTTCAGCAAGCAATTTAAGCGGTGGGTCAACATGTCTCCGCAACAATACCGAAACAAATACTACAAATCCCTGAAAGAAAATGAACAATCAAAAAGTCGTTGAAACTATATTGTTTTCAGCGACTTTTTGATTGTTCATTTTTCATTCCATCTAACGATAACAAATAAAAACGAACGAATCATTTATATGAAAAGTTAGCTTTGTGTATCCAATTCCCACAAAGGTATTTGAAAAGTTCTCGCTCCTTTATACATAAAACGTTAGTATACACGTGCCAATGAATAATCTCTTTATGCACGATAGAGAAAATACAACGGTAGTTTTGCTAACTGGGATTCAGCGATTCAGCAAACATCAGGAAATGTTTCCATACATAAAAACACGATAGAAATTTTAGATAAACTGAACCCTAAACAAAATAAACCGCCAATAAAACAGTTTATTATTCATCATTTAAATATATATTATATATAATATATGACTATTTTTGTGCTAAAATTCAGGTATAAGCAAATCAACCTTTAGGAGTACGTGATCGATGGAATTAGAGCCAAAAGTAGCAAAATTGATTGTTAAAAGCTTAAAAGATATCATCAACCATGAAATCAATCTTTTTGATACCTCGGGTACGATCATAGCTAGTACAGATACCGTGCGGATTGGTACCAGTCATGAAGGCGCCCGTTTAGCAGCCAAAAATCAACAGACATTAACGATTGAACATGACAATCAGTTTAAAGGAGCAAAAAAAGGAATCAATATCCCGGTCCTTTTTAATCAATCCGTTGTAGCAATTATTGGAATTACTGGCGAGCGTACAAAGGTAGAGCCTTTGGGGAATATTATCAAAAAAATGACGGAGATTTTGATCCGAGAAAACTGGATTCAATTGACAAATTTCCATCAACGGCAAAACTACCACAGTCTAGCTACGATGCTGATCGCTCCTCAAAGAGATGATAGCTTGGCGGCTTATTTAGCCTCGCTCCTGGATATTGATTTGGAACGACCTCGCATCCTCGTGATAGGGAAATTCCTTTTTACTAGAGAAAAAAATAATCTGAATTATGAAAAACTGCTCCATACCATCCAATCGCATTTGCACATTTTTCCAGGTAGTTTCTTCTCGTTGATCAATCAAGAAATTTGCCTGTTTTTCGAAAAGCAGGAAGAAGCTTCGCTGATCCCCCTACTGATGCAAATGCAAAAGGATATTTCTAAGCGTTTTGATCGTCAAATGTCCTTTGGGATCGGCGGTTTAGCAGAAACCATCGATGAGTATTGGTCTAGTTATGAAAAGGCGCAAAAAACCGTCAATTGGTTGATCAATCAAAAAAGTGCGACCATCTCTTCTTATCAAGAAATGGATTACGGGTTGCTCTTTGTCGGGATTTCTACAGAAGATAATAAACAATTGCAAAAGAAAGTGCTTGGCAGTCTGACAGTTGAGGAGATTGAGCAGTTCCAATTGATCTTTGAAACGTATAAACGCTACAATGGTAGTATTATGAAGTGTGCCGAGGCACTTTTTTTACACAAGAATACTTTTCAAAACAAACTGAATCGCATCACGGAAAAGACGGGCTACAATCCACGTAATTTGAGTGATTTTACTGTGTTGTCGGCTGCTTTTATGAGTTATCGCTTGTCTAATCTAGAGAGATGATTTGTTGAACAAGCAAATGCTTCAGCGTAACAAACTTCGCATTTAAAATCGATGGTATCATTTGTTGTTCAAGTCATCTGTTTCCAATCAGCCTGATCATCCATCAACAGCCTAACTCATAGCACCAGCAACGTTTCCCTGTTTTCTGTCTTCCAGTTGACGTAAAATTGTTTTTACACTGTATTTTTGAGTTTCAATACACATAACAAAAAGAGCGCTCCTCTGAGAAGAAACGCTCTTTTATTATGTCTTTTAGTTGTGAACAGCTTGTGCTCTCTTTTCAGTGAAAAGGAAAACAAATGACCTCGATTTGTTACTGTTAACCTTGCAATTTTAAATCATTAATCGTTTCATAATAGTTTGCGATTGCAGAATGATCCCTTTTTTCTAATCCGTAGGCTTTCAATGATTGCATAATCTCCATTGCAGATGCTGTAAATGGTGTAGAAACATTACTATCATGTGAGGTGTCTAATGCATTTTGCAAGTCCTTGATATGCAATTCGATACGGAAACCAGGATCGAAGTTACCAGAAAAAATCTTTTCTGATTTTTGATCCATGACTGTGCTTCCTGCCAAACCTGTCCGAATGGCTTGATAAACTGCTTCAGGAGAAACACCTGCTTTTTTGGCTAGACAATAAGCTTCAGAAATAGCTGCGATGTTGATTGCTACAATCATTTGATTGGCAAGTTTCGTAATATTTCCAGCTCCTACTTCACCGACTCGTGTCACAGAAGAAGCCATCGTCTTCAATAAAGCTTCATATTTCTCAAAAACTGCTTTTTCTCCGCCAACCATTACCGCGATCGTCCCATCAATGGCTTTTGGTTCTCCACCAGAGACAGGCGCATCAATAAAATGGACTCCTTGTTCTTTCAAACGAGCCGCAAAGTCTTGGCTGGCTTTTGGCGCGATTGAACTCATATCAATGACTGTTTTACCAGCTGACAAGCCTTCAGCGATCCCTCCAGGATTGAATAGTGCCGCTTCTACGTTTGGAGAATTCGGCAGCATCGTAATAATCACTTCTGCTGCTTCTGCCACCTTGGCGCCTGACTCGGCTGCATGTGCACCAGCTGAAACAACTTCATCGATTGCGGATTGGTTAAAATCAAACACAATAACCTCATAGCCATTCTTTACTATATTTTTCACCATTGGTTTTCCCATGATTCCTAAACCGACAAATCCTACTTTCATCAATACCATCTCCTACTTTCGTTGATTTAATAAATATGCTCGGATCGCGGTTTCTCCAGCGATCACCACATTTTCCTCTACTTGTGTCATTGCTTCTTGCAAACTCATTGGTCGATGGATAATTGGCAAAATAAGGTCAATTCCAGCGGCATAAGCTGCCGAAACCTCTTTCTCCCGACTACCGACCACAGCAATCACCGGTTTATGGTGCTTTTTGGCTAGCTCGGCAATTCCCACAGGAACTTTGCCGTTCAGCGATTGCTGGTCAAGCTTGCCTTCGCCAGTTATGACGAGAGCAGCTTGGGCAATTTTTTTTTCAATTTCTACTAAATCTAAGATCGTTTCAATACCGTTGCACGTTTTGGCTTGGCAAAACACTTGCAATGCAGCCCCTAGACCGCCTGCTGCCCCTGCACCTGGTGCGTCAGCAATATCAATCTGCATCTCTTTTTTGATCACAGAGGCATAACGTTTCATCCACTGATCATAGGTTTTCGTTTGGTCAATCGGAATGCCTTTTTGAGGACCATAGATAGCAATGGCACCTTTTTCACCGACTAACGGATTCGTTACATCCGATAAAATATTGATTTTTACATCTTTTAATCGTGGATCGATCTTAGAAATATCTATCGAAGCAAGCTTTGCTAATCCAGCTAATCCTCTCGGGATGTCCTTTCCTTGATCGTCGTAAAAGGAGACCCCTAATGCTTTTGCCATTCCAGTCCCGCCATCACTTGTTGCACTGCCGCCTATGCCAAGGTAGATCTCTTTTGCGCCTTCATCGAGGGCTGCCAAAAGCAACTCCCCTACCCCGTAAGTCGAAGCATTTAAGGCATTCTCAGCATTTTGCTCGATCAAAGTAATCCCACTTGCTTCTGCCATTTCTAATACGACGATTTGATTAGGTAAAACACCATATTGCGCCTTCACAGGATTTCCCAATGGATTTTGAACAGTTATCCTTTTTCGTTTTCCTGCCAAGGCATCAACTAAAGCTTCGACTGTGCCTTCTCCACCATCGGCGACTGAAAATTTATCGATAGGACTATGGGGCAAAACCCGACGAATCCCTTTTTCTAACCACATTGAGATATCTTTACTGGAGGCACTTCCTTTGAAAGAATCTGCTGCAATCACAATTCGCTGTTCTTCCATGAATCCACCCCCTTTTCTATAGTTAGGCTTGATTATAAGAAACCCGCCTTCTTCATTTCATCAATCATCTTGTCTAAGACAACGCCCTTACTTGCTTCCGTCGGCAAGATCGAAGGTCCCACATTCAAGCCCATCAAGTTTGCCATATCTTTGGTAGCTGAAGGGAAACTTGCTGCATCTTGCGATAAACGGATCGGGTTCAGGGTAAATTGGTTCTTTAGCGCGCCTTGGAAATCACCAGATACGTACTGGTCATAAATACCGCAAACCAATTCAGGATAAATATTTGCCGTTGAACACACACCGCCGACTGCTCCCACACAGAGTGAAGGATAAACAATGGTATCTTTTCCTGCAATCACCCGAAAGCCAACATCAGCATTCCGTCGAACCAATTCGCTTAGGAAGGTCAAATCTCCGCTTGAATCTTTGATCCCTACGATATTCTCAACGGTATGCGCCAGCTTTTCGATCAATGGTTGACTCAACGAATACCCAGCTCTTGCTGGATTGTTATACAAAAGCACCATCGTATCGGAAACCGCGTCTGCGATTGCTTTAAAATGATTGTACAGTGCTTCTTCTGTGGGTTTGATGAACATTGGGTGTAAAACGGAAATACCAGCGATCGGCAATTTTGCTGCCCGTTTGGCAAGTGCCACCGCATGTTTCGTACGTATTGGGCCCATCCCAAAGAAAACAGGTACTTTTCCAGCGGCTTCATCTAAAATGATTTCTGTTGCTGCAAGCATTTCATCATGTTCGAACATATAAAACTCACTATTACTGCCAAAAGCCAAAATGCCATGAACACCATGATCGATCACATGCCGTACGATCTTTCGCAACTTAGTTTCGCAAATCATTTCTTCTTCATTCACTGGCGTGAGTAAAGGAACAATGATCCCTTTAATCTTTTCTTTTTCCATTATGGTCAATCCTCTCACTCAAAGCTTCGATTAATTTGTATTCGCTCGATTACTCTCTGACTAAAGCTGGTTTCTTATTGTCAAATGTCCAGCCAGGAATCAAGTACTGCATGGCAATCGCATCATTGCGCGCCCCTAAGCCTTCTTTTAAATACAGTTGATGCGCCGCATCTAGCTTTTCTCGGTCAAGTTCCAGCCCAAGGCCATGGGAATTTCTTGGAATGGTAATTTCACCGTTTTTGATTTGATGCGGATTTTTGGTCAAGCCTTCGCCATCTTGCCAAATCCAGTGGGTATCTGCGGCATTTACTTCCCCAGGTGCTGCCGCTGCAGTATGAGCGACCATCGCCAAAGAAATATCAAAATGATTATTGGAATGCACACCCCAAGTCAAATCTAAGTCATGACATAACTGCGCCACACGTACACTGCCTTGCATCGTCCAAAAATGCGGATCTGCCAGCGGAATCGTCACACTATCTAAGCGAATCGCTGCTTTCATTTCTCGCCAATCCGTTGCTACCATATTCGTCGCCGTCGGCAATCCTGTTTTTCGGCGGAATTCTGCCATCGTTTCTCTACCAGAGAAGCGACCTTCTGCACCACAAGGATCTTCTACATACGCTAATACGCCGTGAAGGTCTTTGCAAAGCGCAATTGCATCATCTAGTAACCATCCGCCATTCGGATCAAGGGTAATCCGAGCATTGGGAAATTCTTTTTTCAACGCTTTGACGGTTTGTACTTCTTCTTGCCCTGATAACACGCCGCCTTTTAATTTAAAGTCCTCAAAACCATAGCGCTCATAGGCAGCTTTCGCTAACTTGACGATTGCTTCTGGGGTCATCGCTTCTTCACGACGTAGTGCTCCCCATGAATCATCGAGCGTATTGTCAGAAGCATAAGGCAAGTCTGTTTTGTTGCGATCTGCTACATAAAACAGATAACCTAAAAACTTCACTGATTCGCGCACTTGTCCTTCACCTAACAAAGCGGCAACGGGCACCTTCATGTGCTGTCCTAGTAAATCCAACAATGGCGCTTCAACAGCAGTCATAACATGAACCGTCGTTCGCAAATCAAATGTTTGGTTCCCGCGCCCACCAGCATCCAACTGCGCATAACGTTCGTGAATCTCTTTCACGATGTTTTTGTATTCGCCCAAAGTCCGACCCACAACTAATTCACGACAGTCTTCCAATGTCTGACGAATTTTCTCACCACCTGGCACTTCTCCTAAACCTGTATTACCTGTGTCATCAGTTAAAATAACGATATTTCTAGTAAAGAAAGGGCCATGGGCTCCACTTAGATTTAGTAGCATACTGTCATGTCCTGCTACAGGGACAACTTCCATTTTTACGATTTTTGGAATCATCAAAATCTCTCCTAGTCAAATTGATAGTTTTTAATATACTGTTTCCCCAAAAAAGAATACAGAGTATCGAGTGCAGACTTTTCGTCGAAAAACAGTGAATTTATGTGCTAAAGAACATTTTTAAATAAAGATCCCCAATAAGATCCCTACTAGCGTCCATGCCAAGCTGATTCCCCAGAATTTAAAGAAGGAATAACGCAAGAATTTTCGTACATTGGTTTCCCCTAAATCACAAGCCATGATGATTTGTGGTTGGGCAATCAGTGAAGCAAACGCACCAATATTAAAGAATAATGTCAAGGCAACAATATCTGGAGCAACGCCATATTCTCCTGCTAAAGCTGCAATGATCGGAATGAGCGCAAAAAACCAAGTATCGTTGGTAAACAACAGCATCAATGGTGTGCTGAAGATAGCGATCGCAATATGAACATAGGGACCAACAGCTGCGGGAATAATATTCACGAGAACTTGAACCATCGCATCCATCATGCCCGTTCCTTGCAAGATCCCTACGACAACCCCAGAAAGCAAAACGATGGGCGCAATCGGATATGTTTTTGAAGCATATTTACTGATCAATTGATTTTGATCTTTGAAGTCTGGATAGTTCACGCACAAAGCAATGATTAAACCAGCTGCGAAAATATAGTAAGAAGGCAGGTTTGAAAACGACAAAGCGATCACTAAGAGGATGGTCAAGATCAGATTGAACCAAAATAGCTTGGGACGAGCAAGCGGTCCATAGTTTTGCTCTTTCGCTAATGAATCAGCGATCCCTTCAAATTTTTCTCCATTTGCCAGATGCTTTTTATGGACACCTAAACCTAAGAAATAACCAAGGATCATCGTTCCGATAAAGACAGTGATCCAAACAGGTAGCAAGGTGGTAAATAAGGTCATCGGTGCATTGGGTACATCTGGAAGCAGACTTGCAGCCCGTAAGATCCGTGCGTTCCATGGTGTGATCGATCCTAACATGATACCGACTGAGCAAAGAAAAACGAGTATCACCGGATCGATTTTCAACTTCTTAAATAGCGGCAAAAACAACGGGATCGCAATTAGATAGGTCGACATGACACTTCCATCTAATGTGGTGATCACCGAAATAAACACAGTCAAGCTGCAGAGAATCGGTGCTTTGATTTTTACTTTTTTCAAAAACTTGAATACCATAATATCGAAGACTGCTGCATCAGATATCAGAGAAAAATAAGGTAATGAAAACATGATCATCAAAAAGATGTCTCGTGTCATATCAAGACCGTCAGCGATATATCCTTCCGTCGCTGTCCAGCTTGCCCCGCTTAAGAAAGAAAATCCGACAGGTATCAATGCAAAACAGACAAGTATATTAATTTTATTTCTTAGTAATAAACCCGTGATCAATGTCATCATGACAAAGCCAAGAATAGCTAAATAGCTCATTTTTTATATCCCTCCGAATAATAGATCAGTCAAAGAGGAATATAGCTGAAACTTCAAGCAAAAATTTCAGCTATATCTCTGACATCAAGTAGTCCTTCAATAAATACCTTTAGCGCACAAAGCAAGGTTTTTTTGCGTCAAACTGCCAATCTTCAATAAAGTATTGCATCGCAATTGAATCATCACGATCACGGTATTTGGGGTCCATTGACTGGTACAATTGATGTGCTTCCAGCAATTTCTCCATATTGATTTCAATACCTAGGCCAGGTTTATCGGTGATTTTGATCACGCCATCTTGAATCAAGACAGTGTCATCGCAAAGTTCTTGTCCATCCTGCCAAATCCAGTGTGTATCGATTGGTGTAATATTTCCTGGTGCAGCTGCGGCACACTGTGCGAATGTTGCCAACGTAATATCAAAATGGTTATTGGAGTGAGAACCCCAAGTCAATCCCCAGTCATTCAAGATTTGGGCCATGCGAACACTTCCGTTTAATGTCCAGAAATGCGGATCAGCCAGAACGATATCTACTGCTTTTGAATTTAATGCATGATAAAATTGTCGCCAGTTGGTCGCAATCATATTTGTTGCCACTTGATGTCTCGTGGCTGTTTTGAATTCATTCATGATCTCACGACTTGAAAAACCTGCTTCAGGACCACATGGATCCTCCACATAAGAAATCGTGTCAAGTTTGTCTTTGCAAAGCTCGATAGCCTCTGCTAACGACCAAGCACCATTAGGATCAATATTGATTCGCGCTTCTGGAAACGCCTCATGTAAAGCAACTACTGCTTCCATTTCCTCTGTTCCCTTCAGCACGCCACCTTTGACTTTGAAATTTTTGAACCCATAGCGTGCCTCAAGTGCTTTTGCTTGCTGCACCATTCCCTCTGGTGTTAAGGTTTCCTGTCTTCTAATGCGCTCCCACTCATCTTTGGGCTCTTCCTCTACGCGATAAGGCAGATCAGTTTTCCCTGCATCGGCGATATAAAACAAATACCCCAACACTTCAACTTCATTACGCTGCTGACCATCACCTAATAATGCACACATCGGTTTATTTAGAAACTTGCCAAGCAGATCCAGCATCGCACATTCAACCGCTGCCTCCGCTTGGACGACAAATTTCAGATTTTTTAAATCCAACCCTTGAAGTCCTTCCCCACCGTTTCCTTTCATCGCCGCTGCATTTTTGCGAATCGTTGTAATCACATTACGATAATTGGCAATTTCTTGACCCACGACAAAAGGAATGTAACTCTCCAGCATTTTGGTGATGTCTTCACCGCCATGGATCTCACCAATGCCTCTAATCCCAGTTTCGTCTTCTAATACAACAATATTCCTCGTAAAATAAGGTGCATGACACCCGCTTAAGGTAAGGGTCGGACTGTCATAACCAGCAATCGGAAACACCTGCATCTTTGTCACTTTTGGAGAACCATTTTTACTCATATTCATTCCACCTTCTCTATTATTATTGGTTTGTTCAGTTTGAAGAAAAACTTGCTTCGTAATCAAAACGCTTTAGGTTTTTATAAATTGCTTCCTGTGCATACCACTAAACCCTTCTTCGCTCATTCTTGTTAACAAAATCACAATCCATTGGTCAGTAAATGTTTTTGAAGAATTCTGCTCATTTTTCGAGCAATCGAAACAAAAATCAGTTTCTAGAAAGAAGGGTCCGAAACACTAACTAGACTAAGGGAACTTCTGATATTTCTCGCACATTTCCAGTCATATGTCGAAAAAGCGTCAGCGTATGGAAGCGGTTTATGATCATTAACTTGCTCTAAGAATACAAATATTCTTCGCGAATAAAAAGGGTATGTGAGATAGTTATCCGCATCGTTTCTGCTTGATAAATGTTACAGAAACCATTTTAAGAATTCCAAAACAGCCAAATTTTTTCTGTAATCGACGGGCTACAAGCGTAAAAACGGTAGGTCAACCCATCGAGAAAATAGCAAAAAAAAACCGATAATGCCCTTGATGACCTCTTTCAGCAAAAAGAACTAAATTTTACTGAATCAGTCGATCAAAACACATGAACGGTTTTGTCACTACTTTTTATTCTGTTTTCTGCTAACCCAAGTCCCCATTGAATAATTATGCTTGTTTTTGCCCGTTGTAGACTTTTGTTATCTGTTGAAGGGACTTTTCCCCATTGATTTTTTTAGCGTCATATAGGTAACGATAGACAGTATGACTATCCCTAAGAAAATCAACCGATCATTCAAGACTTCATCCGTCTGCGGGAGAAGCTTCTGCTGATTATGGTTGGCACCATCACTTCTTGCCGAGCTGGAAGAGTGACTTGAACCACTATTATTTAGCAAACCTTCCACTGTATTGCTTGTACTGCTTTCACTACTTGGTTCCGTGCTGCTACTGGTGCTGCTTTCACTACTTGGTTCCGTGCTGCTGCTGGTGCTACTTTCAGTACTTGGTTCCGTACTACTACTTGTACTGCTTTCGCTACTTGGTTCCATGCTACTACTTGTGCTGCTTTCGCTACTTGGTTCC
>NZ_NGLC01000001.1:1832971-1952594 GCF_002140755.1 Enterococcus sp. 5B3_DIV0040
CTACTTGGTTCCGTGCTGCTACTGGTGCTGCTTTCGCTACTTGGTTCCGTACTACTACTCGTACTGCTTTCACTACTTGGTTCCGTGCTGCTGGACTCTCCGGGTTCACCGGTTCCGCCACCACCGCCACCATAGCGTGGCGTATAGCCAGTAATACTGCTTGTTCTTGGCACATCATTGACCAAAGCATCAAGGATGCCCCGATTGGTATATTGTTCCAATGAACCATCCGTTTCTGTTTTGTAGGTAATGTAGATCCGTTCCTCTGTATCCCGCAAAGGAATTTCAAAGGAGCCGTCACTATTTAAAACGATCGGTACTTGCTCGACATACGTTGGGTTGGAAACGCTGGGTCCATAGACCACTCGAGCACTCGTACTGACTAGTGTCTGATGAGGACCTAAAAAGTCAATAAACGTTCCATCTTTGATCGTCACTTGGTCCGTGTCAAACGAGTTGATATACACTCGCCAATCAATGATCCGTTTGGGTTCTTGCGTACCTAAATACAGTCCTTGTTTGGTGAGTAAGGCACCCTCCCCTGAATCATCCACTGCTTGAATAAAAATAGGCACCGATTGCGTCCCATTTGCCGTTTCAAAGTTGATGTTGTTGATCTGGTTTTCTATCACGTCATCACTGAACTTTGTCCAAAAATAAAAGTCCCCATGTACATTGGTATTTTGTTCGACAAATTCCGTGAAAACAAAGGTCAGCTGATTGCCAACTTGGGTAACATTGACCACTAAGTTGTTATTTTCATCGTATAAAGCATACGTATTATTAACGCCTTCAATCTCAGCTGGCAAGGTGACGGTCGCTTTGTCACCTGCTTTTAAATCACCTAAGTCCTCCAAACTCCAGGTCATATCTATTTTGAAGGAATCATCCTTTTCAATACTTGTGATGACCTCGTTGTGGCTATTAACGATCGATACATTGGTGATCAGCTTGGCACCCACATCGGTTTCCCCATAAACAACCCGCATACCAGCAAAAACAGGAATCAACAGCAGCAAGACAGCAAATGCTTTTCCTAAACGTTTGATCATTGGTTTCCTCCCTTAAGTGATCGCTTAGCTAAACCCATCGGTCACAGCAATTACTGTACTCGACATGAATATTTTCATTAACAGTTGTCTTTTCGTTTCACGGTGAGAAAAATAGACTTCCAGTTGCCACATTCTTGCAGGGTATCCGCGACTGCCTAATAGAATCAGTGTTAACTAATTTTATCGGCTTTTCGGTGATTTACACAATTAAAACGCTTCATTGGTGAAAGAAAATAACAATGCAGCAAACAAAAAAACCAAATCCCAATCTGTGTTGATTGAAAGGGATTTGGCTAAAAAATAAATCACTCTGTCGGATCGGCGATCCGATCAATTTGCTGGAAGTACCGATACTGACAAACAAAGTAAAAAACGATTTGGAAAATCAAAAAGAGACTAACGATCACACCATAGTATTGCCAAACAGGCAATTCTACTAAAATACGCAAAGCGGTCATTGCCACCGCAAAATGGATCATTGCCACAACTGTTGGCAAGAAGTACATCACTTGCAGCTGGCGTCTCAGAACGTTGTGACGCTCCTTCGGCGACACACCTAAAATATGCAAGGAACGATGATACGCACCATCTTTATCTAAATCTGCAAATAAACGGAAATAGATAATCGAAGCGGAGAAAATAAAGAAAACCGAACCTAGTAATACCGTGATCATTAAAATGATGCCATTTCCTTGACGATTTTCTTGGAAAACTTGGTATTTCGAGGTATAAGACGTACGCATCGGAATGTCTTTTGCCGCTTCTGACCACTCTTCATCTGTATAGTCACCTTTGGCTTCAAACTCCCGACTGAGTTCTTCGTATTGCTGATCGATCAAGGCATTTTCTTTATCTAACTTTCCATTGAAATCAGATACCAATTCAGGTGTTTCAGCCCATTCTGGATAGTCTAACCAAATAAAACCAGATTCCATATCATCGTTAGATTCTTGTAAGAGAGCTTGCCATTTCTCAAAGGTCTTATCTGTCACAACTGACAAACCAAAGTGATTCAGAGAAAGCATTGAGGGGCTGTGGACAATCGTAATATCCTTTTTTATACCGGTTTCTGAACCTAATTCAAGTGGATAGATACTTGTGCGTTCGTTCTCAGGGACTTCTAGAAGCTGTTTTCGACGTGAATAATTAGCACTAAGTGTCATTATTTGATTATCTGCAACGGAATCAGCTTCCTCACCGATTTGTTTCATCATTTTCTGATAGTCACTTTCTCGCATAATTGAAAAGCCATTCGTCGTATAAAATGAATCATTCATAACTGCAGATTCATCAAGATTTGCATAGGCCCATAGTAAGGAAACACTATCCGTTACAGGTGAGTACCCTTTTTCTTCTATGGCAGTTTTAATTTCATTCATTTTCCCCTCAGAATGATCGAGGTCTTCTGGCCCAGACCACGGAAACACATAGGCTACACTGATTCCTTGGATTGAAGAAAAAGAAGAACTGCCGATCGCCAGCATCACGGAGATCCCAACGAATGCCACGGAGGTACTAATAGCGATCAGACTGTACATCGCCGCATTGTCTCGCATGCGAAAGATCCATTCGCTGATAGTCAGCATCCGAGTCCCACGTAAGAAGGTCGGGCGTTTTTTTAATCGTTTCAATAGAAATACGCTGAACTGATGGAATGACAAGATCGTGCCTGCAACAGTCAACAAGACTCCTAGCATAAGTGGCAGCATTGAGTATGTTTGGTAGCTAAAATAAAAGACCGATCCATAGCCCGCCACCAATAATATAATTCCTGAAAATGCCAATGCCCAATGACTTTTTGGCTCAGGACGTGGTTTTTCATTTTCCTTGATCAATGAGATGATCTGTTCTCCTTGCAAGGCCCGAGTACTGAAAAAGGAGATCAAGAGGAAAATAAAGACATAGATCCCAAAGGTCAATCCTAAACCTTCCAGAGGAACCATAAATTTCAGTCCTTCTGTTAGATACATGACATTTTGCGCAATCAGCAGCAACAATTTCGTCACTAAAATCCCTAACCCAATACCAGATACTGTGGCACATGTTCCTAAAAGGGCATTTTCGACAAACAAAATCTTTCGCAGATCTTTTTCTTCGATCCCCAAAATCAAGTAGATCGCCAGATCACGTTTGCGTCGTTTCAAAAAGACCACAAATGTATACCATAAAAACAACAGCGACAGTAAGGCGATCACCACGAGTGCGACGGATAGACCAACCTTAGCTAAGCTTGAAATTGTATCGCTATTAGATAAGTTTTCTTCCAATTGCGGATGAAAGAGCAAAAGACTAAAGATATAAAACACCATCGCCGCAAAGGCGCTGCTGACGAAGTATGCTGCATAGGTTCGAAAATTCCCCCGCAGATTACGAATGATCAACTGTCTGAAATTCATGACGGCGACCTCCTAAATGTGCTAGGACTTCAAGAATTTTTTGATAAAATTGCTGTTGATCAGCACCACGATAGACTTCGTTATACAGCTTTCCGTCTTTGATGAAAACGACCCGATCAGAAAAGCTGGCGGAATACGGATCATGGGTGACCATCATAGTGGTGACTTTTCGCTGTTTGTTCATCTGACTTAGTATTTCCATGACATCTCGTGCTGCCTTGGAATCAAGATTACCCGTCGGTTCGTCTGCTAAAAGCAATTCTGGTTGATGGATCAAAGCTCTAGCAATCGCAACTCGCTGCTGCTCTCCACCGGAAAGCTGATAGATGCGTTTGTCTTTTTTCTCATAGATCCCAAGTTCACGTAATAGCTGCTCCGAACGTTCTTTCATCTCAGGAACTGCCACCCGATCCAATGTCAGTGGTAAAATCACATTCTCAAGCACGCTCAATGGCGAAAGTAAATTGTAGTTTTGAAAAACAAAGCCTAGTTGCCGACGACGAAACTCCGCGAGTTTTTGCTTAGATAATTCTAGTGGCTGCTCTCCCTTGAGGATCACCGAACCTGAAGTCGGTTTATCCAATGTTGCCACCAAATTCAGCATGGTGGTCTTGCCACTGCCAGATGGACCCATAATGCTGATAAATTCTCCTTCTGGCACTTTGAGATCGATTTGTTGTAAAACCTCAACAGACACTTCCCCTGTATAGGTTTTCGATACATTTTTCAATTCTAGTAAAGCCATCATCTTCACTCCTTTGCTACCAGTTTAGCAGGCGGCACCGCAATCAGTTATCGATTTCATGATAGAAAGCTTACAAAATTGTAAGAAAGCCTTCACCTCCGAAATGTTAAGGTAACTGTCGTGCCTTGATTCTCCTTAGAGGCAAGCGCCACATCGATATCTAATTGCGTACTGATCGTTTCAACTAAATAAAGACCGATCCCAGTTGCCTCTCCTGTTTGCCGCCCATTCTGACCTGTATAAAAGGGGCGGAAAACTCGCGGGAGATCCGCTGTTGCAATCCCGCAGCCTTCATCTGCGATCGTTAAGCTTCTAGAAAAAGGATCGATCTCAAAATAGACTTTACTGTCTGGCTTTGAGTACTTGATGGCGTTGCTGATGAGTTGAAAGAGCAAAATACCTAGCCATTTTTTGTCTGTTGTCACCGTGATATCTGCTTCACTCATCAGCTTCGGATAGACTTCACTGCGAATAAAATTTCGCTTCTGGTCACCGATACTGTGTTTTAACAATTCCAACAATGAGGCTGATTCGATAACGAAGTCCTCCGTGAAATCTTCCAAGCGCACAAAATTCAGCGCAGTCGCCAAGCCACTTTTTAAGCGATCTGTTTCAGCCAAAAGATCATAGCTATCGACTTCTTCACTTTCAGCCATTAGCGCCAAAACTGAGACAGGTGTTTTCATTTGATGAACCCAGATATTCATGAAACGAATATGATTTTGATGGTGCTGATCTAATTCTGTCAGCCGCTCTTGCTCTTTCTGTTCATGGGCATCGAACTGCTTGCGCCATTGCTTGGAAAGGTAGCCATTGCTTCGGTGTGTCGCTCTTCCATGCTTGATATACTGATAAAACGCAGTATTGGAAAGGTAATCTACCAAATAAACAAGAACAATGAACAGCCCAAATAGAAGCAGACCATAACCAATTACGAGGTAATTTCGATAGCCATCCAACCAAATCACTAAAACGAACAATGAAATGGCTAAGAAGGTAACGAGTAGTTTAGGTAAATGAACACTTGCATATGCTTTCATTCTTCCGTACCTATCACTGATAAAGCGTAGCCCTTTCCGCGAATCGTTTGGATCGGATCATTGATGCCCATTGCCGCCAGTTTTTTTCGCAAACGGCCGACATTGACAGAAAGCGTATTGTCATCAACGAAGCGTTCATCATCCCATAATAGATTTAAGATCCGTTCCCGTTTGACCATCTCTGGGTGTGCCGACATTAACAGGGTCAATAATTCTCCTTCTCGAACAGTCAGCCATTCACTGGCTTCACGATAGACCATCTTCAATGCTTCGGGATAGTAGATCAATTCGCCGGCTTTCAAACTTCTCGCCCGATCAGACTGTGCATAATCCCCGTAGACTCTGCGAATGTGGCTTTTTACTTTTGCCAGCAGCAAGTCATAAGAAAAAGGTTTGACTAGATAATCATCAGCACCATATTCTAGAGCCATCACTTGGTCCATATTGCCGTCACGGGCGGAGATGAAGAGAATTGGAACCAACGAACGTTCCCTGATTTTTTGGCACCAATAAAACCCATCATAATAAGGTAGATTGACATCCAACAAAACCAAATCAGGTTGGATCATCAAGAATTCATCTAAAACCGCAGCGAAATTTTCAGGAACAAAGGTTTGATACGCATAGCGGGATAATTGGTTTTCCATCATTTTGACTAACGATTTGTCATCTTCGACCACGAATATTTTCATAGAAATCCTCCTGTTTTCTCTAAAGTTTACCAAATCTGTGTGAAAAAAACTGTAAAATTCCAGCTTTTTTAAAAAAAGTGTACTTATTTATTGTAAGCAAAATTATTTTATAGTATACTACGTTTTGTGATTAAAACTTACTTAAAGTAAAGGTGGAAAAAAATGAAAAATATTTTAGTTGTTAAAGCCAATAACCGTCCTGATGGAGTATCTGCAAAAATGTTTGATACGTTCGTTGAAAATCTTGATACCAACAATGTGGACGTTGTAACCTTTGATGTGTACGCACAACCAATGCCTTATATCGGTCAAACGTTATTTGAAGCATTTGGCAAACTTTCACAAGAACAAGAATTAAACCAAGAAGAACAAGAATTGATGACTGTCCGTCAAGACGTGATGAACAAATTCGCAGCAGCGGATACCATCGTTTTCGCTTTCCCAATGTGGAACTTAACGATTCCTGCTGCCTTGCACACATTCATCGACTATATCTTCCAAGCTGGCTTTACTTTTTCTTATAACGAAGATGGTTCAATGAACCAATTATTGAAAGACAAAGAAATCGTTCTATTGAATGCCCGTGGTGGTGTTTACTCAGGCGAAATGAGCGCAATGGAAAACGCTGTAACCTTTATGGAAAAAGTTTTCGGTGGTATGTTCGGCATGAACATCACAGAAGAAGTAATCATTGAAGGCCACAATGCAGATCCTTCTAAAACAGCAGAAATCATTGCTGAAGGTTTAGAACGCGTAGCAGCTGCTGCGAAAAAATTCTAATCATTGCTATCGATCAACTCCTCAACAAAGCGCTATTGCTTGTTGAGGAGTTTTTTTATCCAAAAGCGTAGCTCGTCCATGGGATCGATAAAATAAAGAAGCCCCTTAGAACACAGCGGTCTAAGGGGACTCTTTTTATTTTGATGCTTTCCAATCAACAGGCAACAGCTCTTCTAGCGTCATAATTTTTCCTGCTGCGATCATGACCTGCGTGTTATGGTTGGCAGGATCCAGCTGGCTGATGAATTCACGGCAACGACCACAAGGTGGGATCGGCTCACCTGCCGAATTGATTGCAACCATCTGTAACACCCGCTGCTGACCATCGGTGATCATTTGCGCAGCCGCAGCCTGTTCGGCGCAAAAACCCATAGAACAGCTGGTATCGATACAGATCCCTGTATAAATCTGTCCATCTGCAGTAGCCAGAGCTGCCGCGACACTCCCTGCTTCTGCAAATTGAGAGAGCTGTCTGAATCCCAGTTTTTGCTTCGCGGCATCGATCAGCAACTGAAAGTCCATTTTTCTTCCTCCAATAATAAGCTGGCTCATGGTTAAATGAACCGTTTAAGCACCCGCCATGATTTTCGTCAATAGCTCAGGATCAAAGGTCTTTTCCCGCAGCATCGCGATTTCATAGCCATAAGGGGCTTTTTTATTCTTTTTGTCTTCGCCAACATAGGGTGTTTCCAAAATTTTCGGTAACGCTGATAATTGCTCATGATGAACGATCTTATTCAAGGCTTCAAAGCCGATCGTGCCAAAACCAATATTCGCATGTCGGTCTTTGTGGCTGCCCTGTGGATTTTTTGAATCATTGACATGGATGACCTTCAAGCGATCCAACCCGATGATTTTGTCAAACTCGTTTAACACGCCGTCAAAGTCTTCTTTGACATTGTAGCCAGCATCATTCGTGTGACAAGTATCTAGTGTAACGGATAATTTTTCATTTAAGGTGACACCATCGATAATTGCTGCCAATTCTTCAAAGCTGCGACCAATCTCGGTGCCTTTACCTGCCATTGTTTCTAATGCGATCTGGGCAGTTTGATTTTTTTCAAGGACCTCGTTCAAGCCTTTAATGATCTGCTTGATCCCAGCTTCTGGTCCTGCACCGACATGGGCACCGGGGTGCAATGTGATTTGAGTTGCACCTAAAGCTTGGGCTCGTTGGATTTCTTCTTGTAAGAACGAAACAGCAAAGCCAAAGTTTTCTGGTTTGATGGTATTGCCTAAATTAATGATGTACGGGGCATGGACGACGATATTCGAAATTCCTTTTTCCGTCATAAAATCTTGTCCAGCTGCGATCTGCATCTCTTCGATCGGTTTGCGCCGCGTGTTTTGCGGAGCTCCGGTATAGATCATAAACGTAGTAGCTTGATAGCTAGCTGCCTCTTCTGCTGCTCCTAAAAGCATTTTTTTGCCGCTCATTGAAACGTGTGAACCAATCAACATTTTTCTTTTCCTCCTAAATCTAGTCTTCTCTATTATCGATAAAAGCGCCTTGTAAAGCGATTATTTTGCTCATTGCCGTATTTTTTTATCAAGCGAGTCCAAATAACATCAGGACACCCGTCATTAGCGGCATACTTATCAAAAAGCTAATGGAAGAAACGAACCCCACCGCTTCTTCCTCCATTCCAGCAATCACGGAATTAATGACACCGAATAAAGGAATTGGAGCAAACACTAACAAACAAAGAACTGGCTTTAATAAAACTGGGATTGGTAAAACATAGAAAGCTGCGAACAGCACGAATGCCAGTCCGTACCGCAAGCTTAAAATTTTGATCACGGTTTGGGTGGTGTGCTTCGGTAAGCGGAAATCCAAAAATAAGCCAATCATAAACATGGACAAAAACGTATTTGCGATCCCGATTGGTTGGACAAGCGCCAATGCCGCTTCGGGAATCCTCCAATCCGCACTGCGGATAATCAGCATCACTAGATAAATAGTAAACGTTGGCGAACGCAGGAGATTCAAAAAGATTTTCCCTGGTTCAAACGTCGTCCGCTTTCCAATCAAGAATTCGATGAAAATCGTCGTTCCCCCTGCCAACATGATACTGTTCCCCATATCAAACAGCGAAATCAGCGGAATCCCTAAAGGATAAAAGCTTTGGGCAAAAGGAATCGCAAAATTGCCGATATTAAAGCCTGAACCGCAGTACATCGCAAACTGCTGCAGCGTGTTCGATTCTTTTTTGGTCAAGAAAAATGCGAAGAGGATCTGGACGATCGTAATGATCAACGCGATCACAATCAAACTAAGCGCACTGACTTGTACTTGCATTGAAGCTAAATTCAAAATGATTGCTGCCGGTAACGTCACATTCAAAATAATTTTGGATAAGATCGAGCCATCCGCTTTTGAAAGGACATTTAGCCGCTTAAGAAAATACCCTAAGAAGATCATGGCAAATAAACCGGCGGCATTCAACACTATATTTCCCATTCCAACAAAAACCCTTCCTCTACAAAAATTTGAAAAAAGCGAACCAACAAGGCGGTTCGCTTTTTGCGATTAAAATGTTAATAAGAAATATTTTTTCTTGCCACGACGAATCACGACGTATTTTCCACCGATCCGATCACTTGCTTGGAGCTCGTACGTTAGGTCTTGGACGCGTTCCCCATTAATGTAGATGGCACCATTTTGAACGTCTTCTCTTGCTTGACGTTTTGATGGTTCGATTTTAGCAGTCGTCAACACTTCAACGATGTTCAAAGAATCATCTGCTGTTACCTGATGGCTTGGCACCCCTTTGAAGCCTTGTTCGATCTCTTCAGCGTTCAATTCTTTGATATTGCCACTGAATAAACTTGCTGAGATACGTACGGCTTGTTCATAAGCCTCTGCCCCATGAACCAAAGTAGTGACTTCTTTTGCCAAAGCTTTTTGTGCTGCTCGAGATTCTGGTGCAGCGTTAAACTCTGCTTCGATCGCAGCGATTTCTTCTAATGATAAGAAGGTGAAATATTTCAAGAATTTGACTGCATCACGATCATCCGTATTGATCCAGAATTGGTAGAACTCGTAAGGCGTCGTTTTCTTGGCATCTAGCCAAACCGCATTGCCTTCTGTTTTCCCAAATTTCGTTCCATCTGCTTTTGTGATCAATGGCATAGTCAAACCGAACCCTTGGACTTCACGCTCACGACGTAATAATTCGATCCCAGAGGTGATATTCCCCCATTGATCGCTACCGCCTAATTGCAACAAGCAACCGTGGTTGTCGTAAAGATTCAAAAAGTCATAGGCTTGTAATAGCTGGTATGCAAATTCCGTGTAGGAGATCCCAGTTTCGATCCGACGTTTGACACTTTCTTTGCTCATCATGTAATTGATCGTAAAGTTTTTCCCAGTGTCACGCAAGAAATCAATCAGTTTCAATTCCCCTAGCCACTCATAGTTATTGGCAATGATGGCAGGATTTTCTTGGTCATCAAAATCAATGAAGCGAGATAATTGGCTCTTGATACTTTGTGACCATTCTAAAACGGTATCTAGTGTGTTTAATTGACGTTCTTGATCTTTAAAGGATGGGTCACCGATCATTCCTGTACCGCCGCCTACTAATGCGATCGGCACATGTCCGTTTTGTTGGAAACGGCGCAACATCAAAATAGGCAATAAATGACCAATATGCAGGCTATCTGCGGTAGGATCAAAGCCGATATATAGTTTCACAGACTCTTCATTTAATTGTTGGGTCAAGGCTGCTTCGTCTGTGGTCTGATGAACTAATCCGCGTTGCTTTAGCTCTTCAAAAAAGTCTGTACTCATTCTTTCTCCTCCTAATAATTGCTTCATTGTTCATCTTAACTGAAAAAGAGGTCAATGAAAAGTCTTTCTCTCAAAGTCCTTTACCAAAAAAGAAACTTTTAGGCAAATCCGTTCATTTTCCTTTATTATCGCTGGTTCAATACAAACACCAACTGGCATTTTCTCCCACACTTCTTTCGATAACAGATAGGGTGCTACCCAAGCGCCTTGTTTTTTGCTATAATTACACGGAATCTATTCTAATTTATTGAGGTGACTCTTTTTGTCCCAGAAAACGAAAAATCAAAAGAATACAGAAAACAAAAATAGAGGCTGGTTCTATTTCAACATCAGTCTTAGGGTTTTACATGCCTTGTTCTTAGTTGCTATTTCTTTGCTGGTTCTAGGCGGTTCTTTAGCCTTAGGGATCGGTGCCGGCTACTTTGCTTTTCTTGTGGAAGATACCGCAGCTCCTTCTAAAGATGAGTTACAAAAAGAATTGACCGACATCACAGAGACTTCTCAACTCGCATACGCTGATGGCAGCAAAATCGCAACGATTCGCTCGGACCTAATGCGAACGTCGGTTAATTCCGATCAAATTTCAGATTATTTGAAAAAAGCGATCATCGCAACAGAGGACGAATATTTTAATATTCATAATGGGGTCGTACCAAAAGCAGTCGTGCGAGCATTATTATCAGAAGCGACAGGCTTTGGCGGCAGCGGGGGTTCCACTTTGACCCAGCAGCTGGTAAAACAACAAATCCTTTCCAGTGAAACGACCTTTAAACGCAAAGCCAATGAGATTTTATTAGCCATGGAAGTGGAGAAATTTTTCGATAAAGATGAGATCGTCACCATGTATTTAAACATCTCCCCTTTTGGTCGAAACAATAAAGGGCAAAATATCGCAGGTGTGCAAGAAGCGGCGCAAGGAATTTTTGGCGTCAACGCAGCTGACCTGTCTTTACCGCAAGCAGCCTTTATTGCGGGTCTGCCACAAAGCCCGATCGTCTACAGCCCTTATACAAATACGGGTGAGATCAAGGAAAACTTGACCGCTGGCTTAGAACGGAAAGACTTCGTGCTCTTCAGTATGTATCGTAACCACGATATCACGAAAGAAGAATACGAAGAGGCGCTTAATTATGACTTGAAGCAAGACTTCAAAAAACAAGAAGCCATTGAACAAACGGATCAAAGCTTCCTTTATTACACTGTGTTAAATGAAGCAAAAGACATTATTGCCAAACAGCTGGCAGATGAAGATGATGTCAGTGACGAAGAATACGCCAAAGAGGAAACCTATCAAAAATACTTCGAATTGGCGCAGCAAAAACTTGTTAATGGCGGCTATACCGTCACATCAACGATCGATAAAGATATTTATAATGCGATGCAAGATGCCGTCGACAAATACGGCTATATGCTAGACAACTGGGGTGACTCCACCATCGAAGTCGGCAATGTCATGATGGACAACGCCACTGGGAAAGTACTAGGCTTTATTGGCGGACGTAACTATGCTGACAATCAATTCAACCATGCCTTTGATGCCAAACGCCAAGCAGGTTCAAGTATCAAACCCATGCTGGTTTACGGACCGGCGATCGAAAGTGGCTTAATGGGCTCTGAATCGATGGTTTCTGACTATGCCGCAAAATGGCGGACAGGAGAAAACGCCGGTGAGCCGATCGTCAATGCCACAAACCGTGGAACCAATACCTTCATGTCGATTCGTGAATCATTGGAGGTTTCCAGTAATATCGCAGCGACAAATATTTTCCAAGATCTTTGGGAAAAAGAAGGCGATCATTTTTATGCCTACACAAATTATTTAAGCAAAATGGGCTATCCCGAAGATAATAGCTGGGCGTATGAATCAGCGCCATTAGGGGTTACAGATGTCACAGTCTTGAATCAAACGAATGGCTTCCAAACATTTGCCAATAATGGTGTTTATCAGCAAGGCTATATCATCGAATCAATCAAAGATAATGAAGGCGAAGTGCTTTACCAGCATGAAGCCAAACCTGTCCAAGTCTTTTCAGAAGCGACGGCTTCCATCATGACCGACATGATGCGCAGTGTCATCGATGAGCAAAAAACCAGTTCCTTTAAATCGGTTATCAGCGGATTGGATTGGAACCTCGGAAATGCCGATTGGGTCGGAAAAACTGGTTCCACCAACAACTGGTCGGACTCTTGGCTAGTCGTCTCCACCCCATCGATCACCATCAGCAGCTGGTCAGGTCGAGATGACAATAAAGGGACCGATAGCGCTGCAGGAACTCGGACAGCCAACTATATGGCTTACTTGATCAATCGTATTTATCAAACAAACCAAGAAGTCTTTGGTGTGAATCAGAAGTTTGAACTTTCTAGTGATGTCAAAAAAGCTCAAGTTTCCAAGTTTACTGGTACCCAACCAGGAGGAACCGTGCGAGTCGATAATCGAACCTATACCAATCCAAGCAGTACCGTTACTTCGTATTGGGCCACTGGCGGACCAGATACGGTCGATTTCAAATTTGGACTCGGTGGTTCAGATGCAAACTACGCTGACTATTGGAGAAAAGCATCTTCTAGCCGTTCAACAAATCGTTCGTCGAATACATCATCGAATAACACATCCAACAATGTTACACCTACGGCAAATGATGAGGATGACGATGAGGAACAGCAAGACAATAATCAACAAAATACCAACAATAATGATGACTGATCAGCCTTGTGCTGATCAGTTTTTTTATGCAAAAAAAGTGTGAGGAGAAAATCCATAGATTTTCTCCCCACACGAACGATCGTTGAAGCAAAAAGTGGAACAACAAGGCGTTGTTCCACTGATCGTTTGATCAAATCGCTGCTTATTTCGTAGAGCTTTTTTCTGAAATACCGTAAGGCAAGACGATCGTTTTTTGTTCTACATCTTCTTTGTTCATCATTTTTGTCAATAGACGCATCGCAACGGCACCCATATCATACAATGGTTGCGTCACGCTTGATAAGCGTGGACGAGCTGCTTCAGCCAATAATGAATTGTTGCTGGTGATGATCTCGAAATCTTCAGGAACTTTAACACCTTTGTCTAACAAACCATCTAAGACGCCGATGGCTAACTCATCGTCTGTGACATAAGCTGCTGTTGCACCACTGTTGATGATGCGATCAACTAAGGCTAAGCCTTCTTTAAAGCTGTATGGTGATTCAAAGATCAACCCTTCAGAATATTCAAGGTTGTTTTCTTTCAAGGCTTCTTTATAGCCTTTCAAGCGGTTTTGGCCATTGATTGGATCGATCAAAGCACCGCTGACAAAAGCGATTTTTTGATTGTTTTTCGCCAATAATGAAACAGCATCTTTGGCAGCTGCTGTGTAATCGATATTGACACTTCCTACTTGTTCATCAGGATCGATCGAACCAGCTAAAACGACTGGTGTTTTTGAGCGAGAGAATTCCCCGCGAATTTCATCCGTGATGCGATGACCCATGAAGATAACGCCGTCCACTTGTTTTGCTAACAAGTTGTTCAAAACGTTGACTTCTTTCATTGTATCGCCATCAGAGTTGGCTAAGATGATATTGTATTTATACATGGTCGCTACATCATCGATCCCACGAGCAAGTGATGAGAAGAACATATTGCTGACATCAGGAATGATGACACCAACAGTCGTGGTCTTTTTACTTGCTAACCCTCGAGCAACTGCGTTTGGACGATAATCCAAGCGGTCGATCACTTCCAGCACTTTCTTACGAGTTGCTGGTTTTACATTTGGATTTCCGTTGACTACCCGTGAAACAGTTGCCATCGATACATTCGCTTCCCGTGCAACATCATAAATCGTAATTGTTTGTTTTTCCATGATATATCTCCCTTATTCTATTTTCAGAAAATCTTATTTACATTTCTTTGTTAGGATAGCAAATTTTTTCCGTATTTGCAACCGTTTTAATTTTGTTTTCATGAAAACTTAGCAATTTCCTACTTTCCCCGCCCCTATTCTCTTCTAAAGCATGATAAAATAGAAAAAGAATACTTGAAAGAAGGTTTTTTCAAATGAATGATAAAAAAATCAATGAGTTAAATGGCTGGTTGAAAACCAATGGCGCAGATGTTGCCTATATTTCTAATCCAGCAACAATCGCTTATTTTTCAGGTTTTAAAAGTGAACCTCATGAACGGGTCCTTGCTTTGTTTGTCGCACCTGGAAAAGATCCCTTTCTTTTCACACCAGCTCTGGAAGTAGAAGAAGCAAAAAATAGTGGCTGGTCCTTTGATATTATCGGTTATCTCGATAGCGAAGACCCTTGGGCGAAAATCTGTCAGGAATTGACCTCTCGTTACCAAGTTTCTTCCTTGGCACTAGAAAAAAATGACCTTTCCGTCGAGCGCTATGAAGCATTGAAACGGTTTTTGCCACAGACCGATTTTTCTTTAGATGTGACTCCGGTCATTCAAAAAATGCAGTTAACCAAAACGGCTGCTGAAATTGACACCTTGCTAGAAGCTGGCAACTGGGCAGACGTTGCTTTTGAGATTGGGTTTGCTGCCATCAAAGAAGGCGTCAGCGAAATGGCAATCGTGGCAGAAATTGAGTACGAGTTGAAAAAACGTGGGGTTTCCCATATGTCCTTCGATACAACGGTGTTAGCTGGTGCCAATGCAGCAAGTCCTCATGGCGTACCTGGTGACCGCAAAGTGACTGCCAATGAACTCGTCTTGTTTGACCTAGGGGTCGTTTGGAAAGGATATTGCAGTGATGCAACCAGAACGGTTGCCTATAAAGAACCGACTGCATTACAAAGAAAAATTTATGACATCGTTCTTGAAGCAGAACTAGCAGCGCAAGCAGCGGTCAAACCTGGGATTACCGCTGGAGAACTAGACAAGATTGCTCGTGATGTGATTACTGGCTATGGCTACGGCGACTACTTCAACCATCGTCTAGGTCACGGCATCGGTACCACGGTTCATGAGTTCCCCTCTTTGATCACTGGCAATGATTTAGTGATCGAAGAAGGCATGTGCTTCTCTATCGAACCGGGCATTTATTTACCAGATCAGGTCGGTGTCCGCATTGAAGACTGTGTGTATGTCACAGCAGATGGCTGTGTACCTTTTACCAAGACAGCAAAAGAATTATTGATCTTATCTTGATTTTCCTAATGAAACGGCGCAACATGTTGGCATTACATGAAAAGGAGTGTTCTTTTGAGTAAAAAAGTGTTGGTTTTAGGCGGCACGCGTTTTTTCGGTAAATATTTGGTCCAATCACTAATTGATCAAGGATTGGACGTGACGATCGCTACCCGAGGGAACACGAAAGATTCCTTTGGCGATCAAGTCAACAGAATCATCTTCGATCGCACCGACGAAGAAAGTATCAAAACGGCATTAACAAAAGAAACCTATGAGGTCATTTACGACAATATTGCTTATACTTCCAACGACATTGAGATTCTACTGCGTCATGTCACACCGAAGCGCTACATCGTTACTAGCTCAATGTCTGCGTACCATGAATTACACTTCGATTTGATTGAAGCGGATTTTGACCCTGCTAAAGAACCCTTCAGACTGGTTGGCTCTGAGGAGGTCGATTATGCACAAGGCAAGCGAACCGTGGAAGAGATCCTGACCCAAAAATACAGTCAGATCCCGTCCGTTTTTGTCCGCTTTCCTTATGTGATCGGTGCAGATGATTACACAAAACGTTTTACCTTTTACATTGACCATCTGATAAAGCAAAAGCCAATGGCTGTCGATAATCTAACGCATCAAATGGGCTTTGTGGATGCCCAAGAGGCTGGTAAATTTTTAGCGTTTCTAGGTACTAGCTCGTTCACAGGACCCATCAATGGTGCGTCAAAAGGTACAGTTTCCTTAGAAGAAGTGCTGCAATACGTAACGAAAAAAACTGGTCTTTCCCCGCTCTTTTCAGAAACAGGTGATCAAGGCCCTTATAATGGTACACCTGCTTATTCGATCAATGTTGGTCTCGCTGAGGAAATTGGCTTTCCATTCAGTCACCTGCAGGATTGGCTCTATCAACTTTGCGATTGGGAAATCACCCAAGCATCAAGCGAATAACTACCAAAATCACAAAAAAACGTTCGCCGATTTTACTGGCGAACGTTTTATCTTTTGAAGTAATCAAATTTTTGTATCCTTGCTTATGCTTCAGGATTGTTTTTTTCTAATGTATCTTTTAATTCTTCTTTCGCATCTTCCAAGTCAGCTTTGGCATCTTTTGTTTCTGCTTTCGCTGTTTTTTTGGCATCATCTGCTGCTTTTCCAGCTTCTTTTTTCAAATCAGCTGCGGCTGCTTGACCGTCTTTTTTGGCTTCTTCAACGACAGGTTTTGCTTCTTGTGCCCCTTCTTTGACGGTTTGTTTCATATCCGCTGCAGAAGATTTTGCATCAATGATGATATCTTGCACCGTGTCATCAGCGTCTACTTTGGCATCTTTCGCTGATTCTTTGACCTCGTTCGCTGATTTTTTGAAGCGTTCTGATAGATCACCTGCTTGTTTCTTTAACTCTTCAACGGTTTCTTCTGATGAACCAGCTGCTGTTTCTTTTAAGTCATCGACTTTCGCTGTTAAAGAACCGGTGAAGTCAGATGCTTGCTCGCTTAGTTTTGCCGCTTTGTCTTTAGCGATATCGACAAGATCCGTACTTCTTTCTTTGGCTAAATCACCATAATCAGATGCTTTATCTAATAAATCGTCTGCTTGTTTTGCTAATTTATTTCTTAATGTTTTACCAGATTCTGGCGCCAACAAAAGTGCTGCTGCTGCTGCCGCTGTTCCTCCGATGATTGCTCCTAATAAAAATCCGCCTTTTTTACTCATTGAAAGTCCTCCTTTTATTTTTGGTTATTTTTGTCTTTGAAAAATTTCATGGCTGTTTGACCGACTTTTCCAGCTACCGTTGCTTTGGCAGTGGTCCGGCCAAGACTACCCACGCGCGTAATTAAATTTTTTCCAGAAACATTTAGTTCTGAAACACTGGTACTTAGATCTGCAACTGCTGTGAACAAAGGATCGATGGTTGCGACTTTTCCGTTCACATCTTGTAAAAGCTCATTCGTTTTTACCAAAAGACCTTCAACCTCTTTTGAAAGAATATCAACGTCTTTGGTAATGACACGGATGGTTGTGTTTGCCTCTTCGACCGTTTTGTCTACTTTGGTCATTGTCTTGCTGACTTGCATCAACAAACGAACGACGAAAATGACCAATACGACAAATGCAATCGCAGCAATCAATGCAGCTAGTTCTCCTCCTGACATAGAATGGCTCCTTTCCCCATTTACTTATATTAAGAATAGCATTTCACTGCACTTTCTACAAATAAAAGACTGCATTTTTAAGAAAATTATCCGCTTTCAACAGGAAATAATAAAAAAACAAAGCAATTTCATCAGAAATCGCCTTGTTTAGGAGTTTTTGTTATTTTTTTGACGCTTTCGGTGCTTCTTTGACTTCTTTTTGAGCCGGAGCTAGTTCTTTTCCTAACTCGATCAAATACTCTTTCAAGTTGTCTTTGACTTCAGGGTGCACTAGACCATACTCGATACTTGTTTTTAAGAAACCGAATTTGTCTCCAACATCGTAACGCTTGCCGGTAAATTGATGGGCAAAGACGCGTTGGGTTTTGTTTAATGTGTCGATGGCATCCGTCAATTGGATCTCGCCACCAGCACCTGGTTCTTGATTGGCTAAAATATCAAAAATTTCAGGGGTCAGCAAGTAGCGGCCAATAATTGCTAAATCACTTGGCGCGTTTTCTGGCGCTGGTTTTTCAACAAAGTTTTTGACATTGAACAAGCCTTTTTCAACTTCCATACCAGGATCAATGATCCCGTATTTTGATGTATCTTCATGAGGAACATCCATGACAGCGATCGTTGATGCATGCGTTTTTTCATAATTATCGATCAACTGTTTCGTCAATGGTACTTGATCTTCCATCAAGTCATCACCTAGCATAACTACAAACGGTTCGTTTCCGACAAATGCCCGAGCCTGTAATACGGCATGGCCTAATCCTTTCGGATGAGATTGGCGAATGAAGTGAAGATTTACGTCAGTTGTTTCTTCCACTAATTTCAAAAGCTCCGTCTTGCCTTTTTCTTTTAGATTCATCTCTAATTCTAAATTGGCATCGAAATGGTCTTCGATCGGACGCTTTGCTTTCCCTGTTACGATCAAAATATCTTCGATCCCCGATTGTAAAGCTTCTTCCACGATAAACTGAATCGTTGGTTTGTCAACGATCGGCAACATTTCCTTTGCCATTGCTTTTGTAGCTGGTAAAAATCGGGTACCCAGACCGGCTGCTGGGATAACTGCTTTTTTGACATTCATGTGACTCGCTCCTTTAATCATAATGATTGATCTACCGAAAATTCGTTTTCTTCTTTGCCGTCTCGCAGCATAATATCTTTCGCTGCTTGCTTGATGTCTTTGCCTTCATACAAGACCGAATAAATCGTTTCTGTGATTGGCATTTCCACCGACAAAGCTTCTGCTAATTCGCGGGCAGCTTTGGTGGTTGAAACTCCTTCAACGATCATTCCCATATTGTCTAATACTTCATCTAAGCTATGGCCTTTTCCTAATAGGTTTCCTGCACGCCAATTCCGTGAATGGACACTGGTACAAGTAACGATCAAATCGCCAACCCCACTCAATCCGATAAAGGTTAAAGGATTGGCACCCATTGCCACACCAAGACGACTGATTTCTGCTAACCCACGGGTCATGATCGCTGCCTTCGCATCATCCCCAAAGCCAAGTCCTGCGATAGCACCGGCACCAATGGCGATGATGTTTTTCAAAGCGGCGCCAGTTTCGACACCGATCACATCGTTATTCGTGTAGATTCTAAAGTAATCATTCATAAATAGCTCTTGTACATACTTAGCAGCCGCTTCATTTTCTGAAGCTGCCGTGATCGTGGTGATATCATGGACAGCGACTTCTTCCGCATGAGATGGTCCTGACAAGACAACGATTTCTTGCCGTTTATCAGCTGGGATCTCTTCGGCAAGTACTTCTGAGATTCGTTTATGACTGCCTTGTTCTAACCCTTTTGAGGCATGGATAATGACTGGCTTGCCGGTTGTCTTTTCAGCGAACTCTTGTGCCACGGCACGAATCGCTTTAGTTGGTACGACAAACAAAACGGCATCGGCATCTTGGATCGCCTCTTCTAAATCTTTACAGCCTAAGATATTTTCAGGTAATTTTAAATCTGGCAAATAATGCCGATTCGTATGATACGTATTGATTTCATCGATTTGGGCGGGATTGTTCCCCCAAATAGTCACTTCATGTCCATTTTCAGACAAGACTTGTGCCAAAGCAGTCCCCCATGATCCGGGACCTAAGACGGCGATTTTCTGTTTCACTATGGAAACCTCCTCTATCCTTTTCGCAAATTCATGCACTTCATCATTTTACCATAATTTCGATAAAATAACTGTTTAGATAATCGTTTGGTTCTTACCAAAGCTGCGGTTGTAATCCTTTAACGCTTGTTTTTTCCTGCGCCAGATCATTAAAGCGATCGCTCCGAAGAATAATAAAGCGGAAAGTGCCTGTGACACACGGATGCCACCAAATAAGTATAAACTATCAGTACGCATTCCTTCAATAAAGAAGCGCCCGAATCCATACCAAATCAAGTAGCTCAAGAAGACTTCGCCTTCTTTTAATAACCCAGTTTTCTTACGCAAGAAGATCAAAACGATAAAACCAATCACGTTCCAAACCGATTCATAAAGAAAGGTCGGCTGCCGATACGCTTCATCGATATACATATTATCGATAATGAATTTCGGTATATACAAACTTTCTAAGAAGGAGCGGCTGACTTCAGCGCCAAATGCTTCATGGTTCATAAAGTTGCCCCAACGCCCGATGCCTTGTGCCAATAAGACACTTGGTGCGGCGATGTCTAAGAAGGTCCAGGGAGAAATAAAATTTCGTTGGCAGAAAAAGTATAGCCAGATCCCCCCGGCGATCAGTGCGCCGTAGATCGCGATCCCACCAGAGCGAATATTGAAAATTTGACTTGGGTCATCAATGTAGTATTGCAAGTCAAACAGAATATAATAAAGCCGCGCACCAATGATCGCTACTGGCAATCCAATCAACATAAAATCAGTCACATCATCTGGCTTGAGCCCGACACGAACTGCCTCTCTCGTGCTTAACCACATAGCAATGATCACGCCTGATACGATAATGATCGCATACCAATAAATCGGCAAACCAAATAGTTCAAATGCGACTCGATTTACTAAACCTAACATCTATCTTATCCTCTCTAGTTTCCAGAATTTTCTTCGATCAATTGCGTCAATCGATTTTCAAAGGTCTTCGTTGCATCGTAGCCCATCGTTTTCGCTCGGAAATTCATGGCAGCGACTTCGATAATGATCGCAACATTTCGACCAGTTTTTACGGGGATCTTGATTTGTGGTACATCGACGCCACCAATTTCAACCGTCGTATCATCGGTTCCTAGTCGATCATACTTTTTGTCTTTCGCCCAAGCTTCTAAATACACCGCTACTTGAACCTGCATATACCCTCGTACGGCACTGGCACCAAAAAGATTCATGACATCGATGATTCCGATTCCGCGGATCTCGATCAAGTGCTGCAAGATTTTCGGCGGTTCCCCTACCAAAGTCAATTCATCTTGCTTATACACATCCACCCGATCGTCAGCGATCAATCGATGCCCACGTTTGATTAACTCTAAGGCTGTTTCGCTTTTCCCAATTCCGCTATCGCCTTGAATCAAAACACCTAGCCCATAGACATCCACTAATACCCCATGGACACTGGTTCTTGTGGCTAAGCGTCCATCGAGGAAACTAGAAAGCTCTCCTTGCAGACGTGAGGTTGAGATGGGCGAACGCAAAATTGTGATCTCATGTTCTTTGCAGGCTTGAATCATTTCTGCTGGTACTTCCAAGCCGCGAGAAACGATAAACCCTGGGGTATCCTCGGCACACATTTTGCGCATCACCATCAAGCGTTCTTCTGGCATCATCCGTTCCGCAAAGGTGATCTCTTTGCTGCCGAATAATTGCAGACGATCATGGGAATAGTAATTAAAATAACCCGTCAATTCCAAACCAGGTCGGGAAATATCGCCGGTAATGATTTCTCTTTCTAAACTGTTTTCAGTTCCTTCAACTATCTCTAAATTTAAAGCCTCCGCCAGCTCGCTAACTTTGACGGTTTCTGCCATAGGTTTTCCCTCTTTTCTCAATGATTCTTGCCGCTGTTTCTTGTAAACGACACTCTGGTTCTATTTTATCATTCTATCAGTAAAGTTACTACCTTCGCCAATAGAAGTCCTCATTCTTTTTCGTTTGTGTTATTATTTTACTAAGGAGGGATTTTTAATGAAATTTTCAGCATACAAGTATCAACGCCCTGATTTTCCAGTTTATCAAGAAACATTCAAAAAAGCATTAGCAAACCTTCAGTCAGCCGATACCTTCTCGGAGGCGAAGCAAGCTCTTGATGCTTTGAACGAACTAAGAGGAACGATCGATACCGCAATGAACTTGGCTTCGATCCGCTATTCGATCGATACCAACGATGCCTTTTATGAAGCAGAAGACACCTTTTGGAATGAATACCAGCCTCATTTTGAAGCTCTGGATTTCCAATTCTATCAAGCACTCCTGGCTTCACCTGTCTTAGATGAATTAAAAGCCGAATATCCAGAAACACTTTTTTTATTTGCCGAAAGCCGTGTGAAGCTTTTTGATGAGGCCTTGATCGAATTATTTCAAAAAGAAAACCAATTGGCTTCTGATTACAGCAAATTGGTCGCTTCTGCCCAAATCGACTTCCAAGGAGAAACCTATACCCTCGCACAACTGCGACCATTTACCGAAAACAAAGATCGCGGTGTTCGAAAAGAAGCGTTTGAAAAACAATCGGCTTTCTTCACGGAAAATGAAGACCGTTTTGATCAAATTTATGACGAGATGGTCAAGGTTCGTACCGAGATTGCCCACAAGCTCGGCTTTGAAAATTATGTTGCCTTTGCGGATACCCAAATGAATCGTTGGGACTATGATCGTTCAATGATCGAGACCTATCGTCGGGAAATTTTAGAAAAAGTCGTCCCAATTACCCAAAAACTATACCAAAGACAGGCGCAGCGTAATCAATTGACTCAGGCAACCTTTACCGACCTACCGCTTGTTTATCCTAGTGGTAACGCAGAGCCTAAAGGAACTCCTGAAGAACTAGTGGAAAAAGCCCGTGTGATGTATCAGGAACTATCCCCTGAAACTGGCGAATTTTTTGATTTTATGGTCGAGCATGACCTACTTGATCTACTAAGCAAAAAAGGCAAACAATCTGGCGGCTATTGTACGTTTATCCAAGACTATCAATCGCCATTTATCTTTGCCAACTTTAACGGCACTTCTGGCGATGTCGATGTTTTGACCCACGAAGCTGGCCACGCGTTTCAAGCCTTTCGCTCTCGTTGGATCAAAGAACCGGAAATTCTCTTTCCCAATTATGAGTCTTGCGAGATCCATTCAATGTCGATGGAGTTTATCGCCTGGCCATGGATGGATGCTTTTTTTGAAGAAGAAACAGAAAAATACAAATTTGCGCATCTTGCTAGCAGCCTGCAATTTCTGCCTTATGGCGTTTTAGTGGATCACTTCCAACAAGAGGTTTATGAGCATCCTGAGTGGTCACCAGCACAGCGCAAAGCCCGTTGGCGGGAATTAGAGCGCCAATATTGCCCAGAACGGGATTATTCAGAATATCCAGACCTTGATCGTGGCTTGTATTGGTTTAGACAAGGGCATATTTTTGAATCACCTTTCTATTATATCGATTATACATTGGCGCAAGTGTGTGCGTTCCAATTTTGGTATCGATTCATCGTGGCAAAAGACGAAACCGCTTGGCAAGATTATTTGGCCATCTGCGAAGTCGGCGGCACGAAAACATTCCTTGAGATCCTGTCTCTTGCTCATTTGCGTTCACCTTTTGAAAAAGGGGCGCTTGATGAGACGTTACAGGCAGTAGATACGTACCTTGCTGCTATCAAAGAAGAACAGTTAAACTAAAAAAAGACGTTTCCGTTTCTCCACTAGCTTCATAGCTAGTGGGAGAACACGTGAAACGTCTTTTTAACGTGAATATTTTTCGATATGGTGTTCAGTCACGATCATATTGATCACTGACATGATCAGTGCCACTAATAGCGCTGCCCCAAACGAGGATAAGCCGAAGTTGGCTGACCCAACAAAATATGAAGTCAAATTCAGCATGAGCGCATTGATCACAAAAGTGAAGAAACCAAGCGTCAGTAAAGTCAATGGAAATGAAATGACGATCAGAATTGGTTTAATCAAAGCATTCAGGATCGACAGTACGAAACTGGCGATCACTGCAGTCATAATGCTTTGAACATGGATCATATTTGGTAATAGAACCGCCAATGTGACAAACGTCAATGTATTCATGATAAGCCGTTGAAAATAAGACACTAGAAGTCACTCCAGTCCTCATCCTCCACCTTTTCCGCTTCTTTACGGGGACGATTTGCTTCATTGTATTTGTTTTGCTTGTAGTAGTGATTGTCGTGGCCATATCCTGAGGTACTCTTGCGACCAGAAGGAATCAAGACCGCCATGATGATATATAAAGTGATTCCAGGAAACGCAGCAGTCACTAAAGATAGAAAGACATAGATCACGCGAACGATGGTTGGATCAATTCGCAAGTATTCTGCCAGCCCCCCTAGAGTACCTGTAATGACAACGTTATTGGCTGATTTTGTTAATTTTTTGTTCATTTATCTACACCTTCCTTCTTTTCTTTAATGAGTGTAAACCCAGCGATTCTTATTTGTCTGTATCTTTGATAAAGACATTTCCTGTTGTTGTGGATAGATCAATTTGAGCGACTTTATCGGCAACCCGACGGAATTGCAATAGTTGGTTTAGGCGTTCTTTTTTCTCACGCACAACTTCCATCTCGCTTAAACGATTGTTGATGCTACCTAAACTTGTTTTTGCGATCCCTTCAAAACCGATTCCTGTCGGTAATGCTACTTTGACATTCCCGTTTACAGAGCTGGCGTTTAATTTTTGGACCGTTTCTTCTTTGTAGGTCACACGGATATTGCCGTTAACTAAAGAAATACCGGTATTTTGTGGCGTTGCTGTCAACGTAACGTCGCCGTTCACCGTTTCGATAATGGCATCTAAAATCTCACCCTCTTGAACAGTGATCGTTCCATTCACGCCTTCAATCTCTAACATCGATGCGTTTACTTTGCGGAAATCGATATTGCCGTTTGTTGATTTTGTATAGACATCTTTCGCATCCAATTCATTGAATGTAACATTGCCGTTCAACAATTTCACTGCCACATGATCATAGGTACGTTTTGGCAAGTAGAAAACGAGATCGGCACGAATGCGTTTGTTGGGAATTTGGAAAGAGATGCGTTCATCATCGACATTGATTTGGCTTCTTGCTTCAAAAGCATCGAAAGGCTCCGCCGCATCCATTTTACCATATAGTTTGATTTTGGCATCTACTTTGACACCTGGTTCATCCCATAATTGGAAGGAAACATTGCCGTTTGCCAATTTCACATCGATCAATGTCGCTGCCGTTTCATCATAGCTGAATGTGTGCTCAAATTTTGTCGCTGCAACACCAGGAACTTTCAAGTTGATGTCTTTCCATTCCATGTTGTCATTGACTGACTCTGTCACTGCCCGAACCGTTTTCTTCAAGAAGTGTCCGAAGTGTGTGCTGGCATCGACCATTTTTTCACTTACTTGGTTAAAGGTGTCAGTCGCTTGCTCTTTCCAATCCTCTGGAATATCTAATTTTTGAGAAATTTTTTCTTTTGTTTGAGACCATTGGTCTTTGCGAATATTTTTTAATTTTGCTTCCAATTCTGCTTTTTCTTCAGATAAACCATCTAAGGTTTCTTCCAAGGCAGTAATGGTCGCTTCTGTTTCGTGACGCGTAGCCAATTCATCTTCTGACAATTGATCCAACTCTTCTTTGGTGTTCAATTGCATCAGTGTTTCTTGTGCTTCTTTTAATTCTTCTTTGACGCCAAGAATTTCAGCATTGATTTCGTCCAACTCAGCAGATGCTTGGTTGGCTTCCGTTGCTAAACCATCGAGAATCTTTTCAAGATTTTCTTTGTCTTGCGCTTCGTTTTGACGAAGTTTTTCTTCGCCGTCAAACGTGAACATCTCATCGTCGTTTTCAGTATCATCAAATGGGCTTGTCGCATTCTTATCCGCGGTTACCTCAGCAGCAGCTTTGTTAATTTGTTTTTCGTCTTTGGCTTTTGCCATACCTTCTAGTAAATCCAAGGCTTCTTCTGTAGAAAGCACACCTTTTTTTACTAGATCCAATATACGTTCTCTTTCGTTCATGGAAATTGCCTCCTTCAGCAAATGTGTGATTGCAAGTTTAGCTTACGAACCTATTATGCCTTGTTTTTGCAAAAGTGTCATAGGTCTTAAGTACCAAGTTTTTCTCAATCTGCAGATTGGCAAGCAAAACCGACACTTTTTCTTCATTACACTAGGCTCAAAACGACCTTCCTATTATTAACAGTACCACGAAAAACCAATAGAAACAAAAGTTTCAGCTAGTAGAAGGCTTAAGGAATAGGCCTGCTAGAGTAAATGAGTGATTGCTCCTTTCACTGCAGGTCGGCGACGAAAAGAATAGACGGCTCAACTAGTAAATTTCAGGGACGATAGAATCGATTTCCATTGGCCATCTTTACGGAGGAGCCATTTTCTAATTTGCCTATCCTATTTACGTCATCGATTGAAGCGATTCTTTCAAATCAAAAAGACCGCCGAGAGAAGTTACTCCTTAAAGGACAACTTCTTTCGACGGTCCGTCCCATCTCTTTTAAAAGAGATATGTGATCAAGAACCCAAGCTGTTTCTTAAATCATTTCCGTACGGTTTGTATTCAATTCACTGATTTTCCCAGTAGCAAGATACACGATCCATTCACAAATATTCGTTACGTAGTCACCGATTCGTTCCAAGTATTGAGCAACGGATAAATAATCGGTCCCGCTGACAACTGTTTCTGGATTTTCTTTCATACTCTCGATCGTTTTGTAATAAATGTCTTTGTAATATTCATTGACCCGATCGTCCATTTGAGCGATCATGCGGGCATCATCTTGATCAGTTTTTACATACGCCACTAAGACATTATCAACCATTTTTTTGACGTAATCCGACATATCTGAGATTTCTTTTTCGATTTCGGCAATCCGCGTTTCGCCTTTGACCCGAATCGTTGACTTCGCGATGGATACCGCATGGTCCCCCATCCGCTCCAAGTCAGAGCTTGCTTTCATTACAGTAATGATCATTCGTAGATCGGTCGTTACTGGTTGTTGCAAAGCAATCATCTCAAAGCTCTTTTTTTCTAAACGAACTTCCATATTGTTGATCGCCAAATCATTTTCAATTACTTCCTGCGCAATTTCTTTGTCATGTCTGACATATGCTCGCACAGATTTATGAATGGCACTGCTGACTAGCATCCCCATTTCATAAAATTGATTGTGTAAATTTAATAATTCTTCTTCAAATTGTGTACGCAACATCCCTTTTCCTCCTAACCAAATCTTCCTGAGATATAATCTTCTGTTTCTTTTTTGCTTGGACTTAGGAACACTTTTTTCGTGTCATTGAACTCGATCAAGTTACCGTCCAAAAAGAACGCGGTTTTATCTGAGATTCTTGAAGCTTGTGACATGTTGTGAGTCACGATGATCATGGTGTAGCGTTCTTTCAGTGCTAGAAGGGTATTCTCGATTTTCCCTGATGAAATGGGGTCTAACGCACTGGTTGGTTCATCCAGCAAAATGATTTCTGGATCGACAGCCAATACCCGAGCGATACAAACCCGCTGCTGTTGTCCACCTGATAAAGAAAGCGCACTTTGGTGAAGTTTGTCTTTGACATCTTCCCAGACAGAAGCTGCTTTCAGGCTTTCTTCTACCGTCTTATCAAGAATCGCCTTGTCCGTGACTCCTTTTAATTTTAACCCATAAATCACATTTTCGTAAATTGAAAAGGGAAAAGGATTCGGTTGTTGAAAAACCATCCCGATTTCTTTGCGCAAATCAACGATGTCTTGCTTTGGACTATAAATGTCTTTCCCTTTATAGACAACACTTCCTGTAATTGTCACACCAGGGATCAAATCATTCATTCGATTAAGAGAACGCAAGTAGGTCGATTTCCCACAACCTGAAGGTCCGATCATTGCTGTGATCTCGCCTTTTTTGATGGAAAGGTCGATTCCTTTTAATGCTTCTTTTTTTCCGTAGTATAAATGCAGATCTTTCGATGTAATAATTTCTTCTGCCATTGTTTTGCCTCCGTTTACTGATCGAATCGGCTCAGCCAAAATGACCGGATACGTAATCTTCTGTTGCTTTAATTTTTGGACGAGTAAATATCTTACGGGTCTCATCGTACTCGATCGCATTTCCTAAGTAGAAAAAGGCAGTATAATCGCTGATCCGAGCAGCTTGCTGCATATTATGGGTCACGATGATGATAGAATAGTCGTTTTTCAAGTTGATAAGAGTTTCTTCCACTGTCCCGGTCGAGATTGGATCAAGGGCACTAGCTGGTTCATCTAGAAGCAAAATATCTGGTTTCATCGCAATTGCTCGAGCAATACACAGACGTTGCTGCTGTCCACCGGACAATGCCAAAGCACTTTTGTCTAAGCTGTCCTTTACTTGATCCCAAAGTGCGGCTTGTTTCAAGCTGGTTTCGACTGCTTCATCCAATTTCTTTTTGTTTCTTTCTCCATGACGTCGCAAAGCAAAGGCGATGTTGTCATAGATCGATTTACTGAAAGGGTTTGGTCGTTGGAAAACCATGCCGATACGCTTGCGCATTTCGAAAACATCGACTTCTTTTGTATTGACGTCGACTCCTTTATACATGATGTTTCCTGTGACTCTCGTATTTGCGATCCCATCATTCATTCGATTCAAAGAACGCAGATACGTTGATTTACCGCAACCGGAAGGTCCGATCAATGCGGTGATTTTATTTTTTTCAAATTGTAGATCAATGCCTTTGATGGCTTCATTTGATCCATACCATACATGCAAGTCAGTGGTATAAAGCGCCACATCTTCTGGTTTATCGAAGGTAATGATATTTCGATCGTCCCAATTGTAATCGTTCATACTGTCATTCTCCTTATGCTGACGTCATTTTCTTGTACAACCGTTTGCCAGCTGCACGGGCGCCAAAGTTAAATAGCAAGACGGCAATGATCAATACCGCCGAAGCCCCGGCTGAAACTTGAGCGCCATCAGGCATCGTACCTTCTGTATTGATTTTCCAAATATGGACTGCCAGCGTCTCCGCTTGTCGGAAAAGACCGATCGGGCTGGAAACACTCAATGGATTCCAGTTTGTAAAATCAAGGGCCGGTGCACTTTGTCCTGCAGTGTAGATCAGCGCTGCCGCTTCACCAAAAATCCGACCAGAACTTAGAATGACCCCAGTCAAAATCCCTGGTGTTGCTTCTGGGACAATGATGCGTGTGACAGTTTCCCAACGGGATAAGCCTAAAGACAAGCCCGCTTCACGCTGCGTATAATGAATCGCTTGTAGAGATTCTTCCACATTTCTAGTCAATAGTGGCAAATTGAAGAAAGTCAATGCCAAGGCACCTGAAATGATCGAAAAGCCATAACCAAACTGGATAACAAAGACCAAGAAACCAAAAAGACCGACAACCACAGAAGGCAGTGAACTCAAGATTTCGATCGATGTCCGAATGATATCCGTCAACCAGTTTTTCTTCGCATATTCTGATAAGTAGATCCCCGCTCCTAAAGAAATCGGAAAACTAATGATCATTGTCACTAAAAGCAAGTATAGGGAATTGAACAATTGGATGCCGATCCCGCCACCTTCTTGATACGCTTTTGAAGAAGAAGTCAGAAACTCCCAATTGATATGGGGAATACCACGTACCAAAATGTACAATAGTAAGGAAGCCAAAATCAAAACAATGACTCCAGCAACAGCATACAAGACGCCGGTAGCAATTTTATCTGAACGTTTTGCATTCATTATTTCAATGCTCCTTTCTTCCCAATAAAGCGAATGACAATGTTAAATAGTAAGGACATCAATAAGAGAATCAAGGCTAATGACCATAGAACGTTGTTTTGGACTGTTCCCATGATCGTATTCCCAATACCCATGGTTAAGATCGATGTCAATGTTGATGCAGGTGTCACTAAGCTCGTCGGCATCAATGCCGCATTACCGATAACCATTTGGATCGCCAATGCTTCCCCAAATGCGCGAGCCATTCCGAAAACAACCGCCGTTAAAATCCCAGGGACAGCTGCTCGTAAAACAACTTTATAGATCGTTTGCCAGCGTGTTGCCCCTAAAGCTAAGGATGCCTCACGGTAGTGCCGAGGGACTGCCCGTAACGCATCGACAGTCATCGTAGTCACTGTCGGCAAAATCATGATAAATAGGACAAAGGTCCCCGCCAAGATCCCAAACCCTGTACCGCCAAAAACAGAACGGACTGCTGGTACAATGACAGACAAACCGATAAAACCATAAACTACAGAAGGAATACCGACTAATAGTTCGATGACGGGCTGCAAAATCTTCTCTCCGTTACGAGGGGAGATCTCCACCATAAAGACTGCTGCACCGATCGCAAATGGTGTTGCGACGATCGCTGATAGGAAGGTTACGAAGAACGAACCAAGGATCATCGGTAAAGCACCTACTAATGGTTGTCCATCAGGACCAACAGCACTTGGATTCCATTGCGTACCAAACAAAAAGTCGAAAACATTGACTTTGTCTACAAAGAATGTCGCTAATCCACGGCTAGCAACGAAATAAAAAATGGAGATCACAACCAATACAATCAACGCAATACATAGAAAGCTAACCAGCTTTCCTCTTTGTTCCATTCTTGCGCGCTTGGATTTTTTTGTTAACACTTCTTTTACATTTTCCACGAGGGTTCCTCCTCAAAAATCAAACTAAACTCATAACCATTAGTTTATCGGTTCAACATCAATTTCTGTTAAAGCTTGTGTAAATTTTGTGTAAAGATTACTCGACGATGTTGCCTTCCCAATCTCTTTCCACCTGCATGATGGAAATTGGAATATAACCCAGATCCCCGACGATATGCTCTTGTACTTCATCAGAAAGCATATATTCGAGAAATTCAGCGGTCAATCCCGTTGGTTCTCCTTTTGTATACATATGCTCGTAAGCCCAAACTTTCCAATCATTGGTCGTTACATTTTCAATCGTTGGTTGAACCCCATCGATCGAAAGGACGTTGACTTCATCTGTCACATAAGAAAATGCAACATAACTGATGGCGCCTGGTGTATCTGAAACGATCGAACGGACCATCCCACTAGAATCTTGCTCTTGGGAAGGAATCGCTGTTTCACCATCCATGATCCATTTTTCAAACGTACTTCTCGTGCCGCTTCCAGTCGCCCGATTCAACAAAACGATGGGCAGATCATTTCCACCAACTTCACGCCAATTTGTAATATTTCCTAAGAAGATATTTTTTAAGTCCTCTGTTGAAATATCCGTGATCCCGACGCCTTTGTTGACGATCGGTGTGATACCCACCGTTGCCACTCGGTGGTCAACGAGTGCATCCGCATCGATCCCTGGCTTTTCTTCTGCAAACAAATCAGAATTCCCAATATCGACTGCGCCTGCTTGGACTTGACTTAACCCAGTGCCGCTCCCGCCTCCTTGGACATTGATAAATCGCCCAGGATTTGAGTTTTGAAATTCTTCCGCAACGGTTTCTACGAGTGGCTGCAAGGCAGAAGACCCGACTGCTGTGATCGATTCTCCTCGATCTGCCCAGCTTGCACATCCTGAGAGTAAAATAACCAATCCGATGATAGGACTTAGAAGTTTTAATTTTTTCATCATAACGCTCCTTGTACTTTCGAAAGTCATTGATTGTAAAAATCAATTATTTTCATTTTACCATTAGTTGAAATCAATGAAAATTATTATTTGCTTTTTTTTCTTAAGCTGAGTCTGATCCTTTATTTAAAACGCTTTTTTTCTTTTACAAAATAACTATTTTGTAAATAAAATGACAAGATTTCTTAATTAAATTACGTGCATCCAGAAGGTATGCTGTGCTATACTGTGAGAGGAAACGTATTTTAAAAAGAACATAATTATTAATCTTGCTTCCCCAATCAAGTACAATATGTTGTTATGTTCAGCGTTTTCACGATTTCATCAACATTTCCCCAAAATGTCTGTTGAATCGAAACGGCAGAAAGAAGCATTCCTATGCATCTTCTGCCGTCTTTTTTTTATTCTAATTCACTTAACCATGCCGCCATCTGCTCAATGATGGCTTCTTGCTGTGCTTCATTTGGTAGATCCGCTGCTGCTTCTCCTTTTTGTACCCCATAGGTACCAAAGCCAGCATGAATGCCGCCTTCGATCGTTTGGAACGTCGTAGTTTCTGGAAGGAGGCTGCGGGCAGCTTGCCAATTTTCCTGATTCACTACTTGGTCATGACTGCCTGAGAGTGACAACACAGCAATCGATTGATCAGCTAAGGATCCTTTTTCATCTGGGTAACTAGCAAAGAAAAAGACGCCTTTTAACTCGTTGTCGTTTTCAGCCAACTGATTCGCTGCAAAACGGCTTGCCATGACGCCACCTAATGAATGACCACCAATGACATAGGAGCTATGGGGAATTTCTTTCAAGACCTCTTCTGCACGATTGCCTGCTAAAACAGCCATGTTAAAGGGCATTTTAACGATCGCGACAGGATAGCCTTTTTCCGCTAAACCTGCTGCCCATACACTATAGCTTTCGGCATCGACAAGCGCACCAGGATAGAAAATAACCAAAGGCTTTTCTTCATCTCCAGCAAAATAGAGGACATTTCCCTCCTCATCTGCCTCTTTCGCAGCTGTAACTGCAGCATCCACTGCTGGGTAATGCAGTTGTTGCCAACCGACCCAACCGGCAATAATTAAAATAACAACGGTGATCAATACACCGATCAAGACTTTTGTTCTTTTTCTCATCATGTCCTCCTGCAAAAAAGAAGATCAGGAAAGGATGGCAGACGAAACTTGCGGGTCCATCATCTCCTGAATCTTTCTATAAGTGTTTCCAATTTTTATCGGTGAGCCAGCGCCAATAGTTCTCGTGCATGTTCGATTGTTAAATCGGTGATTTCTGCACCTGAGAGCATACGGGCGATCTCAGCCACTCGTTCTTCTTCTGATAATTTACGGACATGGGTTTCTGTCCGACCTTCTTGAATTGCTTTTTCGATAAAATATTGATTGTCCGCCACAGCCGCTACTTGCGGCAAGTGGGTGATACACAAGACTTGCGAATTCGCAGCGATCTTGGCGATTTTTTCGGCGATCGCCTGGGCTACTCGGCCACTGACCCCAGTATCCACCTCATCAAAGACAATACTAGTGATTCCTTGCTTGCGGGAGAAAATCGATTTAAGCGCTAATAAGATTCGGGAAAGCTCTCCTCCAGAAGCAACTCGCACTAACGGTTTCATGCCTTCACCGGGGTTGGTGGTCAAATAAAACTCCACGGTATCAAAGCCGCTGCTGCTTAATTGTTTTGAGCCAGATGCAAACCGTACTTCAAATTGCGCGTGCTCCATATACAGCTCTTTTAACTCTTGAACGATTTCTTTTTCTAAACGATGAGCCAATTCACGTCGTTTGACGTGCAAGGCTTCCGCCAGCTGCCAAACTGCTTCAGCTTTTTGGGCAAGCTCTTCTTCTAATTGCTCCAACTGACCTTCCGTATAGGCTGATTCGCTGATTTCTTTGCTGATCTCGTCATAATAAGCAAGAATCACAGGAATTGACTCCCCGTATTTGCGCTTCAATTGACGAATCGTTTCCAGCCGTGAAATGACTTCTTCCAGTCGGCCTTCATCTAATTCAAGGTTGTCGACTTGCCGCGAAATATCAGTGGCTGCATCTTGCAACAAGTAATACGCACTTTGGATCGCTTCACTGATTTTTTCATACGCAGGATCAAGATGGGCGATCGACTGGATCTCTGATAATGCCACACTGACTCCATCTAGGCTATTAACTTCTTCGGCGGATAGAGCGCCATAGCTTTGCCCTAGAGCATCCACGATTTTTTGATAATTGGTCAGTTTTTCTCGTTCATCGATCAGCTGCTCTTCTTCATTTTCCATCAATTCCGCTTGGGCGATCTCTTCTTGTTGAAAACGCAGCATGTCCATTCGCTGCACATAGAGCTGTTCATTTTCTTGAATGGTCCGCACATGTTTTTCTAAGGAGCGATAGGCTTGATAGGCTTGACGGTAACTTGCAAGTTCCGCTTTAAAGGCATCATCTCCAAAACCATCCATCAACGCCAAATGTTTTTCTGGCTGCAGCAGCTCTTGATGCTCATTTTGTCCTTGGATATCAACTAAAAACAAGCCGATTTGGCGCAAAACCGACAAGGTAACAGTTCGACCATTTACACGACAAATAGTTTTACCCGATTGAGAGATATCCCGTTGTACGATCAGAACTTCCTCTTCATCAATACCCAGATCTGCGGTCAGCTCTTTGAACTCCTGCTGATTCGGCCATTCAAAAATCCCTTCCAAACGGCATTTTTCTGCGCCTTGACGCAAATAGTCACTGGATCCTCTGCCACCTGCTAGTAAGCCCATCGCATCGATAATGATTGATTTCCCAGCACCTGTTTCACCTGTTAGAGCCGTCATCCCCTCATGAAAAGACAGGTGCAAGTTGGAGATAATCGCAAAATTTTGGATCGACAATTCTAAAAGCATCCCTTGCCTCCTCTTTTATACGTAACGTTGGAAATCCTTGAATAGGTTCTCGGTATCTGCTTCTGTTCTAGTGATCATCAAGACGTTGTCATCATCGTTTAGCGTGCCAAATAACTCTTTGGCATAACGCTTATCGATCAAATTCGCCAAAGCCGAAGCATTGCCAGGCAGTGTGCGCAGGATCACAAATTTGTCCATTCGATCGACAGAAACAAACGCCGTTTTTAGGATTTTATCTAGTTTACCACTCACGTCTTCCGTTGTCTCTTGTGGAATACTATAGCGATAGCCGCCTTTTTGGGAAGGAACTTTCACTAACTTCAATTCCTTGATATCCCTTGATATGGTTGCTTGTGTGACTGAGACGCCGCGATCTTTTAACAACTCGACAAAATCTTCTTGTTTCTGAATATCTTGTTCACTTAACAATCGTGTAATCAAGCGATGCCGTTCTTTTTTTCTCATCTCTTGTTCCTCCTGAATGAATTCCTACTAATTTTATCCTATTTTGCGCAAGAAAGAAAGAGAGCCGACAAGTAAAATGTCCACTCTCTTCCATTCTTTATTTTGGTTGATGAAAGGTCTCATGTGCTGATGCAACAACTTTCGGGATGTCGATCCCTGCTGCGGTGCCTTCTTGCAGGCTTTTCTTTAAATGTACGATAAACTCGATATTCCCTTCGCCACCAGTGATTGGTGAAAAACTTAGGTTTAATACATCGAATTTTGTTTTCTTAGCGAATGCCAGTACTTCCTCCAACACTCGTTCATGGGTTTTGGGGTCACGAACGATCCCATTTTTTCCGACCGCTTCTTTGCCCGCTTCAAATTGTGGTTTGATCAGCGCCATCACTTCGCCATCCGCTACCAAAATATCATAAAGGGGAGGTAAGATCAGTTTAAGTGAAATAAAAGAAACATCGATCGTAGCAGCTTCAGGAAGACCATCCAGGAAGTCTGTTGGTTTTGCATAACGGAAGTTGACCCGTTCCATTACAATCACTCGCTCATCTTGCCGCAGCTTCCATGCCAACTGATTGTAACCGACATCCAGTGCATAGCTTTTTTTGGCGCCATTTTGCAGCGCCGCATCAGTAAAGCCACCGGTGGAAGCGCCGATATCTAACATGATTTTATCGGTTACGTCAAAATCAAAAACTTTGAGTGCTTTTTCTAACTTGAGACCACCACGAGAAACATAAGGCAGCTTCTTCCCTTTGATCTGCAGCAGTGTATCTGCGGCAATTTTTTCTCCAGGCTTATCTAGTCGCTCATTGTTTTTTTCTTTGTACACCAATCCAGCCATCACTCCTCGTTTGGCTTGCTCGCGGGTCTCAAAGAGGCCTTGCTGGACAGCTAAAACATCTACTCGTTCTTTCTTCATGCGTTCCCTCGAATCTCAAATCGTTCCACAAATGCCAATAAAACATCCGGCGTAAATTGACCGTATCGGCTTAACTGTGCCAGAATTTCTTTGGCTTTGCTCAATTCTTCAGTCAAGGCTTGCTGCGCGCCTGCTAAGCCAAGTAAAGCAGGATAGGTACTTTTCGCCAACTCGTCATCTCGGCGGACAACTTTGCCTAGCTCTTCGGTCGTACTAGTGGCATCTAACAGATCGTCGCGAATTTGAAAGGCTAACCCAATATGCTGGGCAAAGCGATCCAATTCATGCAGAACCTCTTCCGTCTGGTCGGCTAAGACACCACCAGCAATCACCGCAAAGCGGATCAATTCTCCAGTCTTTCGTTCATGGATTGACATGAGCTCCTCAAGACGAAGGGCTTGGTTCTCCCCTTGAATATCAGCTGCTTGGCCGGCGACCATCCCTTGCGTGCCCGCTGCTTTACTCAACTGCTGCAGCAGCAAGACTTTTTGATTGGCTTCGATTTCCGCCATAGCGACCAATTGAAACGCAGCCGTCAAAAGACCATCTCCAGCTAAAATCGCTAAAGCTTCACCAAAAACCTTATGGTTGGTGGGTTTGCCTCGACGCAGATCATCGTTGTCCATTGCTGGCAGATCATCATGGATCAGCGAATACGTATGCACCATTTCTAGGGCTGCTGCACACTGGTACACCGCGGTATTGATGGGTTTGTGAAAAGCGGCGACTGTTGCTGCCAATAAAAGCGGGCGAATGCGTTTGCCGCCAGCTTGGATCGAATACTGCATGCTTTCAAATAGTCGTTGATCAGAAGTGTGTTCTTTGACAAAACGTTCCATAACTTCTTCGATCAATGGGGCGTGTTCTTTCGTAAATTCCTTCAAAGCACTCATTGGCTTTCCTCTTCAAAGGGGACTTCTTCATTGGATTCAGTCATCATTTTTGTTAAGGATTTTTCCGCTTTACTCAAGGTGTCCTTGCATTGCTTGCTCAAAACCATGCCTTTTTGAAAAGCATCTAACGCTTCTTCCAATGGAACATCACCTTGTTCCAAACGGGTTACGATTTTTTCTAATTCTTGTAATGATTCTTCAAATGTTGGATTTGCCATGATTAACTCCTTCTGTACTAATAACTTCGACCAGCGCTTGGCCATCTTGGTAATGGATCGTCAGCTGATCTTCTGGCTCGATCGCATCAATCGATTTGATCACCTGCTCATTTTTCGTGGTATAGCTGTAGCCGCGTCCCATGATTTTTAGTGGGCTTAACAAATCAAGGGATTGGACTGCATTTGCAAATTGATTTTCTTTTGCCGCATAAATATCTTTCATGGCTTTCGTTAAGCGTTGAGAAAGATAGCTGACCTCTTGATTGCTGGCTTGTAATCGCGCTTTTGGTTGTTGCTGGGCCAACCGTGAAATCAATTGCTGTGCCTGGCGATCCTTGTCATAAAGCAAGGTTTGCAAGCCTTGCTGCATCCGCTGCTGCAACTGATCGAGTTTGATCGACTGTGCCTCATACAAGCGCTCTGGTTGTCGAAAAACATACGATCCAATCACTCGCTGATAGCGTTCTTGTTTGTACTGGATCTGGTGCATAAATGCTTGCTCTAATCGGGCTTGTCTTTCTTCGATCCGCAAAATCTCCTCCGACAGCACTGGCACCGCTAATTCGGCAGCGGCGGTCGGAGTTGCCGCCCGCACATCCGCCACTAAATCGGCAATCGTCGTATCGGTTTCATGCCCCACTGAAGAAATAATGGGGGTTTTTGCATCAAAAATGGCTCTTGCCACTCGTTCTTCATTGAAAGGCCAGAGGTCCTCGATCGATCCACCCCCACGTCCGATGATCATAGTATCAAAGGTCCCATCGGCTTCGACTCGTTGGATATTTTTCACCACATCATCCGCAGCTTTATTGCCTTGTACCACGGTTGGATACAAAACGATCTGAGCAATGGGATAACGCCGCTGTGTCGTCGTGATGATATCTCTGATCACCGCTCCACTAGGACTGGTCAAAACCGCGATGCGTTTCGGGTATTTCGGCAAGGACTGCTTCGGTGCAGAAAATAAACCTTCTGCTGCCAATTTCTGCTTTAATTGTTCATAGGCTTGATAAAGAGCGCCGACACCGTCTGGTTCCATATGATCGATCACCATCTGGTAATTTCCGCTTGCCTCATACAGAGTGATACGCCCAACCGCCATGACTTTCATGCCCTCTTCTGGTTGAAAGCGCAGCTTGTCAAAAGCGCCTTTGAACATGACGGTCGAAATCTTTGCACCATCATCCTTCAAACTAAAGTATTGGTGATTGGGGCGACGACGAAAATTGGAGATCTCCCCCGTCAAATAAACCCGCTCTAGATACGGATCGACGTCAAACTTACGCTTGATATATTTTGTTAATGCGGTTACCGTTAAATATTCTTGCGCCATTTAGTTTTTCATTGTCTCCTTTGCTGCCTCGATCGTTTGGGCCATCAACATCGTGATCGTCATTGGACCTACACCTCTAGGTACCGGTGTGATATAGCTAGCGATCGGTTCGACTTCATCAAATTTCACATCGCCGATCAACTTGCCGTTGGCATCACGATTCATCCCAACATCAATCACCACAGCCCCTTCTTTTACGAAGTCTTTTGTGACAAAATGACCGCGGCCGATAGCCACGACTAAAATGTCCGCTTGTTTTGCCAACTCGGGCAGATTTTTGGTTTTTGAATGAGCAATAGTCACGGTGGCATTTGCCCCCAAGAGCAAGTGCGCCATTGGTTTTCCGACAATGTTGCTGCGACCGATCACTAAGGCATTTTTCCCTTCCAATTCGATCCCATACGCAGCAAACATTTTCATAATGCCATAAGGGGTACAAGGAATTCGGTCAGGTACACCTGCGAATAATTTTCCTAAATTGATTGGATGAAAGCCGTCGACATCTTTTTCTGGTTTGATGGCTAACAGTACTTTTTCTTCATTGATATGTTTTGGCAAAGGAAGTTGAACCAAAATTCCATGAAAGGCATCATCGTTATTGAACTGCTCGATTTCTGCTAATAATTCTGCCTCAGTAATGGATTCAGGGTAGCGGGCAACACGGGAATTGATGCCGATTTTCGCCGCAGCTAGTTCTTTATTTTTCACATAAGTCTGACTCGCTTTGTCTTCTCCAACAAGCAAAACAACTAATCCCGGTGTCACACCCTGATCTTTTAGTGTTGCTGTCTCTGAAAGAAACGCTGCTTGCATTTTTTCAGCCAATTCTTTTCCATTGATTAATGTACCCATTCTGACAACTCCTCCAACCTGATTATACTGACTTATTTTGTAAAAAGAAACGCACCAATCGTTTGTCGATATGCTTCTTCATGTTTTCTATCATAGCATTTTCTGAAAAGAAAAACACCGTCTAAGGCTCCCTTTTTTCGGAAAAAACGAGGGTAAACCGACAAAGTGCGTGCAAAAAAAACCGAACGATCAAGCAGGACCGTCAAAACAAGGCGGTTGCTCATAAATCGTTCGGTTTCTGACTCGATCGAAAAAAAGCTGATCTCTTTTGATCGATCGTGTTAGGGCTGAAAATTACTCACTTACTTGGTTGGTTTTTGTTTCTAGCTCTTGATTGACTGTCGATAAAATACCGTTGACAAACTTTCTGGACTGATCGTCACTAAAGGTTTTCGCTAATTCGATCGCTTCATTCAAAGCCACACGATTCGGCACATTATCCACATAGATCATTTCATACAAAGCAATTCGTAAAATCGTCACGTCCATTTTTGATAAACGCTGGATTTTCCAACCAGCTTTTAAATGACTTTGAATGACCTCATCCAAGGCTTCTTTGTAATGACAGACACCTGCCACTAATTGATCTAAATAAACAGGCACAAAATGCTCTTGTTCTTCATCGATCAATTCATGGTGTTCCAACTCGATGGCATGCATGATGGCATCTTGTTTCGTTAAATCTTTATTAAAGTCTAGTGGAAATAAAGCTTGTAACGCCATTTTCCGTATTTCATGCCGTGATAATTCTTTACTCATTTTCTTCCTCGTCGTTTCCAAATAATTCTTCGATGTCTGGTAAATCTACTTTTTCTGGCACGACTGCCACAACATGAACATTTACTTCAGCCAGTTGTACATCTGTCATAAATAAGACTTGCTGTTTGACCCGTTCTTGGATCTCCATTGCCACTTTAGGCACTGACATCCCATAAGTGATATAGCAGTAGATGTCCACTTTGATCCCTGTTTCATCGATCGTTAAGTAGACCCCTTTGCCATGAGCTGCGCGACCTAATAATTCAGTGACACTGTTTGCCAGTGTTCCTCGCATCCCATAGACACCTTCCACTTTAGAAGCAGCGATCCCAATAATGATCTCGATCACTTCTGGTGCGATGACGATCTCGCCTAATTCAGGACTTGCATTTAATACAAGGTTTTTATCTTCATTCATACGTTTTTGCCTCCATTCTAAACAGCTGTACCGTATTGTTTGTAAAAAAACCGCTCGTTTTTTCCGTTTGAAGCAAACCAACGCTTGATTCAATCAATAACATCCATGGCACAGTGTTTCTTCTCGCTCTAAGTTTATCATTTTCTGCACTGAGAATCTATAATAACCCACTATTCTCAATGAATTTTCTGAAAAACAAGGTCGATGAATCAGAGAATGATCAATTCTTTCGGTGAATGTGTCAACACTTTATTACCAGTTTCGGTGATCAAAAGATCATCTTCGATACGAACGCCGCCAATTCCTGGAAAATAGATCCCTGGTTCATCTGTAATGACGTTTCCGACAACAAATGCTTTATCAGCGCGGAAGGATACATTTGGTCCTTCGTGGATCTCCAAACCAATCCCATGACCTGTTGAATGACCAAAGGCATCTCCGTAGCCAAAGGAAGCAATGTGATCCCGAGCGATCGCATCTAGTTCAATTCCGGTCATTCCAGGTTTTGCTGCGGCCAAGACTTTTTCTTGCGCTTCAAGTACGATTTGATAGATTTCCTTCAATTTATCGCCAGGATCTCCTACTGCAAAGGTTCTAGTCATATCAGACACATAGCCTTGATAGTAACAGCCAAAGTCTAACGTGATCAGATCGCCTTGTTCGATCACTTTTTCACTGGCAACCCCATGGGGCATTGCTGAACGCAACCCACTAGCAACGATCGTTTCAAAAGATACGCTTGTGGCACCTAATGAACGCATAAAGAAATCTAACTGATTCGCCACTTCGATTTCTGTCATTCCTGGGCGGACCATTTTCAAAATATGTTCGAATCCTTGATCGGCGATATGGCAAGCTTGTTGGATCAATGCGATCTCTTCCTCATCTTTGACTTCCCGCAAAGCCTCGATCATCCCCGATACAGGGGCAAGGGATGATTCCTCGATCAAGTCTTCTAAGACGGAGTATTCAGCAAAGCTGACGAAACTTTCTTCAAATGCTAAGACATTGATTTCTTCCTTTTGGCAGATGGTTGCAACTTCTTCAAAAATCGGTCCGCTATTTTTTACGATCTCAAAACCTTGAGCTTGGGCAGCTGCTTGCTCTGTATATCGGAAATCTGTTACAAAAAAAGCTTTGTCCAACGTAATGACTGCTAAACCAGTTGTCCCAGTAAAGTTTGTCAAGTAACGCAAATTGTATGGGCTGGTGATCAAGAACCCATCAATCGAATCTTTTCTCATTGCTTCACGTAATTTTTCAACTCTTAACATGTATCGTTCCCTACTTTCTTGTTCTATACGATAGTATTATAACAAACTTCCAGAAAAAGCGGAAAGCAAGCGAAAAGTTTTCTAAAAAATCAAACAATATGAATAAACGATAGAGCACTTTAAAAAAACTGCCGTGTGATCTTTCGTTGTTCTCTTCTAAATGATGGCTTCCGTGCACAAAAAAAAGCAATTCAATAAATGAATTGCTTTTTTGATAATTATCTTTTACGTCCCAAAAAGAACGATACGACTGCCACGAAAATGACCGCACCGATAATCGCTGGCACGATGGCCATTCCTGCTACTTGCGGTCCCCAAGTGCCAAAAAGGCCTTGACCAATCGATGCGCCTACAAGTCCCGCAACGATATCAAAAATACAACCGCGTTTTTCGCCTGCAATGGCACCACCGATTGAACCGATGACCGCTCCTACGATCAATGTCCATAAAAAGTGCATACTAACCCCTCCTAAACTTTCTTATAAAAAGGGTACCATATTGAGAATCAATTGGAAAAATATATGCTCTTTTGTTATTTTCTGCGAGTGAAGGCTCGTTTCAATACATCAAAAAAGCCTAATGAATGCACCATATGGTCTGGATCGACGTATTCACGAATCGCTCGCAAGACTTTTTTTGGTTCTTTTGAGGAGAAGGTATACGTGCCATTCTTTTTGGTGCGGATCGCATAGCGTGGTATCCAACGGCCTTTGAACATGACCGAAGCGATCACATAGTCGACATCTTCCCATGGGATCTGAATAAACTTGCGTTTGTCACGGTCATTGTAAAACTCAAAGGCTTTATCGCCGATCATGATTTTGCCGTACTCATTGATCCCTAAAAAAGACGTAGCATCGATCGTCAAATCCACTTTTGTATTAAGAGATTGTACCATTTGCGCTTACTCCATTCTATATCGTCTTATTATCTTATTATACGTGTTTGCAGCAGGTTTGGCGAATAAATAAAAAGGTACTTGGGTTGCCCCAAGCACCTTTCATTGAAAAGATTATAACAATCCGATCAAGTGTCCACCGATACCGACTAAGAATAGACCGATAATAATGATGATTGGAGAAACTTTTTTCTTCAATAACCACATACATAATAAAGTAAGCAATAGTGCAGCTAGACCAGGAATCAATTGATCCAAGTTGTTTTGCAATGTTGTTACTTTTGTATCAGTCAACGCACGGCCTTCAGCAACTTGTTGGAAGGCTTGTTGCAAACCAGCAGAGCCAGAAGGCAAGTTCGCCCAATCGACATAAGCACCTTCATCAAGCGGTACGCTTGAGACAACTGGCGCAAATGAGATCGATACCCAACGCTGAACGAGTGAACCTAATACGAACATCCCTAAAATTGAAGCACCTTTTGTTACATCTTGCAACAATCCGCCTGAAAGGTCATCAGTGATTTTTGAACCAGCACGATAGCCGAATTCTTGTGTGTACCACATAAATGCCCAACGGATGATGTTCCATGCAACGAAGAAGATGATTGGACCTAAGATGTTTCCAGCTAAAGCAAGAGAAGCACCTAGAGCACCTAACATCGGACGTACAGTAAACCAGAACACAGGGTCACCGACACCGGCTAAAGGACCCATCATCCCAACTTTTACCCCTTGGATCGCTACGTCATCGACAGGCGCGCCATTGGCACGTTCTTCTTCTAAGGCTAATGTTACCCCTAAGATTGGCGATGCGATATATGGGTGAGTGTTAAAGAATTCTAAGTGACGCTTCAATGCAGCGGCACGGTCTTCTTTTGTTTTGTATAATTTTTTGATTGCTGGAATCATTGAGAATGCCCAACCACCATTTTGCATACGTTCATAGTTCCATGAACCTTGAATGAAGGTAGAGCGCCATGCTACGGCTAAACGATCTTTTTTATTTAATTGAATTTTTTCTGCCATTTTTTTCTCCTCCTTCGATTCTAATAGTCATTCAAGATATCGCCTAGAGGGTCGCCAGTGTTGCTGCCGCCGCCTCCATTTGATGATCCGCCCATTTTAGTTAGGTTCAAGTAGATCAATGCGATTGCTACTGCCAAAGCACCGATAGCGATCAATGTCAATTGAGAAATAGCTGCGATAACGAAACCGATAATGAAGAATGGCCATACTTCACGAGTTGCCATCATGTTGATAACCATTGCATAACCAACGGCAACAACCATACCACCACCGATAGCCATACCATCAGTTAACCATGCAGGCATTGATTCTAAGAAGTTTTGAACAGTTGCAGCAGGAATTGCCAACAATGCAGCTGCAGGAATCGCAATACGAACCCCTTGCATACATACAGCGATCACATGCCACATTTCGATTTTACGAATGTTGCCTTCTTCAGCAGCAGCATCCATAAAGTGAACGATTGGCACAGCCAATGTACGAACGATCATTGTCAAGAACAAACCAGCAACAGCTAGAGGGATCGCAACGGCAATCGCTGTATCAACACCAGCAGTTCCTTGTCCACCTAAAACTAAAATAATTGCAGATGCAACAGACGCCAATGCAGCATCAGGTGCAACAGCGGCACCGATATTTGCCCATCCAAGTGCGATCATTTGTAATGATCCGCCCAAAATGATACATGCTTCCAAATTACCGGTCACTAAACCGATCAAAGTACACGCGACTAGCGGTTGATGGAATTGGAATTCATCCAAGATTCCTTCCATACCAGCTAAAAAGGCAACGAGTACTACTAATACCATAGATATAATAGTCATGATAGACCTCCTATTTAGTTGAATACGTTTCTATTTATTCGCCAATTCATTTTTGGCTTTGCGTAAGATTTCGTCCATGTTGTCTCGAGAGTCATTTGGCACTTTACGTACATCAAATTTGATGCCGCGTCCTTTTAGATCTTCAAATGTCTTCACATCGTCCGTACCCATCGACAATACTTTACTTACAACAACTTTCCCAACAGAGTGAGCCATTGAACCAACGTTCACTTCAGTGATGTCAACGCCGCCTTCAACTGCACGCAACACATCTTGTGGGTTTTCAAATAATAGTAAAGCTTTCGTATTCCCGAAACGAGGGTCTTTAGAAACTTCGATCATTTTATCCACTGGAATGACGTTCGCTTTTACTCCTGGAGGAGCTGCTTGTTCGATCAGTTTTTTACGCAAATCATCTTTTGCCACTGCATCAGAAACAACGATGATCCGAGATGGATTAACTGATTTTGTCCAAGCTGTAGCGACTTGACCATGTAGCAAACGAGAATCCACACGCGCAAGCACGATTTTGATCTTGCCATCGCCTAGAACAGTTCCCGGAGGAAGTGATCCTTTAGGTTGATCGTCTTGCACAGCTTTTGGTGCTGTCGCTTCTTCTGGTTCAAGCTCTTCTGGTTTGACCTTAACCCCTTCTTTAGCTGTTTCAACGATGTGCGCAGCGATTTCATGCGCAGTGTTCATTGAAAAACGTGAAGCATAGGCTTCGATCACCATTGGTAAATTCATACCAGCAACGATTGCCCATTTGTCTTTGTGATCTTCAAACAAGCTGTTTGCTTGGTTGAAAGGAGTACCACCCCAAAGATCAACTAAGAATAATACTTCTTCTTGATCGTCAAATGTAGCAATTGCTTCTTGCATTTTTGCCTTGATGTCATCTGGACCTTCACTTGGCATCAATGTAACAGCTTTAACATTTTCTTGTTCGCCGAAGATCATTGAACCAGATTGCAAAATGCCGTTAGCAAATTCTCCATGACTTGCTAGGATAATTCCTACCATCTTTTTACCTCCTATATCAAAATTGAAAAATGTGACACGAATACGAAAGAAAAAACAACATCGAAAAAATTAAGGGTGACTACCTTCTTTTTCCAAAATATCCTTCAAAAAGATTTTACGATCAGCTGGAACTTTGCGTATCTCTACTTCTATGCCTTGATTTTGCAAATAAAGCAGCGAAGCAAGATCTTGATCATTGACTGACACGAAATTAGTGATCATCCGTTTTCCCATTGAAAAGCTCATGCCGCCGATATTGACGGAACGAATGTCAATGCCTCCTTTGACCAGAGTCACGACATCTTGAGGGTTGGTAAATAATAACATGACTTTTTGCGTATTAAATAATGTGTTATGCGCCACCTCAAGCATTTTTGCTACTGTCACCACATTGGATTTGATTCCTGGTGGAGCAGCTTCTTTCAAGAGAAACTTCCGTAATTGGTCATTTGCGACCTCATCACTGACCACGATGATTCGATTGATACCAGTCATTTTCGACCAAGCTGTGGCGACCTGACCATGAATCAACCGATCGTCGATTCGGGCAAGACGTATATCCATTCCCATTGTGCAAGCCTCCTACATCCATCGATCCGCTTTTCATATTGAGGATCTGTTCTTTTTTCAATCACCTCCTGTATCCACTTATATAGAAGCAAGAAGCGTGCCAAGTTTTTTCGATACACTATTCTTGAAAAAACCTTAAGAATCAGCATTCGGACAATACACTAAAAAAGATACACTAAAAAATACTGTATCTTTTTTAGTGTATCTGTATTATTTGCAGGATTTAAAAATACATTTCTTTTTCGTGATGGTTTTTGATCAACTCCAGCAGGTAATACTCTTCTGTCTTCGGCACTTCGATATTCATCAAGCGCGAAAATGATTGGACATGCACATGCAATTGGCCGTAAAGAGGATTCTCCTCCATCGCTGCTAAATCAATTTCAGAAACAGTCAATGGTTGACGCAATAAGATCCGCTCCAGCATACCTGCGCCATGCATCACAAAATTGATCTGAAAGCCTTGCTGCGCCCCTACCAAATCCAAATCGTGAATGATCTCTTCGCCAAATTTCCACAACGGCTCTACCACTTTTTTCGCATTGATATAGGTAAAGTTTTCCTCTAAATACCGAACACAGATTTCCTTTGCCTGCCGATCATCTAGCTGCACTTCATCTTCAAAACTCAAATCGTTTTCCAATAGGATATCATCCAACAAAAGATCAACATCTTGGTCGATAAAACGTTCTAATGAAATAAACGGTGCATCGATATGCGGATCAATGATCCCCGTTGCGGCAATCAGCCGGTAGCGCTGTTGAATCTGATCCAAGTCCGTTCTCAGATCCGCCACCGATAAGGTCACTACGTCAACATTTTGATTTTGGCGTTTCGACAATGAGCTTTGGATCAATTCTTTGATGCGCTGCGCTGTCCCTTTTCCCGAAGCGCAGACCGCTAGAATCGCTTTAGGGTGGTGGTTTTGTGTCACTGGTTCTTCCACAGTGACCGCTCCGTATCCGCGGAACTTCCGTAATGAATCATAGAGCTGATCGAGGTCCGTGCCGATCACTGATGCTTTACGGACCGTCTCAAGGACGATGGAGGTAGTCACCATATCGACTGTTCGAACAGCCACACCCGTTTCTCGCTGGATTTCATTATTAAAGGTCGCTAAGGACCCCATATCGACTAAGAGGATCACCCCACTGCCGTCATTGACTGCTCGTACACTATCCACGATTTTTTTCAACGCCACAGCCGGTGGCATATCTAATGGCATGTCCACCGCTGTCACTTGATCGACTTCCAACAGCTGCTTGACGACTTGTACCATACTACTAGCCGTACTGTTGCCGTGAGCTGCCACAACGACACCAATTTTCCCAGAGGAATGTGTCGTACGCAGTGAAACCAATAGAACTGCCAAGTAATAGGATTCACTTTCAGGAATCGCCACGTGAAAGCTGTCGCCGATGAAGTCGCGGACTTCTTTGGCAACTTCGAATTCTTGGGGGTAATCCGCCACCATTTGACGAATGTTGTCGTTGGTTTGCCGTTCTTCTCCCAGATGGATCTTTTTCAAAAAAGAACTGATGTGCAGACTCATCGCGTAAATAAAGTTTTGCTGGAAATCGTAATTTAAGCGTTTCCGAACCATCTCATAAATTTGATTTGTTACACTGATCACTTTCTGATCGACAAATTCACTTAGTTTATTGACAGAATTAAAAGAGAAGCCGTGATCTTTATAAAAAGATTTCAAATGAACATTGATATCGGTTGAGATAAAATGATTGATTGCTTCTTGATCCAAACCATCTGCTTTTAATAAGGCTGCTTTATCCCCGATGATATCGTAGAGATTGTAAGGCAATTCATAGGAATCTGATTGAATATTGTTTAAGTTTTGATTCGGTTGAATGCTGATCTTCGGTTCAAGGATTTTAGAAAGCTCCGCCAGCTCATTGCGGCGATTCCCCAAAACGATCAATCCTGAACGAATCCCTTCTGGCAAATCGATCAAATCGATCTCAATCTCATCTTGTTGCATATGATTCAAAAAGCCCCGTGCACAGACGAGTTGGACATTGGATTTCAATTGACCGATATTCCCAAAACTGACACTGCCGATCAACGCTTTGACTACATCTTCTGTCAAGGTGATCGTCCGCTGAATACGGGACGCCTCTTGCCCGACTAACACCCGAACGAGATCGACTTTTTCTGATGCGGGTCGTTTCTCAAAGAAGGGCAGTTGAATATTGATAGGAATGCGTCGGGTAAAGGTATCTAATAGCGTTGAGTTGGGGTCTTCGGTAGTCGCTCCAACGATTCGGACATTCGCTTGATGATTTTTGCCCGTTTCCCCTAAACGACTAAACGTTCCATGGTCCATAAAGTAAAAAATCATTTCTTGCCCTTCTGGCGGTAATCGATGGATCTCATCGAGAAACAACATACTCTCATCCGCTTGATCAATAATACCGATCTTCTCTTGATCGGCACCCGTAAAGGCCCCCCGTACATAACCAAACAAATGGCTCATCAAAAGCTCTGGGTTATTTGCATAGTCGGCACAGTTAAAGACGATCAATTCTTTGTCATCGGCAATTACTTGATTGCTTTTGGCAAACTGAAACATTGCATGGGCAAAGTAGGTTTTCCCAGAACCAGTAGGCCCTGTGATCAAGCAGTTTAGCCCTTTTGGCGGATACAAGATCGCTGCTTTCGCCTGCTCAACGGCATTTTTCATACTTCCGTTGGCACCGATGATCGTCGCAAAAATATCTCGGTCAGAGGGTTTTCCTTGTACCCGTTGAGGGAAGGCTTTTTCTCTTTGCGGGCGACTTTCTTTGTAGCTTGGCACATACTTTTCCCTACTGCTGGGATCGACCCCTGCCGCCCAGTAGCGAACAGGCCGCGAGTCGCTTTTTTCGACGCGCCCTTCTTTGACAAGCTTATTTAAATCCTTACTGGCATTACTGCGCTGAATGGCTAAATGATCGGCAACTTCTGAAGTAGACAACCCTTTCTTTTCCCCTAAGCCGCTCATCGTATTTTCGACGATATATTGATAAATCCGTTCGATTCGCTTGCCCAACAGCTTCGCCTCCTTGTTTTTTCCACTTGAATACTTTACTCATTTTTCTATAAAAAAGCAACTTTTTTTCCGCACAGAAAAAGCAAAATACTTTGTTCGAAAGAGCAATAGAACGTCCTATCACATGCTACTCTCAGCATAAAGCATTTTGCCAAAAAAAGATATTCAAAAGTCAGGATGCGTTAGGCTTTTTCATTGGGAATGAACGCTGGTACCTTCTCAGGAAACCATTGCAGTTTTTTTTGCATCCAAATCACATCGTGCCATTGTTTGAACTTATAGCCGACATGCGCAAAATCAGCAACTTTCCGATACCCAAGCTTCTCATGAAAAGCCTCGCTTTGTTGATTGCCTCCTGTAATGCATGCAGTCAGATTGACCACGTTTTGCGCTTTTAATTTTTCTTCAAGCGCTTGATAAAGAGCGGTGCCGAGCCCTTTTACTTTGGCATCCGGTGCTAAATAAACGGTTACTTCAACGGTCCAATCGTACGCAGCCCGTTCTTTATAGGCTGACGCATAGGCATAACCGACGATTTCACCAGCCTCTTCTGCAACGAGATATGGGTAGCGTTTCAAGGTCTTGGCGATGCGTTCCGCGAATTCTTGAACCGATGGCACCTCCGTTTCAAAGGTAATCGGTGTATTTTCTACATAATAAGCATAGATTGCTGTCAAGGCTTGGGCATCTGCAATCGTGGCAGAACGTATCGTCATAGAATCCCTTCTTTCAGTAAATTTTTTCCCAGTATACTCTTTCTGAACAAAAAAAACAATCCGCTGTTGACGGATCGTTTCCTAGTTATAAATGATTTAGCGGGCTTTTTCAGCTCCGCAATACACGGTAAGATGTTGTGGCAGTACCGCTACTGTGATTGGCAATTCAGGTCCTGGATCACCATCGACATTTGTTTCGATCGTTGCCCCATCCGCCAAACGAATCGCAGCTTTATCAAAGGTTTGATAGCCAAGAACATCATTTGATTCTGTCACCCCTTTGAGAAGCTCTGGGACACTTTTGACGGTCTCCCAAAGATTCGTATCCTTCAAGTAGATCAGATGCAATTTGCCGTCATCGGTACTCGCTTTAGGCAAAAGAGATTCGAAACCGCCGATCGTATTGGATGACCCAACGATCATCGTACTGCTTTCCACAGCGATCGTCGTTTTTTCGCCATTATTTTCGGCGGTCACTTCAAACGGATGACTTTCATTTTTCCTCACTTCCCGTAGACCAGAAACAAAATAGGCCATTTTTCCCAGCTTGGTTTTTTCTTCGACCTCTACGTTGTTGATCGCTGCTGGAATCATACCGATCGCCACCACATTGGTAAAATAGTCTTGATTGACCTGACCAATATCGATTTTGCGGGTGTGATCCACTGCAAATGATTCGATGGCTTCCTTAGGATCTAGTGGAATCGCTAATGCTCTGGCTAAATCATTTACTGTTCCCAGCGGGAAGAAACCAAAATTTGGTCGTTTGTCATGAGGGGCTAAGCCATTGACCGCTTCATTGACGGTACCATCACCGCCCATTGCAAAGACACTGTCAAATTCTGCTACCGCTTCAGAGGCAAAACGTGTGGCATCTCCTTCTTTTTCGGTATGTTTGACCACGACTTCTGAAAAAGCTTCCCGCAGCTTTTCTTCTGCCAGCTGCTCATATTCTTGGGCCTGTTCCCCACCAGAGCTTGGATTGACGATCAATAATACTTTCATAAAACAGCCTCCTTGTTTGGGTTCATTTTCTATGAATCCAGTATAACAAGTTTCACGAAACCTGTCTTAAACGACCTCCGCCTATCCGCTACAAAAAAACACAGCCTAATCAGACTGTGTTTTTTCGAGTACTCACTTCATTTTATTAAACCAATCGTTTACGCAAACGCCCAGAAATAAAATCAATGATCGTGACCGTCACCACGATCCCTAATAAAATGATCCCTACACGGCTCCATGAACGCGCATTGATGGCAAAGATCATTGGTGTACCGATCCCACCTGCCCCTACGATCCCTAAGATCGAAGCTGAACGGACAGCCAGTTCAAATCGATACAAGGTAAAAGAAAGAAATTCTGGGATCAGTTGCGGCAATGTCGCAAAGCCTAATACATCCCAGCGGCTTCCTCCCGCACTAATGACGGATTCCGAGGGACCATGGTCCATGTTTTCGATCGCTTCGCTGTAAAGCTTTGCCAGCATCCCAATGGAATGGACACTGACCGCCAAGACACCAGCAAAGGAGCCCGGACCTACCGTTTTGATAAACATGATGGCTAAGACGATTTCTGGAAACGTTCGAATCGCCGTCAGCACGATTTTCCCAAATCCCGATAACCAGCGAGGGCTGTTTTTGCTGCGCGCCGCCCAAAAGGCAAAAGGAATACTTAAAATCGATGACAAAAAGGTCCCAACAAAGGCAATCGCGACGGTTTCGATCATCAGACTGATCAAATCTTCGCCATCACCGGTATAAACATAGCTCCAATCAGGATGGATCAGGCCATAAAAGATCGAGCCGACAATTTGACCGACATTTTCTTTAACGCCAGCAAAAGGCACGCCAGCAAAAGCCCAGATATAAAGGAGGATAACGACTACAGCGATCAGCCAATTCCGTATTTTTTTCTTTTTCGGTTCTGCTGGCAACATCATAATAATCGCTCCCTTAATCTATTACTAATGGTATCAATCACCAAAACAACTGCAAAAATCACTAAGACGATAATCGACGTCTGGTCATAGCGAAATTGGCTTAAAGATCGTTGTAAGAAAACACCGATTCCGCCTGCGCCGATATACCCAAGAATCGTCGATGCCCGCACATTGATCTCAAAGGCATAAAGCAAGTAACTAAGAAAATGACTCATGACTTGCGGTACGACTGCATAGCGGATGATATCAAACTTCGATCCTCCAGAAGCCGTGATCGCTTCGATCGGACCTTCATCAATCGTTTCAATCGATTCATAAAACAATTTGGTGATCATCCCAAAAGAAAACACAGAGATGGAGATCACCCCTGCAACCGGACCAATTCCGACAATGGCAACAAATAAAGCCGCCAGCATCAAATCAGGTACCGTCCGAATGATATTCAAAACAAAACGGAAACAACCACTGATCCAATGATTGGTCATGATATTTCGTGCTGCTAAAAGTGAAAACGGAAAGGCCGCCAGTGCACCAAAGGTTGTGCCGATGATCGCCATTTGGATCGTTTGCAAAATCGGCTCAACAATGATTTTGGCATATGCCCAATCAGGATGAGCCATCTTTTGTAAGATGACATTCATTTGACTGCTATTGCTAAAGAACCGTGCCAAATCAACACCTGAAATAGAGCCGCTAACGAACAATACCACTAAAAAAATGACGAGCCAAAGAACATTTTTCCATAGTCCGCTGCGTTTCGGCAACGTATTTGTCGTCATTGTCCCGCCCCTTCCTGCTCTTCCATGATCTCGCTGCCATAAATCTGTTTTAATCGTTGATCGGTCGCTTCACTGACAGGGCCATCAAAAACCAAGCCTCCGTCTCGCAACCCGATGATCCGCGTGCCATATTCTCTTGCCAATTGGACAGAATGTAAATTGACTACGATGGTGATCCCCAGATCTTGATTGATCCGTTTTAAGTCATTCATGACTTTTTCAGTGGTTAACGGATCCAATGAAGCAACTGGTTCATCCGCTAAAATAATCTTCGGCTCTTGCGTCAACGCACGGGCAATCGAAACCCGCTGCTGCTGACCGCCAGACAATTCATCGGCTCGGGTATAGACTTTTTCTGCTAAATTGACGCGCTGCAGTGATTGATACGCCAACTCTTTGTCCGCTTGCGGAAACAGACCCAGCAGCATTTTGAGCGTGGGATGATAAGCCACCCGCCCCGTTAAGACGTTTCGCAAGACACTCGAACGTTTCACCAAATTGAAGCTTTGGAAAATCATGCCAATGTCTCGACGAATCAAGCGCAGCTCTCTTCCTTTTGCTTTTGTGATCGACTTGTTATCGATTAAAATCTCCCCACTCGTGATCTCGTGCAGTCGATTGATGGAGCGCAGCATCGTCGATTTACCTGCACCGGATAAGCCCACTACGATGACAAATTCCCCTTTTTTGATATCGATGTTCAAGTCCTTCAACCCCAACACCCCATTTGGGTATTGCTTGGTCACATTCTGAAATGAAATAATCGTTTCGTTCTCTAGAGCCATGATTCTCCTACTTTCTTTCCATTAGGTAAAAATTGCTGTCCATTCGAAAAGGGTACCTCAACTACCGGTACCCTCCCGATCTATTCATCTATTAATTATTGTCCGACTTGTTCCGCATACTCTCTTACGATGTCGAAATTGCTGTCTTGTGAAACAACGTATCCTTCATGAGAGTAAATATCAGAGATGATTTGTTTTCCTTCTTCATCTTTTCCGATCGCGATAAAGGCATCTTGGATTTTTTTGTCCCACTCTTCACTCATATCGCTGCGAACACTGATCGTATCGTTCGGAATCGGTTCGGTAAAGTACATTGGTTCTACCTCATCCATGATTTCTGGGTAATCATTTTTGACCGTGTTACGGGCATCTTCAAAAACGAACGCCGCATCAACGTCGCCATTCAAGACAGATAAGACCGCTTGGTCATGGCCTTTGACTTGAACAGTCGTCACATCCGTATTGATATCGATGCCTGCTTTTTTCATTTCTGCTACTGGCCAAACATAACCGGCAGAAGAAGTAACATCTTGCGTGGCAATCGTTTTGCCTTTTAAATCTTCCAACTCTTTGATGTCGCTGCCGCTTTTTACGACGATCATTGAACGATAGCTATCAACCAATTCATCCGTTGATTCGCCACCAGGCTGCTTGATGCCATAACGCTGTGCTTGCAACAGTACTTTAACATTGCTTTGTTCATTTGCTAAAACATAGGCATTCGGCGGTAAAAAGCCGACATCTACTTGTTTCGAAGCCATTGCTTCGACGATTGTATTGTAGTCAGTGGAAACACTTACTGTGACTGGAATCCCCAATTCATCACTTAACAATTGCTCAAGTGGTTTTGCTTTTGCTTCTAATGTTTCTGCTGCTTGTGATGGAACAAATTGAACGGTCAACTTTTCTGGTACATATCCTGCGTCCTCAGCCGCCGAGTCAGTACTTGCTCCACCTGAGCCACATGCCGCCAGCGTAACTGCTGCCACCAAACCTAAACCAAACATTGCCGTTTTCTTCCAAACTTTCATCACTTTTTCTCCTTTTCATTAAAAAAATCGAACTCATGGAATTCCGAACTTTCCTTTTTGATTATAAAAAACCACCGAATTAAAAACAATCTTTTTCGAATTACGAACGTTTTCTTTTTTGAAAATGTTCGTGTTTTGACCGAAATCATTCGTGAGCACATTCTCAATAATCAACGTTTTTCGAAAGTTTCTTTCCATTTGTTCTACTTCCTCAGAGTATCAAATGAATATAAGGTTTGTGTTGTCAACGTGTAAAGATTCTGTTAACAGCAAAAGGAACTTTGTGAACAACAAAGCATGGACATACTCGTCATTCTTACCCCGAGTGCACAAATTTTCTTGAAACGTCTAACCAGAAGATGACCGCACACTTTTTTTTACGAAACAATACAAAAAAAGCAGAGGATTCCCTTAAGAACCTCTGCATTTGACCTCATTCTCTTACTGTAAAAAGAGTCATTTACCCTTGATCCGTTGGCAGCTGCAACAAGAGTACATGCTCGTTTTCAATCATTTCACCCGTCAAAACAAAGCCATTGCGTTCGTAAAGCTTCGTTGCGATCTCGTTGCCATCCACAGCGGAGATCCTTAATTCTTGCGCTTGGATATGGGTTTTGAACCAATCTAACCCAGCAAGAAACGCCTGAGTGCCTAACCCTTGATTTTGGAAATTTTCTGCGATCATAAACCGCTCGATCCACCACGAAGCTTTTGGATAATCCTCATCCGCCTCGTAAAAACTAAATAGGATAAAGCCGACCATTTCCTCACCATTGTATAGGGCAAATGCCTGACGAGGTTCCTCATAGATCGCCTCTAACATTGAGTACCAATTGGGCGCAACAAAGTCTTCTTGCTCCTTCGTTGTCTTCAAATTCATGCACGCACGATAGTTTTCCTTCGTGATTTCTTTTAATTGAATCATTGCTTATCTCCTTATCTAAGCCATTATAAATAACTATTTCGTTAAAACGGTTTCATCGGTGTAAAAAAAAAACACCCAGGTTACTTTTACGTAATCTGGATGTCATTTTCTTATGCTTCTTGCGCTACTGGATAAACAGATACTTGTTTTTTGTCGCGGCCTTTACGTTCGAAACGAACAACGCCATCAACTTTTGCAAACAATGTATCATCTCCACCGATACCTACGTTTACCCCTGGGTAAATTTTAGTACCGCGTTGGCGATAAAGGATTGATCCGCCTGAAACGGTTTGACCGTCAGCACGTTTCGCACCTAAACGTTTTGATTGAGAGTCACGTCCGTTAGAAGTAGAACCCCCACCTTTTTTGTGAGCGAAGAATTGCAAATTCATTTTCATCAACATGAGATGCACCTCCTAGTTTTCTTTAGTAGTTTTGATTTGGATATAATCGTTGTACTCTTCTTGAACTGATTGCAAGCCGATCAACAAATTTTCTAAAAGAATTTGTGCGATATTCGACTGCTCTTGGGTCAAACGAGAAGGCAGTGTGACTAATAAGTACCCACCATTTTCGTTATCTGCTTCAACTTTTGGCGCAACGCCAGCCAAAGCATCGATCCCATTGACTGCACTGATCGCTAAAGCGGATGCTGCAGCACAGACGATGTCTTTGCCGTATTCTCCTGCTTGTGCGTGTCCAGCTAGTTCAAAAGAAACAATCCGACCAGAGTCATTTCGTTTGAATGTCCCTTTGATCATATTCGTTACCCTGCTTTTCGTAAGAATTAAGCGTTGATCGCGTCAATAACAACTTTTGTGTAAGGTTGACGGTGACCTTGTTTACGGTGTGAATGTTTTTTAGGTTTGTATTTGAAAGTTACGACTTTCTTTTGTTTGCCGTGTTTTTCAACAGTCCCTTCAACAGTTGCTCCTGCAACGATTGGGGCACCCACTTTTGTTGATTCGCCACCTACTAAGATAACTTCATCAAAAGTAACCTTTTGTCCAGCTTCAACGTCTAATTTTTCAACGTAGATTGCTTGACCCACTTCAACTTTTACTTGTTTCCCACCAGTTTTGATAATTGCGTACATGCTCTACAGCACCTCCTTATAATATACTTAGACTCGCCATCCCAAGTGACTTTCGTACTTACTACTTGTTCTGTGCGGTTGTAGCTGTGGAGTCCACAATTACAACAGATTAACTTTATCAAAATGTTTTCCTAAAGTCAATCACTAATTAAGGAAAAGACAGAATTCTTTTGCTACTAGTCATTTCCTTTTGTGCATTTTTTGTTTTCTATTACTATAGAAGAAAGAGAACAAGTGAAACAGAATTGGAGGAGTTTTCATGCAATACCCCAAAGAATTAGCCACTGCCGTTCAACAGGCGTCCCGCAGTTATCCGTTGGAAGGATTTGTTCCCGGTCAAGGACCGCTGCAGCCCAAATTGATGATCGTTGGGGAAGCCCCTGGTCGAACCGAAATCGAGAATTTTATTCCTTTTAGCGGACAAGCAGGAAAAGAATTGATGAAATCGTTGGCTTTAGCCGGTTTGACCCGTGAGGATGTCTACATCACCAGCGCTGTCCGCAGCCGCCCATACTCCGTCAAAGAACGAATCAACAAACGCAGCGGTGCCCATGAGATCGTCCATCCCAATCGGACACCTACCAAAAAAGAAGTCTTGCTACACGCACCGCTGCTTGACTACGAGTTGTCCGTTGTAGATCCGCCCGTCATTGCAACTGTTGGCAATATCGGACTGCAGCGATTATTAGGCAACGCCTATTATATCAAAGATCACCATGGCGAAGTGATCCGTTCCAAAATACAAGAAAGCAATCCAACAAAAGATGGCTATCAATGGTCGGAAAAAGAATATTTGATCGTGCCGATGTATCATCCCGCTGCGATCTTTTACAATCGAACGTTGACTCCGCAAATCGAAGCTGATTGGCGAGGGTTAAGAAACATTCTCTCACAAATACCAGCCGACGAATAACGACCAGTCCCCTAGCCCTACTGCCAATACGCTGGAATCGTCTGCTCATAGGCGGTGATTTTCGCCTCTTCCTGCAACGTGATACTGATCTCATCGAGACCGTGGATCAATTTATGTTTCCAGGTAGCATCGATTGCAAAGAAATGCTCCTCCCCAGCAACGATCACACATTGCCTCGGCAAGTCGATGCTGATGTTTTCAGAAGCAGGCAGCGAGGCGATCCTTTGGCGAACATCCAATGGCAGCTCGATGGGCAGCAGCCCGTTTTTGGTGGCATTCATATAGAAAATATCACCGAAGCTGCCAGCAATCACGGCTTTAAAGCCGTAATCCAACAGCGCCCATGCCGCGTGCTCTCGAGAAGAGCCAGAACCAAAATTATCACCAGTGACGAGGACTTGAGCGGTCTGATATGCTGGATCATTCAAGATAAATGCTGGATTAGGCTTGCGTTGCGGCAAATAGCGCCAATCGTCAAATAAAAATTCGCCAAAACCCGTTTTTTCAACGCGCTTCAAATAATTTTTCGGTAGGATTTGATCGGTATCGATATTGTCATTCATCAAAGGTAAAGTCGTACCTTCAAATTGCGTAAAAGCTTCCATTAACCCACACCTCCAACCACTTCTCGTACATCGACAAAGCGCCCATGAATCGCAGCTGCAGCCGCCATCGCTGGACTACAGAGGTGCGTCCGCGCGTTTTTCCCTTGCCGTCCAACAAAATTGCGGTTTGATGTGGAGGCACAATGGACGCCTTCTGGTACTTTATCAGGATTCATTCCTAAGCACATGGAACAGCCAGGCTCCCGCCATTCAAAACCAGCGTCAATAAAGACTTTGTCTAAACCGATCGCTTCCGCTGCTTTACGAACAGGGCGTGAACCAGGAACGATAATACCAGTGACCCCTTCTTTGATAGTTTGCCCTTTCAAAATCGCCGCTGCCTCTTGCAGATCAGACAACCGACCATTGGTACACGATCCAATAAAAATGTATTCAATGGGGATATCAGCAGCTGTCTGTCCAGGTTGCAGCGCCATATATTCATAGGCTTGCTGATCATTGTGATCCCGCACTTCAGGAAACGCTTCGCTGACTGGTACCCCCATTTCTGGATTGGTTCCCCAAGTGATATAGGGTTCTAAGGTTGTTGCGTCTAGGGTGATCAGGGCATCATAGTTGGCATCTTCATCGGTATAAAGGCTTTGCCAATCAGCCACCGCACTGGCAAACGCTTGTGGCGCAAAGCGTCGATCCTTCACATAAGCAAAGGTCGTTTCATCAGGTGCGATCAAGCCCATTTTCGCCCCACCTTCGATCGACATATTGCAAATGGTCATGCGTTCTTCCATCGTCAGGCTACGGATCGTTTCGCCAAAGAATTCTACGGCATAGCCACCACCAAAATCAGTGCCATGCGTCGCGATCAATGCCAAAATAATATCTTTGGCGTACACTCCCGGCTGCAGGTGACCGGTAATCTCAACTCCCATGCGTTTCGGTTTTGTCTGCCAAATCGTCTGTGTCGCAAAGACATGCTCCACTTCACTCGTACCGATCCCAAACGCGATCGCACCGAAAGCACCATGGGTGGCAGTGTGGGAATCCCCGCAAACGATCGTTTTCCCTGGTTGGGTCAAGCCAACTTCTGGGCCAACCATGTGGACGATTCCTTGGTTGGCAGAGCCATTGTCACACAATTCGATCCCAAAATCACGACAGTTTTTACGTAACGTGTCCATTTGCTTTTTTGCAACCAGATCAGTGATGGTAAAAATATCTTTGGTAGGCACGTTGTGATCCATCGTTGCTAAGGTTTTTTCGGGACAACGGACGGTCCGTCCCGCTTGCCGTAATCCTTCGAAGGCTTGCGGTGTCGTCACTTCATGGATCATATGCAGATCGACATAAAGCAACTGCGCTTGTCCTTCTTCTCCTGTGATCACATGCCGATCCCATAGTTTATCAAACAACGTTTTCCCCATAATTGCTCACTCCTAACTGTGCAATAACCGCTTCTGTAAAGGCAGTTGTCGTTGCTGTACCACCTAGATCACGGGTCAAGATCCCCGCATTCATTACCTCGTAACAAGCACTTTCGATGGTATCCGCCAGCTCTTCCTCTTGAAAGGACTCTCTTAGCATCATGACGACAGATAAAATCATGGAAACCGGATTGGCGCAATTTTGCCCAGCGATATCAGGTGCAGAGCCATGAATCGGTTCATATAAAGAAACCCCTTCTGCGCCATGACTTGCGCTGGGCAGCACCCCTAATGACCCTGGCAAAACCGAGGCTTCATCACTTAAAATGTCGCCAAAGAGATTTTCTGTCACGATTACATCAAAGTCTTTGGGATTTTGGATGATTTTCATAGCAGCGGAATCAACATATTGATGAGTCAACTGACAATCTGGGAATTCCTGTGCCGTTTCTTCCGCTAATCGGCGCCAAAGTCGGCTAGTCGCCAACACATTTGCTTTATCGACAGAGAGAACCCGCTTCTTCCGCGTGCGTGCGATCTCAAAGGCTTTACGCAAAATCCGTCGAATCTCTGCTTGATGATAATGATTGATGTCGTAGGCTTCTTCAGTTTTTTCTCCTTTTTCGCCAAAATAAATACCGCCAGTCAACTCACGAACGATGACAAAATCTGTCCCCCGAAGGATCGCTTCTTTAATGGGAGACAAAGCAATCACCGCATCAACTACTTTGATAGGTCGAATATTGACGTATAGCCCTAACGCTTGACGCAAATTCAAAAGTCCTTTCTCGGGTGTTATCGGTGCGTTTTCCCAAACTGGATCACCAATGGCTCCTAAAAGGATCGCATCCGCCTGCTGGCAAGCTTGTAGTGTTTCTTGCGGCAATGGCTCTCCAGTAAGTGCCAGCGCCGCACCACCAAATGGCCGCTTGTCAAAATGAAAGCGTTGGAGATGGTCTGGACAAGCCGCTTTCAATACCGCAAGCGCACTGGCCATAATTTCTGGTCCGATGCCATCTCCTGCTAAAACCACGATCTTTTTCAAACAAGGACACCTCGATTCTTTAGAGCAGCGCTAGCCTGTACATAGGCTTTGGCTGACGCCTGCAAGACATCAAAGTCTAAGCCGATCCCGCTGATTTTTTCATTGGTTTCCTGACATTCAATAACCACGTGCACTTCCGCTTGCGCATCTTCCCCACTGGTCAAGGCAGTGATCTCATAGTTCAACAACTTCGGCTGTTGCTGGAAAATCTGATCGATCGAGTTGTAGATAGCTTGGATACTGCCTGCGCCAATGGCTGATGCCACTTGTTTTTCTTCGTCTTTGATGATAGAAACCACCGCTCCTTGATGGCCATTGGACACGTATTGCAGCTGAACTGACTCCAACTCGCAGCCATCTTCTTGGCTGCGGCCTTGGTCAGCCACCAACGCTAACAAATCTTGTTCGGTCACTTGCTTTTTCTTATCTGCCAACTCTTTGAAGCGTTTAAACAATTCATTGGTTTCTTCTTGGTCAAACTGGTAGCCCAGCTGCTGCATTTTATCGACAAACGCATGGCGGCCAGAAAGTTTGCCAAGAGGCAGTGAGTTGGTTTGTACGCCTACCAATTGCGGGGTAATGATTTCGTAAGTTTCAGGATTTTTCAAGACGCCATCTTGATGAATCCCAGATTCATGAGCATAGGCATTGCCGCCGACGATCGCTTTGTTTTTCGGTACCGTGATCCCAGACAAACGTGCCACCAGATCGCTGGTGCGTTTTGTTTCGTTTAACTTGATGTTGGAGGTAGCCTGATAGAAATCATTGCGAATATGCAACGCCAGCGCCACTTCTTCTAGTGCGGTATTGCCCGCTCGTTCGCCGATCCCGTTGATCGTTCCTTCCACCCGATCAGCACCATTTTCGATAGCTGCCAGCGCATTGGCTGTCGCCATTCCCAAGTCATCATGACAATGGGAAGAAAAAATGATCGGCTGCTCACTCTTGATATTGGCGATCAAATAGGCAAAAAGCGCACCATATTCCGTAGGATTGGTAAACCCTACTGTATCGGGCACATTGATGATCGTCGCGCCGGCATCAATCGCTGTTTGAACCGCCTCAAGCAAGAAGGCCTTATCGGTGCGGGTGGCATCTTCTGGCGAAAATTGAACTTTTTCAAAGCGTTCACGGGCATAAGCCACATGTTCTTTGATGGAAGCGAGTACTTCTGCTTTCGTCATATTCAACTTGTACTGGCGATGCACCTCACTCGTTGCTAAAAAGACATGGATCTGGGGATCGATGGCTTGATGAAGAGCTTCATAGGCACGATCAATGTCTTTTTTCTGACAACGGGCAAGTCCTGCAACGGTCATTTTCGTCACCGCCCCAGCAATCGCTTGGACTGCTTGAAAATCTCCTTCTGATGCAATCGGAAAGCCTGCTTCGATCGTATCGATCCCCCATTTTTCTAATTGCAGCGCCAGTTGAACCTTCTCTTTCGTATTGAAGTTGACTCCCGGCGTCTGTTCACCGTCTCTCAATGTGGTGTCAAAGAACTGGATTTTTCTCATCACTATTTCCTCCTTGGCAGTGGTAGGGGCACGCTTGGCGCGACCTCATTCAAACAAATTGAAAAAATGGTATAAAAAAAGCACTCCATAAAGGGTTTCCTTCATGCAATGCGAATAGGACTCTTCAAATGATACCTTAAAAAGGCGGGTCATAGAAAAAGAGTCCTTACGATAATAATAATAAAAATGCAGCTGTTTGTTTCAATCGTTTATCCATCGTCGTCACCTATCACTTTTTTTATCTTGTTATGAAGATACCAAACAGCGGGTTCCTCTGTCAACACTTTTCCCTGAATTTTCTGAATATTTCGATAAAAAGTTCGTTTTCGCCCTGATGATGGGTTGCTTTTCTTCCTTGATGAAAATTTAAGCAGAACCTGACGAGATCTTCACAGGATTTTAACCAAACCTCCACATAACACCGTTATGATAGAAATATCCCAAAAATATTTTTCACCCCTTTATCCTGCCAGTCGTATGACTGGTTTTTTTGTTGTTCCAAAGACTCGAAAAGATTGAACTTAAGGTGAGTTATTCGTATAATAAGGGGCAGCGATAAATGAGGAGGATGAAGATGCGCAACGAAATGATGCATCGTCCAGTAGTCAAACCAGAACTAGTGGCGTTTATGCGTGAAAAACAAAAACAATTACCCGGCGAACTTGGTGAAATCGAGCAAGCCGCTCATGAAAAAGAAGTGCCAATCATCCCACATGAAACTGTGGTCTTTTTGCAGTTTTTATTGGGACAGCTTCAGCCAAAAGAAATCCTTGAGATCGGCACAGCGATCGGTTTTTCTTCAAGCTTGATGGCACAATGTGTGAAAGAGGGGCATGTCACAACAATCGATCGCTTTGACGTCATGATCCGCAAAGCCAAAGAAACCTATGCTCGCTTAGGAAATGAAGACAAAATCACGCTATTAGAAGGACAAGCGGCAGATGTCCTGCCTACATTGAGTGGTCCTTATGATTTTATCTTCATGGACAGCGCCAAATCGAAATACATTGAATTTTTACCAGAATGTCTGCGTCTATTACGCAAAGGCGGCGTGTTGATGGTGGATGACGTGTTTCAAGCTGGAACGATTCTACAACCCATCGAAGACATCCCTCGCAACCAGCGAGCGATCCATCGCAAATTGAATCTTTTCTTGGATACCGTGATGAACCATCCTCAGCTGACCTCCACCCTCGTCCCTTTAGGAGATGGCGTGATTCTCATTACGAAAGAAGCAGATAGCGTAATCCTTGAGGAACCTGAGAAAGGTTGAGGGCAGCTGCGCTTCCTTTTTTCAAAGAAAAAATAAGAAAAGGGCGAAAAGAGATTGACATTGCTGCGCCCTTTTTCTATAATGTTATTTGTTGCTGATTGATTTCAACAGCTTAGGCGAAGTGAGCATTCGCTGAAATTTATTTGTTCCAGTAGCTCAGCCGGATAGAGCATTCGCCTTCTAAGCGAACGGTCGGGGGTTCGAATCCCTCCTGGAACGTTATATTATCGTGCATAGCGCTAGCAAGTCGTTAGGAATCTTGATTCCTAGCGATTTTTTTTGACAAATTTTTTAAAAGCCACTTTTTTCAAACGTCACTTTTACCACAAATCAGCAGCACGGTGCTTTTCTTTTGCAAACAACCTATTAACTAATTATCTAAAACATCATTAATTATCACGTATAGTTTTAACTGCTAAATAAATATGATATTATCCTCTCAAAGAGCGGCTTAATTGTAAAGCTCGTTTATGGTTTCCCATAATCCAGTAGCTTCACGTTTTTAGATATTATACTTCTCGAACACAACTAACAAAATTTATTCCATAGGAGGAATTTTGATGGAAGAATGTCCTTTTTGCCGTATCGTCTCTGGAAAAATAAAAAGCCATGTAATCTATGAAGATGACAGTGTTTGCGCCTTCCTTGATCATGCCAAAGACGTGGATTATCATATGCTGGTTATTCCTAAAAAACATTACACCAGTATTTTAGACTGCGACCCCGTTCTTCTTGCTCACCTCATTCAAACGGTTCAAAAAATAGCAGATCATTGTGTCACTCGCTTAGGATTTGATGGGATTAATTTGCTAAGCGCAGCAAATCAAGCAGCGGGTCAATCAGTCCCTCACTTTCATCTTCACTTGATTCCGAGAAAAAAATGTGACGGTATCAATGCGTGGCCCACATTCCATGGAGCAGCGCTCTCTTTAGAGGAAGCAGCGGCATTTTTGACCTTTGAAACAGATAGTAAGGGAGTTTAAACAAAACTCAGTAGACTAAATCTTGCTTAAAAGCGCTTCTTAAAATACTTGATAATACTTTACTTGTTCTGCTAGCTGATCAGCTGGTCGAGCACCATCCAGTACATAGTCGGCTGTTTCAGCAATGATCTGTTCGTGTAAAACAAATAGCTCCCTTGCATAGGAAAGATAAGTATCTGCCCAAATCAAAATCGCTTCTTTTGATTCGTTCGTATAATCCCGGTTAATCTGACGAGCAAAAGCAATATCTAGTGGTGTTTTCAAATAAATCACCGTATCGATCAACTGACGCAAATCTTGGTGCTCATATCCGAAGGGAAAGTCTACAAAAATGATTGGTTGAATGCTCATCGCTCTCTTCAGATCTTTTAGTAGCAGACTGATGTCATATTGATTGATCGCTGCGCGGGGATCTTGTAAAAAATAATCAAAAGATGGTGCTGAGGGCAATGCATCGATACTATAATCATCAAAGGAGATCACTATTCCATCTGCCAATCTACTCAATTCACGAACCAATGTCGTTTTGCCCGACGCTGTAACACCACTGACTACAATTACCTTCCCTTTCTTCATAAAGTCCCTCCTCTGTCGTACCTTCAGTATAACACGCTCAACCAATCCGTTTTCTTATCCTCCCCCTGCAAAAATTATGCTATGCTTGACAAGAATAAAGAAAGCAGGTGTCCTATGGAGATAACGGCATATATCGCAAGCGGGTTTAGTAAAAATCAAACAGGTGGCAACAAGGCTGGAGTCGTTTTGCTGGAACAGCCCCTTACACCACAACAAAAGTTAGCCATCGCAAAAGAGTTAGGCTTTTCAGAAACAGCTTTTTTATCGAAATCCCCGGAGGCCGATTTCCGATTTGACTATTTTACACCAAAAGAAGAAGTTGACTTATGCGGACATGCAACAATTGCTTCCTTTGCTCTATTGTCATATTTGAACAAGCTTTCCAAGCAACAGTATCGCATCGACACCAACGCCGGACGTTTGTCGATCACCATCAAAGACGGTGTCATTTTCATGGAACAGAACAAACCGCTGTTTTCAGATGTCCTTTCACTAGAACAATTAGCTGACTGTTTCGATACCAATGCTATCAATGATCAAATTCCTATTCAAATCGTTTCTACAGGATTAAAAGATATCCTTGTTCCAATCAAAACAACGGCCCAGTTGCAGCATGTTGCACCTGATTTTGAAGAAATAAAAAAAGTAAGTGCGCTGCAACAAGTAGTTGGCATGCACTTATATGCAATGGAAAAAGAACGAATCGTTTGCCGTAACTTTGCCCCATTGTTTGACATCAATGAAGAATCTGCCACAGGTACTTCCAATGCCGCTTTGGCTTGCTTCTTGCATCAAAAATGTTCCTTTGAAAAAGAAGTGTATCGCTTTGAACAAGGCAGCAATTTAGGTGAACCTTCTGAAATCTTTGTCAAACTAGCTACGTCCTCGCGAAAGGAAATCCAACATGTTTACGTTGGGGGCAGAGGGCATTTTTGCGAGACAGTCACCATCGACACCGATACACTGGCATAATCAAAATAATTTAGGCTGATCTTCCATCAGCCTTTTTTCCTCTTCACACATCGTGTTCTTTTTCCATAGCAGCCCATCAGTATCTCGAATACTAGTTTTCTCATAAAAAAAGAACCCAACTCGGGTTCTTTCCTTCACCTTGATTTTCTATGAAATACCGACAAGTTCTGCTAACAGCTCACTGACTTTAGGCAGTGGCTCGTTCTGTAAGGCTGCTACGATTTTTGAACCGATCACTACCCCATCGCACACTCGGGCAAAGCGCTGCACGTCTGCGTGGGTCGAGACCCCGAAACCAGCTAGTACAGGAATCGGACTTTTTTCCGAAATGGCTTGCAAATGCTGATCCAGCTGTTCGTTGTATTGGCGATCTTCTCCAGTGACACCGTTCACTGTCACAGCATAAACGAATCCTTCCGCTTCTTCGATCAGCGTCTGAATTCTGTCTGGAGGACTGGTCAAAGAGACCAGTGTGAGCAGCGCGAGATCCGCCGCATCAAACGTAGGCGTTACTAGCGATCGATGTTCAAAAGGCAAATCTGGAATAATCAATCCTTTCACATTTGTCGTTTTTAACTCATTTGCTAACTGTTCAATCCCATAATGAAAGAATGAATTGGCATACCCCATCAATACCAGTGGAACCTCAGAATGGATCGTTTGCAGCGCAGCAATGATCTTTTTTAAAGTGGTGCCATTGGCTAATGCCTGCATTCCAGCCGCTTGGATGACCGCTCCATCTGCGACTGGGTCTGAAAAGGGCACGCCGATTTCAATGGCGGCTGCGCCATGTGTCGTCAACAGTTCGATTTCTGCTGGCAGGCGTTCCAGTCCGTTGGCACCCGCCATGATATAAGGTACAAACAAAGGCTTGCCTTGTTTTTGGCGCTCTTTTAGTTTCATCGTCAATGTTTTGCTGGTCATTTCGCTTCCCCTTTCCGATCTTTGATTTGTTGAACATCTTTGTCCCCTCGCCCAGACAAACAGATCACTAAGCGTTCTTCTGCTGTCATCGTTGGCGCTAACTTTAAAGCATAGGCAACGGCATGAGCACTTTCCAAAGCGGGAATAATGCCTTCGATTTGAGACAAGAGATAAAAGGCGTCAACAGCTTCTTCATCAGTGACCGCGAAATACTCCGCACGCGCAATTTCCTTCAAATAAGAATGCTCGGGACCGACCCCTGGGTAATCCAAACCAGCTGAAATCGAATAGGGTTCAATCACTTGCCCATCATCATCTTGCAGCAAATGCATTTTGGTACCATGTAAAATACCGATACTGCCTTTCGTCAAAGTCGCCGCATGCTCGGTAGTATCCACGCCTTTTCCAGCTGCTTCAACGCCAATCAAACGAACGGTTTGATCGTTGATGAAAGGGTAAAACATTCCCATCGCATTGCTGCCGCCGCCAACACAAGCAACGACTGTCGTTGGTAGTTGTCCTTCTTTTTCTAATAGTTGCCGCCGTGTCTCACTGCCAATCACACTTTGAAAATCTCGAACGATCTCTGGAAAAGGATGCGGACCGAGTACCGAACCCATCACGTAATGAGTGTCCTCGACGGTTGCGACCCAGTAGCGCAGCGCTTCATTGACAGCATCTTTCAATGTCTGATTGCCTGATGTTACTGAAACCACTTTTGCTCCCAACAATTCCATTCGAAAGACGTTTAGTGCTTGCCGCTGAACATCTACCGCGCCCATAAAAATCGTGCATTCCATACCGAACAACGCGGCCGCAGTTGCTGTGGCGACGCCATGCTGCCCAGCACCGGTCTCTGCTACCACTTTCTTTTTCCCCATCCGTTTTGCTAATAAGACTTGGCCAAGTGCATTATTGATTTTATGGGCACCCGTATGATTCAAATCTTCTCGCTTCAGATAAATTTTGGCACCGCCTAAGTGTTGTGACAAGCGCTGGGCATGATAAAGGGGGGTCTCTCTTCCTACATACTCTTGTAAATATTCCTGTAATTCAGCTTGAAAACTTGCGTCCGCTTGTGCTTCACGATAGACAGTTTCCAATTGCTTGACTGCATACATCAATGTCTCTGGCACAAACTGTCCGCCAAAAGAACCATAAAATCCTGCTTTTGTGGGATACTGAGTCATCTTTTTTTCTCCTTTACTAAATGAATAAATTGTTCGATTTTCCGACTGTCTTTCTTGCCCTGGGTTTCAACGCCTGAAGAAACATCGACAGCATAAGGCCAAAAAAGTTGGATCGCCTCTTCTACATTTTCCGCGTGCAACCCGCCAGCAATAAAAAATCGCTCAGACAACGGCAACGGTTCTCTCGCCGCTTTTTTCCAATCAAAGGACTGGCCGTTGCCGCCAGCATAAGGGTGATCTCTTACTGGAGCGTCCAATAAACCGAAATCTGCATCGCAGCTCAGGAAATCTTGCTTTAAAGTTTCTGCTTCTCCATCAAAGGCTTGGATCACTGCGATCTTTTGATGAGCAAAAACGCCCTTCTGAATGGCTGTTTGCAAAGATGGCAGAACCGTTCCATGGAGCTGAATCGCTGTCAGTTGGGCGGCTTGAATTGCCGCTTGCACTTCTTCAACACTTGGAGAAACGAAAACCCCGACTTTCCCTACATTTTCGGGTACTTGCTCCGTTATCTTGCGGACTTGGGTCGGATCGATTCTCCGACGGCTTTCGGCAAAAACAAAGCCAAGGTAATCTGCTCCTGCATTGATGGCAGTTTCGACATGCAGGCGTTCGGTGAGTCCGCAAATTTTCACTTTGGTCATCGGCGGCTCACCTGCAAATCTGCCGCTGTTTCAGCAATTCGATTGCTTCTCATCAACGTTTCTCCAACGAGGACTCCATGATAAAACGGTGCAAGCTGCAGCACATCTGCGGCAGTTCGAATACCAGATTCACTGATATAAACCGCCTCCGATGGCTGAGGTGCTAAAGCAACACTGACATCCAAGGAAACGTCAAAAGTTTTTAGGTCACGATTGTTGACGCCGATGATTTTGGCACCTAATGCTTGGGCATGTTGAAATTCAGCCGCATTATGGGTCTCAACGAGTACTTCCAACCCTAGTGCTTCGGCTTCTTGATACAGCGCGACCAAACGGGCTGGCTCCAACGCAGCCACGATCAATAAAACGATACTGGCACCCGCATTCTTGGCGCGAATCAATTGTTTTTTGTCGATAATGAAGTCTTTGCATAGTATAGGCACCGAAATAGCCTTACTGACTGCTTCAAGATCTGCCAGCGAGCCTTTGAAAAACTGCTGGTCGGTCAAAACGGAAATCCCGCTGACACCCGCGGCTTCATAAGCTTGCGCTTGCGTGACTGGGTCGATCGCTTGGTTAATGTCTCCTTTTGAGGGTGAAGCACGCTTGATTTCAGCAATGAGGTGCATCTTTTGTGGTCGGTCCTTGACTTGCTGATAAAATGATGGGCGTTTCGCTACGACCTTTTCGGTTTCTTGTGGCATCGCGGCAACTTCTTCAACTTTTTTCTGGATGATCGTTTCTAAAAAATCCATGATTCTCCTCCTTACAGCTTTAGTAATTATTGACTATTTGACTGGCGGATCAACTCCTGCAGTTTGTCATAGGCGGCGCCCGAAGCGATACACGCCCGTGCCATCGCAAACCCTTCCGCTATCGTGGCGGCTTTGCCGTTAGCGTAAAAACCTAACCCTGCATTTAAGACCACCGTTTCTAGATAAACGGAGGGTTGATTTTTCAACACCGCAGTTAAGATCGCCGCATTTTGAGCGGCATCCCCGCCGACGATCGCCTCGATCGGCGCTGGCGTAAAGCCGTACGCTTGTGGATCCAAAGAAAAATTGGCTACCTCTCCTCCTTGATAAAAGCTGATCGCAGTTTCACCTGCCAAATTGGCTTCATCCATTCCGTTGCATCCATGGATCACCATTGCTCTTTGCCGACCAAGACTGCCTAACGCCTGAGCGGTGTCGGCCAAGCTCTCGCCTGCGTAAGTCCCAATCAGTTGCGTAGTCAACGGAACAGGATTGATCAAGGGGCCTAATAGATTAAAAATCGTTGGCGTTGCTAATTCTTGCCGTATCTTCATCACTGCTTTCATGCCGGGATGCAACGAGGGAGCGAAGAGAAACGCGATGCCGACAGTCGTTAATAGCTCAGCGATTTTTTCTGGTGATGCTTGGATCGATACCCCCAAGCAGGCTAAGACATCGGCACTGCCTGAACGACTAGAGATACTGCGATTGCCGTGTTTTGCCATCGTGATTCCCCCAGCTGCTAACACGAAGGCCGCCGTAGTGGAGACATTAAAACTATTGGAGTGATCGCCGCCAGTACCGCAATTGTCCATGGCGTCTCCTCCTTCATAAGGGATCGCAACGGCATGCTCTAACATGATTTCCGCTAAAGCGGTCAATTCGGCGGCTGTGATGCCGTTGATCTTCATCGCAACTAACGCTGCCCCCAATTGACTTTCTGAAAACATCCCGCTTAAAATTCCTTGAGCAAAGTGGCGCATCTCCTGATAACTTAAATGACTGCCATTAAAAAGCTGCTGGGTGATTTGCTGCGGCTGCTGTATTTTGACTGCTTCCATAAATGTTCCTCCTTTTTCATTTGCTGCTTTTTGCTGAGTTTTCTGGAATGAGTTCAAGAAACCGTTGGATAAAAAATGCCCCTTTGTTTGTCCCCATTGATTCAGGGTGGAATTGAAGGCCTACGATCGGCTTTTGTCGATGCTGGATCGCCATGATGATCCCTTTTGTTTCAGCCAATACCTCAAATTGTGCAGGAAGGGTCGCTGGCTCAATGACCAGCGAGTGATAGCGCATGACAGTCATGTCTCCTAGGTAGGTTTCGAATACGCCTTTTTTCTGATACGTAAGGCTCGATTGCTTGCCGTGCATAATGGCTGGTGCTTGGACCACTTTGGCACCAAACGCTTCCCCAATGGCTTGATGACCTAAGCAGATCCCTAAAAGCGGCTTGCTATTGTGGTATGTTTTGATCAAAGGAATCATGAATCCTGCCTCTGCGGGACGTCCTGGACCTGGAGAAAAAATGATGGCATCTGCTTCTTCAGCAACAAGGAAAAGGTCTGGATCATCATTTCGCAAGACGACTGTTTCTTCTGGACAGAGCTGGAGAAGATTGTAAGTAAACGAATCATAGTTATCGACGAGTAAAATCATTGGCTGACACCTCCAATAGTGCTTTGGCTTTGTGTAAGGTTTCGTGGTATTCAGATGAGGGATCAGAATCATAAACGACACCCGCCCCTGCCTGGACATAAGCGATCGCGTCTTTCAAAACCATTGTTCGAATCCCGATGGCAAAATCCGCTTGATCGTTTCGAGAAAAATACCCAACGGCTCCCGCATAGACCCCTCTTCGAACAGCTTCCCATTGATAGATGCGAGTCATGGCACGAATCTTTGGTGCCCCGCTGACCGTGCCTGCTGGCAGGGTTGCTTTCAAGGCATCCATTGCCGTCACACCTGCTCTGCGCTTGGCAGCCACCACCGAAACGATATGCATGACATAGCGGTATTTCTCAATCACCATGTATAAAGGAACATGAACCGTGCCATGTTCAGCGATTCGTCCCAAATCATTGCGCCCCAGATCGATAAGCATTTGGTGCTCTGCACGTTCTTTTTCATCTGCTAATAGTTCCGCCGCCAAAGCTTCGTCTTCTGCTTTGGTTGCCCCTCGTTTGCGGGTACCAGCGATTGGATTTGTGGTGATCGTTGTTCCTTGAACCCGAATCAAGCTTTCAGGTGAACTGCCGATCACTTTGAATCCGTGATCGAAATCAAGATAATAGAGGTAGGCAGACGGATTCGTCACTCGCAGTTTTCGGTAATAGTCAAAAGGATCTTGTGTAAATGCTGCTTGCAGACGTTGGGAAGGAACCACTTGAAACATATCCCCTGCCGTAATTCGGGCTTTTGCCTCACGAACGATCGTTTCATAGGCATGTTGGGTAACATTACTTGTAAAATGCAGCTTTTCATTCGATAACCCACGGGTCTCAGCTGCGACTGGTGTCCTTAATTGCTGCTGCACCGCTTGGAGTGCCTGCTCCATCTCGGTGGTCCCCCTTTGGCTGTAGCAATTTTCAAGGATGATGGTCAAGGTTTCCCTTTGATGGTCCAGAACGAGAAAGGTTTCAAAAAGCCAAAAGGCCATATCAGGCACCTGCAATTCATCTGTTGGCAGTTGTCCAATGTCTTCATAGCAAGCTGCGATATCATAGCCCGCATACCCGATCGCCCCACTTTGCAACGGCAGATTCGGTAAAGCGGTGGTTTCTTTTTTGACTACATACCGTTCCATTTCTTTTAAAGGGTCCTGACAGGGATACTTGTTGACCGTTTTTTCCAAAAGATCCTCCACTTGAAAAACACCATCCTTAAAGGTCAGTTTCTGAACAGGATCAAAGGTGAGGATCGAATAGCGTCCCGTATCTTCTTCTCTGGGAATACTTTCCAGTAAACATTTATGCGCCCCTTGAATCCGTAAAAACACTGAGACAGGTGTCAAACAATCGCTGTTGATTCGTTCCATTCGATACATAAGCTGCTCCTTTCTTTGTAAACAAAAAGCCCTCAAGCAAACATCATAAAAACGTCTGCTTGAGGGCGAATGACCGCGGTACCACCTCAATTGAAAGTTGCCTAAAAAAACAACTTCTTCTCTATCAACCGTCTAACAACGGTCTTCCTCTATAACGGGAGTTCCCGCATTTTCCTACTGCCAAAAAAAGGGTTCAAAAAATGATCGGCTAAGGCCATTTCCTTGATTTCTTGGTATCGGACTCTCATCACCGCCGACTTTCTGTAACCAAAAAAGACTCAAGTACTTCTCTTAGTTTGATTTTACGTTTATTTTTTTATTGGTTGAAGGGCAAAAAAAACAAAAAAGCCCTCATGCAAACAAACTCGTCTGCATGAGGGCGATTACTCACGGTGCCACCTCAATTGGTTCTCTAGATCGTCTATCAACGATCGTTCTCTGTAACGGGAGATCCCGAAAAAAGCCTACTGATTTCAGCCTTTCGACACAAAAGTCCATTTCTGAAGCGTCAATCTGCTGATTTACACCACCATCAGCTCTCTGCAAGACGAACGTCCTCATACTTCTCTTTTGTTTGGTCTTTACTAGTTATTGGTAGCTATATTACGTGGCTTTTGCTGATCTGTCAACAGAAAAAAGCGAATTTTATTTTTTTGTCTCCTTTTGACAATACAAGAAAACAACCTACAATGGGTTGCCTTAACCAAAATTAAAAGACATTCTTTAGGACAAAAATCTCCCTCACTTCTTTCAGCGTACTTAATTATAGCTGCTACTCTATTTAAATAATATTTGTTTTTTTATAACCCTTACGTGAAGATCAAAGAGTGAAAACTTTGCTATAATTTTGCCAAAAAATCGACATTTTTCCAAAATTTTCATAACATCATGAAAAAACAGAATTGTTATTTGAAATATTCTTCTATATGATTGAACCGAATGTAAGAAAGGGTGATTAAATGCACATAGACAAATTATATTTTTCCACCTTTATTTATAAAATGAGCTGCTTAGAATTTACTTACTCTCTCATTCAATCCAATGAGAAAAAAGTCGAATTATCCGAGGAAGAACAAGCCGAAATTGAATGGATCATCAATTCTGCGCTCCATCGAAAACTCTACGCCTCTCGCAAAAAGAGTCTTTTTTCCTCAAAAATAAAATTATCGAAAGAAAGTTATTCTATGTATTTGCGAATGAAGAAATACGAACACATGATAGACCTCTAACCATTAAAACACATAAAACAAGCGCATTCCTTTAGACAGTTACTCAGAAGGTTGCCGATCCCAGCTTTTTTAATAAAAAAACATCATCCAGTGAATTGGAAATAGCAAAACTTGCCTTTTTCGTATAAAATCAAAATGAACACGAAAGAGTTGTCTTTCATCAAAACAGTCAATGTGACTCTTTTGACCTTCAAGACTCGGAAAGGAAGTTTTTGTCATGGATGGGATGATGAAAAAAATCATTACGGAGAAGGATTTATTACGTCAGATCCTTCTCTTGGAACAACTGGCGAATCACAAAATGATCACTGCCAAGCAACTAGCAAAATTGATCGATACGACGGAGCGAACCGTTTTTTCCGATCTAACCTATATTCGCCAACAATTGCCTGATGGTTGGCAGATCGAAGCTGCTAGTAGTGGCTTTGCTCTGACCCATGATGGGCCATTGTTGATGAGTCAGCTCTGGGAAACGTTTTTCCCTCAATCGATCGGTGTTTCTTTGATGAAAGCATTGCTTTTTTCCAGCGAACTCCGTACGCAAGATATTCTTAGCCAAACAGGGACATCCTATGAGACCTTGCGACGACATGTGACAAAATTAAACAAAAGTCTCACTGATTTTTCGTTGCGGATTCGGATCACCAATCGCATGATCCGCTTTGAAGGAAGTGAGATCAACATCCGTGTTTTTTTTCATCGCCTGTTACTGCCATACACCCATAACAATTACTTTTTTGAGGAATATACGATTCATGAGTCTCACTATTATCATTTCTTGGATCGCTTAGCAAAAGCCAAGCTGCAGATCGAAGTGGAACAAATCTACGGTACCTGCTGGTTTTTTATCAATACGATTCGCATCAAAGCCAATTGCCGTATCGATTCCTTTGAATTTCAGGGGGACGATCCCCTTTATAGCCTTTTCCAACAGCCATTAAGCCAGCTGTATCAAAAAGAAGGCGTTTATTTAGAACGCAGCGAACACTTCTTTAGCTTCTACTGCTTCTTAGAAAGTTGGAACTACAATAACGACTGGTCCGCAACGATCCAAGCAACCCTTGAATCCTACCAAACCATTTATCAGAAAACGACCCATTTTGTTGGAAAACTAGACCGCTTGTTGCAGTTGTCTTTAGCTAGTGATACACAACTGATTGAGAATCTACTGTTGCTTTTGATCAAATCGCAAGAGTCAGCCAAGCTCTCAGAATTGTTCGGGCTCGAATTTCACGAGATCCAACGGTTAAATCAACCCTATTCGCTATCGATCGAAGCGACGATCCATGACTTTTTAGAAGAGCAAACAGCCAGTCAATCGGAAATGAGTTTTCCATTATGGTCAACCACCACCTTACTGATCCAACAAGCGATTTTACAGATCAATCCCATTCGCGCAAAAGGGTATTTTGTTTTCCAAGGTGAGCCTGCCTGGAAAGCTTATCTCCTGCAAGAATTGAATGACTTCCTCGGTGCCCGCATCCTTTTATCGGCGATCGAGCCTGGTCAACTAGAAGCGTTGGCGGAAATCGAGGTTGATTTTATTCTCTCAAATTTCCCTTTAGAGGAAGTATCTGTTCCAGTTTTTTACTTATCGATGGTACCAACGAAAAATGAGCTCAATCAAGTGACTGAGCTCATCCAAACCTATTATTTAAGCTATCGCTAGAATCATCAAGCTGCCGCTACTGCTTCACTGGAGCGGCTTTTTGCCGTCCTTGCAGCTTATTCGTAATAAATTTCTCACCCTCAACGACTGCGAAAAGGAGTGCGCCGTTAGCAGCGATACTCAACTGCTGCATCAAGGTCAAAGAACCGATCCCTAAAAGCTGGTGTCCTAGAGGGGTTAGGAAAATCGCTGCCTGTAATACGATCAGCAGTGAAAGAGAAACGAATAGCGCTCGGTTGGCAAACAGTTGGCGATTCAAGGCTGGCTTGACCAGCTCACGACAGTTCAACAAGTAGACCGCTTGGGCAAAGACGATACTTTGCAGTAGCATACTTTGCTGAAGGACCGTTCCCTCAAATTGAACCGCTAAGACGTAAGAAGGAATCATGATCAACAGCGAGACGTAGAAGATGCGGAACAAGCTGTACCAAGACAAGATGCCTTCTTTGATTGGCCGTGGTGGTCGATTCATGACATCCGCACTTGCCTTTTCAAAACCGAGTGCGTAAGAAAGCGTGATCGTTGTCACCATATTTACCCATAAAATTTGGACAGGTGTCAGTGGCAGTGGTCGGTTCAACAAGAGTGCCGCAATAACGATCAATCCTTGGGCAACCGCAGTTGGTAAGAAGAAGTTGATGGTTTTCTTCAAATTATCGTAGATTCGACGACCCACTCGGACGGCATTGGCGATCGTATGAAAATTATCGTCTGCCAAAACCATATCGGCTGCTTGCTTGGTTACTTCACTGCCTTTGATCCCCATAGCGATCCCAATATCGGCTTTTTTCAGCGCTGGTGCATCGTTTACGCCATCACCGGTCATTCCGACGATCTCTTCATTCGCCTGCAAAGCACTAACGATCCGTAATTTATGCTCAGGGGTCGTTCGAGCAAAGATGTCTGTCTTTTGGACTGCTTGCTGCAATTCTTCCTCCGACAGCAGATCGATTTCTAACCCTTCCAACACGTGATTCGTGTGCTTCAAGCCAATTTGCTTGCCGATGGCTTGAGCAGTCTTGCCATGGTCTCCTGTGATCATTTTGACTTGGATGCCCGCTTGCAAGCACTCTTTTACCGCTTTGATGGCACTGTCTTTCGGAGGATCAATGATACCAGCGATCCCGACAAAGGTTAAATTGGTTAGCCCTTCGTGGGACAAGGACTCCTGTGCCGACAGTGTCAGATGCGCAAAGCCGATCAGCCGCTGCCCTTTCGCTGCTAATTTTGCACTTTCATCTAACCACCATTGCTTTTGATTTGAAGTCAGTTGGCTTTTCTCAAGCAACACTTCGGGCGCACCTTTGACAAAAACTACCGAGGCATTCGGCTCTTCTTGATTTTGATGGCGTGTTGCCATGTACTTGTAAGAGGAACTAAAAGGAATCTTATCGACTGTTTTACGCAATGGTTGCTGCGCTGATTCTGCGTATTGTAACAAGGCTTTTTCGGTTGGGTTCCCAACGAGATCCGCAGCCTTTTGTCCTTCGTCTTGCTTCAAGTCTTGACAATTTGCCATGATATCAAGCACCGTTGCTTTATCCACGTTTGACTCAACTAAAACATCGACGACCGTCATTTCATTTTTGGTCAAGGTTCCTGTTTTGTCTGAACAAATCACCGTCATGGCACCTAGTGTCTCCACTGATGGCATCGTTTTGATGATTGCTTGCTCCTCGGACATTTCCTTGACACCCATCGATAAAATCATGGTCAGCACGGCTGGCAAACCCTCAGGAATCATCGCTACCACTAAGGCGATACCTGATGAGAACAAGAGATCAAGATCAAAGCCGTAGCGGAAGGTAGTAAAGAAGATCAAGAAAATCACTAATCCGATAATGCCTTTAAAGATTTGGTGATTCAATTGCTTCATTTTTTTGATCAACGGGGTTTCTTGCGCTTTCACAGACTGAATTGCTTGATTGATCTGGCCGATTTGTGTATCGTCGCCTATTTCAACGACGATCCCGCTGGCAGTTCCGCTTTCTACATGGGTACCAGAAAACGCCATGTTCCGCTGGTCACCAATTGTACTTTCTTGAGTAATAGGCTCGGTCATTTTTTGAACAGGCTCAGATTCGCCAGTTAAAATCGACTCTTCAATCACAAGATCATGGGTTTCGATCAAGCGCATATCTGCTGGTACAACATCTCCTGGTCCTAAAACGACTAAATCTCCATTTACTAAGGAAGAAACAGCGATTTTCTTCTTGCGGCCGTGAACATAAATCGTTGCTTCTTGCCCCATGAACTGCTTCAATCCATCCAGTGATTCTTGGGCTTTGCGCTCTTGCCAGTAGCCGACGAATCCATTGATGACGACGACCGCCATAATAATGCCGCTTTCGATATAATCACCAGAAATCCCTTTTAAGACGGCTGCGACGATCAAGACCAACATCAGTAAGTCGGTAAAGTGCTTGCCGACTTTCTTCCATGTGGGGATCTGCGCTGCCTCAGTAATTTTATTTTCACCTTGCTTTGCTAAACGCTGGTTGCGTTCTTCGGAGGAAAGGCCCTGCCGTGTTGTTTGCAACGTGTGTAATAGTTCTTCTGTTGTGTTTTTGTACCAATTCATATTTTTTTCCTCCTTGTTTATTTATTTGATCTGAACATAGTATAAGACATTGAAACCATAAAATTCTGGCGATAATTTCAGCGGAGCCTGAAAAAAATGAGTGCTTTTCTTAAAGGGGAAGAGTGGCTTGGTCACGTGGCTTCACACAACCAACTGAACACGTCCGTTGATTGTTTTTGCAGGTGGAATCAAGTAAACTAGGACACACCCAATCAATTTCTATCTGTCCCATCATCCAAAGGCAAGATAGACGAAAGGAGCCAAAGAAATGGCAATCTATACCGATACAAAAATCGCTCAAGGACCTTTTCTTTTCATTTCTGGTCAAACGCCGTCGCAAGACGGAGCCACACCTGAGGACCCGCAAGAGCAAACAACCATCGTTTTGAAAAAGATCGAACAGCTTCTATCAGCCAATCAACTGTCCTGGTCATCAGTGGTCAAAATGACCGTCTTTTTAACAGATGCTGCCTACTTAGCTGCTGTCCGTACGGCGTTTACAACTATTTTGGTAGAAAACAAACCAGCCATGAGTCTCGTGATCGTTGCCGGCTTGGTTGCCCCTGACTTTAAAGTAGAGATTGAAGCACAAGCTACCTTGGCTTAAGCACAGAGAAAAACACCAAAAAAACTTCGTACAAAAGGCAGTAGCCAATACGAAGTTTTTTGGTGTTATCTTCTTATTCAGTCCTATCTGAAGTGTCTGATTCAGTCTTTTTTTGCCACTGCTCCACAAAACCAGCGATGGCTTGAGCAGTCTGTTGAGTATTCACTAAGGTTCTCTTTTTCTCCATCGCTTCTGTCAACGAAATCGGACCTTGCTGGATACAAAAGACGGCAGATAGTAGTTGCGGCAGTTTTCCTAGATCGTCGCTTCGGGAGCCGCAGATGGCAACAACCGGTACCTGATGTTTGTGGGCGAGCAACGCGACGCCATAGGGTACTTTTCCCCCAGCGGTTTGCCCATCGATGCGTCCTTCACCCGTGATCAACAAATCTGCTTCTTTGATTTTTTCCTCAAATCCAACCAATGAAGCGATCGTCGCAAATCCAGGAACCAATTGACCACCTGCCAAACGAACAGCACCACCAAGTCCACCTGCCGCACCAGCACCAGGGACTTCCAGATCGATCCCCGTGGTCCGCTTGATGTGCTCAGCCAAGCGCTTTGCCTGCTGATCCAACTGCTGGATCGTTTCTTGGGATGCCCCTTTTTGCGGACCAAAAACCTGCGCAAATCCCTGATTGCCAAAATAGGGATTCGTTACATCGGCTAATGCAAATAGGTCAATTTGTGCAAGCAGAGGGTTCAACTGGCTGAGCGCCAGAGATTCTGCTTGCAGCAAAGGATTGTTTTCCATCCGCTCGTTTCTTTGAATGGTTGCTCCTAGCGCAAGTAAAAAGCCTACACCCCCATCAGAAGTGCCGCTACCGCCAAGGGTCAGGTAAATTTTTTTCACACCTTGCCTGCAAGCTGCTAAGACCATTTGGCCTAAACCAAAAGAAGAGCTATTGCGGGTGGTCTCGTCACTAGGTTCCACGAGTTGCAACCCAATCACTTCTGCAGATTCAATCAGGGCAATTTTTTCTTCCTTGATTTTTGTGACCAACATACGGGCTTGCAACTTACCGCCTAATGGAGCGGTCACTGAAACCGTTTCGTAATTGCCTCCCAGCGCAGCAATGACTGCTGCCATTGACCCTTCTCCCCCATCAGCGATTGGGATACTGCGTGTTTCCCACTGGTCTGAAAACCCGCTTAAGACCGCTTGATTTAGTTCTGCGGAAGTGGCACTTCCTTTGAAGGAATCGATCGCTGCTACAACTTTCAATTTTCTACCTCTCATTTACGATCATCTCTTTCCCAAAGATTGGAATACTTCGCCTTATAATCAACTTTTAGTTAATTAAATCAACCAAAAATTAACTAGCAATCCATTGTAAGTCATCTCTTATCCTCTTATGATAGAAGTATACCAAACAAACCTATCGGAGGTGCACTATGGACTTACCCATTGGCGAGGAAATCGCTCGGAGAAGAAAACAACGAGGTATTACCCAGCAAGAATTAGCAGTGTTTATGAATGTGTCCAAAGCATCCGTTTCGAAATGGGAAACGGGACAGTCTTATCCAGATATCACCTCGCTGCCCTTATTAGCAGCGTATTTTGATTGCAGCGTCGATGAATTATTAATTTTGGACTCGCAGCTATCTCCTAAAGAGATCCAGCGAATCTATCAATTACTAAAAGACGCCTTTCAAACAAAAACACCAAGCGAAGTCCTCGCGCTGGCACAAAGTTTTACCAAACGGTATTACTCTTGTTACCCGTTCTTGTTACAGATGGGCTCCTTTTACTTAAATCATTGGGATCTTTTGCCAGATGTCCCTGTAGCAGATAGCACAGAAGGGCACCCCTCTGAAGAAGCCTTGATGGAAGCGAAGAAAACTACCTATTTGAAAGAAGCAGAAATCCTTTATCAACGGATCATTGCGCATGGTGACAATGCGTTGGCACAACAAGCGCAACAAATCGAAGCCTATTGTCTGCTGATGAGAAACAAGCCCGATGAGGTCTTGGCGATCCTTGGCACGAAAACGCTCTCTTTCTTACCTAGCGAACCGTTGATTGCCGCCGCATTTCAGCAAAAAAATCAGTTGCAGCAAGCTGAGATTGTGACGCAAAGTGCGATTTATCAATACTTGATTCTTTTTATGAGCTTACTGACAAATTATTTGGCAATGCTCACACAAGACGAGGAGCAACTGGAAAAAACCTTTGCACGTGGGCTGGCACTCAGCGAGAGCTTCCAACTGGCCCAGCTGCATCCCCTTTCTTTACTGAACTTTTTATCTGCTGGAATGGTTTCTTTTGCCGCTTTAGGAAAAGAAAGCTTATTGCTACAAGCATTAACGCTGTATGTGAAAACATTAGCAGACACGCCTGAGGAAATCGTTTTGAAAGGAGACGATTATTTCAATAGCATCGATGAGTGGATCAGCGAATTAGAATTAGGTAGTCAGATCCCGCGGAACTCAGACAATGTCAAAAAACAATTTCTCGAAATCGCGCAGTTCACACCATTATTTGAACCTTATCTGAAGCAACCACTATTTGAAGAATTATTTCAGCAGCTGCAAAAACTGTCCGAACAAGAAAATGAGCCACAAAGGAGGGCTTCACATGAATAGTGTTTCACTAAATATACCAGAAAATATGTCTGATTATTTGCCCGTACTGATCCCCTTGATTGTTTTGCAATTGGTCTTGATCATCTTGGCGGTTCGCGATATTTTAAAACAAGAACAGTTTAAATTCGGCTCCCGCATTCTTTGGCTTTTCATCGCCTGTTTTGTTAGCCTGATCGGTCCTATCCTTTATTTTGCTTTCGGAAAAGAGGACCAACAATGAAGATGATCGAGATCAACCATTTATCCAAGCGTTTTGGGCGCAAACAAGTGCTGCAAGACCTAACCTTTTCGGTTCCAAAGGGCAGCGTTGTGGGGTTTGTCGGGGAAAATGGTGCTGGCAAAACAACGACCATGAAGGCGATTTTAGGATTGCTCCCCATTGATGAAGGCGAAATCACCGTTTGCGGCGAAGTGGTGCAATTCGGCTCAGCCAAGACCAATCGCTGGATCGGCTATTTACCAGATGTACCGCAGTTTTACTCGTTTATGACAGCTGTAGAATATTTGACTTTTTGCGGAAAAATCCAGCCCAATCAAGAACCTTTTCAGCCTCAGCGGGTGATGGAAGTTTTAGCGTTGGTAGGCCTGGAAGCTTCGAAACAAAAAATCGCTGGCTTTTCTCGCGGCATGAAGCAGCGTCTTGGATTAGCTCAAGCATTGATCAACCGACCAGCTATCTTGATTTGTGATGAGCCGACCTCTGCACTCGATCCTTTAGGTCGCAAGGCCTTTCTTGATGTATTGGCTAAAATCAAAGAAGAAACGACAGTTCTTTTTTCATCCCATATTCTCGCAGATGTCGAGCAGCTGTCAGATTACATTGCGATTTTGCACAAAGGTCAGATCCAGGCGTTTGAAACGATGGATTCCTTAAAAAAACGTTATCGAAAAACCGCCTTTGGGATCGTCTTTACCAACGAAGGTGACCATTCGAAATTTGCCAATCTGTTAGCATCCCACGGCATTGCGGCAGAAAGAAAGAACAATCAATTACTGATCGACGAAACTGCCGACACGAATGTTGGAAAGCAGTTGCTGCGATTGCTCAATGAACAACAGATAGTACCTGAATCCTTTCAACGGATCGAACCGACTTTAGAGGCGATTTATTTGGAGGTGATTAAATGAAGGTGTTTCTTGTTTTCTTAAAAAAAGAATTTCTCGGCGGTCTTCGCAGCAAAAAACTGCTGATTTGCTTGATCCTGTTTGCTCTGATTGGTATACTTTCTCCCTTTACTGCCAAAATTATGCCAGATCTGATGGCCAGTATGATGCCGGAATCGATTGAAATCACGATTGCTGATCCGACTGCGATCGATGCGTGGCTTCAGTTTTACAGCAACATCGGCACGATTGGTCTGTTGGTATTTGTGGTTCTTTTTACCGATACGCTCTCTGCCGAAATAGCCCAAGGGACCTTTATTCAGCTGATTACGAAAGGATTACCGAAAACGACGATCGTCTGTGCCAAAGCTGGCTATTTAACGATTCTGTGGTCTTTGAGCTACCTCCTAAGTGCCAGTGTCAGTGCTTTTTATACCTTGATCTATTTCGATGATTCTAGCGCTGTTCAAGTCCCTAGCGCATTGTTCAGCTATTGGCTGTTTGGTTTACTAGCAATCAGCATCCTGCTGCTAGGTTCCAGCTTTGCCAAAAGCATCTATCAAGGGCTGTTGTTTATAGGCGTCTGTTATCTGATGGGCATGTTAGGCAACCTATGGAGTCAAGTAACAAACTGGAATCCTTATTCCCTTTCCAGCCAATTTCCTAACTACTTAACCGACCAAATCAAACTAGGAGAACTACTGCCAGCGCTGCTGCTGAGTTGCTTATTGATCATCAGCTGCCTAGCGGGGGCTATTGCTGTTTTGAGAAAAAGAAACTATTAAAAAACCATCGGTGCAAATGTTGTACTGACCTCCTGTAGGTAGACGTTTCGTCTAACTCTTGGGGGTCACTACCTGTTGCACCGATGGTTTGCTTCTGCTAGTTTATTCTAGTTCTGCTGTTTCTTGAACGTTCACTGCTTTTTTTGCCTGTGTTTTTTGCTCGATCCGCATAAAGAAGCGCATGAAAAAGGCAATCAAATAGATAGAGAAAGCGGAAATGAGGGCTTCTTGCCAAGAAAAAATCAGGAGATTCAACAAGATGATGATCAGATTGGTTAAGAAGACACCACTAGACTTTCGAATGCCATAGTATTTTTCCAAAATCAGCGGCGGAATCGTGACCCCACCATTGGAAGCACCGATTTTATAAAGTGAAAAAATACCGAAGCTAAAGAAGAAACTACCTAAAATCAAGGAAACAGAATAAAAACGCAAGAGCATGATCTCTGGTAAAAGCGCCAGAAGAACGGGAAATGCCAGACTGCCGATAACCGTATTGACAAAGACCTCTCGCTTTAAAAGCAAAAATGCCAACACCAGCATCAATAAATTTATCCCCCAGACAACGATATGACGATTGATCGACCAGCCGGTTTCGATCAGGTAGCCGATCGACCCGACACCAGCAGAAGCAATACTGTGAGGCAAAAGGAAAAAGTTTAATGCGATGCAGATCCACAGCACCCCAAGCAATAAAGCAAGATTTTTTTTGATAAGTGATTCCATCAACGTTCTCCTTTCAATCTGGCAACTAATTTTATGGATAAAAGCTTCTGTCTATTCTATCAAAAAAAGCTCAAAAGAAAGAACCATTTTTTTCATGAAAACATGAAAAAAATGATTCTGAACTTCAAGAAAGCATGTTGGTTTTCATCACAAATGCACAGGCTTTAGGCTGTATAGCAGTGATACATCGCAAGCATTTCTTCTGCGACTGCTTCTTGCCATCCCCCTGGCTGTAACATGCATTCTTCCATTGATGGCAAATGAACAAAGCGAACAGCCAACTCTGAGCCTACAATCAATTGGTAGGACATCAAGCGATTTTTTTGCTGCAAGAGCAGCTGATGCTTTTCAGGGGCAAGAAAAGGCGCTGTTAAGTCTGCCAATTGCTTCAATGCCGCCGATGTACAAAGTCTTTTTTCGGGTGCGACACTGATCAATTGGTTGACCTCTGCTAATTTCATTGCCTCGATCACCCGCAGCGTTGCCCGAGGATCATGGATATCCGTCAAAAAAACCGACTGGCAGCCTTGCAATGCCCGAACGAGTCGTCCTAAATCGAGAAAGTCACCATCAATGATCGTCTCACGCGCAGCATCGATCTCATTCAAACGCTCCGTTGCACGGCGGGCATAGAGTACGAGTGGTCGATTGGTTCTTTCCAAAAGTTTTTGCCGTGATCGCTGACCGATCGTGCCAGCAGCACCTAAAATCGCAAGTCGTTTCATAAGCTCCCTTTCATTTTTGAAAAATTCAAGCCTCGTTCTTTGAGTAGAAAAAATGGCTTGTCATAAAGTCTGGTTGACGAGATTGGCTTTGCGTTGACGCAGTCGTTCTTCAGTCGGCAGAACATGCTCGTCGTAATGTTCCAATTTGTATTCTAAACGTTCAACAGCTTCCGTCATATCTGAGATTTTCTCCCGCAAAACTGCAATTTGTTCGGCTAACAGCTGCTTGCGCTCAGGAACCGTCCCTCGCCCTTCTTCAAATAAAGCCAGGTAATGACTCAGCCCATCAATCGATAGTCCAGCGTTGCGCATTTGCCTGGTAAAGGTGATCCATTTTAAGTCGTCATCATCAAATTCACGAACACCGTTTTTATTGCGTTTGACCGGCGGAATCAGCCCAATCTTTTCATAGTAACGGATGGTATCAGCTGAGACACCGCTCAGTTCACTGACTTTTTTGATATTCATGGCTTCACTTCCTTGTTTTGCATTTTTTCCTAGATCGTTTTGTATGCTACGAGCCAGAAGCCCTTTTGTTACTCGTTATTCCGCTCCTACCACTGCATGAGGCAAGTATGGCTCTTCCAAATACGCAATCTCTTCGGCAGTCAGCTTTAGATCAAGGGCAGGTAATGCATCTAATAAATGGCTTTCTTTTGTTGCGCCGATAATTGGTGCGACCACTTGTTCTTTTTGTAATAACCATGCCAAGGCGATTTGCGCCCGTTTGCTTTGGTGTTTGTCAGCGATCTGTGCAACCCGCGCCACGATCTCTCGGTCTTGTTCCATCGTTTTGTCGTACTTTTGATTGGCGGTTTTATCCGTTACGTACCGTTTGGTCTTTGCACCCCAATCTCTTGTTAACCGTCCAGCAGCCAATGGGCTATACGGCGTCACGGCAATTTTTTGATCGGCACACAAGGGCATCATTTCTCGCTCTTCTTCTCGATAAAGCAAGTTCAAGTGATTTTGCATCGAAACAAATTTGGTCCAGCCATTTTTTTCAGCGACTGCTTGTGCTTTGGCAAATTGCCAAGCGTACATCGCAGATGCGCCGATATAGCGTACTTTTCCAGAAACTACCAAATCATGTAATGCCTTCATGGTTTCTTCAATTGGCGTGTGGTAATCCCAACGATGGATGATATACAAATCAATGTAGTCCATTTGCAGGCGTTTTAAGCTTTGTTCGACTTGATAAAAAATCGCTTTTCGGGATAAGCCTCCACTGTTAGGTCGCTGTTTCATTTTAGAATATAGTTTTGTGGCAACCACGATCTCATCCCGGGGCGCAAAATCATTCAATGCTCGACCGACGATTTCTTCGCTCGCTCCATAAGAATAGACATTTGCCGTATCAAAAAAGTTGATACCCAGATCCAAGGCTTTTTTGATGACTTCACGACTGTCGTCTTCTTCTAACACCCACTCATGAAACCCGCTGTTGGGATCGCCAAATCCCATTGTCCCTAAACACAAAGGTGACACATCAAGTCCTGTATTGCCAAATTTTACATAGTCCATTTGTACGTCCTCCTGTTTTTTTAAGTTACACTAAGCATACAGGTTGAAGTGCACTCTAAGTCAAGCGAATTTATAAACTTTTTTTATTTTACTGTCAATTGACTCAAAAAGACATGCTTTTTTTCGTGCGTTTCATTCCAAATCAGCTTTTGGTACACTAAAGATAAGTATTGATACGCTATCTAGCCGAGAAAAAGGAGCGAAAGATTTTGACTTGTATTTTTTGTACTGCCTCAAAACATGCGATCATTGAAAACGAACGCTTTTATGCGATCGCTGATAAGTACCCCGTCACCCCTGGACACTTGCTATTGATCCCCAAAGCGCATCGCAGAGATTACTTTGCTCTCACCCAAGAGGAATTACAAGACTTGCAGGCCTTGTTGCAGGAAGGCAAAGCTTATTTATTGGAAACCTATCGACCAGACGGCTTCAACATCGGCTTCAATTGCGGGGAGGCTGCTGGACAGACGGTCTTTCATTGCCATTGTCATTTAATCCCACGCTACCAAGGCGACGTAGAGCAGCCAAAAGGTGGCGTTCGAGGCGTGATTCCTAACAAGCAAGCCTACTAAACACAAACAAGCCGTTTCTCCAGCAAAGGGAAACGGCTTGTTTATGTTTGTTAAAATGAGGACGCTTAGGAATTGATCGCTGAATGATTCATCAATCGATTGATATGAACGCCTAGATAGACGATTTCATTGGCAGGGATCTTCGTTTGGTATTCTTTATCGATATAGGCTTTGACTTTTGTCGCGATCTCCATAGCATTCGGATAAAGAGCCCACATTTGACGGTATAGTCCTTCATCATCTTCTTGCAGCAGACCATCCAAAAAGAATCGGTCAACGAAGAAACGCACGTGGGTGATAAAGCGATTGTAATGGATCGAATTGGTGTTGACGTCTTGCTGGATCGAGTAGCGCACCATATTGACGATCAACCCGATCAATTTGGCCTTTTTCAACCCATCTTGATTTTCCTCGGTGTTCGACTGGGCATTGATCAAATGAAACGCGATATTGGAGGCTTCTTCTTCTGGCAGCTCAATTTGATACTTCTCTTTCAACAAGCGTAGTGCCTGTTCGGCGGCTCGAAATTCCTCTGTATAGTAATTCTTGATTTCCCAATAGAGCCGATTCGTCACACTCAAGCCTTTTTGCTGACGTTCTACAGCAAAGTGCAAGTGATCCGATAAGGTGAGGTAAATCGTTGAATTTAGCGGATATGGCAGCATTTTTTGCGCCAGCTGGACGATTTCTTTGGTCATTTCAAAATAGTACAACGGAATCTCATCCACTAAATCGGCAAACTGACCTGATTTTTTTTCATCGATTGGCAGAAAAACTTGATCGATCTGGGTATCGGCTATGCTGTCGCCGACTTTCTTTCCATAGCCGATGCCTTTCCCAAGTGCAATCATTTCTTGGCCTTCCTTATCAACAAGTACGACACTTGAATTTAAGACTTTCTTGATGTAAATCATGCACTCTCGCTCCTCACTGTTTATTCTGCCAAACTCGCGCCATTGGTGGCGATCACTTCTTTGTACCAGTCGAAGGAATCTTTTTTCAAACGGTCATAACTGCCGTTTCCTTCATCATCGGCATCCACATAAATGAAGCCATAGCGTTTCGTCACTTGTGACGTACCAGCACTGACCAGATCGATCGGTGCCCAAGAAGTATAACCAATCAAATCGACCCCTTCATCGATGGCTTCCTTCATTTGTTTGAAGTGTGCCTTGAAATAATCGACCCGATACGGATCATGCACTTGGCCGTCTTCAAGGACATCGACGGCGCCCATACCATTTTCAACGATCATTAATGGCACTTGATACCGATCATACAATGAAAGCAAGGAGATTTTCAAGCCTTTAGGATCGATCTGCCAGCCCCATTCAGTTGACGGCAGCTTGGGATTTTTTACCCCTAAAACCGTATTGCCCGGTGTCCGTTCCGCATGTGGGTCGCCTGATTCAGCCATAGACATATAATAACTGAAAGAAAGAAAATCAACGGTGTGATCTTTTAAGATTTGGCGGTCTTCTGGTGCCATTTCAATCTTGATGCCCCGTTTTTCCAGATCTTTTTCAATCATTCGCGGATAAGCACCTTTGACTTGAACGTCCGCATAAAAATCATTTTCCAAGTTTTTCTTTAAGGTCAATTCAACATCCAATGGGTCACAAGTCAATGGATACGTCATTAGTTTCGTTAACATACAGCCAACTTTATTGTTTGGGTTTTTCTCATGAGCGATTTTGGTCACTAATGAGCTGGCAACAAATTGGTGATGGAGCGCTTGATACACCTCTTGCTCTTCTTTGCCTGCTTCTGATTGTTCTGGAATGATGCCTGCTGTTGTAAAGGGATGACGATGGATACTGTCGATTTCGTTAAAGGTCAGCCAATATTCCACATACTCCCCAAATTCTTCGAAACAGACGGTGGCAAAGCGGACAAAGTCATCGATTACTTTACGTTCCACCCAGCCATTGTACTTCAAGCTAAGGGCTAGCGGCATTTCATAGTGAGACAACGTTACGATCGGTTTGATCCCCAAGCGCTGCATTTCTTGAAAGACATTGCGGTAAAAAGCGATCCCTTCTTGATTGGGTGTCGTTTCTTCCCCGGTTGGGAACAAACGGGTCCACGCAATCGACAATCGCAACACTTTAAAGCCCATCTCCGCAAACAAAGCCAAATCTTCTGGATAGCGGTGATAGAAATCGATTCCTCGCCGTTTTGGATAGATGGTATCTGTTGGATCTGCCATCGCTTCTTTGACGGCTTCTACGGTCACGCTCATGTGCGCCGCATAATCTTTGTTATCGACATGAGGTTTGTAGGTCGCCACATCCGCCACCGACAAGCCTTTGCCGCCAAGATTCCAACCTCCTTCTACTTGATTTGCGGCGATAGCGCCACCCCATAAGAAGTCCTTTGGAAAAGTTGTTTCAGTCATTTTTTCAATCCCCTTTTACATTGTTTTTGTTGCATTGCTCATTGGTTTAGACGATCGGTACAATCGATAAAACACCTTGTTCGTTGCGCTCATCGGTTGATTCGATCGGTTTGACAGTAAAGTTCTCTTGATTGGTGACCACACAGATCACGATTGGATCAAACCCAGCTGCTTTGATGGCATCTAGATCAAATTGAATCAGGGGTTGCCCTTGTTTCACTTGATCCCCCGCTTTCACGTAAGGGGTAAAGTGTTTGCCTTCTAATTGAACGGTATCCAAGCCGATATGAAAGAGCAATTCTGCGCCATTACGAGTTTTTAAACCGATCGCATGGTTGGTTTCAAACAACATCGTGATTTCGCCATCTTCCGGTGCGATCAATTCGCCAGACGTCGGTATGATCCCGAACCCTTCTCCGATCATACCGCTTGAAAAGACTTCATCGTTGACTTCAGATAAAGCTACCACTTGCCCATCTACTGGTTTGCTCAATACTTCGGCTTTGGGATCGGCAACAGTCGTCTTATTTTCTACCACTTTGTCTTTGAATAAGAAAAGGACAAGGACAAAAGAAACAGCAAAGGATACCCCTAACGTGACCAATGCCCACACAAGATTCATCGGGTTGGCTTCATCCACGAACATAGTGATACTTGCTAGACCAGGGCCAACTAATGCGAAGGCCTTGATGGCAAACAAACCAGCCACCGCACCACCAACTAGGCTGGAAGCCATCACGCCGTAAAGCACTCGTTTATGCAGGATCGTCACCCCATACAAAGCAGGCTCGGTGATGCCAAAAAGGGCGGAGATGCCTGCAGAAACAGCGGTTGAACGAAGTTTTTGGTCTTTGGTCCGAACACTCACCGCAAAACAAGCACCAGCTTCTGCGATGTTATGTGCCAATGAGGCAGGCAAGTATAACAGCTCTGCCCCCATCTCACTCATGGACGAAACAGCATAGGGAATCATGGCTTTGTGCATACCAGTAACCACCATCAATGGTAAAACAGCGGCTAAAATCCCTGTTGCCACCCAACCTAAATGGGCATACAGCCAAATGATCGCTGCTGAAAAAATCGTTCCGACTTCAAAGCCTAATGGGCCTAAAATCAATAAAGCAACTGGAACCGTAATAACTAAGCTCATCATTGGAACAAAGAAGATACGGATCGGTTTTGGTGAGATTCGGGTAAACAGCTTTTCAATTTGAGCGTAAAATAAAACCGTTAAAATGGCTGGAAATACTTGTGACGCATAAGCGATATTTTGTAAACCGAAGCCCATGAACGCTGCGCCATCTGTCAATAGTGTCGTTAGTTCAGGCAAAATCAAGGCACCGACAGCGGAAACCGCCACCAATTGGTTGACCTTTAATTTATTTGCCGTGGTGATCGCCACTAAAATCGGTAAGAAATACAATGGTGCGCCACCGATCAGATTCAAAATTTGATACGTCTGGCTCGTATTGTCCATCAATCCAGTGACAGAAGCAAGTAACAGTAAGGATTTCAAGACGCCTCCTCCAGCGACTGCTGGAATCAACGGTTGAAAAATCGAGATAATAAAATCAAGCAGGACCGCACCCCACGATTGTTTTTGTTTGCCCTCACTTCCTCCATCCGCTGTTAGCTCATGACCTAACACGTTCATAACCTCATCATACACTTCGACGACATCATTGCCGATGATGACTTGGCATTGGACATTTTGTCGCACCCCAATCACGCCATCGACTTTTTCCAAGGCATCTTTTTGTACGAGGCCATTGTCTTTTAAGGTAAAGCGCAAGCGTGTGGAGCAATGTTCCAAATGTGCGATATTTTCTTTTCCGCCAATCAACTCAACGATGGCAGTTGCCGTTTCTTTTAGATTCATAATTTTCTTCTCCTTTAATTAGTTTTCCTTTGTTGGCCAAACAAAGAAAAAAGCAGGCAACACCTACAAAAACATTGAACGGAATCCAACGATCCCTTCCATGTTTTTTATAGGTCCTGCCTGCATTACCAGTCACATGCCTGTTTTATTACTTGCATAATACCATGCTTCATTTGAAAACGCAACCACTGTTTTTAAAAAATTTTCCTCAAGTCTTTTTCTGAATCTGGAAGTTTGCTACACTTAGTGGATAATCAGTTGTTTCGTCTTCCTTGGCTTGCACCAGAAGCAAGAAGAACATCGCTGAGTAAACGTATCACAAGAAAGGATGAATCGGATGACTCCATTGAATCACTCACTGCATATTGCCGTCCCCACAGCATTTGATCATGCAGAAAGACTTGACACGAAAAGGACGATCGCTCATATCTTGCAACTGCAAAAGCAAGGGATCAAATCGGTTTTGGTGTGCGGCTCCACCGGTGAACAGCACTCATTGACCTTAACAGAAAAAAAACAGCTTCTACATGACTTAGCGCAAGAAACCAGCTGGGCAGCCGATTTCGAAGTCCTCTTCGGTTTAGCTGGCATCGTATTTCATGAAACGCTCGCGTTGGCAGAAGCAATCAGCAAAAATCCCCGAATCGATGGTGTGGTTTTAGGCTTTCCCCCTTATCTTTGCCTGACGCAAAAGGAAGCCGTGCTCTATGCTCAGGGATTGATCCATACTTGCGAAAAACCAGTTATTTTATACAACAATCCCCGCCGCACGGGCTTTGATTTATCTGCAGAAAGTATCTTGACCTTGATCGCTGACCCTCGGGTGATCGGCTTAAAAGAAGCTGGCAGGAAGGAGCGAGTGCCTCAACTAAAAACAAAGACGGCTGCCGATTTTCGCTTTTATGCTGGTGGTGAAGCGGACTTGGCGGAAAAGGTCGCACTAGGGTTTAACGGGCTGTCATCAATGGCAGGAAACCTTTGTCGCAAGGAGATCCAGGTGATTTGGCAGGGCTTATTGAAAGGTGATGCAACGATTTCTACGTCGAATGAATGGCAGAATATGGAACAAGCAGCTGCTGGCGATCCAACCAATACCATCAGTTACCTTCCGTGGCTCAAGCAGCAAATCACCATTGATGGACAGCCCTTTGGCTTTTGTCGTCAGCCGCTAGGTCTAGAAACAATTGATCGGTTTGGCACTGGCTCAATTCCCCCTCATCTAGCACATGAAAGGCAGGAGAACCAGACAAATGAAGATTGATGCACCGATTGATCCACAACTAAAGCACTATATTGAAAGCTCCATCATCCCGCAATACAACCAATTGGATAGCAGTCACTCCCCAGCGCACGTCCACCAAGTGATCCAAAATAGTTTTGAAATTGCTGAAACATTGCCCGTTGACCTGAATATCGTCTATACGGTAGCTGCCTACCATGATATCGGCTTGCTCTATGGCCGCAAAAACCACGAAAGCAATTCCCGCAAGATCGTTGAACAAGATGCTGTGTTGCCACGCTTTTTCTCTCCTCCAGTCATTTCAATGATCGGCGAAGCTGTAGAAGATCATCGCGCCTCGCTGCCCTATGAGCCTCGCTCGCTTTATGGCAAAATTATTTCCGAAGCCGATCGCGACTTAGATTTTGAGCGAATCCTCATGCGAACCTTGCTTTTTGCTTATGAGAAAAAGCAGCTGACAGATTTAGAACAATTGCATCATGAAGCGTATCATTACATTTCAAAGAAATACGGTCCTCAAAGTGAGCTGAAGGTTTGGTTGGATTATCGCAAAAACCAAGATGGTTTGGCGATCATCTATCAAAAATTAGCACAACCTGAAAGCTTCCGTCACTCCTTTGAAAAAATCGTGCCGATAGTTATCGCTACAAGCAAAGAAACTGACGATTGACACTTTGATCCAGCACCAGACTTCAAATAGGAACCCTCTGATTCAGCACCGCAGTTGTGTCTGCACTGAATCAGAGGGCTTTTACTGTTATTCTAAACGTTCTTTCTCCACTAAAATCCCCCGCCCCTTCGCTGCTCCTACGCTCCTATTCAAATCAAAGGGCAGCAAGTGGTTTTCTTCAATTCAATAGACGTCCCTTCTAAATAACCTTCCTTTTTTCACCGAATTTACTCTTTGTAAGCAAGATAGTTTGCTGAAAATAAAAAAAATGGTATTTTTATTTTATCAAGTGATAAAATATTAGGAGGAATCGTTATGTTTTTGGCAATCAATGAAATACGCCATTCCAAATTGCGTTACGCCCTAGTCACAGGGGTCATGTTTTTAATCGCCTATTTGGTCTTTTTTTTAACTGGGTTAGCTTATGGGTTGGCTCAAGATAATCGGATGGCGGTCGACAAATGGGAGGCAGATCAAATTTTGTTGACCGAAGAAGCAAATGATAATTTAAACATGTCGATGCTTCCTCGCAGTCTTTATGATGAAGTCGATGCACCAGAAAAAGCAGTTTTGGCGCAAACCGCTGGAGTTGTGACCAAAGAAGGCAACGGTGAAAAAGTCGATGTCACCTTTTTCGGCATTGATCCAGATCAATTTTTAGCACCCAATATTACCGATGGCGAGATGTTTGCTTCAGATGATGAAGCGGTCGCCGACAGCAGTATTGAGGAAGAATACGGGATTTCCATTGGTGACACCATCAAATTAGCAGGCAGTGACAAAAAATTAAAAATCGTCGGTTTTACAGATAACGCCCGCTTCAGTGTCGCTCCGGTCCTCTACACCTCGATCGGTGCCTATCAAGAAATTCGTTTTGAAAAAGAAGATGATTCTGAAAATGCCCGTATCAACGCGATCGTGACTCGTGGCAAAATCAAAGAAGTGCCAGATGATCTGGTCGCCACGGATATCAGCAAATTTATTAATGAATTGCCTGGTTACAACGCACAAGTGCTGACCTTTGGCTTTATGATCGGGTTCTTGATCGTGATCGCTGCCATCGTTATCGGTATTTTTATCTATGTGTTAACGATGCAAAAATCAGAAATTTTTGGTGTCATGAAAGCTCAAGGGATCTCTAGCCGCTACATTGCTTTTTCGGTGATCGCCCAAACGTTCTTATTGGCAACCTCGGGTGTTTTGATCGGTGGTTTGGCAACGATCGGTACCGCCCTCGTGTTACCTGCGGCAGTGCCATTCCAAATCAATCTATTATTCTTTGCTAGTATCAGTGTCATGATGATTCTGATCGCGATGCTAGGTGCTTTCTTCTCGGTGCGAACGATTGTAAAAATCGACCCATTGAAAGCAATCGGATAGGAGGAAAAAACATGAGTGCCATTGAATTCAAACAAGTCAAAAAATCATTTAAAGATGGGGACGCGACAATTGAAGCCTTGAAAGAAACCAACTTTTCGGTAGAAAAAGGCGAATTTGTCGCCATCATCGGTCCTTCTGGCTCTGGGAAAAGTACCTTTCTAACGATCGCCGGTGGTCTGCAAGCCCCCTCTGAAGGCGAAGTGTTTATCAATGACGAACCCTTCAGTAAACAAAAAGAAAAGCAACGGGCAAAAACTCGTTTCAAAAAGATCGGCTTTATTTTACAAGCTTCCAACCTTGTCCCTTTTTTGACGGTCAAAAAGCAACTCCAATTAGTGGATAAGGTCAGCAAAGAAACCCAAGAGCAATCAGCAACTGAATTGTTTGAACAACTTGGGATCGAAAAGCTGCAGAACAAATACCCCGATGAACTTTCTGGTGGTGAAAGACAGCGTGTGGCTATTGCCCGAGCGCTCTATCATGATCCCACCATCATATTGGCAGATGAACCAACGGCGAGTCTTGATTCAAAAAAAGCCGTCGAAGTCGTCAAAATCTTAGCAAAAGAAACCAAAGAAAAACAAAAAGCCACCATTATGGTGACCCATGATACCCGTTTAACAGATTATTGTGATCGGGTTCTCGTCATGAAAGATGGCGTTTTAGAAGAAAAAGAACACACGAAAAAAGAAGCCGAATCAGATGATTCGCAGAAGGAGCAAGCATGAAAAAAATTATTGTTGTCGGTGCGGGTGTGTCAGGATTAGCTGCTGCTGTCCGTTTGCAAAAACTTGGCTATGACGTCACCCTCTACGAAAAAGAAGGTCAACCTGGGGGCAAAATGAATCAGATCAAGGAAAACGGCTTTACCTTTGATGTGGGCCCCACCATCGTGATGATGCCTGAAATTTATCGTGAAGTGTTTGAATTTGCTGGCGTTGATCCGAATGACTATATTCCTATGGAGAAAGTCGATCCGATGCTGCAGCTGTATTTTGCCCAAGACGAACCGCTGACCTTCTCAAATGACTTAGTAGAATTGACCAAAACGCTAGAAGCGATCTCAGAAGAAGATGCTCAAGGCTATTTTGCCTTTTTAGCAGATATTTACAAACGCTATGTGATCGCCAAAGAGTCCTTCATCACCAAGTCGTTTCGGACATGGCGAGATTTTTACAATCCCAAATCATTATGGGCAGGGTTAAAGCTGCGAACGTTTAGTGACGCCTACTCTTCCATTTCTAAATTTGTCAAAGATGATCGCCTGCGTAAATCATTGGCGTTTCAAACCTTGTATATCGGTGTCTCCCCTTACCAAGGGCCGTCCCTTTATACGATCATCCCTATGATCGAGTTGATGTATGGGGTCTATTTCATCAAAGGCGGCATGTATACGTTAGCCACTGGTATGGCACGTTTGTTCCAAGAATTAGGCGGTACGATCCATTACAATACGCCGATCGATGAATTATTGATCGAAAACAAGCAAACCAAAGGCGTTCGTGTCAATGGAGAAACGATCACCGCAGATGCCGTGATTTGTGCGGCTGATTTTCCTTATGCTATGGAAAGCTTGATTCCTGATGAATCAAAACGCGGCAAATACACCAATCAAAAAATCGCTTCGATGGATTATTCTTGTTCTTGTTTCTTGCTTTATTTAGGTCTGGACAAAAAATATGAGGATAGCGCACTCCACAGCATTTATTTTGCCAATGATTTCAAACGCAATGTAGATGATCTTTTCGAGGCTGGTAAGCTGCCAGAAGATCCTTCCTTCTACTTGTATCGCCCAACCCTGAAAGATGCTTCCTTAGCACCTGATGGTCAAGAAGGTCTTTATGTTTTAGTCCCAGTACCTGAATTATCTAAATTTGATCAATGGACGGATGAAACGATCCAAAGCTACCGCCAGCAGATCATTGGATTATTAAAAGAAAAAACGATCTTTACGGATATCGATGAACACATCGTGTATGAAAAAATGTATACGCCAGATACTTTCAATGACCGCTTCAATGCCTACAACGGTGCGACATTTGGCTTGAAACCGACCTTAGCCCAAAGCAATTACTATCGTCCCCATAATAAATTTGATTATGCAGAAGGCCTATACTTCTGCGGCAGCAGTACGCATCCGGGAGCGGGTGTGCCAATCGTGATGCAAAGTGCCAAGTTAGCTGTGGAGGAGTTGTTAAAAGATGACCGTTAAATCATTAAGCGTCTTTGATGAATACGACAACGATTTTTTATACTGTGAGGCCATCATAAAAAAGCATTCGAAAAATTTTCATACCGCCTTTTCTCAATTGCCAAAAGACAAAGCCCGCGCCGTCTATGCCGTCTACGCCTTTTGCCGACGTGCCGATGATGCCGTCGATGAAAAGCAAGACCCATTGTTGATCGAAGCCATGAAAAAACGCTTGGAAGAAATGCAAAAACAAGTTTCAGACGATGCGATCGACTTGCCGCAAGCCGTCAAGGAAGAAGATCCTGATGAAGCCATTTGGCGGGCATTGACCCTTTCTTTCCAACAGTTTGATCTGCAATTTCAACCCTTTTTCGACCTATTGGTGGGGCAAAGACAAGACCTTGACTTCCAGCAGCCCACCTCTGAAAAAGAGCTTTCTGACTATAGTTACTACGTAGCTGGCAGTGTAGGTCTGATGCTCTTGCCGATTCTCTCGCAAGCAGCCGCTGCGATTCAAGAGCCCGCCATCAAATTGGGTGAAGCGATGCAGCGCACCAATATTTTACGTGATATTGGCGAGGATCTGCGGATGGGCCGCATCTATTTGCCGCAAACGGTCTTGGCGCAATATAACCTTTCGCGAGAGGCTTTAGCAGCTGGCAATCAAAACCCGCAGTTTATCGAGATGTGGGAACACGAGGCGCAACTGGCAGAGACGCTTTATCAAGAATCTTTTGTCATGATGCCGCAAATCGATGAAGATTGCCGTGAAGCTCTATTAGCAGCTGCTTTGATCTATCGGGAAATCTTGACTGTGATTCGCAAAAACAACTATCAAGTATTTGCTGAAAAAACAGCGGTACCGAAACAACGGAAAATCCAACTTTTGTTTACCGCGAAAAAAATGCTTCGTCAGGAACGTTGGGAGGGCTGACTTTGAACTTGCGAGAAAAAATATTACGAGTGGCAGAAAACCTGTTTATGCAGCAGGGGTATCAAGCAACTTCTACTAGACAGATCGCAGAAGCCGTCGGCATCACCCAACCCAATCTTTATTATCACTTCAAAGGCAAAGAAGCCATCTATTATGAAGTGATGGTTTCTTTGGCACAAGAGGTTTCTGGAAAGCTAAATCAGACCGTTGAAGATACTTCCTTGACGATCTCTGAAAAAATCTTGAACATGTTTCTTTTTTTAAGAAGTCGGCATCGGATCAATTTTTATATGATGATGCACGACATTCAGCATACCGTTTCTGAGGACACTTCTAAAAAACTGTACTTGCTTTGGCGGAAAAATTATAAAGAACCGTTTCTTGACTTGTTTCGTCGCAGTGATTCCAATCTCCGTTCGGATGTCGACCCAGAATTTGTCACCAGTCAATTGTTAGTACTGATGGCGGCTCATTTGGACTCACCAGAAAAAGAAGACAAGATGCCAGAAGCGATCGATTTGTTTTTATTCGGTGCACTAGGCAATGGGCCAATTGCTAAATAGCTGGAACGTTGGTTTTTGTCCCGAGAATAATCATTCGACGAATTTCTGACAATCGCGTACACTGATCCAGTAAACAGAAACTTAAAAGGATGGATGTACATGTCAAAAAATCGAATCGAAGCCTTTACCGATGCGGTCATTGCGATCGTAATGACCTTATTAGTATTGGAATTGCACCAGCCCGAAGGCGATACCTTTGCTTCTTTTTTAGGAGTGGAACAGCAATTTATTATTTATTTGATCAGCTTTGTGATGTTAGCGATCTACTGGAACAATCACCATCATCTATTTCAAGTAGTGTCTAAAATCGACGGTTGGACCTTGTGGGCGAATCATTTGTTGATTCTGGCACTGACCCTCTTTCCTTTTGTAACGTCATGGGTCAGTCGTTATCCAGTCGCTCTTGCCCCACAGCTGCTATACGGGGCTGTCATTTTATTGACGGATTTCAGCTATTTCCTAGTTGGAAAATCCTTGGTTCGTGCCAATCCTGACAATCAAGCCATCGTGGAACTGTTTCGCGGATACAAGAAACTCTACTTTACGTTGTTTATCAACGTGCTGGCATTGCTCCTCGGCTGGCTGATCCATCCCCTATTTATCATCACACTGGATAGTCTCGTGCTATTGTTGTGGGTGATCCCTGAGAAAAAAGTAGAAACCTTTTTAAAACAATAAAAACACTTGCGTCCTTCTCCTAAAAGCGGTGAATGATTGCGCACAAGCAGCCGATTGGTCTACTTTTGCACAGTCATCCATCAAGAGAAGGACGCAAGTGTTTTTTCTAGCGAATCAAGTCTTTCCCAGGTGCCTGTAAGACTTGTTCAACTTGTTCTTTGGTGGTTAAGGGGACATCCCCCAGCATCGTATGAGCCAATACTGCATTGGTGATAGCAAAATCAGCGGTGCGTTGGAGCGACCATTTTTCGGCATAGCCTAATAATACGCCAGCAGCATAGGCATCCCCTGCCCCGATCCGATCCAACACTTGCAGCAGCTGCGGTGCCGTTTCGTAGGTATCTTGTGCCGTAATGATCCTTCCGCTGATAAACTGCTTGTCTTCCACGGCTAGACGCCGTGTCCCGCAGAACCATTCTAGTTGATACTGGTCAATAAAGGATTGGATCAATGCAAGCTTGGCGCCTTCGATTTCCTCTAAGGGATAAGCCAATAGCTCCTCCAAGTCACGGACAGAGCCGAAAACTAGGTCACAATAGGGTAGGATCGTTTCATACCGTTGTTTCAGTACCTCCCGATTTAATTCTTCATTCAAGCTTGGACGGAAGTTGAAATCAAAGCAGACGCGAATCTGCTTGGCATGGGCCTGTTTCGCCAAAGCCAAAGCTGTTTGCCAGGTTTTCTCAGTCAAACTAAGAGAGATCCCGCAAATATGAATGAGATCGACCGTTTCTAAAAACCCATCGATAGCATATTCTTCTGGACCTGAAACGCCAAAGGAACTATGATGGCGATTTTGATACGTCACATAGGTCGGACGAGCGCCGTAGCCGATCTCGGCGAAATAACTGCCGATATGACTATATTTTTTGCCAACAAATGCCGTCTGGATTCCATAGGAACGCAAGCTGGCTTTTGCCGTATCTCCTAATCGATTGGCTGGCACCTGTGTCAGCATCGACGTCGTCAAGCCGAAATGCGCCAAATTGCCTAACAGATTGACCCCCGTTCCTGTAAAATCCATTCGCAAAGAGTGGGTCTGTTCCAACGTTCGATATTCTGGTGGCGTCAACCGCATCATTACCTCACCGTAAGCACCGATCCGCATCATTGATCCCCCCTATTTGGCTGCTGCCAACACCTTTTTCGTCATTTCTGCTAATGTCTGTACATCTTCAGGGCGTGTGTCCCCTGTTTCGCCATCGATGATCGAGCTGTAAATATGTGGAATGATTTTTTTCACTCCTGCATACACAGCGATCTGCAAGATTTCTTCAAAGTTTTCTAAATCGATACCGCCGGTCGGTTCCAAATAAAAATCATTCGCGGCACAAGCCTCGGCTACCGCTTGATATTCTGCTTTATGAGCCAACCCTTTCATTGGAAAATACTTGATAGAACTAGCGCCCATGTCTTTTAATAAAGCGATCGCTGTTTCGACTGGGACTTCTGCAGCTGGAGTTTGTGAACTCAATGGACCAGTCGCAATATTGACATAGCCGACTTTTCCCGTTGGTGAAACAAGGGCATTGACGATCGTTTCAGATTGTCCTAGCAAAGCTCGTGAGGTCCCCGCTCCCGTGAACACTTGGTTTACATGCTGTGGTTGAAGAACAGCGGAAATTCGGGAGACCATTTCACTTTGATTGGGGTCGCCAGCACCAAGCCCTACAGAAAGGGCATTATTTGTTGCCGCTTGATAGTTCTTCATGTCAGCGATAGCCGCCTCGTCACTATCATAGTTTTTTGATAAAACACCTAGGACGATGTTGCCCTCTGCTGCTTCGTAACAAGCTTTCGCATTGTCGATGGAGTTTGCTAACACATTTAGACAGACACGGTCAGCGAAATAATTGGGTGAAGTTTTCATTTTCGGGTTGCTCCTAACATAATTTCTTGTAAGCGATCAGTGATCACTGCCATTTCTTGTTCATTGACTGCTCGGATATCAAATTCAATAATGCCGTTATTGGCTTGGTACTCACGGGTATAAATCGCTGGTTCTCCTGCTTTTAGCGCGTCGATCACTGCTTTGGCACTTGGTTCTTTCACTTTGACACTCGCCCGATAAATGTCTCTGCCAGCGCTGTCTTGAACGATTTTTGCTTCGAAACCAGTGATTTCATTGATTGCCGCAATAAATGGTTGCAGACGCTCTTGCATCGAAGCGCCAGATTCTGTTCCCTCCGCTAGATAATCCGTCACGGCTTGGGTAAATCCGAGAATATTGTCTTTACCGATTTTCATTGCTCGACCTATCCCTTTGGATTGCAGGCGCACCCAAGAGACATAGGGCTGCTTGCCGATCACTAAGCCAGCGCTCGGTCCTGACAGTGCTTTGGCACCTGAATAGATCACTAAATCAGCACCAGCTTGGGTATAGGCAAACAAATCTTCCTCAGCAGCCGCATCAACGATCAATGGAAGATCGTGTGCCTTGGCAACTTGGGCCGTTTCTGCTACCGTCAGCATACTTTTTTGAACGGTGTGATGACTCTTTATGTAGAGAATCGCCGCTGTTTCGGGCGTGATCATCTGTTCAATGTGCTCGGGTGTACACATATTGGCATAGCCTGCTTCCACGACCTTCCCACCGCCTTGTGCTACCATCACTTCCACTGGTGTGCCATAATCTACGTTGTGGCCTTTGGGCAAAATGATCTCCCGCTTACTGATTTTCTCACTATATGGATGATACAAATGATAGCTGTCGCCTTGACCGATGAGTGCCGCCACCGATTGGGCGATCCCCGCTGAAGCGGAAGAAACGATCTGTGCATCTTCCGTTTTCAACAATTTTGCTAAATAGGCCCCAGTTTTTTCTGCTAGATCTGCCATTTCAAAGAAATGCTCCCCGCCATAGCGCTGGGCTGCAAGCACACTTTCGCTGACTTTCGAGACACCTAGAATCGTCATTTTGCCAGAAGCATTGATGACTTCTTTCAAGCCTAATTCTTCAATATTCAGTGTCAAAAAGTTCCCCTCCTATCACCGCTTTTTGCGGCACGATCTGTTGTGTCGTGATTCGACGATTGCCGTTAGAATCCGTCAATTCCTTTTCGCCCGCTTCAAAGCGGAAAATCGTAAAATCAGCATCATATCCCAATGCGATCTCGCCTTTGTTCTGTAAATGAAATTGCTTCGCAGGGGCACTGGTCACCTTCTCGATGATCTCACGCCAATCATACCCTACGACCGCTAATTTTTCCATAGTCGTCGCTAAATCAAAGACTGGTCCATTGGTACGATTGCGAATGTAGATATCTGTACTAATGGAAGAAGCCTTCAGCTGATTGGCAAAGGCTGTCTCCGCCACGTCAAAATTGAAACTGTCTGTCCCATGACCAATATCGAAGACCAAGCCTTTTTCATAGGCAGCAAAGACGAAAGGCTTCATGGTTTGGTTCGTCTGATCCAAAATTCCATTGGCTTTGCCGTTAAAACAATGGGTCACCACATCGCCTGCTTCCAATTCAGCGAGAATCTCTGCTAAATTTGGTGGTGCTGAACCAATATGGACCATCAGAGGCAGCGGTTGATTTTCAGCTTGGATCGCTTTCGCTAATTTCAACGGCGTGATGCCATTTTCGCCGATCACCGTTTTGCTCATTCGGGCTTTGATCCCGACGATAAAGTCAGGAAACTTCTGCAGCGCTTCTTTGACCAATTCTTTTTTGACTTTTGACAGATCCGCAAGTTCATCCTGCTCTACGATCCCCCATTTGGAAATGTTGACTAAAGCAAAGACATTGGTTTTGGCTTCTTTGGCTAAATCATAAAACCGATGGATATTTTCGGCGCCAGTCGTCCCCGCATCAATAACGGTCGTGACGCCTTGTTTGACACCGATCTCGTCTGGATAATCATAATAGAGCGTCATTTCCTCGAAACAATGGACATGGTCATCGATCCAACCAGCTGACAAGAACTCCCCTTCTGCTAAGGTCAGCTCTTGTTTCGCCTGCTCCTGCAACGTGGGTGCCAGAGCAGTGATTTTCCCGTCTTGAATCCCAATATCAAATACTTCTTCATCGATCGTGCGGGCTTGACGAATAATCAAATCAAACATTTCGTTACACCTTCCTCTCTGTGAAAGTGAATTTCGACCAAGGATGGATAAAGGGCAGCAGAACTAACTCTTGTTCGACGATCGAACCGATTTTATTTTTTCGTGGATCTGAGTGAGGCTCTAGCACGACTTGCAGCTCGTTTTTGTACTTGCCAAAACGATCATTGCCAATCACAACGTCCCCTCGTTGAAAGACGCCTTCGTGGTCATGGACAGGATTGTCATGGTTCTTATACTTTTTACGAACTTCTGTGGAACGGATCATCCGATCGGTGATGTCGCCTCGACGGTAATGCTGCTCGTCCAGGGCGATTTGGCGTTCAACTTCATTGATTTCAGGCACAAATTCAATAGCAAATGCAGTCTGGTAGCGATCAATCGCTCCTAGTGCCGCCAATTCTGCTTCAGAAGCATAAGCATTTCCGATAATGACATCGTCGATCAAGCCTGTGGCAAACAAATGTTTTGCGGCAGTTTCTACAGGCATTCTTCGGTGCATTTCTAAGGTCGGTAAGCCATCATTGATATCCCAAGGTCCGATCGTTCCCGTTTGAGAAGAGATAAATGCGGCGGTCCGAATGCCTTTTTCCTTGAAACGACGACTGCATTTTTCAAAGAAATCATAGGGCAAGGCAGTTCCTTCTTGCGGATAGAAATTGTGGCAGCCGTATAAGTAAGGAATGTTGGCTTGATAGGTCAAAATATTGTCTAAATACGCCACATCATTGCTCATATTCAATTCAATAGCTAAGCCAAAGGGATTGTAGGTCAACATCGCTTCTTTATTGCCGTCAAAGCCTAAATCTAAACGAATCCCATCGGCACCTAGTTCATGGAAAAAGGTCAAGTCATCATAGGAGATGCCTAGTTCCGAAAAGATGGCTGGTGCCACGTCTAAAATCGTTTCATAGCCTAATCCTTTGGCAAAATCAATCAACGCTTTAAACTTTTTCTGCACATTTTCTTTGCCGTCACTCACTTCCAGCATACTCATAAAAATGCGGCTAAAGCCATATTCATGGGCTAATTGCAGATAGGCTTTGTCTGTTTCAAAATCACTGTGATCGGGATACACCGATACTCCTAGTTGTCTTTTCAACTTATCTCATCCTCATTTCTTCATAAAAAGCAGTAAAACGTGTCAGTAAAAGCGAACTGCAAACAATCGTCGCCGTTATCGTCAAAAATGGTCCCCACGGAAACTGACGGCTCAGTAGGATCGCTGCAGCAACGCCAAGAATCCCGAACAAAAGCATCCGCCAAAACGGCACTTCTTGAATTTTTTTCCCTTGTGCTGATTTTGTTAACCAAATTTGACAACCAAAAAATAAACAAATGGCATAAATCCCCATGTTTGCACCTCACTCTTTTTTGTCTTGCTTAAGCGGCTGTTTCTTCTTCTTGTTCGCGGGCAATCTGCTGTTTCTCAAAGACTTTAAAGAATGGGTAGTAGATTGCGAGTGTGATAAAGAAGTTGACGATTACTAAAATCGCTGCTGCGATACTCCAGTCCGTACTCATCCAGGCGGCGATTGGTGCTGGAATGGCAAACCCAAGTCTGGCAGCCATCATCGGTACGACACCCGTAATAGTCGCGAAGTAAGAAATCGTTGTCGTAATCAATGGTGCCACCAAGAACGGAATGCCTAAGATTGGGTTCATTACGATCGGTGCACCGAAAATCACTGGTTCATTGATATTGAATAAGCCTGGCAAGATGGATAAACGGCCCAATTGTTTCAAGTATTTTGATTTGGAGAAGAAGAACAAAACGACCAACGCTAAGGTCGTACCGGCTCCACCGATCCAGACGAACCATTGTAAAAATTGTTCCGTAAAAATATTAGGCAATTCATGCGCATTGCCAGATGCTTGGAACGCTTCCATATTTTCAGCGATGGAAATATCCCAGAATGGACGAATGACAGGACCCATGATGGCTGGTCCATGAATCCCCAGTACCCAGAAGAAACAGATCAAGAAGACAGTCAATAAGCCACCAAACAAGCTGTTACCAGCTAGCACGTCTTTTAACGGCATCAACAAGTTACTTAAAAAGCCATTGATATCAAAGCCTAACATATGACGGATCACCCAGAACAAAATCAGGATCGCTCCTCCAGGAATCAACGCCATAAATGAATTCGTTACTTCTGGTGGCACACCATCTGGCATTTTGATGGTAATGTTTTTTACGATAAAGAAACGATAGATTTCAACGGACAAGATCGCCGTGACGATCGCGCCAAACAAAGAGCCTGAGCCTAAGTTTGCCACATTGATATAGCGTCCCGCATCAATGATGCCTTCCACAGAATCGAAGACTCGCAACGGTGGTGCAGCGGTTACAAGAAAGGACATCGTTGCTAAGATACCCGCAGTCAATGAATCCAGCTTGTAGCTTTTGGCTAGCGATGAAGCAATCCCATACGTTGCATACAATGCCAATAATCCGACTGTATAACGAAAGGGAATATCCAAAACTTCCCGATACGGTTCGATCACCGCAGCGACTGATTCGATGGGAAAATTCAGCAAGATCGTGAAGAAAGACCCAACGATCGTTAACGGTAACGTAGCGATGATCCCCTTACGAATCGCTACCATGTGCCGTTGCATCCCCACTTTATTTGCAATCGGCATCAACTTCTGTTCAATAAATTCTACAAACCCTTTCATAATTGCCTCCTTAATTTATAACATTATAATGTTTATACAAGGATAATAGCACAGAGGATCTGGGTTCGTAAATAGTTTTTTAAACAGTAGATAGAATAATCTTTTCGCAATAACATTTCCTACAGTAACCATCAAGCGTCCTATCGTTGTCCTTTCGGTCGATACTGATACATAAAACGATTTTGGATGACGGTACAATTGATAATAAGTAACAAAATGAAAACTGGTGCCAAAGGAGTGCGGATCAACAAGAAAAACAAACTGAGTAAGAAAAGTAAGGAAACAAGTAACAGTTTCCAAAAAGCCAGCGTGATTTTGGCATTATTTTTTTCTAAAAGAAGATGGGTCAGAAAAATCAAGAGCAAACAACTCACTACTAGAACCATTCTACTCACCTTCTTTAGCTGTTTCTAGCTCTTGCGCCACTTGAAGTTTCTCAAATGCTTTAAAGAATGGATAGTAAATCGCTAATGAAACGAAGAAACAGACGAAGACCATCAAACAAGCAACCCAATTCCAATTTGAGGTAATCAATGCGCCAAGAGGTGCGGGAATCGAAAATGGTGGTTTGACCATCATCTTAGGCATCCAATCTAAAGCGGTAACGATATAGACTAAGATAGTATTAGCGATTGGCACAAGAATAAACGGAATTGCCAACAGTGGATTCATCACAATTGGCGTCCCAAAGATCATCGGTTCATTAATATTAAAAATCCCTGGTAAAATGGAAAGACGACCCAATTGTTTTAAATAGTTTGAACGAGAGAACATAAACAAAACAACCAATGCAAGCGTTGATCCAGTACCACCCATTTGCGCATACCATTGATAAAATTGTTCGGTAAAAAGATTTGGTAGATCAAAGGCAGACATACCGTTTTGGAATAATTCCGCATTTTCTAAAATTGCTTGATCCCAAAATGGACGAATGATGGGTCCTAAAACGGCATGGCCATGAATACCCAATACCCAGAAAACGCAGATAACAAATTGTGTGATGATTCCGCCTATCAAATTATTACCTGTTAAGAAACCTTTTAAAGGAGAGATGGCGATCGTCAGCAATCCATTTAAATCAAAGCCGAAAAAGTGGCGCGGAATCCAAAAGACTAAGATAACCAGCAAGGTTGGTAGGAGTGCCGCAAAGGATTCGCCTACAACAGGCGGTACGCCTTCTGGCATCTTGATTTCCAAGTTTTTTGCTTTTGTAAAATGATAAATCTCTACTGAAACTAGCGCCGCAATGATCGCACCGAATAATCCTTGGGATCCAAGGGAAGCGATGGGTAAATACCTTCCTGCAAGTACGGCATCTCCTGTCGTGCTGATGCCTTCCGCCAAATTGATCGGAACGACCATTAAAATCGTCGCTAACATGGATAAAAACCCACTTGTTATCCGATCGAGTTTGTAACTAGCACCTAAGTTGGAGCCAATCGTAAATGAGGCATAGAGAGACATTAACCCCACCGTAAATCGAAAAGGAATGTCAAGTGCCGGTAAATAAGGTGCGACCCATTCGGTATAACCAGGAATCGGCAAATTTAAAATAATAGTGAAAAAAGAGCCAACGATCGTGAGCGGTAAAATAGAAATCAACCCATTTCGAATAGCCTGCAAGTGCCGCTGCTGTCCAATAGCATTGGCAATCGGTAATAACTTCATTGCAACCGAGTCTAAAACTTTCATTATAAAACCCTCCTAAAATTCGTTTGAAAAACCATTTTTTTGAATCACTTCTTTAAACCATAGGCCAGACTTTTTCATCGTTTTTTCTCCCGTTTCTAAATCCAGACGATAAAAGCCATAGCGATTTTTGAACGCATTCTGCCAACTCCAACAGTCCACAAATGTCCACATGTGATACCCCAGACAGTTACTCCCCTCCATCATTGCTTGATGAAGCTCAATTAAATGCTCTTTTAAAAAAGCAATTCGGTAGTTGTCTTGCACTTGCCCCCCTTCGATAAATGTTTCTTCTCCCTGAATCCCGATGCCATTTTCTGAAACAAACCAATCAATATTCCCATATTCTAACTGGATTTTTTTAGCGATATCATACAAGCCATGAGGATAAATCTCAATCCCCCTTGAAGTATTCATTCTTCTGCCAGGCATCTCGTAATCATCGTAAAACCATTCTGGTGAGAAAACTCCCTCGGGATTAGGCAAAGATTCTTTGGCTTTCACTCGCCGTGGACGGTAATAATTGATTCCTAACAGATCAATCGTTGTTTCAGCAATCAAAGCAAGATCTTGTTCTTCCACTCGTGGCATTTGGTCGTAGCGCGTTAAAATAGCCTTTAACTCCTGTGGGTAACGACCTTTTAAAATCGCTTCATTAAGGGAGCGAGTATAGAAGAGGTCTGCCATTTCCGCTGCTTTTAAGTCGGCAGGATGCTGGCTTCTTGGGTAAACTGGGATCACATCCATGATGATACCGATTTTTCCTTGATAAGTTCCTTGTCGAAAGACCTTAACTGCCTCACAGTGAGCAAGGATGATATGGTGAAGTACTTGTGCCGCCCGTTTAAAATCTACTACATAAGGATAGTGTCGGTCATGCAAATAGCCGGCTTCTGCTGGAATCATCGGCTCATTAAAGGTAAACCAGTACGCAACTTTCTCATGAAATAGATCAAAACAAATTTTCGCATACGACCGATACGCTTCGATGACCTCACGATTTTCAAATCCGCCGATTTCTTGTAATTTCATTGGCATGTCAAAGTGATAAAGATTGATAAACGGTTTGATGCCTCTTTGATTTAACCCATCAAGCATTCTGGTATAAAAGTCAACAGCTTCAGGATTAACTTCCCCTGTACCTTCGGGAATAAGACGTGACCAAGAGATCGAAGTCCGAAAAGAATTAAAAGAAAGTGCCGCCATTCGATCCAAATCCGCTTCCATTTCCTGATAAAACCTTGATGTATGTTCTGTTGTAACTCCTTCAAAAAACCGATGGTTATAGTTTTTTGAGGCATAATCCCAAATGTTTTCTCCTTTATTGTCTCCAGCTATCGTTCCTTCTGATTGTGTCGCACTCGTTGCTGCACCCCAGAAAAAGTCCTTCGAAAAATTATACTCCATGTCGCCCTCCTACAATTCCTTTTTTACTAAGCGAAGCATCCGCTTACATTATTGAACAACGAAAGTATAGCATGAAGTAAAATCAATATAATGTTATAATCCTAAATAGAGAACGTTTTCATCCCTTGTCATTTGTTCCACAAAAAAAACACTTTGTTACGGAGGTGCATCATGCTTTTTCTTGACTACAATCCTGAACTTACTGCACTAGAATACGAGGTTTACCGATTTGTATCAAAAAACTTGGCTTCAGTGTCTAAAATGAAGATGAAAGAACTTGCCAAAGAGACCCATACCAGTACTGCTAGTATTAGCCGTTTTTGCAAGAAATTTGAATGTGATACGTTTACCGAATTTAAGATCAATTTGCGCTTTTACTTAGATTCTCTCGTAAAATCTAAAATATCCGATAGTGATGAGTCCCAAACAATTGATTTCTTGAAGCGAGTAAACCAGCCCTTTTTATCTGAAAGAATCGATCGAGCAACAGAGATTCTTAAGAACAAAAGCTTCGTGCTATTTATTGGATCAGGCTTATCTGAAACGATTGCGGAATATGGCGCACTCTATTTTACTGACTTGGGAAAAACGGCATTAAAAGTTGACGATCCCTCAAATTATCCTATCGACTGGTTTCCTGAAGACATATTGTGCAAAACCGGTATCATTGTTTTGTCGATTTCTGGGGAAACACAAGAAATGATTCGATACTTACAAAAGTTAAATCAAAAAGATTGTCAGATTATTGCCATCACGAATACCGAAGATTCAACTATCAGCCAGTTATCCGACTTAACGGTGCCCTATTACATCGAAAGAGAGACCATTTTTAAAGCCAGTCAAAAAAAAGAGAAAACCATTGAATTGACTTCTCAACTACCAGCAATTTATTTAATTGAAAAAATTGCCAAAAGAATACGCCTATCAGAAGAACTTCTCTGATAGGCGCAGGTAGTTTCATTTATTCAGCGATCTTCACAATCTGTAACTAAATCAAATAAAAGTTCCACCAAATAAATGGCTGGAATTTGTGAGGACAATGAATCAGCTGCTTGATTATCGGAAAAATAGTAAGCAAAGTTTCGCTCAGAAAGTCTGGCAATTGACGTTGTTGAACGATTTGTTAGTGAAATGGTCGAAATTCCAGCGGTGGTACATTCAGTAATCAAGGATTCAAGGAATGGATCGGCGCCTTTATTAGAAAAAACCAGCAACGTGGCTTCGCTACTTAAGGTTCGCCAAACGGATTTAATCGATGTTGTTTCTTTCTCTACGCACACGATCTTATCTAAACGTGCAAACTTTTGTTGGGCATAGGTCAAAGCAAGTGTCGATTCTTTGTCACTGGCTAAGATCAAAAGTTTTGTTTTGCTTATTCGTTTAGCAATCGTTAATAATGTTTCTCGATAGAAGGATTCATCCATACGTTCAAAAAAATAGTGCAGGGCTTTTTTATCTTGTTTGAATAATCGATCAGTCTTTCCTTGTTTCTGTAACGTCCTTTTCAATTTGATTTTAAATTCTGAAAAACCTTCGCAATCAAATTTTCGACAAAACCGCAGAACAGTCGTTGAGCTAGTTTTTGTTGCATCCGCCAACTCACGAATAGACATCGAACAGACTTCTGCTTGCTGATTTAATACGTACTGAAATAGTTGCCATTCTTTCTTACTAAATGACTTATTCTCGGCAGTGAGTTCCATCAGTTTTCTCCTTGCTGCGCACCTTCGCCTTCAAACCATCTTCTTCTCATAAATAAAATCATCCATCACAAACCCCGAACCAATCGTAACGGTGCGTTCAGAAACACGCGTAAAGCCGCGATGCTCATAAACAGCGATCGCTTGCTGGTTTTGTTTGTTGACGTTTAAATGCAGTGTTTTGCCTGAGGCGATCTCCTCATACCAATCAAAGACTTGGCTGGCATAGCCTTTGCCTCTAGTGGATTGATGGAGATACAATTTACTTAAATAAATCTGCTGCTGCGTTTCTTCATACGCTGTATATCCTACTGCTCGGTCTCCTTCTAATAACAAAAGATAGACTGCTCCTTGCTGGACTTCGTTTTGAATCGCTGCTGGTGATTGGTAATGAGCCAGCATATACGCGACTTGATCGGACCCAATGATAGGTGTAAACACTTCTGGCCAGATTTCTTTGATCAAACGATCCAACGTTTGGAAATCTTCAGGTGATTGAACGATTTTTTTTGTGATTGCCATAAGAACCCCTTCTTTCTGCTGCACGAAACAAAAACTCGTTTATAAATATCTCTATTATAATGGATAGGGAAAAAAAAGAAAGGGCACGTGGAACAAAGACCCCAAAATGTCTCAAAAGATGGTAAACTAGAAGTGAAAAAATGGTGACGAAAAGGAGGTAGCAACACGATGCAGCTCTTGCAACTACTTTTACTGGCAATCATTTTTGTTTCGTTCTTCATGGCGTTGATTGGCTGGGTTTTATCGATGACCAATGGCTTGATCTTCTCTCGTTCTCCTCAGCAATTTAAAGCGCATGCCCATGATCCTAACTATGAAAAAGAACGACAAGCAGGCAAGCGCTTGAAAGAGATTATATTCCGACGCATTGTTCCTCTAGGAATAGCCTCTTTGATCATCTATGGGTTAATCGCACTATTAAACGTCCTTTAAAAGTTTTTAAAAAGACTCAAACAAAATAAAAACAACCGGCATCTTTTCCTGTTGATCAATGCGCCTTTCGCTTTCGCTGAGGGGAACATCAATGCATAAGATGCCGGTTTGTTTTTTATTTACTTACTGCTGCTTTTGAGGCTTGAACTTTTTTCAGTAAAGCGAAGAGGACTTGGCTATCATCAATAGCCGCAATATATTGTTGGCAAAGTGCCATCATTTCTGTTTCATCCATTTTATCTAAAGAAATAACTAATTCATTTTCTACTACCTGCTTATTATTCATAGGGCTCCCTACTTTCTTCCTTTGTTACCTCTAGTTTGGCATGAATGAGCAGGTTCCGTAAGAACTTTTCAGTTTACAAACAGGAAACGGGTGGTTTACATCCTTGTCCTATCAAGGTTTTGCCAGAAAATTTATTCGGTAGCAGGCTCGATGTGGATGTCAGTATCAAACACCTGAAAACGATCAGCTAAGAGATCTTCAATAGCATCTGCAACGTTATGACTCTTTTCAACCGTCAAAGATTTGTCCATCGTCACGACGACATCAAGAAAAACATTGGCGCCATACATTCTTCCTCGAATCGATTTGACAGATTTCACTTCAGAAAAACCAGCGATTGCCGCTTCATACTCCACGACTAACGATTCATCAAACCCATCAGAAAGTGAAAAGGCACTCTCACGAAAAATATCGACGGCGGTTTTGATAATCAAAAGAGCTACCACGATCGCAGTCAAACTGTCCAACCAACCGATACCAAATGATGCGGCAAAAATAGCGATCGCAGTTCCAATACTCGTCCACGCATCGCTGCGGTTGTCTTTAGCAGCTGCTAGCAGAGCGGAGCTTTTTACGCGAGCGGATAATCGCTTATTATAATAATACATGCCATACATCAAAATAGCTGAAATGATACCGACGACTGCCGCGATCATATCGGGACTTTGCGTTTCTCCGAGTAGAATCGTTTGAATGGAAGACCATAAGACCTGCAGACCGACTGCCAGCATAATCAAGGACGTTACGAGACTCGCCACGTTTTCTGCTTTCCAATGACCATATTTATGGTCTTCATCTGCTGGCTTTTGAGCCAAACGCAAACCAATCAAGACAGCGATCGACGCTACGATATCCGTCGCATTGTTCAACCCATCTGCCCATAGTCCTTCAGAGTTTGCCAAACGACCGATGGCAAGTTTGGCGATCGAAACCAAAATGTAAGCAACGATACTTAAGATGGCGCCTCTTTCTGCTTGTTTTAATTCTGCGTATCTTGTTTGATTCATGTCATCCCCTCCAAATAGTCAACTTGAAAATAATAGCTGAAATTTTCACAGTTTGCATCATTTATTTGAGAGATTTTATTTTTTAGGAGCGGCAAACATTCACTTCTAGTGAAACGAATTTCTGTTCTGAGGACACCAAAAAAGCAGGACCCATAAGGGACTCCTGCTTTTTCTACTTTTTCTTTCACAAAGAAGCATGGCTACTCATTCACCAACAACTGGCGATTTCTTTCACTGAATTTCTCATTGTGGGATGAAACCATCGCCTGTGGGACACTGGTCGGCTCTAAATAGTGTTTGATTTGGTTGACTGCTTGCGCAGCATCTTGAAAGGCTCCCGCCAAAAGATTCACTTTGCCTTTGAAATAATGAATGTCGCCCGCCGCAAAAACACCAGGATGGCTAGTTTTTGTAGGAATCTCGCAATTGAGGTAAAAGTCTTCATGGCGTGCAAGATCAAAGGAGACTTTATCTAACAAGCCACTGTCACGGTCATACCCGTGTTGGATCAGTAGATGATCGCATAAAAAATCGATCGTTTCATGGTTGGCACTGTTTTTTAGTCGTAGAACCATATTGAATGTTTCGGCTTGATTCACCCCATCGATGGTGTGATTCATCAGCACTTGAATCCCTTCTGCTTTCATCTTCTTTACTTGTGCTTCATGAGCTTTCAATTTTTCTCCTCGGTAACACAGGGTGACTTTGGCACCATAAGACACTGCTTCGATCGCATAATCCACTGCCGCATCACCGCCGCCAGAGATCACTAGATGCTTGCCTTGGATAGCTTGCTGGTCAGGAAACTGATAGTGGATATAGTTGTCGACATTATTATGGATGAAACATGGCAATTTTTGCGGAGAAACGACACCGCCGCCGATACAGACTAAAACGGTGCGTCCAACGTGGGTCCTCCCTTGGTCATCCACTGCATAAAAAAGGTCGTCTTCCTTGGTCAATGCGATGATTTTCGTTTTCAGATAGACCGTTGGATCAAACAACTTGGCCTGTTCAATCAAGTGTTCTTTGACTTTCTTTCCCTTGGTGGGCGGCAATGCACCCACATCCCAGACCATTTTTTCAGGATAGAAATTGATCTTCCCGCCTAATTCGGCTTGTGCTTCAAACAATACGACCGATAGATCACGTAATCCAGCATAAAAACTCGCATAGAGTCCAGTGGGTCCTCCGCCGATAATCAGAACATCTGCTATAGTGGTCATTAGCTAGCCTCTCTTTCGTAAATGAAAATCATTCTCAATTAGTTAGTTCGATTATAGACAACGATCGTCCATTTGTAAAGAATTTTCTGAAAACAAATTAATTATGTTTACCAATTATTTTTCTTTACATTGTAAAGAAAAAAGCCTTTTCCTGAACTTCTGGTAAAAAAAAGATGAGCAGATTGTTATTTTTTCTCATTTTATCTAGTGATATATTTGTGATCGTCCCTGACTTCAAGGTATACTCTTAGAAAGTAGGTGAAAAAATGGAAGTTGAAAAATGTTACGCGCCCTTACCGGACGGGTCTGTCCTCTATTACGAGAAAACCGGTTCAGGACGCCCTCTTTTTTTATTGCACGGAAATGGCGGCAGCAGTGCCTATTTCTCAAAGCAGGTCGACGCCTTGCGTCAAAAACATCAACTGTATTTAATCGATAGTCGAGGGCATGGCAAATCCACCAATACGCAGAAGAAAATCGATTTTTTTAAAATGGCAACAGATCTTTTAGCAATTATTCAGCAAGAAAAGCTAACGAAAATCGCCTTACTAGGATTTAGCGATGGTGCCAATCTGGCGATGGTCTTTTGCCATCTCTACCCAGAGCATGTCAGCTGCATGATTTTAAACTCTGGCAACACGGAACCGCGAGGTGTAAGGCTCTTTTCTCGAATCGGCAGTGTCTTGCAATATCTGATCGTTTGGCTTTGTTCCCCATTCTCCAAAGGCATGCGGGGCTTTCTGCCTATTTTGGGATTGTTGTTTCGTCCAATCGGTTTATCTACAGCCGATTTGAATCACCTCAGTGTGCCGACATTGATTTTGGTCGGCAAACGTGATTCGATCAAGCTTTCCCATTCTTTTTATATTGCAAACAGTATTCCTCAGTCCAATTTTATCGTCGTCAAAGGACAAGGACATAGTTTTGCACGAAAAAATCCAGAAGTATTTAATACGAAAGTTTTATCTTTTTTAGAAAGGGTCGGTGAATAACTATGAGAATCTTTACTTGGCTCCGCGACCACCGCTCACTGTTTAAAACCCTCTTCTTAATTGCAGTCGCCGTGATCGTGTTCGGCGAGCTGCTTTCGTTAAGCAAGACGATCTCGATTGATCAACTAAAACAATTGTTTGCGCAGCTATCCCTTTGGCGAGTGGCTTTAATGGCTGTCATTGGCTTACTGTGTGTCTTTCCCATGGTCTTATATGATATCGTCTTGAATCGCTTGCTAGGGGACAAACCTGATCGCCGTTATTTACTAGAAACCAGCTGGATCATCAATACCATGAACAATTTGATCGGCTTTGGCGGTTTCATCAGTATCGGGTTACGGTCGGAATTTTATGGCAAAGGAAAAAAAGGCAAAGACGTTGCCCAAGCAATATCGAAGATTTTTATCTATTTGATGTCTGGTCTTTCGATTTTATCGCTTGCTGCGCTGGCATTCGTCCTCTTCGGCCCCACGACCGATTATCTCCAACAGTATTGGATCTGGCTTTTAGGCGGCAGTCTTTATTTTCCAATCGTCTATGCGCTTAGTTTTTCCAAAAAAAATGCCTACTTAGGTGGGCTGCAACGACGCGATCGTCTGCAGCTGATCGCCGCTTCCTTATTGGAATGGCTAGGTGTTTTTGCCGCCTTCTTTACGACGGGTCTGTTGATGGGGCTCTCGGTCGATGTGTTTCAACTGTTGCCGCTTTTCATCGCTGCTTCCGTGATTGGGATCGTCTCGATGATTCCCGGGGAACTGGGAACCTTTGATGTCATGATGATCATGGGAATGGGTTCACTACAGATTCCCCGTGAAAGTGTCATTGCCTGGCTCTTGCTGTTCCGCCTGTTTTATTACATTATTCCCTTTTTGATCGGTTTGCTTTTTTTCTCAAAAAATGTCGGTGTCTCCCTCAACCAGCGCTTTTCTGGTATTCCAAAAAGCTTGTTGTTGGAAGTGTTCCACAAGATCGAAGTGTTGCTGCTTTATCTGACTGGAACGATGTTGGTGCTTTCCGCCACGATCCCAGAAGCCTTTGATCAAATCAAATGGTTAGCCCACCTCAATCCGATTCGCTTGAATTTTGTGATGCAGTACCCGAGCATCTTTCTCGGCTATCTCTTTTTGATTGCCGGTCGCGGCATCTCTGCCCGTGTCAGTCGCGCGTATGTGCCGACACTTTTGTTGATTGCAGCAACGATCGGCTATGCTATTTTTGCGGGGTTCCGCTTTTCGACCATGCTGTTTCTTCTATTATTACTGGCGATCATGATTTTTTCAAAAAGCGAGTTATTCCGAAAACAACTGGTTTTCGCTTGGGAATGGCTGACGATCGATGGTTTGTTGATTGGTTCGTTGACGATCCTCTATGTCATTATCGGGGTCTACAACATGCCCCATATCAATCGTCATCCGACGCATCACCATTCGATGGATTTTTTGCTCTTCCCTTCTGAAAAATTATGGCTCCAAGGCTTCGTTGCGATTTTATTCGTCGCCGTTGCGATGCTGCTGTTTGCACGCTACTTGATGGGACCAAAGCACCAACTCGGCGTCAGTGCCGCCACCGATAAAGTGAAGCATATTTTGAACACTTATGGCGGCAATAGCGATAGCCATCTTGTCTATTTAAAAGACAAGCAAGTGTACGTTTATCCAGAAATCGGCGAGCCGACGGTCTTTTTTCAATTTACGACCTTTAATAATAAATGCTTAGTCATGGGGGATCCTTCTGGGAAGCAAGCAGACTTTCCCCAGGCACTGGAAACCTTTCTAACAGAGATGGATCAGTGGAATTACTTGCCAGTCTTTTATGAAAGTAGTGAAGAAATGGTGATGCTGCTGCATGAATTTGGCTATGACTTTATCAAATTCGGTGAGAAAGCCTATGTGGATCTGCCTAGCTTCACCCTCTCAGGAAAGAAAATGAAGGGACAGCGGGCATTGAACAACAAGATCACCAAAGAAGGCTTTACCTTTGATGTGCTCACCCCACCCTTTTCAGCAGAAACCTTTGCAACCCTTAAGGAAATTTCTGACAACTGGCTAGATGGACGGAAAGAAAAAGGGTTCTCCCTTGGATTCTTTTCAGAATCCTATCTGAGTACCGCACCAATTGCAGTCGTCCGTAATCAGCAACAAGAAATCGTCGCGTTTGCCTCCTTTATGCCAACCTATCAGACAGGCTTAGCTTCCATTGATCTGATGCGTCACGATCCTGAAAAAGCCCCGAACGGAACGATGGATTTCTTGTTTATTCAGCTGTTTGACTATTTTAAAGAACAAGGCTACCAACAATTCGATTTAGGTATGGCACCATTAGCCAATGTTGGTACTTTCCGCAGTAGTTTCTTACAAGAGCGGATCGCCTATCTCGTTTACACTTTCGGGTCTCGCTTCTATTCTTTTGAAGGATTGCGGGAGTACAAACAGAAATATGCCGCTTCTTGGTCCCCTCGCTACATCTTATATTCTCGGGACAGTTGGATCGGTTATGTCATGATTGCTCTGTTGATCGTCGATAATCAAGCGGCAGACAAAACGAAATAAAAAAGCTCAAATGCGCCGGTTTATTCTCGGAGCATTTGAGCTTTTTTAATTGTTGCGCTTCAAAGTTATTCTGCTGATTTAGATGGTGCGTTTTCCCAAAGTTGTTTGACGACTGGAATATTTCCTAGTTCCGTCATATTGGATGGCAGAATGACCGTGTTGGTATTGCTGTTGACCACGTCTTTAAAGGCTTCGATCCCTAGATAAGATAAGGAGCGCTCGTCTAGCTGGCTTTCTTTGATTGCTTCATTGATAGCTAGAATCCGTTTGCGTTCAGCTTCAGTGATTTTCGCGATTCGTTCCGCTTCTGCCTCAGCATCGATCCGTACACGTTTTGCCCGCGCCTCTGCATCGATTTGGGTTTGTTCTGCCCGAGCTTGCGCGTCGATCGTCATTTGCGAAGCTTTGGCTTCGGCACTTAAGACTGAAGAAGATTTCTCCCCTTGGGCTCTTGTGATCATGGATTCTTTGTCTCTTGAAGCTGTGATCAATTTATTCATTGATTCAATGATTTCTTGGGAAACTTTGATTTCTCCGATATTGATCCGGTCGATCGCTAACCCGTAGCCAGCAGTGATGTCTTTGATCGAAGTAAATAGAGCCACGTTGATTTCTTCAGTTCCATTTAAAACTTCATTTAAATCCATTTTCCCGATGATTCCCCGCAAGTTCGATTGAGCATCTTGGATCATTGAAACAACGGAGTTTTCATTTTCGTAGACAAAGGCACGCACATCTGTGACATGGTATTTGATTGCTTCATCAATTTGAACGATTACATTATCTTTTGTTATTGCACTTTGGGGTTCGATCTCCAAAGGAATCTGTTTCAAGGACACTCTTTCTCGAACTGTATACAAAATCGGAACAAGAAAATGAAGCCCTGGTTCCAACGTTCGAACGTACTTCCCAAAACTTTCGACAACTTTGACTTCCCCTTGACGAACGATCACAGCAGTGCTTGCAATCAGCCAAATCAAAATCACTAATACGAAGATAACTAAAATAATTTGGATAATGATCATTGTAAAAACCCTCTTCCATTTTCAAATAATGTATTGTTTACACGGGTCAATAAGACACCGTTTTCAACCCCGATAATCTCTAACATGACATTTTCAGCAGGAATCCCTGCAATCACCCGATATTCTGTATAGGTGCCATAAAGCCGTATATAGCCTGAATAATGATCCGTCAACGATCGAAAATAGCGCCCTACCGCTCGTTTTTCCATATAATCTACGATGATTTTCACCCTCTTTGCCTTCATGCAGTAAATTTGAAGCTTCAAACTCATTTGTTAATCTATTACAAGTGTTACTAACTATGATAGCACGTTTCACCCAAGAGAACAGTAAACTTATGCTGATTCCGCTTTTTTTTAGAAAAAAAAAATAGAACGAAAACCAATTCCTTGCATTTTTCATTTAAATTGCATACAATCTAATTGTACAAAATATAAAAATCAGGAGTGAAGAAATGATGAAAAAAATGTATTCGACAAAAATGATCAACACTGGCGGCCGTTCAGGAGAAGTTCATAGTCCCGATCATTCATTTGAATTAAATATTACTGCCCCTGGCAAACGTGTTGAAAATGCCACCAATCCAGAACAACTTTTTGCGGCTGGGTTTAGTGCTTGTTTCAATAGTGCCCTTGAATTAGTGAAAAGCAACAAAGGAATCGACGGTGCTTCGACTGTCAGTGCACAAGTGACCCTATATGCAGAAAGTGAATCAAGCTTTGTTTTAGGCGTTGAGATCGAAGGTCAAATCGAAGGTTTATCAACAGAGGAAACACAAGAATTGCTTGAAATCGCTCATACCGTATGTCCTTACTCAAAAGCTACAGCTGGCAACATTGAAGTGACTGTCAAAGCCGTTAGCGAGTAGACTTTCATTGAAAAAACAGCTATGATAAGAGGCGGATGTTAGAAAAAGGGGGGAAAACATGAATGTCTTAGCGTTAGAAAACCAATTGTGTTTTCCTCTATACGCCGCTTCAAAAGAAATTATCAAACAGTACAAAGACTTACTGGACCCGTTGAATTTGACCTATACCCAATATTTAGTGATGTTGGTGTTATGGGAAGATGAAGCGATCAGTGTCAAAGATTTGGGGAAGCAATTATGTCTAGATTCTGGCACACTGACACCGGTTTTAAAAAAGCTTGAAGCAAAAGGATACCTAGTAAGAAATCGAAATCAAGACGATGAACGTTCCTTGCGGGTCACATTGACTGATTCAGGCAAAGGACTCCATGAACAAGCGCTAGAGATCCCCTACAAAGTAACGGAATTCTTGCCCCTTGAACCGGAAGAACTGTCAGTCCTCCACGAATTGACGACCAAAATGGTCCAAAAATTTCAAGAACAAGAAAAATGATCCGCTGTTTTCACAGTGGATCATTTTTTTATCTTTTAAACCTTCACTAACAAACAGCGAAGAAAACGGGATGACCTACGAAGCTTTGGTTTTCAATTCGCCAATAACATTTAGCAACTGAGTTAATTGTTCTGGGTCTTCAATTTTTTTGATCGCAATTTTTACCAGTTCAAAAATTTGTTCCTCCGTCAAACCACTTTGCAAAATCTCCAATTCGGTGACGGCTGGTTGGAAACGACGAGCCAAAACTGACCCACTCATCTTGATACTTGCGATCTCAAGTATCCCTTTATTGACTAACTTACGAATCACTGACAATGACGTGTTGCGATTCAAGCCGAAGCGTTCACTAAATTCGGTACAACATAGCGGCTCATCCACAGCCCAAAAACAAACTAAGACTTCCCACTCTTTTTTTGAAAAACTCAAGTAATCCATAACTGCTCCTTTCCATGCCAATCAGGCTGGTTCTTATTTTCTAATCAAAACAATCGCAGCTATTGACATAAGCTATCTATCCTCTTCATTTTACGATTGTTTTTTCTTTCACTAAAAGGATTATATACCAATAATAATC
>NZ_NGLC01000001.1:1952694-2049573 GCF_002140755.1 Enterococcus sp. 5B3_DIV0040
ACCAATAATAATCTATTTTATTCATAATTTCAAAATAATTTTTATTTTAATGATAAATAACACGTTTAATTCTCCTTCTTCTCCATAAAAAAAAAGCGACTAGATGCGCTAGTCGCTTTCTTTTCTATCAAGTGATCCTAAGAAGAACCGCTTATTGGATGTTGAAGATCAGGCTTTCGTGCTCTTTTTCTTTTAAGGAATAGCCACAAAACTCTTTATTCAAATTCGGATAATCGCGTTCGATCATCTGAATAACCTCGATTTCCGTCAAAAATTTGTCTTCTGACAATTGCAACGAGTTCAACAAGACAAAGCGTGAATCATAGCCTAAAATCTCTGGCATCAATTGCCAAAAATTTGAGTGATCAATTTGTTGGATCGTTTCTTCAAAGTTAGCAATCAATTGTTGTACATGATCATAGACTTTGGGATAATCAGATTTTAACAAATCCAACAGTGCTTGATCGACCACCTTATCCAAATAAGCCTTTGTGTCCGTATAGATTATTGAAGAAATCACTTATTTCATCAATCCTTTCATTCAAATGCCATATTCGACATCGTCAAGGATGGCTCCCTGTTCCTATATATAGCATACTATCGGTGATTTTCGTTCTCAGATTAAGGATAGAATCAAGAAAAAAAGGAGAAGTCGTTTTTTGATTCCTCAATCTTACTCCACAATAGCAAAATTTTGCTGAACTGATAAGCAAAGCGAATCAGCAACATCTGAAAATGAGAAATTTGTCAGATTTCCCTCCTTTTTTAGATAGATTGCCTCTCTTCTATAAGAAAAATCAGCCGCCAAGGATCGCATCCTTTAGCAGCGATCGATTTGAACCAAACAACCAGGAGCCTTTATTGCCCTTCACAAAAAACGGAGACAGCATAATCTCAGACAGAACCTTCAGCAACATGTATAATTAAAGTAGAGAAAGTCATCAAAATAAACGAGACGAGGAGTGGAGCAAAGATGAAGAACCATTGTAAATGCGGCAAGAAGTTAACTGGCAATGAAAAAAGCTGTCCGGACTGCAAACGCAAAAAACAGCAAACTTTAGATTCCTTGGAAAAATTCGTTAAATACGGCAGTTTTGCTTTAGCAGGCCTATCATTAGTTTTAAAAATTGCGAAAAGTCGACAAAGTTAACAGTGATCGACTGAGAACTTTAATAAAAAAAACGCCGTAATGGCGTTTTTTTTATTAGTCTACAATCGTACTCTCCAACTGCCAATTGACCGTACCTGAATAGGTACCAGGTTCTATCAAATCCAACTTGGGAACAAAGCGAAAGTAGCAATCATATTCCTGAAGATCCAGAGTTAAGTCCGTTGATCCTGTTGGCTGCTGTTGGAAAATCACTTGTTCTTCAGAAGTGACAGAAGCCACCAGCTGATTGGTCACCGGATCATAGAGGACCAATTGGATTTCCTCCGCTAATTGTTGCTGATTTTGCATAAAATCAGTCATCTGGCCGCTTAACTGCCAGGTCCCTTCGCTGGTATTGCTGACAGACAAAAGGGCTTCTTGATCAAAAGAAATAGTTAAATAAGCAAAGCCATCGTCTCTGATGGATCGTGCGAGTTCATTCAAGGTCACTGCCGCTGCGTTGATTGAAGCAGGCGCACGCTCAAATACCACGATCCCTCGAAAGTCAATGCCATAATAACGTGTCTCCGATCGATTGCCTTCTGTATCGATCACATAAGACGCAAGATAATAGGTTGTGCCCGGTTCTAGATCTGAGGTGTCTAGTGCCAATGTATCCGACAATGGCTCCGACAATGTTCCCCGTTCAACCAACGCTGCTTCAGAGAAATCCGTTTCGGTGATTGTCTTATCCTCCGTAAAGAAATCCGTGACATATATTTTGGCTTGGGTCGAATTTTGGTCATCAATCGTGATCGGTATGTAGGAATTGCGCTTTTGCCGCACGATCTGCAGGTCTGCTTTTGCTTCTGCCAATGACGCCGAACCTGTTGAAAGAGTCGGTGGAAAGGATCCGGTCATTTGATAATAATGAGTTTCTGGATCACCTGATGTCATACTGGAAACAAAAGCATTTCCATTAAAAACAGTTTGGACAGGGATGGCTACATCTAAATTCTGATCGAGCGGAGCTTCTGTGTAATTGACGGAAAAGTGAACGATGTATTCATTCCCTTTGACCATGTCGGGCAGTGTCACAACCAATTGTCCATTTTCAATGGCAAAGGGCAAGGCAGTTCCGCCTTCAGGCATGCCATTAACCATGATTTCACTGGCTTTCCCAAAATAAACCGCCTCGGGAACTAATGATAGTCCTTCTGGAAAAAGCGATGAGAGCAAGATTCCCGATTCCAAGTCAGCTAGATCACTGGTGCTTTTATAGGAGAGATAGGTCGCATAAGTAATGGTTTTGCTATTGTCGACAGTGGCTGGCTGGGCAAGTGTCGTACCAGTATCCAACAATAGTTTGACTGGGTCTTTTTCAAAAATACCGGTTCGCATATCAAGTTCTACTAGTCCTTCAACATCGACAAAGGCCACAGCTTTTTCTTGAACATAGCCCCCGTTTGCACCTGTAAAACCAAAATAGACCGGTGCACTATTGGTGAGATTCAAATTCGATTTGAAGGTGTCATCAACAGGAACCGTCACATCAACACCGAAATCTGGTACGGTGTAACGCAACGTTTGTGTCGGCTGATCAAAGACTACTGTAAAAATATGCCACTGCCCATCGGAAATATCTGGTACGGATACCGTATCTCGATGGTTTAAGACTTTGTCAATAATCAGCCAACCATCGGTGGTATATGCGTCATTTGAACCTGGAAAATTCCAAGCGATATGATGGCCGGAAGGAACATCACGATCCATCATTCCGTCCCCCGTCAACCCTGCATTATTATAAAATGTATCAAATTCAATCGCAAAACTTTGGGGGATCGCCCCAGTACTTAAAGGAGTCGCTCCTCCCGAATTTGACCAGACACCAATCGTCGGTCCCGCTTGTTGCGCCAGTGCATTTAAACCATTGCTTTGCATCACAAAAGCGATCCCATCACTGTCCGTTGCTGTATTATCGATACAAAATGCCATTTCTAAGCGAAAGGAGCGAGTAAAGGAAACTGGCTTATTAAACCAAACACCACCACTGGAATTGGTAGTAGTTCCATCATTGATCTGAACATAATTGAATCCTGACTCTCCTTGTGGCGAACCCGCTTGCCCCACAGGAGTGATCAAAGAATCGTCAATCGCCAACGTAGGAAAGTCCGGAACAGATACCGCAGCATAGATTGTCTCTTGCCGCCAGCCCAGCAGAAAGAAACTAAAAAGAAGTACATAGAACCATCGTTTAATGCCAAACTTTTTCATCGCTGTCCCCTGCTTTCTTCATTCTGATTCTTCTTGCATTGTCGGTGCATCATCTGCTTCTGCTTTTTTGCGTCGCTTGTACAAAAAGAACAAAAGAAGCAAGACAAGCAGGAAGAGTAGTATCCCTAAAGCATAGAACCAGTACTGTTTTTGAAGATACGCTGCACCTAATGTTGTCTGACGGTTGATAAGGTTGGCTTGCTTGCGATCAACCACCACCGAATCCTCAAACACCCACGTTCCTTTAGGCGCATTCAACTCGATCCGTAACAGATAGGTCCCCGGTTCGAGAATGTTCTGATCAAAGGCACTAAACAGCTCCAAAACCGAATTTGGAGCTATTTGAAAATTCTCTGCAGAAAAACCACCAACTTTGTTGCCGCTGTCTTGCTCACGTATGATCGTTTTCACAGATATTTTGCCAAATGCTGTGGGCTGACTATTGCGGATACTGCTTTTGAGAGCAGCAGAACCATTTCTTTCCGCCGCCTCAGAATTAATCAAAGACAATTGGGGATCAGGCATGGTTGCCACATTCTGACGCAAGCGGACCCCTTGCTGAATTTTATAGTTGGCTTGCAGATTTGTTTGCTGGCTTTCAGTTGTCTCTGACGGTTCTTCTTCAAAGGCAAACACACCAAGTATTTCTCCTGCAAATTCTTTTCCTTTCATTGAAAGGGTAAAATGAACCTGATAGCTTTCTCCAGGGGCAAGTTGGATCGTCTGCCTTGGATTTTCAATCAATTCACTAAAAGAGATTCCTTGATTCTCTTCGGCGGTCTGTTCTGCTTGGTACGCAATAATCCCAGTAGAGGCCGTATAACTATTTAGTGCGGATGCTTTAATGGTCAACGGGTCTAGACTTGTATTATGAAGGGCAACGGTCAAATTCTGTTCGGTCTCATGATTTACCAGTAAGTCGAAATAACTGACGTCACTGACTTGATTTTGGGGAAGTTCTGGGGTTACAGTGAACCGTGTGGTCTGTGCATGACCGGTGACTTTCATAAAGCAACACAAACTGATAAAGAAACTAATGAGTACGAAGCACTTGATTTGTTTTTTCATTGTCGCCCTTTCCTTGCTATTCTGCTTGATAGGTGTTTGATAAGGTCCATGTGATCGTGCCGCTATAAGTGCCGCTGTTCACATTTTGTTTTGGTACGGTTAATGAAGCATTGGAAAAGTTAAAATCATTGGTTGCTAAGCCAGTTGTGCCATCAGCAGAAGCAATCAGCGTTGGGTCTGTTGCCCCTACCATCAATTCGGTGCCCGAGACTAGCGCTGCATCGCCAGAAGCCGTTGTACCATTTAAAGTGACTTTGGCATTTGCCAGCTCGTTATCGCTAGCATTCGTCATTTTCGATAATTGCGCCGTCAACTGCCAGCCAGCTTGATTCGGCCCACGGTAATCTGTGATCGATGTCACTTCATTCGACGTTGCTTGAATCACTTGTTCATCGGTAGCAATCTCTTGGATACTGCTTGTACCGAAGTTAAAATTAGTCACCTGATCCAGTGACAAGATTCCTTGTTCGATCGTTAGCGTTGCTTGACTCGTCATTGAAGCCGTTGGATTCGCTTCTGCTGCAGCTGCCGCAGTCGGCACCATTCCTAAACCCATTCCGACCAAACCTAACATTAGTACCTTTTTGTTCATTTTCATCTCTTCCTTCACTTTTTTTAATGAGAAACCGAGGTTAATCGAAAAAAACAGCTTTAAAAAATAATAATTTAATTGGTGTTTTTTCATTCTATTCTCATCTATCATAAGTATAATCCATCATGGTTATCATACGGTTCACAGATTTAGCGTAAAAAAAACGCCAAAAAGGAGAATCCCTTATGTATCGAGAATTCATATCTCCCGCAGAAGAAAAGAAATTAGAGATTTTCAAAGTTGTCTGCAATTCCAATGGCGTGACATTGGTCCAACTGTCAGAAGTTTTGAACATCCCACAAAAAAGTCTGCAAAAATATATTTATTTTTTAAATGAAGATCTGCAGCTGCTCTCCCCTCACCTGCTTCTATCAAAAAATCATTACAATCAGTATTTTGTTGAGCGAGCAGAGGACGATGAACCTTTCTATGCAAAATTGATGTATCATTATTTGCTCAACTCCACACAATATACCTTGATTCACTACTTGATTGGGCGCCCGCAAATGACCTTGACGCAATTATGTTTGGATTTGCATGTCAGCCAATCGCATATGTATCGGTTGATCAAGAAAATCAATCAACTATTGGAAAAGTTTCAAATCCAAATTCGAACAGACCTGAATAACCGCATCGTTCTTGCTGGAAAAGAGCTTGATATCCGTATTTTCACCTACAGTTTCTTGACCCAAAGTGCGCCTGCTGATTTGTGGCTGTTGCCAAGCGTTTCCCATAAAAATGTCGAAGAATTTACGGCATTTTTTGCTGTTTCTCACTTTGATCCGTTGACGAAAAATAAACTCGCTGCATTTTGGCAAGCAGTGGTCAGCCGAACGATCCAAAAAAAATATTTGCCAGTGATTCCTGAAAAATACATGGAATTGATGAATTTCTATTGTTTTTTACCAGAGGAAATCCTCGATTCACTTTTTTTGAGTGCCGATTATGCCTCAGAAAAGACGCTTCAGTCAGAATATCTTTACTTAAATTTCTTTTTGCATGTCTTTTTGCCAGGGGTAATTCCCCAAGAGAAGAATCAAGCGATCATCCAAGAGATCAAACATTCTGATACCGATCTTGTGCGCTTTTTCACTGCAATGATCAAAGATTGGCACGATACCTTTGCTCCAAGTCAGGAAGTCGCCGAATTTGAAAAACTATTAAGCAGCTGTCTGCTGGTCTTCAATCTATCGATCATTATCGGCATCGATCTTCTGGAAGTGTGGCAGCTCGAACACCAACTGTTGACCGAAAACACTCCTTCGAAAGACAAAATCTATGAAGCAATCTGCAAGCTTTTACTGACCCATATTGAAAGGTATCCATTTGCTGACTTGGACAAAGAGTATTTTGAACAGACACAGTTGCCTTATCTTGCGCATCTCTTGTTTTTTGAAACACAGATGAATACGCCCCCGACCGTGTCGATCTATATTCAAACGACGATCCAATACCGCACGAAGCAAATGATCGAGACAAGGATCCGTTCGATTTATTCCAAAGCTTCAGTGACTTTTGTTAACCAGATGGAAGCAGCCGATCTATTGATCACCGATAGTTATGAAGAAGTGATTTTTTCCGAAAAATTAGTCTTACTGTCTAACCTGCAAGCCGAACAAGAGTGGGCAGCCGTTTTTGCAAAGATCAATCAACTGATGATGTCCAAGATGTTTGCCAAACAAGGAAAGTAAGCTGCCGATTCCATTTTCATCCCCAAAAAAGCCCGAGCATCTTTGCTCGAGCTTTTTTCCTACAAATTTATCCAGGGATTGTTAAGCGAAGAAGCTACCACCCGTTACACTGTACACTTGACCAGTTACATAGCTTGCTTCATCAGAGGCTAGGAAAACATAGACTGGCGCTAATTCGACTGGTTGTCCAGCACGTTTCATCAATTCTTTTTGACCAAATTCTGGGATCGCAGATTGTGGTTGTCCACCAGAAATTTGAAGTGGCGTCCAGATTGGACCAGGCGCAACGGTATTGACCCGAATGCCTTTTTCACTTAATTGCGCAGCTAGCCCTTTACTAAAGGAAGTAATGGCACCTTTCGTGGCTGCATAGTCTAAAAGATGGGCGCTTGGTTCCGCACTTTGGATCGAAGTGGTCGTGATGATGCTTCCACCAGCTGGTAAGTAATCCAATGCTTCTTGGACTGTCCAATACATCGAGATGATATTCGTTGTAAAGGTATCTTGAATTTGTTGCGTAGTCAACTCTTTGATGTCCTTCACCGCTTGTTGCATCCCAGCATTTAGAACCAATGTATCTAACCCGCCTAATTCTTTGGCTGCTTCATGAACCAATTGACGAGCGAAGGTTTCATCTTTCAAATCTCCTGGGATCAATACTGCTTTGCGTCCAGCTTTTTCAATGACTGCTTTGACTTCTTGCGCGTCTTCTTCTTCAAAAGGAAGATAGTTGATTGCAACATCGGCGCCTTCTTTGGCAAAAGCGATCGCTGCTGCTCGACCAATACCAGAATCACCACCGGTCACTAATGCTTTGCGTCCAGCTAATTTGTCTGAACCTGAGTAGCTTTCTTCCCCGCAATCAGGTACTGGCTGCATCTTTCCTTGAATCGCCGGTGCTTCTTGCACCTGTTTTTCAAATGTGCCATCATAATACTTCGTTAACGGATTGTTGATTTTTTCTGACATGCTCGTTTCCTCCTTGATTATTTCTACTTCTTATTTGTCATCGTTTGTTATGACCTTACTTAAAAGTGTAAAGGAAGATGGAGGGAATGAGAAACGAAACGCTCACCAGAAAAAAAACATCCGTAAGAAAACAGATGCTTAGTAAAACGAAAATGCTGCATGACTCAGTAGTGAGAACGCCCCCAGGCATCTCATCATTCTGCTGGGAAATCGTAGTGAAGTTTCTGTGTGCAGTGGTTGATTTTGCTACTTTTCTAGCAGTTCGAGCAGTGCCCGACGAAAGGCCTCCATCTCCTTTGCGGTCTGTAGAAAAACATCGGGATGACTGTGGTGGCTGTCGATCATCCAGCGTTTGGTGTCTGTAACTTTAAGAAAATCTGCTACTAAGGCGTCCGTTTGCTTCGGTTGAGCAGCTTGGGCTGTCTTCAAAAGATAAAAATCTTCAATTCCCCGTTGGAGTTGCTTATATCTTAGTGACAGCAATATATGTCCGTGATTCCCAGGATAGACGAAACAAAGATCACCGATCGGTAGTGAGCTCGTGTTGTATCGAATATCGGTCCTAGCCTGTTCTGGCCAGCAATTGTATGCCCAACGCAGAAAGCCGTCTGTTTTGAACTGATACGATAAGATTCCTTGCATTCGCGTTTCTAACAAGGGACTATGCAAAAAGGTATTCGGTTTGTCGGGATAATTGCAGACATAGTACTGCATCTTCCCTGGATGGCTTTTTATCAGTGATTCGTAATGGTTGCAAGTACAGTAATAGGAAGTCACGGGATGATCGATCACTGGCAGCAGCTCAAACAATACGTCTTCTTTATCAAAAGCAGCTTTGATCTGGATCGAAGGATCAATTTCTTTTAAGACAGCTAACGAGGCTCGGAAACTGTCGATTTGCTGTTTCTTCGGTTCGTCAGAAACGATGCGAACCTTCTCCCATAGATTCTTCCCTTTAAAATAATCAAATACTTGACGTAGATACTCCTGCAAATCAGCTTTTTGATTGAGAAAGCCAAAGGTGCTTTTTCCCTCATCGTAAAAGCGAATCACCAACTTTTCTGGATGGTCCAAGTTGACCAGCGGGAAAAATGGCGGCTCCCAGACCCCTAATAAACCAAACACATCAATTTCTTCTTTGATGCCCGCAGCAAAAAAACAATTCAAGTAACGCGTCAGCACAGAAAAATCGCAGGACAGTTCTCCGTCTGGCGTCTTTTTGACCTTGACCATCGAATACTCATATAAATTAGCAGGATAATCTTTGACGATGTAATTGAACCAGCCCTTCCATGGGATCTCTCCGGCGATCACTGTGATCGCTTTTTGTCCGATCGCAGCGAGACTCTCAGCCATTTCCTTGATCAAGTCAAAGTGGGCATCGCTCCATAACGGAACGTCAAAGGTGCGAGCCAAATTGCTGGGCTGCTGCCACATATTTAAGTGGAACGTCTCTAAATAGTCTTTTGGAAAAGTAAAGCCATCCACTTCAATCGTTAGGTTCTTTTCTAATAAGCACTCCTCATGGCTAGTCAAGTGTGCCCGATAGACCTTGATTTTCACGGGATATGCTTGCGGTTTGATCGTCTCATCGACCTGCCACTCCAAATAAAGAGGCGCAAAGCGATCGCCAGGATAGGTTTTGGCAGTTCGTTCAAGCAATTTATCGGCGTACGCCAATTCCTGCTGACCGACAAAATAATCGACGAATTGCGCTTTGACCGGCAATTCGCTAAAAATCTCAACACGTATCATGGGAATTTCGATTTCATCGGGGATCGAAAACTCGTCGCCAATAATATAATGATTGCGATTGCCATCGTGCAGCAGCAGCTGACAAGCAGCAGTACTGTTACGAACAGCTGATAACTGTTCAATCGCTTGTGGTTCTTGGGTGATCAATTCTGTTGAAGCCTTATAGCTTTCATGGACCAGGATTGCTTTCATTTTTACTCTTCCTTTCTAGGATCAATCAGCTGCGATACAAGCTTTTGATAAGAAACATTTTCAAACGCTTCTGGCATGATCGTTAGTAGTTGCTGCAAGCTGATGTTTTTTACGATTTTTAAGCGACTTTTGTCTGCCCATGATGGAAAAGCCTGCAACAGCAAGCGTTTATTTTCCCCTGAATCAAGCAACGCTCGAATTGGCCACTGCCCTAAATCAGGAAACAAAGCTGGCTGGGCAGCTTTATCTGCCCAGTTCAACTCTAGCCATTCGACGCATTCATCAAACCAACGGGCAAAGCGTGGATCGACCATCTCTTTCCGATTACCGAAGCGTTCGGTCGCCAAAGAAAGACCGTGACGTCCTTTTTGGAAAATATGACTTTCAAAGGGAACCTCGTGCTCTTCTAGGGCTTGCAGATACGCCAATGAATTTTCGATAGGAACGACATTGTCTTCAAAGGTTGAAAATAAAAAGGTGGGCGGCGTATCTTTTGTGACACATTTCTCTAATGAAGGGGCATCGATCTTCATCACAGCAGCAAATGAAGACACTATCGCTGGGTAGCCTAACATACATAAGCTCGGTTTCATTGGGGAGAGTGTCGATAACGCCGCTGCCAAATGACCGCCAGCAGAAAAGCCGATCACAGCGATTTTTTCGCTATCGATTCCCCATTCACTGGTTAGTTCTTGGATTTTGGCAATCGCTTTTTCGGCATCTTCTAAGGAATGGCTGAAACTGCGATGTGTCCCCACATGATAGCGCAAGACTCCTGAGTGAAAGCCTTGGGCAGCAAAATTTAAAGCGATCGGCTCGGCTTCCCGCTCACTGCAAAAGGAGTAGCCACCGCCAGGAATCACCAAGACAAACGGACGATCACCCACCCGTCCATACTCGGCTTTTTCCTCATGCAGATACACTGTCAGACCGGCTTGCGCTTCTGGATCAAATAGATATTCCTGAATAAACACCGCTTACTCTCCTAACCCATTTTTATCGATGACGTTTTGATACCAATAAAAACTATCTTTCTTGTATCGTGCCAAGTCCAACAGCTGCTCGTCCGTACGATTGACATAGATAAACCCGTAACGTTTAGCGATGCCTTCGTGAGTACTGACGAGATCAATGGCACTCCACGGGCAATAGCCGATCACATCGACACCATCTTCGATCGCCAATGCCAGCTGCTTTATGTGCTGCTGCAAGTAGTCGATGCGATAATCATCGTGGATTTTTCCATCAGTTGTCAAAACATCCTTGGCACCGATCCCATTTTCCGTGATCAAGAGCGGTAGACGATAACGGGAATAGATTTCGTTCAACGTAAAGCGAAAGCCCTCTGGATCGATCGGCCAGCCGAATTCAGTCATTGGCAAATGGGTGTTTTCTACTGCTTGGAAAAAGCCTGGAATCCCGAAACCAGATTGTTGATCGAGTTTCGTTTCTTTTTGAAAATAGCTGCTGACGGTCATCGTATTATAATAATTCAATGCGATGTAATCACAGGTACCCGCTGCCAAAATCTTTCGATCTGCTTCAGTGACTGTCGGTGCTGCGCCAATCTTCTCTAATAAATGCCATGCGTTGTGATTGTACGTGCCAAAAACAGCCGCATCTAGGAATAACCAATTTCTCAGCGCACTCATATATAGAGCGGCCAGCTGATCTGCTGGTTTTTCAGAAGCTGGATAGACACTGGCGATATTCGGTGCTGGGCCAATCTTGCCGCTAAAATTGCCTGCATGAAATTGCTGGGTCACCAATGCTTGTGCCACCAGCATATGATGATTTTCTTGAAATTTTTCTTTCATGGATTTTTGACTCGTACCAATGACCGAACCAGCAAGTGCCATCACATTTTGCTCGTTGATGGTTTGCCATAACGGAACTTGTTGCCCAAAGTTTTCGAACAGTACTTGGCAGTAATCAGCAAATGCTTGGATCGTCTCTCGGTTTTCCCACCCGCCTTGCTTTGCGATCGCAACGGGCAGATCAAAATGGAAGACGGTGACGATCGGTTGAATCTCGTTTTCTAGTAGCAGATCGATCAGTTTTTGATAAAACGCTAATCCTGCTGGGTTGACCTGACCATCGGGCATGACGCGGCTCCATGATATGGAAAAACGATAGGCTTTTAACCCTAATTCTTTAAACAATTTCACATCTTCTTCATATCGGTGATAGTGATCTGATGCTACTTTAAAATCAGTAGTCCCTTGCGGAATCTCTTTGATATCTTGCACTGAGGGACCTTTGCCGTCTTCCGCCCATGCGCCCTCTACTTGATAAGCACTAGTGGATGCTCCCCACAAAAATGCTTCTGGAAATTTACTCATCCCACGGTTCCTCCTTAGCTGCGCCGATCAAATTGGCGTCCGCTTGAAAATAAGCGGCTTGGATCGCAACTGGCTGCAGCGTTTTCTCAATGATTGGTGCGGTTTTAAAAATAGCTTGATAGCTGCTAGCTATGGCTTCGATCAAGCGTGGTTGACGGCTGATCCCGCCACCGATAACGATTTTCTCCAGAGCTAAAAGACACTGAAGATCGAAGCACAAGACAGCGATTTCTTTGGTATAAGCTAAAAATAAAGCTTCTGCCTCCGGATCAGCAGTTTTCCTAAGAGTATCAAAGACCAAAGGACCCTCAGGCGCAACTGCCATACTAGCAGCCAAACGCTCAATCAATCCCACAGCCGAAAGACCGATCCCCACAAAAGAGTCCGCGCCTCTCATTTGTCGGTCACGAATCATAAAACTGACTTCACCAGCTTGTCCATGATGCCCGCGATAGAGTGTTCCATTCAGACAAAGGCCGACCCCCACACCGGTTCCTAAAATGATCGCCGCACCATTTTGGATACCTTGCAGATTGCCAGCTTTCATTTCCCCTAGCGCGGCGGCTTTTGCGTCGTTTTCGACACTAACTTCTGTCACCATGCCATCGCTTAACTGGCAGATCAATTCTGGCAAATTTACCCCATCAAGGTATGGCAAGGCACCACCAAAGAAGACCGTCCCTGTTTCATTAACTGAACCAGGGACTGCGATCGCGACTTTGGTGAAAGAAACTTGACGGGCATAGCTTTGCAAGAGCCCTTTGATAGCTTCTTTAAAAGGTTCCAAAGCTGCAGGGGTTAAAATGGTGCGCCGTTTGCTGACCTCGTTGTGTTCGACCCATCCCGTTTTGATGTGCGTCCCACCGATATCAATTCCTAAATAAACCAAATGTGCCACTTCCTTTATTTACGCTTGAATTTCTTCCACGACTTTTTCTGTCATTTTTGCTGCTTCACTTGCTTGCTTTTTTTCAGCAGCCAGTTCTAATTCGTACTCTTTTTTATCCGCAATTTTTAGGAACGGATACCACATCACAATACCGATCAGCATACAGAAGATCATTAAGATCGTGTAGTTAAGCCCTCCTGAAAATGGCATTTTGATAAAAGTCGGTGTCGTCCATGGCAATAGACTCATGGTTGGATTCAAGCTGATTGGGAGGATCGTAGTCGCTAATCCCCAGGTCACAAAGCCAGCGATCAATTGTGTGAAGACTTGCGGAATAAAGAACAACGGATTCAAAATAATCGGCATCCCGAACATGATTGGCTCTGTGATATTAAAGATCGACGGGATAAATGATAATTTTCCTAATTGTTTCATTTTTGCCGATTTGCTGCGGATCATAAAGAAGGTCACAAAGCCCATGAAGCCAGCAGCATACATACCCATATAAATCACTGAAGGAATCAGATAAGGCAGTTCTTGTCCTTGTTGGTAAGCGGCAATATTCGAAACGACCATGGTCATACTAATCGCGCCGAGCGGTCCTTGTAAAACTGCATTGTGAATTCCGAAAAACCATAAGACGGCTAATAATTCCATAATGATGATGATCGATAGCGGGCTGGCAACTAAGGAGTTCAACGGCGCATTGATCACATCGATAAAGAATTGGAAAATCGAACCAGATGAAGTAAACCCAAATAAGACACGTAAGACAAAGACGACTGCAAAAATGATCGTGACAACAAACACTGGTGCTAAGGACTGGGTCACCATTGGGGGAACACTGTCTGGCAGTTTGATCATAATATTTTTTCTCGACAAGAAAGCATAAAAGCGAGTGACCAACAAAGCGGTCAGCATGCCGATAAACAGTCCTTGCCCGCCTAAGAAATCAAGCTTCAAGGCACCAATCGTTTGTTCCACTGCTTGGCCATCTTGCATGACAGTTGTTGCGACGGTTTGGGGCATCAACATAATGAAACTAGCTAAAGAAATAATCGCCGAGTTGCGTTCGTTGCTTCCTAACTGTTTTGCGTAAGAATACGCCAAACTGTATACGACATACAAGGCAAAAACGCCAGTTGCTCCGTTGGTGATCGCTTCAACATGTTGGAAGATGCCAATTTTCGTCAAATAGTCCGTCCAACCGGGAATCGGAAAATTTCCAATAATCGTGATAAACGCAATTCCTAAAGTGATGGGACTTGTTCGAATAAAGCCTTCCATCAAAGCGGCCAACACTTTGTTTTGTTGTAATTTTTGTGACATTGGTAATAGTTTGCTACTTAAAAATGCTTCTAATTTTTCCATTCTTTCTCACTCCTTTAGTTTAGATCGTTACACTAAGCATCGTTTCTTTTTGATCGATCCGTATTAGGAATCGATAAGTACCTTTGGTAAAATGTTTGGTTCCTTGATTGTCATAGAAAACAAGTTCTGACAACGGCAGTGAAAATCTTCGCTCTTTTTCTTCCTGGGGCGCGAATGAGATGAGGTCACTCGCGATTAATTGGCGACTTGGACGTACCACTGCCGCTGGGCGCTGCATGAGATAAAGTTGAATGACGGTTTCTGCAGCTGTTGCTGATTGGTTTTTCACTCGATAAGCCAATTGGATCGTCTCGCTAAATACTTCACTACCAAGCCATTCTCCAGTAAACGTACTGTAACTAAGACCTGTTCCGAATGCGAATAAGGGTTCATTTGATTCATCGCGGTATTTTGACAAAAAGCGATCAGAATGCTCGCTATCTGTCAAAGGTCTGCCTGTTGGCATCTGGGCACTGTATAGTGGGATCTGTCCTTCACTACGAGGAAAGGTCATCGCCAATTTTGCCGTCGGAGAAGCCTGCCCACTCAACAGATTGGCGATCCCGATCCCGCCCATCGTTCCTGGATACCAAACGAGCAACAGACTATCAAATAATGCTTCCACTTGTGTTAAGACTAACGGTCTGCCAGTGTAAAGCACGCCAATCAAAGGCTTGCCAGTTTTTTTCAACGCTTGGATCAAACGCATTTGTTTCATTGGCAGCTGCAAATGAGCTTTTGATGCCCCTTCGCCGCTTTCCAAAAATTGTTCCCCAAAAGTCAAGACGATGACCTCTGCAGCCTCAGCCGCTTTGACGGCTTCTAAAAGCAGCTGGTCTTCTGGTTCGATCGGTCCATTCAGCTGTTCGATTCCGACTTTTAAAGGACCAAATTGCTCATACGAATCGAATAAATTGTATCCACGAGCAAAGATCAGGTTTTCAGGTGCGAAGTGCTTCAGCAAACCAGTTTTTAAAGGAATCGTATCTTGTGGCTTGCCGCTAACTGACGCCCAAAAGCCTAATGTCAACCGGCTTTCTCCATAAGGACCGATCACAGCGACGGTTTGGTCTTTTTTCAAAGGTAAGCTGCCCTCATTTTTTAAAAGCACGCAGCTTTTTTCCACTAACTTAACGGCTAGCTCTTTGGCTTCCTCCGACAAAACCTCTCCAGTCTGTTGCGTTTTCAACCCTCGATAGGGTTCCTCAAACAAACCTAATTGATTTTTTAATACGAGAATTCGCCAGACTGCTTCATCCAACAAAGCTGCTAATTTGGGTTGTTTGATCAGTTCTGGCAAGTGCGTCGCATAGACCGATGTCATCATATCAAAATCAACGCCCGCTTCCAAACCTTTCTGAGCGGCCTCCCGTTCATCTTTGGCAAAGCCATGAGGGACCAATTCTTTGATGGCGGCATGATCGGAGACCAATACCCCATCAAAACCGAATCGTTCGCGCAAAATCTCTCGGTTCAGCCAGCGGCTACCCGTTGCAGGTTCACCATTCAATAGGTTGAAGGCCGTCATCACTAGCAGTGCTTGCGCTTCGATCGCCGCTTGATAGGGTTGCAAATATTCATTGAATAAGCGCTGATTCGACATATCGACCGTATTGTATTCTCTGCCTGCTTCGGGTGCACCATAACCAGCAAAATGTTTGATGCAAGCAGCAACGTGATTTTCTGCCACTCCTTGATCAAGATTGCCTTGGTAACCGGTCACGACGCTTTTAGCAAAACGTTTGGCCGTATAAACATCTTCTCCTGGCGACTCCATCACCCGCCCCCAGCGAGGATCGCGAACAAGATCCAGCATGGGTGAAAAGATCACATGAAGGCCATTTTGGTAACATTCTTTGGCGGTCATCTCAGCGGCTTGCTCGATCAGGTCAAAATCATAAGAACCTGCTTGCGCAAGGGGGATCGGAAAAATCGTCCGAAACCCGTATATGACATCAGACATAAACAGCATGGGAATCTTAAGTCGGCTGTGTGCCAACGTTTCCCTTTGTAACTGAATCAATTTTTGATGATCATTGACATTATAGATTGAACCAATCTCATGAATCTTCAACGATTTGGGAAGTCCAAGATCTTGCATCGGTCCCGTAGACATCACCTCATTTTCAATGACTAAACTGCCATTCAATTGAATCGTCTGAGCGATTTTTTCTTCTGGCGTCAATTGCTGAAACAATTCTTTCAATTTTTTACTATCCATGTTTGCCCCTTCCTGTAACCGTTTTATTTATCTGAATTATAAAAAGAATCCTTCCTTAGATATACTAAAAAACTAGTGTTTATAATAAAATATTTATTGAATGCGAAAAAATTTACGTTATACTAAAAGAAAAAACAATGTTTGGACTTTGAGGTGTCTTATGAACAAAACAACACTGACGACCGCCATGGATCTGCTGTATCGCAAATATTTGATCCCGATGATCCTCTTGGATCAAGAAGGAACTCCGCTGTATCCCCCACTCACCTTAACAGCCAAGAATCCTCTGAAACACTATTTAGAAGAAACGAGCGGCCCAGTTGCGAATCTCTATCATTACGGCAAATATATGCTTGGTTGTTTTGCGTTTCAGTTAGCTGGAAAAACCTGTTATATGGTCATCGGACCCTGTGGTGTGATTGGTACACCAGATACGTCTTACCTATTTCTTGAGCATGAATACCACTACAATGTGCACTACTCAAAAGAAGACAAATACTCCTTTGAAGAGTACATCCAACTGCTTTATACGCTGTTTGCGGAGCAACCTCTTGCAAAAGATCAAATTCATTGGCATTACCAAAACGAGCCTCATGACCGATCCATGCAAACAGATCTTAGTTTGGAAACCAATCTTTACGAACGTCGGGTGCATGAAGCCACCTTTGATTCCTACCATTTTGAATTGCGTTATCTCGACTACATCAAACGTAATGAGCCTGAAAAAGTGGTTTGGGTGTTCAATAAAATGAAAGAGACCTACAGCGTTTCGCTCTCTCCTTATGAGCTTGAAGGGTTGAAACTAAAATGTTCGGCATTTGTCGCTGTCGTGACCCGCATGAGCATTGATGAAGGAGTACCGGTCAACCAAGCATTCGGCTTATCTGATTCCTTGATCCAAGGTCTGGTTTATATTCATTCTGCTGAGGAATGCCTTCGCTATATCAAAGAAGCGACCTACCGCTTCATGGAGCTTTTACACAGCTACCCGCTGGCGAAAAAATCGCTGCTGGTCAAAACGATCGTGAATCATGTTGATAGTCATCTCTACGAAAAAGTGACCATTGATGACCTCGCTGCCATTACTCAAAAACATAAGACCCATCTGTGCAATCAATTCAAAAAAGAAATGAATAAAACGATCCACAGTTACATTCAGGAACGAAAAATCAGTGAAGCCAAGCATTTATTGTTGTTCACAGACTATTCCTACGAAAAAATCAGCACCCAATTAGCCTTTGCCAATCAGAGCCATTTTATCCGCAATTTCAAAGCAGTGACGGGGCAAACACCAAAAGAATTTAAAGAGCAGCATTACGCCCATGCTTTAAGTTGAAAACACACGCTTCGAAAAAAAATACTCATAAGCAATGGCTATCATTTTTAATAACAAGCGTTGTAAGCTATCCTTTTACTCAAATCAATTTGAATGAGGAGAGATAAAATGATCCAACTTGCTCGCTTGATCTTTTGGGTACCAGTCATCTTTTTTTCGTTAGGTTTGGTCTTCCTAACGAAACGACTGCCGCGTTTCACATGGGTTTCTCTAACGATCACTGTTTCTTTGATCATCTTTGTTTGTAAAATCTTAGAATACTCCTATGTCATGCCAGATATGAAACTAACCGTTTATTTTATGGGTTTCTTGATTTCTGCTAGTCTGCTTGGGTATATTTTTTATTTGCGTAGTAGAAAACGTTGACTGCAGCTGCGCCTGACTCGCGCCAAAACGCCCTCTTAATGCCTTTTGACTATAACAAAGACGATCTATACCTATGAAGCAGCTCCTTTCATCCCCTTCGTAAGGATTACGGCTCATGATCCCCTTTCGAGGGGATTTTTTTATTGTTCATCCTCACTCATTCTTATTCAGTTTACTTTGATGAAAAAATCACTTTTCGCCGATCACGGCATGCCAAGCCTTTCTCTCTGATTCCTTTCGTTGTGACACTTGCGATCCCAAAGAACACATTGTCTTCCTAAACAATTAAATATATAATAAAATTGTAAATTACCACATCATAACAAAGAATCATCAAACCTCTTGAAAGGAGCGTTTCCTATGAACTGGCTGACCTTTGTCGTCCAACCACTGACCCTGCTATTTTTTCTCACGGTTTTTTCCCTTGTGTATTTGATGCCTGAATCCGTTGTGCCTAAGCCAAAAATGAAGAAGTGGGCGCTGACTGTATCTTTGATTTTTCTGGCATGGCAGCTGCTGATTCCCTTTTTCTTCTTTGTTCTCTAAACCCAGCAAAAAAAAGCGGCTCTCACAAAAGAGAGCCGCTTTGGTTTAGTTTTTAATCCTGTAACAAACTACCGCCATTGGTGGCAATCACTTCTTTGTACCAGTAGAAACTATCTTTGCGGGAACGGTCAAAGCTGCCGTTTCCTTCATCATCCGCGTCTACATAGACAAAGCCGTAGCGTTTCGACATTTCTGACGTGGAAGCCGATACTAAGTCGGTACAACCCCAAGGCGTATAGCCCATCAATTCCACACCATCTTCGATCGCTTCATACATTTGTTCGATATGCGCCTTCAAATAATCGATGCGATAGCTGTCATGGATCGAACCATCCTCTTCCACCGTATCCAAGGCACCTAAGCCGTTTTCAACGATAAACAACGGTACTTGGTAGCGGTCGTACAAGTTATTCAAAGTCACACGCAAGCCGATTGGATCGATTTGCCACCCCCAGTCAGAGGCTTCCAAGTAAGGGTTTGATTCACCTAAAGAAAAGTTGCCAGCAGTTGCTTCGCCGCCTTCTTCAGGATTGTGGCGGGCAATAGAACTCATATAGTAAGAAAAGGACATGAAGTCAACAGGGTATTGCGCAAGAATGTCTAAATCGCCGTCTTCGAAGGTCACTTCGATGCCGTTTTCTTTAAAGAAGCGCTTCGTATATGCGGGATACTTCCCACGAACTTGGACATCAGAGAAGAAGAGATTCTCGTGGTCACGCTTGATTTCTTCCATCACATCTGCTGGATTTGGTGTAGCTGGGTAAGCTTGCATTCGTGCCAACATCATCCCTACTTTGATGTCAGGATTGATTTCGTGGGCAAATTTTGTTGCTAAACTAGAAGCCACAAATTGATGATGCACGGCTTGATACATGTCAGAAAGGTTTTGTGTGCCGTCTTCGGATAACAAGGCACCACCAACATAGCCAGAGATCCCCATGATATTGATTTCATTGAAGGTCAACCAGTATTTGACTTTGTCTTTGTAGCGGGTCAACACGGTTTCTGCGTATTTGACGAACAAATCGATCACTTGGCGATTTTTCCAGCCGCCATAGTTCAACGCGATCCCGATAGGTGTTTCGTAGTGAGAGAGGGTCACTAAGGGTTCGATCCCGTATTTCGCACACTCATCAAACACATTGTCATAAAATTGCAAGCCCTCTTCATTTGGCTGAGCATCGTCACCATTTGGAAAAATTCTTGACCAAGCGATGGACAGACGGAAGGTTTTGAAGCCCATCTCTGCATACAAGGCGATATCTTCTTTGTAGCGATGGTAGAAGTCTGACCCCCAACGTTTTGGATACAAGCCTTCTTTGTCATTTAAGGCAAACAAAACTTTTTCCCGTGTCATTGGTGCAGCAAATTCTGCCATGTTTTTGCGGTCTTCTGGTTTGACAGCGATCGCTGTATCGGATGTCGCTGGACCACGTCCGCCTTCGTTCCATGCTCCTTCAAATTGGTTGGCTGCAGTGGCGCCGCCCCATAAAAAACCTTTTGGAAATTGTTTTTCTGTCATGATTAGCCTACTTTCTTTTTCTTTAATGATCGACACAGCAGATCAGCAAGAAAGCATTCTTACTGATCCTGCGACGTGCCGTTAATCGCATTTATTTTACGACTTCGATCAAATCGTCCTGCGCTGTTACTTCTTTTGACTGTGTCGTTTGGATGTCACTGTAGTCGTTAGAGTTCGTGACGATGACTGGTGTCAGCAAGGAATAGCCTTCCGCACGAATCGCCTCTGTATCAAAAGAAATCAATTTTTGACCAGCTTTGACTTTGTCTCCTTGGTTGATGTAGGCAGTAAAGTGATTGCCTTCAAGTTCTACCGTATTCATGCCGATGTGGATCAATAGTTCTGTTCCATCTTCTGTCACTAAACCGATGGCATGTTTTGTTGGAAACAAGATTTTGACTTCTGCATCTGCTGGCGCAGTGATTTCACCGATCGCTGGTTCAACTGCAATCCCTTTTCCCATAGCACCTGAAGAAAAGACTTTGTCTTCCACATCTGCTAAAGCAACCACTTGACCGGTTACTGGGCTTTTGACTGTTTCGTCTTTGACGCTGGCAGAAACGGTTTTTGCTTCTGGCGCTGGCGCTGCTGGTGTTGCTTGACCGTCGACTGGTGAATCAACAGTTGTATACAATGTTGGCACTTTCAACAACATCATGATGATAAATGACGCCACGATCGCAATCACTGTACCGATCGCCAAGTGGATCACACTATGGAAGCTGCCTGTTGCTGGATCAATATATGCAGGATACAAGAAGATCCCCATACCACCCATTGCATAACCAGTGACGTTAAAGATTGACAAGTAGATACCGACGAAACCTGAAACTAAACAAGAAACGATAAATGGTGTTTTCATTGGCAACGTGTACCCATAGATCGCAGGTTCAGTCACACCGAAGATCGATGAGATCAATGCTGGCATGGCGCCTTGTTTGACTTTTGGTTCTTTCGTTTTCAACCAAATCGCTGCTAACACACCCGTTTGCGTGAAACATGGTAGCACTGCTGCGGTCAAAATAATCGAAGAGCCGTTTTGCGCCATATCCATGATCGCCAATGGCACAAGGCCCCAGTGAAGACCAAACATAACTAATACTTGCCATAATGCCCCTAAAGCAAAGCCGTAGATGATTGGGCTGAAATCATACACTGCTTGGAAAGCAACACCGATCCAGCTAGAGGCTGTATTTGCGACTGGACCTACCACAAAGAAGGTCAACGGCACAGTGATCAAAATCGTTACAAACGGAACCACAAACATTTTGACTACGTCAGGTGTGACTTTGCGCATAAACTGCTCAATTTTTGAAGCGACAAAAATCGCTAAAATAATTGGCAATACGCTGTTGAAGTAGCCGCCTGCTGGCAAGGTCAAAGTTAAACCGAAGACTTTGCTCGCTTCAGCCACACTTTCTGCTAAGCCAGGATAGACCATCGCCCCTGCGATCGCTAATGCTGTATAGGTGTTCATCTTGAATTTCTTCGCTGCAGTGACGGCTAAGATCATTGGTAAGTATTGGAACAAACCATCGCCTAGAGTATTCATTACTACATAGATACCATTGGTCGCTTCCATCCCAGTTGCTGCCAGCAACGCCGTGATCCCTTTTAAGATACCGGCTGCCGCTAATGGGCCTAAGAACGGTTGGAACAGGCTTGAGATAACATCGATAAAGCGGTCAAACAAGCTGCCTTTTTGCCCGTCGCCTTCATCGATATCAAGACTGCCACCATCGGCTAATCCGCCGACTTTCAACACTTCATCATAAACATCTGGCACATGATTGCCGATAACGACTTGGTATTGTCCGCCTGCTTTGACGACGGTCACGACACCGTCACGTTTTTGCAAATAATCAGTGTCCGCTTTGCTTTCGTCTTTTAAGTGGAACCGTAAGCGAGTCACACAGTGTTTTACAGATGAGACATTTTCTTTGCCACCAACGTGGGCCAAAATGTCTTGCGCTAATTCAGTATATTTTGCCATTTTGATTGCTCCTTTTTTATTGGTCATTTAATAAAAATAAAAAGACCAGCCATTTCTACAATAAACAAGCATGAGAGATCCCCTAAAAAAAGAGCGACGGGTTTCCTCATCGAGTATTGTAAGAAAGTGCAGGTCTTGCCAGCCGAACTGTAACGAATCCATTTCCATTCTTAGGTTAATTTTGAGTGAGCGGCTAAGTTACCGATATGCAGAATCAAATACATCAATTCCATATCGTTGACATGCCAGCCCTTTTGTTCAAATAAGTATTCTTTGATCGAATCTGCGGTTTCTTTTTCTTTTGGATAGCTGCTGAAGGCCAAGGCAATCATTGGATTTGCCAATACTGGCTCTTCTTTTTCTTGACTTTGTCGAATTAAATAATAGCGAATGTGGGTCACGAACCGTTGGAAGTAGGAAGAATTCTCATCAAACTCGATGTTCATGCTGTACTTAACGATCCGTAAAATATTGTTCGTCAACTCGGTGTGCTCATAAGCACTTTGATTGGCGCTTTTTTCAATTTGCGCATTGACGAAATGCAAAGTGATAAACGCAGCTTCTTCTTGTGAAAAATTGGGATACAGCTCTTTGCGGATCAACTCGACCGCTTGGACACTGACCGCATATTCCTTGGCATAGATTTTCTTGATTTCCCAATGCATGGGATTGGTCAAAACAATTTCTTGCTTTTGACGACTGATGGCAAACAAAATATGATCCATCAGTGTGAAATAAACATTTGGATTGAAATCGGTTCCAACGCTATCCCGAAAAAGACGCACGATTTCATAAATGACGGCCATTTGTTTTTCGTCAGCCTTCGTCATGACTTTCGACATATGTTCCACTGTCAAATCATCTTCTGGATAGTATTTTTTTTCGATTCGCTCAGCTGGAATCGGGTCACCCGGTTTCGTTTGAAAGCCGATCCCTTTTCCCATTAGGATCACTTCAACTTCATCTTCTTTTGAAAGTACAACATTGTTGTTGATCCTCTTGATAATCTTCACGAACGATCCTCCTTGATCAGCATAGCCCGTAAAAACGTTGCATCCTTTGACGTCTATGCAGAAGGTCTTGTATTTTTTTCTTTCTCTGACGTGCCGTTAAGTGACGAGGTGATTGACTGCTCCAGACAGTGCTGCAGGCTATCGTCAAACCTAGCTGGCAGTTCATTGCGTTTTACTTCTCCCCTCCTTTGCTGATCAATGACTGGACCTTACCTTGGAACCGGTTCTTTTTTTAGCGAATAGAAATAATGGAGCAAAAAAAGAAGACCAAAGCAAAAAAGTGTACAACCCAAGAAACTTTGGGTAATCAACGCACTTTTTTCCTCTGGTCTTGCCTGCCGAACAGTAACGAATCCAGTAATGAGAACACTCTCATGTTCCGTTGAGATAATAGTACTCATTCTGAGAAAAAATGTCAACACTTTTTTTGCAAACGTTTTTCTTTTTTCGTTTTTGGCTTCGTTTCACTCTGATTTGCTCGTAGTTTTCTTACTGATAGTGAGGGGTTTTTCTGTATAAATCCTCTGTAACAGCTTGGGCATTTTTTATCCAACAGCACACAACACAAAAAAAACCGTAATCTTCGTACATTACGGTCATAGCTAGAAGGATGATGCTTTACAAAAAACGATCAATCACAAAGAATCAAAGAATTGGGGAAGGTCTGGTGCATGACAGACATTCAATGTGACTGACCGCTTTTAGCGATTCATGCGCTTCATGTCTTCCACAAACGAAAAGGTGTCTTTGAGAGGGGGAAGCAATCAAATAACCTTTCGATTCTTCAAGATGTTGCTCGATCCTGCGATAAAAACCGCAGAGAGCGAGGAAAATGCTGTTCCTATCACAAAGGAAACAGCCACAAGACTTATCATTGAAAGGTCAACGATAAGGTTTCGCAGAAAAGGCAGTACTAGTTTTTAAATGGGTTGATTTCCCAAGGGCCGAATGGTTCAAATTCCATGAAAAACTACCTCCTTTATTATTTGCTATACCTTATTATATTTGATAACATGTTATTAAAATCACATTGTTCAGAAATGCGTCACAATTAAGGAGGTCCCCCATGAAACAGCAAGGCTCTTTAATCAAAAAACTGCGCACAGATCGCAAAATCTCGCAAGCCAAGCTTGCCGAAGGTATTTCCTCACGCACCACCCTTTCTTCATTCGAAAATCGTAAAACAAACCTCTCATCACAAACCCTATTTGACTACTTAGACAAAATGAATATCACGGTTCATGAGTTCAGTCTGTTGATCGACAGCGAAGTCACAGATCAGAAACGTCAGCTGGTGCAAGATTTCTATACCCGTTACTATGAGCGAACACTGACTCTCGACTACTTGACTAGCCTGGAAAAACGCTACTTTGAGACACAAAATTTTTTCTATTATTCTTTGTATGTCCAAGGATTGCTGCTGCTCAACCGTGAATCATTTCTGATGAATCAAGGAGCTTACACCCAAGAAGTCGACCTGGTAAAGCAATACTTGTTTGATATCGAAACCTGGGGGCGCTTTGAGTTAAATTTATTCTCAAATTTGTTATTTATTTTTGACCAAGAAACGATCAGTTATTACTTAGATCATGGGATCAAAAAAATCCTTCACTACGCCAATGATCCATTTTATGCAAATCTGTTAAGTGTCGTGATCTTAAACGGCTGTGCCTTTGCCAGCGAAAATAAAGATGCCTATCTACTAAACAAGTTTCTGCTTTTGTCTGAACCGCTACCCAATACTCCTCTCTATTTTTATTTAAAAATCCATCAAGTGCTGTATCAGGAAATATACTCGTATTTGCAATCCGCTCAGTTGAACAAAGAGATTCTAAAAAACACCTTAGTCGTTATTGAACAAGCCGGTTACCAGAACCATAAAGACGATCTCCAACAGTTGCTTGCTGCTGTTACCAATCGTGCGATTTAGCCGCTTATTAAATGGGCATTTAGGTAATGTTATCTAACAAAAAAAGCTGATCTTCCAACGGAGCTCAGCTTTTTCGTCAATGTCACTCCAACCCGCCCACGAAACAGCCGCTCGAAATGAAGGGTTCAACATTCGACTTGCTTCTTCCGTCTGCATGGACCAAGAAAAAACCAGTTAGGTTTTAGACCTAACTGGTTTTGTTTGGCAAAAGCAACGAGCATGCTGCTGCCGATTCATTTGTGTAATTTACTAACCGATTAACGAGATTCTGAAGTCACACCGATGGTTGCCCATGGGTTATGATCGGCGTCAAATGCCCAGGTAAAGTTTGCGACACGATCAGAGATCGGTAAGATTTGATTCCGATACAACGTTGGGATCGCAAAAGCTTCTTCAATCGCATATTCTTGCCATGCATCAAAAGCAGCCTTCCGTGTTGCTTCATCAAAGGAATCGATTGAATCGATCGCAGCTAACAATTCAGTATTTTCCTCTGACTCAAAACGAGTGTAGTTAAATGCTGAATTTGGTCCCCATAAGCTGGTTGGTGATGGATCTGAACCCGTAGACCAAGCAGCTTGGAAGACATCGATATCTGGATCATCGTTTTTCAGCTTGTCGTAGAAGGCTTGGAAATCGATCAAACGACCTGTTGAATATTGAACATCTAAACCGATTTCTTGCCATTGTTGAACATAGTAATCCGCCAATGGTTGGGCAACTTCCCCACCAGACATTGACGCAAAGTTGATGGTCAATTTGTTGCCATCTGGATCTTCTCGGAAGCCATCGCCATCAACATCGATAAAGCCAGCGTCATCTAGAAGTTGGTTTGCTTTCTCCATATCTAAGTGGTATCCTTCGGCATCGCTATTGTGCAACGTACCATAAACAGGTGGGATCAATGTTGAAGCATTTGAACGCAAGCCGTGGTAGAAACGCTCACCGATCGCATCATTGTCGATGGCATAGCCCATTGCTTGACGCAATGCTTTGTTCGCCATTTTTGCATTTGGATCAAAATCAACACTGTTTGTTTCATCATTCCATGAACCTAAATTAAAGCCAAGATACGTGTAAGATTGTTCTGGACGACCTAACATTTGGTAGCCATCCATGTTTTGATACGTATCAAAGGTATCTGTTGGCATTTTTAAGACTAAATCGTTTTGCTTCGCGTTTAACGCTTCATTGATTGAAGCCGAAGGGACGTTACGCATCACGATTTTTTCTAAGTTTGGTGTATCGCCATAGTAATGTTCATTCGGTACGTATTCCACCGTTTCACCCGGTACGATATTACTCATTTTGTATGGACCAAAACCGATTGGATTGGTTCGAACGGGATCACTTGAAGGCATATCTGCCACTTCAATGCCTTCAAAGGCATGTTTCGCTAATGCAGAATGCCAGATCGCTCCACCGGATTGCTGCATACCTGGATGCATTTCTTTAAACTCGATTTCAACGACTTTATCGCTAACTGCTGTGATCCCTGAGATCGTATCGGCATCGCCGCTGTGGTATTCTTCCATACCAACAATATTCGTAAAATCATTGTTGTAACGAACGCCATCATAGTCTTGATGTCCGATGACTTCATAAGAGAAGATCACGTCTTCAGCCGTTACATCGACCCCGTCAGACCATTTCAAATCTTCACGCAAAGTGATCGTTGCTTTGTTGTTATCGACATCTAATTCTAAATCAGCTGGTCCACCATTCACAATTCGGAAATCTTCATCTTGTAGGAACAAATATTCATGGCTTGGTAACATGAAGTCACGGTCATAAGCATCTTGATAAAACTCCCATTGAAACAACCCTTGGAATTGCGTATCTGTTACTACCGCAACATCTAAGACGCCCCCATCGATCACTTCATCGTTATTTTCAACTGCAAGCTGCAAATCATTGATATCAAATCCAGCTGCCTCAGTTGATGATTCTTGTGTATCTGTCGAACCTGTTCCACCTTCGTTACTTTGTCCGCAAGCCCCTAAAACAAGCGCTGCCAATAAAGTAATCATGCCAAACTTCGTTTTCTTCATACTCTTCCTCCTTATTTAAATCCCTTCCTCGTGATTCAGTGATCACTCGATCTTCGAATAAAAAAACCAAGCAAACAGTTTTTTTTATCTTAAAATGGCTTTTTTATTAGAAAATCTGAACGAGATTAACTAAATTATAACAATTTTCGTAAAATTCTTTCTGTCAATAATTTCACCGATTGATGAAATTATTGAAAAAAGGGCGATTCTCCTTGATACATCGCCGTTATTTTTATTCGCATTTTCTTAAATTTTTCTTTTTCTCCCTTTTTTGGTTCTCATTTCTCTCGTCGTCCTGCTACTTAAAACTGTCAAAAAATACTTTTTTGTCGCTAAAAGGTGTGATACTATGAAAAAAAGGAGCGTTCAATGAAACTATGGCAGATAAACGAGTTTTCTTACAAACAAAATCGAAACCCTTTGCACCTATCTCACAGCTCTTAACCCAGCGCTTGCTTTTGGCGTATAGCATCGTCTTGATCCTCATTGGCTTGGTTGCTTCCCCTCCTCCAGCTTTGTGGCAAGGCTCGCTGGCAATCTTAAATGCCCCCAGCAATTTGATTTCTGATTATTTTGCGATCGGCAATCTTGGAAGCGCCTTTTTAAACAGTGGCTTATTGACATTGATCAGTATCCTCCTTGCGAAAAAGCAAGGAACGATTATTAGTGGACCAATGATCGCTGCTTTTTTTACCATATCTGGCTTTTCTTTTTTTGGAAAAAACATCTTTAACTCGATTCCCATTCCACTTGGTGTCTATTTGTACTCTTACATACAGCAACGCCCCGCTACACAATATTCACTGGTTGCCTTATTTGGCAGTGCCGCCTCGCCGGTCATCAGTTACTTAGCATTCGGTTTAGGGTTGCCTTTACCCGTCGGGATCGCTTTTGGTTATGGCATCGGTCTATTAATCGGTTTGGCGCTCCCTCCTCTAGCAGCTCAATTTTTACAATTCCACCAAGGTTTTTCTTTGTATAATATCGGGTTTGCTGCTGGCATCATCACTATGTTTTTCACGAGTTTTTTACGCCTGTTCGACTTGGAAGTCTATTCAAACAAACAGTTGACGACGGAGTATCACTATTACCTGACTGGGTTCTTGCTCATTCTTTGTCTTGCTATGTTTCTTATCGGGTATCTTCTAAATCAGCGATCCCTCAAAGGCTTGCCTGAGCTTTTTCAAACGTCAGGGAAATTAATGACGGACTATGTCACGATTTTTTCCCTTGGGGTCACGATGATGAACATGGCGATGATGGGGATGTTGATGCTGTTCTTTGTCTTCTTCTTACAAGGCGAACTATCTGGTCCCCTTTTAGGCGCAATACTGACCGTGATTGGCTTCAGTGCATTCGGAAATCACTGGAGAAATAGTTTGCCTGTCATGATTGGGGTGGTTTTAGCAACCAAGGTCGGTTTGACCTCTGACGTATCGACCTTCAGCTTATTGCTGACAGCGATCTTCGGCACCAGTTTAGCCCCCATCAGTGGGTACTATGGTCCGATTGCTGGCGTAATCGCTGGGGTAGTCCATGCAGCCTTGGTCACAAATATCACCTATTTACATGGAGGATTGAACTTATACAATAATGGCTTTTCCAGTGGATTTGTCGCGGCAGCAATGGTACCATTGTTAGATGAATACCAGCAAATCAGAAGGCGGAGAAGAAAATGATTGAAAAAGAACGGGCACGGCGAATCGTCGATGAAGTGGTCACCTACTTTTTGTCCCATGACTGTCAAAAGATAATAAGTGAGATGGCCTTTGAAGCAGAGGGGTTTAAAGCAGTTGTGCAAGGTCAATTTCCAGAGCAGCCCTCTGATTTAGAACATTTTATCGACATGCTCAACACACCAAGAGATAGCACGTTAGAAAATTATTATGTGGAGCTGTTAGGCGGTCATCAAACGATCCATGAAGAAAAAGATTACTATCTATTAGGATTAATGATCGACGAAGCATCCATCATGTACGAGGATGAGCAATTGATCGTTGAATTGTATCGCAAAAAATACAACTGAAAAGCCCTACGCAAAAAACGTTTCTAAGCGGTGACCTTCACCCTTTAGAAACGTTTTTTGTTCGTTTGTCGTGACAAAAATGAAAGTTTATTGATAGATTTTTCACACTACTTTTCAGAAAACCAGCGTTATACTTTCATCATAATAAAAAACGAGGTGACCGATAGATGAAAAAACTTCTGATTGGACTTGCAGCGCTCCTCCTCATAGGGTTCGGCGCATTGCAAGTCGCACAAACCGTCATCATGGGCGGCGACAGCTACTATGTCCAAATCACCACAGATGGTGAAAAGACGACTTCTAAGGATGACAATGGGAATGTCTATACGCAATACCATTACGAATTGCCAGGGTATGATGAGAACGGCAAAAGCAAAACCCTTGATTTCAACGGTTTCCAAGAACGACCATTGCGCAAAGAAGCCTATTTGAAGCTTACTTGGAACGAAAAAAAAGGGGTAACTGGCTATGAAGAGGTCAAAGAAAAAGACATCCCAGCCAAAGCATTAACCCAATTAAAAGGAGCGTAACGCAACGATGGAAAAAATTATTCAAGCAAATGAACTGCCCAAAGTATACGGAAAAGCTAACGAAAAACAAACCGAAGCCTTAAAAGGTATCAGCTTTGATATTGAAAAAGGCGAATTCATTGGAATCATGGGGGCTTCTGGTTCAGGAAAATCCACCCTACTAAACATTCTTTCAACGTTGGATCATCCGACAAAAGGTGCGATTCGCATCAACAATAGCGATATCACCAAACTAAAAGGCGATGCCTTGGCAGATTTCCGCAGCCGTGAAATCGGCTTTATTTTCCAAGACTTCAATCTATTAGAAAACTTAACGGCTTCAGAAAACATCGCTGTGCCGTTGTCTTTACAAGGAGTCAAACCAAAGATCATCCAACAACGGATCAAACAAGTCGCAGAACGCTTGTCCATCACACATATTCTCGACAAATATCCAGCAGCGATCTCTGGTGGACAAAAGCAACGGGTGGCAGCCGCGCGAGCATTGATCACGGAACCAACGATCCTTTTTGCGGATGAACCGACAGGTGCCTTGGATTCAAAAAGTGCGAAAGACTTATTGAATATGATGGACGACTTGAATACCAATGACCAGGTATCGATTTTATTGGTCACTCATGATCCCCTTTCTGCCAGCTATTGCCAACGTATTTTATTTATCAAGGACGGAAAGATCCATCAAGAAGTCAAACGTGAGGATCAAAGCCGTGAAGCGTTTTACCGCCAGATCCTTGTCATTCTAGGAAACTTGGAACAATAAGGAGGAAGAACACATGCTTTGGAAACTATCACTTACCGGGATCAAAGCTCGGTTGAAGGATTATATCGTCCTCTTTTCTGGTCTAGTCATGGCTTCAGCCATCTTTTATATGTTCGAATCAATGGCGAGCAATGAAGCCTTTTTAAAAAGCAACTCGATCATCAGTATGGTGGTCTTCGTCTTTCGTTTTGGCTCGGTCCTCTTAGGGATCATTACCTTTGCCTACATCTTATATGCCAATTCTTTCTTGATGGCGATGCGCCAAAAGGACTATGCCATGTTTATGATGTTAGGAGCCAAAGGACGAAAGATCGCCCAAATGATCTTTATCGAAACCTTTATGGTAGGTATCGTTGCCACCGCCGTCGGCTCTATCTTAGGGATCGGCTTAGCAAGTGGTGTCAATACTTTGCTAGTCAATCAATTAAAGTTGCAGATCACTCATTATGCAGCATTTAGTCCAGAGGCATTGATCGTAACCGTCGGCTTCTTCTCGGTTCTCTTTTTGATTGCTGCCATCTTCAATGCACGGGCAATTGCCAAAAAATCGATTTTAGCATTATTACGAGAAACAAGCACGCCGGCACAAGTCAAACAACGGCCATTCTTGCTCTTCTTGCAAACCATTTTAGGTCTTTGTTCCTTAGCCATCGGCTATTATATGATGAGCGATTTGATGACCTTCCAATTGATCGGGATCGGCATCGCCCTTGTCACGATCGTTCTTGGCACATACCTAGTCTTTCGTTCGGTGATCATCGCTCTTTTATCCCTATTAAAGAAGAACGATACGATCGCATTGAAAAAGTTAAACAATTTCACCTTGTCGCAATTAAGCTTTCGGATTCGTGAGTATACCCAGATGCTTTCGATGGTGGCGATGCTTTTTGCTCTAGCATTAGGTGCCTTGACGGTTGGTCTTGGCTTTAAAAACGAGATCCCTATCTTAGCAAAAACTATTGCCCCTTATGACTTGTATTTGAACAATGCCCAAAACGCCTCTGACGAAAAAGTCAACGCGTTAAACCCGACCCTTGATGTGACCTACAGCATGAAAGAAACGGATGACACCATTTATTACGTGAAGGAACAATTCAATGAAAACAACTTGCTCAGCTCCAGTATGGATCAGTTGAGTGTCGATGTTACTTACAACAAGCTGACTGGCGATCAATTGGCTTCTGATGTGACCGCCCAAGATCAATTGCGTAGCTACCTCTTACCAGAACAACGAGGTAAGGAGATCCAAGTCGTCGATCAAACCGCTTTTGATGCGGTCAATGCATCGGAAACCAGCTTGCGAATGGTACAAGTCAAAGACTTTCAAGCAAGCTACGATGCGTTGCGTGATTTGGCGCAAGCAAATCAAGACGCAAATTCTTCAGAAACCGCCGATATGAATTTCTCACAACGGGTCTTCGCCTACGACAGCTATAACGGGATTTTCTCTGGTTTTGAATTTATGGGCTTCTTCCTGGGTATCGCCTTCTTGACGATGTTAGCTAGCTGCCTGATGTTCAAAATCCTCTCGGGGGCAAACAGCGACATTCAACGTTACACGATGTTGAAAAAAATCGGTACCCGCACGCGTTTACTGAAAAGCTCGATCCGCAAAGAGATCGGCGTGCTCTTCCTAGTTCCTGGTATCTTAGGAATGATCCATGTCTTGTTCGGTCTAAAAATGTTCACCACCTTGATGATCGATCCGTACCATGACCTATGGCTACCTTTTGGCATCTTTATCGCCCTCTACGCCATTTATTACGTGGTGACCATTGGGTTATACACCAACATTGTTTTAAATCCAAAGAAAAAATAACAATCACTCTCTGAATTGCTCAACGCAAAGAGACCATCAAGCCATGAAGGGCATGATGGTCTCTTTCATTTTTTCGTTTTTTCTCGCACAAAGGGAAAGCAATCTTAGGGTTTGGCCCCTAGATGCATCGCCGCCGCACCTCCTGCATAGCTTTTGACTTGCAACACATCAAAGCCAGCTGCCTGAAATTCTCGTTTCAATGCCTCCTTGTCAGGAAAATCCCGTGCAGACTCCTGCAGCCAGGAGTATTCTTGATAGCTTTTGGCGAACAGTTTGCCAAATAACGGCATGACATGGTGAAAATAAAAAGTAAACAGTTGCCGCCAGCCGATCAGTGTGGGCTGTGATGTTTCGAGACAAACGATTTTCCCGCCTGGGCGCAGCACCCGATGGATCTCCGCCAAGACTTGTTGGCGATCCGCGACATTTCTCAACCCGAACCCGATCGTCACATAATCAAAGTGCTCATCTGGAAAGCTTAATGCCATCGCATTGCCAGTCTGCCACTGGATCTGCGTTTGTTGCTTTTTCTGGGCCTTTTCTTTGGCAACCGTTAACATCTCTTCGCTAAAATCAACGCCAGTCACTTGCCCCGTCGAACCGACCGCTTCATTCAACGCAAACGCCCAATCCCCGGTACCGCAGCATAAATCTAGTATCTCAGCACCCATTGGTACTGCCATTCGTTTCATGGTGTCCTTGCGCCACCGTTTGTGCAGCTGAAAGGAGATAATACCGTTCATTCGATCATAACGGGAAGCGATCGATTCAAATACATCATGTACTTTGGTTTCTTTGGCTGTTGTTGCCATTGCGGCACGTCCTTTCTTTGTTCCCTTCGTTTTGCTGTTGCTTCACGTGCTTCTGCTTTTTAGTCTAGCACGAAAAAACCTGCGGAACAAAAACCCTGCTTTCTGCTTTTCCTCCAGTCATTTCCCCACTAAAAAACAGCCTTTCCTACATAGATCCCCACGTTGTTGACCAAGGCAATTCGGTCAGCAACAAGCAGATCCAGCAGTGAAAGACTGTTCTTCTAGCTTTTAAAACAGGTTGTTTACGTTTAATCGATAAAGTCCCAGATATTGTTCCAATAAGAAACACGGTCTGCGCCATTTTCGTCTTTGTAGCGCACAGAGATCATATTACGGATGTCATGGACAGGAATATCAAGGGTGACAGAATCCGTGACGGGTCTTTGCTGCACGTTGTATGTTCGATAAAAGGTGCCATCCATATAGACGTCAAAGGTACTAAGATTGGAATAAAAAATCTGCAGCTGATTGTTATGAACAGCAAGGTTGATCAACTCACCAGTAACAGCGCGTGTACCTGTCTGCAGCGTGAGACTGTCTTCCCCTACCAGAATGTTTTCCGTTTCTGGCTGATTCCCCGAAACTCTACCGTTGATCGTTACTGGGGTCAGACCGTTCCCAGCAGCTGCCTGTTCATCCACCCGAGCAGTCAAGTTCCATTCTATGCGATCTCCTGGTGCGATCGGGCGTTCTAAGTGGATCGTGATACGATCGCCAGAAAGACTAGCCGAGGCGACATTGTCTTGATACACGAGCGCATCGACATTTAAGAATGTCAATAAATTCGGCGAGATATCTAGCGTCACGACAGCATTTTCAATATCGTCTTTCCCAGAATTTCGCGCATCGTTGCTTTCTACGATCGTCCGCAAGATCAATTGATTGCCGACGGTGATAATCGGATTGCCTTCTTCATCACGATCAAAGCTTTGCGGTACTCGCAACGTAATCGATGGGTCAGAAGGTCGAATACTGGTGACTTCAAAGGAGAGCGCTGGTGGGAAACGATCATCGCCAATGGCATCACGATACCCTAAATAGTCCTCGTAATCGCTGGCGGACGGATTCGTACTCCCCAACTGACCATTTGGTTCCGTCGTGGTCGTATCTGGTAACGTTCCTACGAAATCGTCGTAACGATCATTTGCAAAATCTTTCGCGTAAAATTCGATATACACATCCTCTTCAGGATCAAGACGACGTGGTAATTGATACTGCCATGGCACGGCGTTGCCTTGTTCGGCATCAAGGGTAATGACATATGGGTCACCTGAAGCATCACGGATCAATCCTTGCGCGGTACTCGCATAAATGGCGACTCGCTCTTTTGGCTGGTCCTCTTGCGGAGAATGAAAATCCATGATCCCCGAAACTGTTGTCGTCCGTTCATTAAAGACCTGATCCTCTGCCACTTGCAGACCCGTCGGTGGTCGTACATCCACGACGACCGCATCAGGCAAAGCGGCAATACTCTCTTCTGTTGCATGAATAAAAATCGAATCGTCAACATCCTCCATCGTGGGGTCTACTCCCCGATGGGCACGCAGCACTTCAAAACGTTGACCTGTCTTGAAAAAGTCGTCCCGCGTCCATGCGATTACCCCATCATGCACCTCACCAAAAACATCGACACTTGATTTAGAGGAAAGCCATTGCGTTTCAAGCTGGTTGCCTGCCTCGTCCTTCAAAGCAACTTCCACCCAGACCTCACCTTCCCAGGCATCACGAATCGCCCCTGTATATTCATACGGAACGACCGCTTTGGCATAAAAGGTTTTGTCGGCATTGGTCGGGGTCACTAAGTTCTGGATCATTGGCGGGTAATTATTGGCAGAAAATCGCGTGTAGGCATTCCCGCCCCTAAAAGTCGTACTGTTGAACTCATTTGAAAAAGGCTCTCCTGGCTGAGGGCTGACGATCTGTGTAAAGTTTTGACCACTTAATTGATAGCTCAATGGATTCCAGAAATTGTCCGGGTCACCATTTAGATCCACTCCGTTGCGTTTTTCCCAAACCGCTAGTCCGACACGATTAGACCTAAAGGTACTATCGCGATTTGAGTTTGAGAATGCTTGTCCGCCATTGGGTCGATTGTTTCGAAAATCATAAAACAGTGGTTCATCAATCACAAAATTACTTCTTGCAACCGAACTGATTATTCCATTATTTGCGCCTAGGGTCCGACCTTCCATTCGAAAGGTCGCATCTTTTCCAGCTAAGAACTCGGCTTCTCCGCCTTGCATCCAAACAGCAGGTCCACGATGTGCATAGATGTGGATTCGACTGTTTTCACCTTGTGCACTAAAGACCGAGGTTCCACTTCCATCAAGGGGAAATTGAATGCCTTGCCGACCGGCCGTATCTGAGCCATTACTGGCAGTAATGGTGGAAGCAGCAGATGGGTCAAATTCTCGTTCTTCATCATTGTATTGATCGAATACGGCAAAGCCTGTTTCATCAATATAGATGCCATCATCTGCCGCAGTCCTGGTACCGGCATGATTAAAGATATTCAACTGACCGGCTGACTCCACATAGAACTCGTTATTTCGACCATACATCCGCACTGCAGCCGAATTTCCATGGTATTTGACGATATTCATTCTCCCTTGGTCGGCAAGCACAAAGGTCTGCTCCCCTACTAAGCGAAACCGCATGACAGAAGCATAGTCATGATTTTGACCATCGCCAAACAAATTAAACTGCGACCCTTCCCCAGTTACCGTCACATTGCCACCGAGTTCGGTGTCTCTTAAAGCTTTGGAAATTTGATTGACAAAAGCAGCGGTTCCTTTCGGTACACCATTCGTGGGACTGGGGGCTCTAGAATACGAGTTTACGACCGCTCCGCCAGAAATAATCGTACGAGAAAACTTGTTATTCCCCTCATCCCGTTGTCCAATCAAGGAAATGATTGCGCCGTTTGCTCCCGCTAAGTCCATTTGTGACGAAGCATTTAAGACGGTACCTTCTCCATCGACTTCAAAGATCACCTCGTTAGTACGTCCTTCAAGATTTGCCCAAATTGCTTGGCTCTGGACACTGTAGAGGTCTACTTTAGAACCCTTATTGACTCGAAACGAGGTTGAAATATTATTGTCATCTGGCCGAAGCCGAAAAATCGGCCGAGTATTTGAGATCTTGACATCCGCCCCATCCGTGATCAAGACACTTTTGACATTAAAGCTGCCAGTATCTGAACTATTGCCCGCGGCTGAATTCCTGTGAGCCACCCAATGGAACGTTCCGCGAATCTCGAGATTTCCTTGCTGCAAATAAAGGAAATTATTGCCCGTACTTCCCTCTAGCACACCACTTTTTGCCTCGATATTTTCTATTTTGACCGTCCAAAAAGCCGAAGCTGCCAATGATTGTTGATAGATCAACGCGTTTAATCCTAGATTGTTCCCCTGAAAATCGATCGTCATATTTTTTAACTCAAAGACCGCTGGCTGACGATCATGGGTAGTCGTCAGTTCAAAGAAACGTCCAGTAGGATTCGTGCTATAGTTTGGTGTCCCGTTCGTGTTGAAACGCTTCGGTGTGGTCAGGGTAAAACCATTCCCATCGATGGACACTGACCGATTCAACGCAGTTAAACGATTGTTGGCCTCATTCGTATAATCAGCGGTAATGTCAGCGAGAAACACGATTTCAGAGATCGAGGAATCACTAAAAGCAGCCCGCAGCTCTTGATAGTCCGAAACTTCGGCACGCTCTCCTTGCGTCGCCCGTTCTGAAAGTAGTTCGACTGCCGCTGACTCATTGGTTTCCTGCTGCTGAATGTCAAGCAAGGCTGCTTCTTCTACAGCCTTGTCAGCTTCCAATCGCAAGGCTTGTCGTTCCTCGAGAGAAGGCGGAGCGATTTTTTGCAGCGTCCGGTTTCCCCGCTTAAGGACAAATTCGATGGCTTCTTCTTCTCCTAAAGTGACCGGTAAGGCCAAGGACAACGTTTCTTCCGTAGGCGCCACTTCGATTTCCACACCATAAACACCCTCTTGTTCAGCTGGATGCAAGGTCGCTTCTTCCAGCTCGAGCATTTCAAACATTTCTAATGACACCAGCGCTTCATGATTCGCCATCAAAAAAAGCGTCTCGCCTGCGGCTTGTTCCGATTCGATCGTCAATACATATTGTCCTGTTTCTGGGTCAAAGTGACCGGACACTTGATAGGAATTGCCACCATTGATAGCAAAGACCGCATACAAGACAGAAATAACGATAAAGACCCCTAATGCAGCAGCAGCCAGTTTGATTTTCGAGACAGTCGCTAGAACAGTAAATGATTTCATCTAGGCACCCCTTTCTTTTAATTACTCCAACAGTTCTTGTCCCGTTTCAAAGCTTGATAGATAATATAGCTTGATAACGACACTTGCCGAAAACGCATCTGCTCCTGACGTATTGTTTCCTTGCCGATATTCGACTGATTCAACTTTTAAAAAGCGATTCAGGTTTTCCATCCGGTCAATAAAACGCACGATTCCTTCATTCGTGTCACTCAGGAGGTCAAAACCGATCCTTGTGACCCGAAATTGCGTCGCCAAAGGATTGTCACCAGTCTGATCCGCCATTTGTTCTGGTGTAGGATAAAGCATCTCCTCATTAAAGGTCGATTGCAAAATCGTGATCGGCAATTCCGTTTCAAGAGCAGCGAGATCGGTAAAATAAGACTCGATCGCCATGCCATTGGGAATGATCGGCACCTCATTGACCGTCTCTGAAGAAAGAAGGTCTGGTTCCCCTTGCAGGTAGACCAGCTGTTCTTGAATGTCGCGGATCTCTGCTTCGATCCCAGCTAATTCCTGAGCCAATTCGATCCCTTCGGCACGTTTGGGATTCAGTAAAAATAGCCAGAAAATAAGTACGGAGGTAGCGAGAACTAATGCAATCACCGCGGAGATGATGATGTGTTTTTTGGAGAAAAAGACTCTAGTCATCCGCTTCCACCTCGCTTTCTTCTTCGCTGTCTTGACTGAACACTTGTGGTGCATCGATTCGTGAAAGGTAAACAGTGATGCGCCCATCTTGCGGCGTTGAACTATGAGAGAAGGATTGATAGGTCACATAGTGTACCCAATCGATTGCTTCAAAAGCTGATTTAAGGCGAATCAGACTTTCATAAACATCCCCTTGGACTGCCATGTTCACCAAAGGAAACAATGGTGTGCCGTCTTGGGCTGTTTCGGACATTCCCCCATCGCCATTTAGCAGCAAATTGTACGAATTGATGGTCACATCGATCCCTGATGCCACTTCTTCAAAAGTCTCCATAATAGGTGCCGTGAAATATTTTTCTTGCTTTTGTAGGGCGATGAATTCTTGCAGGTCTTGAGATTTTGACGCCAGCATCTCTTCTAACTGGCGCTGAAAGACGATGCGCTCTGCTTGACTAGACATGATATTGCTTTGATTATTGGTCACCAAACGTTGATAATACCAAAAGCCTAACCCACAAACCCCAACGACAACTAACGAAAGGAGAAGTGAAACCGAAAGAATGACTTCAAACGCCCGATTACGAATAAATTTATTAGGCAATAGATTGATGTTCATGGTTACACCTCTTTCATCGCTAATCCCGCAGCCAAGACATAGCGGTCGGGAATTTTTTTCTTGCTGGTTTCACTAACTTTTGCGGAAATCATTTTGACTGGCAAAGAAGACACGTCATGAAAAATTTCTTGGACTTCTTTGCGCAGCATTGGATGACCGCCGACTAAGTAGATTTTTTTCAGTTCACAATCAGGCGAGATTTCCTGATAATAGTAAGCAATCACCGAATTCAGGGTTTCTGCCAACCCTTCCAGTGCTTGGATCTCCGCGCTTTCCCTAAAGTTTACTTGCACAGATTGGGCTTTTTCAATATATTTCCAATTGGCTTGATTATAATCTTCATACTGCAGGTAGGTCGGCACCAATTCTTCAAAAAAGGTAATATTGGCGATACCAGCATCTAACTCGACCAGCACGAAATTTTCACTCCAGTTGATTTGTCGCTGAAACATGCGACTATACGCCAGAAAACTGCAATCGACGCCCATCAGCTGATGGCCGCCTTTTTTCAATGTGTCGCCTAGTTGAATCAAAATCGGCTCTGATGTGACCACGACTGGCACATTGCCATTGATGGTAAACCGATTCCGCTGGATGACCACAGCTTGCGGCTCAGCTTTTTCTTCCTTCTTGTTGGCTCTTTTCTTTTTCTCTTTTGGCACTTTTTGCTTGTTGCCTTTGCCTAGAATCAGTAGATCAAAAATCGGGTTTTCAAAAGGCAAGGAGATGGACTCCCCCAATTCAAAATACAAATACTCGCGAATCTCTTTTTCCGAGTTCATCTTGCCGATAGGGATCTGCTTGATCAATAGACGAGAATTTAGCGCCGTGATCACCACACTCATCGTGCGTAATCCCAAGCGTTTGGCAATCTCATTGAAGGCGGCTTCAAGACTATCAGGATTGCGCAGCTTATCATCTTTAAAAATCGTACCATTTACAACCAGCTCGCCGTATTTGAGACGGTCACCTTTTTTGGTACAGTAACGGATGCAGTTTTTTTGGATGTCGATCCCAACTAAGCGGGGAATTGTTTTTTTGCCAAACATACGAGGACCTGCTTTCTTCTTGTTGGTTTTTATGAAGAAACCAACGTTATTTCTATGTACAACGCTTGCTTAGCAAACCAAGCAAACGCCAAGGTCAGCAACCCGATTCAAAGGAACCAGCCGCTGCCAAGATAAACCATGCCAGTAGCAATGGCGATAAAGGGACCAAAAGCAATGTAGCGGCTTTTGACTTTGCCCCGTAGCATTTGGATCACGTAAAAGATCACTGCCAAGCAAGAAGCGACAAATAAAACGGTCAAGACTTGCACTGGGCCGATATACACCCCTAAGACGGCAAATAATTTGATATCGCCGCCACCCATGCCTTTTTTACTGAGCTCGGCTAAGAGATACAATGGCAAGAAGCCAGCAAAGAAGCCAACGAGCCAATACCACCAAAATTCATTTTGCGGTTGGATCAACCGTAAACCGATCCCTCCAGCGAAAAAAGGGGCTAACACTTTATTGGGGATCAGCTGATAGAAGATGTCGCTGGCAGAAATAATGGCTAATAAGGCTAATAAACACCAAGCGGCAATCACTTCAGCAGTGCCCCAAAACAGCAAGGTCGCAATCGTAAATAGCATGCCGATCAACACTTCATAAAGAAAAGCAATCAGCGGAATCTTTTTTTGACACTTGCGGCACTTGCCTTTTAAAATAAGGTATGATAAAACTGGAATGAGGTCCCTTGCACCCAATGTCTGTTGGCAGTCATCACAGTGCGAGCGAGTCAGCAGGGATTCCTTTTTGGGAACCCGCCAACCAACCACTAGGAAAAAAGAACCTAGACACATTCCTATGATGAAAAGATAACCAATGATTAGGCCCATTGGGATCTGTTGCAAAATTTCGTTCATAAAAAACTCCTTTTTTCCTGGGGGGTTGAGTTGCCGTACACCTTAGGTCAGGTTAGTGACTTAAGGTGTTTTTAGCTGCCGCCACCGCCGCCAGCTGGCGGATCTGGGAATAATGTTTTACGATCTAGATCACTAACTTGTGTTTGTGTTAACGTCATTCCTACGGAGCGTTTTGTTCCGGCAGTCAAAGCACCGTCTTCTAATGTAATAAGCAGAGTTCCATCATCCTGGATTTCAAACTCAACTTCGTCTACATCATCAAATCCTCCACCACTATAAAGATTAGCATCTATAACATCCTGCAGTGTGAATTCATTCGGATTCGGGTTAGCTCCAGAACCGCTGTTAGGTGTTACTTCCGTCGACTGATACAGAACCGCTGCAGAGTATGCTGTTTGAACATCTGAAATAGCCGCATCTTCACGCGCATTTTGGATGATATTTCCAATAGCAATTACCCCGATACCTGCAATGATTGCAATGATAACAACAACAGCAAGTAACTCGACCAGCGACAAACCTGTCTCATCTTTCATTAATTTGTTAAAACGATTTTCTGTTTTTTCTTCTACTAAAATTGCATCAAGCATACGTTATTTACTCCTCCTACTTTTCCTAAAAAATATATATCAAACAGAACGTCTAGGAATTCTGTTAATATCACAAATGATTATCCCTGTACGGCACCAAAAAGATCAAACATTGGTACCATGATCGCAGCGACGATTAATCCAACAATGACACAAATAACTAATATCACTGTCGGTTCAAGGACTGTTTTGATTCGTTTACTGGATTCGTCCACTTCTTTTTGAAAGATAATGCTTAGTCTTTTCAGCATATCTTCAAGGGATCCAGTACTTTCACCGATTTCCACCATCTGAGTGACAAGTAATGGAACTGTCACATTTCCACGAAAAACATCACTCATTTTGCCCCCTTCTTCAATTTGGAAGGCGCAATCGTCAATGACTCGCTTGATTGATTTATTGGACACGACATCCCGACTCATATTCAACGCGGTGACCATCCCAACTGAGCTACCAAGTAACGTCGACAAAGTTGTCATAAACAGTGAATAATTATTTTTTATCGCTAATTCACCGAACAACGGTATTTTTAAAATCAAACGATGAATAGCAAAATCGATTTTTTCATTTCGACGAATGACCCAAAAGCCGATCATAATGCCTACAATAAAGACTGCTAAAACCCACCCTCTAGTTTGAAGAAAGGCGCTGATTGCCATGGTAGCCACGGTAATAGCTGGTAGATCTGTATCAAAACTTTCAAATACTTCGACAAACATCGGGACGATCATAACCAGTAATATGATACCTACAACAAACGTCATTAAAATCAAAATGATTGGGTAAACCATCGCTGTTACGAGACCACTCCGATTTTCAGCACTTTTCTCATAGTAATCCGCCATATCCGTTAAGTTTTTTTCCAAAGATCCTGACATTTCCGAAACGGCGATAACACTTGTCAATAAAACTGGAAAAGCATTGGGGTGGGCTTTGTAGGCTTCTGAAAGCGGTCGTCCACCGTCAATATCATCCCGAACTTCACCAAGAATTTTCTTAAAATTCGGGTTTTTTTGTTGCTCTTCTAGCATTCGTGAAGCATCAACGATCGTGATCCCCGAAGCGATCAATGTCGAAAACTGGCGTAAGTATGCAACTAATAATTTTAGAGATACTTTGTTGAACAACTGAACTTCTTTATTCGCCAAGGTTTCTGGCTGTTCGATCAAACTGTTGACTTTGATGTGCTTTTGGCGCAGTTTTTGGCGGGCTTCGACGGAGGAATTGGCACGCAAGCTGCCAGAAAACGTTTCGCCTCGGACATTGGTGCCTTGATAGGCAAAGAGTGCCATCGGCTATTCGCCCCCTTCCTCCATTAAGTTATCTGCCACATCGGCATCGACCCGTTCCGCAGCAACCAGTTCTTCTAAAGAAGCGCTCATGGTATGCATGCCTTCGTTTTTCCCCATCTGCAGCATATTATGGATCTGGTGGGTTTTCCCTTGACGGATCAAGCTGGCGATCCCTCGGGTATTGAGCATCATTTCGGTTGCTGCTACCCGTCCGTTGCCATCGATCGTGGGCAGCAAGCGCTGGGACAAGATCCCTAGTAATGCGCCAGCAAGCTGGGTGCGAATCTGAGTCTGCTGATCGGCAGGAAAGACATCGACGATCCGTTCAATGGTCGCAGGGGCACTTGACGTATGCAAGGTTCCTAACACCAAGTGTCCCGTTTCCGCTGCCGTCAAGGCTATCGAGATTGTTTCAAAATCCCGCAGCTCCCCTACTAAGATGACGTCTGGGTCTTGCCGCAGGGCCGCTCGTAAGCCATTGCCAAAGGACATGGTGTCGCTGCCGACTTCCCGCTGGGCAACGATGCTTTTTTTGTGGTTATGGATGTACTCGATCGGGTCTTCCAACGTCAAAATATGCGTCTTTTTGGTGTCATTCAAATAGTCCAGCATCGCAGCCAGTGTCGTTGATTTCCCTGAACCGGTCGGCCCTGTTACTAAGAACAAGCCTTGGCTTTTATGGATCAGGGTCCGCAAGACAGTCGGCATACCGAGTTTGCTTAACTTCGGGATCTCGATGGGGATCTGCCGCAAGGCGATCGAAACGGTATCTTTTTGACGGAAAATATTGACCCGAAAGCGGCAGATGTCGCCTAATTCGTAGGCCAAGTCAGTCTCGCCTTTTTCCTTGAATTCCTCCCATTGCCGTTGGTTGCAAAGGATTTCAGCTATGGCTTCGATATCCTTGGTGTCGATCGTCGGCACCCCTTCGATCGGCAGCAAGTCGCCGTGGCGACGAAAAATCGGCGGTACGCCTTCGACTAAATGGATATCCGATGCTTTTTGTTCGACGGCAATCATCAGCCAATGATCGATCCGCTCTTTAGGTGACATGGCAGCAAACTGCGCCGCTTCGTTGTGATTGACGCCCTGTGAACTGCTGGCAGTCGTCGGTTTTGTTGCTACTTGCCGTTCTGCTTTTTGAATGATCTCCCGTGTCGAGACAGGTCGGTCTTGATCGCTCTGTCGACTGCGGGCACGTTTTTTTTCTCTCAGTTCACGATTTTCCCGAATGCGGGTACGGGTCGGAGCTGTTTTTTCTCTCGTCGCCCTTTTGGTTGCTCGCTCTTGTGTTGCCACTCTCGTTTGATCCATTAAACCAGCCCCTTTCTATGTGCATTTCCTTTTAAAACAATATATGTAGTTCTTCGGTGATCCCTGGATCACCGATAAATCAATCAGCGCCTCACTCTTCTGCGGCGACCACCTTCAAGACTTCTTCGATGGTGGAAAAGCCTTGTTGCACTTTGTCTAACCCATCATCCAACAAAAAGCGCATCTTTCGTTCCTGAACATAATCCATCAGCTGGTCGTTGGTCGCTTTGTTCGTGATCATCCGGCGCAGCTTGGCATCGATCGTCAACAGCTCTTGGACGGCCATTCGCCCTTTGAATCCCGTATTGCCACACTTTGGACAACCCACAGGCTGTGCCAGTTCCGTAACCGTGATGCCATAGGATTCAAATAACTGCTTGTCCTTGTCGCTGGCTGGTCCTACTGTCTTACAAGAAGAACAAAGGGTTCGGACGAGCCGTTGAGCTAAGATGCCTTCTAACGCGTTGGCAACCAGAAACGGTTCTACCCCCATATCGACTAAGCGATTGATGGTACTGACGGAATCATTGGTATGAAGGGTGGATAATACCAAGTGCCCAGTCATGGAAGCCCGAATCGCAATCTCCGCCGTTTCGCCATCCCGAATCTCTCCCACCATCACGACATTGGGGTCTTGCCGCAAGATCGACCGTAACCCAGCAGAAAAGGTCAAACCGACGTTGCTGTTGACTGCCACTTGGTTGATGCCTTGCAGCTGAAACTCTACGGGGTCTTCGACGGTGATAATATTGATCTCAGGCGTGTTCAACTCTTGCAGCGCCGCATACAAGGAAGATGATTTCCCTGATCCTGTCGGTCCAGTGACCAGAATGATCCCGTGGGGTTTATGCAAAATCGCTTTAAAGGTTGCCAATACCTTCGGTTCAAAGCGAAACTCATCGAGGCGCCGAATGCCACTGGAGCGATCCAACACCCGAATCACGACTTTCTCCCCATGAATGACAGGCAAAACCGAGACCCGTAAATCAACCACATTGCCCCCGTTACGAATCATTGCCCGACCATCTTGTGGCACACGTGTTTCGGTGATATCCAAGGAGGAAATGATTTTCAGTCGTGAAGTAACACCCGTCTGAATACTCTTAGGCAAGTTTTCATGGGTGCGAAGCTCCCCATCGACCCGTAAGCGGACAACTAATCCTTTTTCTTGGGGATCGAAATGGATATCACTGGCGCCCCGATCCACTGCATCTTGCAGCAGGGTATTGACCAATTTGACGATCGGCGAGTCATCTAATTTTGAGTCGCCCTCTGGATCGATGGTTTCAACGAGAGAGTCGTTCAAACCATCCAAACTAATCTCAGAAGGGTAATCGCGAACGATCAGTTGTTGGATATCGGCATTGTGAGCTTTTTGCGGACGAATCAATAACCCAGTGATCAAACGCATTTCATTGATCGCCGCATAATCCCCAGGGTTTGCCATCGCAACGGTCAAACGATTGCCTTTTTTCTCTAACGGAAAGACGCTGTGCTGTTTGGCAAACGAGCGGGGGATCAGGGACAAAACCTCTGAGCTGATCTCTAAGTCAAACAGGTTGCCTGTTTGTGTTTTCTCAGCGGTGGTTGAACTTGGACTGCTCTCTGACTTTTTGAGAGGCCTTCTAGGTTTTCTACGTGGCGTTCTTTCACTTGATTGCGGCAACTGGCGCCCTCCTTTCAATAATCGAGTTTGTTGATATAGTCAAACATTCGTGTAACGGTTAAATATGCTTCATCATCAGACCACATGTTTCGATCCAAAAAGCTTCTGAGGATCGTTACCTCCCCCGGTTGCGCCTGACTTTCAAAGTCGCGGACGCGATAATTGACGCCTAATTGTTGCAGTTGATTTTCCAGTTCCACCTGGTCATCCATATAGTAAGGTACGAGAACGACTGTTCCTTCAAGACGACGGTTATGAGCCCCTGTTGCTAAAAAAGTCGGGTCAAATAATGCCAAATCTGGCAGGATTTCCATGACAAAGGTCGACTCTCTATCCACAGCTAAATGAAAGGGTTCAACGCCTGTATGACCCAAGATCAGCTGAGCACCATTTTTTAAGGTGATTTGATTCCAATACGCTGGATCTTCATAGTAAGAATCAAAAACCGCTGAGCTGCCTGCTTCTGCTAATGCCAGTCTTCGAGCAGTCTTCGGGGCATCGATAAATGAAAGCCCGTGAACCTCCATCATGGTATTGCTGCCATCCAATGTGATTCTTGACGGGTCATGGGGCACTGTGAATTGATTTTGATTCTGAAAATACGAGAAATCATCGATCGTTCCACCACTAGGCATCATCGTATTCGTCAGCATAAAATCACCATATACAGTAATCCTTCGTTCCGTCTCTTCGGTACTATGCACGATCGAGCCTTCCGTGACTGGTCCCGCATAAAAATTGCTGCTCGTCAGAACCATCGACGGCTTCATAAACGTCAAACTACCATCTGCAGCAGGATTCTGTTTCGTGGCTTCTCGATGATAGAAATTAAAATAATTGCTATTTAATTCGCCTAATCCAGAGCCCGCATCTGGTGAATTTACGGAAACATTCAGATGGCCTTCAGCAAAGAGAACCCCTTCTTGCTCTACTCTCGAAGCCGAACTATTGGTATTGTTGATCCATAGGTTTCCAGCCAGGATATCCGTATATGCTTGTGATAGGACCAAGCGGCTGCCCGCTCGACTGCCCAAATCGATATACATTCCTAGACCCGCTTGCAAGAAGATGTCTTTGATCAAGTTCAACCCGTTACTAGGCTGTCCGCCATCATTCTGGATCGCAAGCAGACTTTTTGCCGAAAACTGTCCGCTTCCCTGTCCTTCCATCTGGATCCCATGATTAAAGAAAAAGGAACCATCGAAATGCAGCCAATTAAGAATCGGCTTTGTTTGAAAATCTTGCAGGACATTGTTGGCAAACCCGAATTGCAAGAAGTCATCCGATTCAAAGGCGAGATAATCAAACGCTGGACGTACGCGCTGAAAATCAGCGACTTCGAATAATTTTCGAACCCAGGTATCGGCGGATACCGCTTGCCCTGCTGTAGAGGGTAAGTAATAGGGATAAAAAATGTTTCGCCAAATATCCAGCTGTGTTTGGTTTTGTTCGAGGTCTTCTTCTTCAAGCTGCATTTCATAGATATACTCGGCAGAAGCTGTATGTACTCGCGGCTGTCCTTCATCCAGTTGCGTCTGATCCGTGACTTGCGATTGAATTTGAATAATGATTTGAAGATTGGTTTTATCTGGCAGCATCGAGGCTGCTTGGATCCATCCTTGCTCCCCACCAGATTTCGTCATTACATAAGGAGCGATCTCGTTGAATTGATAGTCAACGACAGAGGAGGTAAAAGCAAATGTATTATCGATGGTCTCATTCACATCGACCTGGTCAAAAATAGATACCAACTCTGACTCTAGATGGTCTATCCATTCATTATTATAAGAATAGAAGCCGCCAGACCGCATGGTTCGAGTGATTAAATCATCTATTCTCAGTTTTAGGTCCTGAGAAGCGAGTTGAAAGGAATATTCGTGTACATCTTCCACTCGCCGGAAGCTGTCTACCGTTCGAATTTGTGAATTGACATTTCGAGCAACAAGGAAGACCAAGCCAATCATCAAGGAGGAAAGAATGATCGCCGCAAGAGCATAAATCAGCGCAAACCCCGCTTCATTTTTTCTACCATCGTCCATTCCCCGGTACCCCCCCTCTTGCTTTCTCATTGTCCCGATAATTGATCGTAAATTCTCGTTTATAGATAATCTGCTCGTGGTAATCAGTGACCAGCTCCTCCATCTGCCACCAGCCAGTCAAATCATCATAATAATCCGCAAAATTGATCGTTTCGGTGTAAAACAAAACGAAAAACTTGGTCTGGATACTGAACGTATCGCGATAATTAGGCGTATAGTGATGGGTCAACGTCGCTTCATTCTCATTTTTTTGTTGAATGATCTTTAACTTGATGGTAGGGTCTTTCGTATCATAGACTCTGGCACGGATATTGTTGGTATCTGTGATATCCGTCACAACCATTCGCGGACTGCCCTCTTCCGTAATTGCTGCCCCTAAGGTTCCTTCGGGCATTGTTTTGACAATATGTTCCTCGTGGAAAAGAAGACTATCATATTTTCCTAAATACCCCGCATGTTCATAGATGCCGTCAATTTTGGCGATTTGGTCTGCTTGCGCCATGATTTCATTCGCGATCCCTTGAAAGGCAGCAATTCGACCTTGACGGACAGAGGCTTGGACGATCAGAAAGAGTGTCCCAGAAAAGAGAGCAATGATGATGCCGAATATCACGATCGCCCCTAACAATTCGACAAGCGTGACTCCTTGCTCATCCTGTAATCGATGCTTCATCTGCGCCCCTCCTTTGCAACTTCCGCAAGAACAGCCAGCCTTTTCAATAGTCAACTACCCAATGCAGATACGTTTCTGTCAAAAATGCGCCCGTTTGTTTATCGAAGACCTGAATAATAAGTCCGATGCCCAGTTGCCGACGATCATAAGTGTCTTCTCGCAGTCCATTCCTGGGATCTTCACGAATGGAGACCTTGACTAAATAGTTGGTGGTTTCTTCATTCTCCGACAAGTACGTTCCCATATAGAGGCGATTTTCTTCCGAATTTGCCAAGGGCTGCGGCAAATGAGCGCCAGAATGATCGTATACCACTTTGCGAATAAACCGTCCCCGATTGAGATCATCTACAGCAATCGGGATTTCTTCATACATCGGTTGCCCTTGCGCATTGTATTGGATCCCTGAATTATCGAGGACCAAATGGTGTCTGCGAACTTCTGAGGGGTCATCTGGATCGACCATCATCCAAGATGGTCGAGCAGTAAAGATCCCGATATTCAAATCCGCCAAATCTTGGGTCTGCGCTCGGTAGATTAGCCATTCCTTGACGTCATCTCGTGCTGCGATGGCCTCTTCCATTCGGGTATTGTAGCTAAGGATCAGGTTGTTTTGGATGATCAACATGGCGATCATGACCATCGCGATCCCGAGAATGACGATCGCTCCAAGGATCTCAACAAGGCTGAACCCTGATTCATCAAGTACTCTATGTGCTTGTCTGCCGTTTTTCAGTTTCATCACCTGCTTTTTGCCTAGCCCCCGATCAAGGAGAATCCTTTTCTTCTAGCTGGTTGATACTTGTATCTGGGTCAAGAAAAGATAATTTGCTAAGGGTGAACCCCCAGTGAATCAGTTTATTGAAATCAGGGTAGTCAGCTAATGGAATACTTTTTTTGGCTTTGCGTGTGATGCGGATTCGTTCCCTGATATAATGATACCTTTCTTCTTCAACCAGTCGCTGAATCTCGGCGATCCCTTTTTCAACATCAGGATCTTCGACATTCGCTTGCATGTATTGTTGGTAGAAATAATCCAAATACTTCCCGTATTGAAGAAAATAACGGTATTCAATTTCTTCAATGACCATTTTCACGTGAATCTCTCCTTGACTTATTTTCTAGCAACTTATTGAAGTGAGTGCAAATGCCGATAGATGATCGCAGTGGCACTCTCTGGCCGTTCATTGTCTAACTGAAAGACCTCCTTTAATGATTGTCGATCAGAAGCCTGAATGACTTCGACTTTCGGTAAAAGTTCGTAGGCAAGATGGCTATCGTCTGCGACACTTGTATCGATCATCACTTGTTCGATCAGTGAACGGGTGACGCCATACCCGTCTTCACTTTGATAGGATCGGTCCAAAGGGAAACTATAATAAAACCAGCCATCATCGGGATTATAGATCCAAGTATTTCGATCAATCTGACGGTAATCGCTCAAAGAGCCGAATTCGATCATGATGGCTTCTGAGTCGATCTGGGCGGGACTTTCAGAGACAAAGCTGCTTAGCGTTTTCACCGTTTGGGTCGGATACAAGCCAGCAGCATCAGGAAACGCACTGATCATCTCTGGCAATTGAAAGGCACTGCCTAACCCAGATTCTGTCGTCGTGTAATCAAATGACGACTGGTCAATCGTTCCCTGTTCTCCGAGATACGTGAATCCCGTAGGTTCTTCATTGGTGGAAAAGGGGCTGGCTAGCTGCGACTCCGCCCAATTTCGAACAAAATAACGATACCCTTCAAGATAATAACTATAGGTCAAGTTCGCTGCTTCAAAGGTCCACTCAGCAACCGGATCAGCAGGATTGAGCAGCAGCAGTTCCCCACTCATTTTCTGCATGACCGGTCGTTGGTCCCGTCGAAAGGAATAGCTGAAGTGGGCTTCGACAAGGACCGGTTCTTGCCAGAGATCTGGCGGACCATCGATCAAGTCTGATGACGGTTGATCGCCCATTTCTTCGTTGCCTTCGGTGTGATCGTAGAAGTTCTCAGGATTTTCCTGTCCTTCAGCGTCTAATTCCCCCAATAACTCCTGCATCTCTTCACTATCGAAGGCATCCAAGGCAGGCGTAGGTGCCAATTCTTCGATCGTCTCATCGCTGATCCAAACCATCACTTGACCATCAAGAGCATTTCCAATAAGTTCTGGGATCTGCTGGGTCACGTTCTGATACCCTCTTGCTAAAATTTCGTTTTCATCAAAGCGAGACAGTACTGGTAATAAGTCTGGCGCATCACTCGCATCTGCCGCCTGCTCAAAGGCTGCTTCCTCACTGTCTGGCGCGATATAGCGCAGCACTTCTTCAAAGCTTGCTCGGACAAACACTGGCACTTCACTGGCGTTCATTACTCGAACGGATCGTTGGATCGTCGTCCCTGCAAGGGTCATTCGTTCCTGCCATTCTTCCAAAATCTCGATTTTTTCGAACACTTCATTTTCATCCGCTAATCGACGAATGTGAATAGACTGATTATTCTGCCAAATCAAGATGCTAAGCAACAAAAGAAAGAAAAGCAGACCCGCGATACTATTTCTTAACACTATTTTTTTTTGCAACCTTGTTTCCTCTTTTCTCAAGTAATGACGGCTCTCAAGTAAAGAGATAAATGCCTAATAGAATGAATAAGGCGATCAATGATACACAGAAGATGATGGATAATATCAAGTTTTGATCAATAAAGCGAAACACATCTGCTACATGGTTGATACTCATTGAGACTTCCCCAACGAAACGGTCTGCTTCGATGGCTTCTTCCCCAAATGCCTGTCCATCACCAATGACGGATAAATGATAGCCTTGCTCTTCGTCAGCCTCGATCGATAGCACTCGGCGGGCAATATAGCCAGTTCCTGAGCCATTTGTAAAGACCCCGATCCCGTTTGGCTGTACTTGAGTGAAGGCTTGTTCTCTTAAAATAATCAAATCTTGTGTGCGTAATGCAGAGCTGTCAAGATTCGCCATCCCATTATCTGATAAACGCACCACCCGATGATTGAAAACCGTCATCTCGTTTTGATCAGCTACATATAAGCCGATAAACGTAAAGAGGACAGTCATGCTGCAAGCCAAGAAAATCAGATAAATGATTTTCAGTCCGAGATCGCCAGATTTCTTTTTAGCTGTTGGTTTCTTCGTCGCAGCTTTGCCTTTTTGCAAGGTTGGTCGTTTCTGGGAAGCCTCCGCTGGTTTTTTGCCTTGCTTGTGGGTCCCTTTTGATTTGGCATTCGGATTACTTGATTTCTTGGTTTTCCCCTGCTCGTTACGCTGGTTTGGACGTGCTTGCTGCGGTGGACGCTTTTTCTTTTTGCGTGGTGCTTCACTGGTCGTACTGGCAGCTGCTCTTTCTTTTTGCTTGCTAGGATGCTGCTTTTCGGTCGGTAATTTGGGGCGATTCGCTGTGCCAGCCACTTTTTTTCGTTTCTTTTTCACAGGCGCCTGTCCTGTCAGTTCTTTTTGGGGTGTCTTTTTTGGTCGTTTCTTGCCACTTGAAGTGCTGGCTTGCTTGCCTTGCGCTTGAAACTTTTCGATTCGGGGATTTCTCGGTGTATCCTCTGGTTGTTCTCGTTTTTTTTCACGTTTGGCAGGCTGTGGCGGACGTTTTTTTCTTCTAGGTGCTTGTGACTGATTACTCATTGGCATCTACCTCGCTGCCCGCTCGTTCCATCCCTCTTAATTGGTTTGCATAAGTATTGGCATTGGCATTTTCCTGCAAGCGATCCTTGACGGTCCGAATGGACGCTGGCAAATTCCCTGAGCCTCGACGATTTGCCGAGCTTCTTTGCAAGTCTTCAAACAACGAACGGGTCGTCTTCGCTTCTTCCTTGCGTGCTGCTTCAATTGCTTGTGCACGTGTGCGTTCAATCTCTTCCAAGACCTCTTCGGTCGGCTCATTGTCATAGATGGTTAGATCATACGCTTCGATCAACGCATTCAGCTTTTGGTCATAATGGATGTCAGTGGCATAGCGACCGGTCAACCATGCAGTTGCTTCCCGATAGGTTGGGGCATTTTCTTTCCAAACGGGGGCATAAAAGCGCGGGTTGCCTGTGATGCCTCCTCTTAGTAAGCGAGCGTAATCTTCGATGGATTCACGGTAACTTGGGTATTTACGGAAATTGGAAGAGATCGTATACCACGCACCACTGCCATCATCTTCTTGCGTATTGAAGGTCACTTTTTGCCCACGAAAGCTGCCCTTGATGCCAAAGAGATTGTGGTTTGGCGGACTGGATAAGGCACTGTTTCCTGAGCCAGTCTCCAAGATGGCTTGTGCGATCATCACTGAGGCATAAAGATCATTGTTATAGGCAACATCCTGCGCATCAGAACCAATCTCATTGATGAATTGTTGTGTCGTTAGATTACGAGTAACCGAAAATTGAAAGTTGCTTTCCCGCTCTTCTTCATCGATCGGCGATTCGGGTTCTTCAGTGATTGGATCGGGATCTTTATCTTTGTCCTGATTGGTTTGATTCCCGTTTGATTGGTTGTTTCCACTATTGTTGCTGCTGGTATCGTTGGTTTCTTGTTCATTCGTTTCAGGTCCATCAGGCTGATTCGGCTGTTGATCGCCTTCTGAAGGCTCTGGCGTCGACGGAACATCTTCAGTCTCTTGGTCTTCTGTTTCATCCGTGCCGCTCTCTGTTTCTTCCTCGTCTGTCTGCCCATCATCTGCCGGTCGTTCAACATCATTTACGACTTGGACTTCCGTTCCTTTTTCGGCCTGCTCCGATTTTTCTGGGAGAGTTTCGTTTGTTTGTTCTGGAGGAGTATCAAGTTGCTCCGTTATCCTGTCAGCTCCTTCATAAGAGACCGGTCGGAGGGCATCCGTTATCGATTGCCCACGACTTTCTCGTTGTGCATCGATGGTTTCCATATAAGTAGATGGCTCTACACCTAAGATCGATCGAACCATGGCTTCAGAAATCGTTTGGTTATTGATGATTCCGATAAATGCTCCGATCGCTAACAGACTTTTTACGTTTCTTCTGGGCTTTTTCATCTTCTTGATCCTCCTCCTTGGGGCTGTTCTTGCTGGTGCCTTTTTTTGGTCGTTCATGGTCTTTGCTTTCATTTTTTTCAAGCTGTACAAGCAGCAATTGATAATGAAAGGCATTGTTCCGCAAATACATCGTAAAACCTAGCAAAAGAGCGAGTAAAAACAAATGACTGATAGTGACATATTCTCGAAAGGCAGAGAGATAAAAATAGGCGGTCAGCTGCAAAAATACCGCTAATGGGATCAAAGAAGCAATAAAGTAGATGCGGTATAAGAATAAGAATCGTTGTTTTTGCTTTTGGGTTCTCATAGGCTGCTCCTAACGTCTGTATTGCCTTCGATCAATGCTTTTTTTTCTAATAGATAGCTTTCGCTTTGGAGAAGATCAAAGTAAGCGGCTTTTCGTAAAAGATTGTCATAGTCCATCTTCATAATGCGTGCGTAAGGTTTTCTAAACCATGGTCGCTCATACAATTTGACCCGTGACTCAATCACGCTGCATTCATAAAAAACCAAGCTGATATCTTTAGCAGAAAGGTTGTTGTCGACCACTTGCTGCACTTGCCCTCTTTCATAGGTCAACTCTTTTTCGTTCAAGGTCATCTTTTCGATCTTTTGTACGAGATTGTCATTGATGCGCCAAACCTGTTCGAGGTATTTGGCTTTTTGAAAAAGATAGGTATATTCTCGTAAGCTGATCTTCAATTGCGTATGCCAGTTCTCGTCTTCTTCATCGGTCAAGCTGTTTAAATAGTGGATACTATTTTTGATCAAAGAGGCTTCCAAGTTTTCGATGTAGATCTCAAGCTTCTGATTTGCCAAGCGCAAGCGCTCTTTGCTTGCTCGTTCTCGTTTCGCCTCTTCCTCCAACGCTAATTCATTGGCGTTGACTTTAGGCAATTGCTTGGCTTTTTTTGCCTGTTTTTTTTTGCTGCTTTTTTTTCGAACTTTCTTTTTGAACTTCGGTGGCTCATCCGCACTGACCTTTTGGAACTCGACCGTGTCTTCCAGTTCTTTTTTCACTGCATCGGTTTTGCCTTGCCGTTTTTCTTCATGGACTTGCGCTTTCGGGCGACTCACAAACGTGACATTTTGTTCATCGATCACGCTTTGAACGATTTTTGCCAGTTGCTCTTTAAAGTCGTTCACATCACTTACACCCGCCGAGGCTTGCTGCTGCAAGCTGGCATCCAACTGAATCGTAAAGGGAAACTCTTCTTCTGTGTAAGCGATCGGTACAAACTCCAAAAACAGATTGCTTTTTTCATCGGACACATGATTGATGCCGATTTGCGTCCACACAAACTGTGGGAATTGCTGTTCCAAAGGAATGCGTAATTTTGAGTAATCGATTTTTTTCCGTAAAATCTCCATCTCGATATGATGGGTAAAGGCTTCGATGGAATAAAATTGCTCAAAGTAATGCGTCACTTGTTTGCGGATCGAAGATTTGAGCGGCCACTTTTTTTGATAGAGGTTGTCGCAGGCAGTGATTACTGATGGAAGTGCCTCTTGTTTATAAAATAATTCCTCAAGATTTGGACTCAAGGTTGGATAGATGGCAATTTTTAAAATATCATTCGTCACATTCGTCCCAATAACCAACATGCTCATAAGAAATCAACTCGTAGTTGTTGCCTGTGATTTCTTAAACAGCACATATGGTCGTAGTGGGTTTCCCTCCTTTGTCGTGTCGCTCTCAGAATTATTCAGCAGACCTTTTCGTCTATTCCGACTTATAACCTTCTTTTTAGTCTGGCAGATTCAATACTTTGCTATGCTGGATCAATTGCTCAAACAACCCTTTCGACTCATGATGAAACGTCGTAAGTCTTTCTTGGTATTGCTTGATCTCTTGACGGATCTTCATCACTTCCATCGATGCTTCTGAAATAATCTTGTGGGCTTCATTTTCCGCCATTTGACGTCTTCTGTCGGCTTCCAGTTCTGCTTCAGCAGCGGTTTCCCGTGCTTTTTCTTTTGCTTCGATCAAAATCGTCGCCAGCTCGTCCTTCATTTGTTCGACCTTTGTCAATTCACGTTCCAAGTCACGCTGTAAGACATTCTTATCTGCCAATTGTTCGACTCTTGAACGTTCAAGATCTCGATATTTCGCTTCGGCTTCTTGCAAGCGCAAGTTCAACTGTTGATTTTCATTTTCAAGCGAAGTGATCCGACGCATGCTTTCGACTTCTTTTAATTTGTAGTTTTCGATAATCGCCGCTTTTTCTTCTAAATGAATCGCTTTTTCTTCAAACGCTTGGACTTGCTTGCTTTTCTCTTCTAATTCTTTTAACAGTTCATCTTCTCTTTGACGCAATTGTTCGAGTTCTTCTTCTACTTCGATCAATTCGTCTTCTTGACTCGTCAACTGCTCAATTTCCTGCTCATAATTGGCTTTGAGGGCTTCTTGTTGACGTTCTGCTTCTTTTAACTGCTGCTGTAACTCGTTGTAGCGCATTTGCAGCTGCTTGTTTTCATAAATGATACTTTCTTGTTGCGTCGCTTGCGAAGCCATCCGATTGATGGATTCTTGTTTGTTTTCCAATTGCTTGGTCAAATGTTCGACGGTTTTGGTCAATTGTGAAACGGTATTTTCTAATGCCAGCAGCTCTTCTTGGGCATCATCCTCATACTCGTCTTCCTCGTATTCTTCATCATCGTACTCATCGTCCTCGTACTCGTCGTCTTCATATTCTTCATCGTCATACTCATCGTCATCATATTCTTCATCATCGTACTCGTCTTCGTCGTACTCTTCTTCATCATATTCCTCGTCGTAGACATGAACGCCTTCGTAAGTTTCTTCATCTTTCTTTTTGCGAAATAATGCCATGTTACCCCTCCTGATTCCTCACTCATCGATGATTTGATTCGTTGAACAATTTAATGTGTCTACAAATTGGTCTGCTTGTTCGTCTGCTTTCGTGAAAAGTTGCACTTTGGCTGTTCTACCCTCGGGCTTTTTTTCAAACGAGCTGACGTTTCTGCTGTGACCTTTTGAGCAGTGATGTCCGCTTCCTTCTTGTCCCCCTTCGCTTAAAAAAGAAAGCAAAGACCCCCACATCCCTGGATTTCCACGACCTCCATGTATTTTGGAAGATAGAAATCAAGTAAATGAATCGGCCGGTTTCTCAATAAAATAGCCATTAAACGAAAAGACGGCTTCCGTTCGCAGAACATCTGTTGTCTATTTGATAGTATCAAAGCAAAAACAGATTGAAAAATCAGATATTTCTTCACTTGATGAAATATTTGTCAGAGGAAACCATTTATCCCCAGTGATATTGTTAAAAAATGAGCAAAATATCCTCGTATTAAAAAACAGGCGTTCTTCTTTAAACGATCTTTATCTTAAATCAACAATCACGCCTTCTTAACCGCCGATCAATCCCCTCAAAAAAAATCAGCGACCTTATAAGCCAAGGTCGCTGATCGATTCTTTACCTATTATATAGTTTTCCTGCTCAGTCATCTTTCATCCATTGGAAGAGATCCCTTTTCTCTCAGTTTGCCAGTCCGCTGCTCCGCAACTGTAAGTTTTTTTCTCCCTGATGGGCTGCTTTTCTATTGCCTTAAAAAAAGAAAGAACCGTTTCTTGAAAATCCGTTTTCTTTAAACGAACAACTTTTTATGCATGTACAATGTCGCCATCCGATAATCATAATGGATCATCGAAAAGGCTAATAGTTCGCCATTTCTCAGATAGCTGTCGTCTCGTACGATCAGTGCGGGCATGCCTTCTTCTAGATGAAAAAACGCTGCTTGTTCCTGTGATAGCGGTTTGCTTTGGATAAACTTGTCGATGAAGGCGACTGTCAGTTGTTTTTCTTCTGCCAAAGCTTGAAACATTGAACCCTCCATCATTGTTTCAGAGATCTCCCCTACGATTTCAGGTATATAATAGGAGCGTTCAATCAAATAGGGTTTGTCATCTAGCGTGCGAAACCGTTGGACTTCGATAAAGTGTTGATCTTTCGCAAATTGTTTTTGACTTGGAAGAAACAGCGCCTCTGATACTTTGACCAGTCGCTTTGAAGCTTTGACCGTTCGAATGTTTTTCTCGCCCCGGGTCAAGTCTTCATTGAAGCCAAGATCACCTTGTTCAATGGTCGGTTTTTGGTTTTTTTGAAAGCGAATATACGAGCCGCGGCCTTGCATCTGGTAGATCCAGCCCATCTTGCTCAATTTATTGAGGGCTTGACGTAACGTATAACGAGAAACGGGATAAATCGCCAAAAGCTCTCGTTCACTAGGCATCTTCCCCTGCTCATTTCCAATGTCACCCGCTTCGATCTTTCTGATCAATTCTGCTGCTAAGTCTTCAATACTGAGTTTCGTCATTTGCCTACTCCTTTCCTTCGGATTCTCTACTACTATTATCATCTTTGGCGTAAAAAAAGCCAGCTATTTTTCATAGCCGGCTTATCAAAAAAACGGATTGATTATGCCTTCGTTGCGTTTGCTTGTTCTTCCTTGTATAATTTGCCATCATACATTTTGATGAATGGGAACCAAATCAAGAAAGCAACGACTGCACAGATGATTGCTAAGACAAAGGCACGCCAGTCACCACCTGAACCAATAAAGCCAGATAATCCAATTGGGGTCGGCCACGCTACTTGAGCAATCGGTGGGTTAACAAAGCCTAAGTTGATGCCAAAATAAGCAACGGACATTGAAGCCATTGGTGCTAAGAAGAATGGGATCGCTGTGTACGGGTTGTATACCACTGGCATCCCGAACAAAATCGGTTCATTGATATTGAAGAAGGATGGCACGATCGCTGCTTTTCCTAAAGCACTTAACTGCGCTGATTTTGCAAAGAATGCGATGAAAATCACCATTCCTAACGTCGCTCCTGAACCACCGATCGTAACAAAACTGTTGTTAAATTCACCCGCAAAGGCAATGTTGGCACCATTTTGGTTTTCCACCATATTTGACAACACGATTGGCGTCAAGAATGAGGTCACGATCGTTGCCCCATGAATACCGACGATCCATAGTGCATGCATGAAGAAGTAGATAACAAGCAGTCCGATCCAGGTACTGGTCAATTGCGTCACGAAACTAAACGGAATCGCAATCACTTTGAAAATATCTGTGCCCATTGCGACTAACGCACCATTGATAACGATCACAGCTAATGAAGTCAGTGCCGTTGGAATCAATGCCGTAAAAGAGGAAGATACTCCTGTTGGCACTGTGTCAGGCATTTTGATGACAATATTGCGTTTCACACAGAATGCATAGATTTTTACGGCAATGATCGCCATGATGATCGCTGTAAAGATCCCAGTTGTTCCTAAACGAGTAACGCCGCCAGCCATTTCCCAGCCATCGATGATTTTTTGGTCATCAGAAATCACATTGACTAGTGTTGCCATACCGCCTTCAAAAACTAATTGTGGCAAACACATAAAGAACGCCATCATAGAAAGTAATGCTCCATTGACTGGGCTAAGAACGATTTTCTCTTCTTGCGCTTGGATTTTCGTGTACTCGTAACCAAACACGACACAGAAGTAAAGGGCTAAAATTCCCATTGTTGCGGTATTACCTAACATGTAAAGATTTTGGATTTTATCGAATGACGCACTCCAAATACCTTCTAATGCAGGGAAGCTTTGTGGCAAAACACTGACGATCAAGAACATCGATCCTACGATAGTGAAAGGAATCGACGCCATCCCGGCTGCCATGACCCCACGAACGATCCGTAATTGTGAGATTTTCCCCATTGGACCCATTAAGTAGCGGTCCAAGAAGGCAAACATTTTGTTATTTTCTGAATCCATTGACTGTTCCTCCTTGAGTTTCAAATGTAGTCAAATACGTGAAATATTTGTCGCGGTCATGCTCGATCAACCACGCTTTACGCTGAATGAACAAACACACCATCATGCCGACAGAAAACAAGGCAAGTAAGATCCCTCTACCCGATTGATTCATAAAAGGAATCAACGTTGCTTGCTGTCCGATCAAAATAAATAGAATGGCAATGAGATTGACGCCGAATTGGAGCCAATAACCGATTTTTGTCACCAGTAAACGATTCGATTGCTGCCAATATTTTTGAGTTTGTTCAATAAGTATAAGTCCATCAACGATCAATAAGGCAATGGGAATCAAACCAGCCCATGTCCATTGAGACAGACTCAATAGGGTCCAATAAAGATTGACAAAGAAAAAGATCGCAGTCATATAACGAAAAAGTAAAAAACGATTAAACCGCATACTTTTGTTTGCATATTCTTTCTTGGCTGCTTGGGTTACCGGTTTCCTTTTGGTCACAAGTCCTCCTCCTTTCGTTTTGCTTTCGCTCAACAACTTGTTCGAACAAGTTATATTCTAGCAGAATTCTTGTTGAATGCAACCGATTTCTTTTTGAAAGTGTTCTCTGAAAATAATCTGCTTTTTCATTCGTTATTTCTGAAATGTTAAGCGAATCTCAAGGAACCTTGCAGGATAAAGAGGGAATGTTCCTGACTCTTGGCTTTTGTTCGAGTAGAAAAAAGTTATTTTTAGCATTCGTTTTTGCAGACAGTGTTTGTTACTGAAGGCGTTCCCCAAAACAAGGCAACAGGTTTGTAAAGTTGCTAACTTTACAGTACACTCTAAGTAACAAAGTGTTTGATTTCGAACTCGCGTTATTTTTAGTGATCGACATTCCCTGTACTCGTTCCTTAAAACGAAAGGAGATCCTCCCAATGGATGTATTAGAAACTTACTTAACCAGCATTGAAGATCCAGTAAAGCAAGAAAAACTGCGTGCCTTATTTGCCGCTATTACCAAGAAATTTCCTGACCTCGTTCCAGTCATCAAGTGGAATCAGCCGATGTTCACCGCCCATGAGACCTTTATTATCGGTTTCAGCGTTTCAAAACCGCATTTTTCTGTCTCCCCTGAAACCAAGTGTCTTGAACAGTTTGCCGATGCCATTGAAAACGCCGGTTACAGCCATACGGAAAACATTTTTCGCATCAAGTGGACTGAACCGATCGATCAAGCATTGATTGAGGACATGATCGCTTTCAACATGAAAGACAAAGCAGAGATGACCCGTTTTTGGCGCTGAGCCAATCGAGACTTTGTAAAAGAAGAGCAACCAAAAAACCGCAGAAGCCTGTTCGCTTCTGCGGTTTTTCTGACTATTATAAGCCTAATTCTGGCGCCGGATCAAAGAATCCTGACCATAAGCTTGTTGACATCCCTAAATGTAGATGGACGCCAGTTGAATTCCCAGTCGTTCCCATACCGCCAACATATTGTCTAGCTGAGACGCTTTGTCCGACCGAGACAGCTGGCAGCGTACTAAAGTGCATGTAGTAGCTGTAAACGCCATTGGCATGTTTGATGATCACATAGTTACCAGTTGACGGACCATAGCCCGCTTCAACGACTTCGCCTGCTTGGATCGCATAGATCGGCGTTCCTGTCCCCCCAGTAAAGTCGATGCCATTATGTTGATTTCCTGATGCACCTGTTGGATCTGTTCGATACCCAAAACGACTCGAAATATGAACCGAATCGACTGGCATTTGCCATCCACCTGTGCTTGCTTGTTCCTTTGGCTCAGCTGCTTGCTGCACAGGTGCAGGCGTAGCTGCAGTTTTTTTTGACGACACCGATGTTTCTGGCGCCACTGCTGCTTCCGTCTTCGGCTGGGCTGCTGCCACTGCTGCTTGTTGAACGGCAGGACTTTCGGCGGTTTCAGCTGACTTGGCTTCTGCTGCTTGCTGACGTTTTGCTGCTTCTTCTGCTTCTTTGCGCGCTTTTGCTTCTTGTGCTTCTTGCTCAGCCAGTTGCTTCAACGCTGCTTCTTTTTGCCGTTGTGCTTCTGCTTTGTCTGCTTCCAATTGGTCTTTTTTCTCTTCTTCGGTGTTCAACGCCAAGGCAAGGTCGGCTAGTGCAACTTCTTGATTCAACTTGACATCAGCTAATTCCGCTTGTTTTCCTTGCAATGCGTTTGACTGCTCTTCGATTGCAACCAATTGTTCCTGCAACTCTTTTTCCAATTTCTGGCTTGTTGCAATATCTTCTTGTTGTTGTTCGACAATGCTATTGCTGGCATTCATGATCGTTACTGAAGCGATCGCCCGTTGAATAGCTTCTCCGATGGACTCCGCATCAACGATTTTTTGGAACAAACGATTGGAAGGTTCCGACGTTTGAATGTCACGCGCTTGATTCGCCAGTACTTCTGTGCGCTTGATGATTTTCTCTTCAAGGACTTGGATCTCTTGTGCCAAGGCATTGACTTCTTCTTCCGTCGCCGTTTTCTTTTGTAGGATTGCTTGGATTTCTCCTTCAATCGATTGAATCTCTGCCTCTGTAGATCGTTTCAGTGATTCTAATGAGGTGGATTCATTTTTTATGTCATTGATTTTTTCATTTTGCTGCTGGATCTTCTGATCAAAGCTGTCTGCGGATACCGTCACGACAGGCAGCGCCAGCAAAACAAGTGAACTTGCAACCAAAAGTGTCTTTTTCATTTTTTCTCCTTAACTAGATGTGTCTTATCGCTTTCTTTAGCATACCGAAAGATGTCACTCTTGGGGCTGTTTTCACACAAATAACATCTGGCTGCAAGAAATTGACATCTAGCTGAAACAAAGTTGTTAGAATATTTCAACGAAAAAGATTGCTTTTCTTCGTCATTTAACCTTCGTTACTTCTCAATTGGTTCATCTCCTGTCCGATTGCCTATGAAAATGCCGCGATTTGCAGTAATCAGCAATGGACCTATGCTATACTGAATTAAAAAACGGAGGTTCTCATGATACAACAAGTGACCCAATTTACCGATTCTGAATTAGAAACTATCGCCCAGATTTGGCTTCAAAGCAATTTGGATGCCCATGACTTTATCTCAGCTGCCCATTGGCAAGATAACTATGACTTTGTGAAAAAAGCCTTTGCCGATGCCCTTATCTACACCTATTCGGTGGATGATCAGCCCGTCGGCTTCATCGGGATGTTGGATGAGTATATCGCTGGTATTTTCGTTTTGAAAGACTATCGTGCCCACGGCATTGGCAAGCAGCTTTTACAAAAAGTACAAGCAGAACACGAGAAGTTGACTCTGAACGTCTACCAAAAAAATACAGCTGCTATTGCGTTTTATCTCAAACATGACTTTACCATCGTTTCTGAACAAGTGGACTCTGATACCAATGAAATCGAAAACACCATGGAGTGGCATCGTTGATGCTGCTTTTTTTCCAATTTTTTGTACTTGTTAGTTAACTATCCTTTTGGAAACTATTTAATAAAAAAGTATGACTGATCAAACAACCTATTTCCCAGCAATAAATATAGAACAAATGTCAAAAATTTAAACAAGCGACAGGATTGATTGGTTTCCCCCTCTTGTAACTCCTTCACCACTGGGATACTACTATCCGTGCATTCTTATGGTATAAAGCATGAAGACAGACGCCTCCTATCAATTAGGAGGCGTCTGACTTCTGTTGAAACGAATTTATTCAGAGAGTTCTGCTGGATACTCCCGCAAGCGATACCCAACACCGATTTCAGTGATCAAATATTCTGGCTGCAGCGTATTGGTTTCGATTTTTTTGCGAATGTTTGAGATATTGACTCGCAAGGTTTGTGCATCCGCTGCAAAAGGTCCCCAGACTTCGCTAGTCAGGGTATCGTAAGTGACGACTTTGCCTAAATTCTTGAACATAACTGCCATGATGCGGTATTCGTTTTTGGTCAAATGGATCTCATTTTGATTCTTGTACAGGATTTTTTTCTCAAAATCGATCGTTAACTCCTTGTTTACAAGAATCGGGCTGCTGCTAAAGGCAGCTGTCTCCTTGTGCCGTAGTGCCGTGCGAATGCGGGCAAATAACTCATTGGTACTGAAGGGCTTCGTTACATAATCATCGGCACCGAGGTCTAATGCTTGCACTTTGTCTTGTTCATCTTTGCGGGCAGAGATCACGATAATCGGTGTGTTCATGCGCTTACGAATGATTTTCAACAGCTCCATACCATCAATGTCCGGTAAGCCCAGATCCAGTAAGATGAAGTCGATGGTTTCTTCCTGCAAGAGCATCAATGCCTCCATGCCAGTGCCGACTGATGTAAAGTTGTAATGCTCTCTTTGCAAGACGACCTCCATAAAATCAACAATATTCGAATCATCTTCAATCAATAAAAAATGTCGCTGCATGTTCTCCCTCCTTACTGCTTTAAATAAATACGAAAGATCGTACTGCCTGCTTTCGTTTCGATCGCTAATTTCCCTTCATGGGCATGGATGATGGTTTTCACGATACTCAGTCCGATACCTAATCCATTTTTTGAATCCACCGGCACTTCGGTGTCATTGGTTAAATTCGCTTGGATTTTTTGGTATTGTCCTAAGGGGATCTCCCCTTGGTTTTCGATTTCAATGACCACATCCTGCTCTTGAGAAACTCGCAAGAAAATCGGTGTATCGGCGGTTCCATGGCGAACCCCATTTTCAATCAAATTAAACAAGGCTTGTTCGATCAAGATGGGATCGACTTGGACAAAAATCAGCTGATCAGGCATCTTCACGATGATTTTTTGTTGCGGATAGACTTTTTTTAGGTGTGTCAAAACCGCTTCGATAATTTCTTCGATCGGTTCTTCACTGCGCTTGACCGCCATGTTAGTCAAGTTGATGCGGGTTACCGACAATAAGTTTTCGACCATGCGGATCAACCACTGGGATTCACTTTGGATGTCTCCTAGCAGCTTTTGTTTCGTTTCCTTTTTGATCACGCCTTCGGTTTCACTCAATGTTTCGGCAATGCCAGAAATCGTCGTCAAGGGGGTCCGCAAGTCATGGGAGACCGCACGCAGTAAATTGCTGCGGACTTTTTCCCGTTCGTTTTCTAATTGGATCTGTTCTTTCTCACTCGCCAATGAGACTTGTTCCAACACGGTCGCGATTTGGGTGATCACAAGGCGCAAGTAATTCAATTGACTATTGGCCAACTGATGCTCCTCGTTGCGTTCTACCCCAAGGGCGCCTAGTGGTTTGCCGTTTAAAACGATCGGCAAGTAGAACCCATTGGCACCAATCAGAGTATCTGTGCCGCGACCGGCTTCTTTTTGATTTTTCACGACCCAAAAAGCGACGGCTTTCTCATCCTTGCCAGTCAGTTGAGACAGTGTTTCTCTTGAAGAATGCAGACTTCTTAAATGGCCTTCTCTGTCATATAACGCCACTTCTCGCTGGAGTAAGCGTGCCAAATAGGTGGTCGTACTTTCATAGATTTCTTGCTCATTCCGCGTTTCCATGTATTGTTTGTTCAGTTCATACAATATCTCCATTTGATGCTCTTTTTCCTTGGCATTTTCTGCTTGGGTCTTCAATCGAACCATCAAGTTACTGATCATCAAGGCAACGATCAGCATGATCACTAATGTGATTGGATAGCCTGCTTTATAGACCGTCAAGGAATACAAGGGTTCGACAAAGAACCAGTTATAAGAAAGGACACTAATAATTGATGCCATGGCACTCCATAGATAGCCACTCGTGTAACGGGCCACTAAGAGAACAAAAAAGATGTAAACCAGCATCAAGTTCTGCTCGCCGAAATGCAGGTACTGCATGCCTTCTGTCACTAAGGTAGCGAGCATGATCAACCCAAAGGTCAAGGTGAAATCTCGACCGCCGCCTTCAAATAGTTGCGAAAACGTCAGCCGTGGTCGCTGCATTTTTTCTTTAAAAGGAATCAAATGGATCTCAATGTCATCAAGGCGCCGAATCAAGCGGTCTTCTAAATCCTCGACAAACAATTTTTGGAACCACTTTTGAGAAACCTTTTTTCCCATGATAATGTCACTGGCACCCGTCATTTTGGCATACTCTACGATGGTTTCAAAACTGTCATCCGCTTCAATGTTGATGACTTCTGCACCCAAACGCTCTGCCAACGGCACTTCGGTAGGTGTATCATCTAACGATCGAACTTGGATGACCGTCCATTCGGCACCGACTCCTTGGGCTAAGCGAGCGGTCCAACGAATGCATTTTTCTGCCATTTTCGGCAAGCGATCATCAATGATGGTCAAAAGCTTGCTTTGAACTCGTTTTCGACCGCCGTTCATTTGATTGATATGATTGGAAGCTTTTTGGATCGCTAATCCCCGCAGATGATCAAGTTTTTCTGGCGTAAAAAAATTTTTTAGCGCTCGTTTGGCATTTTCATCAGCATAGATTTTTCCTTGTTCCAATCGATCGATCAGTTCGTCTGGTTCAACATCCACTACCCGCAAACTGGCGTGTTGGAAAAAGGTGTCAGGCACCGTTTCTCTGACTTCCACTTCCGTGACCTTTTCCACGATATCATTCAGACTTTCGATATGCTGGACATTGATGGTCGTGTAGACGGTGATTCCTGCATTCAATAGTTCATCGACATCTTGGTAACGTTTTTTGTTTCGCGCACCAATGGGATTGGTATGTGCCAACTCATCGATCAAGACGATATCTGGTTTTAGTTGGATCAGTCGATCGATATCTGGCTCATAAAGGGTCAATTGCTTGTGCTGGTATTGCTTTAATGGTACTTGTGGTAACCCTTCAAGCAATCGATTGGTATCGGGACGTTTGTGGGGTTCGATATAGCCGATCACCACATTTTTGCCCATGAGCAAACACTCATGGGCTTCGGTTAACATCGTATAGGTTTTTCCGACACCGGCAGCAAAACCGAAAAACACCCGTAGTTTGCCACGTTTAGGTCCAAAGCCTGCTTGCAGTAGCATCTCTTCTGGAATCGTCTGCTGGTTGTTTTCACTCATAGATGCTTCCCCCTATTCCTCGGGTAATTGATCGAGCTGCTGATTCAAGGTCATGATATTGACGTATTCTCTTGCGGAGAACAGATCAGCTACTTTATTCCTGTTTATTATATCATGAATTATTTGTTCATCGATGCCTCTTGTGTCAGCGATTCGTGGCAGTTGAAAAAGTGCCGCTTCGACACTGATATCAGGATCGACCCCACTACCCGAAGCGGTCACGAGATCGATCGGCACACTGGTTTGGGTTGGGTTTTCTACCAGCAACGTCGCTGTCCGCTCAGCTACAGTCTTTTTTTGGGTCGTATCATAGGGCGATAATTGTGAAACGGTTTGATCACGCCCTTGGAAGTAACCTGCTTGGTCAAAGGGTTGCGCAAGCAGCTCAGATCCTTTGACCGCTCCGTCTTCCACGATTTGACTGCCGTTGGCTTGATGGGCAAAAAAGACTTGTCCGACACCAGTGACCAACAATGTATAGAGACCGCCAAATAACACGGTACTAACTAGTAAAAATTTGATACTGGCAAAGAGGGTGTTCTTCATCATGTTTTCCTCCTATATAACTCCTTGACTCTGATGGATTTTTCTTATAGCAGAACAGCTGATAAAAGCAAATCTACTAGCTTGATGCAAATGAATGGTGCGATGATGCCGCCTAGGCCGTAGACGACCAGATTGTGCCGCAGCATTTGGCTGGCTGGTTTTTCTTGGTACTTGACCCCTTTTAACGCCAGAGGGATCAAGGCGATGATCACGACTGCATTGTAGATGACTGCGGACAAAATCGCAGTTAAGGGACTACCAAGATTCATGATATTCAGCGCTGCGAGTTCTGGATAAATCGCATAAAACAGAACAGGGATCACTGCGAAATATTTGGCGATATCATTCGCGATACTAAAGGTCGTCAATGCCCCACGGGTCATCAGCAGCTGTTTACCAATTTGGACTACTTGCAGTAATTTGGTAGGGCTGGAATCAAGGTCGATCATATTGCCCGCTTCTTTGGCTGCTTGCGTACCAGTGTTCATCGCCATTGCCACATCGGCTTGGGCGAGTGCGGGTGCATCGTTGGTTCCATCCCCTGTCATCGCCACCAAATGCCCTTTTTCCTGATATTCGCGAATCAGGTTCATTTTGTTTTCTGGTGTTGCTTCGGCTAAGAAATCATCGACGCCCGCTTCGGCGGCAATAGCAGCTGCCGTCAAGGGATTGTCCCCAGTGATCATGATCGTTTTGATACCCATCTTGCGCATGTCGGCAAATTTTTCTTTAACCCCGTTTTTCACGATGTCTTTTAAATAAACGACCCCGAGTACTTGGCCATTTTTCACTACGACCAATGGAGTTCCACCAGCCTTAGCGACTTTTTCTACGATCTCGTCACATGCCGTGGGATAGGTCTGCCCTTTTGCCGTCACATATTGCTTGATCGTATCCGCAGCTCCTTTACGGATCTCATCACCACGATAGTCGATCCCAGACATCCGTGTTTTGGCACTAAAATCGATCCAATGAACATCGGCTTGCTGAAATTCCCGTTCACGAATATTGAAGGCTTCTTTGGCTAAAATCACGATACTGCGTCCTTCCGCCGTTTCATCGGCAAAAGATGCCAACTGCGCTGCATCTGCCAACTCTTTGGCGGTGACCCCTGGTACCGGCAAGAACTCGCTGGCACGGCGGTTTCCCAGAGTAATGGTTCCTGTTTTATCCAGCAGCAAAACATCCACATCTCCTGCTGCTTCAATCGCGCGTCCACTCATGGCGATGACGTTTTCTTTGGTCAAACGACTCATTCCAGCGATCCCAATCGAGGAAATCAAGGCGCCAATCGTGGTCGGTGCGAGACAAATCAATAAAGCGATCACGATCACACTGGAAATCGCCGTTCCCCGACCAGATAACTGACTGCTAAAATCGGTAAAAGGAATCAATGTGATTGAAACTGCCAAGAAGATGATGGTCAGTGTCACTAAGAACAGCTGCAAGCCAATCTCATTGGGTGTTTTTTTCCGTTGTGTCCCTTCCACCATCGCAATCATCTTATCCAAAAAGGAGTGGCCATTTTCAGCGGTCACTTTGATGACCAAGTAATCGGAAACGACTAACGTTCCTCCCGTGACTGCACTGCGGTCGCCGCCAGATTCACGAATGACAGGTGCTGATTCTCCTGTGATGGCACTTTCGTCCACCGAAGCAGCACCTTCCACGACATCCCCATCGGCAGGAATTTGTTCGCCAGATGGAACATACACCAAGTCGCCTTTTTTCAAATCGGAGGAACGGACTTCGATAAAAGCCTCTTTCGCTACATCTTCCAAGGACATGACTTTGTAAGTCATGATTTCTTTTTTGGCTTGCTTCAAACTATCCGCTTGTGCTTTGCCGCGCCCTTCTGCCACTGCTTCGGCAAAATTGGCAAACAACAAGGTCAACCATAAGAAGATGGTCACACTGATGCTAAACCACAACGGGACCGTTTGTTCTTGAAAACATAAAATCGTTGTCAAGATCGCCCCTAAATAAACCACAAACATCACGGGGTTTTTGATTTGTTGGCGAGGATCCAATTTCTTAAAGGATTCGCCGATCGCCCATTGATAGATTTTTTTCATTTTTTCTCTCTCCTATTTCGTTGTAAAGAAGTCTGCGATTGGACCTAAAGCCATCGCTGGTAAAAAGCTCAGTGCGCCGATCACGATGATCACAATGATCAGCATCGTGACAAAGACTGGACTCGTGGTTGACAAGGTTCCTTCATTACGAACGGTTTTCTTTTTGGCCCCCATGTTTTCTGCCAGATACAAAATAGCTGCGATGGGAACGAAACGTGAAATGAACATCAAGATACTACCCAAACTATTTAGGAAAACAGTATCTGCGGTCAAGCCGCCAAAGGCACTCCCGTTGTTGTTGCTGAAGGAAGTTGCTGCATACAACAGTTCGCTAAAGCCATGGGCGCCTTGGTTGGTTAGCCAGCTCATGATGTCAGGATGCAAAGTCATCAACATAGCCCCGAAAAGCGTCAGTAGCAATGGCGTCAAAATAACGATACTCGTCATTTTAATGTCAAAAGCTTCGATTTTTTTGCCGATATATTCTGGTGTTCGTCCCACGAGTAAACCAGCGATAAAGACCGTCAATAATAGAAAAGCGATCATGCCATAAAGTCCGCTACCGACACCGCCAAAGATGATTTCCCCCAGCTGCATCAAGAACATTGGGATCGCACCCCCGAGTGGTGTGAAACTATCCAGCATGGCATTGACTGATCCACTGGAAGCGGCGGTGGTACTCACTGCCCAGAGACTCGACCAACCGACACCGAAGCGTACTTCTTTGCCTTCTAGATTGGCATTCCCAAGCACTTGACTGAATTGCGGTCCATAAGCTTCACTGATCACTACACCAATAAAAGCCAGGATCAAAAAGACGGTTGCGGTGATCAAGATCGTACGTCCTTGTTTCCACTCTTTGATCCAAAAGCCAAAGGCAAAAATCAAAGCAGCTGGCAGCAACAAGATCGCTAAGTTTTCTAAAAAATTACTGAACATCGTTGGGTTTTCAAATGGATGAGCAGCGTTGGCGCCAAAGAAACCGCCGCCGTTGGTCCCTAATTGCTTGATGGCGATTTGACTCGCTACTGGTCCGAGCGCCATCCAAAAGGATTCCCCCTCAAATCCATTGACTTCCACGCCGCTGCTCAACGTTTGGACAACGCCTTGAGACAGGAGTAAGATCGCTAACATCAATGAAAGTGGCAAAAGGATATAGAGCAAGGAACGGGTGATGTCTTGCCAAAAATTCCCTACCGTACGTTTTTGTTTTTGCTGCAGCCCACGAATCAAGGCACACAGTACGGCTAGTCCTACTGCCGCTGATAAGAAATTTTGCACCGTTAATCCTAATGCTTGGGAAAGATTGGTCAGTGCTTCTTCCCCAGCGTAAGCTTGCCAGTTCGTGTTCGTCACAAAACTGACGGCGGTGTTCAATGCTAAGTCAAAGGACATATTCTCAACGGCTGCCCCTTGCGGTAACCAATGCTGGACCATCAATAATCCGGTCAAGCCGATGATGGAAAAGACACTGACGGCCAAGACGGAAAATAGATAGGTTTTGGCGGTCATTTCTTTTTTGCTGACCGAACCAATCACTCGATAGGTCAACCGTTCAAAGGGTTGAATAAAGCGGACAAACCGCGGTGTTTTTCCTTGCATGATTTCTTTGATATACCAGCCCAAAGGAACCGCTGCTGCTAGTAAGATCAGTAAAAATAAAAAGCCTTGCACAAAATAGCTACTCATCGTTCTCCCCCCTCAAACAAGTACCAAAAGAGATAGATCATTACGATCACTCCGATTATTCCTAAAACAAGATTCATATTCTTCACTCCTTCATGACGTAAGCATACGCAAAAAGAAATAAAAATAGTGTAAATCTTCTGCTAGCATCTTTATATCTTCTTTATACGGCTGCTTATCGGACAAGAAAACCGGAATACAGCAGGTATTAAAAAAAACAGCGGATATCCTTCACGATATCCGCTGCTAGAGTCATTGCGACTTATTTCGTTTTTCTGCTTTTGTTCGTGTGTTTCTTACGAAAGAAGACGATCCCCGCTAGAGCAACAAGGCTCACTCCTGCAATCGAATAGCCTTGAGTGATGGCTGTACCAGTCTTTGGTAGCAACCGTTTGTCCTTTGCGGTCGCTTTGGTTTGTTTGTCAGTCTGCCCTTCATCCGTTGGTTTTTGTTGCCCTTTGTCAGAATCATCTTTCTCTGGCTGCTGATCGTTCTCCTCTGGTTCTTCTGCTTTTTCAACGACTTTGATCGTCGCTGTGGCGGTGACTGCTTCTTGTGAGCGAGTACCAAATAAACGTGCGAAAAAGTTAGGGGTTGCTGCTTCATCAGTGACGATTGAATAAGTGACTTGATAGGTGCCCGTTTTCTTCGTATCCACCGAACCGTCCACCAGCAGTTGCTCCAATGCGAGTGACTTACCGTCACGACCTGTAGCGGAGACAAAATTGTCGGCTGCTGTCCAGTTGTCACCGACATCAATCACGCTATCTTTCACAGTCACAGACGTTTGATCTGCCAACACGGTGATCGTGGCAGTTGCTTCGGCTTTGCCATTTCGATAGATGACTTGGTATTTTCCAGGCACATCAGTATTGACTGTACCGCTAATCAATACTTGATCATAATCGACTGCTTGTCCGCTTTTATCTGTTGCCGAGACAAAATTATCGACGGCTTGCCACTTCTCTCCTTCATAGATCGTACTATCTTTTGCTACGACCGTTTCTTCGTGAGCAACCACAGTGATTGTCGCTATGTCGCTGACTTTTCCATTCGTATAAGTGACTTCGTATGTGCCTTCTTGATTGGTATCGACGGTACCAGTAACGATCACTCCTGATAATTCAACCGTTGCTCCCGTTTTGTCTGTAGATGAGACAAAGTTGTCGGCAGCTTCCCAATCGTCGCCGACGTACAGAGTACTGTCTTTGGCTTTGACACTCGTTTGATCAGCCAACACGGTGATCGTGGCTTTCGCTTCAGCTTTGCCGTTGCGATAAATCACTTCATATTTCCCCGGTGTGGCGCTATCGACTGTACCTACTGTTGTGATATCTGCAAGTTTTACTGCGTTGCCGTCTTTGTCTGTTGCCGACACAAAGTTGTCGTCGGCTTGCCAGTCATCGCCTTCATAAATCGTACTATCTTTAGCGACTACCGTTTCTTGGTTCGCAACGACTGTAATCGTCGCCGTTGCTTTGACATGACCATTTTGGTAAACCACTGGGTACTCGCCTGCTTTGGAGGTGTCGACTGAGCCACTAACCGTCACTCCTGAAAATGGTAGGTTTGCTCCTGTTTTGTCTGTGGCTGAGACAAAGTTGTCGGCAGCTTCCCAATCGTCGCCGACATACAGAGTACTGTCTTTGGCTTTGACACTCGTTTGATCAGCTAACACGGTGATCGTGGCAGTCGCTTCGGCTTTGCCATTGCGATAAATCACTTCATATTTGCCTGCTTTAGAGGTGTCAACTGTGCCATCAACGGTTACTTCTGTTAGCGGCAATGCCTTGCCGTCTTTGTCTGTTGCGGAAAGAAAATTATCCGCGGCTTCCCATGAGTCACCTACATACAACGTACTATCTTTAGCTGCCACCGTTTCTTGGTTCGCAACAACCGTAATCGTAGCAATAGCTTCCGTTTTACCGTTGCTATAAGTAACTTTGTATTGACCTTCTTTGCTCGTATCAACTGATCCACTAACAGTCACTCCTGAAAATGGTAGGTTTGCTCCTGTTTTATCCGTTGCCGAAACAAAGTTGTCGATTGCTTGCCACTCGTCACCAACATATAAGGTGCTATCTTTGGCTTTGACACTCGTTTGATCTGCCAATACGGTGATTGTGGCTTTCGCCTCAGCCTTACCATTGCGATAAATCACTTCATATTTCCCTGGTGTGGCGCTATCTACTGTACCTACTGTTGTGATATCAGCCAGTTTTACTGCGTTGCCGTCTTTGTCTTTTGCCGACACAAAGTTGTCGGCGGCTTGCCAGTCATCATCCACATAAATCGTACTGTCCTTAGCGACTACGGTTTCTTGGTTGGCAACAACCGTAATCGTCGCCGTTGCTTTTACTTTTCCGTTTTGATAAACCACTGGATATTGACCTTCTTTGCTCGTATCAACTGTTCCACTAACGGTCACTGCTGAAAATGGGACATTCGCTCCTGATTTGTCCGTTGCCGAAACAAAGTTGTCGATTGCTTGCCAGTCATCACCAACATACAAGGTGCTATCTTTGGCTTTAGTTGATGTTTGATCAGCTAACACGGTGATCGTTGCTGTTGCTTCGGCTTTGCCATTGCGATAGGTTACTTGGTATTCTCCTGGTACTTTCGTATCCACTTCACCACTGGTGGTGACTTCTGCCAAGCTTAACGGTTGTCCCTTCTTATCCGTTGCTGAAACAAAATTATCCGCAAGCTCCCACGCATCTCCAACATAAAGTGTACTATCCTTGGCAACGACTGTTTCTTGATTGGCAACCACGGTGATCGTCGCTGTTGCTTTTTGATTGCCGTTTTGATAAACCGCTGAATATTGACCTTCTTTGGAAGTATCCACGGCTCCACTAACGGTCACATTTGAAAATGGGACATTCGCTCCTGTTTTGTCCGTTGCCGAAACAAAGTTATCAACTGCATGCCAGTCGTCCCCGATGTATAAGGTGCTATCTTTTACTTTGACTGATGTTTGATCAGCTAACACGGTAATCGTCGCTATCGCTTCGACTTTGCCGTTACGATAGATTACTTGGTATTCTCCAGGTGTATCCGTGTCAACTTCACCGGTGATGGTCACTTCTGCGATTGTCACTGCGTTGCCGTCTTTATCCGTTGCCGATAGAAAATTATCAGCTGCTGTCCATGCATCGCCTACATATAACGTGCTGTCTTTGGCTGCTACTGTTTCTCGGTTGGCAACCACGGTGATCGTCGCTGTTTGGCTAACGCTACCGTTGATGTATTTGACCTCATAGGTGCCAACGTTTGTCGTGTCGACCTCGCCATTGACTGTGATTTCCGAGAAGGTCAACGCATTGCCGTGTTTGTCTGTCGCTGAAACAAAGTTGTCTTCAGCATGCCATTCATCTCCCACGTAGATCGTGCTATCCTTGGCGTCGATCGTCGACAAATCTTCTTCTGGTGTGATGCCGACAGAAAGATGATTGCCCGTGCGGTTCACTTGCACCTCTTTACCAAGCTGAAGTTCCTGTGGTATGACGTAACCTTCTGGGACGTTGGAAACATAAAGCGTATAGGTCCCCGTATAAATATCAGCTAATTGATACTCTCCCTTCTCATCCGTTACGACAGAAATAACATCTCCAGTCAACTGATTCCAAAGCATCAATGTAACCCCTGCAATTTTCTGAGTTGGTTCTTCGGTATTATAAACATCAAGCGTCGCATTGGTTTTGTAGATGATCCCGCTGGAATCACCTGCCGAAAATTGCAGGTTAGTCACCGTCGAAGTAGCCGTCCGTTTGGCTTCCGACAAGGTATCAATCGTATCAGAAACGATCGTGGCTGAGGCTGAGATTTGGCCGGCGTTTTGTGAAAGGACGTTGTAACTGATTTCGATATTTTTCGTTAGAACATAGTTTGAAAAGACAAGCTGTACGTTCCCATCAACCTCTTTGACTTCATAGCTGCCATCTGGCACATTCGAAACAGCGATCGATCCTAAATCGATTTCGCCATTGGTGTTCCCTAACGATTTTAGAAGGATCGTTGGATTTGCTACTTTTTTCGAGCCATCATCGATATTTTTTGTCGTGACCTTGACCTGCGTCATGTTTTTTGTATTATTCACGGTATTTTGTGTAATCCCAATAATATCCGTCGCTGTATTGGATACCGATACAGTCCGTGTACCTTGCTGATTATTTGCTAACGGTTCTTTTGCATAACCATGCACGTAAATGGTACTCATTTCCTGCCACCCATTGGCGTATTGATAAGCAATAATGTAGCGCCGATTGGTCGTCCCAAAATCAAAGGTATAATAGTTGGTTTCTTCATCGTGGGTAATCGTTGGATAATTCGGATCACTTTCTTTCATGGCTTGGTTATCGTAATAGCCACGATCCCAATACTGCGGATAAATGCCACTGACTTTATCATTGGATACATCGATGATTGAAAACACGACGTCGGTATTTTTTGGTACATGAGTTTCAACGGTCAAATCACTGATGGTATCTTGACGCGCGTTGACTAAAAATTGATTTTTACTGCTTTGTAACGTTTGTTCTTGGTATTGCTTCCTACCTGTAGTAACAGTCGTTTCAATTTTATCAATGCCATCTGCTGTAAATGTCACAGGAATCGTATCCACTGGAATTCTAGTGGCTGGCGATAAACTGTCCGGCACATAATTGAAGCCCAAATCAAATTGTACAGAAGCTGTAATTGGTGTTGTAAAAGTTACTAACGTTCCCCCTTCTACCTTTTCAATCGTATAATCGGTTCCTAAAATATAATAGAAACCAACTTTTGGTACATTTCTGAGTGAAAGATACTCGGGATGTTCAATAAACAATTGCAGGTTTTCGATTGGTTGTGAGTTACTGCCTTCGATATTGACTGAAGTATCACTGGCATAGGCGCCATTTTGATCATAATTTCCCCAAGCTGTTTCAGCATTATTCGGATTAAGGACACTGATTGGTTCGACATAATCATCTTCAACGATTTTGAATTCTTGCCCTGCAATTAACGGTGTCGTCACAGTGAGGATAATATCTTTCTGATCAAAAGGCACCGATGCGTACATCCAGCCAAACGAAAGATTACTGTCTCTTGTAGCGGTCACAATCAGTTTGTCTCCTGTATTTTCAACAGAAAAATAATCTGAAAAGGTTACATTTTGGTAAAAGGCGTCTCTTGCGGTCAACTGATCCGCCGTGATTGGCTGTCCATTTTGACTGGAAAGGATGACTTGCTGACCCGCTTTCATCTCTGTCGGCATTTGATGAATGTTTAAAATATAGCTTCCTTTTGTGTTGTTGTTGAAACTACCAGATGCAACATTCGAAAAATATCTAGAAGCGACTTCTTTTTCATCTTTGCTGGTTTTTGCGATAAAGGAAAACCCTCTGTTTTGGGCAGTTGTTTGTTTTAGCTGTACCGAACCAAATCCGGTCGTTGGATATCCTTTTGAAAAAGAAGGCGTATATTCCGTCAGCTCGGTCAAGCTCATGGTGAATTGATAAGAGACCCCATAAGCCTTTTGTTTGTCCATCTGTTTGATTTCAACAGCAGTATTGTAAAGACTATTTGAGGTGATCGTATAGTCCGTCCCTTCGACTAATGCTGTCTGTGTTTCTGCCTTGATCTTTCCTTTGATATCCACCTCATAGCTGAAAACTTTTAACGGTTGGGTCTCAATCTTTTTGAAGGAAGCCCCCGGCGTATCAACCAAATTCAGTGAAAGAGTTTCTGTTCCAGATAATGTCCGATCGGTATTATAGTAAACCATTCCATCCATCCCAAAGACATTTTTTTCTGACACATATTGAATCGGATCGACCTCTTCATACAAATCAATCGCATAGCTTGTCTGGTTTTGATCGCCGATCTCAATCGTTAGCTGAGGCTTATCTTCTGAATATAGATAACTAGTCAACTCGATCGAAAAAGAGGCATCATGAACCGATTGATTAAACGTGATCATCAGTTGATGAGCTGCACTATCTACAACCCACGATGCATTGATCGCTTCATTGGTTCCTTGCACATCACTAAAGCCAAGGCCTTGCGGCAAGTCAAAAACAGCAGTGGTGCCAGCGAAATAATCTTTGTCATTGATTTCAAAATCCAATTTCAGTTTCACTGGACTATTGTTTAAGATTCGTGTTTCTGCCGTTCGGCTGAATTCTTCGCCAGCAATGGTCAGCAGCGTGCCTTTTTCCAAAAGTTCTTGGTCATTGATGCGCGTGCTGACACGAGGTGTGTGTTGCTCTTCTATGGTTTCTTTTGAATCGGATGTTGAAGAACTTTCTTGTCTCGCATTGCTAGAATCTTCCGTTCTATTTGAGGAAGCGGATGTGCTCGTTTCACTTGGTTCCGTGTTTTCTGAACCAGCTGATGATTCCTCTTTGCTCGCTTCGGAAGAATAATCTGTTTCAGCATCCACAGCTGCTTGTGCTTCGTTTCCGTTAGCTTCATTTGTCGATTCAGTCATCGTTTCTAGTAGTTGATCGGATTTGTCTAGCGTGTTGACGGTCTGTTCTTGTTCGGTTGTTTCCGCTATCGCCATGACCGGAGTGATCACTTGAGTGATTCCTAGTGCGGTAACAACGATGCCATGACGAATTCTTTTGCTTCTCTTATTCATTTTTTCCTCCAGTAAATGTATGTAGTTTTAACTGATTGCCTTACGGATTTTTTTCCCGACTTCTAACTCTTCTCCATTAAAAAAGCACAAAACATTGTTTGTTCGATCGATCATTTTGATTTGTCGCGCATTGATAATGTAGGATTTGAAGACGTTATAATACTCTGGCAGCTCTAATTGTTTGATCACCTTCAAGGAAGTTTCGAGGAATTCGATCGACTTTTTTTGGTGAAAAGCGATTCGGTTTCGCTCTCCTTTGATCGTTGTAATATAGTTGATTGCTTCTGCATCAACCACCATCAACTCTCTTTTACTGACGATTTTTAATAAGTGCTTTTTTCCGAGTAATGATCGTTTGACTTCGATCGCTTCCGTTAATAAATTTTTTAGCTGCATTGCCACCTCCTTTTCTTTTGTATCGATGATCCCTAAAGGACAGATAAGATTCAGCTTCTTGATTTCGATTTTGGAGGCATAGGCACCATAAAAAGCGATTTGACACTTTTTGCATTGTTCCCTCAAGCTTCCTGCTAATTGAAAACTTCGATCAAATCCTTTCATTTCAATGGAAAATAAGAAGAGATCGTTCACATCTGTTAGGTATCCGTCAAGAAAAGGGGCTAGTTCTTCAGGCGAAAGAATCTGCACTAAAGAATGCGGAACACGACTTTCCGTAATCATTTTCTTCATCAAATTCCCATTAAAAAAGTTGTCATCTACTATATAAACAGCGAAATTGCTCAAATTTGCAGACATCTTAATTCTCCTTTTTGCATCATTTCTAATTGTATTCTTAATCAAAAATGCCTGCTTGCACTTTCAAACGAATTAAAGAAACATTCATGCAAAAAAGGTAGTTTAAATTAAAAACAAAGTAAGAAAAGACGCTGTAATTGGTCTAAACCTATTATAGATAAAAATACACGCTAAAGAGTTTTCTTAAAGCTTTTATAAGGGAGTAAGCGTAGCCATCAGAAAAATATTATGTTTTTTTAACAATATCTACGAAAGACTTTAAGGGAAGCAGAAACATTATTATGTAAAGTTTTATGATAATTTCATGTGAAAAAAACGATCAAAACCCAACATCACAAACGTTATTTATTTTCCACTGGATGCTTCTCTCCTTTCAACGATTGAAGAACAATTATTCATCAGTGATGACATGACCTCCTATTGGTGAATGTCAAAATTCCCCCTTCACTGTTCTCAACAAAATGTGCGGAACACGAAAAAACCATTTATTCTCAATGATAAATGGTTTTCTTTCCTGATTCTTTTTATGAGTGGTGCTGCTTTTAGCTATTTGAAAACATTTTTTACTATAATAGTAGACTTTTCCTGCAACCACCTTTGATTTCCACTACCTACTAATCATCACTTTTATTCAATGCTCGCTTTAGCTTGCGATTATGCCAAATCAGATAGGCGATGATCAGACATAAAACACCACCGATCAATAAATAGAGAAGGATCGGCGAAGCGGTTTCTTCAATACTGACATCTTGCTCGTTTCTTTCTTGCGCTTCTTGACTTGCAACTTGGAAGGTAGGCTCTCCTTGCCATTGTTGATCAGCTGCTTTGAGGGTCGTTTTTATTTCATACTCTCCTGATTGCAGTTCGTTTCCATCTAATGGCAGTGCGTAATTCATTAATGCATTGGGCGCTAATTGGATCTCTTTTTCCCCTTTGATCGCTGTTGCTTGCCCATCATGAAACACTTCATAAGCAAGCGTGGCCTTACTAAGATAATTTGCCGCTGTATTTTCCACCGCTACGATGATGACATTGCGGCGATTGATTTCTTCCAGATGGGCTTCCTCAATTCGGACCGCTGGTGGGATGTCGGTCTCTTTGTTACGGAGCAACACCGCCACTTCTCTGGCTAGTAGGTTTTGGACATTTCCTTGAAATTCTTCACTGCCGGTTTGCTGGACGTATAGTCCCCCTGCCAAAATCCCATCAAAGGATTCAGATGGCATCTGGACTGTCAAGGTGATTTCTTTTTGCTCATTAGGAGCTAACGAAAGGGTTTCATCACTTAAAGTGACGAGTTCTTCGATCGCGTATGGAGCAGAAGGCGTTGCTTCCTCATTTGCCCCCGAGTACTCAACGACACCCGTCATGTTCGTGACCGCTCGATTAAAGGATAGCTGTAGATTGATTGGTTGCTCGCTTTTATTGGAAACCATGACCGCTAGTTTTTCTTCTGCCTTGGGCTCCAGCAACAAATCATAGTACATCAACTCTTTGTCCCGCTGTGATTCTGGTAATTTGATTTGAACATCGAAGGTATCCAGTGAATCTGCTGCCCCCGTACTGCTCGTACCAATGAAAAATAAGACCGTTAGAATACTTACTACCCAATACTGAAATCCTTTGCCTCGAACTTTCTTCTGATGCATCCTGTCAGATCCTTTCTACACAAAATAGGAAAGAAAAATCAGCTAGCATAAAAAGCAGCCGCTCAGGCAAGCTGCTTTTTTTCTGCTAACTGTTACGCAATGACTACTGCCCTATGGGGTCGTCGGCGCACTGCTGATCGTCCAAACCAAGGTCGTTTGATAGGTTGCTGATTGTTTTTCCGTATTGGCTGGGATCGAAAGGGTAAATTGTTCTAAAGGCATCGACGTTTCACCGATCCCTTCGCCAGCATTGGCGGTCAAGAACGCATACTCATTGTTGATTGCCGCAAAATCAAGCTCGCCATTGGCAATATCACTGGTTCCTGTTGGCGGCGAACTCAAGTTATTGGTCAACGTCCCCGTATCTACTGTTAATACCGCACCGTCCAACGTGCTGTCTCCTGCCGTAAATTGGGTTGCTTGCCGTACTTTGATCGCCCAAGAAGAGTTCGCCTGTCCTCGGTTATCGCTGACCGCAACTGCCCCTCTTTGCAGCGTTGACCCATCCCCAGGTAGTCCAGTTCCATCCGTAGTAGCCACCCACGTTTCGGCATTTTCTGTTTGGATTTCATGGGCACCAAAATCTAAATTCGTTGGTAGCTGCGTATTGGGATCACTCCCGCCTTTATCCGGGTCAAACACGATGCCCCCAGAGGTATATTCTACGACACCGGTCGTGTCATCTGCTTGCACTGTCGCACCAATGCTAAGGGCAGTCAATACCCCCAATGCGCCTATTATCGATTTCTTTGAAATCATTTTGCCATCCTCCTTTTTTTGATCCAAATGATCAATGTCAGACTAATGAAGAATCCGCCTATTACGGGCAGCCAAAAGTGATTGGTTTCTGCAAGCTGTGGCAGCGGTTCTTCTGCGTTAGTAACCGTTTCTTGACTGGTCGGTGGTTCAATTTCTTCATCAATGGAATCACTGCTAGCTGTTTCCGTTGGTCCTTCATAAAACTCAATGTTGCCGGTCGTCGTATTGGCTACTGCTGATGGAACGATACTGTAGAAACTGCCGATCATCAAAATCAGAAGCAGCACAAGGGAGTTTTTTTTCATTCTGCTCTTCCTTTTCAAGGTGTATCGGAAACGGTCCACACGACTGTGGCGCGATACTGACCTTGAAATTTAGGTGTTTTCTCAGGTACAAATAAATTGAACTGGGAAAAATTAACGGTCAGTCCACCAGTCGATGCCGCATTTTCCAACGTCACCACATTTTTTTCGACATTTTGCTGCAGAGCAATCGTTGCATTATCAGGTAAAACCACTCGACCGTCTGTAAATGTCGAATTGACAGTTCCAAGCTGAACCCTTAATTCGGCAGCTGGCAATGTTCGCGTGCCATTGACCCAATTGGTGGATTGTCTGACCTTCACTTGCCATTTTTTCTGACGATTGCGGGTATCATTGATCCGTAAAATCCCAGTTGTAGCTGCTGCGCTTTGGTCGCCGTTGGCGGTTGCCCGCCATGTCTCACTCTTTTTCGTTTGAATGGCGTGCCGGCCAAAATTCAGCTGAGTCGGCAGATTCGTCCGATCCATCGTCAGTGCTTCGACCATGAAATAAACCATGGTTTGGCGACTGCTGATATTTAGCGCACTAAAGTTCAAGAGATTGATGTCCGTCGGCTTTGCCTTCAACACAGAAGCCGAAAAATTGGCGGTCCAATTTGCGGACAACTGTCCTGGACCCGAAAGTAGCGTAGGAATTTGAACATCCGTTGCTCCTAAAACGGCTGCATCCGCCATTTGTTCTTGGACGGTTGCCAAGTTGTTCAACGCTGACGTCACGGTGCTAAGCAGGGTATTCAGCAACCCTTGTAGCAATGCACGAACAACGCCACCAATATCGATGCCGATCACTCGGATCTGGGTGTTTTGAATCGCCGTGCTTAAATTCCGTAAAATTTGCGGGACATTGGTTCCTAAAATGACACCGAGGTTCGAACTCATGTTGGCATACAGCGCTTCTCTTTGGGTGGTGAACTGCAACGGGCTAGTCATTTCTACATTTCCTAAATTACCAACGGTTTTTAGCAAGGAAATTTGCTGATTGACAGCCGTTAAATCGATTTGCACAATTCCGAGATTGAGATTTAATGAGCTGGTCAAGGAATCAAGCGCTGTTAAGATCGCATTCAAAAGCGGGACATTGGCAATATTGACTGTGGTCGACGTTTTGATAGCTGCTGATCCATTGGCACTGATGCGATTTCTCAACTCTGTTGGGATCGCCAACAAAGCAAATTTATCCTCACCGTTGACATTGACAGAAGCATTCAAGCCCCCGTTCCCTTTGATTGAAAAAGTCACTGGTCGATTTGTCACACTGCCTGGCCAAGGGGCACTTGCTGAAGTACCACTTGTATTGGCACTAGTTAAATTGCTTAAAATCTCCACATCTAAAACATTCACTGCTGCTTCGGCTTTTATTGTCGTTGTTAAGAGATACAAATTGACGAAACTGATGCTGGTCAAAAAGAGAATCAACTGAGCGATCGTCCATTTGTAAAAACGTTTTTCCCTCCTCCTGTTTTCCATACCATTTCTAACCCTTTCTTTACGAAACGATGATCAATGCTTCAACATTTTGATTCACTAGATATACCAGCGGAGGCTGTTCACTCCGCTGGTAAAATCATGCTATTTTTGCTGGTCTTTTTTCTTTCTCGCTTTGAAGAACAAGCCGATTCCTCCGACAACGAAGACTGCTGCTCCGATCGCTGAAGCATACCAGGTTCCTTCTGATCCCGTTTTCGGCAAGAATTTACTTCCCCACCAGCTTTGGTTTTGATTGTTGCTGTTCCAGTTATTGTTTCCCCAATTGCCCCAGTTGCCCCAAGCGCCGTTGCTTCCGTCGGTACCATTCGTACCATCTGAACCATTGGTGCCATCCGTTCCATCGGTACCGTCCGTGCCGTCAGTACCATCTGAACCATCCGTGCCATTGTCACCCGTTGGTACCACGATTGGTGTTGCTGCACTGCGGTATTCTCTGCCACCTGCTGTAACGATCGCAACAACGTTAAGGGTTTCTTCTGGTGAAACATCCTCTGGATCTAATGTGATGCTAAATGCGCCATTCCCATTGGTCGTTCCAGTTCCGACAACGTCACCCGCTTCATTCAAGATTTCGATCGTCGCATTGGTTGGTCCATTCCCGAAGACTGGATAGCCATCGGTAGGATTGCCAGTGATCGTAGCAACCGGTGCATCAACCGTCAAAGCATCGACTACGGTCGTCGTCGGATCACTTAGGGTTTCGCCATCTGCTAAAGCAAGAACCGTAACGGTTTCACCTTCCGTTGCTTCCGCGGATAGCTCAACACGCCAGTCACCATTTTGATCGGCGATCGTTGTGATTGGTCCTTCAGCCGCGAAGATGGTCAGGAATCTGCTTGTTAACGGATCGCTGATGGTAACGGTGATCGTAGCACCTGGCTCACTCGTTCCGCTGATCGTTGTATCACCAGCCGTGACTGGGTCAATAGTTGGTGTATCTGTCTTGATGATTTCATCATCGACAGGTACGACGATTGGCGTCGCATTACTGCGGTAGTCATCCCCACCAGCAGTGACGATCGCCACAACCGATAAGTTTTCTTCTGGTGCGACATCCTCGCTAGTCAATGTGATCGTATAGTCACCATTTTCATCGGTAGTGCCTGTTCCAACGACATCACCCGCTTCATTCAAAATTTCAATCGCTGCATTGACAGGACCGTTCCCAGTTACTGGATAGCCTTCTTCGGAATTCCCAGTAATGGATGCTGAAGGGGCATTGACCGTGATGCCATTAACAACGGTCGTTGCTGGTTCACTGGCGGTTTCTCCTTCGCTTTGCGCCACTGCTGTTACGATTTCATCTCGAGAAACTTCGGCAACGTCCACTGACCAATTTCCTGCTTCATCTGCTTCGGTTTCAACCGCTTCTTCGCCCGTTACCGTCACGGTGACCATTGATCCCGGTACAGCAGTACCAGTGATGGTCGTGTCACCAGCTGTGACTGGTTCGATGATTGGTGTAGCGGTTTGATCGATCGTATTCTCAACGGGCACTACGATTGGTGTCGCATTACTCCGATAGTCTTTGCCACCAGCGGTAATGATCGCAACGACGGTCAATGGTTCTTCAGGAGAAACAGCTTCACCAGAGAGCGTGATCGTGTAGTTGCCATTTTCATCGGTAGTGCCTGATCCAACGACGTCTCCCGCTTCATTCAAGATTTCAATCGCCGCATTTGGTGCTGCCATCCCCGTCACTGGGTAACCATCCTCTGGATTGCCAGTGATGGACGCGGTCGGTGCTGAAACCGTGATGCCATCCACACTCACTGTGATTGGTGCACTAGGATCTTTTTCAGGTGATTGGGCCACAACAGTGACGGTATCACCCTCCGCAACTTCAGGTACCTCAACTGTCCAATTGCCCTCTTCGTCCGTTTCGGTCGTGATCGGTTCATTTTCCCCAATCGTTACCGTCACCGTTGAACCTGGTTCGGCAGTCCCGCTGATCGTCGTATCACCAGCTTTGACTGGATCGATCGTTGGTGTTGCAGTTTGTTGCTCTTCTTGATCCAAAGGTACCACGATCGGTGTCGCGTTACTGCGGTATTCTTTGCCGCCAGCTGTCAGAACTGCAACGACGGTTAAGCTTTCCGCTGGTGCAACAGCTGTTGGTTCAAGGGTGATACTGTAGTTTCCTTCTGCGTCTGCGGTTCCTGAACCGACGATTTGTCCATCGCTATTCAAGATTTGTACGGTGGCATTGGCTGGTGCCGTTCCAGTTACTGGATAGCCGTCCGTGCTATTGCCTGTGATAGTTGCACTAGGAGCAGTGACCGTCAACGCACCCACACCAACTGTGACTGGAGCGCTTGGCTCTTTGTCAGGTGATTGTGCCACAACAGTGACTGCATCGCCTTCAGAAACTTCTGGTACTTCTGCCGTCCAATTGCCTTCGTCATCCGTTTCAGCCGTGATTGGTTCCGCATCTGGTACGGTGATCGTCACGGTTGAACCTGGTTCAGCAGTTCCGCTGATGCTGGTATCCCCCGCCGTGATTGGATCGATCGTTGGTGCTGCTGTCTGATCCACTACCGTATCTGCTGGTACGATGACCGCTGTTGGATTACTGCGATACTCTTTCCCACCAGCTGTAACGATGGCAACGACGTTTAAGGTTTCTTCTGGATCGACAGTTTCAGCAGTTAACTCCACTGTATAGTTGCCGTCTCCATCAGCAGTGCCTGTTCCTACGACTTCATTGGCTGCGTTCAAAATCTCGATCGCTGCATTGGCTGGTGCTGTACCAGTCACTGGGTAACCATCCGTGCTGTTGCCGCTGATGGAAGCTGTTGGTGCTGCGACAGTCACTCCTTCGACGATGACAGTGATTGGATCACTTGGGTCTTTGCCGTCACTGTCTGCGACGACTGTGATGGTATCCCCTTCAGACAATTCAGGCACATCGACACTCCAGTTGCCTTCGTCATCTGTTTCGGCGGTTTCTTCTGTGCCATCAGGTAGTGTTACAGTCACAGTTGAGCCAGGTTCGGCGGTTCCACTAACTGTTTCATCGCCTGCTTTGATTGGATCAACCGTTGGTGCCGTTGTTTGATTTTCACCCGGTTCAGCTGGCACCATGATTGGTGTCGCTGGACTGCGATAATCCTTGCCACCTGCTGTGACCACCGCAACAACCGTCAAGTTTTCTTCAGGAGAGACATCTTCACTGGTCAAATCGATCGTGTAAAGCCCTGCATCATCGGTCGTACCCGTTCCAACTGTCTCGCCAGCTTCATTCAAGATTTCGATGGTCGCATTCGCTGGTCCTGTTCCAGTCACTGGATAGCCATCGGCTGCATTGCCGCTGATAGACGCACTAGGCGCCGCCACCGTTAATGCCCCGACCGTGATCGTTGCTGGTGTACTTGGTGTTTCATTTTCTATTTCTGCCACTGCCGTAACAGTTGTCCCTTCGGAAAGCTCTGGCACCTCAGCTTGCCAATTGCCCTCTTCGTCAACTTCAGCGGTGATTGGGTCTTCCTCACCGACCGTCACGCTGACTGTTGCTCCTGGTTCGGCTGTTCCGCTGATTTCTGTTGCGCCAGCCACTGCTGGATTGATCGTTGGTGTCGCCGTTTGATCCGCTGGCACCACGACAGCCGTTGGTTGACTACGGAAGTCATCCCCACCTGCTGAAACGATGGCAACGACACGGACTGTTTCGCCCGCTGATGCCTCTTCACTGGTCAAGGTAACGGTGTAAACGCCATTCTCATTGGCTGTTCCTGTGCCAATCACTTGATCATCAGCATTTAAGATTTCGATTGCCGCATTGGCTGGTGCTGTACCAGTTACTGGATAGCCATCTTCACTATTGCCAGAAATCGTTGCTGTTGGTGCTGCCACGATCAGCCCTTGCACCGTCACTGTTACTGGTAAACTTTCTGTTTTGCCGTCTGCCAAGGCAGTAACGGTCAAGACATCATCTAGAGAAACCGTCGGCACAGTTGCCGTCCACTCACCTTCGTCATTCGCTGTTGCAGTGTAAGTATCGCCGCTTGGCAGTTCAACGGTTACCTCTGCCCCAGGTTCAGCCGTTCCGCTAACAGTGGTCGCCCCAGCAACCACGGGTGCGACAGTCGGTGCTGCTGTCTGGTCTTCTGCGTTATCTTCTGGCACCACGATAGTAGTTGCTGGACTTCGGTATTCTTGTCCGCCAGCTGTTACCACTGCCACCACTCGCAAGGTTTCTGCTGGAGAAACACCATCTGTCAAGGTGATCGTATACTCACCGTCTCCATTGGCAGTCCCACTGCCCACCACTTCACCCGCATCATTTAAGATCTCAATGGCTGCGTTGGCTGGTGCTGTCCCTGTAACTGGATAGCCGTCAGTACTGTTGCCAGTGATCGTAGCCGTTGGTGCTGCCACGTTCAAGGCACCGACACCGACACTGATTGGATCACTTGGGTCTTTGCCTTCAGCTTCCGCAACCACTGTGACCGTGTCGCCTTCTGAAAGCTCTGGTACGGTGACCGTCCAATTGCCTTCCTCATCCGTTTCGGCTGTCACTGGATCTTCTCCAGGAATCGTTACCGTCACCGTTGAACCAGGTTCGGCCGTTCCTCCGACGGATGTATCCCCGGCTTGCACTGGCTCGATCGTTGGTGTGGTCGTTTGGTCTGCTGGTACCACGATGGAAAGCGGCGCACTGCGGTATTCATCGCCGCCAGCGGTTACCACTGCCACCACCTGTAGTGGTTCTGAAGGATCAACATCGTCGCTGCTCAATGTGATGCTGTAGGCACCTTCCTCATTTGTTTCGCCACTGCCGACAATCGCACCAGCTGCATTTAAGATTTCAATCGCTGCATTCGGCGTGGCCGTTCCTGTAACTGGATACCCATCGGTACTATTGCCGCTGATTGCTGCTGTCGGTGTCGCCACACTAAGTGGATTTACGACGACTGTTGCTGCATTACTTGGCGTTTCCCCATCAAGGGTCGCTACCACGGAAACTGTTTCTCCTTGAGAAACCTCGGGCACCGTTGCCGTCCAATTGCCTTCGTCATCGGCTTCGGCAGTGACTGGCTCTGCGTCACCAATCGTTATCGAAACTGTCGCACCAGGTTCAGCCGTTCCGCTGATCGTGGTGTCGCCGGCTGTCACCGCTTCAATGGTTGGGACTGCGGTTTGATCCAATGGTACTGTGATTGGGGCAGCCGCACTGCGGTAGGCTTGACCACCAGCTGTGACTACCGCCACCACCCGTAAGGTTTCAGCTGGAGACGCATCATCACTCGTCAACGTGATCGTGTATTGGCCTTCGTCATTGGCAGTGCCAGTACCTACCACCTCGTCATCGGCATTCAAGATTTCGATGGCTGCATTGGCTGGTGCCGTTCCCGTTACTGGGTACCCATCGGTACTATTGCCACTGATCGTCGCGGTTGGCGTAGCGATCGTCAACCCATTGACCCCAACACTGATTGGTGCACTTGGGTCTTTGTCTGGTGCTTGTGCGACCACTGTGACGGTTTCTCCTTCAGAAACTTCTGGAACTTCAACCGTCCAGTTGCCCTCGTCATCGGCTTCACCAGTCACAGGTTCTTCACCTGGGATCGTTACCGTCACCGTAGCGCCTGGTTCGGCAGTCCCACTGATCGTCGTATCCCCTGCATTGATTGGGTCGATGGTTGGTAATGCTGTTTGTTCAAGCTCATCTGCTGGGACCGTCACTGGTGTGGCAGGACTGCGGTACTCATCCCCGCCAGCTGTTACGATCGCAACGACAGACAAGGTTTCTTCTGGTGCTGCATCGGCTGGTGCGATGGTTACCGTATAGTTTCCATCCCCATCGGCTGTGCCAGTACCAATCACATCGCCTGCTTCATTCAGCACTTCGATCGCTGCATTCGCTGGAGCAGTCCCCGTGATTGGATAGCCATCGGTACTATTGCCGCTGATGATCGCTGTTGGTGCTGCTACGGTCACTCCTGCGACTCCAACGCTGATTGGCGCGCTTGGCTCTTTGCCTTCGGCTTCGGCAACGACCGTAACTGTATCGCCACCAGAGACTGCCGGCACTTCTGCAAGCCAGTTTCCTTCGTCATCCGTTTCAGCCGTTACTGGTTCTTGATCGGTGATCGTCACAGTAACCGTCGAACCAGGTTCCGCCGTTCCGCTAATCGTGGTATCACCTGCTGTGACCGGATCGATCGTTGGTGTCCCTGTTTGTTCAATGTCTGCTGGTACCGTGATTGGCGTGGCATTACTACGGTAGTCTTGACCACCCGCTGACACAACTGCCACTACCTGCAAGGCTTCTTCTGGCGTCACATCGGTTGGATCTAAGGTCACGGTATAAGCACCCGTGTCATCCGCCGTCGTGCTACCAACAACATCGCCTGCTTCATTCAAAATCTCAATTGCCGCATTCGGTGTCGTTGTTCCGCTGACTGGATAGCCATCCGTGCTATTGCCTGTGATGGAAGCGCTCGGTGCACTGACCGTAACACCATCAACGGTCACGGTAATCGGTGCACTTGGATCTTTGCCTTCAGCTTCGGCAACGACTGTTACCGTATCGCCTTCTGATAATTCAGGAACCGTCGCTTCCCAGTTGCCTTCGTCATCGGCTTCTGCCGTGATCGGATCGCCTTCAGGCAGCGTGATCGTCACTGTTGCCCCTGGTTCAGCCGCTCCGCTGACAGTCGTATCCCCAGCTGTTACTGGGTTGATCGTTGGTGTTTCCGTCAAGTTTTCTACATCATCTGCAGGAACTACAAGCGGTGTGCCTGTACTGCGATAGTCTTCACCACCAGCCGTCACGATCGCTTCCACCCGCAAGTTGTCGCCAGCTGCCACCTCTTGAGGATCAAGGGTGATCGTGAAGTTGCCCTCGTCATCGGCTGTTCCACTACCAACGACATCGCCTGCTTCATTCAAAATTTCAATCGCTGCATTGGCAGTCGCTGTTCCCGTTACTGGATACCCATCTGTGCTATTTCCAGTGATCGTAGCTGTTGGCGCCGCCACGGTTAAACCGTTTACACTCACGGTGATGGGGGCACTCGGATCTTTGCCTTCAGACTCAGCTACGACCGTCACGGAATCGCCTTCTGACAATTCAGGAACCGTTGCTTCCCAGTTGCCTTCCTCATCGGTTTCAGCCGTAATTGGGTCGCCTTCAGGAAGCGTGATCGTTACCGTTGCCCCCGGTTCGGCTGTCCCACTAACAGTCGTATCTCCAGCACTGACTGGATCGATCGTTGGTGTTTCCGTCTGCAGGATATCTGCAGGCACCACAACAGGTGTCGGGTTGCTTCGATAGGTTTCGCCGCCAGCAGTCACAACCGCCGTCACATTCAGGGTTTCTTCCGCGGCAACATCTGCTGGATCTAACGTCACCGTATAAACGCCATTCTCATTGGCAGTACCTGTTCCGACAATTTCGCCATCCGCATTGGTGATCTCAATGGCCGCATTTGGTGCAGCTGTTCCAGTCACTGGATAGCCCTCTTGACTATTTCCTGTGATCGAAGCCGTTGGAGCATTGACCATTAAGGCGGACACGGTGGTACTTGCTGGCTGACTTGGTGTTTGTCCTTCTAGTTCGGCGACAGCTGAAACCGTATCGCCCTCTGAGACTTCGTCCACATCAACACGCCAATTGCCCTCTTCATCGGCTTCCGTCACGATCGGATCTGCACCGTTGACGGTCACAGTAATCGAGGCACCAGGCTCAGCCGTTCCGCTGACGCTTGTATCCCCGGCAGTCACTGGTTGGATCGTTGGTGTTCCCGTTTGTTGCTCGGCATCGTCTGCTGGAACGACGATTGGCGTATTACCACTGCGGTAAGTTTGACCGCCAGCAGTAACGATTGCAGCAACATTCAAGTTTTCATTTTCTGCTACATCTGCTGGGTTCAACGTGATACTGTAGTTGCCGTTCTCATTTGCCGTCCCAGTGCCAACGACTTCTCCATCGGCATTGGTGATTTCAATGGCTGCATTTGCTGCGGCTGTCCCCGTCACAGGATACCCATCGGTGCTGTTTCCTGTAATCGAAGCCGATGGGGCATTGACCACTGGTGCTGCTACCGTTGCCGTTGCAGGTTCACTCGCTGATTCCCCATCCGCTTCCGCTACTGCTGTGACTGTAGCGCCTTCTACCAATTCAGGGACATCGGTCGTCCAATTGCCGTCACCATCTGCGGTTGTGGTAATAGGTGCACCGCCGTTGATCGCCAATGTGATGGCTGCGCCTGGCTCAGCTGTTCCGCTGATCGTCGTTTCCCCTGCTGTCAATGGATTGATCGTTGGGGTATCGGTTTGATCTTCTGGTGTATCAGGTGCAAACCAAATCGAGTTATTGCCGTCAGCATCCGTAAATAAATCAATGGTGATGAGGTCAAGCTGAGACATCGTTGCTTCGAAGCGAGCTTCGTAAGGATTAGATGGATTCGCCACGCCGTTTTCAACCAATTGTGCATAGGTCGGACTGGTGACACTCGTTGGAATGACCACATTGGTTTGACCTAAAACAGAAGCAGAAGCGACTTGATCTGCTAGATTAGTCGTAGCATTCAAGACATTTTGAGCAGTTTCAACCGTGCCATTTAAAGTCGCTTTGGCGGTATTGACCGTCGTTTGAACCAGTGTATTGATCCCGCTGATCAAGGTACCAATTCCTGGGATGCCGCTGGCACCATCTAGAATACTGACTTGGATCTGTGCCGCTTGTAAATTATCAAGAATTTGATTGATGCGCTGATTGACAACGATAAATAAACCATCATCCACATTGGCAATCAGGGCACGTTCGTTATCGGTTAGTCCAGCTGGAACTTCAAAATTCGCTTGGCCGAATTGTCCAAGTTGGTTTAGTAAGTCTAACTGAGTCGTAATTTCATTTAAGTTGACGGAGATCACTTGGCTTACATCCACGATTGAAGCCGCCGTATACAACGGATTCGGCAAACCACCAACGATTGTTGGCGGAATATCCAATGCGTCAGCTAAATTTTGATTGACGATTCCATCCACCGTGCTGATCAAGGTATTGACTGCTGGTGTGACTGTCCCGATCAAGGTTTGCAGGGCTGGAAAATTCCCCAATTGTAGTGTCACATTGGTGGAAATCGATGCATTGCCTGCCGGTTGAACCAAACCAGTAAGCCCTTGAGGAACCCCAACAACCGCGACTTTATCCCCATTCAAGACATCAACTGTTACTGCATTTGATCCGGAAATCGAGAAATTGACTTGGTTTGTTGCACCAGGAGTTGCATAAGGTGCAGACGCACTCGTGCCTGAGTTATTAGACGCCGTGATATCTGAGAAAAGTTCAGCTGAAACCAAAGCAGCTTCAACCGTCGTTGGTGCCCATAACAAACTCGCTGGCACGACCACCGTACTCGTCAACAACATCCCGCTGACAGTTAAATTCGCAATAATGTTTTTCTTTGTTCGAACGCGTGTGTTTTTCTTTGAATCCATGAGCTTTTTGTAATTAATGCCTTTCATTCATTCTCCTCCTGTTCGAAAAAAATTTAACCGACAAAAGATAAAACTGATGATCTCTGGAATGTTTCCTGCCCCCTTTTAAACCAGATGAAAATCTATTTCAACCCAACACCCAAAGGCATAGAGAGAAAACAAAAGTTACCGATCGCAAAGCGAAGATTTTTTCGCATGCTTTCTGAAAAACCCAGTGATCTTTGTTCAAATAGTTTCGCAGCACATTAGCATGCGCTTGTGAAAACCAAGAGATAAAATAACTAATTGAACACACTGTATAACAAAATTCTAGCAAATTTATTTCTTTCCAACAAATTATAAACACGATAAATAATTAAAAAAACACTGAAATTAACGTTACAAAACATAAAATGTTTATTTTATAAACGAGCAAAAATTATTTATATTTATCTGATAAATAAGTGCCAAACGATAAAATATTATCATTTTTTATCATAAAATCATGCCTTTTTTTATATTTAATCAACATAATGAATACGATTACATTTGTCTCTTTGCACGCAAAAGATGAGAAAAACGATGATGTTGTTTTTTCTTATATTCAACCTCGTTTTTTACCTCTGTAAATAAAAAAACAAAAATAATTCAGACGATTTTCACGATATTGTCTAAAACAACTCTTTCCGACGAAAAAATGGGCTCGAAAAGCTCCCGGAACGTTCTGTGAAAAAAGGAATGAAAATCTCCTATTAAAATCGAGCGTGCGCAATCATGAAATGAAATTTCTTCAATCGCCATTTACTTTTTTCTTTCAACGAATTTTTCAGTAGCTATTTGGTCTTATATTTTGGACCTAAGCGTTCATTCGCTTCTTTTTGTTTATACTTGCTGGTAAGAAGGAAACGCTGCTGCCCAATCGTCTTCTTCTAATACCACATAAGGAGCATGAGACGATGGATTGGTTAGTAATGATTCTTGTATTGATATGTCTTAGTTTTGTCTGAGAAAAAAGCGTGAGAACGAATCGTTCTCACGCTTTTCTATTATTTCACACCCTCTCTGGGTGCACACTACCACGAAACATCCTTTCATCAAATCAGAAGCGGTCTGAAATATAAGACCTTTTTGATTCCTACATTGGGCTTGTTTTACTATAATGGGGATACATGATTTCATTAATTCAACGAGAGCGGAGGCTTTCTTATGTATGGCGAAACGATCAGACAAATCCGATTGAAAAAAGGCTTCACCCAAAAAGAAGTCTATGGCACGATTATTTCAAAATCCTATGCCATCGAATTTGAAAAAGGCAAGCATCAGATTGCTGCCAACCTGCTGTTGCAAATTTTAGAAAATCTCTCAATGGATATCGATGAATTTCTCTATATCGCGAATGGCTATCGGCTGGATGAGCAAAACAGCTATAATCATCGGTATAATCAATATTCAAACAAACACGATCTGCCAAATTTACAAAAGCTGTTACAGGAACTACAACAAACCACTAGTAGACTGAACAATATCCGTATTGCAGAGGTTCGCTCGCGAATTCGCATGCTACAATGCTTGGCAGAGCATGGGGTCTATCGACAAAGTGCTGTTTTAGAATGCGATCGCCAAACGATCACTTCTTACCTCATTGATGTTGAGAGCTGGACGTTACAAGAAATCCAACTATTTGGCAACACCATCGATCTTTTGGACAACGACCATAATTTCTTCTTTTTCAAAAAAGTATCCAAGATGCTCGAGTACTACATCGATATGGAAAAAGGTCGAGAAATCTACTGCGCCTTGCTGATCAATTTGATTGAATATACGCTAAAACACCAGCAATACGATGCGACGGAAGTTCTCGTTGTCCAATTGAAACTTTTAGCGACAGACTACAAAGAATTTTTCCACCAAACCGTCTGCAAGTTTTTCCAAGGCGTGTTGCTCATAAGAACCGGCGATCAAAAAGCTGGTGAAACGATCACACAAAAGATGTTGGCTATTATGCGAGAACTGGATCAAGAAGCCCTTGCCGATGATTTTGCTTTACTATTGGATGAAGATTATCTCCGAGCATTTGCCTCCTCCGAGTGATAAAGCGGCAACTGCAGCGTTCGTTTTTGAAAAAAGGAAGCGATGATTGCCATCACTTCCTTTTTCAGCTACTAGCTAACACTGCGTTCGTCTGTTGCACCAAAGTATTGATACATTGGTTTTTGGTTGCCATTGAGCAATTGATCCACCGTCACAAATTCATAGCCTTGCGCTTTGAGCGCTTTGATGATACCTGGCACGGCTTGAACAGATTTCGGATGAATATCATGTAGCAAAATAATCGATCCATCGTAAACATTGTTTTGGACGACCTTCAAAATCTTGTTTGGATCTTTCAACTTCCAATCCTCGGTATCAACACTCCATTGAATGATCGATTTTCCTGCTGCTTGGGCGCTTTGTTGATCAATCGCCCCATATGGTGGGCGCAAATTCTTAGGCAAGACCCCTGTCGCCTGATAGATGGCTTTGTCCGTTTTGGTTATTTCCGCTTTGACCTCCTCTGGCGACAACGTATTTAATTGGGGATGTGAATAGGAGTGACTGGCAATTTCATGCCCTTCCTCATGGACCTTTTTCGCGACTTCAGGGTATCGATCCACCATTTGGCCTAATTCAAAGAACGTTGCCTTCACATCATTGTCTTTCAAGATTTTTAAGAGATCCAATGTCGAAGTATCGTTTGGTCCATCATCGAAAGTCAGTGCAACATATTTTTTGTTTTCGTCTAACATCGCTTGTTGCTCTTTCAATTGATCCGCATTGACAAGCTCTGGATCAATAAACGGCGCAATCTCTTTGTAAGCCAAAGTGATCTCGGATACGCCTGTTTGATTTTGCGGCAACTGGAGCGTTATTTTTTCAGGATCATAAGTAAATTTCGAGTCATAGGTGATTCGGTCCATACCCAAGACCGCATCAATGATTTTAGTCGGTTCTTTGGCTTGATCCAAAAGCTTTTGTTGAATCACTTGCTGGATCCCTAGCAAGCTGCCTTCATCTGGAATCAAGTCTTTCAAGGATAATTCATTGCCGGTTTTCTCGGAAATAAAAATTGGATCGGCAACCACGCTATCCGCATCTTCAAACCGCCCAGTCTCCCGATTCCAAACATAGCTGTCCGCTTTTAAGGAATAGGTTGACACTTTTGATGCAACTGCTTGTGCTTGAATCCGAGCGATCGTAACGGTCTCTTTGTCGGCGTGCTTTTTGCATAGCTTGTTCGCCATGGTCGATAATTTCTGACTTGCATCCTTTACAGGGATGGCATTTTCTTCTTTTGGTCGGAAAATCAATTCTTTTTTGTCCCCATCAGACAATGTTTCAAGTTTTGCGGGAATTCCCTCTTTGGCCTGCTCTTCTTGGATCGACGCTAATAGCTTTTGTGCGGCAGCTTCATATTTTTCCCGTGCCAATGCTTCTTGCTGCTTCAAAGTAAATGCGATATAGCCGCCAGTGGCGATAATGACGATTGTCAGCAGCGTCATCAATGAAAAGAGATACTTGCGATGGGTTGGCTTCTTTTTAGAAACTTGACGATTGGCGGTTGGCGTGCGTCTTGTCGTTCCCGTTGTTTGCTTTTGATGTGATTCGACCCTCGAAATAGGTGCTTGTTTTTCAGAAGTCGCTTCTCTATGTTGTGAATTATTTGAATCATTGCTTGATTTCTTCATAAACATTCTCCCTCAAACATAATAACGTAAACAAAATGTAACATAAGCGTAATAATATTTCAACAGTGTTACAGAGATTCTTATAAACTTCTCTTTTTGTTCACAAATTTTGAGAATTGTTCTTAGAAATCCTTTATTCTGCTTTTAAGAAAACCAATTCTGCCAAGTATGATATCGTGTTCACTGCTTTTTCTTTTTGTTTAAAAATAATGAGAGATATCTTTTTGTACTTTGATGTTTTTTCTGTTTATAATTCAGCATGTGGCAATTACTATGAAGGATGTGTTCAAAATGAAACACAAGTCAGCAATTTATTTATTCGTTCTTACCTTACTCATTGGGTTAACCTATCAATTACTTCCTTATACCCCACTAAATGATTCCGTGTTATCGATCATCGGTACCATCTGGAATCTGGTCTTCGCATTTAGCGCAGGGTATTTTCTCTTACGAGCAACCTTTTTGGAGCAGTTCAAACATTTTCGGTTTACCGTTTTATTGTGGGGTGTCCCTTTCGTCATTTTGACTGGCGTGTTCTTTTCCTTTATTTATGCCGCTATTTTTAGACAACCAACAACCAACTCGATCAGCGAAACCATCACTGTCCAAATGGTCTTTTTGCAAGTCCCCTTTATGCTGATGGGAGAAGAATTGCTTAGCACCAACCTCTTGTTGGCGTTGCAGAAAAGAGGCCTTTCATTTGCCTGGTCATCCATCATTTGCAGTGTGCTATTCGCTTTATGGCACATCCCAGCGTACGGCTTTCATCCAGCCCAATTATTGATCACCTTGATGCCTGCCAGATTGGCACTCAACTATGTTTGGAAAAAATCCAATAGCGTATGGATCAGCTGGATCTGCCATTTTCTCTATGACTCTCTAGGATTCATTTCATTTTTAGGTAAATAAGCAACAAAAAGGACAGCTGAAGCCTAGCTGTCCTTTTTGATAGTTAGTAACGCCTTTCCCCAAGGGCTTACTTAATCACTATTTTCGCTTTCTGAAATAAAGCCAGCTTGCCGTGGCGATAAAGAACAAACCAACTACAAATGGGAACAACGTCCCCTGCTCATCGGTTTGCGGCAATCTTTGTGCAGAAGCGCTTTTTTTTCGAAACAACAGTCGCCGTTGGTTCTTTTTCTTTTTTATCAGAAATAACGGCGGTTGCTACGTTTTCTTTTGTATAAACATACGTCACAGTTGCCTCTTCCTTACCAAATGTGCCTTTGGCATTTTGCGGCAGCCGACTTTCGTCTACTATGTAGCCTTCGATTGTTAGTTGATATTTTTTTGTGCTAGCATCGTAAGAGTCGCCTACGTTTCCACTGATCGTTTGAGAAGCGTGAATTTCGTTGCCTTCTGTATCTACGTACTCGACCGTTACATCCGCTGCGGGTATCGGATTTTTTGTATAGATGTAAGTGATGGTTTGCGCGGTTTCTCCAAACACACCCTTGCTGTTTTCTGGTAATTGGCTTTCGTCTAGTGTATAGCCATCGATCGATAGTTTATATTGATCTGTGCTTACATCGAAAGAGTCGCCTACATTCCCGCTAATCGTTTGACTAGCGTGGATTTCGTTGCCTTCTAAATCTACATACTCAATCGTGACATCAGCTGCGGGGTACAGTTTTTTTGTGTAGATATAAGTGACGGTTTGCGCTGATTCGCTAAACACACCTTTAAAATTTTCTGGCAATTGGCTTTGATCTAAAGTGTAGCCTTCGATTGTTAGTTGGTATTTTTCTGTACTAGCATCGTAAGAGTCGCCCACATTCCCGCTAATCGTTTGAGAGGAGTGTATTTCTTTGCCTTCTGT
>NZ_NGLC01000001.1:2054025-2063762 GCF_002140755.1 Enterococcus sp. 5B3_DIV0040
TAGGTGATGGTTTGTGCTGTTTCACTAAATACGCCTTTACTGTTTTCTGGTAATTGGCTTTCGTCTAGGGTGTAACCGTCAATTGATAACTTATACTCATCCGTACTAGCATCATATGAAGCACCAATGGTACCAGATAAAGTCTTCGTTTCATGGATTTCTTGCCCTTGAGTATCAAGATATTTGACAGTTACCTCTCCCACCTGCTCCGGGTCAACAATGACATTGACTACATGTGTTGTATATACACTATATGAGGCTTGTCTAGCCATAAAAATTGCTACGTAAGTCCCCGGTTTGCTCGGATCAACATTTGTGTAGTACGGAAAGATCTGTGAGTCAGAAATACTTTTTTCTATGTTGCCGCTAAAATTTAACTTAAACGCCTCGATCCCTAATGCCTGTGTTGAGAAATCGAAGTTACTATTTACAGGAATATGAATCGTATCGGGGCTATCTCCAAAAGCATACTCGCCTACAATTTGACGCTCATAAAGGGCCAATATTTTGGTTTCTCCTGCTTGCAAATTGATAGAATTTCCAATCGATGTAAATGCGTAGTTCAATCTTTGATTCGTTGTACCCACTTGCTTAATAAAGTAGCCCCCTGAAGGAACCTGAATCGTTACCTTTCCTGAACTGTCCGTGACTAACAACGTCACTTCACCAGATGTCGAGGAGGTCAATGTGAAATAAGCGCCTTGGATTGGCTGGTTTGAATTACTATCTAAAACTTGAACCGTCAGTTGCGCATTGGCAGCTCTTGCAGAAGACGGATCAACAGAAGAAGGGACATTATTTACAGGGCTTGCAGCAGGTTCTTCTTTATTTTCTGATCCGCTGATGGCTTCTTTACTGTCACTACTTGCTTGTGTTTGTTCGTTCTCAGCATCCACGCGCGCTGAGGTCGTTGTTGTTAGCGTAGGATTTTCTACTTGAGAGGTAGCTTGTCCAGCATCCGCAGAAGCATTCGTATCATCAGATTGTACAGTTTTCACTTCTTCCTGATCCACCTGCGGAGATTCTGAAAACACATGGCTTTCCGCCACTACCTGAAATGCTGGCGTTACCACCGCAGCACTTAATAAGATTACTAAAGATAGAACATATTTAAACTTCTTTTTCACAAACTTTCACCTTAACCTTCTTTTTCAAAATTAAAACCTTTTTATCCAAACTTTTTTTACGCCTAAAAATCATTATAATTTATTAATTTTTAATTTACAAACAATTTTTTATTTAGCGTATCATCCACTCCTCTCAAAAATTTTTTATGCGGTCACATGAAATACCATTGAGCGTATTTATACTTAATTCACTTGTCATCGCATTGCATCACCTCTTCAGAATTTTATAATTCAAGCGCCCTTGCCTTCAAGCAAATCCAGTGCAAATCAGCGCAAATCTTCTTTGCATCCTTGTTTTATCAATGATTTCATTTTCAAAAAAGGAGACTATTTTTTACTTGATCGTGGCATTCTATTTTTGAATGATTCGATCAAGTCTATCTTCTACTCTCAATATGTGCTATCTTTGAACATTTATTACTTCATATATGACAATTGTTACTTATTACAGGTGAAGGATTCACTGAAAAAAATCGAACACTTTCAGGAAATTTTTTAGGAATATCTGACATAAGCTCATTTAAATTTAATCTTTTAAGAACAAAGAAAAGAACTTGTGCATTTTTTCGTTAAATCGAGCTTTACAATTGTTTCTTTGAACCGCTTTATGATAGGATATGTCAGAAGGAGCATTGAAATGACTATAGCTGAAAAAATAAAAGAGAGTCGCTTGAAATTAGGACTCACTCAACAAGAAGTTTCCGAAAAATTATTTGTTACTAGACAAACGATCTCAAATTGGGAAAACAATCGAAGTACCCCAGACATCGACACATTGATCAAATTAAGTGATCTCTATCAAATCGATTTAGAGTCACTGCTAAAACCAGAACAATTAGCAGAAGAACCAGAAATAAAGAGTGACGAAAAGAAACCAACCTTTCGCCTTCCTCTATACTTGCTCAATTTAACTGCAGTCGTCGCTTGCGTTTTCACCGACTTCTTCACACCTACAGGAACAATGACCTTATGGACAGCTGCTGCACATTTTTTGTTACTAGTTAACTTTGTCCTTTTATTCGGCTTTTTCCTCACAAAAAAAAGACCCCTCCCTGCAAAAACAATTGTCTTTGCATTAGGAAAAGGTCTGTTGATCTTAGCCATTATATTAGGTTTTACTCTTTGGTCGAATAAAGGAGCTTCCGCAGATGCGTTACATCTGATTGGCCATAATTATGGTCATTTTGTCTATTTGACGTTTAAAGCAATTGGGGTGATTTATTTGTTTGATTGGCGGAAGTTTGAGATGTAAGAATTAATTGAGACTCTACCAATTATAGGATTGATGATTCAGATTTGTTTCTTCAATCCTATATTACCATACCATTCTTCAGTCCCTATGAAGGGAAGTCATTTTTCAATTAGATTCTTTCCGCCAACTCTTTGATATAACTCCGAAGTTCATCTTTGATTTCAGGATGTTTTAATCCGTATTCAATGTTTGCTTCAACCATTCCTAGCTTGTCACCAACATCATAGCGTTTGCCTTTAAATTCATGAGCAAATACCCGTTGGATCTTGTTTAGTGAATCGATCGCATCAGTAAGTTGAATTTCATTTCCTGCTCCTGGTTCTTGATCTTCTAGTATTCCAAAGATTTCTGGCCGCAAAAGGTAGCGACCAATAATTGCTAAATCACTCGGAGCATCTGCAGGTGATGGTTTTTCGATAAATTCGCTCACGCTATATAAATCTTTTGCGGCTTCTTCACTGGGATTTATGATGCCATATTTTGACGTGTCTTCATGAGGAACTTTCATGACCGCAAGAGTAGATGCGTTTGTTTTCTCATAATTGTTGATCAGCTGCTTTGTTAATGGAACATCATCTTCCATAATATCATCTCCCAGCATGACGATAAATGGCTCATCGCCTACAAAAGCTTTTGCTTGGAGAACCGCATGTCCTAAACCTAAAGGACGTTTTTGACGAATAAAATGCAAATTGATTCCTGTCGTCTCTTCAACTAGTGCCAAAAGCTCTTTTTTCCCTTTTGATGATAGGTTTGATTCCAATTCAAAGTTTGAATCGAAATGATCTTCAATTGGACGTTTCGCTTTTCCTGTCACAACTAAAATATCTTCAATTCCTGAAGCAATTGCTTCTTCAACAATGAATTGAATCGTTGGTTTATCAACGATTGGTAACATTTCTTTTGCGATTGCTTTTGTTGCTGGTAAAAATCTGGTCCCTAACCCTGCTGCAGGAATAACAGCTTTACGAACTTTTTTCATTTTTGCCCCTCCAAAAGAATATTAGTTATCTCCAAAAATATCTCTCGTATATACCTTTTCTTTAACATCTTCGAGAATACTTTCAAAACGATTGCTTACAATGATATCCGAAATGTCTTTAAATTCTTCAAAATCCTTAATCACCTTAGAATTGAAGAACGTTTCCTCGTTAAGGGATGGTTCATACACCACCACCTCGATTCCTTTTGCTTTAATACGCTTCATAATACCTTGAATCGATGAATATCTAAAATTATCAGAATTAGCTTTCATTGTTAAGCGGTAAATCCCTACAGTCTTGGGGTTTTTAGCCAGAATCTGATTAGCTATAAAATCTTTTCTAGTTGTATTGGCATCGACAATTGCGCCAATAATATTACTTGGCACATCTTCATAATTTGCACGCAACTGCTTCGTATCTTTAGGTAAGCAATAACCACCGTAACCAAATGAAGGGTTGTTATAATGAGAACCTATTCTTGGATCTAACCCTACCCCTTCGATAATTTGTCGACTATCTAGTCCACGTGTCTCTGCGTAAGTATCCAGTTCATTGAAATAAGCTACTCGCAAGGCTAGATACGTATTTGAGAAGAGCTTAATTGCCTCCGCCTCTGTAGAGTTTGTTAGCAAAACAGTTACATCCTCATCCCATGCATTCTCTTTGAACAAACTGGCTACTTCTTCTCCCCGATCAGAAACTTCTCCTACAACGATACGAGAAGGATGTAAGTTATCATAAAGAGCTTTGCCTTCTCGAAGGAATTCTGGAGAGAAAATAATATTTTCAGTTTTAAATTTTTCTTTGACATCAAGGGTATATCCAACAGGAACAGTGGATTTTATGATAAACGTTGCATCAGGACGAATCTCCAAAGCTTCTTCTATTACGTCTTCAACTGTAGATGTATTAAAATAATTCTTAACTTCGTCATAATCAGTTGGTGTTGCAATAATTAGATAGTCTGCAAAGTTTACAGCGTCTTCAAAATCATTCGTAAATTCGAGATTTAAGTCATCACGTTTTAAAAATTCGTGTATCTCTTTATCTTCTAATGGTGATTTGGATTGACTTAAAAGATCAATTTTTTCTTTTACAATATCATATGCTTTAACCTGTTCATTTTGGGACAATAATAAAGCATTTGCTAGACCAACATAGCCTAGACCAAAAACAGAAATATTCATTTTCATTCCACCAATACATAAAATTTGGACTAATAGATTCAAAGCTATTAGTTTACTTTAGCATTTCTTTTAAAGCCTCTTGCCATGTTGGGATTTCAAATCCCAACTCTTTTGCTTTTGAAAGATTCATCACCGAATATTGTGGTCGCTTCGCCTTTTGTGGGAACTCGGAAGAAGGAATCGGCTTGACAACTACATCTGAATCTTTTAGTATTTCGCACGCAAATTCATGCCATGAGCAGCTGTTATCATTCGAAAGATGATAAATTCCAGTCGGTGCTTGCTTTTCGATAACATAAAGCATAAATTCTGCTAATGTTCGTGTCCAAGTTGGGCGCCCATATTGATCATTTACTACTGTTAAAGTCTTATGTTCCTTAGCTAATCGCTGCATGGTATAGACAAAATTATGTCCGTACCGTCCAAAGACCCAAGAAGTACGAATAATATAGTAATCATCCAATATTTCTTGTACTGCTTGTTCCCCTAATAATTTGGTTCTTCCGTATTCATTTTGGGGATTTACTTGATCATCGACTTGGTATTCACCAACTTGCTTTTCTCCATCAAAAACATAGTCAGTACTGATATAAACAAGTTTTGCACCTATAGCTTTTGCAGCCAAGGCCACATTTCTTGTGCCAGTGACATTGATTAACTCATCTAATTCTTTGCCTTCTTCTTCTGCCTTATCAACTGCGGTATACGCAGCGCAATGAAAGATAACTGATGGGCGGATTTCTTTTACTTTCTCCATCGTGACCGTTTCATCTGTGATATCCATCTCTTTCGCATCGGTAGACACGTAGTCAATTCCTTTTTCATCAAATAGATGACGTAATTCACTGCCTAATTGGCCATTTCCTCCTGTGATTAAGTACATAAATGATCGCTTCCTTTCAAAAAAGCAGGATCTCTCCTGCTTTTGATTCCTTATTGTCCTTGTTCTGCGTAACTTTTCTCTACTTGTGCTTTTTCATCTTGCCACCAAGAAGGATTGTTTCGATACCAGTCGATCGTATCAGCTAGACCTTCTTCAAAATCCGTGAACATCGGCTGCCAACCCAATTCTTCTTTTAATTTTGAGGCATCGATGGCATACCGCAAGTCATGACCGGGGCGATCAGTCACATGATCATAAGCATCTTTTGGCTCTCCCATTAATGTTAAAATCGTTTCAATGACTGATTTGTTGTCTGCTTCTCCATCAGCACCAATCAAGTAAGTCTCTCCAATTTGACCTTTTGTTAAGATTGTCCATACCGCTGAAGAATGATCATTTGTATGGATCCAATCGCGAACATTTTTTCCTTCACCATATAATTTTGGTCGAATGCCACTCAGAATATTCGTAATTTGGCGTGGAATAAATTTCTCGATATGTTGGTACGGACCATAATTATTGGAACAGTTAGAAAGTGTTGCCCGCAAACCGAAAGAACGAACCCAAGCTTTGACTAATAAATCAGAGCCAGCCTTTGTGGAAGAATAGGGACTAGATGGGTTATAGGGTGTTTGGTCGGTAAACTTCTCCCCTGGTCCTTCCCCATGCCCTGGAAGATCTTTTCGTAACGGTAGATCGCCGTACACTTCATCGGTTGATACGTGGTGATAACGCACATCGTATTTTCGACAAGCTTCAATCAATGTATAGGTACCAATCAGATTTGTCTGAACAAAAGGAAACGGATCTTTCAATGAGTTATCATTGTGTGATTCTGCAGCATAATGAACCACCGCATCGGTTTGCTGGACCAACTGATCGACTAATGTGCTATCAGCAATATCGCCAACCACTAACTCTACGCGATCCTTTGGAAGACCCGCTAGATTTTCTTTGTTTCCAGCATAAGTTAGTTTATCTAAAACAGTGACATGGATCTCTGGGTGATGATTAACGACATAATGGACGAAATTAGACCCAATGAAGCCTGCCCCTCCGGTTACAATGATTTTTTTCATGTCCACTCGCTCCTTATATCTCGCCATAAATAAACGGATTTTGTTCTTCGAACGCTTTTAAAGTTGGGTGATGTTGGTCTTTTTCCGAAAGAATCGCTTTTTCTTTTGCAATGGGCCAATCGATTGCCAAATCTGGATCGTCAAAGGCAATACCGGCATCTGCTTGTGCATTGTAATAATTATCACACTTGTACAAAAAGTTTACATTTGAAGTCAATGTCATGAAACCATGCGCAAATCCCTTAGGGACCAACAATTGTCGCTGATTACTTTCAGATAAAATATACCCTTCCCATTCTCCATAGGTTGGACTTCCTTTTCTGATATCAACGATTACATCTAAAACGGCTCCCGTCACCACACGAATCAATTTGGTTTGCGCGGCAGTTCCTTTTTGGAAATGAAGTCCTCGCAAAACACCTGCTTCGACAGATAAAGAATGATTGTCCTGTACAAAGTTTTGTGTGATTCCTGCTTCTTGAAAATCGGCCTGGGAATAGCTTTCGGTGAAGAATCCGCGATGATCACCAAATACAGCTGGCTCTATAATCAAGACATCTGTCAATTTTGTTTTTGTTACAGTTAGTTTTCCCATATTTATGCCTCACTTGCCAGGTTCAATAAATATTGACCATATTGATTTTTTTTCAAAGGTTGTGCTAATGCGATCAATTGTTCCTGATTGATATAACCCATTCGATAAGCAATTTCTTCTAAACAAGCAACTTTAAGATTTTGTCGCTTTTCAATGGTTTCAATGAACGTGGATGCTTCTAGTAAGGACTCATGTGTACCTGTATCTAACCAAGCAAATCCCCGTCCCATCAATTCTACTGAGAGTTTTCCTTTTTCAAGATACTTTTGATTGATATCGGTGATTTCCAATTCTCCTCGTTCAGAAGGGACAATTTTTTTAGCAATCTCAACAACTTGATTATCATAGAAGTATAAACCTGTCACGGCATAGCTAGACTTTGGCATAGCAGGTTTTTCTTCAATCGAAACAGCTTGCATAGACTCATCAAATTCTACCACGCCAAAACGTTCTGGATCGTTGACATGATAACCAAATACCGTGGCACCTTTTTCTTTTTGAGCAGCTTTTTGTAACATCTTAGATAAGCCACCGCCATAGTAGATATTGTCTCCTAAAATCAGGCAGACACTCTCATTTCCAATAAATTCTTCCCCAATGATGAAAGCTTGGGCAAGTCCATCTGGTGTTGGTTGAACAGCATATTCTATCTGAAGTCCTAATTCTCGTCCATCGCCAAAGAGCTCTTCGAATCGCGGGGTGTCCTGTGGTGTAGAGATGATCAAGATCTCTTTAATGCCAGCCAGCATCAGCGTAGACATAGGGTAATAGATCATTGGCTTATCATAAATTGGCATCAATTGTTTCGATGTTGCTTTTGTGAGTGGATACAAGCGTGTGCCTGATCCTCCTGCTAGTATGATTCCTTTCATCATTATCCTCCAGTATAAAATTATAATTGTATATTTTAAATTTCATCAACTAAAGTACTTTTTAATGAGATACTCTTTCTTATCATATGGACTATATCCTTTTGTAAAGTCAATTTTGTCCTTATTTTTTTCATAGTATTCTTCAATAGTACAGATAAACCTAGCAGGGATACCAGCATATACTGTATTATTCGGAACATCTTTAGTAACTATAGAACCAACACCTATTACAACATTATTACCTATCGTAACACCGGGCATAATGACTACATTCCAGCCTATATTCACATTATTCTTTATTTTGATTAATCCATATTTATCAGCTTTAGGTGCTAGTCCCAAGTTTCTGAGAACCCACATTCCACCATCATGTGTAACAAATTGAACATTTTTAGTAAGCCTAACGTTATCACCTATTTCAATAAGATATGGCTCAGACCCAAAAAAAACTGAATTATCTATTTCGCAATTCTTACCTATAATTAGGCCATCTCGAACTGCTTGTTTGAGAGTATCTTTTCTAACTATTTTTTTGATAAATTTCTTTATTTTAGATACCATATTAAACATTCCCTATTATTTAATTTAAATCGTAATATTTTTTATACCAGTTAACAAAAGATTCTAACCCTTCTTCAATAGGAGTATTCGGATAAAAATCAATACATGAAGATAAATCAGAAATATCAGCGTAAGTTTTTAAGACATCCCCTGGTTGCATCTTTTCAAATTTAATATTTGCCTTAATACCAAGTTTGTTCTCAATTATTCTTATAAAATCCATCAATTTAACAGGATTATTATTACCTATATTATATATCTTGTAGGGAGCCCAACTCTCACTCACTTTACCATCGATTTCGCTCCATTTATTATTAGCTTTGGGTGTCATAAATATTATCTTTTCTATTGCAGTAACTATGTCGTCTATGTATGTGAAATCTCTTTCCATTTGACCATAGTTATAAACCGTAATTTCTTTATTGTTTAAAATATTTTTTGTGAAAGAATAATATGCCATATCTGGTCTTCCATATGGACCATAAACTGTAAAAAATCTCAAACCAGTTGTAGGTAAATTGTAAAGATGACTATACGTATGAGCAAATAACTCATTAGTCTTTTTAGTTGCAGCGTAGATACTAACGGGATGATCCACACTATCTTCTGTGGAAAAAGGTACATGTTTATTGCCACCATAAACAGAGCTTGAGGAAGCATAGACTAAATGCTTGATATTATATTTAACACTTAACTCAAGAATATTTAGAAACCCTGAAATATTGGAACTAATATATGCATCGGGATTTTCTAAAGAGTATCTAACTCCAGCTTGAGCTGCCAAATTTATTACAATATCTATATTTTGATTCATAAATATTTCTTCTAATTTCTCTTTATCATTCAAATCAGCCTTAAAAAAAGTAAATCTCCTAGATACTATACTTTTCAGTCTATCTTCTTTTAGCTGAACTGAGTAATAGCCATTCATGTTATCTATTCCTATTACATCTGTCTCTTATACACATCTAGATGTGTATAAGAGACAGATACTATACTTTTCAGTCTATCTTCTTTTAGCTGAACTGAGTAATAGCCATTCATGTTATCTATCTAGATGTGTATAAGAGACAGATACTATACTTTTCAGTCTATCTTCTTTTAGCTGAACTGAGTAATAGCTGTCTCTTATACACATCTAGATGTGTATAAGAGACAGGTACAGCTATTTATCGCATTGAATCTATTTAAATCTACT
>NZ_NGLC01000001.1:2063864-2065879 GCF_002140755.1 Enterococcus sp. 5B3_DIV0040
GATTCTAATACCTGTAACTAATGATTCTGTTATAAATGTTGCAAATACAGCTCCAAATACTCCTAACACTGGAATTAAAGAAAAATTAAGCAAAGCATTAATAACAGCTCCAATAATAACAGATAAATTGAAATTTCTTATTTGATTCTTAGGCATAAGATATTGCTTCACAATAGATGTTCCTAAACATTTGATAATTATTAACGGAGATAGCAATTTCAAAACCAAAGCTGCTTGACTAAACTCTGGCCCAAAGAACCAGTACACTAAAGAATCAGCAACAGAGATTAATCCAAACATAAATAATATGGAAAAAAACACTTGAATATGAAGTGTAGTATCCAAAATTTTAATAATCTTTTCTTCACTTCCAGATGATTGTAAATTACTCATTTTTGGTAACATAACCGTGTCTATCGTTCCTACAAGAGCCACAACAATAAAAATTAAATTAGTTGAATTTGAGAAAATTCCAACCATGGCAAAAGTTCCGATAAGTCCTAAGATCGTCTTATTGATATTCATGTATAATGTAGTGGCTATTTTACCTACAAAAAAGCTAGCTGCTGGTTTAGTATGGCGTATTACATTTTTGAAATTTATTTTTACTAAAGTAATTTTCCCAAAAAGAAATATCCACAAAATTAACTGGGACAAAAATATAGTCATAGACTCAATAAAAATAAAACCGATTATTTTGATAAAAAGATTACTAATTGTAATTGCTTTGAACTCTTCTATTCCTGCAAAAAACCAAGATATATCAAAAAACGCCCCTACAAGTATTAAAGTTTGGATTAGATACAATATGGGATTTTTGGAAAGCATACTAAATCCAGCGTATAGTAATATGACTATTAAAGAGATTATTCCGTTGAAAATCTGTAGCTCCCAAAATTTTTGAGATAATAGCTTTTTAGAATTTCTTACTATAGCTATCTCTCTTATTCCATACATATCCATCCCTAAACCTGCAAATAATAAGAAATAACTGACTATTGAATTCATATAGTTGTACTCCCCGATTCCACTCGGTCCTAAAGCTTTAGAAACTATAGGAATCGTAATTACAGGTAAAACTATCTTTAACACTTGAAATATGCTTTGATAAAACACATTTCCTATTAATTTTCTCAATTCTTCACATCCTAAAAAAAAGCTTTATTTTGCCTTTAAAAAAGCCAAATTTCTCTACAACAAAGCTCCAGATATTTTGATTATTCTGCTTGGAAGGAAACGTATGATATAAATCTTTGTAAATATCTACATAATTCTTTTTATAAGCATGGCCTGAATATTTAAACCATGGTTTGATAGCACCATTAAAATGTACAATATATGGGTTTTTTCTGGATTCCTGGATTTCTTTTTGAGAATAATTTAAATACTTTGATCCGTGAATAAAATTTTGGACAAAAACGTTCCATTTCATATCTAATTTATCCCAATCATCTTTAAAAATTGCATTAAAAGCAGCTTGATCATTCAATAATGTTCTTGAATTATATTTAATCAAAAAATCAATTAATTTATCAGTTGAATTTTCCCTCCTCATTTTATTTAAGTTCAATATCATAACACCAGTGTTAAATGTTTCTTCTTCATCCTTTAAACCTAAAAACTTATGATCTTGTGTATAATTCGCAGCTCGCACGGCTTGAATTGAAAAATCGCTGTTTTTTAATTCCCATAGGTTTTTAACATCTTTCAAAAAGAGCAAATCTCCATCTAAATAAATACAATCATCCCAGAAATGTAAAATCTGGGGAAGTAAAACTTTAATAAACGCACTTTGAGATACATGATTTTTTGCTGTAAACTTCTTGATTTGTTCATCCTCTATCTTCATTAAAGAAACCGAAACATTTGGCTTTTTATTAAAAAAAATTATTTTTTCCGAATACTTATAACTTATTTCATCATTTGTCAGTATTAAAATTTGTAATTTACTTTTAGTTCTAGCAATAATACTAGCTACTGTCACTAAAAGCGGCTCGCAATAATTGTTATCTGTC
>NZ_NGLC01000001.1:2072464-2073157 GCF_002140755.1 Enterococcus sp. 5B3_DIV0040
TATCTAAAAATCTATTATAAGCTTTAGATAATCCTACGTTACCATTCATAGGTATATATTTTATGTCTAACAATTGTGAGCGTTCTAAATTATTTTTTTTTACATTTTCGTCGTCACTATTATCTAATATAGTTATACACATTTTCCCAATTTTTGATAAATTATTATACGATACACTACTTTCAATATCTGAATTATAAATTAAAATAACAGGATAAAATTCAATGTCCATTATGGCCTCCAAGTAAATTCTCATATTGCTTCACAATTATATCCCAAGTAAATTTATCATTGACTCTTTGGTAAGCTTTTAAATGAATTTCATCTCTATTACTGAAATCTTTTGATTCAATCAAATTAATTAATTCATTCAAATTATTCTTCTCCCAGTATAATGCTCCCTCACCTGCTACTTCTCTGTTAAAGCCAACATTTAGTAGCAAGTTTAACTTTGTGCTCGCCAATGATTCTAATAAAGACGGATTAGTTCCACCCACTTCATGACCATGAAAATATGCATAAGCATTTTCTCTAATATATTTTAATAGTTGTTGATTATAAACTGTCCCTACAAATTTAACTCGTTCATCACGATGAAAATTTGTTTTATGTTTCAGTTCATCAAAAAACTTATTATTTTCAACATTCGAAATAAGAATAAAGCTTTTTTTTGTTTTTGATAACATAAACTCT
>NZ_NGLC01000001.1:2073257-2074731 GCF_002140755.1 Enterococcus sp. 5B3_DIV0040
ACGTATGGTAGTGAAATCTGATCCCTATTACTATTACTAAGTATGAACTCATTCCACCATTCTTGTAATATTAATTTAGATAGTGAACACTTTGGATTTGACAATATAATTGTCGCTTCAAGTAGCCCCTTATTTTTCGGATAATTATTTTCTTTATATTTCTTGATTTGTTTTTTAAGATATTTTGGATTTCCCTTGCCATACATTTGTAAAACTTTAGCCTCATTGTATATGCACCGTCTTCTTGCATGTTTATGTAGAGCAATTCCATATTTCTCGTTTATTCGATGTATCGAACCTCTCGGATCTGAAACTACTTGTACATTACCATCAATATAAAGTACGTAATCATAATTATAAAAAAATTCGAAAGGATGCATTTTGAAGTATCTGTTTAACTTAATATTATCCATATTTTTAAGATGGATCGGAGTTTCAATATAAGTCCAGTTTTTCAAATTAGGATCGTTATCAGCAAAAATAAAATAATCAATTCCTTCTGATTTATAATTATCTACCTGTACATTGTCATATCCACCAAAAACGCTTGTATAAATCGCTATATTAATACTTTCATCAACACGAGTTGCGTCAAATAAACTTTCGCTATCGTCTAGATTTTTTTCCGAGGGTTCTTTAGAATAAAAACGTATTATGACTCTTTTAATTAACGTTGATATAAAATTTAATACCCCCTCAAATGTATCTTTAGAATTCTTCTCAGTACTGATTCTTCCTCTAGTATTTGATAAAACTTTTTGATTCTCATTTTCAATTTCAACTAAGTTTTTTTGCACTATAATCTTCCTTACTGACTGTATTTACAGCTTTTCTGAGGATCCAAAAAAATGTTTTTAATTCTCTAGTATTTATCATTTCACGTACAGCCCACCCTGATATCTTTAGATAAATTAATATTGGATTGTATTTCCTAATTCTTCCATACATGATAAAATCAGGAATCATTATTGAATATCTTCTTTTTACGCTATTAAAATTTTGATTTCTTTCTTTCATAGCAAAATTATGCTTTATTATAGTTCCCATTTGAAAAAAATTTCTATTGAGTTTCCTTTGTTCGTAAAAAAATAAATGGTCTACCTGGTCCAAAAAAAGTCTCTCATCGTAGCGATAATCTTTGTAAACTGTTGATCTTACTGCAGTACAGCTATTTATCGCATTGAATCTATTTAAATCTACTTTATCATTGACATTTCTCAATTGCTTATTCTTAATATATCTATCACTATTTGGAGACCATATTCTACCATCTTGACCTAATATTATAGGTGCCATTATATCGACTTTCTTCTTCAGTATTTCTTTCAACTCAAAAAAATATTCTTCAGAGATAGCTGTATCGTCATCTAACCATATAATAATTTTATTTTCAGTTTTTTCTTTAAAACTATCTAAAAATCTATTATAAGCTTTAGATAATCCTACGTTACCATTCATAGGTATATATTTTATG
>NZ_NGLC01000001.1:2075929-2280017 GCF_002140755.1 Enterococcus sp. 5B3_DIV0040
CCAATTTCTTACTAAGCTATCATCTCTATTCAAAGTACTAAATGTTAAATCTGTTCCATAAGCAATATAAATAGTAGTTGGATTATATTTTTGGTACTCTTTTAGAATATATTTTTCAATATTCTTGCTATCACAAATCATTAAATCAGATTTTTTAACCATCATTTTTTCAGATAATTTCCAATACATCCTAACTGGTTTACTCCATTTTTTTCTTAACCATTCATGCCCGTCAGGATTTACAAACAATTGACCATTGATGTTATCAATAGTTTTTTTAAAATAGTTAATAAGCGGTCCTATTCTACAGGCTAGTATATAAAAAATTGGATTTTCATCTCTGTTCTTTTTCGAAATTTTAATAGCCTTTCTGAGAGCAAGAATGTCGTATAAAATAGCTTTAGCCGGTCCAACATTCGGTACCTCAATATTAAAACAAGTTGCTCCATTATATTCAAATATATCTTCTTTTATCTGTGATTTATCAGAATTACTCTTCATACAAGCAACAAAATAATGAATATCTTCAGATTTTTGAAATTCAGTTAGTTTTTCAACAAAAGTTTCAAAACCACCATATTTAGCAGGAATACCTTTTGATCCTATTATATAAACACTTCTTGTCATCTTTGCTCCTTAACTTTACTTTAATTTCAGTAAGCTCCATTCGGACGCACTATTACTGAAATAGTTTTTAAAATAATCTTTATATCTAGCAATAATGTTTGTGAACTGATGTATTCTAAATCTAGTTTAACCATTTCATCAAACCCAACATGATTTCTTCCGCTGATTTGCCATAAACCAGTACACCCAGGCTTAACAAGCAATCGTTGTTTATCATATTCTGAGTAATCATTTAGTTCTCTTAAAAGAGGGGGTCTTGGCCCCACTATACTCATTTCTCCCTTTAGAACATTCCAGAACTGAGGAAGTTCATCAATACTTGTTTTACGAATAAATTTACCTATTTTTGTTATACGAGGATCATCCTTCATTTTAAACATTGCACCATCAACTTCGTTGTGTTGTAGTAAATCTATCAATTTCTCCTCAGCATCTACACACATAGAACGAAACTTATACATTTTAAAAATTTTCCCGTTTCGCCCAACACGATATTGAGAGAAAAAAACTGGCCCACTCGAATCTTCTTGTTTGATTTTAAACGCAACGTATAAGAATATTGGTGAAAGTAAAATCAGGCCTAAAACACTTCCGAATATATCAACAATTCTCTTTACAAAACGATATCTTGATCTTGATTCAAGGTCTGTCTTATCCAACCAAATTTCTGGAGAAAAATTCTCATCTATTTTTTCACTCTTACACATATTTGTATCCTCCAAAAAACTTTCCCTCCTAAAATAATCCAAACTTTTTCTTTTTAACGTTAATATAATCAAAATATTTTACTCGATCTCCATTTAACAAATCCTTCGCTACGTATTGTAACATCGATACTTTTTCACTTCCGAAATCTCTTTCTATTTGATTGTAAGCTTCTTTTAATTTAAAAGGACGTCTTTTTATACCGTGAGCATCTGAAGAAACTAACTGAACTAAATTATTTTTAACCATTATTTTAGCTGTTTTTTGAATATCTTTACCAAATACCCCGACGTAGCTTGGAGCAGTAAGTTGTGCCAAACACCCCATATCTAAAAATGGAATCAGGTTATTGGGATCCTTTCGAAAATGAGCATTTCTTTCTGGATGAACGATCACAGGAATTTTCCCCATTTGTAATAGCTCAAAAAAAACTTGTTCTGTATATGAAGGAACTTCCATTGTAGGAAATTCTATCAAGATATACGTATCCTCAAGGTCAGTAAATAAAATCTTATCATTTCGTATATCCTCAATTAAATCACCTGTAATTCGAACTTCTTGTCCTTCTAGTACAGTTAACGGCAGATTTCTTTTGTCTAATTCTGCCTGTAAAGATGCGACAAGAGAAATGACCTCTGACTTAAGATTTGTATATTTCCCATTATTATGATGTGGTGTACACAAAATATGTGTAATACCTTGACTAACAGCTTGTTCAGCCATGGCAATACTTGCCTCAATATTTTCTGCTCCGTCATCAACACCTGGTAAAATATGACAATGTAAATCAATCATTTCTCCCGTCTCCTTTATATCATTTAGTTTCCATAATAATAGTAATAGCCTGAATCTTTACTATTTTCGGCGCCATTGTAAACAACCCCTAAAATTCTCGCTTGAACCATAGTTAATAAATCTTTTGCTTTTGCAAGAGACTCCTTACGGGAAACATTTTCCCGAACAACTAGCAAAGTGCCATCTGCTTTCGATGCCATGATCTGTGCATCCGTAACTGCGACCACAGGAGGCATATCGAAAATAACTACATCATATAAATTCCTTGCTTCTTCGATTACTTGATTCATTCGAGAAGATCCTAAAAGCTCGGATGGATTTGGGGGTTTAGGTCCACTAGTTAACACAGAAAGATTATCGATAACCGTTTTTTGTGATGCTTCTAAGACGCTTGTCGTCGTGCTTAACACCGTACTTAAACCAGAAGCGTTGTTTAGGTTAAATGTTTTATAAACCGTAGGCTTACGCATATCGGCATCAACTAATAACACCCGCTGACCAGATTTTGCAAAGACGACTGCTAAATTCGCAGAAGTCGTAGATTTCCCTTCTCCTGGACCAGAAGATGTAATTACTAATGTTTTGATCTGTTGATCAGCTGAGGATGCAAATTGAATATTCGTCCGTATTGTTCTGTATTGCTCTGAAATAGGTGACGATGGATCAACCAATGTAATTAAGCTAACCGCATGTGTTTGTGTCCCTTTATGCTCTTTTATCTTCGCCATTCATCTTCCCCCCTTAAACTCTTGTACGGCTACGGCGCGATTCAGCTGCCTTGTCACCAGTATTTTTTTTGATCATTTGTATTGATGGTTTCTTTTGGATCGTTGCATTTACTTCTTTGGCAGACATTTGCGGAACTGTTCCAAGAATCGTAAAGCCTAATGTTTCTGTAACATACTTATTATCTTTGACCGTTCGATCCAACAATTCCAGTAAGAAAGCAATACCAACACCGACTAAGATTCCCAAGACTAAACCAATTGCTAAATTAAGTTTATTGTTTGGGGATACCGGGGAAGAACTTGCTTCTGCATTGGAGATGATTGATATTTTGTCTACGCTCAATACATCTTTTGCGTTTTCTTGGAAGACTAATGCTGTTGTATTTGCAATATTTGCAGCATAAACAGAACTAGTATCTGTGGCCCTAATAGAAAACATTAGTGAATTTTGCGATTGTGTCACATCGACAGAATCCTTCAGTTCTTGGACACTTTTATCAATGCCATATTCTGATTCTATTCGGTCTTTGACCTGATTGATAACCAAATCACCTGTAACTAGTTCTTTATACGTGTTGATCATTTGTAGATTCATATTTACATCATTTGCATTTGTTGTTTCGCTTTGTGGCAAAGTAACGATCAATTGTGCTTGAGAACGATACTTGGGCGTAAGAACAAAAAAGGTAACGATCGATGCTAACGCCAAGCCGACAAACATCGAGATTAGTATTGAGGTCAGGTGTTTCCGTAATATATCAAATATTTCTTTTAAACTAATAGTCTCTTCCATATTTCTCCACTTTCTTCTAGTTATTGATGTCTAACTGGTCTTTAAGGATAGTTTGCACACGATTTAACTCTTCATCACTTACACGCTGATACGAGATGCCATCTTGCATGAATCCTTCACCTTGAAGCTGGTCTTGTTTGATCGTTTGAAACGCACTGCGATAACTCATTGCCAATGTCCGCATATCATCAAAACTCATATCAGTTTTCATATTGTTCTCAACTGCATTCAAGATAGTCTGATATTGACTAACCCCATCTAGACTGAGAACTTTTTTTACGATTGCTTCAACCATCTTACGTTGTCGGTCTTGTCGGCCGTAGTCTCCATTGGGATCATCATATCTCATTCTTGAATAAGCGAGTGCTTGTTCCCCGTTTAATTTTGTACGACCAATTGTAAAATCAAAGCCATCTTTTGAAAAAGTCAAATCATTATCAACTTCAATACCGCCGACTGCATCAACTAACTCTTTCAAGCCTTCCATATTAAGGGACACGTAATGATCGATGGGGATATCTAAAAACTTCTCAACCGTGTCCATAGACATGGCAGCCCCTCCAAAGGCATAGGCATGATTGATTTTATCTGTTGTTCCATGTCCTACGATATCAACATAGGTATCGCGCGGAATACTCACCACCGTCGTCTGGTTGTCCTGTGGGCTGATGGTCGCAACCATCATGGTATCGGAACGGCCTTGTTCGACTCTGCCTAAATCACCGGTATCGATCCCCATCAGTAAAACCGAGAAGGACTCTTGTTGGGATAGATCGACATCATTTTCACGTAGGCGATCTTCTCGATCACGCTCGACTGATTGATAAGTTTCGTTAATTGAGTTTGATACATCAAAATATAGTTTGGCGGCGACACCGATCAATCCGATGACTAAAACTGCAACGATTGTAAAGATAATTAAAAAGATTTTTTTTCCTTTTGACATTTGCTTTCCTCCAGTTATCTCTATTTTCTTTGATACATGTTTTCAATTAGTAGACAATGTCTGAACTTTGATCTGTCCAGGTGCCGTCTCCTGCTGATGTATCCTCTGAATAACTTTCCGTTGAAGCGGGGGGTGTATACGTGCTGTATCCTGTGTACCCCATTAGGGTAGCGACTTTGTCTGCTAATTCGGTGTATTTCTCTTTCAATTCTTCATTGCGAACTTTGCTGATGCTGTCGACTGCACTCAGGTATTTTTCTAAGGTGACTTCACTGGTCACCTCATCCCCATCAAGCATTTCATCAAAAGTTTCTTGTAATTTTGCAATGCGGTCCAATTGAGTATCCGCATACTCTAAATAGGAAACAACTAACTCTTTCCACTTACTATCTTCAAAAAAGCTCAGATTTTCACGGACATTCCCAACATCCGTTTCTTTTAGATCGGCTCTAATGATGACATCATTCTCAGCACTTTGCCAATTTGAAACGCCTTCAGTAAATAAGGCTTCCGTATCCGCTTGTACTTTTAATTTTGCCTCGATGTCTTTTAGTTGATCATCAAGGGCGGCTTTTTCTTGTTGGATCTCGACTGACTCACTTGGTAATGCATCATCATCGATCCCATAATCGTCTGCAGATACTTTCACTGCAGAAAGTTTTGCGACTGTTTTAAGAACGTCTTCCTCTTTAAGATCTTTTCTTAAAAATGTTTGATCCTCGTTGCTGTATAATTCAGCAATTTCATTAGACAACTCATTGATGCGATCTTTTTCGCTGGCAATCGCTGTCTGTGCGTATTCGACTCGCTGCTGATATTGCCTTTGGTTATTTTGTCGGTAACCAATGAAACATATTGCAACTGCGCCAATACCCACGGCTAAAACAGTCAAAGTCTTTACTAACGGCTTTCCCATGAACACACTCCCTACTTCAATTGTGCTTGTTTAAGCATGCTGCCTTCGTCTCACATAATAAAGGCAATTCTAGTTTATTATAAGAGAAATGTATCATTAAATAAAGGAAATTCCTGTTTTTTCTTTTTTAAGGTATATTTTTCGTCAATAAAAGACTTATATAATGGCAAACATCAGTTATTTTAAATATACATAAATAACGCGTAGCATACTTGACAGTTTTTTTAAACCCTCATTTTAAATAATAAATAATTCAGTGATAATCGTTGTTCTCATCGTCTTTGAGAGTTGTCACATCATAGAAAAATAACCTCGAGCGATTATATTCATTCATTTTCTCAACATCTTTTCATTATAAATAGAAAAGATAAGAATTTCAGAAAGAAAAGTTAAATGCTTTTGTTGTTATTATAAATCGGTTGGGCAAAACTGAATATTTTTCTTGGCGCACTTAGGGTTTCCTTCGCGGATACTATTTATTTACACCAATCGTTCCTGTTAAAATTATAAGTTATCTTCTGTAAACTGACTTTCCCCCTCAATTTCACCTCACCAACTTCTATCGGTTTATTTTAAATATAGTTAATCACTCAATTTTTATTTTATCGTAATAAAATTGTCACCTCTCTCTTACTATTCGATGCCAATCAATTTCCTTCTTTGCACTGAAAAAACGTGTTTCTACCTATATATATGCCGATCATCAGTTGATTTATAGAAAATGCAAAAAATCTTGCGCATATTCAGGTATAGATTTCACCAACCGATGAAATACGTGATTTGTTTTTTCTTCCCTATCTTCTTTAAGATGAATAAGTAAGATTTGCGATTTTATTCATGAAAGGAGCCACGTCTTGAGAAATTTTCAAATTAATTTCATTACCAACACTGCAACGATTCGATGGCTGAAAATTTTGATGGCATTCGAGAAAAATTATCAATGTTCGACTCAAGGTTTGGCAAAGATTTCAGGAAGTACCACGCGAACGATCGTAACGGACGTGACAGATCTCAAAGAGTATTTTGGCAACTGTTTATCGATCGACTCTTCTCATAAGGGGTATATTTTTTCAATCAAGCAGTCCGCTGTGTATTTAACGAAAAAACGTGCGCTGATTGCCGATGAGATTTTGTTCCATATCATCGAAAGTATTTTCCACAATGATCTTTATAGCTCATCGGAATGGGCAGAGAAGTACCATATATCAGAAAGCACCGTTCTTCGCTATTTGCGGAAGGTGCAACCTATTTTTTCTTTCTATCGTTTGGAGATCCAAACCAATCCTATTTGCTTTCTTGGTGAGGAGATCAACATTCGCAAGTTTTTCCATGATTTCTATTATGAATCGGAAATTACTGCCCATACGATCTTTCCACCGATCGCCATCCAAAATATCACTGCTAGTGCTTTTTCAAGATGTTATCAACTCGACCAGCATGCTTGTTCATTTGGTGAATTCAATTATTACTTGTATATCACCTTTGAGCGCCATTGTGCAGGTCAACGTATCGAGTTGCCTAAGCAAATAAAAAAACTATTTGAACAGTATAATGATTTTCGGCTATTTTCTGAAATCAATGAGGCTGTAAGTGAACAATACCAAAAAGAACTTCCCTATGAGGAAGTCCTTTATTTGTTCTTATTAGTGAAAACCCGTCGCTCGATCAGTAACTTAGCGATCGAGCAAACCTTTTGTAGAGAGTATAATCATTGGCCTGAAATCAAGCAGCTTGCGGCAGCCTTTGTCAAGGATTGCTTGCCAGGTACACAAGATAGCGCTCGCGACCGACTCTTAGTAGAGTCCTTTTTTACGGTAGCAAAAATCAAGCAATTATTATCCCCTTTATTAAACCATATGATTTCTGATACCGTTCAATTTGTCGAAGAAGCATATACGGACGATTACCATCTATTTAAAAACTATCTGTTGACGCAACCATTAGCTAGAGAAATTTGGGACAGTAACACACTGGAGCACTTAGGAACGAGCCTTACGATGTACGTTACTTCTATTAAATCTTTGTACTGGCAAGCGAAGAAGAATATCGCTTTTTTGTTCGAAGGCCCCTTTTATTTATGCCAATTATTAAAATGCAAATCTGTTCGTTATTTGCGCAGCTCTCGGACCTTTTATTTTCCGGACTCCAATGAATTGTCCGCAGGCTATTTGGAAAAAAATCAAATTGATTTGATCGTTACCAACTATACGGAATACATTACCGAATATGCCCAAGACATTGATTATTTACTATTCAAAACCTTTCCCGATGAGCACGACTGGGAAGCTTTAGAGGAAAAACTGAATGCCAATTTCAATCCTTGATAAGCGAACCCCCTCCGTTTCCCTCCATCTGACCAAACTGCTAAAAAAATGCTCCTGAGAACGAGCGTAAGAGATTGTGAGCAGTTTAACAATACATCCAGAGCATATCGTCTATGTCGTCACTGACGCAGCGATACGCTCTTTTCTTATGCCTTCCTACATTAAAAGCCAAAAAAAGAAGCAGCCACTTCATTCAGTGAGCTGCTTCTTGCTAGTTGATTGATTAATCGAGGATCGTTACTTTTACTTGACGACGTCCCCATTGGATACATTGCGCGACGTTATCAAAGTGAACATCAATGATGTTTCCTTTGATCGCACCACCCGTATCAAGCGCTAGTGCTACGCCATAGCCTTCAACATTGACTAAGGTGCCTAATGGAATCACGCTTGGATCAACGGCAACTGCCATTGGATTTTTACGTAAGTCTGTACCACTTGCTGTAAAGAAACTAGAGCCAGCTTCTTTATACGAGTAAGCAGTTGATTCCATCATCAATGTTCGACCACTACTTGTATTGCTGTTGTTGCTATTGTTATTACTGTTGTTAGTTGTATTGCTTGAGCTGCTGTTCGAGCTATTGTTGTTGCTTGAAGAGCTGCTCGATGATGAGCTACTGCTTTCAGTCGTGTTGCTGCTCGATGAAGCAGACGCTTGTGATTCAGAAGCACTTGAACGTTCGGCAGCTTGGGCTGCTTCTTTTTCAGCTTTTTCTTTCGCAGCTTGTTCCGCCGCTTCTTTGGCTGCTCGTTCTTCTGCTGCTTTTTCAGCAGCTAAGCGAGCTGTTTCAGCTTCTTTGCTGGAAGCGATTTGTGCCAAGGTTGCTTCGTTTTCTTTCAATTGGGCTTGTAGATTCGCAATTTTTGAATCCAGTGTTTTGGCTTCTGATTCTAATGCGGTTTGATTTTCTTTCAATGATTGCTGTGTTGACTGTGCTTTTTCTTCTAAAGCTTCCAGCTTTTCTTTTTCTGCTGTCAACGAATCGATCTTTTCTTTTTCCAAGTTTTGTAACATCGTCATCGCATAGGCACGATTGATAAAATCTTGGATGTTGGATGATTCTAACAGTACCGTCCAGTCTCTGGTTGCCCCGCCATTGACTTGGATGTCTTTCATACGTTCCGCAACGACTGCTTCACGCTTTTCAATTGTTTCTTGTGCAGTTTTGATTTCTGCTTTGGTTGTTGCTAATGATTCTTCATTTTCAGCGATTTGAGCTTTTAGCTCTTCTACCTCACTGTATTTCGCATTCACATCAGTCAATGCAATCTGTACTTCCGTACTGATTTCCTGACTTTGCTGCATGACGGCACTTTCTTGCTCTTGCAATGATTCAAGTGACTCAGCCTGCGCAAAGATTGGAGAAACGATTCCTGCCGCAAAGACAGCGACAACGATTGTTCGTAGTTTCTTTGCCTTCAAAAAATTCCCTCACTTCTCACTATGGTTTCCAACATATCCTATTATACAAATTCTTAAGAAGAATTTTATTGCAGGACCTTTACAATTTATTACAAATTATCGTAAAAGTGGGTGTTTTCATCGTCTTTTTCAACTGAAATCAGTCAGAAGTGGGAAGAATCAGCATTGATAAGGGTTTATTTTTTGTAATCTAACCGTAACAAACCTATTTTTTCTTACGAATGGCTTCAATAAATCGAGACAATTCCTGACTGCTTTTTATCTGATTGATTTCTAACTTTTGAAAGTTTTTTAAGAGTCTTCTTTGATGAAAATTCAATCTCGGTAGATTTTGTTTTAAAACGCGCCATTCTTCTGGAAACGCTGCGAAGCGCCCTTGCCAATCGTTTTTATATTGCTCAATATTTTCAGCCAATTCTTTTTTGTGCTGTTCGAAGGCTTGATTGACTTGTTGCACCGCTTTCTGAAAGGCAACCAAGTTAGCAAGGGTATAGCCCATATCAAAAGAAAGAACCATTAATAAGAAAACGGGCAATAAGAATCCGACCCGAGCACTCAATATTTGCACGACCTCCAGCATTTGTGGATGAACAAATCGAACAATCAGCACACAACACACGCCCCAAAAAAGAGAAATCGGCAATGCCACCCGTCCATTGATATTCAGTGGTACTTCTTTGTAATCCCACCATGAGGCATGAAAAAACCGCTCAAGTAAATAGCTTGTCACATATTCAAGCACGGTGACCAACAACGCTGCCGCAAAGAACAGTGGAATCACTTGCTCATGCAATGGCCGTAGCAAATAGACAACGCCAAGAATACCAAAGCCGTAGATGGGTGTGATCGGACCAATAAGGAACCCCCGATACACAAAGTGCTTGGCTTTTAGTGAGCAATAAATGGTTTCCCAAAGCCATCCGATAAATGAGTACAAGAAAAACAATAAAATGATCCGTTCAAATTGAACCATACCTCTCCGCTCCTTTTCAAACTATCACAATGATTTGTGCAATCGTACTTGTCATCACAATCATACCACAAATCAATCGGTCTTATTTTGAATCAGTGCAGTAGCTTATTCCTCGTTTGAACGTTCTTTTTTTCGTTGCTTATTGATCACCAAAAATAATTGATGGGTGTACTTGTTCTTTCAAACTATAGCCACACAGTTCTTTGTTAAAAGTAAAATGATCTTGTTCCACATTGGCAATGATCTCATCTTCGGAAAATCCATGAAAATCGTAGTCATTGATGTAACTGCGAAGTAATACTAATTTTGCATCGATCAAGAGAACTCTTTGGATATCCATCCAAAAAGCCATGTCTTTGTTTTTCAATATTTTTTTCAATTCTGCTTCCTGTGCTAACCAGTACGCATAGACTGATGGCATTTCATCTTTAATGGTTTCAGCAGATAATCCTTCTCTCATTTTTACTAGATACTCATTTACTGATTGATAAAACAATTTCCTTCCCCCTAGTTCCATTATTTTTAAACGTTGATCCTATGTTTCTTCTATTTCTTCGCCACTTTAAGCTATCTTTCTCTATCCAACTGTCACTGATGTCGCCTTTTTTTGTATCGAAAGAAGCCATAGTATTTCGCAACAAAATTCTGACAATTATTCAAAACAAAAAGATACATAAAAAACACACTATTATTTTATAGATATAACCGGCACAATTTTTAACTTCACTATTCTTTTAATGCTTCCTTTCTTTTCTAAAGCATAGCAAAAGTCGCCCCGTATTTATAATCAACTTTTGCATCAATCTAAGAAAAAAGTGAAAATAAGCGGTAACAGTCCGTTATTTCCGCTTTATTTTTTTAAATTTACTATTTAGCAACCCTTTATTTTTTTCGATTCATGCAATAACTGAGAATATTTTATTGCGTTATTTCCTTTCCTATTATACGATTAACTAAATAATGTTGGTTATTTGAAAATAAAAAACAAAGGGGAACGTGAGAATAATGAAAAAAAGTGTTGTTTTTAGTTTATTGGGGTTCACACTTCTTTTTGCTGGCTGCACGCCAAAAGAGGAGAAACCAGCTTCAGAAAGTACGGAAAATGCAAGCGCTACAAGCTTATCTATGACATCGTCAACCGAAGTCGCCCAAGAATCGACGGTCTCTTCTAGCGAAGCGGCTTTACCAAGTTCGGAACAGACCATCACAGGCGTGAGTGGAACAAACTATACCATCGATTTGCCTAGCAATTGGCAAGAGGTACCTGATTTCACTTCATTGAACCCTGACAATGATTTCATGTTGTCCGATGCGTTAGAAACGAAATATTTAGCTGCAGTCGTTGAATCAAAACAGGATTTTGCCGATTTAGAAACTTACCTCGGATTGGTTCAAGAAAATTTGGCAACAAGCTTCGATACGACTGCCACCTTTTTACCAATTCCTGACACAAAGGCCTATTTCGTGGATTTTCCTGCGACAGTTGAAGGGCTAAATATCCACTATATTTATTATGTACTTGAAACCGAAAATAATTACGTTCAGTTGTATGGCTGGACGTTAGAAAGCTTATACGACTCTTCAAAAGAGGAACTAACAGCGATCATGAACAGCTTCAAAGAAGAATAAACAAAACATCTGGAACCATTTTGGCAAATAGCCGCAAAAATGGTTGCAGATGTTTTTTTTTTTTATCTACGGACTACAAGTCGTTGCCCTACAAGAATCAATGAGCCAGAAAGATTATTCCACTGCATCAACTGATTGACAGTCACACCATAGCGTTGCGAAATCCCCCATAGAGTGTCTCCCGAACGCACGGTATAGGTGGTGCTGTTTGATGAGGAAGCGTTCGTTTCTTGAACATACGCTGCACTTACCCAGCCACGCCCTTCAATTCGATACCAGACATTGTTACCATTGACGCTGGTTCCGGTCTTTTGCGCAACTGCGCGAAAAGAGGAGTTGTTTAACAAAGAACCAACAATTCTAGCACTGGTAGACGCATCAGAGCGAATATTCAATGTTGCGGTGGTGCGAAACTCTTTATTGATGCTTTGTTCAGAGCTATTACTTCCAGCGGTCACTTCTGTCACGTACGCAGCGCTCACCCAGCCGCGTCCTTGGATTCGATACCACACATTGTTGCCGTTGACACTCGTTCCCGTCTTTTGAGCGACTGCTCGAAATGTTGCATTGCTTGCCAAGGAGCCGACAACAGAAGCGCTAGTCGATGCGTCGGAACGGATGTTCAAGGCAGCGGTGGTGCGAAACTCTTTGTTGATGCTTTGTTCGGCACTGTTGTTGCCGTTGCTGTTATCATTGTTATCATCATTGTTGTTGTCATTGTTGTTATCGTTGTTATTACCATTATTGTTGTTATCATTCCCACCCGTATTCGATGAGATCTCCGTCACGTGAGCGGCACTTACCCAGCCACGTCCTTGAATTCGATACCACGTCGTATTGCCGTTCACACTGGTGCCGCTTTTTTGCGCTACTGCTTCAAATGTTGCATTGGCAGCCAATGAACCCACGATCGAGGCGCTGGTGGAAGCATCCGAACGGATATTGAGTGCTGCATTTGTTCTGAATTGCTTATTGATCGCCTGTTCAGAATTGTTATTGTTGTTATTGTTATTATCATTTGAACCGCCACCACTTGATGTATCATACTGGGTCAAATTGTGCGTTTCAATCAAGTTGTTTAGCTTACTTGCATAAGCCGTGTCGGTGGCATAACGTCCTTGCAGCCATTGTGTCGCGTCACGATAAGAATTCGTATTAGACTTCCATGCCCCATGGTAGAAGAAAACACCTGGCGAAAATGAGGTGGTTCTCAAAACGTGCGCATTGTCTTGAAAAGATTCTTTTAATGAGGGGTATTTACGAAACTTCGCAATAATCGGATAGAGATTGCCATTCCCGTCATCTTCCATGGTTTGCATCTCTACAAACTGTCCATTGTAAGATCCCTTGATACCAAACATATTATTGGCAAGAGTGGTCAGTGTGGATTGCCCCCAACCTGATTCTAAGATTGCTTGCGCAATCATGACCGAAGCGTAGAGGTCATTTGCCCCCGCAACTTCTTGTGCCATTGGTCCTACTTGCTGAATAAATGCTTGCTGATTATTGGATCGTGCCATTGGATTGTTGTAGTTGGGCATGACCTTCGTTTCAATGGCGATCCGCTCTTCTTCTGACAGAACAGGAATGTCACGATCGATTTCTGCTTCATTCTGTTCGGAAGCATCATCTGCTGGTTCATTTTCGGGTACGTCTTGACTTTCTACTACATCCGAACTTTCAGCTTCTGATGGATCGGTACTATCTTGCGTTGCTGGTGATCCCTCGTTCACTTCTTGATCTTCTACAATGCTCACTGAATCATGCGTCGATGTGTCTTGGGTTGACTCTGCTGTTTCAACTACTTGAACACCATTTTGGGTTTCTGCTGACTCAAGTGTATCTGCTAAAACATTCATCGGCAAAATATTCACCGTACTAACAAGTGCAGCGGTTGCCGCCGCACTTTTACGGTAAAGAAGCCCTCTTTTTTGTTTCTTCGCACGATAACGAAGCTGTTTTCTTTCTTCCATTTGTCTCTCCTTAAAACTACAGCTAGCTACTCCTTACATTCTTACTGCAAAGCTAGGTGTAAAATGAGCGGTACTGCCAACAGAAACATTTTGTCCTGGGCGTGGTGCATGAATGTATTGTCCGCCACCTAAAGCAATGGCTACATGATAGGTGCTGCCTGATGAACCCCAGAATAATAGATCTCCTGGTTGTGCTTGGCTAACGGAAATCACTGTACCCGCTGTTTCTTGTGGTACCGTCCATCCACCAATATCTCTCCCTGTTACTTGTAAAAAGACATAGCGAGTAAACCCAGAACAGTCAAAGCTGTCCGGTCCTTTGGCACCCCAAACATAGGGTTTTCCGATATGCTTATAAGCTTCTGCCACGATTGCAGCACCATTTGTTGATGCTGGTGCAGAAGGTGCTGGCGGCGTCACGATCGGTGCAGGTGACGGAGCAGGCGTTGGTGCCGGTGTTGGTGTAACTGGCGTTGGTGCAGGAACTGCAGGTGCACTGTCCGCTGGCGTCTCTGGTGCTGCTGTCACTGGTGTTTCTGGCTCTTGAATTTCTGGTGTATCTACTGGTGCTTCTTCTGGAGCCTCTGGTGTTTCAACTGGTTCAGATTCTTGCGTTTCCTCTGGCTGCGTTTCTGCTGGCGCTTCTGGCTCTTCCACTGGCGCTGGGCTCTCTGCTTCTGCGTCAGATTCGGTGCCCTCTGCTTGAGCAGCCGCTTCATTCAAGGCTGCTTCTTCCGCTGCAGCTTGTTCTGCCTGCTGTTGCGCCGCTTGTTCCGCTTGGGCTTGTAAAGCAGCAACACGGGCAGCTTCTTCACGGATTCTTGCTTGCTCCGCTTCATAGGCTTCTTTTTCCGCCCGCAGCTGTTCTTTTTCTTCTTCTTTCGTTGCTTCTTCGTAGGCTAACTGACTAACCAAGACATTTAATTCTGCTTGGCTTGCTTCCAAGACACCTTTTTGTGCTTCCAGATGGCTCTGTGCTGCTTGCAATTCTGCCACTTTTTCTTGTGATTCCGCACGCTTTTGTTCAACTGCTTGTTGATCGGCTTTTTGCTGTTCGATCACTTCATTATTCGCTCGAATGATCGTCGTCATGGCATGTACCCGACCCACTAGATCACTGACAGAATCAGCTTCTAGTACGGCTGTTAGAAAATTGTCGCCTTTTCCATTGACTTGTGTTTCTCTGGCTTGCTTTTCGATGTTTTCTGAGCGTTTGGCAATCCGCTCTTCTAACTGACTGATTTCCTGATCCAATCCTTCGATCGCTTGCAACAAATCACTTTGCTGCGCTAAAATGATTGCTGCTTCTTGATTTAATGTATCAATTTCTGCAGACAATCCATCAATTTCCCCTTGTACGCTTTGACGTTGCTGTCTCAACTGATCAATTTCGTTATTTTTTTGTTCGATCAATTGATCGTGATTCGTAGCAAAAACGGTCACAGGTCCGCCGAATGATGACAATACAATGCCACACATACACACTGTTGCAAAGATTTTCTTCTTCATCTGATCCTCCAAATTCAATTTTAAAACTTTTTTTTCATTTATTTGACCATTTTCATTTTACCATAGTTCAGCAGCAAACCCAATCCGTAAGCGATTTACATTTTAGTTACACAAATAAACTCTGTTTTTTTATTGCATGTTCCCCACTCCTCTGCGATCGACACCCCTAGTGAATGCCTATATATCACCTATTCAAGAAAACTTCATAGAAAAAGTCCTTTTTCTTAAGAAAAAATAAATAATGTTGTAGATTTCACTTTTATTACATTAATTTTCTGCAAAATATGCTTGATTCACAAAAGTTTTACAGATGAAAAAAGCTCCTTCCTAGAGTTTTCTAGAAAAGAGCGAGTTTTTTGTCTGGGTTATTCGCGATAAGGGAGTAGTTGTCTCATTACGGCGATTTGGTCATCTATGGTCTGTTCTGTGATGTGACCGGTCAGAGCCAAAATCCCCAATCCTTCAATCACGAACATATAGTTTTCTGCAATCACTGCCAAGTTTTCATCTTTTAACACACCTTGCTGAACGCCGACTTGAAAGATCTCATGGATCGTCCGTTTCGTCTCCGAAAGTTGTGCTTGCTGCAGGGAACTGGAGGCTTCGGTTTTATGCGTATAGTAATACTCGTAGACGGCTCGCAGCATACCGTCAGAAATGCTGTGGAGTAGACGCTTGCGATGGTCGGAAAAATATTTGTTTAAAATCGTTTCAAAGGGCACTTGCTCCATGATCATCTCTCGTACATCATCAAATTTTCGTTTGGAGCGCTGCTCTAACACTGCCAAAAAAATCTCATCCACCGAACGAAAGTATAAATAAATGCCACCACGACTAATGCCGCACTCTTCGATAATGTCCTTCATTGTCGCATCGATCAAGCCTTTCTTACTAAAGACGACTTTGGCACTTTCAAGAATCAAATAACGCTTTTGTTGTTTTTTCTTTTCCGCTGTAGTCAATTCGCTCTGTTGCTTCTTTGCCATTTTTTTGGCTCCTTTCATCACATTATTAATGACACTCGTGTCATTTTGTTGTATAATCAACCTAACTTAAAAATGACACGAGTGTCATTATAAAAAAGGAGTTTTTACAATGAATACAAAAAGCAAAACCTATCGCCTTGTCATTCGTGCCATTTTGACTGCTATTATTATTTTACAGACGATGGTGCCTTTCCTTGGATTTATTCCGATCGGTATCACTAGTTTAACGATCATCCATATCACGGTGATCGTCGCTGCCATCGTTTTAGGGACAAAAGACGGGATGTTCATCGGCTTAGTCTGGGGGATTTTCACCATGATCCGTGCGTTTACCTCTCCGACAACGCCCTTAGACATTGCTGTTTTCACCAACCCAATCATCTCGGTGGTTCCCCGTGTATTGGTTGGCTTAGTGGCTGGTCTCCTGTTTACGATCATTTACAAAAAGACCAAAAAAGTCGTCGCTGCTTCGATTGTTGCAGCAATCTTTGGGACCATCACCAATACAGTTTTGGTCTTAACGTTAATGGGAACCTTGTATACTGGCTTAGTTGCCACTACCTATGGTGTCGATGCTTCGGCTTTATTCGTGACCCTCGGTGGAATTGCTGTAACGAATGGAATCTCTGAGGTGATCACAGCTGCGATCTTAACACCCATTCTAGTAAAAGCCTTATTTGCAGCAACCAGCTTACGTCCAGAAAATCGTTAGTCCCTTCTCTTATCCTATCATTTTTTTCACGTTCTGAGTACTCTTTGCCCAAACATTAAAAGCCCCCGATCGAAGAAAGCTTCTATTGTATAGAAAAGCTTTCTTCGATCGGGGGACTTCTTCTTTTATTGGTTAAAAAAAGGTGGACAGCAAGGCAAGGATCGCTAGACCGCCTTGGGTCAAAATAATTTTCTTGTCGCTAGTCATACTGCCATATGCAGCTACTAAGATAATGTAGATCAACAGCAAGCGACTGATTTCCAGTGGTGCTGAAGCAAAGGTAATACTATACAGTAACCCCAAACCAATCAGCCCATTGTAAACTCCTTGGTTTTTGAACAAGGTCACAACGATCGGTCGTTCAAGCTCTGCTTTCGTCACGTTGAAGACCCGCGCCGTTGCTTTGGACGTAGTGGCAAATGTTTCTAAATAAAGAATATAGAAAAACTCTAAGGCAACCAGTACAATCAAAATCGTCGATAAAATCGTCATCTTTATTCTCCTTGATGAGCGACAACGATTTCGCTCGGTTTGGCTGCAAAGTCAGGCATTTGTTGGAATAACTGTTGCAGCAGCGGGTTTTGATTGTGGGCGGTGATCGCTTCTTGATTCGCCCATTTTTCGACCATGACAAACCGATTGTTCTCTTCCAATGATTCATAGAGATGATAGCCGTGGCAGCCTTCCTCAGCTCTCGCCGATGCTAATAATGGCGTAACAGCGGCTAAAAAATCTGCCCGCTTTTCTTCTTTGATGTAAAACGTTGCATTGATGATTTCCATCGTTTTCCCTCCTCTTATAGAAATGTCGTAATTTGTTCTGCGTCTAACCGAACGGATTCATAGCCTAATTCTTTGGCTTTTCCGACTGAAAGGATCATGACAGGAACATAACGTTCTTTGTCTAAGCCAAAAGCTTCGGCTAATTGATCTGCTTCAAAGCCGCCGATTGGGTTGGTTTCATAGCCATGCGCCCGCGCAACTAACATAAATTGCATCGCTGCTAAACTAGCGTCGATCTTCACCACATCATTCATTTGTTCTTTTGTAAGATTTTCGTAATGCGGAATGATCGCTGCTAATTGTTGGTCACGTACTTCCGCTGGCATTTTGCCTTCTGCTACTGCTTTGTTATAGATTTCTTCTCCTAGTTCATGACAAAGCATATCACCAAAAATCAAGACCATTGCAGAAGAGGTATCATTTTGACGGACGTTGAAACGAATCAACGGTTTCAATTTTGCTTTTTGCTCATCGCTTTCCACAACGACAAAGCGCCAAGGCTGCATATTGACTGAGGAAGGTGCTGTCGTTGACTCTTGGATCATGGTCAACATTTCTTCATGGGGGATTTTGTATGTTTCATCATAGACACGAACCGATTTTCGGCCAAAGGTGATCTCTGAAAAATTGTTATTGCTATATTCTGTCATGGGTTTGCCTTCTTTCATGGAACTAATTTCATAAGTAATGTTAGAAGCTGTGCTTCTTCTTCTTCGGTCAAATTGATGCCTAACGACTCCTCAGAGCTGGCATGCTTTGAAGCACAACTAGCCAAATCGGCTTGTGCTTTCGGTGTCAAAGAAACAAAAATCTCGCGGTTATTGTCTTTGTTTCGTTCCCGTGTCACAAATTGTTTTTCTTCGAGAATCTTCAAATGCCGAGTGACCGCTGCACTATCGATCTTCAATTCATTCTGTACTTGATTTTGGGTACAGCGTCCTTGCTCATTCAAAAACTGCAGCAACTGATAACGGGTCAGACTAAAGCCAGTCTCTTTTTCAAATATCGCCGTTAATTCTTGATTCACGATTTTCATCCGATACAGCAATCCGCTTAGCTCACGTAAATTCATTGCATAAACCGCTCCTTTCATCATTGACTTGTCAACTGTTGACTAGTCAAGTATAAATCATTTTCTTTTGCTTGTAAAGAGTAAGCAAAAAAGACCCGCAGCTAGGCGAACCTCATCAAGAATCGAAACAGAAATTCTTTGATAAAGGTACACCATCAGGCGGCGGGTCTTCGTGACTCCAGTTTTGAGAAAATACGGTAGAATTTATTTTATTTTAATTGGAAGAGTTTCTTCAAGCCCATCACGATCAGTGTAGAGATCGCTGCTGCTGCGAAGATAATGCCCCACGTGCCAGCTTGAATCGGCATCGTATCCAATAGCTCATTCATAAACGGTACATAGACCGCTGAAAGCTGTAAGCCCACGGAAAGGAGCAATGCCCCCATCAATGGTTTGTTTTTCAAGAGGGTTTTGTCTAAACCAAAGCCGCTGCTTTTACGAACATTGAAAATATGCATCAATTGCGCCACTGCCATAAAGGTAAAGGTTGCTGTTTGTGCATAAAGCAACTCGTGATCCGTCAGCATCAGGAAGTTGAAGAAGCCAAACGCCACCAAACCAATCACGACCCCACTTAAAATGATGCGTCCTAAGAAACGCTTGTTTACGAGGCCATCCGCTTTTGTGCGGGGCTGGCGCTTCATAATGTCGTCTTCAGCTGGTTCAAAGGCTAATGCCATGGCTGGAGCAATATCGATGACTAGATTCAAGAAAAGGATATGCAGCGGTTGGATCGGCATGGGCATCAAGAAAATGACACTTAGAAAGATCGTCACGATCTCAACCATATTACAAGAGAACAGGAAGGAAACATATTTTTTGATGTTGTCAAAAATGATGCGTCCTTCTTTGATAGCATCGACAATCGTTCCAAAACGGTCATCCGTCAAAATCATATCGGAAGATTCTTTGGCTACTTCTGTCCCCCGAATCCCCATGGCGATCCCGATATCGGCGCCGTTGAGTGCTGGCGCATCGTTGACCCCATCGCCAGTCATTGAAACGATATCGCCTTCTTCACGCAACGCTTCCACAAGCTGTAATTTATTTTTTGGTGAAACTCGAGCAAAGACAGCGACTTCTTCGATTTTTTCGTTAAAGCCTTCTTGCCCTGCCAATTCATCGATCTCACGACCCGTCATGGTTTTTTCATGGTCTTTTAAGCCAATTTCTTTGGCGATCATGGATGCCGTCTTTGGATGGTCCCCAGTGATCATTTTCACTCGGATCCCCGCTTCTTGTGCGACCTTCACTGCTTCTTTGACATCTGTTCGCGGCGGATCGACGATGCCCGCAAAGCCTTGGATCTTGATTTCCTGCAGTGCTGCTTTCAGCTCTGCTTCGTCCGTTCCACCTTGATAATCCTTGATGCATCCGACAGCGATCACCCGCTGCCCATGACTGGCTAACGTGTCATTGTATTCATGAAGCTGTTCTTTTTCTTGGGCATCAGCATCGGCTAAATCAATCAAGACATCTGGTGCCCCTTTGATGATCAATGTCCGTTGCTTTCCTTCATACACGGTCACCATGTATTTGTTGTCGGAATCAAAGGGCATTTCTGCGATTTTCTTCAGCCCGCTGTCCTGCTCTTTTTGGCGATCGATGCCGATTTTTTGACCTAAAACGACGAACGCCCCATCTGTTGGATCACCGAGGATCTCGTATTGCCCTTCGTTTTCACGTAAGGTGGCGGTGGTACATAAAGCACCGTTTTCGATCATCCCTTGCAGCGCATCATGATTGGCTGCATCGATCTCGGTTTCATCCTCCGAGTCTGCCTTGTAAAATTTTCCGTTGGGTTCATACCCATTTCCTGTTACTTTGAACATTTCTCCTGAACCTAAAATGATCTCAGCAACCGTCATTTGGTTTTCTGTCAGCGTCCCCGTTTTGTCACTGGCAATGATACTGGTGGCGCCCAAGGTCTCAACAGCTGATAACGATTTGACCAGTGCTTTGTGCTCGGCCATCGTCCGCATGCCTCGGGACAATGTGATCGTCGAAACGGCTGGCATTGCCTCAGGTATCGCTGCGACCGCCAAAATAATCGAGATATGGATCATTTCGACAAATGGTTGATTCGTCAAGACCCCAGCGATCAAAACTGTCACCGCAGCAAAAAGCGCGGCAATAATGATTGCTTTTCCTAGCTTGTCCAATTCGATATCTAACGGCGTTTGACGCTTTTTGTCACCCGTCAGCATGTCACTGATTTTTCCAACCTCGGTCTTCATACCGGTTTCAGTCACTACAGCATAGGCATTTCCCCGAGTTGCCGCAGTTCCTGCGAAAACGACATTGCGGCGATCGCCTAGTGGAACATCTTCTTCATAGGTTTCTCGTGCATCTTTTTCAACAGCTTCTGATTCACCGGTCAGCGCTGATTCGATGCAGGCAAAGTTGCTCGTTTCAAGTAAGCGGGCATCTGCCGCAATGGCATCCCCTTCTTCCAGAACGAGAATATCGCCTGGAACGATTTTTGCCGACTCGATCTCCATTACTTCTCCATCACGAATCACTTTTGCGGTAGTGTAAATCATGCTTTGAAGAGAATCAATTGATTTTTGTGCTCGTAATTCTGTGATAAAACCTGTCATTACAGCAATCACCACGGCAATCAATACTGCAATTCCTTCAATCGTTTCCCCCATCGCAAAAGAGAGTAACGCAGCTGCTAGCAATAAATAAACAATCAAGTTGTTCAAGTTATGCCACAGCAATTCCCATACAGAAAGGGATTCTTGTTGCTGGATCGTGTTTTCTCCGTATTTTTCTAAGCGTTTGTCGGCTTCTTTCCCGCTTAGGCCTTGCTTGCGGTCACTTTCAAAATGTTTCAAGGTCTCTTCAGTCTTTTGCTGGTAAAATTTTTCCATCAAATTCCTCCTTTAAATTGTAAACTTCTTGCCGAGGGTTTCCACGTTTCTGAAGGGATAAATCGGTACAGATACCTTGCACAGTCATTTTTTGATTTGAATCGGTTCAGGCGATCGCTGAATGAAGGGAATATAACCAATAAGAAAAGCAAGCGCAGGTTGACTGGCTGAGGGAAAAGGTATGTGTGTTGAGCATCGATCATTTTGCGAGCAATGAAGTCGCTTCTTTTAATCGTCGCAAGTGATCTTTCTATGTACGTACTTTGTGAAAAAACCATTCGGCCTACTTCTAACCTATCATGGATGAAGATGTTCGCAAAGGATTTTGCTTCACAAGTGGTGTAAAAAAACAGTCGTAACAAAATTAGCACCACCGCTTTTGGTGACGATTGGGCAGCATGTCAGTAATGCCAAACAGGTACTCGTTTCGGTGTTTTCTTAATAATCTAAGCTTTTGCTATGTTGTGATTTACAATGTTACAACTCTAGCAAAAAAATAACTTTAAAAAGAGAACGCTTGCTGTCCTTACTTTATTTTAACAAAAAACAACAAACTTTTGAACAAAAAAAGTGTTTATTGCTAAAAAAACAATTGAATTGCGACCTCTCGCTGACATTCTCCTTGCTGATCGTCTGAAAAGGTTGAATCAAAACTAGTCATGATCCATTGTGTTCATATAAAACAAGCACGCCAATACCCCAAAAAAGCATTCCTCGTTTGAATGATAAATCACCAACCGAGGAATACTTCGTATCTATTCTACTTTAAGAGGGAACTTCCTCACTCTCGATGTAGCAATAGACTCGCAGATCAGGCAAAGCCTGTTTGATCCGCTGTTCGATGGTATCGATAAATACGCTTGGTTCTTCAGGTCCTAGCTTCAAGGTAAGGTCGGCGACGATCAAAAGTTCTTCTGGACTTAGATGGAGGGTTCGCAAATCTTTGATTTGAATGATGGCAGGGTCGGCTAAAATTTGTTTGATCGCCATTAAATCAGAAGCAGAAGCGCCTTCTCCAATCAAGAGGCTATAAAATTCTTTGGCTAAAAAGACAGCAGCAGCAATCAGCAACAATCCACCCAAAATGCCGCCGAGGGAATCAAATACTGGATTGTCCGTCAATGCGGTCAATAAGATCCCTGCGATGGCGATCGTCACGCTACCTAAGGCAAACAAATTTTCCGTGAAGCCTAAAAGCAGATCGGAATCGCGGCTTTCTTTTAAGAAACGGACGAGGGGCTGGTTTTGCTTGTTTTGTTCTTTGACTTCTTGCCATCCCTCTTGTACAGCCGTCACTTCAATGAACAAACTGACAAATAAGATCGCTGCCACCAGCTGGAGCTGTTCCACTTCGTGGGTGGGGTCTAGCAGATCACGGCTGGCTTCAACAACTGCTAAAATCCCACCACCTAAAAAAACTGTCATGGCAACTACAGTACTAAAAAAATAGGTCGCTCGTCCTTCACCAAACTGATGCAGTTCACTGCGTCCTCGCTGTGCTCGGTTTTCACCGATGGCTAGAAGTCCTTGATTGATGCAATCGATCAGACTATGGATACTTTCGTTCATCAAGACAGCACTGCCGCTAAAGAAGTAGCCGATGGCTTTCATGATCAACCCTAAGACATGGGTCAGCAAAACGATTCTACGGGCTTTTTGTTCTTGCTGTTTTTCCATCATGGTTCCTCCTTCGGTGTCGAACTCGCTGTAACAAGCTATCTCTTTTCTTAAGCATAGCACTGCACTTCCTAGATGAAAACGAAAGTGGCTTGCGGGTCTGACCTTGTGTTCACTCGGGTTTAAGAAGGACTGCGGGCACAAAAAAAAGTCAGGATCGCTCCTGACTTTTTTCTCTTGATTAGTAGCCAGTTCCGTCATCAACGACTTCCGAGCCGTATCCGTCACCAGTTCCTACACCGGTTTCGGTTCCTGTATCGGTACCTACGCCGGTTTGCGCTTCTGTATTCGCATCTGCTTGTGTATCTGCTGGCGCTTGACCTAATGCTTTCAACATATCGTTACGAATTTCATTGTAAGAATAGTCTTGAATATATACGATCGATTGTCCATCATAAGATTCCCCATCGTACCATTCAAAGGTATGTTTTTGAATATCGAATCCAGACAACATATTGCCTGCTAAAGATACTAAGTCTTCAAACTTAAAGTTTGTATTCACGTCTTCGCTGACTGAGTCTAAGATTTCTTGGTACTTGGTGACATTATTGATTTTCAAAGCTTGGTGGATCGCTGCTTCAATAACTTCTTGCTGACGATTTCCTCGATCCACATCGGTATCCATTTTACGGATGCGGGCAAAAATCAAGGCTTGTTCACCGTTCAACAATTGACGACCTTCTGGGATCAATGTTTCTCCCGTGTTGTCTGAAGTATATTTCTTGTTGATATCGTAAGGCACATCAACAGTGATCCCTCCGATGGCATCGATGATTTTCTCAAAACTGGTAAAATTGATGTTTACGTAATAGTCAATTGGCAATTGCAGGTAGTTTTGGACTGTTTCAATCGTTGCGTCTTCCTCACCAATCGTGAATGCACTATTGATCTTGGCGGTAGCAGCAATCGTCCCGGTTCCTGTTCCATCATAAATGTTGGTCCAAATGTCTCGAGGGAGACTGACCATATCGATTTTCTTGTTTTCGCCATCGTACACCATGTAAATCAAACTGTCGGTACGGGCACTGTCCAAATGTTCTGTCTTTTCACGTTCCGCATCATTATCAACACCCATTAACAAGATCCCAAACTTTGAATTCACGTCAGAAGCTTTTAATGAGTTGTCCTGTTTACTTTTATTAGAGCTGATCACAGCGGATTCTTTAAACATTTTATCCACTGAATTTTTTGCTGCATAATACGTATAGCCGGCAAATAAAACGATGCCTGCAATGGCGAAAAGAAAGATTCCTCCAATAATCACGCGTTTGTTGCGCGCTTTGTGGGCTCTTTGCTGTTTATATCTCGTCTTTCTATCCATAGTGCCTCCTTCATTTCTCCTGAATTGCTCTCCCCGATTGTACCAGAATTTTTACGATCCGCCTATTTTTTTAAGAAGTTTTATTCTTTTTCTGTGAAGTCCTTTAAACATTCCTTAAAAAAAATTCTGGGATTGAAAGAAACATGGATAATTAGTCAACTTCTATGGATATTTTATTAAAAAACGAGTTTTTTCATTCACCCTTTTTGGAGGGATCAACTTCTTTTTCGACAGTCAGCTGAATAATTACACCAAAGGGATCGCGAACACTTGCATAAAAAAACGCAAAAGCATTCTCACTTGGTGCTTGGATCGTCTGACTGCCTTTTTGCCTCAATCGTTGATAAAGCTTCTGAGCTATTTGGCTCTCCGCTAGCGTCAAACTCAGTGACAAGTGATTGCCTCGCTGAATCGTCTCTCCTTCAACTAATGGATTGTCTGCCAGCTGTAACTGAAAATCTCCGATCTGTAGGATGGAGTGAGAAAGATACTGTTCTTGTCCCGCAAGAATCTCCAGCGTTGGATCAAGTCTCTCACGATACTCCTGGTTGGTGATGGCAAATAAGAGGGTTGCGTCTAGTGTTTCTTGATAAAATTGAATGGCTTCTTGGGCTTTGCCGTCTAACGTTAAAAACAAAGCGATTTTTGGTTCGATCATTTGTTGGTTCCTCCTTTTCTTGTTACCATAAGTGTAACTGTGAATATTGCCAAAACTTGGCACCATTGGAGAAAGAAATGAAAAAATCAGAACGCTTAACACAGGAACTATTGTATTTACAAGGAAAAACCACTTTTCATCTAGCCGATTTGATGGAAACCTTCGCAATCTCAAAACGTACAGCCGTCCGTGATGTCCAATCTTTGGAAGAGCTGGGCTTGCCTCTCGTGGTAGAAACCGGTCGTTATGGCGGCTATCAGATTTTGAAAAATCAACTGACCCCGTTGTACTTTGACAAAAACGAACGGTATACCCTTTTCTTTGCTTTACAGCTCTTACAAAAATTAACCGATTCTCCTTTTGATCGGAGCTATCAAGGGCTACGGCGAAAACTGTTGCAGTCTTTTTATCAAGGAGACACCGAGTGGTTAGAAAAAATGGAGACGGCGGTTTCGTTTCAAGGGGTTCCTCAATTGACGAGTGCGCCGATCCTCTCAGCGCTTTTTTCAGCGATCGTACAAGAACAGGTCATCCAATTTACCTATCAGCGTTATCAAAAAACGAACAAGACCGTACAACCCTATCAACTGGATTTTCGTGCTGGCTACTGGTACTGTTTGGCCTATGACTGTCAAAAGCAGGCTTTTCGCCGCTATCGCTGTGATGCAATGCAGGGACTTGCTCCGACTGAAAAAACCGGCTATACCTTGCAGCAGTTAACTGAAAAACAGCTGCAGCAACAAGTATTGACACAAACACTGGGCTATCACATCCGCTTTGATCTATCAGTAAAGGAACGCTTGTGGCAAGAAAAATATCCTGATATGGCAGTGGTGGAACGTCCTAGTGAGCTTTGCTTAGAAGGACACATTGCCGACAATGAGCTGGGTTTTCTGGCTGATTTTCTCTTGCAATTTGGTCCAACCATCAAAGAAATCCAACCGTTAGACCTCAAACAAGCGTATACTGAAAACGTTCGGCAGATGCTGCAGCCATTTGCAACGGACTGACCGCTTTCCTGCATTGATTATTGATTGCTTGCCTGCGCCGAAACTGATTCTAACTGATAAGGAGTTTTCTACCCATGTTTCTTTTAAATAAAAAAACCTTCCAAGCGTTGGCAGCCCCCTATATGACAGAAGGAGCTGTAATCGGCTATGCAAAATGGCAGTCCTTCAACGCCATCACCAGCCGTAGCCTGCTCGTTCTAGATGATCAGCAATTGACGATTTTGGCATTGAATCTTTTCTCGACAAAAGTCGTGCAGCACAAAAGCGTGCCGCTTGCTGAGCTGAAAAAACAGCACAAAAATCCTGTTGTAGGGATGCTCGTCCCGATTCGCTTTACTTATAAAGGGGAAACCTACCGTTTTCAAATGCAGCGAGTGATCTTGCCCTTGGGAGATTGGCAAAAAACCTTTCTTGCCCGCTGGCAGTCGTGGTAAATGAGCAGCAACTGGCAAGGTTCGTTTCCTAGAAAAAGACTTTTCAAGTGATTTACATTTTTTTTGCAAGAAAATGAATAGATTTTTCAAGGGATGTTTTCGGCTATTTCGTTCTATGGTAAGATGTCCCTAAAGAATTGGAGGCTGTTATGGGTTTTATTGCAAGTGAACGTTTACTGCTTCGTCCGTTTCAAGAAAGTGATTTTGCCGATACCTTTGCTATTTATCGGCAAGCGGAAGTCTGCCGTTTCTTACTTCATGAGCCTTGGCAGACAGAAACGGCAGTGGCAGCTTTTGCCAAGAAATGCCAACAGCACGCCTTGACGGACCAAGCAGGACTTTCTTTGGCGGTACTACACGATCAAACGGTCATCGGCGATTTGTCGGTGTGGGCTACTGGTCAGCCATCTTCCGTTGAAATCGGCTATGCCTTCCATCCGTCATTTGGCGGACAAGGGTTTGCTCAAGAAGCATTGAAGGAATTATTGGACTGGTTGTTTGCCAGTCAGAAGATCCATCGGGTCCAAGCGACGCTAGACGCCCGCAATCAGGCCTCAGCTAAGCTTTGCCAACGCATTGGATTACGCCAAGAAGCACATTTTATCCAAGACTGGTGGAACAAGGGGGAATGGACCGATAGTTTGGTTTTTGCCTGTTTGGCCAGTGAACATCCTGCTCATCCGAAATAATTTAGGAGGTTTTTTATGATTAGCTTGTTACGCTATGCCAAGGATTATCGCAAACAGATTATTCTTGGTCCGTTTTTCAAATTTTTAGAAGCGGTGTTTGAATTGGTCCTGCCTTTGCAGATGGCCGCTTTAGTCGATGAGGGGCTACGGCAAAACAATTGGTCGAAAGTCGTTGAAATGACGATCTGGATGATCGTGATGTCCGTGGTAGGCATGATCTGTGCCGTCATCTGTCAGTATTATGCTTCCGTCGCTTCTCAAGGCTTCGGGACGGAATTACGCAATCGTTTGATGAAAAAAATCAACACCCTTTCCCATAGCGAACTGAACTTATTCGGTACGGATACCTTGATCACCCGAATGACCAACGACATCAATCAGATGCAGATTGCTTTGGCGATGCTGATTCGGCTGGTGGTCCGGGCGCCCTTCTTAAGTATCGGTTCGGTGATTATGGCCTTTGTCATTGATTGGCAAGCTGGCTTGATTTTCCTACTCGTCTTACCGCTCTTTTGTATCGTCTTATTCTGGATCATCGCCAAAACCGTGCCATTATATAAGAAAGTTCAAATTCATCTCGACGAATTGAACGAACTAGTGAGTCAAAATTTAAGCGGGATTCGGGTGATTCGTGCCTTTGCCCGCACAAAAACGGAAACGAAACGTTTTGATAAAGCAACTGATGATTTAAGTGATGTCTATTTACGGGTCACAAATCTCTCCGCCTTATTGACGCCTGCCACCACCTTGATCATGAATGTCGGCATTATCGCGTTGTTTTATATCGGTGGATTCAAGGTCAATATTGGCAATTTGCAGCAAGGACAAGTGTTGGCACTGGTCAATTACATGAATCAAATGCTCTTAGCATTGATCGTGGTTTCCAACTTAGTGATCATCTTTACCCGTGCTGCAGCATCTGGTTCACGGATCAATGAAGTGTTAGCCACTGAGCCGTCGATCGGCGATGAGCTTTCAGAAGTCTTTATGGATCAGCCGAAAAACAACGTCGGAGCGATTCGCTTTGAGCACGTTGATTTCCGCTTTTCAAAAGAATACGGATTAGCCTTGAAAAACATTGATTTCCAAGTCGCGCCGGGGACTATTTTAGGTATCACTGGACCAACCGGGAGCGGGAAATCTGCCTTGACCCAATTGATCCCCCGCTTCTACGATGTGGCTGATGGCAAAGTGATCGTTGACGGGCACGATGTGCGGAAATGGCCTTTACAGCAATTACGCCAAAAAATCGCCATGGTGCCTCAAACCGCCGTGCTGTTTACGGGAACGATTCGAGAAAACTTGCAATGGGGCAAAAAAGATGCCACCGATGAAGAGTGTTGGCGAGCACTCGAAATCGCTCAAAGCCGCGACTTCGTTGAAGCCTTGCCGCAGCAACTGGATACCCCTATTTTTGAAGGCGGCAAGAACTTTTCTGGTGGACAAAAACAACGGTTAACGATCGCCAGAGCATTAATCGCTAAACCAGATATCTTGATTTTAGATGATTCTCTAAGCGCCCTTGACTATCAAACCGATCTTGATTTGCGGATGGCTTTAAAAGAAAGCATTCGTGGTACGGTCATCATCATCTCCCAACGGGTTCGCTCCATCCAAGATGCGCAGCAAATTTTAGTCTTAGACCAAGGGAATTTGGTAGGCAAAGGGACCCATGAAGAGCTGTTGGCAACGTCAAAAGAATACCAAGAAATCGTGGCATCACAGGCAGAGGAGGAAGAAGCATGAAAAAGAAATCATTCGATTGGTCGGCCTTTCGTCGCTACCTCCCTTATTTGACTGCCTACGCGAAGGAAACTTGGGCAGCAGTTGTCCTCGGGATCGCTGCTGGTGTTTCCTCGGTTTATATGACGTATCAGATCGGTCAAGCCGTCGATCAGCTGATAGGTGCCGATCAAGTGCAGTTCAGCGCCCTCTATCGTATTTTGCTTTTGTTTGCCGGAGTGGTTTTAGTGACTGTGGTCAGTCAATGGTTGATCCAGCGACTAGGCAACCGCGTGGCGTATTTATCCGTCGCCGACTTACGTAAAAAAGGCTTTGCCCATCTCAATACATTGCCGTTACGCTATTATGACCAAAACTCCCACGGCAACATCGTCAGTCGTTTTACCAACGACATGGACAATATTTCCATTGCCGTCGCTGCAGTCTTTAACCAGTTGTTCTCTGGTATTTCGGTCGTCTTGATCGCCTTAGTCGTCATGCTGCAAATGAGTGTGCCCTTAACGTTGGTCGTATTGGTTTCGACCCCGATCATCTTTTTGGTCAACTGGATCGTGGCACGAACGTCTCAATCGCATTTTGCTCGCCAACAAGAAATCGTCGGCGAAATTTCTGGCTTTGTTACGGAAATGATCGGCAATCAAAAAATCGTCAAAGCCTTTGATCGAGAAACCATCAACCAAAACCGTTTTGAAACGATCAACCAAGAATTGAATGTCCGGGGGCAAAAAGCACAGTTTTCTTCTTCTTTGACCAATCCCCTTTCACGATTCGTCGATCACTTGGCGTATCTGTCAGTCGGCTTTGTCGGCGGTCTGCTTTACTTTTCTGGTTCAGGTGCCGTCACGGTTGGGGTGATCTCCAGCTTTACGATCTACTCCAGTCAGTTTTCGAAACCATTCATTGAATTGTCGGGAATTACCACCCAGATCCAAACGGCATTAGCTGGACTTTCCAGAACCTTTGAACTATTGGATCAAGAGCCAGAAACAGCCGATGACCAAGAATCTCAATCACTGGGTGAGATCAAAGGCGAGATTGCCTTTGAGGAGGTTTCTTTTGCTTATGATCCTGGTCAAAAATTGATTGAAGATTTCACTTTTACCGCAAAACCTGGAGAAACCGTCGCGATCGTCGGAAAAACTGGTGCTGGTAAATCAACGCTGGTCAATTTACTGATGCGTTTCTATGATGTCGATAAAGGGGCAATCAAGATCGATGGCACCGATATTCGTCAGTTGAAACGAGAAGAATTACGGCAAAGCTTCGGAATGGTCTTGCAGGATACGTGGCTCTTTGATGCCTCTTTACGAGAAAACCTGCAATACGGCAATGACACTGCCACAGATGAAGAAATCTACGATGCCTTAAAGCATGCCTATATGTATGAGTATGTGATGCGCCTACCAGAAACACTAGATACACCGATCGGTCATCAAGGGATCAAGATCTCTGACGGGCAACGACAGCTCTTGACGATCGCCCGCACGATGATCAGCAACCCACCCATGCTGATTTTGGATGAAGCAACCAGTTCGGTTGATACTCTGACTGAGAAAAAAATCCAAGATGCTTTCTTGAAAATGATGGAAGGCAAAACCAGCTTTGTGATCGCCCATCGCTTATCAACGATTCGAGCAGCAGACAAGATCCTGGTGATGGATACCGGTCAAATCGTGGAGCAAGGAACCCATGAAGAATTACTGGCAGAACAAGGCTATTACTATCGCCTGTACCATGCTCAATTCCAACATTGATCAGCCATACCACAAACCCCCATCAGCTCAAAGGTACCTGCTTGAGCTGACGGGGGTCTTTTTTTTTATTTATTGGTTCCAAACATCGGCATATTCTGGTTTGCGTTCAAATTCTTTTTTGGCAAAGGGACACAAAGGAATGATTTTCTTTTGTTCTTTGCGGGCTTTTTCCACCCCTTTTGCCACTAATTTTTCGGCCAGACCTTGGCCCCGATAAGCGGGATCGACAAAGGTATGGTCAATGATCAAGCGCGTTTCGCCCGCTTCCGACCACGTCATTTCACCGATTTCTTTGTCGCCGTCTTTTAACACAAATCGAGTGTTTTCTTCTAAGATTTCCATGGTTCTTCCTCCTTTAATATGTACTTTAATGCACCGCTGGGGCAAGTGTGGATCACTTGTGCCGCTTGCGCTGCTTCCCCGTTATCAGGAATCACCCATGGGCGCCGTCCAACTTCAAAAATAGCGGGATTGCCCCGTATACAGTTGCCGCTGTGAGTGCAGATCTCTTTGTTGTAATAAATATCGATCGCTTCGCCACGATACTTCCGATATCCTGCAGCAATCAACCCTGCTTCTGTTTCCTTGCCTAGTGGCTGTTCGTCCATGTTGAACACCCTCCTCTTATTGATTGTCAGAAGCAAACTGCCTGCCTCCTCCTTCATCATACGACTTCTCGAGAAAAAAATAAATCATTTGTTCAAAAATAACTTCTCAGTCGCCGTTCATTAGCCAAAAGCTTGCGGCAGCACAATAAAGCGTCCCGTCAAAACATGTTGCTTTGACAGGACGCTGATTTTCATTCGTGAGGCGCTTTTGCAACAAAATGAAACCGCTGTGTGGCGTAATCCCCTGCTAAATGAGGATCAATATATAACCCGAGCTGCATCAATTCATCGCCACCGAAGGTCTCTCCACCACTTTGATAGGTAAGGTCTGGATCTAAGCCAGCCAGCTTTAAAGTAACCAATGGTGCAGAGGCTTCGGCTAAGACTCGGAAGTAAAAGACGATCGCTTCTTTTTTATCTGGGGAAACATACAGCCAGGCGGCGTCATTGCCTTCATAAGGGCTGAGCAGTCGAACAAAGCGGCCCAACTGCAGCAGGCGCCGATGTTTTTTATAAAAAGCGATTTGTTCTTTGATCTGCGCTTTTTCTTCTTGTGTCAGCTGTGTCAAGTCAAGCTCATAGCCCAGCAAGCCAGACATCGCAGCATTGCCACGAATCGCTAGATCCGTTGCCCGTTGGGTCTGATGGTTCGGGATCGCTGAGACATGGGCACCCATGGTGGATGGCGGATAGACCAGACTGGTTCCGTATTGGATCTTCAGGCGGGCGATGGCATCGGTGTTGTCGCTGGTCCAAATCTGCGGCATATAATACAAGAAGCCAGCATCAAAGCGCCCGCCACCGCCAGAACAGCCTTCAAACAGGATCGTTGGATAGGCAGTGGTCAGTTTTTCTAGAAATTCATACAAGCCCAGCAGATAGCGATGTGCAACCTCCCCTTGCTGGGCAGGATCGAGGAGCAAGGAATAGACATCCGACAGACTGCGGTTCATGTCCCATTTGATATAGTCGATGGCAACCGTATCAAACAGTTGGGATAATTGCTGATAGAGATGGTCTCTGACATCTTGTCGAGAAAAGTCCAACACATACTGACTGCGGCTAAGCGCTGGCTTGCGATTGGGTACTTGTAATAGCCAATCAGGGTGCTGTCGGTTCAGTTCACTGTCACCAGAAACCATTTCTGGTTCCAGCCAAAGCCCGAATTGTAGCCCTTTGTTATGGACTTTTTGGGCAAATCCTGCCAAGCCAGAAGCCAGCTTGCCTTCGTTTTCAAACCAATCGCCTAATGAGGTTTGGTCGTCTTCTCGCTGACCAAACCAGCCGTCATCCAAAACAAACAGTTCGATTCCCAGCTCCTTGGCTTCATCAACGAGGGCATCTAGCTTTTCTTCATTGAAATCAAAGTACGTTGCCTCCCAGTTATTGATCAGGATCGGCCGTTCTTGCTTTTTGTATTTGCCCCGAATCAAATGCTCGTCATAAAAATCATGATAGGTGGCTGACAGCTGATTCAAGCCAGCCTCACTATAAGCAATCACGGCTTCTGGGGCTTGAAAGCTTTCAGTTGGCGGCAATTGCCAGGCAAATTGATGGCTGTTGATCCCCATGATCACACGGGTCTGTTGGTAAGGATCTTTTTCGATGATGGTTTCATGATTGCCGCTATACAGCAAGCTAAAACCAAAACACTCCCCAGCAAACTCCGTAGCATTAGGTTCCAGCAAGACGGCAAAGGGATTTTGCTGATGGCTGCTGGAACCCCGCTTGCTGTCTAAACGCTTGATGCCGCGATGGATTGGTTCTCGAGTCACTTGGCGTTCCTTCGCCCACGCCCCTGGCAAGTGGATCAAATCAAAGGGACGGTTAGGAAAATCCAGGGATTGACTCGCCAGCTTTTCGATGGTAACAGGCTGGTTTCCGTGGTTGATTATTTTACTTGAGCGGACGATCACTGCCGCCCCCTCAAAAATCGTGTAAAACAGCTGCAGCTCGAGTCCCGCCACATCATCTTTTAAGAACAGAATCAGTGTTTCGATGCCGTCGTCGGCCCCATGGGTCTGAGGCAATCCTGCTAAGGCTGGTTTGCCTTGTTGAATCTGGTAATCACTAAAGACAAAATGGCTGACTCGGCTGCCGTCAGACTGGCGAATCGTATAGGCAGCTTCTCGAAAGTCCCCGAAGCCATTACCAGGAAACTCTAGCATCAAGGTGTCTAATGAGAAAAGCCGATCGCTACTGTCTGGGGGATTAGGTGAAAAGGACCGATCAAGGCGTGGGTAGCGATAGCCACCAGAATAATGGGCGATTTTCTTCCCAAAATAAAGGTGCGCCACATTGCCCCCTTCCTCTATCTGTAAGAGATAGCTGATTTGATCGTTGCTTAAATGAAAGACGTTTAATTGTTTGTCAAAAAGAATCATATCGTACCCTCTACTTTGTATTTGTTTGCTGATGTCCCGCTTATTTCACGGATCCCAGCATCCCTTGGACAAATTGTTTTTGTAAAACGAAGAAAATGATGGCCGTTGGCAGTGTGGCGATCACGATGCCGCACATCATCATGCCATAATCAGGGGTATAAGAAGCACCCATTGCTGAAAGAACCAGTGGAACGGTCCGTTTGTCTGGTGATTGCAGGGCAACTAATGGCCATAAATAATTGTTCCAGCTGCCCATAAACGTAATGATCGCAGCAGCTGCATAAGTATTTTTAGCCGTAGGCATGTAGACTCTAAAGAAAATACTCAGTTCATTCAAGCCATCGATCCGAGCAGCTTCGACTAATTCTCTAGGGAATGCCTTGATGTTTTGGCGGAAAAAGAAAATCAAAAAGGCGGTACAGACTGAGGGCAAAATCACGACAGCGAAGGTATTGATCCCGATCGGTGTGCCGCTAAGTTTGCTGAACATCCGATAGAGCGGGATCATTAGCGCGGCAAAAGGCACCATCATCGACAGCAGGAGAATATTAAAGATGCGGTCTTTGGTTTTCGTCCGATAGATCTCAAAGCCATACCCTGCCATGGAGGAGAACAACAGCGCAAAGACGGTCGTAATCACGGCAATCACTGCGGAATTGCCTAATGCGCGAGTAAAATTCAAATCGGAAGAAAAGAGATTTTGGAAGTTGATGACCAATTGATCGCCAATCATGATTTTTCCAGCAACGATATCAAAGGTTTGATTGGTCATCCCTAGAATCATCCAAACAAATGGAAAAATAGAGATGAAAGCCAAAATCGCCAGAAAGACGTATTTTAAAGTGAGTGAGATTGTTTTCAATTTTCTTTTCCTCCTATTTTCGTTTGGATGATCGATAAGATCACGATCGCAATCACGATAACAAAGGAGACCGCAGCGGCATACCCAAAGTTTGGCGTGAATTTGTAACTCAAATTGTAGATATATTGCGACAAGGTCGTCGTGGCATTGGCTGGTCCACCGCCAGTGATATTTTGAACTTCATCGAATAATTGCAGCGTACCGATCGTTGAGGTGATCGTGGTAAATAAGATGATTGGACGCAAGTTGGGAATCGTGATTTTGAAGAACTGATCCCATTTCGTGGCACCATCGATCTCTGCCGCTTCGTAAATACTTGGATCGATATTTTGCATGCCTGAGATGAAAAAGATCATATTGTAGCCAGTCCAACGCCACGTGATGGCAAAAATGATCAGTACTTTTGCCCAGAAGGGGTCCGTCAACCATTGGATCGGTGCATCGATCAGGTGTAGTTGCGTCAAAAAGTTATTGACTAACCCATTTGCCGAAAAGAGACTTTTCATGATCAAGGAATAAGAAACCAAGGATGTGATACAGGGTAAAAACAAGGCGGTGCGGAATAGCCCTTTAAATTTCAATTTTTTGTCATTCAGTATGTTCGATACGATCAGCGCCAAAAAGAGCATGATCGGAACTTGGACTAATAAGTATAAAAACGTATTGCCAAAGGCTTTTTTAAAGGTTGAGTCGCTCAACATCCGCTGATAGTTGCCAAGACCGTTAAAGGTCATCGCTGTCGGTGGTCCTGATTGGAATGACGTGAACAATGCCGAGACCATCGGAATAAAGACCAGCATCGTGATCAAAATGACGGGTAAGGTAATAAAGGCATTGCCGTTTGCAAACCAATTTTTTGTTTTGTTTTTCATTGTAATTCCCCCTTAACACAGAAACTCGCGATCGCTCACGAGTTTCTGCAAAGTTGTTCGATTAGTTTGCAATTTGTGCTTCCACTTGTGATTGTGCTTCTTCTAATACTTTATCGATGTCTTCGCCGTTGATCACTCGTTGCAAGCTTTCAGTCAAGACAGATTCAATGGCATAGGTGTGATTGCCGTAGTTCACGGCTGGAATTTCTTGTGACCATTGAGAGAAATCTTGGAAGACTTTTTGACCGCCATAGAAATCAAGCCCCGACGTATATTCTTCCGTTTCTTCTGCAGCATTCATGGTTGAAACCAAACCGATCTCGGTAGCTAATGTACCCATCAATTCTTTGTTTGAAGCAAAGGTATTAGCTAAAAAGTCTTTGGCATTTTCTTCGCCGTCAACCCCTTTGATCACGTACCAGCCTGCTCCGCCGATGCTAGAAGCATTGACTGAATTGCTGTTGCCAGCGATAGATGGGATTGGAGCGATCGCCCATTTGCCGCTTTGGTCTTCAGCGCCTTGAATCGTGCTGGAATACCACGCACCAGTTGGCGCAGAGGCGACATTCCCCGATTGAACGGCATTGACCCCGCCATCCCAATCAGAAACTTGTTCAACTAAGCCTTCATTCAACAATGTTGCTAAGACAGTTAGACCGGCTTTGAATGATTCATTGTCTTTGATGGTTACGGTGGAGCCATCTTCACCGGTATACCATTCGCCTGCCGATTGCATAATGATTCGTGCCAAGCCAAGATCGCTTGGGTCTAACGACATCATAGCGTGACCCGTTTTTTCTTTGACGTCTTTGGCGATGCTGATAAAATCATCCCAAGTAATATCTTGGAGATCAGCTTGCTCATAGCCTGCATCGGTCAAATAATCTGTGCGGTAAAATAGTCCTGCGACGCCACTGTCAAATGGCACCCCATAAATGACATCGTCGACTTTATTGACCGCAAATTTATAGCTGGAGAAATCCTCCTCATTCACGATATCCGTTAGATCACTAAACGCATCTGGATAAGAAGAAAGGTATCCTTGGATGCGGTAGTCTTCGATCAAAACGATATTTGGTAGTCCGTCCGTATTTCCAGATGCCAGACTCGTATTTAATTTTTGGACGATATCATCTTGCGACATCGTCACGACTTCCACATCGACATCTTGATTTTCATATACTTTTTTGGCTTCATTGACTGCCTTGATGTTGAAGGTCTCATCCCATGCCCAGACCGTGACTTTGTTTGAGGACTCGCCAGAATCCCCTGAGCTTGTGTTGCTGTTTCCGCAAGCCGCCAAAGTCAGCACTGCAGCCGCCGTTACCATCGATGCAAGTAGTTTTTTCATTTTTATCCCTCTTTCCTTTTATTTACATGGCTAACTATACACTGATTTTGTAACCGTATTCAACGATTATGAAAGAGCTTACTAAATTTGTCCAAAAATAGAAAAAAGTTACAATACCTTTCTTTTTTGAAAGCGTTTATAATAAAGAAGAGATATAGGGGGGATACCATGACTATTTTACGCACGGTCTTAGTCGTTGATGATGAGGCAACGATCCGAGATGGATTGAAACATATGATACGTTGGGAGCAAGAAGGGTTCCGTCTCTTAGGCGATGCAGCGAACGGGCAAGAAGCATTGGCGCTGATCCATGAACTGAATCCCGACATCGTGATCACGGATTTGAAAATGCCACAAATGGACGGTCTTCAACTCACAACGATCATTCAACAACAATATCCAGAAGTCCATTTTTTGGTCTTGAGCAGCTACGATGATTTCCAATACGTCAGTCAGTCTTTTAGAAATGGTGCCGTAGATTATCTTTTAAAACCGACACTGACACCGACACTCTTGTTGAAGACGCTGCACAACATCTCACAAAAGCTGTCACATACGAAAGGCTCCGTGACTGAGGAGACGCAGCTGCAAGAATCGTTGAATCGCTATTTAGCAGGGTATGAAGAACCGTTGGCTCCTTTGGCGGACTACCTTGCATTAGATCAGTCGCAACAGCAAGCCCAAATTTTGACCACCAATTTTAGTGGCTTTCGTGCCAATGATCAGCTGCTGCATGCATTAACGGAATTTACTCAATCACAACCGCAGGTAAAGACGCTCTTTTTTCAAACCAGTAACAAAGATGCCGGCTTAGTGATCAGTTATCCTGAAGGAACGGATGTTTATTCCTCTTTGAAAGAAACGTTGGAACAATTGCGTTTTACCGAGCCAGACGCCTTCTTTACTCTCAGTGTGCCCTTTCAAAAGATTGAACAGTTGCGGGACCATTTTGTGACCCTTAAAGCCAAAAGCCAAGGACAATCGTTTTTTTATAAACGACAACGGTTGGTGCCAGAACAAGAACTCTTTTTGTACATCGAAAGTGATCGCTTTGATACGAAGAAGTTCTTGCGGGCTTTGTTAGACAACAACTTTTTGTTAGGAATCACCAGAATCGAGGAATATTTTAATGACATGATCTTATCCAATGTCGATCCGACATTCTTAAAACAGCAGGCCAGCAGTATTTTTTACACGTTACTGTCCCGCTTGGAAGAAGAATTTCCCACTGCTCCACGCTTTAGCCGCTTAAAAGCCGAATTTTTGCATGCCATCGGTCACGTGCAGTATTTGGAAGATTTTTCTGATTTGTTGTTGGCGACCATTGATGATATTCGTCAACAGCTGACGACCTTATCACCATTGGATGAAGATGATCTACTCGTTGCGATCCAGCGCTTCATTCAAGACAATTACACTAAAAGTCTGTCTTTGTCTGAACTGGCTGAAACCTTTCATTTTAGTTACACCTACCTTTCGGCTTTTCTTTCTGCGAAACTGAAAATGAGCTTTTCTGAGTATGTAAAGAAAACCCGCTTGGATAAAGCCAAAGAACTACTGACACAATCTGATCTGAATCTATCTGAAATCAGTGAAGCGGTCGGGTATTCGGATATTAGCTATTTTTCTCGCATCTTTAAGAAAGAATGCCAAGTCACCCCATCGAAGTATCGGCGGTTGAATCAATTATGAAAATCAACCAATGGATTCAGAAAAATGAATTATTCAGTCGGATCTTCCTCTTTGTTGTCGTCGGGGTCATTAGTGTTTGTCTGCTAACCGTCGTCGTGATCTATGGTCGCTCGAAAGATGCCTATGTTGCTTCGTACCAGAGTTCCAATCAGCTGCTACTGGAAAAAATCCAAGAAGATTATGAGCGTCTGAACGAGAATATCCATCGGATTTTTGACATCGTCGATGAAAGCAAAGCCGTTGAAACATACTTAGAAGGCGACATGAATCAAGGCCGTACGATTTTAGAATTAAACGAGCAATTAAAAGACACCCGCTCTTTGTTTCAAGACATCCCCTCGAATTTAGTGTTGATTGGGGTCAACGGGGGCACTTTCTTTCAAAACGATGCGGTTCGCAATCAATCAGTAGATGATTTTCTCGCCAGTGCCTTTATCCAGCAGATCAATGACAATGACGCCATCAGTCAATATTATTTCTTGGACCAAGGCTTAAGTACCTCCACCAGCGACTCCCCTGGCTTGATGTACGTGCGCAAATTAATGAAAGAAGAAACGATTTTCGGCTATGCCCTGATTTTCTTAAAAGAATCCGATTTTTCTTCGATCTATCGTCAACTCTTAGATACCAGTCTCCACTCGATCTATATCGTCAATGAGCAAAATCAAATTCTTTCCACTTCTGATCCGAGCCTTTTAGGCAAGCCGTTTGAAGATCGTCTCGTCACGGTCAAAAGAGATACTAGCATCAATCAGCTGCCCCTTTATTCGTATCATTTTACTTTTTACGATGTTTTGGATGAATCGCATCTAGTACGCAATATGAATCTGATCAAGCCAGCTCTTTTGATTTCTGTCGTCAGTATTTTACTCTTTAGTCTGCTGGCATTTTGGATCATCCGCAATATCACCCAACCGATTTATCAGCTGATTGCCAAGCTGCCTGCGGTCACACAAGGCGATTTCAGCGACAAGGTTACCATCAACGGGACGTACGAAACGCGAGAATTGGGGCGTGCGTATAACTTGATGCTAGAGGACTTGGAATCTTATGTCGATCATTTAATGGTTACAGAAGCCGAAAAACGCAAGTTCGAGATCCGCTCGTTGCAAATGCAGATCCAACCGCATTTTGTCTACAACACATTGACTGCCATCAAGTTTTTGATCTGGCAAAACGAACAAGAAGCCGCCACCCAAGCGATTGAAAGCTTTGTCCAATTGTTGCGACATACCTTTAACCGCAAAGAGATCGTCCCCTTAAAGGATGAGCTAGCGATCGTGGAAGAATACCTCGTGTTAATGAACGTACGTTACGGCAATCGCATCCAATCAACGATTTTTTCAGAAGATGGCTGCGAAGATATTCTCGTACCGAAGATGATTTTGCAACCGATTATCGAAAATGCCTACCTGCATGCCTTTCCCGAAGAGGATTCAGGATTGATCCAGATTTTTTCTCGCGTCAGTAAGGAAGGCCTGAAAATTGAGATTATCGATACGGGCATCGGGTTCAATGAAGAGCACCCAACCAGCACCGCCAACCATTTTGAACACTATTCGGGTATTGGCTTAGACAATATTGATCAGCGTATCAAGCTGCTCTATGGGGAAAAATACGGATTGACTGTAGAATCACGCATCAACGAAGGAACCACCGTTCGCTTGCTGCTGCCGATCCAGCGGGAGGAACAAATCTGAGCCAAAGAACTAGGTCTGCACTTTGCCGTTAGTTCTTCAATGCTTCGTTCACTACAAAAAACCTACCGTCCTTGATAGATACCCATCAAGAACGGTAGGTTTTGTTTCCCTATTCAAAGACGGTCATTTCTTGTCCGTCCATAGTGATCAAGCTGCCAAAAGGATGTCGTTGGGCATTTGCAAAGCTTCGATTGCGAAACAGCACCTGAACCTTTCCCAACCCTTCCATACAAATTCGATAACCGCTCGCCTCTGGCTCAACAGAGATTGTTCCAGCTGGCACACCTTGCTGATCATAGACTTCAGCAGAAACTGCTTCCGTTATTTCAAAGGCATGAACGATCAGGTTTTTGGTGTAGTCATAGGCGGCGGTCTGTTCAACGCTTCCTTCAATGATCAGTGAATTCGGTCGTACCATCAACGGTAGATGGAAATAGTCATAGCGTTCTTCCCACCATTTTTGGCCTTCATAGCGTTTGTTGTCTAAATAATTTGTCCAAGTTCCAGCTGGCAGATAGAACGGAACCTTTCCTTGCTCATTAAAAATCGGCGCAACTAGTAAGCGATCCCCCAGCATATACTGCTTATCAATGGCATAAACCGTCTGATCCTCTGGGAACTCTAGCATCAACGGACGCATCAGGGGAATGCCCGTTTTTGCAGTGTCTGCTGCTTGACGATAAATATAAGGCATTAGGCGGTTTTTCAATTTTGAAAAAGATTGACTGACTTTTGCTGCTTCTTCTCCAAAATTCCATGGTACCCGATATTCAACATTGCCATGGTAACGACTGTGGGTCGACAATAAACCAAATTGCGTCCAACGTTTATACAAGTCGGGGGTCGCTTGTTCTTCAAACCCGCCGATATCATGGCTCCAAAATCCAAAACCAGATAAGACAAAGGATAAGCCACCACGCAGAGACTCTGCCATCGAAGAATATTCAGATAAATTGTCGCCTCCCCAATGGACAGGAAATTTTTGGGAACCAACAGAAGCAGAACGAGCAAAAAGAACGGCTTGATTTTCCCGCATTTCCGCCAGCAGTTCAAAGACGGTTTCATTGTATAGATAGGCATAATAATTGTGCATTTTTTTTGGATCTGATCCGTCATAATAGACGGCATCTTCAGGGATCCGCTCACCGAAATCCGTCTTAAAGGAATCAACACCTAATTCAATCAATTCCTTTAAGCGATCTTTATACCATTGACGAGCCTCTGGATTGGTAAAATCAATGATCCCTTGTCCAGCTTGCCAAAGATCCCACTGCCAGACTTCACCTGCTTGGTTCTTAATAAAGTACCCTTTCTCTTTGCATTCTTGATATACAGAGGCTTTTTGCCCAATGTAAGGGTTGATCCATAAACTGACTTTTAATCCTTTCTCATGGATTTTCTTTAGTAATCCTTTCGGATCAGGAAACAATTCGTCATTCCATTCAAATCCACACCATTCAAATTCCTTCATCCAGAAACAATCAAAATGAAAGACATCAAAAGGAATATCACGAGCTTGCATTTCATCGATAAAGTGCATCACTGTTTCTTCACTATAATCAGTCGTAAATGAAGTGGATAGCCATAAGCCAAAAGACCATGCTGGCGGTAAGGCGGGTTTTCCTGTCATGTCGGTGTATTTTTCTAGAATGGCTTTCATATCTGGTCCATAGATGATGTAATAGTCCAGACGCTGCCCCTCGACACTGAATTGCGTGCGGGAAACGTTCTCAGAAGCCACTTCAAAGGAAACCGCTTCGGGATGATCAACAAAAATACCGTAGCCTTTATTCGTCAAATAAAACGGAATATTTTTGTATGCCTGCTCGCTACCCGTACCACCGTCTTGATTCCAAATATCAACGGTTTGACCGTTCTTGATAAAAGGAGTGAACCGTTCCCCTAATCCGTAAACAAGTTCATAAGGATCTAGCGAAAGCTGTTCTCGCATATACTGCTTACCGTCATTTCCCGAAATTTTAGCCTGTGCTTTAGGCATGGAAGAAGTCAACAAGCTACCTTCTCCGAAAAAGTCGATTTTAAAAGCCGCTTGTTTAGGGACTTTCGCTTCCAATGATCCAGATTTGAAGATATACATGTCTTCGTTATCGGTATCGATCTTCACGTCTGCCGGTTGAGTATCTAGTGCAAACGACGGGGCCTGCATCGTCTGGTCATGATGCACCAAGCTGACTTTGATTACATCGTTTTTCGGAGTCGAAAACGTGAGTGTGGTTAAACCAAGGTTCAAGGTATCGCCACGCCGCTGAATCTCTTGATAGGGCAGATAAAGGGTCAATTGCTCCTTTTCTACCTTATGATCATAAGCAATTCGGGGATGTTCGAGTTGGACGCCTTCTTTTGCCAGCCAATAGCCATTTGTAAATTTCATCTTCTTTTCCTCCTACTTTACTGCACCATCTGAGATGCCTTTCACTACATGTTTTTGCAAGGCAATAAACAAGAGAATGATTGGCAGAACAACGATCACCAGAGCGGCTAGCGCTAAATGCCATTGCTTGTTAAATTCGCCGAAGAAATAAAACATCCGCAAGGGAATCGTATACATTCCGGCTTTATTAATACTTAATGAAGGCAATAAATAGTCATTCCAAAACCACAATGTATTCAAAACAATCACCGTTACCGTCGTTGGTTTCAACAAAGGCAATATTACTTTCCAATAAATCTGAAAGGTATTCGCCCCATCAATGATCGCTGCTTCATCCAGCGATCGTGGAATGCCTCTTAACGCACCATAATACAAAAAAGTCGACATACTGACAGCCAATCCCAAGTACATTATCATTAGACCCGGCTGGTTTAACAAATTCATTCGTCCAAAAAGAGAAATCAGTGGAATCATGATCCCTTGAAAAGGGATCAGCAAGCCGATGGCAACAACAAAATAGAGGACTGAACTTAAGCGGCTGGTATTTCTCGATAAAGCGTATGCTGCCATTGAAGAAACAAAGACCACCAAGATCAAAGAACCGACAGTAATCAACAATGAATTCATTAAACTTCTGATGAAATCCAGTTTTTCTAACGCCTCTTGATAATTCTCAAAGGACAATCCGCCAGGCAGCGACAACGTACTCTGAAAGATCTCTGCTTTTGTTTTAAATGAATTGATCACGATCAAGAAAAACGGATAAAACCATAAGCACGCAAGTAAAAGACCACTTACGATCAGCAGACTGTGCTGCAGCTTTTTTTTCTTCTGCCGTCTACTTTTTGTATTCCCCTTTTTAGTAAAGGAGTGACGAGTCTCGATCATGCGCTGATCTCCTTTCTGCGGGTAATTGAGATTTGAATAATGGAAATAATGACAATGATCACCAGAAATATCATCGCTTTTGACTGAGCAAAGCCCATTTTTCTCATTGAAAAAGCTTCATTGTAAATATTCATGGCTGCCATCTGAGTCGAATTAAACGGTCCCCCCTGTGTCAACGCCAAGTTTTGATCATAGATTTTAAAGGCATTTGACAGCGTCAAAAACAATGTTACGGTAAACGCGGGCATCAGCATGGGTAGTTTGATTCGGAAAAAGACTTGTAGCGGATTGGCGCCGTCCATATCTGCTGCTTCTAAAATTTCTTCTGGAATATTATTTAGAAACGAAATATAGATCAACATCATATACCCGCTCATCTGCCAGACGAACAAGATAACCAAACCCCAAAAACCTGTTTCTGGTGTATTCAACCAGCCATTAAAAAAATTGATCCCAGTCAAATCGGCGATACTCTCGAATGCTTTGTTAAAAATAAATTGCCATATAAATCCTAGTATGATCCCACCAATTAAGTTCGGCATGAAAAAGACGGTCCGAAATAGAGTGGTCCAGCGTCCCAGTTTTTGCGTGACTAAAGTTGCTAACAACAGCGCGATGACATTGATCAAGATCACACTGTAAACAGAAAATTTCGCCGTGAACAACAAGCTGTTAATGAACGCCTGATCTTTAAAAGCGCGCAAGTAGTTTTCCAATCCGATAAAGTCGCTGATCGTATTGCCGTTCCAGTTGGTCAGTGAGTAATATCCCCCTGTAAATAAAGGAATAAACAGAACGACCAATAATGCGACGAATGCCGGTGCTAGCAGCAGCCAAAATGATTTTGAACGATTTGTTAACATACAGCTCCTCCTATGATTTCCTTGATTTTGCCTATCCTGCGCGCATCACTGCAGGATAGGCATCACTTTGGTTATTGACGTTCTTGCGCCCAGCTGCTTTTCAGCTGATCAGTGAACTCAGTCCATGAGATTTGATCGGCTGCATAGGCCTGGAACTGAACCCCAAAAATATTTTGTCCGTATCCATCTGGATAAGAGTTATGGACCCAAGGAACCGTTTGTCCATTCGTTAAATACGTATAAATGTCATTGGACAACGGATCAGAAATATCGTCACTGGAGAAGTTCGTATAAGCTGGAATAAACTCAAAATCATCGATGATCGCGGTCATCGCCTCTTCATCGGTATACATCCATGTCAAAAATTGTATGGAGGCATCGATCACTTCTTGTTCCTTATCTTTGTTGACACCCCAATACCAAGCTGGTCCGGCTACGATTTTGCTGCCGTCTCCCACTTGCATTGGGACGATCGCTAATTTTTCTTTTGCAAATGTATCATCCAAACTGTTTAATGTAGGAACAATCCAATTGCCTTGATGAATGATGGCAACCTTCTCACTGGCAAATAATTCTTCGACTGACGTGCTGTAATCCATTGATTCCAAAGGTTGAGCATTGTATTGGATCGCCAGATCAGCGTATTCTTTCAGTTGCGCCTCATAAGTTAAGTGAAGCTCTTTGGCTTCCAGTGTTTCTTTCAAGCTATCATTAAATTCAGGTGCAAAAAAGTTCGAACTGAATTGACTGGAAACCCATGTTTCACCGCCGCTGAAGCCGAATACACCGTCTAATCCTAACTCTTCTTTCTTACTATCTAACGTTTCTACTGCCTCCTTAAAATCGGCAAATGTTTCAATCGCTTCACTATCGATTCCCGCTTGCTGAAACAGCTCTTTATTGATCAGCCAACCGTAGCCTTCGATATTCATCGGCAAGCCGTAAACTGTCTCCTTCAGTGTTGCCCCTTCCAACGTTCCCTCAATTGCTTTTTGAGCTAATTCTGTATCCCCAAGGTCATATAACTTGTGTTCCCATGTTTGCGTATCTGCTAGTCCCCCCAGCATAAAAATGTCCGGTTCATCACCAGATGAAAATTTTGATTGGAGAGCCGCTGTGGCGTCCGTTCCTCCACCTACAGTAGTCATATTGATTTTTATGTCCTCATGGCTTTCTTCAAAAGCCGCAACCAATCGATCCATCTGTTCTGCAGTCTCTGTCTTGATGTTAAAAACTTCTAGTGTTACACTACCATCATCTGAGGTACCGCTTCCAGAATTTCCGCAACCAGCAATTCCGATCACACTTAACATAGTAGCAGCCGTCAACAAAATTCTCTTTTTCATCATTGTTTCCTCCTCAATCAATTCGATCACAAATTGATTATATTGATATTTCGGCCCTTCTGTAATCGTTATCTTAACCGAAATACCTTGTAATATTGATGAAAATGGAGGAGACAGATGGTAACCCAACCCTATATTTTTACGCCCAACCCTAGTGAATATGATATTGATACTTCTTTAAAAGAGATCACAGAACATGGTGACAGCTTGTTTCCAGTCAGTGTTTATTTGACAAATCATCCTGCTGATCAAGCAAATATGATCCACACCCATTGGCATCGCGAGCTCGAAATCCTGTATATTTTTCGAGGAAAGATGGAAATAAAGGTCGAAGGTGTTTCTTATATCGCTAAAGAAGGCGAGCTTGTATTTATCCCTGCCAATCAGCTACATGAGGCATTAAATTATCAGCAAACAGCTTGTACCTTCTTTGCTATCGTCTTTGACGCGACCTTTATTGAGAGCCGCGTCTCTGATTTGATCCAGCAGTCCTATCTGGACCCGTTGCTCCATTCCGCAGATCAGCAAGCGATTCACATCACAAGTGATTTCGTTTCTCATATGAACATTCAACAGGCATTGACTCATATTATAGATTTATTTGCATTAAAGGAACCATTGTATGAGCTGGCGATCAAAGCGGAACTCTTTTTATTTATTAAATATCTTTGTCAAAATAGCCAATACATTAATCGCAATAAGAAACCTATCGACAGTAAAAGCAAACTCAATACGTACAAATGCAAGAAAATCCTACTTTTTATTGAAGAAAATTATCAACGCCCAGTGACACTTGAGGAAATCAGTCAATATATTGGCTATAGCAAAGAACATTTCTGCCGTTTTTTTAAAAGAAATTTCCAGATGAGCTTTTTTACCTATCTAAATAAGTTCCGCATCAAAAAAGCGGAGTATCTCTTACTCCATACGGATTTAAAAATCATCGAAATCGCATTGGAAACTGGGTTTGATGATCCGAATTACTTTACGACACTTTTCAAAAGGGAGACCGCTTTGACCCCTTCCAACTATCGCAAACGACCGAGCAACACCACGAGTTTATAATTCTGAAAATCAATAAAACAAGGGTATCCGCTAGTTGAAAAAGCGGAACACCCTTGTTTACTTTTTATAAATGAACTGGCTTAAGCCAAATCTTCCCCATTTGAGGCAATCACTTTTTTGTACCAATAAAAGGATTGCTTTTTGCTGCGGGCTAATGTGCCATTGCCTTCATTGTCGCGATCGACATAGATATAGCCATAGCGTTTCTTCATTTCTCCGGTTCCTGCAGAAACCAAATCGATACAGCCCCATGAAGTATAGCCCAACAGTTCAACACCGTCTTGGTCAATGGCTTCTTTCATCGCAGCGATATGCGCACGTAAATAGTCGATGCGATACACATCATTGATTTTTCCATCTTCGTTTGGTGTATCCACCGCTCCTAGACCATTTTCGACGATGAAAAGTGGTTTTTGGTAACGATCATAAAGATCATTCATCGTGATCCGCAAACCAAGCGGATCAATCTGCCAGCCCCATTCCGACGCTTCTAAATACGGGTTTTTAATGGTCGGGAACAAGTTGCCTTCCGTTTTTTCAACACCGGAATCTTCTGAAGCAGCGACCCGAGAGGCATAGTAAGAAAAGGAAATAAAATCGACGGTATGGGCTTTTAATAAAGCCGTATCTTCGGCGGTTTGCTCCAGAGTGATTCCTTTTTCCGCTAGCATCTTCAAACCATAATTTGGATATTCTCCTCGCGATTGCACATCGATAAAGAAATAGTTGCCGCGATCGCTTTTTTTGCTTTCCCAGACATCTTTCGGATTGCAGCTGTAAGGATAATAACTAGCCGCTGCCAGCATACAGCCTACTTTGTTTTCTGGATCGATCTCGTGGGCGATTTTCGTTGCCAACGCACTAGCGACTAACTCATGATGAGCAGCTTGGTATTTGATTTGTTCTTCATTTTCGCCCTCAGCAAAGGTCAGCCCTGCACCGAGAAACGGGGCATGCAAGATCATATTGATTTCATTAAAGGTCAGCCAGTACTTCACCAATCCTTTGTAGCGAGTGAAGATCGCCCGACAAAGGTTTTCGTAAAAGGCAATCATCTTACGGTTGCGCCAACCGCCGTATTCTTTGATCAAATGGATCGGACAGTCAAAATGCGTGATCGTCACCAAGGGTTCGATTTGGTATTTGCGGCACTCCAAAAACAGTTCCTCATAAAAGCGCAAGCCTTCTTCATTAGGGGTTTCTTCGTCGCCCTTCGGAAAAATTCTTGACCAAGCAATCGATAAACGATAGGTTTTAAAACCCATCTCCGCAAACAAAGCGATATCTTCTTTGAAATGATGGTACATATCGATCGCTTCTTTTGCTGGATAAAAATACCCTTCTTCAAAGGCAAGCATCTCACGCTTGCCGGTAATGACTGCTCGTCGGTCCTTGCCAGTCGGAATCACATCGACATTGGCAAGTCCACGCCCCTCTTGATCAAAACCGCCTTCACATTGATTGGCGGCTGTAGCGCCGCCCCATAAAAAGTTTTCTGGAAATCCCATGTCTTATTCTCCTTTTTTAGCCGATCACTTTGATGATTTGATCGCCAAACGTAATCGGACCACTGTTTGCCGTCAAAATGTCGCCCACTTCTGCACTGTTGGTGATAACGATCGGCGTGATCACTGGATAACCTTTTTCTTTGATAAACTCAATATCAAACGTAATCAAAGGTTCGCCAACTGTCACTTTTTGTCCTTTTTCTACTTGATAGGCATAGCCTTCGCCATTCAATTGCACTGTATCGATCCCCACGTGAATCAGCAGCTCAATGCCTTCCTCACTGGTCAATCCAATGGCATGTTTGGAATCAAAGACTGCTGTGACAGTCCCGTTGACTGGTGCTAGCACTTCTCCAACGGTTGGCTCGATCGCTACCCCTTGTCCAAGAATTTCTTCTGAAAACATGCCGTCATTGACTGCTTGCAGGCTTTTTAGTTCCCCTTTTAAAGGTGCTTTGATCTCCGCGCCGCTGATTTGATGGGTTGGTTCTTGCTCTTTGTCTGCTGGTGTTGCTTCAGGTGCTTCTTCTGTGACAGGGTCTTTGTATAAGAATAATGTCGCAATAAATGTGACCACGATACTGATTGCCGCACCAATGCAGGCATTGGTCAAATGACGTAAGGTGTCATCGCCGATATAGCTTGGCAAAGTCAATAGACCTGGTGAGCCGCCTGAGAAATTGCGGACACGCATGATTCCCATAAACAGACCCCCAAATCCGCCACCGATCATTGCTGCATACAAAGGTGTTTTAAACCGTAAGTTGACCCCATACAACGCTGGTTCAGTGATGCCGAATAGACCTGTCAGACCTGCAGAAAATGCCAATTGTTTGATCGTAGAATCTTTTGATTTGAAACCAACGCCGATTGCTGCAGCCCCTTGACTGACGTTTGAAGCCAGCATGCCAGGATAGATCACTGTGTCATAACCTGTGGTCATTCGATTGTTGATACCGATAGGAACCAATCCATAGTGGGTACCTGTCGCCACGAACAATGGGGTGAAGGCACCGATCAATAATGGAACGATCCATGGGCTAACCGTTTCTAAGGCTTGGATCCCTGTAGAGATCGCTTCACTGATCATGTAGCCTAGAGGGCCTAAAGCAACTAATGCGACTGTCCCTACAACGAAGATCGTTAGCAACGGTTTGCTAAAGAATTTGATTGCTTTTGGTGAGACTTTATCGGCAATCGGTTCAACGTAAGACATAAACCAAACACTTAAGATGATGGGGATCACCGATGATGAATAGGTGACTGGTGAAATCGGTAAGCCGAACAAATGGATGCCGCCGCCTGCCTCATTGACTGCTGTCACCATCGCAATAAAGTTCGGATGGAGTAAAATTCCCCCCACCATCATAGCTAAATACATATTGGCTTTGAATTTTTGTGCAGAAGAAGCAGCCAGCAAAATAGGCAAGAAGTAGAACGCAGCATCTGCCATAAAGTTTAGGATTTGGTAACTTTGACTTTCTGCCGTCAAGACATTGAAGACCACCAGCAACGAAAGGACCGCTTTTAACATCCCAGCTGCCGTGATGGCTGGCAAGATCGGGGTGAAGATCCCAGTGATCGTATCGATAATTTTCGCTACACGTCCCCGATCGTCTTCTTCTGTTTCTTGATCACTAGTCAAATTGGTTTGGGCAGTGATTTCGTTGTAGACATTGCCAACATCACTGCCGATGATCACTTGGTACTGTCCACCTTTGTTGACCACACCCATGATGCCTGGTATATGTTTTAAGGTACTTTCTTGTGGTTTGCTGTCATCTTTCAAGTTGAAGCGCAAGCGGGTCGCACAATGGGTCAAGCTTTGGATATTTTCTTCCCCACCAACATTGGTGATGATCGTTTTTGCTAACTCTTTGTAATTCATGTCGTTCCTCCTATTTTGGTCCTTCGTTTGCTTTTCGTGTGTCAAAACATAAAAAAATACCTAAACGAACCCCTTGGGAGTTCATTTAGGTATAGCCTGCCAATCCAGTAACAATCCTAAGCACTTGTTATTCGTTTGATGTGTATAGTTAAATAGATCAATTCGTCTTCTTCTAACGGTCTACCGAACTCTTTGTTGATGTAGTCGCTGATTTTCAGCGCACACGCATATTCCTTCATATAGCGGTCTTTCAACATAAAAATAAAACTGCCGGTTCCTGCATCATCGAGCTTTGTTCCGCTGAATAAGCGCTGGACAAAAAATTTCAAATGGGTCACAAAGCGTTCGTAGTTCAATGAATACTCATCAAGCTCCATTGAAAAATGATATTTAACGATGTTTAGGATATGCTGAATGATCTTCGCCATTTCCGATACTTGACTGACCTGCGCCATATCCAACTCCGCATTAACGATGTGCAATGCAATGAAGCCGGCTTCATCTTCTGGCAGCTCGATCGCCAAGCGATTTTTGATAATCGATAACGCTTCTTTGCCAATGAGGTATTCATGGTTATAAAACCGCTTGATCTCCCATAGCAAGGCATTTTTGATTTCCATGCCATTTTGATAGCGCTCGATAGCATAATTGATATGATCGGTCAGCGTCAGAAACAATTTTTCGCTCAATTTTTTCCCAAGGGAAACTTTTGCAAAACTGATGATCTCATTCGCTGCTTGAATATGTTCGATAGGGATAGAAGAAAGTAATTGGGTTAGTTTTGTGACATTCCACTCTTGTGTACTGAGATAGACTTTTTCAATCTTGGTATCGTCGATCACATCGCCTGGCTTTTTCTTAAAGCCTAAGCCTTTGCCCATGACGACCAATTCTTGTTTTTCCTCATTCTCAGAAATCACAATGTTGTTATTGATCACTTTTGTTACGTTCATTTTAACGACCCTATTCTTCTTTAGATTTCTTCACACAAAAAAATAGGTATAGCCCGCCTAAAGCGGTAACAATCCTCAGAGCCAGTGTAGCATGAGAAAAATCACTCGTCAATGGGGATTTTTAACCGCTTGTTTAAAAGCAGAAAACAGCGCTGCTGCCATTTGAGTCTTTGGCAGAACGCTGTTCAATGGTTTATGGATCACTAACTCTCTTTGTGAGAGGTGAATTAGATACGATTTTCGTGGTCAGCAGTTTTGACTAAGTTTGCACCCACCATACCACCAATTGACGTAAGAACGAGTCCTAAGACCATTGCCACAAAGCCCCAAATGGATGCTTTGGCTGTTGCATCACTTGCTTCTTCCGCTTTTTGACGAGCGTCTTCCACTGCTTGGTCAATGTCTTGTTTGGCTTGTTCAAGATTTTGTTGTGCATTTTCGATTTGTTTTTGCGCTTCATCAGAAGCATCTTGCAAACCAGTGACAATGTTATTGGTTGCTTCTTCTGCTTCTTGTTGGCTTAAATCAGTATTTTGAGCGACCGCATTTGAAATTGCTTCTTCATCCACTGAATCACCGATCGTTGTAGCACGATCTTGTAATTTGCTTGCTAAATCATCAATGATTTTATCAGCATCATTTGGATTGGTTGCAATGTCTTTGCCGGCATCTTTGATGTCGTTTGTCGCATCAGACAATTGATTTTGCAAATAGTCTGGTTGCAATTCAGGAACATCGGTATCTTGTAAAACATCATTGACGTTCGCTTGTAATTCATCTGTATTGACGTCTTCCATGTTTCCTGTTATTTCATCGAAGGCTTTTGAAGCGACATCGCCAGCACCAGAGGCCACTGTTTCAACACCACTGCCGACAGCAGAAGCAACGTTTCCTAAAAGTGAACCAACTACAGAAAAAGCACCGATCGTTAAGTAAGAGAGCATAACCATCATCACGATCATACTTGTTGCCCATGTTAAGAAACCATGAACCAATCCGACACGTCGAGCAGCAACACCAGAAACAAAACCAGCACCGAATAATGCCAAGACGAAGGTAATCACTGTCCAAATCAATAATCCTGTCCCAACACCATCTAATGGGTTATTAGAGGTTGGTTCCACCATACCAAAACCGATTGCTGAGCCAATCATTGACAGTGTCATGAACAATGCGATAAATGTTACGACCCCTGCAAAGATAGACCCCCAAGACAAATTATAGCCTGCCTCCCGCTCATCTGAACCTAAATAATTTCTAAATCCTCTTTTCATCATTACATCCCCTTTTTGTTTTTTTAACCTGAATTAAGTCTAACAACTGATTGTTTTTTTATCAATCAACTCGACTTGCGCTATCTTTTTGTAAGAAAAATGAATGATTCTGAATTGTTTGACTATTTATTAAAATAATGCCTCTCACTGCAATTGTTTTTTATCTGGGGAAAGCTATTTCACCCCCTGCGTTAAGCCTTCCCCAACCTTTTGGAGAAGTAGCCAAGCTGGTTATTGCTACTTATAGTTTCAAAGAACCGGTCATGCCTTTCACAAAACCTTTTTGCATAAACAAAAACAATACCAACGTTGGGATCGTTGCAATCACGATCGCCAGCATTTGAACGCCATAATTTGGTACGTAACTGGCTGACGATAAATTGGAAATCAGCAATGTCATGGTTTGACGACTTTCCGTTTGCAAAAAGACCAAGGGTAGCAAATAACTGTTCCATGCGTTCATAAAGGCGTAGATGGCAGCGGCAGCATAGGTCGAGCGCATCATAGGAAAAACGATTCGGAAAAATATCGTGTACTCTGTTGCCCCCTCGATGCGACTCGCATCTAAAATACCGTCAGGAAAAGACTTGAAGTTCTGGCGAAAAAAGAAAATCAGAAACAGGTTATTGACCAATGGCAAAATGACCGCCACGTGCTGATTGACTAGCTGCATTCCTGCCATCATCTTAAACAAAGGGATCACCAAAGTTGCCAGTGGCACCATCATACATAACAGAAAAACCGCATAAATCCCTTCACTCGCCCGCGTTCGAAACTTCTCAAATCCAAAGGCAGCCAAAGAAGTGACCAGTAGACTGACGAGGACGGTGATCAATGAAATCTTGATGGAATTCCACATGATCAATGGGATGTCGTAATTGCTGAACAGCACCTGAAAATTGCTTGCTAGCTGATTCCCAAAAGTCAGCTTCCCTTCGGCAACTTGATTGGCGGTATTGGTAGAGCCCACCATCATCCAGTAAAACGGAAAAATCGAAAAAAACGAGACGATCAGTAAAAATCCATATTTTATGCATCCACTTAAAGTAACTTTCATAGCTGCTCCTTTCTATCGCTTTTATTGATTCGTTTTCGCGAGTTTCAACTGGATCACAGATAAAAGAGCGATGATGATCACTAAGACCCACGACAGCGTAGCCGAATACCCAAAATTTGACGTATAGACAAAGGAGTGATTATAGATCAGTTGAGCGACAGTCAACGTCTCATTGGAGGGGCCACCACCTGTTAGATTCACCACTTCATCAAAGAGCTGGATCGTCCCAATGGTGGAGGTGATGGTTGTGAAAACGATCACCGGCTTCAGTTGCGGGATCACTACGAAAAAGAACTTTTGAAACCCATTCGCCCCATCGATCGCAGCAGCTTCTAAAGTGTCATCCGAGATATTTTGCAATCCTGCCAAATAAAAAATCATGTTATAGCCTGTCCAACGCCAGCACAGGGCAATAATAACGGTCAGTTTTGCTAGAAGCGCATTATTTAGCCAATCCAGCGGTTGCGTGATCAAGCCAATGTTCAACAGCCCTTGATTAACGATCCCACCAATTTGAAACATCATTTTAAATAAAACTGCATAGGAAACCAGCGAGGTGACACAGGGTAGAAACAACGCCAATTTAAAGAAGGAGCGTCCTACAAGCTTCGGCGTGTTCAAAACAAACGCTAGCAGAAGACCCAACAACACCATGATCGGTACTTGAAAGATCAGAAAGATAAAATTATTGAGTAAAGCTTTTTGAAAAATCGTATCCTGCAGCATGCGTAGGTAATTGCCGAAGCCGACAAAAACCGATTGTAGTCCCTGCATCCGATGCAGGGAAAGGTATAAGGAATAGACGATGGGATACAGCAAAAAGACACTACTGAATACTAAAGAAAGGCCAATAAATCCCCAGACTTGTTGGTTTTTGGGGCGCTTTTTTCTGATCGTATTTTGCATATTCATCACTCCTTAAGTAACACAAGTCGGCTATTCGCCGACTTGCATCTTGTAGGTGTTTTCTGCTTCCGTCAACATGTCATCTAATGACATGGCACCATCAAAATAGCTTTGCATTCCCCCACGCAAGGCATCCACTGCCGCTTGGGTATTTACCCCGTAATCAACGGCGGGGATGTCCGCCATCCAACTGGAGAAATCTTTATAGATTGGGGCGTCATTAAAGAAAGGATCTTCATATTGATAAGCTTCTCCTTCTTGTGAGGGTAGGTAAGTCCCCACTGCCCCATTTTCTACTAAAATCTCTTGATAGAATTCATCATTTCCAGCAAATTCTTGTTTGAGAAAATCAATGGCCAACGCTTTATTTGGTGAGTCATTGAGCACCAACCAGCTAGAGCCACCCAAGTTCGAGTAAGGTGTCGCTCCAGACACTGTCTCTAATTGAGGAAGATTCGTATAGCCCCATTTTCCTTTTTGATCTTCTGCGGATCGGATCGTCGCAGAAAACCAGATGGCTGAATTGACTGCTGCCACTTCTCCACTCGTCACTGCACCGATCCCTTCTGGCGCAAAATAATCTACTGGTTTTGCCAACTCTTTTTCTTCGATCGTCTTCAGGATCGGCAGCATTTCACGAATAGCAGGATTGTCTTTCAAAAATATGTTTCCGTCTTCATCAAAATACCATAATCCGGCTGACTGCATCGCCATCTGGATATAATGAGTGCCGCGATTTGGAATAAACGCAACGAACCATTTCCCCGTTTTTTCTTTGACTGTCTCACCAATCTCCACAAATTTGGACCAGGTTAGATTGGTGAGTTCACTTTCATCGATCCCCGCTTCACTTAAATAATCTTTGCGGTAGTAGAGTCCAGCAGAACCTGAATCAAAGGGAACCGCATAAATGCCTTCTTGATAGGTCGCATTCGTTACTTTGTAAGGAGCAAATTGATCAAAGTCGATGTCTTCCGATAATTCTGCAAATTTTCCTTCGTAGTTCAGCAAATAGTTCTGCACATCATAGTCATCCATCAAAACGATGTCTGGCAAACCTTCGGAGACCCCTGAAGTAAAGGATGAAACCATTTTTTGCTTGGTATCCTCGTTGGACATCTCGACGACATTAAGGTCGATTGCATCATTGTCCGCATTGTAATATTCCCCAGCTTTTTCCATAATTGGAATATTAAAATTTGTGTCCCAAGCCCAAACAGTCAGCGTATTCTCATCTGTACTGGCAAAATCTTGTGAATCTGCTGTTTCTTGATTTCCTCCACAACCAGCGAACAACACCCCTGTGACAATTACTAGCAAAAACAAGCTACTTTTTTTCATTTTTCTCCCTCCAATATGATTCTCTCCTCATCCCCATCAGTATAAAAATAAAGCAAACGCTTACCATTACATCAATTATAAAGAATGATGTTCATAATTGAAAATAATCGGATCGTTCCTCCCCTTCTATCAAAAAACCACCTTCGCCCAAGGCAAAGGTGGTTGTCTGCTTATTTTTCTTCATTTAGGCGATCTGGCATCATGTTTTCCATAAAACCCCAAACGCCGTTTTGTAATACGAGTTCCTCACGTTCGTAAGTAGAAACTGTGGTGCGGATCAACGCATCTTGACCGTCTAAGACTTTTTGTCCCCAATGAGGATCGATCAACAATGCCCGGCCCACTGCTACAAAGTCTGCATGTTCTAGCAATCCCGCGGCATCTTTCGATGTTCGGACATCCCCTACACCAATCAAAGGAACCCGCTGAGCGATTTTTTCATAGACATACGCCAACATCGATTTTGCTTGGTACGCTTTTGAAATCGATTTGCGGGTATAATCCGCAAGGGAGATGTGCAGATAGTCTAATCCTTTTTCTGCCAGTTGGTCCACTAAGAACAACGTATCTTCAAAGCGAATTCCTGGTTCTTCGAATTCTTCCGGTGAAAAACGATAACCAACGATAAACTCCTTCACACCTGATTGGTCCACTGTTTCCAATACTTCATCGACGAGCTTCTCAATAAAACGATAACGGTTCTCTAGTGAGCCACCCCATTCATCGGATCGACGATTTGAGTGCGGAGAAAAGAATTGTTGGATCAAATACGTATTGGCTCCGTGGAGTTCTACGCCATCAAACCCCGCCTTGATCGCCCGTTCGGTAGCTTTTTTAAAGTTTTCAATAATCGTTAAAATCTCATCTACTGTGACTTCTCGGGGAACCTGGGCATTTGGTCGTTCGGCAGCAACTGCGCTGGCAGAAATCGGTTGTGTTCCTCGTAGGACCGAGTCATCCGTCATCCGACCGGCATGAAAAATCTGTAAAATAGCTTTGGTCCCATTGGTTTTGATGGTGCTGGCTAATTTACTTAATCCAGGTAAAAAGGCATCGTCGTAAGCGCCTAATTCCCCTTCCCAGCCCTTGCCATCTTCTTGGACATTGGCTGCCGCTGTGATGACTGCTCCGACTTCCCCAGAGCGTAAGCCATAGTAAGCCAACTCATCTTTCGTAATCACCCCATCAAAGAAGGACATCTTGGTCGTCATTGGTGCCATAATGATTCGATTTTTCAACTGCAATCCGCGCTTAAATGTTGCTTTGTCTGTTACATTTCGCATGGGTTTCCCACCTTTTCCATTGGATTCATTTCGCTTTTTGGATCTGACTGGCTTAGTTTTTCAAGGAGATCCTTAAAGCAAATCGGTGCATCTTTTTTCCCTTTATCAAAATATACATGCACATGCATCTATATTACAAAAGAATCAAGGAGAAAACAAGTGAAAAACATCATTAGTCTAGCATTTCCTCCAAGACTTTTTCAAAAACGACTTTTGAACGCTGCAGTTTCTTTTCCCCTAATTGGGTCAAATCAATATAGATCCCCCGCTTGTCATCTTGACAAGAATGCCGTTCGATCACACCGCACAGCTTGTCTTCCATGCGCATAATCATACGTGACATCGCACTTTGACTCAGATCAAAATGGGCGATCAAATCATTGAGGCGCATGCTATGATTGGGGGTCTTTTCTAAGTAATAAAGCACGTAATACTCATTCAAAGACAGATTGCTTTCTGCTTTGAGGGCTTGCTCCAAACGAGCTTCGATCGCTTGATGCTGATTCGTAAAGGCTAACCATTGCCCCATCCGTTCTTTTTCCATCCTCTTCACCACCCATTCTTCTATACCAAGGTATTTTAATCTAGATCCCTGCGTTACGCAAGTCGCCAGAAATGGCTAACACTTTATTATACAAAACTAACCAGCTGCTGCGGGCATTCATGAATATTTTATGATAGAATTGACGAAAAATTCAGCAAAATATCCCTATTCTTTTTCAGTGTTCTGGACTACAATATCTTTAACACCAAAGAATATTTAAACACTATATCAACAAAATTGTGCATTTTCACACAATAATTTGTTTTTTTTAGATGTTTTAGTATTCGAAGGAAAGGATGAAACAAACGATGAAAAAAACATTTTCTTTGATTGGGACACTGACGCTGGTCAGTGTGGGGCTTTTGACAGGCTGTAACAACGAAAAAGATACCGCGCAATCAACCAGCGAGCTAAGCCAAAGTCATGTGTCTACTGTAAGCAAACAAAGTACGACGATGCAAACGACTGAAAGCAGCTCCTTAGCGTCAACCTCTACTTCAGAAACTTCAACCTCAAGCCAGCAATCGACGGACCACTCTGACGCAACGCAAACGACAGCAAGCTCAGTATCCACCAACGAGTTTCCATATGCCGTTGATCTTTCCCAATATGGCCCTTCACTGACTTTTTATTTCCATGGCGTCAATGTACCAGATGCTGTCACGATTCAAAATACGAGCCCATTGATCATTTCGATCGACGACAGCGCATGCTATGAAGCACAAGTCGATACGATCGCAACCAAAGAGATTCGCATCTTTTCAGCAAATGACAATGGGATTCGCACCGTAAAAGTGAACACTCAATTGACCTTTGCAAAAGGGATCACTTCCAATGGAAATCCTGATTTTAGCCACAACCTGTACCTATTTACAAATAAGGAGGGTGGTCTATCCTTGATCACGCCGAACTATGCGGGAAATGTCAGCGATGACCAACGAGATGTGATGTTAGAAGTACTTCAATAAACGAAAAACAGGGAAACGAAGCGTGCTTCGTTTCCCTGTTTCGTTACCCGATCATCACGGTTTCATCAGGATATTTGTAGCCAGCTTCTTGTTTGTTGGCTTTTTTCATCAATGAAAAAGCAACGGTCATGATGCCGACTCGACCAATGAACATCAAAAAAATGATCAAAAGTTTGCCAAAAACCGACAAGTAAGGCGTCAACCCCATGGTCAACCCCACCGTTCCAAAAGCGGAAAAAACTTCAAAGGCAATGGTTGGCAACCCAAAGTTTGGGGTTTGCGGCATATTCTCAGTGATCGACAATAAGAAAATCGCTACGAAGCATAACGTCAAGGTAAGGAAGAACAACGTAAAGGCACGCGATACAGCAGATTCTTTGATCGTGCGACCAAAAACTTCCGCTCGACTGCGCCCTTTCAATAAGCTGCGGATCTTGATGATCAAGACCGCAAATGTCGTTGTCTTCAATCCCCCAGCAGTTGATCCAGAGGTGCCGCCGATATACATGAAAATCATCGTCAGCATCAAGCCTGCTTGACTCATTTGTCCGTAATCAATACTGAAAAACCCAGCGGTTCTTGGGGTGACCGCTAAGAAGAGGTATTGGAAAAAACGTTCGATGACCGAATCACCCGTGATCAACTGTGAATTGGCTTCGGTCAAAAAGAACCCTGCCGTTCCAAAAACCACCAAAACGATCATAGCGATCCATGCCAAGCGGCTATGCAGGGACCGTTTTTTGGACGCCGTATGCAGGAGATCGAACCAAACGAGAAATCCCAGACCACCTGCGATGATCAAGAAACTGATGACCCCCAGCACAAATGGGTCGTTTTGAAACCCTACCATGCTGTTGCCGAACAAATCAAACCCAGCATTACAAAAGGCCGAGATCGCATGAAAAACACTGTACCAAAGGCCTTGCTCCCAACCAAAACGGGGCACGAATGCAAAAGCCAGCAAGATGATCCCACTGACTTGGATCAAAAAGGCGATCCGAATCAGGTACCATGCCAAATGGATTTCTCCAGACATTCGGTCCAGATTCAATGATTCCCGCAAAATCATCCGAGTACTAAGATGGACTCTTTTTCTCGCCAAGATGTAAAAGAAGACGGGAATCGACATGAAGCCGATCCCACCGATCTCAATCAGCATCAGCAAGATCCCTTGGCCCCACAGGTTGTAATGATCGGCTACGGTCAAGGTCGAAAGACCCGTCACGCAAACAGCCGATGTGGCAGTAAACAGCGCATCTAAAAAGTTGGTGCCTTCACCACTTTGGGTGACAGCCGGCAGCATTAGCAAGCCAGTTCCTGCCAATATCAGCAAAACGAAGACCAGTGTGACGATCTGCGGAATCAAAAAGCGTTGCGATGCCAGCTTTTTTTTCAAACGATTTCTTTTTTTCATTTTCATTTCCTTTGACCTTTTGCAAAAACCAATGTCTTAGTAATCCAAGTTTATTGCATTTGTTTTTTCTCTTATCATACCATTTTATTTTGATTTATTCTTCACTTTGATCATTCTTGTTACGTTTGCTCGTTCATTTTCTTCCAGCCGCATTTTGATTCCATAAATGGCTTCTTCCAGCTCGGGAATCGTCAAATATTCTAGGGCATTGACGCGTCGGCGCGTCCGTTCGATTTCCCCTGCCATCAATTGACAGGTCTTTTCGATTTCCGTTAGCTCCAACAGCTTCGGCATAACGTCGGTAAAACGGGCGACAGCATTATCTAACGGAACATTGGAATTCAAAAAGCCGTACTCGATCGGCGCTTGCATCACCGTATCGTCGTAATCAAAATGCATCACCGGCACTTCCACACTCATGATATTTTTCGTGGATAACTCAAGGGAGACTTCAGTTGCTGGTAAAATAAACATTTCTTCAATGTATTTTTCATTGATCGTGGCATTGGCTAAGCGAAATGCCTTCATGGCACGCTGCAATTGTTCTTCGACTTCTTTACGCAAGCGGTCATTCTTTTTGATCAATTCAATAAATTGACGCATGAGTTCGTCTTGTTTGTCTTTTAATAATTTGTGTCCGCGTTTGGCTGTCGCCAATTGTTTGCTGAGGCGCGACAGCTCCATGCGGGTTGGATTAACGGTTTTTTGCGCCATTGTTCTCCTCTCCCGGTAAGTATTCCGCCAGTAGGGCATCGCTGATCCGCTTCAGCTCGACTTTTGGCAGCATCGCCAATAATTCCCAGCCTAATTCCAAGGTTTCGATAATCGAACGGTTGGTGCGATACCCTTGGTTCAAGTATTCATTTTCGAAGCGTTCCGCAAATTTGGCATAGGTTTTATCTACTTCCGACAATGCCGATTCTCCTAAAACGACTGCCAATTCCTTGGCTTGCTTTCCTTGAGCATAGGCAGAAAACAACTGGTTCATTGTTGCGGCATGGTCTTTACGTGTTTTGCCTTCACCGGTCCCTTTATCTTTTAACCGTGACAATGACGGCAAGACATCGATGGGCGGCTGGATGCCGTTTTTATACAAATCACGAGACAAGATGATTTGTCCTTCGGTGATATAGCCGGTCAAATCGGGAATCGGATGGGTTTTGTCATCTTCTGGCATGGTCAAAATCGGCAGCTGGGTCACTGAACCTTTCAAGCCGCGAATCCGTCCCGCACGTTCATATAACGTGGATAGATTGGTATAAAGATACCCAGGATAGCCCCGACGTCCTGGCACTTCACGACGAGCAGAGGAGATCTCCCGCAAAGCTTCACAGTAGTTGGTCATATCCGTCATGATCACCAAGACATGCATGCCCTTTTCATAAGCCAAGTATTCGGCTGCCGTCAGTGCCATTCGGGGAGTAGCGATCCGCTCGATCGCTGGGTCATTGGCTAGATTCATAAAGACGACAGAATGGTCGATGGCGCCAGTTTGACGAAAATCTTCCATGAAATATTCTGCTTCTTCAAAGGTGATCCCGATGCCAGCAAACACAACAGCGAAATCGTCTTCCGAGTTCAATACTTGTGCTTGACGCGCAATTTGCGAAGCCAATTCTTTATGAGGCAGACCAGAACCAGAAAAAATCGGCAGCTTTTGTCCCCGAACGAGCGTATTCAAGTGGTCGATCGATGAGATCCCCGTTTGAATAAACTCATCAGGATAATCCCGCGCTGCTGGATTGATCACTTCGCCGTTGATGTCCATAAATTTTTCTGGGACGATCTCTACTCCGCCATCTTTGACCCGACCTAAACCGTCAAAGACTCGCCCGATCATTTGCTCGGAAACGCCTAATTCCAAAGGATGTCCTAAGAAACGCACCGCAGATTCCCGCAAATTGATCCCGCCGGTTCCTTCAAAAATTTGGACCAACGCTTTGTCTTCTTGGATCTCCAGTACTTGTCCTTGCCGCGTTTCGCCGTTTTGCATGCGGACTTCGATCAACTCTTCGTATTTGACACCGGAGACGCGATCGACGGCCATCAATGGTCCGACGACTTCTCCAATCGTTTTATATTCCTTGATCATCGGTGCGGTCTCCTTTCTGTAAAATTTCTTTCATCGTTGCTTTGATCTCTTGATGCAAAGCAGGAATTTTTGCTAATTCCGTTTCAGGCAAGTACTTCATACGTGCCACTTTGTCTCGCAATTCTTCGGTTCCTGCATAGATTTCTGAAAGATACGCACCTAGTGTCAACGCATCTTCCGCTTCTTTGTGGAGCAGCAAGATCGTTTCCAGCATTTTGAACTGCTTTTCACGAGAGGTAAACGTATCGACGTCGTCAAAAGCGTTTTGCTGCAAGAAATCTTCTCTCAATGATTTGGTGGTTTCCAGCAATAACTGATCTTTTTCGGACAAAGCGTCGATGCCGACAAGTCGAACGATCTCTGACAACTCAGATTCTTTTTGCAGCATCCGCATGGCTTCTGTTACTTGTTTGGACCAATCCACTTGCATTTGTTGGTCCAAAAAGGCACCCAATTCATTTTCGTATAAAGAATAGCTCTTCAACCAATCGATCGATGGAAAATGACGCTTTTGCGCTAAGGTGGCATCTAAGCCCCAAAAGACTTTAACGACCCGCAACGTATTTTGGGTAACTGGTTCTGAAATATCGCCGCCTGATGGTGAAACGGCGCTGATGGCAGTGATACTGCCTTCTTGATCAGAACCTAAGCAAATCGCTTTTCCAGAACGCTCATAATACTCTGCCAAGCGGCTGCCTAAGTAAGCTGGATACCCTTCATCCCCAGGCATTTCTTCCAGACGACCAGACATTTCTCGCAGTGCTTCTGCCCAACGTGAGGTGGAATCCGCCATGATCGCCACTGAATACCCCATGTCTCGGAAGTATTCCGCAATCGTGATCCCAGTATAAATCGACGCTTCCCGAGCGGCTACCGGCATATTGGAGGTATTAGCGATCAACACGGTTCTCGCCATTAAAGATTCACCACTACGGGGGTCGATCAACTCTGGAAACTCGTTCATTACATCGGTCATTTCATTGCCGCGTTCGCCGCAGCCGACATAGACGACCAGATCGACATCCGCCCATTTGGCGATTTGGTGCTGAACGACAGTTTTCCCTGCACCAAAAGGTCCTGGAACGGCTGACGCCCCGCCTTTAGCGATTGGAAAGAAGGTGTCGATCACTCGCTGACCAGTAATCATTGGTTCGACTGGATTCAGTTTTTGCTTTACTGGACGGCTATGACGAACGGGCCATTTTTGCAGCATCGTGAAAGACCGTTCTCCTTTGGGTGTATCTAAAACATAAATCGTTTCATCGATGGTAAATTCCCCCGCATAAACAGCCTTGACTGTTCCTGAAACGCCATGAGGAACCATGATCTTGTGATTGATCAACGGTGTTTCTTGCACGGTGCCGATGACCATCCCGGTACTGACTACTTCGCCGACTTCGACTGTCGGTACAAAGGGCCACTTTTTCTCATGATCCAACGCAGGCAATTGCACCCCACGCGTCAAGAAGTTGCTTTGGGTGACAGACATGAAGGTTTCTAAGGGACGTTGGATGCCATCAAACATTTGTGACATGATCCCAGGCGCCAATTCGACGGATAGCGGTTCACCGGTGGTTTCGACTGGTTCACCAGGTCCGATCCCAGACGTTTCTTCATAGACTTGGATCGAAGCGACGTCGCCGCGCATTTCGATGATCTCACCGACCACGCCTAAATCTCCTACATAACAGATATCTTCTAAACTTGCATGGCCCATATTTTTGGCTAGCACCAATGGACCAGATACTTTAATAATTGTTCCTTTTTCCACAACATCGGCTCCTCTCTATAGTATGTTTTGTCCAACTGCTTTTTCGACATTTTCTTGAATCATTCGCTTGCCGATTCCTCGGGAACCATCATAATCAGGAATCAAGATGACTGCAGGTGTCATTTTTTGTTGGACTTTTGCTAATTCATCGGGAATCAGCTCGGCACATTTTTCAGTCAGGTAGATGATCGTACTGTTCTTCATTAATTTTGCCAGCGCCTGCTTCACTTCTTTTTCTTCTGAGGCATAGCAGACCTGAAAGCCAAATAGTTGAAAAGGAATGACGGATTCTTTCTCGCCGATTACGCCGATTTTATGAGTCATAGTGCCGCATCCTTTCTCTGAGTTGTTCTTCCGTAAAGCCACTGCGTTTGCCTACTAGCAAGATACGCAGATTTTGCAGTTCCAAAACCTTAGCATTCAAAAATGCGAGTAAAGGCAGTGGTCCTAAAGCATCTGTTTGGGCTTGGCCATAGCTTTCTGTGATCAAATTGTCTTGTAAAAGTGCCAAGCCAGCAAAGTCGATCACCTGTTCATGAATCAAAGGCCGCAATACTTCCTGATAATCACTTTCTAATAAGAAGGCTAAAAAGTCACTATAGGACGCATCCGCAAACGCTAAAAATTCTTCTTTCGGGATACTGCCGACACTCACTAGGACTGCCTCCATAAAACTGCGCGATCGTTTTTGAAGTACACAACGAGCGGCAATCGTTATATTGGTCAGATCGATCATCTTGATGACAGCTTCTTGTAGCTCAGGGATCTTGATTTCATCTGCCAGTCGCCGTTGTTCATGTAAATACCGGCGATCGTAAATGATATCGATGCCTTGCAGCACGGCGCCGCCTTCTAAGTACTCCCGCACTTCTTGGATCGTAGTCACGATTTTCTCAGGCAATACCTCTGAGGTTCCCGTTTTGATGGCGGTCCGACACTCATCGATCGTGTAAAAACCATCTTCGATCAGTAGATGATCATAATCTTTTCCAGTGACTGACTCTTTGGTCAAGACTTTTAGATTATGGAAAGTAAAAGGCATCATATACAGTCGGAGGATCTCTTGATCAGAAACCAGCTCGGCCAATTCTTTGATCGTCTTTAACAATTCTTCATCGAGATAGGTTTCGAATCGTTCATGAAAATCTGGCTTTAAATAGCGTTGATAATGGGTCTGCTGCAAGACAGCTTCGACTTCAGCAAACCCTTTTGCCGCAATCATTTGTTCGACTTCTTGCGGCTTTAGCAACGTCATCTCTTTCAGCCGAATGATTGGATTCAATTGATGATAGTTCCTCATGGATCAACCTCCTTGTTGTATGATCTGCAACCACCGTTCCCGGGTTTCTTTCTTGTATTCATCAAGCAAAACCTGATAGGTAAAATTGTATTGAATGCCGTTGTCATCCACCAAAAAGCCTGCTTCTGTCAATGGTGCGCCTGCTTTGATTTGATACGGTAGTTTTGATTGACAAGACGTAAGCCAAGCGGCATCTAGATGGGCTGCTTGCTCAGGACCAGCGTGGAAGGTCACCGTCCCGCTGATCGGCAGCTGTTGCAGCACATTTTCAGCAAATGACTGCAGCTCTTCTGGCGTCCAGGCAACCATTTGTTGATACGCTTGCTCAAAAAGTTGTGTCAGGTATTCGTTTTGTTTCACCATTTGCTGCTGCTTAGCGGCACTTGCTTGGCGATTTTGCGCTTGCTGATAATTTTTTTCGGCTTGCTTTTTTGCTTGCTGGGCACGAAGCTGCAAGTCCGACTCTTTTTTCGCCCAGTCACGTGCCATCGTTTCACTGATCCTAGCACGTTCAGCGGCAGCCAAACGTTCCCGTTTTGTCTGCGCTTCTTGGTCTAGTTCAGCAATCATTTTGTCGATTGCATCCATACCTTCGCCCCCTTTAAATCGTTCCTAAAAGTAAGAAAGAAATAACAAAGCCTAAGATGGCATACATCTCAACCATTACTGAGAACATGACCCCTTTAAAGAAATGCTCTGGTTTCTTCGCTAAAATTTGAATCCCAGCTGCAGCGACCTTCCCTTGGGCCATTCCTGAGAATAAGCCAGTAAAGGCAACTGGCAGTGAGGCCATCAAGTACGCCATACCAGTCACTGTCGACATTTCACCACTTAAGCTACCATAGATCATAAACGCAATAACGAATCCGTAAAGTCCTTGCGTTCCGGGAAGCAATTGTAAAATCAAGGCTTGTCCAAACTTCTCCGGCTGATTCGTCGTTAAGGCTGCCGCTGCTTCACCAGTTTGGCCCACCCCTTTGGCTGAACCGATCCCAGAAAAGATCGTAGCGATCCCCATTCCGATAATTGCAAACACCATACCACCATTGTTATTAATTAAGTAATCAATCATTTATTGTCTCCTCCATTTTCTTTATCAAAATCAACGTATTTCTCACTTGGCTTAAAGGTTTCAAATTGGCGCCCCCCACCAGTGAAAAATTTTCCGAAAAACTCTACATATTGTAAACGAGCGGCATGCACATACGCACTCAGTAACGATAAAAAGATGTTTAAAGCTTGTAGGACAACTAATAAGAGAATGCCCACAGAAAAACGAGCGGCTGGCGGCAAATAGCCCACCAATAAGTTGAAGGCTGCTGCGATACTCCCACCAGAGATCCCTAATGCCATCAAGCGGCTATAGCTGACAAAGTCGCCGATGTAACTGGTCACACCGTACAAGTCATACAAGCCTAAAAAGAAGCCGCCCACTTTGGTTTTCCCTTTCAGAATCGGTACCACGATGATCAATAAGGCACTAAAGCCTGCTAAAATCAAGCCGACGGTTGTTAGTGCTGGGACATCGATCAAAAGATTGCCTGCGGCTGCCACTAAAAGACCACTCAAAAGTCCTAGCCACGCAAAGCCTTCGTTGACTGCACCTAAAAGATCCTTTTTGCGGATATTTTCTTTGGCTGCTAAATAAAGGCCTGTAAACAGTTGGATGCCACCAAAAATCATGGATAGACCAAAGATCGCCATAAAATCTTCGGAGGGCGATAAAAGTTGGAAGGGCAATGTAGCACCAAAGAAGGAGCCGTAGATTGCGCCCCAAATCATAGTTGGCACAGACAAAATCTGGAACAATTTCAGAAACCGTTTGGTCCCTTTGGGCAAACGCAAGGCGTGTAGCCCAATCGTGGTCGCTACAGCCATTAATGCACCATAACCTAAGTCAGCCACCATCATACCAAAGAAAACATAGTAAAAAGGCGTCATCCATGGGGTTGGATCGATCTCATCGTATTTTGGCAAGCTGTACATTTCCGTCAACATTTCAAAGGGTTGAATAAACGAGGCGTTTTTTAGTTTCGTTGGCACTCGATTGGCAGCGATCTCCTCTGCAGTGGGTTCTTCAAATGAATAGTAAATCTCGTTGGCAAAGGATTCTTGGACCATTTCCGCCACTAACGGCTGATCCTTTTCTTCGATCCAGCCGCGCAAGAGGGCAAAGGTCTGACCAGCTGCTAAGCGCTGTTGCATCATTGCCCGATTCTCACGAGTCAAAAACAGTTCTTCCGCTTGCTGCAGCAGGATCAGCCGTTGTTTGTGCTGACTGATTTCTGTAATCAGTTCTTTGCGCTGCTGCGTCAAGGAAGTCAAGGCTTGTTTCGCATTTTGCAAAACCACTTTTGGTGATTCGGATGTCAGGCCAGTTTCTTTCTTCACCCCATATCGGTGAAACAATTGGAACACTTGCTCTTCGATCGCCGTTAAAAACAGGCAGCTGAAATTGACTTTTTTGGGTTCAGAATAGATCACTTCGATATGAACCTCTTCCAATTGACGCAAGGCTTCAGCTAGATCTTCCCAGCGTGGGCCTTCGACACTCCCAGCAAAAAAACTTGTATGTGCAGGCGCTTCGATCTCCAAGGGTACGTCAAGATTTTGCCATTGTGTCGCCCATTCTTCCGTCTGAGTCGCTGCTTCGATCGCTTCGATCGTCTCTACCCAGCGCTCCTGCAAATTCTCGACTTCAACCAGCTCCGTTAATGCTGCTGCTTCATCGAAGCTTGCTTCAAAGTCCGACAGCCGCAAGGCATCTCGTTGCCACTCCGTGCCTTTTTTCGCATCACCATTTTGACGAATAAAGCGGATCGCTTCTTGCAGTCGACGAATCATTGGTTGATGAGAAGCACCTTCTGGGGTGGCTCCTGCAAAAAATTCCCGCAGCCAAGTTTCGTTCGCTTCCTGCTCAAATACGTTCTCGATTTCAACAAACTGCATCGTTTGCAGCTTCGTCAATAACCTTTCTTGGTAGTGCTTCGGGGTGATCAACGTTAGTTTATTTAGTTTGGTTACTGCCATAAGTCCCGATCACTCCTTCAACGATCTGTTGAACCGCTTGCTCTTGGAAGCTTTGCATATTTTTTTGGTAACGATCTAACACTTGCTGGTTCTCTTTTGCCAGCTGCTGCTTTTGTGCTGCTAGTGACTGTTGCAACTGCTCTTCGATTGTTGCTTGTTCTTGAGCAAGCGCCTCTTCCAAAGCGGCTGATCGCTCTTGCAATGCTTGTTGCTGCTGCGCTTCTTCCGACTGCAATTCTTTTTTCAAAGCGCGCAATTGCTGTTCATTGGCTTCTTCTGCTTCTCGTAAACGAGTCAAAGCTTCTCTCATCGATTCCCCTCCTATAATGATTTGTATTCTCAACTGAAAAATAAACAAAAAAAGCATACCTCACGAAGAAGTATGCTGATATGAAAAAAGGCCAGCATTCCTCCAAGAATGTTTGCCTCACCCCTTGGCAAACCTGATCCTTGAAGCATAAAAAATGCTCAACCTTTGTCTATTTTATTTTTCAATTCCTGGACTATTATAGCAAAAAACGGCGTTCTATTCAAGTGAAATCATCTTTTGTGAGAAAAAACCGTTTTTCACCTATTACTGATTCACTTACTACCTGCCCAACTTTCCACCTAACATTTGCCAGGGATCGGATTGTTCTTACTAAATTGAAATCGGTCAAAATCAATTTAAGACTTAGAATGGTATGAATGAAGAACGTTGAGATTTTTTGAAAATGCTAGACATCATTTGATTGGTACCCAAAAGGAGATAACAGTTCCAACAACCCATTCGATCCCTGACAAATCTTAAGTGAGAAGTTCGCTTATTTCGCTTCTCTTTTTATCGGTGGCAGCGGTTGGCCCTTTTCTTCACAAATGAAATAACCGCCTCGATAAAGGCATGTGTAAATTTTACCTGGTTCCATTGTTAAAGGAAGCCCATTTTTTAAATACATCGGTTTTCTTTCCATTGTGCTCACCTTGTCTTTCGTGGGAAAATCAGTCAAAATAAAAAACAACAGCTATTTCTAATCTTATCTTCAAGATTACCAAAAAATAAATCAATTTTCTAGTTTTTTAATCAAAATATCGCAACTCTATCGATTATTTTATATAAAGATGGAGATTTAACGAAGTGTGTGTGTAAAGAATGAACAGGAGGAAAAAAGGATGTCAGATGAACGTTGGTTTCAAATTAGAAGAAAGCGAAACATCGAATTGGTTCTTTGTTTGCTTGTCGTCCTGCCGATGGTCTATGGCTTATGGTTTCAGCTCGCTTTTTTGATCCACTACATGTCGTTTTTGTTTCTGGTAGCTGTCTTCACTGCAATCTACGAAGGAAGTCGTTGGATCTGGGCTTTCATTAGAAAAAAACGAGCGTGAAAAAGCTTGGCTCTGCTATAATAAATGAAACGAGCTGAGAGGAGTGCTTCTATGAAACGAATCATTATGGCTTGTGACTTACAACATGCCCCCAAAACTTTACAAGAATCCGCCCTTTCTTTTGAGCCTTTTCTCCCGAATTCTCGAAATGTCGCAGAGCTTTTTTATTCCGCCTATCATGAAACGACAGATGACGAAGGGGAATCGCTTGCTGACTGGCAAAGAGAGCTGAGAGAGACCACTGACGGAAAATACGGTCCCTTGATTCCAGGGCTTTCTTTTCAGTTACAAAAGGATGATCATCCTATCGGTGCCGTAGTAACCAGCACGTTTCAAGAGCTTCCCCTGCTATTATTTGTCGTTATGGGCGCAGCCTTTAAAGGCAACGGCTTATCCAAGTTGCTGATGAAGGAAGTGGTCCATCGAGCAAAAGGCATGGAACTCACTCACCTTTACCTGGTAGTAACGGTTGAAAACCAGCCAGCCTACAAGCTGTATGAAGCATGCGGTTTTTCTTTTGCGGGTGAAAGCTGGGCAGATCTTTCCCCTTAGCTATGCTTGCAAGTTATCTAAGTCATTTTCTACTATTTGAAAAGGAGCTTCCAACCAATGAATGAACGACTAGCTGCTGCGATCCAACTTCGGGCTGAAAAAAAACTGCAACAATCAAATGAACAATTGATTCAATTAGCTGCCGAAAATCCCCAAGATGCCTTTGTGCAGTACCAAACGGCTTGGAGTTATGATCTTTTAGGGGAAGAACAACAGGCAATTCCTTATTATGAGCAAGCAATCGCGTTAGGGTTATCAGAAAACGACTTGCCAGATGCCTACCTAGGTCTAGGCAGCACCTATCGTGCCCTCGGCAATTATCAAAAAGCCGAAGACGTGTTTTTACAAGCGATGAAGCTATTTCCAAAAAATCATGCTTTGCAAACCTTCTATGCCATGACACTGTTTAATCTCGCCGAGTATGAGCAAGCCACTAAACGATTATTGACCCTGCTTGCCGAAACCTCTAGCGATCCAGACATCCAGTCTTACCGACAGGCACTTTTGTTTTATGCCGATAAGCTCAACGAGACATGGGCATAAATATACCCCATGAAGCAGCTCCTCCGCTCCCTTTTCTCGTAAAAGGGAGTCTTTCTTTTGGATATCTCGCGATCATCCTTTGCTACCACCGACTGTCCTTTGAACCTTTTCCTCCAAGCAACGCTACCCATCATTATCGAATTTTTCGATAAACAACCAGTTGACGGCTCTCAATAAATCTGTTAGTTTATCTATGTTTTTTTAATAACAGATTGGAGGAATGACTATGCCCTTTATTGTCTATTTTTTCCTATCCTTATTGATCATTTATATTCCGACACCAACCCTTTTGCTGTTTTTTCAAAAACTCGCCTCGCAGCATGACAATCTGACGGCTTTCAGCAAACTTTTTCTATTATTGATGATCTTGCTGGATTATTACTTAAGCTATTATTGGTTAAAAAACTGCAAAGTCAAAAAAGCGCACTACCTTTATTTAGTCTTTGTCAATGTCTTCGAATGGCTGATCCACTTCTATCTTTATTCACGATTTGAAACGATCAATCTACTAGTCATTTTGTTGTTCCAGACTGTGCTTTTGTGCTGCATGGTTTTCTTCCCTTTGTCGGAGAAGTTCCGACGTTTCTTATTTACATAGTCAGTGAGAAGAAGGGTTCACAGTTTTCGGTTTCCTTGATACACTATCCTTATCTATTTGCGAAAGGAAGTGCGCGTATCCACACACCGGAACAAGCTCTTGAAGGCTATATTCAAGCAACCAATACCCACGATTTTCGTCAAGTTCAGCCATTCCTTGGAAAACAGGCGATCTATTACTTTTCTGATGCAACCTGTCGAACACTTATGGAAATTTGCCAATATTTTGAGAATGCTTGGGACTTAATCAAAGACGAACATTATCATATTTCAGATGTACAATGGCTCCACAAATCTGCTCAATCCGCAGTCTGTCTTTATACGTATCACTATGAAGGTTTTCTGAATGAAGAATTTATTGAAGGCTCGGGTAGAGCCACGAATGTTTTTGAAAAGATCGAAGGAAACTGGGTTTTGGTCCACGAACACTTAAGCTCCTCAGTTACCCCCTAGCCTACGTCATGATTTAAATGATCACAAGAACTGATTTACATTGCAAACCACCTTTGTTACGATTGATAAAAAGGATGTGTTGTGATGTCATTGATCGTCTTGATTGGCGCACAAGCCGTAGGGAAAATGACTGTGGGCAAAGAACTGGAAAAACGATTGGATGCAAAGCTTTTATTCAATCACCAGACCATTGATCTTTTTGCGAACTTTCTTGGCTATAGCCCCGCAGCATTCGCTTTGTCTAATCAAACGCGGATCGAACTCTTCAAAGCCTTTGTTCAAAATGAAGCCAATAATACGACAAAATCAATCATTTTTACGGTCTTGATTGGTTTCGATCAAGCGGGAGATTTAGCTTTTTTACAAGAGATCGCCCAACTATTTACCGATGCCCAGCAAAAGGTCTATTTTATCGAATTAGTGGCTGATATTGAGGAACGCTTAAAGCGCAATTGCCATGAGGACCGTTTAGCCGCAAAGCCGTCAAAAAGAGCGCTGGCTTTTTCTAGAAACGAGCTTTTGTCTTCGTTTGAAAACTATCGCTTAGAAAGCCTGCCACAGGAATTAGCTACCCTTTTTCCAACGATTCCTTCGCTGAAAATCAACAATACCCACTTATCACCTGATGAAGTGAGTCAAACAATTATTGCCCATTTTTCCTTGACTTAAGTCTAAAAGAAACGCCATTTTCAAGCTTTGCTTCAATACGAAATTGTCTATTGACTTTGACGCTGCGTCAAGCGGTATCCTCTAATTAAGAGGAGGTGTCAAAATGAAAGTTTATGTTATGCCAATGTTTTATCAATTGAAGACAAAAGATATTGAACAATCATCAAAATGGTTTGCTGAAATCTTGGGGTTCCAGTCATTGTATCAGTTTCGCAATCAAGAAAATCAAGTGACGATGGACCATCTGCGTCTTGCTGACTACCAAGATTTGATGCTGATTGCCGCAGACTCGTTCACTGTTGGCGATGGGGCAATTTTGAATGTAGCGATGATTGATCTTAAGAATATCGCTCAGAAAATTCCCGAAAAGTGGATCGTGGAACCTTTGATGGAAAAGCCGTGGAATGCCCTTGAAATGACCATCAAAGACCCCAACGGTTATTTGTTTACCCTAACAGAGGCGATAAGAAAAAACGAATCAGACTTTCAAACCTTGATGGACCAAACCAAGGATTACTTACAATAAAATGGAACCGAGTAAGAAGGATGGCTTTCTTACTCGGTTCCTTTTTTATAAAACTTGATTCTGGCAACAATGACAAAAACGAACCCTCACTAGATTTACCTAGCGAAACTTTTTATCCCATCAGATATACCGTTTTAGTATATTTTTAAATATTGAAGGTAATTATTAACACACTCAACTCAGAACATGCTACACTATTTAAAAAGGAGGAGTTCCTATGGAAAAGAAATCGCAGCTTCCGTGGTACAAGCGCAAAAAGTTCTACCTTCCAGTTGCCGTCGTCCTCGGCGTGATTGGGGTTCTTCCCAGTCTCGTCTCTCTTTTCGGGGTCTCGATCGATGATGAATTCAATCCTGATTACTATTCTGATCCGAATGAACCAATGTTCAAGAAAAAACAAAACTGACTGTTGCGATGCCGTATGCAGGTTTTTTGACCAACAAAAAAAGAGCAATCACTCGCTGTTGTGTTTGCTCCTTTTTTAAAAGGGATTCGGCAAACCTACGCACCTTGACAGGGTAAGCTGTTTGGGGAGAGGGCGTTTGAATGCACGAATGAACAGTAACTTATTACGTGAAACCACTTATACTTTTTCCTGTTAAAAATCAATTGCTAACCAATCACAAAGGATCGATTATTTGAAGAAAGAAAAAACGTTAGCCATTAGTTCTACAACTTCCCAGGGAAAACTAAAAAAATCAAACATCCATTTCTCCTCCTTTAATTGACTTTCTTCAAGTTTACCCGCAAAATAAAGCTGTAACATATTTGGACTATTTTTCCGTCCACTTTTTTTAGGAGGGATTTTTTGAAGGCCAATGACTTGTTAAAAGAGTTACGAACGGAACGAAATATCTCACAGCGAAAATTGGTTGAGAACATTTCAGAACGCAGTACACTGGCAACCTTTGAACAAAAAGGGCACCGCATCGCCTTTGATATTTTGCACCAATATTTGGACCGCTTAAATGTCACTTTGGAGGAATTTGAGTATCGCTTGGATGACAATCAAGTCAGCGAGAAAAAGCAGCTATCCAAACAGTTGACCACCGCTTACTATGAAAGCAAGTATTCTGAAGTCCTCTCTTTGATCAACAAAGCCCAAGCGCTGTATAAAACCACGAAGGATTTCTTCTATTATGTCCTGTATAGTCAATTCTTTTTGATTTTAGAGAAAAAAGGCGTGGTTACCGACGAGGAAGAACGGCGCATCATCGAAGCGACCATCAAGAAATACTTGGAACGCATCGACACGTGGGGAAAATTTGAAATCTCCTTATTTACCAATCTGCTCTTCCTCTTTTCTGACGAGTACATCTTGTATCAAATGAAACACCTGAATAAAAAAATTTTTTACAGCAATGCGTTAAGTATCAATTATCAAATCTACACAAAATTGCTGACGAATGCGGCTTTCTTGTTTATCGATCGCAAAAAACCTGCCGAGTTGGCGCATGTGCTGACGTATCTAGCCGATCACCTGCCGCCTGACAATGATCGTATCCGCTTGATGATTCGTTATTTCGAAGGCATCTACGCCTTGTTTCAAGGAGATCGTACGCTGGGAATGGCCACGATTGAAAAAGCACTGGATTATCTGCGTTTTATTGGGCAAGAAGCCTTTGCCAAAGAATTAGAGGCACTGGCTCAGAGTATCTAAAAAAAACCTGCTGCTTCCTCTCAGTAAGAGAACGACTCTCTTACACGGAGGAAACAGCAGGTTTATTTTTTTCTTAAAGTAAATGCAATGCTTCTTTCCAGAGCAAGACCCGTTTGACGGAAGCATTCAAATCAGCTTCTAAATAGCGGCCATCTTCAACCGCTTGTACCACAAAAGGAATCTGTTCTTGATAGGTAGAGGAGATCACTAGATCATTTCCCGCCTGCAACGCCTGTAATGCGGCTTCTTTTTGCGGAATGAACTCAGAAAGTCCTGCCATATCCAAGTCATCCGTCATGATGACCCCTTTAAAATGCAATTCATTTCGCAGCAGCTCATGCACGGGTTTTGAAATAGAGGCGGGTACGGTCTTATCGATACTATTGACGATCGTATGGCCGACCAAAATACTGTCGGCACCAGCTTTGATCCCTGCGGCAAAAGGCAGAAAATCCGTTTCCCGCAGTGCAGATAGCGGGCGGTCATCGGTGACGATTTCGACATGCGAGTCACGATTGTTGCCATAGCCAGGAAAATGCTTCAAGGTAGACCCAACGTGGTGTTTCTGTAAAACATGAACCACACGTTCTACAAACGCACTCGTGCCCTGCGCATCCATGCCAATGGTTCTGTCGTAGATAAAGGACTGCGGATCAGTGGAAACATCGGCAACGGGAAACAGCCCAGCATTGATGCCGTAAGCTTTTAAAATTTCCGCTTTCTTTGCTGTATCTTCTTCGATCGCTGACCATCCACCTTGGGCATACAGCTGTTGTGGTGAGAGAAAACGCTGATCCGTAAGGTTCGGATTGCGGCTGATGCGAGTCACTGTGCCCCCTTCTTCATCCATACCGATTAACAGCGGGATGGCGCTGGCTGCTTGGTAATCTGAAATTTTCTGTTTCAAGCTCGCCGCCGTCTCATTTTCGGTATCACGGCCGAATAACAGATAGCCACCAAAGTGATACTTTTGAAGCTCTTCGATTTGATTGCTTTCTGGCACACGCACAAAAAACAATTGCCCGACCTTTTCCTCCAAACTCATCGTGGCGATTTTTTCTGCTATTGCCTCTTCTGGCTGTTCTTGCGTGGAAGTTGAAACAGAAGTTGACGTGGAAACTGAGGTGGTTTCCTGACTTTCCCTGCTTTCTTCCTGTGTTTCGTCCCTCAAGCTGCTTTGCTGGATCATGGCTGGCTCTTCAGTTTGCTGTTTTTGCTGTTCTATCATCCACTTCATCCCTCCCATTGCTGCTAAGACCAAGAAAAGAAACAGTCCCATAGCGAGTCCTTTTTTATTCATAGGTTCCCCTTCCCCTCTAAACAAGTTATTGAGAATGATTAAGCCAATCCTTAGAAAGAAAAAAGTGAACCACTGACGAAATATTCGCAGATGATTCACTTCAATGGATGTTATCGTTCTTTTTTACTCGTTAAACGAACCGTCGGATCAGCCGTTTGTATGGTACCGCACGCCCTACGATGTAAATCAACGCAGTTTGTATCGGGAACATGATGACTGCTTTTAGCAAGCGGACCGACCAGATCGCCCAGCTTGTCAAAGGAATATTCAGCATCATAGCTAACCAGATCGGTGTTAAGATCAAGGTTATTAAAAGTGTATTTAACAAGACGACCATCGCCGCTCGTTTTAATGTGACTTCTTTCCGATAAAAGAAGTAGCCATAAATCAGTCCACCAACGAAGGCATTGATGGTAAAGCCGAAAAAGTAGGCTGATTTTGGAAAAATCACCATTCCTGCGATATCGGCTAATGAGGAGCCAACTGCTGTCCAAAACGGACCAAACAGCATACCCATGATCAGCTGTGGTACAAAGGAAAATGTGATTTTGATATAGGAGGTTTCAAACCCCAAGATTTGCGACAAGACGACCATTAAGGCAATCAAAAGTCCCATGACCGCAATCATGTGTGCATCGACTTTTCTTTTCATAGCGAGCATCTCCTTTTAGAGTTGCTACAAATTCATGCAGCGAATGCGAAAATAAAACCGCGAACGAATGATCGTTCTTCGTCCGAAAGGCAACATCCCATCCTTTCAGCACTTAACGCTTTATTTCCTACTCTGATTTTTTTTAGGTATTGCTACCCAGACACACTATAGCATACAAGCCCGGACTGCTACAATTTTTCTTGCTTATTTTCTTGTACAAAATCTGCCAATGTTCGCTTTTCTTTTTTTGTGCATCAAAAAAACGCTTTTCTCATGTGAATCTTTCTACCACCAGTAAGTGAGCAGGAAACATTCTCAAAAAAAAGCGTTCATTCCTGTTTCTTGTTTCCTTTCAAGCCTTATGACAATTTACCCAATCAGATTGTCATTGATCAATACCGATTTGATGTCGCGTAATTGATGATCGATAGCAAGCTGTTCATGGGTCATTGTTGCGGTGACCTCTTTCATGGCATGCATTTCTTCATTCAATTCGTTGATATTCGTTACTAATTTGTTCAATGCTTCAATAATCAATTGATTGTTATCCATGGTGAAACACTCCTTTTTGTAATGGTTGAGGTTAGTCTTCTTCGTTGATTGGCTGATTCATCGTACCAACGGCGGCAACTGCGCGTTTCGTTTTATAAAACAATTTGTATAAAACAAGAACGACGACTGGGATCAGTCCGCATAAGATGTAGATTTGCGAATAATCAAACAGACCGTGTAAGCTTCCTAGTGCATAGGGACCTACGCCTAAGCCGAGATCCAGCCCGATGAAATAAGTGGAGAGCGCTACGCCGACTCGGTGAGGATCGACTTCTTTCAGACAGACGGCTTGGCCATTGGACATGAAGGTGCCATAGCCCAAGCCGACAAAGCAACCCGCAAGCAACAACATCCAGCTGTTGCCAGTAATACTCAATAAGAAAAGACCCAGGGTCAAGAAAAGAAAGCTGGGATACATGACTGCATCTGCGCCATGGCGGTCAAACAGTTTGCCCGTCATTGGCCGTGTGAAGGTCACAGAAAGTGCATAGACGATGAAGAAAAAGGCACCGGCCGTTTCCAACCCAAGGTCACTGGCGTAGATCGACAAGAAGCCGAGAACGCTGGAATAAGCCAACCCGATCAAAAAGGCAATCCCAGAAATGAAAAAAACTTTTGGTTCGACAAAACTTTTGACGGACCATTTTTGCAGCTGTGCTTTGTGTTCTTCCGTCAATGGGATGTTTTTGACCGGGAACCAGAAACAAGCGATGGCTGTTGCGATCGATAAAATAGTTGCTAACCAAATAATAAAATCAAAGCCGACCGTCGGTAGTAATAGCATACCAATAAAAGGTCCGACCGCCGCTGCTAAACTAGTACTTAATCCATAGTAATTGATCCCTTCGCCATGTTTTGAAGCTGGGATATAAGCGGTGACGATCGCATTAGCCGCAGTCGAGACGGCACCATAAGCAAAGCCATTGAAAAAGCGCACCGCATCTAAAATATAAATGTTGACTGAGACCAAATAAGCAGCGGTGGTAATGACATAAAACAATATCCCCCAGCGCAAAACGGCTTTACGACCAACTAATTCTAAAATTTTCCCAACATACAAGCGAGCGATCAAGGTCCCGATAATATAGATCCCCGCTGCCAAGCCAGCTTGTGCAGTGGATGCCCCTAACTCCTGCGTGGCAAATTTCGCGGTGATGACGACAAAACAATAATACACGAGAAAGACGATAAAATTGATCAAGGTAATCGTGATAAACCCTTTGTTCCATAGTTTTTCATTTTTAGTTGTCGGCAACGAGCTGACGACTCCTTCTTGATTGGTTTCCCTATCTGACATGTTTCTTCCATTCCTCCTGTTTGTGCTGTGATGCGTTTTACTATACCGAAACTTCCTCTGCTTGAAATGCGCTTTTGCTGTTAAAAAAGAGCATTAACAAGAAACATTAACATTTGTTATTGCTTTTTCACCAGAAATGTCTTTTAATGAAGCATGAATAGAGGAAATTTCAGATTTTTTTCAGAAAATGTTGGGTTGGCATGAAGTGAAGGAGTAACGTGGGTGGAGAAACAGATATTACGTGATTATTTAGAAAAACAAGCAATACCGATCGTTATCCGTAAGAAAAAGAGTTACTTGACATATGAAGGCATCCCGGATCGGTACGTCTATATTTTAAAAAAAGGCATCATCAAAACTAGCGTAGTGACCCATGAAGGGCGCGAATTCAACTTGCGCTATTTGACGGATTTTGAGATCGTCTCTTTGTTTAAAGACGAATCCTCTCAAGAAGTCGAAGCCCCTTTTAATGTGCGGGTTGAATCAGAAGAAGCCGAATTATACAAAATCGTGCGGGATCAATTTTGGGCAGATGTCAATCGTGACCGTCTGCTTCAGGATTATGTCAAAGAGTATTATCGAAGAAACTTGATGGATACGATGAAAAAGATGCAGCAAATGCTGATGAACGGCAAATTTGGTGCTGTCTGTACCCAAATCAATGAGCTGTATGAAACGTTCGGAATCCAGACAACAGATGGTGTCTTGATTGACTTTGAAGTCACCAATGAGGAGATCGCTCGCTTTTGCGGCATTACCTCTGCCAGCAGTGTCAATCGAATGATGCAAAAATTACGAGAATCTGGCGCTCTAAAAAGTGTCGATCGCAAACTATTAGTGACAGATATCGACTTTATTCGGGAGAATATTATTTATTGATCAAAAAAAAGACTTTGTACGCCTATTGGTTTCAGGCACACAAAGTCTTTTTCGATTAAATAAACGTCACTGTTTCCGTCACTTCGATCGCTGGATCTAATGATTGGATCACGGGGCAATTTGGTGAAACGAGTTTTAGGCAACGGGTCGCTTTGTCATGGTCGGCTTCAGCGATTTTCGCATAAAACTGAATGTGGATGGCACTGACTGGTTGGGCTTTTTTGTTGTCATCCCGGTCATAGCTGACTTCGATCTTTTCGATTTCTGCTGTGATTTTTGAATTCTCTAGGACGGATGCGTATACATAGCCGCCGCAAGCAGCGACCGCACTCACCAGCATTTGGACTGGCGAATAGCCTTTTTCCCGTGCTAATACCCAATTGCCAGTTGGGGTCGTCATTTCAAATTTGTCGCTTCCTTGATGGATCGTCAATGTTTCTACTGTCATCGTTTTTCTCTCCTCACAAAATGATCTGGTTCAACTTCGACCCATTCATACAATGGTGTCAAAGTAATCGTGCTTTGAATCTCCGTTTGTTCCATCGCACCTCTTGCTAACACAGGATCAGCGATCGGCGCTGCTGCTAATAATTTCTTCGTGTAAGGATGCAGCGGATTGTCAAACAAACGGTCGGTGGGTGCCAATTCAACTAGTTTCCCTTGATACATGACGGCTGTTCGGTCACTGATATGACGAATCACGGACAAGTCATGGGAAATGAACAAATAAGACAATGAAAACTCTTTTTGCAGACGCAGCAGCAATTGGATGATCTGAGCCTGAATGGAGACATCTAATGCCGAAGTCGGTTCATCACACAAGACGAACGCCGGGCGATTGACCACCGCACGAGCGATGCCGATCCGTTGCCGTTGTCCGCCGCTGAAACCGCGGGGCAGTTTATGGACATCATCACCCGTGATCCCGACGATCGCTAAGATTTCTTTGGCTTTCGCTCGGGCAGCATCTTTCGTTTCATGATACAACGGCTCCATCACCAGTTCAAGTGCCGTCATGCGGGGATTCAATGATGAATACGGATCTTGGAAAATGATCTGCATTTGCTGATACGCTGCTTTGCGATCTTCTGCCGTCAATGCTGTTAGCTCTTTGCCTTCGAAGAAAATCTCCCCGCTTGTTAAGGTCTCTAAATTTAAAATACTGCGTCCTAAAGTGGTTTTCCCACTCCCAGATTCCCCTACTAGCCCCAATGTCTCGCCCCGATGGATCGTTAGACTGACATCTTCGACCGCTCGGACTTCACTGACAGTGCCGCGCCAGTTTTTGCTGCGAAAGGTTTTCGTCGCATGTTCTACGCGAATCAGTTCTTCCATTATTCTGTCACCTCCTGATTGCGCCAAACGCGATGGGTCTTAGATAACTGCGTTTCTTGCAACTCATCTGCCAATGTCTCATGATAGTCAAAGACTTTTAATTCGGCATGCTTGTCGCCTAAATGTGCCGCTTGCAATAATTGTTTCGTATAAGGATGCGCAGGTTGATAAAAGATCTCTTCCGTGGTGCCTTCTTCCACGACTCGACCTTGATACATCACTTTAATAAAGTCGCACATTCCTGCAACGACCCCAAAGTCATGGGTCACAAGGACGACGGAAAGCTGGTTCTCTCTTTGCAGGTTTTTGATCAAGGCCAAAATCTGTGCTTGGATCGTCACATCTAAAGCCGTCGTCGGTTCATCTGCGATCAGTAATTTCGGTTGCGCCAATAAAGCCATGGCGATCATCACCCGCTGACGCATCCCTCCTGATAGCTCGTGGGGATATTGTTTCATACGTTGTGCTGGAAAAGGTATGCCGACTTTTTCTAACTCTTTGACGGCGATTTCTTGAGCTGCTTTTTTCGATACGTTTTGTGAGCGGCGAATCACTTCGATCAAATGATAGCCAATCGTACGCAAAGGATTCAACGAAGTCATCGGGTCTTGAAAAATCATGGCGATCGGTAATGTTCGACGATCGGTCACTGCTGCTCCTTCAAATGTATAACTGGCATAGTGATCGGTCACCTTATCAGGCAAAAGATCCATGACACTTTTCATGGTCATACTTTTGCCACTACCAGATTCGCCGACGATCCCAACCACTTTGCCTTTTGGAATCACTAGATCCAGCTTTTTGACTAACGGTTTCGGACCGGTTTTGCTGTGAAACGTCACATTCAACGCTTCGATCGCTAACAATTCTGTCTTCATCGGTCACACCTCCCTTTGCAAGACATGTTTGATCATGTCGCCGATGTTGTTGAAGGAATAGATGGTGAAAATAACAAAGAGCCCTGGAAGGATCGCCATGTATGGTGCCCGCTGCAAGCTGTTTTGCGCATTTTGCAACAGACTGCCCCACGAAGCCATCGGCTGCTGAATGCCTAATCCGAGGAAGCTCAATGCTGATTCGGTCATGATCGCCCCAGAAATACTTGCGGATGCCGCAACGATCAAGGTTGGCAGTACTGCTGGGAAAACATGCTTCACGATAATACTGAATGAAGAACGACCGATAAATTTCCCGTAAGCAACATACTCCCGTTCTTTCGCTGCTAACGTTTCACCACGAATCAAACGAGCGATGTTCATCCATGAAAACCCGCCGATCACAATAATGATCGTGGTTAGTCCAGGACGTAAAAAGACGCTCAAAACGATCACTAACACCAGCCAAGGAATCGATGACAACACATCGACGAGTCGCATCAGCAAGTTATCGATCCATCCGCCAAAGTAGCCAGAAACAAGACCGACAAGAGTCCCAATAAACGTCGCAGTGATCATTGCCAACACACCTACAAACAAGGACACCCGACCGCCGTAGACGACCCGAATAAAGTAATCCCGGCCCACTTCATCGGTCCCAAACAAATGAGCCCAGCTCGGTGGCTGTGACATGTTGCTGACATCCGTTGCATTGGGATCGATCGGGATCAAAGGCGCAACGAGCGATAGCACGATCAATAGGGTCAAGAAAACGACAGAAAAAGTATAGATGGGCGAAGCAAGCATGACTTCACTGATTTTTTTGAAACGTTTCATTACTTGCTCCCTCCTTTACGGATACGTGGATCAACCACAGAATATAATACATCCGCTAACAAATTCCCTAAGATGACCAGTGTTGCTGACAGCAGCATGATCGCCATGATCACAGGATAATCGAGGCTTTTCGTTGCACTCATCAAGTAAGGTCCGACGCCCGGCCAGCCGTAGATCGTTTCTGTGATGATCGCACCGGTAACTAACATCGGTAACGCCAATCCGATTTGGGTGACAACGGGAATCAAAATATTGCGACTGATGTGACGGCTGAAAATCTGCCATTTGCTGGCATGAAATGCCCGTTGCACCATCACGTAGTCTTCTGATACTTGCTGAGTCGCTGATGCCCGAATATACCTTGTCAAATCTGGGAAGAAGGCGACAGTCAATGTGATATAAGGCAAAATAAAGTGCTGCAGAAAATCGCCAAAATCCCCTTCTTTGCCGACTGTATACATGCCAATGATTGGGAACATATTCAATAAGTAACCAAATACATAAATCAAGATCATCGCAAACCAGAAGGTCGGCACGGCGATCCCTAGAGATGCCACAGCGTCAATGATCCGATCCCAAATCTTTCCTTTGTTGGCAGCGGCTAACAGACCCAAAATGATCGCCAGCAATAAAGCCGTCAAATATGCAGGGATCACTAGCCGCATCGTATTCGGGATCCGAGTCGCAAGTTCTTGTGAAATGCTGCTTTGAGAAACCAACGAAAAGCCAAGATTACCAGTAAGAACATTTCTGATCCAAAGAAAATATTGAACCAAAAAGGGTTGATCCAAGCCATAGCGCTGCCGCAACAGATCGATTTGCTCTTGTGACATATTCGGTGTCGTGATGGAATCGATCACATCATACGGGGCGATATGTATTAGTGAAAATACGATAAAAGAGATCACAAATAGCAAAGGGATTGCTTGCAATACTCGTTTTGCAATATATCGAAACATAATTGACCTTCTTTCTTTTTCATAGAAAAAAGCTGTGATAAAAAAGATTCCTCTTTATCACAGCCAATGGATTTACTTGATTGTCAATTTAGACATATCTTCGAATGTATAGATTGGGATCAAGCCTGCATCTTCTACATTACCAATTCGGTTATTGACCGCTAAGATTTTCTTGTTGTCAACGATTGGGTAAATGATCGCTTCGTCAGCAATGGCTTTTTGCAGATCATCGTACAATGCTTCACGCTTGTCTGTGTCCAATTCAACTGCTGCTTGCGCAAACAAATTGTCAATGGTTTCGCTATTGCTTTGGAAGTAGTTGGCACTGCCGCCAGTTTCGAATAAACTGCCGTATAAGTCAGGGTCATTCCCCATGATATACCCGCCAAGGAACAGGTTGTATTTCGTTGAATCAGGTTTTTTCAACTCAGTGAAGATCGCAGTACCATCGCCCCCTTCAAGGGTAACTGTAATGCCTGCTTGTTGCAATTGTTGTTGGATCAACGTAGCTTGGATCGTTTGAGCTGGGTCAGTTGAGTTGAACGCCAAGTTCAATGACAAATCAGTGACACCTGCTTCTTGTAAAAGCTCTTTTGCTTTTTCAGCATTTGTTTCATATTTCTCGACATCTTCGGTGACGTATGGATTGTTCGGTGGTAAGAATGAATACGGTGTTGCATAATAGTCTTCATCTAAATACGCAGCTTGATTTAATTCATCTTTGTTCAAAGCATACAAGACTGCTTGACGGACCTTCACATCTTGTAATGCATCTGAATGAGTATTTAAGCCTAAGTATCCGATGCGGTTTTCTGTATAGGGATAAACAGAAATTTGCGTATCATCTAAGTCTTCGATATCTGAAGGCAAAACAACGGCTGCGTCAACTTCCCCTTTTTGCAAAGCAACTTTGGCCGTATCAGTACTTTCAATGATCCGCAAGGTCACGTTTTGAATCGAAGGCTTGCCGCCATAATAGTTTTCATTGGCTTCAAAAGTAAAGTACTCACCACGTTTGTATTCTTTCAATTGATATGGACCCGTACCAACTGGTTTTTCAGGCAGTTCACTGACCGAAAAGTCGCTAACATCTTTAAAGATGTGCTCTGGAATGATGTATGTTTCGGTTGCGATATTGCTGATTGCTGCTGCACTCGGTGTTGGCAACACAAATTTCACGGTGTATTCATCCACTTTTTCGATCGCGATCGGCTGGTCGTCGACCCAAAGCGAATCGGCATTCCCGTTTTCTTTTTTGACTTTTTGTTCATACGTGAAAACAACGTCATCGGCAGTAAAATCTTCGCCATCTGACCATTTGACATCTTGTTTCAAATGCACGGTCAACGAAAGGCCGTCTTCCGCCGGTTCCACTGATTCTGCTAACGCATTTTGTGTTGTTCCATCTGCTTCCACTGTAACGAGTGGAGAATAGATCATGTTTGTCACTGTCAATCCCCAGCGATCACTGGTGTTGATCGGGTTGGTGGACGATGGGTCCCCGCTGATGGCATAAGTGAATGTTGCATCATCGCCAGCACCAGCTGCACTGCTGGTTGCCGTTTCCTCTGTATTTGATCCACCGCAAGCTGCTAGAACGAATCCTAGTCCGACGACGGCAACACTTGCTAAACCTTTTTTCCAATTGATCATTTTTCCATCCTACTTCCTGTTCCTATATAATTATAGTAGATTTTTTGCTTTTTATTCCCAAACAGGGATACTTGATTTCTTGGTAACTTCGTCAATAATTGCTTTTACTTCATCGGTCTGATAATACGCTACGACCGTTTGGTACACATCATTTTCTGCTTCGTCTGCTCGCGCAGCAATGACATTATAATAGGGCGTGGAGGAGTCAGCCACAGGTTCTAAGAAAATCGCATCTTCTGTAGGAACCAAGCCAGCATCGACTGCCATGCCGTTGTTGATCAAAGAGATGTCGACATCGGTCATTGCCCGAGCCGTTTGATTGGAATCAAGCAGCTCAAATTTCAAGGCTTTGGGATTCTCAGTGACATCACTGGTTGTTGGCAGTAACCCTTTTGATTCATCCAAAGTGATTAAACCGGCCGTTTGTAAGAGTAGTAGTGCGCGGCTCTCATTTGACACATCATTGGGTAAAGCCACCGTGGCACCATCTGCCAATTCGCTGACATCAGTGATTTTATCGGAATAAATACCAAGTGGGTTTAATGTCGTATACGCAATCGTCGTGTTGGAATAACCACTTTCTTCGTTGACATTATCCATAAAAATTTCCGTCAATGCTGCGTGAAGATCGATTGACCCATCCTCTAGTGCGACGATTGGTTGGCGATAATCGGTGAACTTCACCAGTTGCAAGTCGATATTTTCGTTTTCCTTCAATTCTTCTTGCACATGTTCCCAGGCTTCATTTTGTTCGCCAACGACACCTAATTTAACGACGGTCGTTTCTTCATCCGCTTGGTTGGTGCCACAGGCAGCCAAGCTAAACAAGGCAAGCAGCCCAATCACTCCTGTCGTCAACACATTTACTACATTTCTTTTCATCCCTTTTTTCCCCTTTTGTTCCCTCCTCAGATCAATCGTCCTATTTCCTTGTCGAATGGCCCAACTAGACCAATTTCCCCTCTGTTTCTCAAAACAACCTACTTTTTCAAAGGAGAAATGGTTAATCCCTGTTGCCGTCAACCGAAAACATCGGACTCACTATTCATATGTAGTGTAACTTTATCCTATACAACTAAAACTGTCAATAAAATTACTCTACAAAAGTAAGTTTTTCACTAGCTGATCTGTGGTTGGGTTATTTGAATATCTTCAGTGCATTTTCTAAGTCATCGATCAAATCTTTACTACTTTCGATCCCAATGGAAATCCGTAAAAGATCCGGCGTCAATCCATAAGATTCTCTTACCTCTTGAGGAATATCTGCGTGGGTCTGTGTCGTTGGATACGTGATGAGACTTTCCACACCACCCAGGCTTTCCGCAAAGGTAAAGACCTTTAATGCCGCTAAGAAGCCGCTGATTTTGGTTTCATCAAGCACCCGAATACTGATCATCGCCCCTGCATTTGGGTACAGCACCTCTTTGACCGCCGGATGGGCTCGTAAAAAGCGGCCAACTTCCTTAGCGTTGGCTTCCTGTCGTTCAAAGCGCAACGGCAGCGTCTTTAAACTTCGGATAAATAACCACGTATCAAAGCTGCTCAAGGTCGGGCCTGAAGTATTGGCTAAATAATTCAAGCGCTCCCCTACTTGCGCATCTTTGGCGATGACGACGCCAGCCAAAATATCATTGTGACCTGATAAGAACTTGGTGCCTGAATGGATCACTAGATCCGCGCCTTCTTCTAAGGGCAGCTGTCGTAATGGCGTCAAAAAGGTATTATCTACGATCAGTAGCGCCCCATGGTCGTGAGCAAGCTTGGCGGTTTCAGCAATATCCGTCACGGTCATCAAAGGATTCGTTGGGGTCTCTAAAAAGACAGCCGTTACCTCGTCAGTTAGTTTTTCACTTAATTCTGTTACAGTGCTGAAGGTATCGAAGAATGCCCGTTGGCTTTTTTCCAATTCCGCAAAGTAGCGAAAGCTACCGCCATACAAATCACGAGAAACCAAAAAGCGACTCCCGCTGGTAAATAAGTCAAAAATCAAAGCGATCGCACTCATGCCAGAGCTGGTCACTACTGCCCGAGCTCCTTTTTCTAATTCAGCAAGACCTGCTTCTAAGATATCACGGGTCGGGTTTTTGGTACGGGTATAATCATAGCCTGTACTTTGCCCTAACTCGGGATGAGCAAAGGTCGTGGAAAGATAGATCGGTGGGCTGATCGCCCCAGTTTGCTGATCCGAATGATTGCCTAATTGTGCCAGAAAAGTTGCTGTATCAATCGTCATGTCGTTCCTCCTTTTTGATTGCCTCGATCATGCGATCAAGGGCTTCTTGAATGATCGTCGGTGTTGTCGCAAGATTCAGACGAATCAAGCCCTGACCGTCTTGTGAAAACCATTCCCCATAGTCGACTGCCAGACCGGCAGTATCTTGGATCACGTGCTTGGTTCGTTCTTTGGCAATGACTTGCCGCAGATCGACCCAGAGAAGATAGGTTCCTTCTAATGGCAGGAGCTCAATTTTGGGAAATGCTTCTTGCAGTTGCTGGCGGACCATTTGTTCATTGGCAGCAATCACCAAAAGCAGGTCATCTAGCCATTGATCCCCCGATTCATACGCGGCTTTCGCAGCCACCAATCCCAAACGATTAACTTCCGTCTGCTTGTATTGTCGGCACCACTCCTCATAGGCTCTGCGCATCTCTAAATCAGGAATCCAAACATGAGAGAGCAATAATCCTGCTAAGTTGAAGGTTTTTGAGGGCGAATCCAGAACGATCAGCTTCTCAAAGCCGAACCCCTGTGCCACTGTCACGGCTGAAACAAATTGCTGCTCACCGAGTATCAGCTCACAATGGATCTCGTCGGCGATCACGACAACCTCATGTTTTTGGCAAATGGCCAATAACTGATGCAGTTCTTTCTCTTGCCAGACCCGCCCTACTGGATTGTGGGGGGAGCAGAGAATAAATAGTTTCACTTTTTCTTCAATGATTTTGCCTTCAAAAGCAGCAAAATCGATTTGATAAGAATTCCCCACCTTTTGTAAGGGTGCTTCTATCAAGCGCCTTTTCGTCTCTTTGATGCTGTCAAAAAAGGGATAATAGACGGGCGGCTGGATCAAGATGCCATCGTCTGGTTCTGTGAAACAATGAAGCAAATCAACCAAAGATTGGACGACCCCTGTGGAAAACGAGAGCCATTTTTCTTCGAATTTCGTCCCCCAGTGGCGATCTTGCCAAGCTTGATAGGCTAAAAAATAGCCTGAGGGGGGAATCGCATAGCCAAAGGTTCCTTGAACAACCAGTTGCTGCAAGGCTTCTTCCACTGCCTTTGGCGCAGCAAAATCCATATCAGCTACCCATAAAGGCAAAAGCTTTTCTCCTTGGAACCGTTGATCCACAAGATCCCATTTTAAAGAATCAGTGCCTTTTCGCTGTCTAGCATAGTGGGAGAGAAAATGCTCAATCGTCATTGATACTCACCCGACCTTCTGGCTCACTGCCAATTCGGTAACCTTCTTTCGTCGGCGTGACGGACAGGTCATACGGCGTTCGCAAATAGGTTTCATTGATCCAATTGCTGAAAAACAAAGAGGCATGTCCCCGCCAACGGTTGGTAATTTTACCGCCTAAACGGTCATAGGCAAAGTAATTTTTGGGCAATGCGGTAGCTAAGCCCCGTTCCATGTCTCGCAAGTACTCTTCATTCAAGGTCGTTGTGTGGTATTCAAAATGTCCTAGCAAGAAGGCATTTTTATGATCTTCTGATACGAAGATGGAAGGCCCTGTTTCAACACCCGCTGCCAAGATTTCTAAAGGCGCTTGGGCGAGCTGGCCTTCATCGATGCCAGTATAGCGCGAATGGGGCGTATAAAAGACGTCGTCAAAACCGCGAACGAGCGGATGAAAATGCGTGACTGCTTGTTCGAAGACGCCAAACAACTTGCTTGGGTACAAAACTTTGTCGATACCATAATGGTAATAAAGTCCAGCTTGTGCCCCCCAACAAATATGCAGGACTGAAGTGCAATTCGTCTGGCTCCAATCCATGATCTCTTGCAGTTCTTGCCAATAATCAATGGCTTCAAAGGCCATTTTTTCAACAGGGGCACCAGTGATGATCAAGCCGTCGAATCGTTGGGACTGGATCACTGAGAATTCTTGATAGAACTTTTCCATGTGATCGACAGACGTGTTTTTACTTTCGTGGTACTTCATTTTCAGTAAAGTTACTTCAATTTGCAGCGGACTTTGGGAAAGCAGGCGCAGCAATTGATTTTCTGTGGCGATCTTTTTCGGCATCAAATTGACGATCGCGATCTTCAAGGGACGAATCTCTTGTTTCACCGCTTTATGCTGCAGTAAGGCAAAGACATTTTCTTTTTGCAGGACCGCTGCAGCGGGTAGTTCTTTGGGAATAATGATCGGCATTGCTTCAACTCCTTACAGATAAATTTCTTGTTGAAAAGAAGGCGAATAGTTTCGGCTGTGAGAAACAAAAAAAGCCGCCCTTTTATCCTTACGGATAAAAGGGACGACTTGATGCGCGTTACCACCCTAATTCGTGTTATTCTCACAAATAACACCTCAACAGTACACTATGATACTTGGCGCTGTAACGGGCGCATGCCGTTTTGCTGGCGTGAACCAACAAAAAAACTCAGAGCTCATCTTCACTGATCACCGCATGTCTCCTTTTTCACCAACCGGAGTCTCTGTACCTTTGTTGATCTGCTACTCTTCTCTTCAACGTTATCGATTTCTTTGTTTAATTTTAAAAAATTATAATTGTTTTTTCATTTACTGTCAACGGCAAGTTAGGGGTTTTTCTTAGATTTCTTCTAAATATAAGTATTGCTGACCCATTTTTTCATAGATCGCTGCTAAGTCTTCTTTGCTGACTTCACGATCCTTATGTCCATAAGGGTCGTTGACATACATCGTATCACCATCGATGCCTGTGATCACCACCGAATGGATCAATGCCGTCACAAGGATTTCGCCATTTTGGGTATTCCATTGAAAGAAATCCGCATCGGTAGGTACTTGTAATTCTAATGTCGCAATCATCCAAACTGGTTTCCCAGATTGTAGTACTTTGACGATCTCATCAAAGCTTTTGTCTCGTCCACTAACAACTTCGTATTGCTCTTTTACAATCCTTTCGGCGACATCGGTGATCGGTTCTACGTCAACCCCCATCGCGCTATCACCGCCATAGATGTTTCCAACAAAGCCTTCTCGCGGATCTCCATGGTGATAATAATCCTCATAAAGCGGGACATACGCTAATTCTTCCGCCAATTGATTTTTATTGGTATCAAATCCGTAAAAATTCAAGAGCATCGATAAAGCCGTTACCTCACAGCCATTCCCTAACGCCACTTCATCGAATTGATTTTCTAACGGAACATCCAATTGAATAACCTCACTGTATTCAGGCTCTGGTGTTTGTTCTTCATCCGAAAGTGCTAGTGTCAATTCATCCTCTATCTTTTCAAAGGGGGACTGCCCGTTCTTACTGTCATAAAAAATCAGCAGAAAGAAGAGCATCAAGACGAACATACCTAAAAGTAACCGTTTTAACTTTTTCTTCTTCATCTACTTCCTCCTCTTGTATATTATAACTTATTTCTGTTTATTATTTCACTATAATAAACTTTTTAAGAAGGAGTATTTTCTTAATCTAAACACAAAAAAATAGACCCGTTTAGGCAGCGGGTCTATTCAAACTGGCGCTTATGCCGCTTTCTTCTGTTTCTGAATAAAGCGTCCTTTTGCTTTCGAAAACGAACGAATATCAAATTGTTTGCTTAAGGCACCTGCAACAAAATAAGCCAAATTGAAATCGATCAAGCTATGGATCAAACCGCCGATCCCCATCAAAACGAACAAGAAATAGTAGAAATTACCATCGAATGCGGTCCCTGGTACATTTCCTGTGAAGTAAAAGGCGGCAACGACTGCCATTTCTACGGCAGAATGGATCAGTCCGATAATCAAGTTAAAGCTCTGAAATTTGATATTCAATAAAGAGGGTTTGCCATTTTTTAGTAAAATATCTGGGTGCTTCTGTAAATAAAAGGCACCGATGACGGCAAAAACAACATGGGACAATGCCCGTAAAGCAATGATTGGTGGCAGTGTTAAGAAAAAGCCAAAGGTCGTTCCTAAAGCTACCGCGATCGCCATCGCAGATGAAAAGAACATCGCCACAAAGACGGGCACATGGCTAGCTAAGGTAAAAGATGCTGGTCCGATGACGATTTTGGGCATTACCATGGGAATGACGATCCCCATGCCGATCAACAATGCAGCGATCGTTAAATGGCGGATGGAATGATTTTTCATTTATACTCTCTCCTTCAATGTGTCATGACAGTTCTGTCTTGCTTATTCTACTGGTATTTCCACGAGGTGTCAAGACACAAAAAAAACGAATGTTTATTCAACATCCGTTTTTATTGAAGTTATCCTTTACGCGCTTGCATTTCATTGCTTAATTTGGCAAATTCCGCTAACGACAGCGTTTCTCCACGTCGTTTCGGATCGATCCCACTTGCTTCTAAGCTGTCTGCCAACCACTGTTTGGTTGTTTCATCTTTTCCATAGCTATTTTGCAAATTGTTCCAAAGGGTTTTACGACGCAGCTGAAAGGCTGCTTTCGTTAATTTGAAAAACTCTTTTTCATCGGTGACTGCGACTGCTGGTTGTGATCGACGCGTCAATTTCAAAATAGCCGAATCAACATTCGGTTGGGGCACAAAAACGGTTTTCGGGACGATGAATGCCAGTTTTGCTTCCATGTAGTATTGCACAGCGATCGACAACGAGCCATAGGCTTTAGTCCCGGGAACTGCTGAGATTCGATCTGCCACTTCTTTTTGCATCATCACGACCATTTCATCTACTTTTACCTGAGACTCTAAAAAGTGCATCATAATTGGCGTAGTGATGTAGTAAGGCAAATTTGCGACAACTTTTAATGAAGCAGCCGTATCGCTGAATGCTGACTGAATGGTCGTTGCCAGATCTGCTTGCAAGACATCTTGATGAATGATTTTCACATTTTGATATGGCTGCATTGTGTCGGCTAACACTGGGATCAACCGATCATCAATTTCAAACGCCAACACTTGCTTGGCATGTTTTGCCAACTGTTCGGTCAGCGCACCGATTCCAGGACCAACCTCAATGACGTTTGTCGTCTCGTCGATGCCTGCAGTTTCTACGATTTTCCGTAAAATATTCGGTTCTGTTAAGAAGTTTTGCCCTAAACTTTTTTTAAAGGTAAAGCCATGTTTCGCTAAAATCTCTTTGGTTCTTGAGGGGGTTGCTATTTCCCGTTCTTCCTTCACAATTCTTCCTCCACTATTTTCATTGCTTCTGCCAACTCTGCATCGGTGATACGAAACATTGTCAGCCGCTTCTCTAATTGTTTGCCGTTCGTATAGCCGATGCGTAAAAGATCCCCCAACCGCTCTCGTTTCTCTTTCGCTCCAGCTCCTGCGATCAAGCCATACGCTAACAACTGTTGCCGATCAATGGTCCCCTCACTGACTTCATTTGAAGCAATCGGGGTTACGACTTTTCGCAAGGCTTCTTTCAACGCTTCATGGCTGGCGTGTTCCACGCCTAAACTGCCCTTGCTTTTCGGTGCTGCCTGACTGCGCGGTAAAAAGGCATGCTTGGCATCAGGAACGACTTCCATAATGATTTTGCGAATCTTTTCTCCCGAAAAATCGGGATCGGTAAACACGATAACCCCTCGTGTCTCTTGGGCGTGCTCGATTTGATCAAGGATCGTGTCATCGATCGCCGAACCGATCGTCTCGATGGTATCTACATCGAACACTTCTTGCAATCGGCGGGTGTCGTCTTTGCCTTCGACGACAATGATTTCTTCGATTTTCGGTTTATTAGTCATTGATCCTAAACAAGCGATGGGCATTTTTTGTCGTGTAGGCCGCAACATCAGCCACCGCTTCTTGCCGCAGCTCCGCGATTTTATCCACTACATAATGAGTATAGCCCGGTTCATTGCGCTTGCCACGATAAGGAACAGGGGCTAAATACGGCGCGTCAGTCTCAACGAGCAGCCGATCTTGTGGCACGACTTGCGCAGCTTCTTGTACCTCCGTCGCCTTTTTGAAGGTCACGACACCACTAAAGGAAATATACATTCCTAGGTCCAAGAACTTTTTCGCCCATTCGCCATCCCCACTAAAGCTGTGCATGATGCCGCCGATCGTTTGGACTTTTTCATCCTTTAAAATCGCATAGGTATCTTCTAAGGCTTCACGGGTATGAATACTGATAGGCAGCTGATGTTCACGGGCGATCGCCATTTGCCGACGAAAGACCTTTTCTTGAACTTCCTTCGGATCTTCCATCCAGTGATAGTCTAAACCGATTTCACCTAGGGCAACGACTTTTGGTCGTTCCAAGCGCTCTTGCAAATAGGTTTCCACTTGTGGGGTATAAGAACCAGCTTCGGTTGGATGCCAACCGATAATACTGTAAATGCCAGGATATTCTTTGCTTAATACTAACGATTTTTCAATCGTTGGTTGATCGAAACCGACGACCGCCATCTCCGTTACTCCTAGTTCTTGCGCACGGGCGACCGTTTCGGGAATGTCTTCGTTAAACTGTTCTGCATTCAAATGTGTATGAGAATCAAAAATCATGAAATCTCCTCCTTAGTCCTTCTATACTCTAGCATATTTTGACGGTTTAAGAAACGAATCCTCTTCGCTTTTTTCAGCAGTTTAAGAAAACTTTCAGCAAGCAAAAAAAATCCGCCCAAAGTTGGAGGACGCCGAAGCTGATTTTCTCTATACTGAGGGTAACGAAATCGTATGGAGGTGGAAATATGGAACGATCAAAAATTGATCCCGGCCGCTTTTTTTCTGGCCAAAAAGCAGCCACGAAAGGCACGTTAAAACATCAATATCATTACTATCGCCAGCAAAATGCCCATCAAGCATTCAACAGCGATTTTCAGCGAAATTTCCAGCATGATTTCCCGAATTTTGCTACTTGGCTAAAATTGCAGCAACAGACACCACAAAAGAATCAAACAGCGACTTTTTCTCACTGGTTATTGGTTGGTTTCTTCGGACTTTTGACAGCAGCAAGTTTTTCGCAACAGCTCTTATTCCTACTTTTTGTCTTTGTCTTAGCCGCTCTCGTCAAAGGACCTGGCATGATCGTATGGGGCATCGTGTATTCCTTCTTAGTTAGTCTGTTCCCGCCATTGGGTATCGTTCTTTCTGGCTTATTTTTCTTACTGACCCTGCGTCAATTAACCAAAAACGTCACTTTCGTTTTGACTGCATTGTACTTTTACGGTTATCCCTTTGTCATCACAGCCCTCCAACACTTTACGAATTGGGACCCGCAATGGCTGTGGGTCGGCAGTATCGGTTTTGCCTTGATCAGTGGCCATTTTGTCTTAAAGCAAAACTATCCCTTTGCTTCAAGTAAAAGTCTCGCATGGGCGATCATCTCCGTCCCTTATGATTGTGTCATGGCTTTGATCCCCGTCAAACACAAAGCACGCTTCAAACGTTTGGTGAAAATCAAATAATTGCGATCTAGGATACAAAAGATCGGCTATTGCAGCCCCTTTTGTATCTTTTTTTCATGGAAGAAACAAACGAAATACGATGGATATTTTTTGTTATTTTTGCTTTCGCATGATTGCTTTTTTTGTAAGAATCTACTATGCTAGAAACTAGCAAATCAAAAAAGGAGCCACGCCATGTACACCCTCATTCTTATTGCATTCCTCCTTACGGGCTTGCTAGTTTACTCCTTTATTATTGAACCGCATCTTCTCAAACAACGGCACTACCTCATAAAAAAAGACAAGCGCACCGTCTTAGATATTTCAAAGGCTTACGATCTTTATCAAGCAGAAAGCAATCTCGTGATCGCCCATATCAGCGACCTTCATTTTTCTCGTTGGTTTAAACCAAGACGAATGAATCGCATCATTCGATCAACGATCCAAAACAAGCCGGATCTGATCATCATCACGGGGGATCTGATCGATAATTATAAAAAATGGCCGCATCGTTCATCCAAGCGACTGATCGAAAAGCTGAAAAAATTGCAAGCGCCTCTGGGTAAGATCGCAGTTATGGGGAACCATGACCATTTGAATGACGGGCATTACTTTGTTAAGGAAATATACCAGCATGCAGGGTTTACCTTACTTGATAATGAGTCGGTTTTTGGTTCTGATGACAAGACGTCGATGAATATTGTCGGTATCGATATAGAAAGTCCGAAAGTCAGTTTTACCTATGAAGCAACCTTAGCAGAATGGCAGCTGCTTTTGCTCCATGAACCCGATTATGTTTCTCGGATCACCAATCTGCCAAACTACGACTTGATTCTTTCTGGCCATAGCCATGGCGGGCAGATTCGCTTGCCTTTTTATTATGCGAAAACAAAGGGCGCGTTGAAATATACCGATGGGCTCTACCTTTTAGGCAATGAGACCTTATTAAGTGTTTCCAGCGGGGTTGGTATGACCAAGATTCCCGCCCGACTCGGTGTCCCACCTGAGATCCTTTATTACCATTTAGAACCGCAACAGCAATTGAACGTTTCTTAACTGTTCATCGGTGCAATTGGGAAAAAATCAGCGACTCGTTTCAGCAAACGTTCGATTCGCTGATTTTCTTTTTGCGCCTACCGTGTTGAAATATACTAAATAAACACTTTTTAACAATTAGGAGGAACCAAAAAATGCTCATCTCGGGAACGCTTTGGTTTTTGATCGCCTTCTTCGCTTATACAGCCTATGTATACGGTCAGGGGTTGTACTTTCCTGTCATCGCTTTTCTTGCTGCTTTGATGGGCTGCGGATTTTATCTCTTTGCTTTTCTCCAGCACAAAAATACGACGAAAAAACATCCTTAGCCAGAACGAGCTAAGGATGTTTTTTGCATTATTGATTCAAGCCTTGATAAATCGTATCGAGATTCCATTTCATCATGTTATAGTAGCTGTCGCCTTCTTCTCCCGGCTCTGCAATCGAATCGGTAAAGACGGTTCCGAATATCGGAATACCTGCATCACGAGAAACACTTTGCATCGGACGAGTATTGACGCTGCTTTCGACAAATAAGGAAGCGACGGCTGAATTTTGCAGCTGATCCACTAAGTTCTTGATTTGCGCAGGGGTTCCTTCTTCTTCGGTATTGATTTCCCAGATATAGGCAGACGGTACACCGTAGGCTTTGGAGAAGTATTTGAAGGCTCCCTCACTGGTGACGATCAATTTCTTCTCTTCGGGAATCGATTGGAAGTTTTCCTTCGCTTGCTGATCCAGTTCTTCTAATGAAGCCAAGTAGCGTTCAAGGTTTTCTTCATAGAAAGAGCGATTGTCAGGATCCTTTTCGCTCAAGCGTTGAGCAATGTTGCGGGCATAGATCATACCGTTTTCTAGATTTAACCATGCATGAGGATCGGCTTTGCTGTGGTCTTCATCATCAGAAAGATAAAGCACATCCACGCCATCACTGACGGCAAAATAATCTTCATTTTCTACCTTATTGGCATTGTTCATCAATTTGGTAAACCAGCCATTGCCGCCAGTTTCTAGATTCAAGCCGTTGTAAAGGATAAGATCGGCATCGGTCGCTTTTCGAACATCTTCCACTAAAGGTTCATATTCATGGGGATCACGCCCCACTGGTACGATACTGTGAAGATCGATTCGATCACCGGCAATGTTTTCCGTAATATCAGCAATGATCGAATTGGTCGCTACTACTGAAAGTTTCCCTTCTGTTTGGGCCATCTGTCCGTTTTGCTGTGCCAAAAAGAAGCCACCAGCTACAGCTGCCGTTGCTAAAACCGCCGTCGCTGACCAGCGTTTGACTGGACTGGTCTTTTGTTTTGGTGAGAACAAGAAACCGATCACGAAAAAGGCTCCTGCGGTCAAAACGATACTTGATCCTGCGGCAATATTAAAACTGTACCCGATAAACAAGCCGATAAATGAGGCGAAACCACCTAAAACCCCTGCGATGACCATCATATGCTTCAATTGTTTTGTATAAAGATAAGCCGTTGCTGCTGGAGTGACTAACAGAGCCACGATCAAGATCGTTCCGACGCTTTGCATCGCTGTCACTGAAACCAAAGTCAACAAGAACATCAATAAATAGTGATAGGCTTGCACTTTCATCCCAAAGGCCTTTGCCATCATCGGATCAAAAGACGTGATCAACAGTGGACGGAAGAAGAGGATGATCACTGCCAGCACAAGGATAGCGATAGCGATCGTCAGCCATTTGTCGCTGTCTTGCACCGCTAGCACATTCCCAAACAAAATGTGAAACAAATCAGTCGAACTATTTGCTACTCCAATCAAGATAACCCCTAAAGCTAGAAACGAACTAAAGGTGATACCGATCGCCGTATCGCTTTTGATCAGGCTGTTATTGGCGATATAGGTAATGATCATGGAAGCCAAGATCCCAAAGAAGATCGCCCCGACAAAAAAATGAACGCCGAAGATATAAGACAAGGCTACCCCTGGTAAGACCGCATGAGAGATTGCATCCCCCATCAAGGACATCCCTCGTAAGATAATAAAACAACCGATCACCCCTGCCACAATCCCGATCGCGACTGCCGTGATCAAGGCATTTTGCAAGAAATGATAGTTACTTAAACTCGTAAAAAAGCTTGTCAACATGTTAAACGCCTCCTTTCACGATGATCGCATCGCCAAATGTTTGCTTCAAATTGCTTTCGGTAAAGACTTCACTGACTGGTCCCGCAGCGATCAGGGTTTGATTGAGCAGAACCAAGTAATCAAAGTATTCGGTGATTTTCCCCAGATCATGGTGAACGATAAAAATCGTCTTGCCAGCATCTCGCAAGTTACGCAACAGGCCGACGATGATCGCTTCACTGGTGGCATCGATCCCTACAAAGGGCTCATCGAGGAAAATATAGTTGGCATCTTGCACCAACGTTCGAGCAATCAAGACCCGCTGAAACTGCCCGCCGGACAATTCCCCAATCTGACGTTCCGCAAAGGATTCCATTTCTACCGCTGCCAGAGCGGCTGTCACTTTCTGCCAATCGTTTGCCGACATCCTTTGGAACATGCGCATCTTAGGATACAAGCCTAAAGATACGACTTCTTTGACTGTGATCGGAAACGTGTAATCAACCGCGGTCTTTTGTTCGACATAGGCAATTTCCTTTTGAAAGTCTTTTAACGCTTTTTTGTCGACACTCATGTTCCCACTGGAAGGGATCAATTTCAACGCCGCTTTGATCAGCGTCGACTTCCCTGCCCCATTTGGACCAATGATCCCTACGATCGACGGTTTTTCTACTTGAAACGACAAATCCGAGATCACTTGATGATCGCCATCATAGGCTGCGGATATTTCTGAAAAAGTAATCATTATTTTCACTCCATTTCCATAGTTAAGGATAGTTTATTTATTTTTTAGGTAGACCTAACTTATTTTTATTATACTAGAAAGGATTTGTTTTGCAAGACAGTTCTCTTGATTTTTTTAAGAAACACCGCAGTTTCTTGGCAATGACTCTTGAAAACTAAGATTCTATCTTTATTTATTGAGTAAAAGTTGGTGCCCACAAACACGGATGCCATCAATTTCTTTCTATATTTTGAGCGCAAAGCATTTGATTTATTCTTAATAAAAGAGATCATTCCTCGGCACCTCAGTGACGTACGTTTTTTCAATAACAGAAGAGAGGCGAATCAAAGCCTCTTCGCTTTCTCCCTTCATGATTAATACCAAACAAATCAAAGAATCAATAATTCTTCTATTTCCATAAATTCACGAATTCACTCTTTTTTATGATGACCAATAAACCCTTTCATCTCGACTAAAACGCTTTATAAATTAAACTTTTCTAATTATTATGTGATTTTTCGAACAAAAGCTAAAAATAACATGACAACTATGTTAGTCTTTGATTTGGAAAAAGTTTTAGGAGGAATAAAAACAATGAAGAAAATTTTCCAAACACTATTAGTCCTAACCTCGTTAGCAACTTTGAGTGCTTGTGGCGCTGATTCACAAACAAGCAGCAGCTCAAGTACTGGTTCATCTGCTAATGAAGAAACAGATGCAACTTCCGCTGCATCTGGTCAAGAATACACAGACCCTAGCGAACTTGCAGACAGCTACGATGTCGTGATCGTCGGTGCGGGTGGCGCTGGAATGGCCGCTGCGATCCAAGCAAAAGAAGCTGGCGCAAACCCAGTTATTTTAGAAAAAATGCCAATTTCTGGTGGAAATACATTGAAATCTTCAGCAGGAATGAACGCTTCAGAAACCAAATTCCAAGAAGCAGAAGGCATCGAAGATTCAAACGATCTATTTTATGAAGAAACATTAGCTGGCGGTCACAACACCAATGATGAAGAATTGTTGCGCTACTTTGTGGATCATTCAGCAGAAGCAATCGATTGGTTAGATTCCATGGGTATCACTTTAGACAACTTAACAACGACTGGCGGGATGAGTGAAAAAAGAACGCACCGTCCATCGGATGGTTCCGCTGTTGGGGAATACTTAGTTGATGGCTTGATGCGCAACATCCATGAATTGGAAATCCCAATTTTTGTAAATGCCGATGTCAAAGAAATCAATGAAGAAGATGGTCAAGTCAACGGGGTGACCGTTGAAGTAGAAGGAAACGAACAAACCATTGATGCCAAAGCAGTTGTCGTTACAACAGGCGGTTTCGGTGCCAATTTCGACATGATCACCGAGTACAAACCAGAATTGGCAGACTACGTGACAACGAACCAAGAGGGTTCGACTGGTGATGGAATCAAAATGATCGAAGCGTTAGGTGGACAAACGGTTGATTTAGAGCAAATCCAAATCCACCCAACAGTGGATCAGTCTAAATCACTGTTGATCACTGAAGCTGTCCGTGGAGAAGGCGCGATCTTGGTCAATCAAGAAGGCGAACGGTTCTTCAATGAAATGGAAACACGAGACAAAGTCTCTGAAGCGATCATTGCCTTACCTGAAAAATCAGCAACGTTAGTTTTTGATGCAGGTGTCAAAGAACGCGTGACAGCCATTGATTTTTACGAGCAACAAGGGTTAGTAAAATCCGCTGACACGATCGAAGAATTAGCAAAAGAATTGGACATGCCAGAAGCAGCGCTTGCTGACACGATCGCTACCTGGAACAGCAGTGTAGCTGCTGGTGAAGACGAAGCCTTTGGACGCAGCACAGCAATGGACAACGATTTGTCAACAGGACCTTACTATGCCATTGCCATCGCTCCTGGTATCCACCACACGATGGGCGGCGTGAAGATCAACACCAACACAGAAGTGATCGCTACGGATAACGAGATCATTCCAGGTCTTTTTGCAGCCGGTGAAGTAACTGGTGGGTTGCATGGTGAAAACCGAATTGGCGGAAATGCCGTTGCCGATATCATCATCTTCGGACGCCAAGCAGGAACAAAAGCTGCCGAATTTGCGCAAGAAAATTAAAACACTCTCTATAAAAAAGAAGTACTTACGTTTTTTTCATCAACGTAAGTACTTCTTTTTTCATATAATTGACACAATAGTTTTTATTGTTCTGGTGCTGTCACTTTGATAATCTGCACCTCATAAGGCGCCAACTGAAGCTTTTGGTTTGTCGTTTTTCCAGTAAGCAAATCGATTCCTGAAGTTGCTACCTCTACTTCTTGATTTTCTTCGGAAAAATTCATCACAAAATAATAGGTGGTCGGAGCGAGCTGCTCTTGCTGACTTTCTCTACTTTGGATCGACACGTTCGTTGAACCTTGACGGACCCACTCATTTTGTATGCGAAGCTGTTGTGTTACTTCTTGATAGAAGTCTTCCAAAAAGGCTTGATCCGTCCGTCCCCCAAGATAGTAGGCACTTCCTTCACCATAATCATTTACGGTCACTGCAGCTTGACCTTGATAAAAATCAGCACCGTAGACCCCTAACGTTTGGGCAGTGTTTGTTTGAACAACACTACAATAATCATGAATTTGGTACTGCTGCTCCTTCATTAAAAGCAGATTTTTTTGTTTCGGATATAACGTATCGATTTCTTTCACAGACACACCAAACAGTTCTTCTAACTCTTGGGGCCAGCCCCCTAAATAGGTCAAGTCCGTTTCATTCACGATCCCCGTCAAATAAGTGGAAACCAGCGTCCCGCCATTTTTCGTATACTGTTGAAACTTTTTCATAGTTTCTTTTGGTAAAAGGTAAAGCATCGGAGCGATGATCAATTGGTAAGAGTCAAAGTCATGGTCTTTCGTGATGACATCAACCGCGATGTCATGATCCCAAAAATAGCGATAATGCTCTTGCAACGTTTGTGGGTAGCGTTTGCTCTCCAAACCAAAACCTTGCGCATCATTGAGCGCCCAATTGTTATCCCAATCATAGATGATCGCCACTTTGGCTTTTTTGTGCAATCCTTTGATTTCTTTGATTTCTTCTAAGGCTTTTCCCACTTCGGCTACATCTTGAAAAACACGATTCTGTTCGTCGTTGTCATGGTCCACGACGGCCCCATGGAACTTCTCAGATGAGCCTCGAGATTTTCGCCATTGGAAATAAAGATTACTATCTGAACCGTGAGCAATAAATTGCATAGAAGACAACAGATGCATCCCGGGGCGTTTCGTGCGATTGACTGGATGCCAATTCACACCACTAGGGGTTGATTCCATGATCAAAAAGGGTTGCTTTTTCAAGCTACGGTACTGATCATTGATAAACCCAACCTTACTTGCCAAATCAGCGGTCGTTCCCCAATCATTATGCCAAGCAGGATAACAATCCCAACTAATGACATCCACATGCTGGGCAAATTTTCCATAATCAAGGCTATAAAAGGGAATCAAATCTCGGGTATCTGCCATGAAATTCGTTGTGATCGGCACATCTGGAGACAAACGACGAATGTCTTTGATCTCATGTTCATAGAAATCAATGGTCTGATCGGTCACAAAACGATGCCAGTCTAGATTTAGTCCATGAACTTGCATTTCGCCGATCGGTGAAGGAGATTCGATTTGCGACCAATCGGTGATCGTATGGCTCCAGAAAGGTCCCCACCAGGCCTCATTCAAGGCTGCTAATGTTTGGTACTTCTGCTTGACCCACTGACGAAAGTTTTCTTGGCAAATGGGGCAATGACAATCTCCAGAATACTCATTGGAAATATGCCACATCAATAGTGCTGGGTGATCGTGGTAGCGTTCAGCTAATTTCCGATTGATGATCGCCACTTTCTCACGATAGATCGGTGAAGAAAAGCAGTGATTGTGACGCCCGCCGTGTAACATTTTTTCCCGTTTTTCATTGGTCCGTAGAACTTCAGGGTATGCTTTAGACAACCAGGCAGGACGCGCGCCGCTTGGCGTCGCTAAAATGACGTTGCTGTTTCGTTCGGCGAGCTCATCCATGATTTTGTCTAACCATTCAAATTGAAACACCCCTTCTGCTGGCTCTAAGGCACTCCAAGCAAAAATACCAAGGGAAAATGTATTAGCATGAGCTTTTTCCATTAGTTCTAAATCTTTGGCTAAGATCTCGGGATAATTTAGCCACTGGTCAGGATTATAATCCCCACCATGTAAAAAGCGTTCTTCTAAGTTATATCTTGTCATCTTCTCTTCCTATCCTTTTGTGCCACCAGCGGTCAAACCGGAGACAAAATGTTTTTGTAATGCAATAAAGACGAGCGCGATCGGAATACTGATCAAAATAGCCCCTGCCGCAAAAGTCGTATAGCTGGCTCCCATTTTATCCGTGACTAATTTGTATAACCCGATGGGTAATGTATAGTACTCAGGATTACGTAAAATCACAGAAGACAGGGCAAAGTCTCCAAGTGGTCCAGTAAAGCCATTCATGGCAACGACTGCCAGCATTGGTCGTGATAAAGGAATCAAAATTTGCCAGAATATTCGCGTATTGCTTGCGCCATCTATCTTGGCACTCTCGTCTAAATCTAACGGGATCGAGTCAAAATACCCTTTCAATAAGTACGTGTTCATGGGAATCTGGCCCCCAACGTAAATCAAGATCAGCAACCAATGGCTATTGATCAAGCCGAGCATTTGCGCCAATACAAAAATTGCGATCAAGGCAGAGAACTGCGGGATCATTTGTAGGAGTAAGAACAGCATCAACCCATTTTTACGGCCTGTAAAACGAAATCGTGAAAAGGAATACGCCGTCATGGAGACAAAAATCAGTGACAAGAACATGGTGCATACACTGATTTTTAATGAATTCAAATACCATTGACTATAATAAAGCGAGTTGTCGCCAGCAAACAATTTCGTGTAGTGACTTAATGTCGGACTCGTCGGAATCAAACTCGTACTTACTAAACTGTTCCCAGGATTAAAACTAGCACCGATCGTCCAAAGTAAAGGGTAGACGATCACCACTACCGTAAAAATCAGTACGAGATACGTCAAGGATAGGCGGACAAATTTTTGTTTCTTCATACTTGCTGCCTTCATGTTATCCAACCTCCTTGAATGAATTTGTTCGGCGGAATTGCCATAAAGCAATCGCGATCACGACGATCGATAAGAGAATCGTCAACGCTGCTGCCAGTGCATATTGACTATTTTGCATCGTGAGCTTATAGATCCACGAAACCAAAATATCGGTACCACCAGCGGTCGAACCAGGAACTGCTGGTCCACCAGAATTAAACAGATAAATGATATTGAAATTGTTGAAGTTAAACGTATATTGCGTAATCAAAATCGGTGCCATTGCATAAAGCAATAATGGCAATGTGATTCGGCGGAATTTTTGTAAAGCTGAAGCACCATCGATGGTCGCAGCCTCATACAAATCATCAGGAATGGATTGCAGCGTCCCTGTAGTCACGATAAAAATATACGGAAAGCCTAGCCAGCCTTGAATCAGTAGCAAAGCTAAGCGGGTCCAATTCGCACTCGTTAGCCAAGGAATCGGTGAAATCTGGAAGAAATTCAAAATCGAATGATTGATCGCACCAAAGGAATCATTGAACATTCCTGAAAACACCAAGATCGTAACAAATCCCGGAACTGCCCATGGGAGGATCAAAATCGTTCGAAAGAACTTTTTGAGTCGTAATTCTTTTTGATGCACCAGCACCGCTAAAAATATTCCGATTGAAACTTGTAACGTTGAGGCGATCAAGGTCCAGATAACTGTCCAGCCCAGAACATTGAAGAAGGTACTACGCCAAATATCGACAGTAAAAATCTTCTTAAAGGTCTCTAATCCCACCCAATCTGCTAAATTGGCAGGTGCAGAATGATACAGATCATAGTTCGTAAAAGCTAACGCGATACTAAAGAGAATCGGAAAAATAACAGAAAACACGAGTAAGAAAAATGCTGGGCTACTCATTAAATAAGGATAGCCTTCTCTTAATAGTGCCTGGTAGCTTTCACGGATAGAGTTGACTGGTAGCTCATTGTCTCTTAATTCACCGTTTTTATAGGCATCACGGATGTTTAAATAATAGAACAACAGACCAAAACCGATGACGATCAAGGCAACTAATCCTTCTGCTAATAAAAAGATGGAATTGTCTCTCGGCACTTCCACGCCTAATGTCACGATGCCCCAAAGTCCCATATTAAATAAATCTTTAAAGACGACAAGATACATAGCAAAAAAGAAGAAAAATAAAGCGCCTTTGATTTTTTGCCGATTATAAAATTGACCGAATCCTGGTATTATCGAGAATAGCATTGCTCGTTTTGCATACGACTGCCTGTTTTTCACATTTTCGCCCCCTGTAAGAAAAAGCCGCTGACAAACGTTTCGTTCGGCCTTACTTGATTCCTAATGATGAATGACCATCCGAAACGTTTGTCCTTGAGACGACTTTCTAGTTTTGAATTGCCGCAATGGCTGATTTGATCTGTTCGACTGCTTGTGGTAAAGCTGTTTTCGGTTCAGCCTTTCCAGTAGCAATGGTTTGCAATGCGGCATCCATTGGTTCCCATACTGAATTCATTTCAGTGATCCCAGGCGTTAGTTCTGCGTGTTGGGACTGAGCGGCAATGGCTGCAGCACTTTCACTTTCTTGAACTGCTGGATCATCTGCTAATGAAGCAACCGCTGGTACTTCCTGTGTTTTTTCATAACGAACTTTTGAATTTTCCTCATTGCTGATAAATTTGACGAATGCTTCAGCTAACTCAGGATTTTGGGAATAGCTACTTACGTTGTAGCTTTTGACACCGATAAAGGAGCCCATATGTTCACCATTGCCTAATAATGGCAATTCTTTCACACCATAGTCGATGCCCGCTTCTTTATAAGGAGACAAGTTCCATGGTCCCGAGATGACAGCGGCAGCTTTTCCTTCCGTAAATAAAGAGTCCAACACATTGATTCCTTGTTCACCGACCAATCCCGATGGAAAAACACCTGCATCATAAAATTGTTGGATATAGTCTGCTCCTTCGATCGCGCCTTCATTAGCTAATCCAATATCTTCAGGGTCATAGGATCCATCGGCATTCTCGCCAAAAACATAACCGCCATAACCGCTCAATACACCTTGTGCGTAATAAATTTGATCCCATAATGCCAGTAACCCATAACTGTCAGCACCTAAAACAGACTTGGAATACTCCAGCCACTCATCCGTTGTCTGTGGCAAGTCTTCTTCGGAAATTAGTTCTTTGTTATAATACAAAATTTGTGTTTCAACCGCTTTTGGTAAGCCGTAGACTTTGCCGTCAACGATTTGCGATTGCATTGCTGATTCTGTATACAGCTCTTGTAGCGTTTGATCGACTGTTAATTCTTTCAACAAACCTTCGGTAACGGCTGTACCGATTTGATCGCCAGGAATCGTGATGACATCCGCACCTGTACCAGCGGGTCCATCCAATCGTAAATCTTCGATCTGTCCACCATAGGCTTTTTCGACCACTTTGATCGTCACATCGTGTTCTTCTTCAAATTGTTTGACTGCCTCTTCAATCCCAGCTGATTTTGCTTGGTCCTCCCAGACCAATAGATCATAGTCCTTATTGCTGCCACTATTTGCTGCAGTACTATCTGTCCCTTCACTTTGTGGACCGCAAGCACCTAATCCTAAAGCTGCTACACTTAAAAAAAGAACTCGAGACATTTTTTTCATCATCATTTCTCCACCTTTTCTTTATTTTGCAAACGCTATCTTCTCGTTTATAATAAATTATTTTACTTAATATGTAAATAGTTTTACTAAATTAATTTCTCCAACGAAGTAAATAAACGGATAAAATCAAGGTTTATCTCACAAATAATTTTTCAAAATACCTCCACGCTCTAAACTTTCACTATTGAGTAAATATATTTAGTAAATTTATTTACTTGGTAAAGTTGTTAGCGTATACTAGAAGAAAGAGGTGAAGAAGATTGGTTACAATAAAAAAAATTGCCGAGCAATCAGGCTTTTCACAAGCGACTGTTTCCCGATTATTGAAAGGCGACGAATCGTTGTCGATCGCAGCCGATACGCGTCAAAAAATTATTCATACCGCTTTATCACTAGGTTATGATCGCTCAAAAATAAAAACAACACTAGAAAAAATCGCCGTCCTTTTCTGGCTGACAGAACAAGAAGAGCTGCAAGATGTCTATTTTCGACAATTGCGTATCTCTTTAGAAAAATATGCGAAAATCAACAATTTGGAAATTCAACTGATCACCCATGAAGATGATGTTTTAGAAACACTGCAAGAAGTCGCCGGATTTATTGGGATTGGCTCTTTCACTGAGAAAGAAACGCAGCAGTTCAAATCCGTTTGCCCCTATGGCGTCCTTTTGGAAATCAACCCCTGTCCAGAGCTGTTCGATACGGTCAAACCTGATACTGATCGAATGACGCAACTGGCGATCGAGCTATTTTTAACAAAAGGATACCGAAAGATCGGCTTTATTGGTGGTGCTTATCTAAATCCTGATACCCAACGTGCAGAAATGGATAGTCGCGAGGTCATCTTCCGTCAAACGCTGGCTCGTCGAGATGCGCTCGATGAGGCGTTCTTATTTAGTGGTGGCAATTTTTCCGTTGAAACCGGCTATCGTTTGGCGAAAAAAATGGTGGAATCCCTTGGTGATAATTTGCCAGAGGCGCTCTTTGTGGCTTCTGACACCATCGCAGTTGGTGTGCTCCAAGCGTTAAATGAACGATCCATCATCATTCCTGATCGCTTGGAATTAATCAGTATCAACGACAATGAGATCGCAAAATTTGTGGCTCCCCCTCTAACAACGTTTAAAATTGATGTGGAGGAAATCGCCAAAACCGCGATCGATTTATTGGTGGATCAGATCGTTCATCCTCGAGCGATCACCAAAACAGTCCTTTTAGGGGCTGAACTCATCGAACGAAAAAGCTTTACGCAAGCATAAAAAACGCCCCTAGAAAGTTAGAAAAAGCTAACTTTCTAAGGGCGTTTCATTGTCTAAATCGAAAAAAGCATTCTTACGTTTTTCACATCTCTTTCGCCACAGCATACACAAGATGCGGCATGTCCACTTGCCGATAGTGTTTGACAAAGCGATCCACCAGCTTCATTCCATTGCGCAATGCCACATTTATGGAGGCTTGATTGGTCTCACGAATGATCGAATAAACAATGGCGGCATTCAGCGTTGCAAACGCATAGTCTTTACAAGCCTGGGCGGCTTCTGTGGCAAACCCATGATGCCAGAAGTTCTTTTGAAACAAGTACCCAATTTCTAAAACGGCTTCTCCCTTGACGTCTTGCCATGTCAACCCGCATTGACCGATCGCTTGCCCTGATGCTTTCTCAATCACTAGCCACAAGCCAATGTGATCGTTTTGATAGCGTTGCAGCTGTTTGTCGATCCAACCAGTGACTTCTTGCTCACTGAAGGGTCCTTCATAGGCAATCATAACTTCTGGATCTTGCAAAATCTTTTCAATCGCTGGTCGATCGTCATGACTCATTTCTCGCAGCACTAATCGCTTAGTTTCAATTAGTGGTTCCATGGTGGTTGCGCTCCTTCCTATTCCATTCGGTTTCTTTTCAAAAAATACCAACTCGCTGCCCATGCGGTGATGGGTAAAATAATCACCGCTGCCAGACCCGTGATCAAACAAACGACCAATTCTGAGACGAACGCCTTCGAATTGATCATTTCACCAAAGGAGATCGACAAATCTTGAAACCACGCAATCAACGCCAGATTACTTCCCATAAAGGCAAACAATAAGGTATTGATCGTTGAAGACAATACGTCTGATACCACGGTCATACTACTTTTACTTAATGCCTTGATCGAGACTTGCGGGTTTGCTTGAAAAAGTTCATAGGTCGCAGTGCTGATCGCCATACTCCCATCTGCCACCGCCCCCGAAAAACTCATCAAAATGATCGCAGTCATCAATGTCTTAAAATCGATGGCTACATCAAAGGAATACATCGCCAACTCATCCAGTTCCTCTGCCGAAAACCCATGCAGATTCATTGCAGAGAGCACAAGCGGAAATAGTAGTAGAAAAAGCCCTAGAAAGACCAACACACAGACAAAGGCAATTTTGGTTTTCTGATTGACGCCGTTCACGAAAAACAAGGTGATCGCCGCCACGGCTAAAAAGGCAACACAAGCCGCTGGTAAGATCGGTGCCCCTCGGTCAATCAGGACCAGCAGCGCTAGAAAGACAGCCACATTCATAAACAGACCAGTGACTTGAAACAGCCCTTCGATCCGAAAAACAGCGAAGGTCAGCAAGAGAAAAAGCAAGATCAACACAAACAAAACATTCATTTTGCTTTCCTCCTTTGTAGTTCAAAGCAAAGGAGCGTCAACGGTACCGATAAAACTAGCGCAAAGCCGCCGCATAATGTACGCACTATTTCTAAAGAAAGATGCATCGGCAATGCTTGCGACAGCAGCCAGCCATTTGCTAGGTAAAACAATAGCGCTGGCATACTCCCACTTAAATAAGCAAACAACAAGACATTGATCATCGAAGAAGTCGTATCTTGCGCGATGGACCGACCGATCGCTAATCGTTCCTTGCGGCTAGTCTGGGGATTAATGCGCTGGATCTCATCTAGACTGGCAATCAGCATGACGATATTGTCCATGCTGGCACCAATCGCGCCAATCAGCAGACTCCCTAGATAGACACTGCGATACGGACGGGTCAGAAACGACATTTCTTCATAGCGCAACCCATGATCTTGCAAAAGATCCATGGCGAACCGACAGAGAAAAAACGCCAAGAGGATGCTGGCTAACGAGGCAATGATTTTGCGGCTGTCGATCGTACGAAAGCCATAGGAAATCCCCATCGTCAAAACCAACGAGACGATCGTAAAAACGATCATCAAAAAGACCAATGAAAAGGAGCTGTTGCCTTTGTGAAACCAAAGAAAAAGGAGCAGCAAGCCAGTATTCACAAAGATACTAAGTAAAGCCCGCAAGCCCTTTTTGCCACCAATTGCGACTACTGCCATCAAAAATAAGGCAAGGAAGAAAAAGAGATACCCATCCCGTTTTTGTGCTTGTACCTGCCAGCCATCCCCTTCTTTTTGCAAAAGCAGCTGTTGTCCGGTCTGATACAACGGATGAATCGCACCGTTCGGGGTGTATTGCGTAGTGACTGTCCGTAGTACCCCAGCTTCTTCTCCGTTACGAATGATCCCTTGGATCTGCTGCTGGTCGGCGGTGGCTTGAACCGTTTGTACTTCTATGATCGGCTGTGCATAAAAGCGGCTACTTTGGGTTTGGATCAGCCAGCTTAAGACCAGCAAGCTAACAAAGGCCGCTAGATAATAATACTTTTTCAAGACCGTCTCCTTTCATTTTCAGCAAAAAAAGACTTAGACAAACCACCAGTCTACGACCAATCACCTTGTGAGGCTGGATGACTGGTCGAAATGGTTACTGTGTCGGCGAGACTAACTGCTTTGCTAGTCGCCTGCTTTGTCAAAGTCCTTTTACTTGCTCGTTTTGCTTACACGACATTTTGCGGTGTACCTGCTTTAAAGCCGCTTAAGTTCGCCACAGCGATCCCCATCAAGCGACGCCGCGTTTCGACGGGTGCCCAAGCGATATGCGGTGTCAAATAGCAATTTGGCGCCTGTAATAAGGGATTGTCAGCTGCGATCGGTTCTTTTGAAACGACATCTGCCGCCAAGGCTGCAATCTGCCCAGTTTGCAGCGCTTCAGCAACTGCCGCTTCATCGATCAAGCCGCCACGGGCGGTATTGATCAGGATCGCAGAAGATTTCATTTGTGCCAATGCTGTGCGATCGATCATTTTTTCTGTCTCAAGAAACTGCGGAACATGAAGGCTGATGATATCTGCTTCTTGATACAATTCCGCCAGCGAAACTTGTTTTGCCCAATCCGCTTGTGCTGGTTTTGGTCGATGATTAAAGTAGATCACCTTCAACTGAAACGCATGAGCGATCGTGGCAACTGCTTGAGCAATCGCACCATATCCAATCAGCCCAATCGTTTTGCCTGCCAATTCCATCAAGGGTGTCTGCCAATAAGAAAAATCTTTGCTGGTTTGCCAGTCGCCCTGATGCACGGAACGATTATGGTGTCCCACTTGATTCGTCACTTCCAGCAGCAAAGCAAAGGTCGCTTGTGCCACTGCATTGGTACTGTAGCTAGGAATATTGGTCACGGTGATTCCCTGTTCCTTCGCTGCTGCCAAATCAACGACATTGTATCCAGTTGCCAAGACCCCAATGTAGGTCAATTGCGGACATGCTTTGAGCACATCTGCGGTGATCGGCGTTTTATTTGTCAAAATTGCTTCGGCATCGCCGATTCGCTCAATAATTTCTTGTTTATCTGTATACGAGGTACGATCATACACCGTCACCTCTCCTAATTCTTCAAACCCTTGCCAAGACAAATCTCCTGGATTCAACGCATAGCCATCAAGTACAACGATCTTCATTCTTTCGCTCCTCTCGCTTTTCCTTTTGCTTTTCCATAAAAAACGGGAATTCCTAGTAACGTCACGCCAATTCCCACGACTGCTAACCACGTGTCAGTGATCAAGGTCATAATCAAGATAAAACAACCACCTAAGATCGCAATCAAGGGAATGATTGGATAGAAGGGAACTTTATACGGACGCTTCATCTGCGGTTCTGTTTTTCGCAAACGAAAAACCCCTACAAACAATAATACACTAAAGAACCACATAACAAAAACCAGCATATCGGTCAAGAGATCAAAGGTGCCTAAAAGCATCATGATACACGCGATCCCTAATTGTAAAAAAGCCGCCGCATAGGGTGCATTGGTGGTTTTACTTAAAGTGGCAAAGGTCTTGCTGAAAGGAATCTCATCTTCCAACGCCATGGCATATGGGACCCGCAAGCCAGTCATTGTATAGCCGTTCAATGCGCCATACACAGAGATCAGGATACCGATCGTGACCAGTTTTCCGCCAAAGCTGCCAAACAAGGCCATCGCAGTTTCTGAGGCACTGTTCAAATTACCAGCGATTTGATCGATCGGCAATGTTTTTAAAAAGGCAACATTGATCAACACATACACCAAGGTAACAAAACTCAACCCAAAGATGATGGCTTTTGGTAAATCTTTTTCAGGTCGCTTCATTTCCCCAGCGACATTACCGACTCCCATCCAACCGTCATAAGCAAAAAGGGTTGCTAAGAGGGCACTACTGATGCCAGCTGCAAGCGATCCTTGAGTATTGGAAGAAAAATCCACCAATGAGACCGATACTTGCCCTGGTGTCAACAGGCCCGCCACGATGATCACCGCAATCGGGATCAGCTTGACTGCTAACGTGATGGACTGGACTTGAGCAGCGGCTTTTGTTCCCAAAAGATTGATCAAGGTCACACTCGTTCCGGTCAAAATCGATAAAGGAAGCAAATAATTGCTGGGTAGATGAAATAAGTTCAAACACTGGGTCGCAAAAATAATACTTAAAGCCGCCACGTTCGCTGGAAAGTAAATGATACTTTGTGCCCAGCCTAATAAAAAGGAGGGTAATTTTCCATAAATTCTTTCAATATATCGAATGGGTCCGCCAGTCTCAGGAATCGCCGTCGCTAACTCCGCCACCGTCAAACCGCCGCAAATCGTTAGAAAGCCGGCAAGCAGCCAGACCAACAAGGTCAAACCGGTGGATTGGGTCTGCTGGACCACAGCCGCTGCTTTGAAAAACACGCCGGCGCCGATCACCGTTCCCATTACTGTCGATAATGCCCCAAAAAAACTGATTTCTTTTTTCAATTGACTTTTCACAACATCACTTCCTTTTTAAATGAATAAGTCAAAGTATAGCGGATAGAAACTATCTTGACTAGAGGAATTTCAGAAAACAAAAAGCAAATACCATGAAAAGACGGCATTTGCTCCAAAATTTTTTTATTCTTTTGTGGATTCTTGAAAAACCAGCAACGGAAGCTGTCGTTTTTTGTGCATTTGTTGAACCAAATAAATTCCTGCCAGCAAGATGATCGGGAAAACGATCGCCCCTAGAATCCCAACCTGCAGCTGTTGTCCCGTCCATTCGACGATACTGCCGACGACAGCGGGTCCGATTGAACACCCTAAATCTCCTGCTAATGCCAAATAAGCAAATAGCGCCGTTCCGCCGTTGCGAATGTATTGCGCAGAAAGACTAAAGACCCCTGGCCACATGATCCCTACGGCAAAACCGCTTAAGCCGCAGCCAAGGAACCCGATCAATGGCAATGAAGCAAAGCCGATCATCATATACGCCAGTAGGCAAAGCAAAACACTCAAAAACATAAAGCGTTTCAAATCGATGCGTTCCCCAAACTTGCCGTAAAGCAAGCGGGAGATCCCCATCATCAAGGCAAAAACCATTGGCCCTGCTAAATCGCCTAGCGTCTTACTAACGCCTAAGCCCTGTTCGGCAAAGGTCGATGCCCATTGGCTGACTGCTTGTTCGCTGGCTCCAGCACAGACCATCATCACCAGAAACAGCCAAAAGCTTTTCAAGGAAAAGAGCTGCCGAGTGGTCAACCCTCGTTCTCCTTCGGCAACGATTGGCGCCAACGGGACTTTGGTAAAGAAAAACAAATTGACCAACGGGATCAGCGCCCAGATGATCGCCAAAATCGGCCACTGTTGAATACCGAACACCATGAAGAACGCCGTTGATAACAAAACGACCCCCACGTACCCCCAGCAATAAAACGAGTGCAGCATGCTCATCGTTTTTTCCTTATGTTTCGTTGGACAGGCTTCAACGATGGGACTGACTAAGACTTCCAGCAAGCCACCGCCAATGGCATACAACAAAACCGCTGCTAACAATCCGCTAAACGGGGTCGGAAACCATAAGGGAAAAACGGCTAGACCAATCAAGCCGATCGCTGCAAAAAAATGCGCGGCTACGATCGACACTCGATAGCCGATGCGGTCTACAAAAAAGATTGCTGCAAAATCGACAGCTAACTGGGTCAAAAAGTTAAAACTAACCAGCAAAGTAATCTGGCTGATCGGTAGCTGGTATTGGCTTTGAAAGGTCAAAAATAATAAGGGGGCAAAATTATTGATGACGGCTTGAACGATGTACCCTACAAAGCAAGCCGCAATCGTCGAACGATAACTTTTCATTTTCACTTCTCCTTTACTCGTCTTATCAGTATACCAAGTCCAATAAGACAGTAACCATGGAGAAAACACTTTTTTTACCCAGAGAATCTTAAGGAAATCAGGATTTTTCTTCCTTCAGATAATTCCCTTAAATGGAAGCAGCAAAAAAGCTGTCCTCACAGACAGCTTTTTCCGACTTATTTTCAAGGCTAGGCGTTTTTCTTCCGAGCAGCGATGGTTTTCATGGTGGCTTCAAAGATTGGGCCAATAAAGACGATACACAAGAGAGTACCTAACCCAACACTGGCGCCTAACGCAAAACCGATCAAGACCATGGCTGCATCCAAGCCGATACGGATCGTTTTTTGCGTCAATTTGCTTCGTTTGTAGATCAAGGCAGTCAAGGCTTCTAACGCCGCTGATCCTTTGTTGGAAGAAACGTAGATACCAGCGCCGATCCCAAATAAGATCGGTGCAGCGAAAATAGCGATCCAAGGATAAAAAGGCAAATGAATCGATACTTTGTCCATCACTGGTTCAAAGATCCCAATCAACAGGCCTAAGCCAATCCCGTTGATAAAACTGCCAATGCCTAATTCAGCACGATCAAAGACTGCAACGATCAACAAAACAATAATATTAAAACACAAACTGGCAATCCAAAAAGGGACATCGACGAAATTCAAAATTCCTAGTAAAAACGTACTGATCGTATCATATCCTTGATGGGCGGTGATCAATAAGGAAATGGCCAACGCAATCAGCCCGGTACCTATCAAAACTTGTGCAAATTTTTTGGTTTCTTTCACAACATCACGCTCTCTTCTTTATTTTTCCTCTCTTAGTTTACCGTGAAAGCGTCACAATTACTATCATTTAATCACAAAAACCAGATTTTTTTTGAAGAAATCTAAATTCAATCAAGGGATTCATAATGCTGTTCATAAGTATCGCGAAACTCTTTGGGGGTCAGACCATTCAATTTCTTAAACATTTTGGAAAAATAGTTGGTATTGTTGTAACCAATACGATCGCCGATCTCACTGATCGTGGCTTTCGAATGAAGCAGCAGCTGCTGGGCTTGCTTGATCCGCACCAGATTGACGTACTGATTAAAACTCATTTCCGTTTCTTTCTTAAAGAGCTGCCCCAAATAAACGACACTGACATGCAGTTCTTCAGCCGCTGATTTGACCGTCAAATCATGGGTATAGCCTTCTTCGATCAACTGGATCGTCTTTTGAACGATCTCTGAATAGCGTTTTTGCGGCGGCTGCGATTTCGCCAGCTCCAGCACATCATCAAAGAGCTGCCGCAAATCTGCCAGTGTATTAGACTCACGAATCCGTGCCAAAATTTGTTCATGGTTTTCATGAGAAAGTACTGGTAACTGCCGATAAATATCGTTGAACAACAAGAACGAAACATAGCGAACATGCTCAGGGTCTGCTTGGGTTTGTTCCAAAATAGCGAACATTTTATCCAGCTCATGTTGGATCGTTTTGACATCCCCAATGGTCAGTGCTTTGTTAAAAGACAGAAACGGGAGTTCTTCGTTTCGCTCTAAAATATCCACGTGGATCGTCTGTTCTTGTAAGAACAGATCTGGGTAGAAGGCTTGCAGTGACTGAACCTGTTTGATTTTTTCATAGGCTTTATACAAATTCTCCCACTCGTTGATGGTTTCGCTCATGATCAACTGCCAGTCTGTACTATTGAGCTGCTGTGCCAGTGCTTTTAGGTCAGCGTTGATTTGCTGCCTTGGTCCAGCAGCAGTAATGATCACTTGGTTTTCATCTAATCGCCCTGGTAAGATCAATGGCTGATCGTGTTGCTGAAAAAACGTCGTGATTTTTTGTAAGATCTCAGCAGTCCCATTGAACTGCAAAACGGTAAAGGGTGCTGCTAGTGGCACCCGCTGTTGCGCCAGCAAATGGAGGTACTCGCTTTCGTTCAATTCATCATTCAACCAAAGCAGCAGGCTTGATTCTTGATACAGTTCTTTTTCTGCCAACAGTTTTTGCTGCTCCTCTAACTCAGCTGCAATTGCTTGTACACTGCTGCGTAGTTCTTCTTTGTTAACAGGTTTGACGAGATAATTACGCACACCTAACGCCATGCCTTGTTTGACAAAGGCAAACTCCTGATAGCCTGATAGAATGATCGAGAAAAATCGATTCCCAAACGCTTGTGCTTGGCGGATCATATCGATGCCATTCATTTCTGGCATCCGAATATCCGTGATCAGCAAATCAACGGAATGCTCTTGCAAGTACTCGAGGGCTTCACTAGCACTTTTCGCTGTATGCACCACTTCAAAGCCCAGTTCTTGCCAAGGCAAGATCATTTGCAGCCCCTGCAAGATCATGTATTCATCATCAACGAACATTGCTTTATACATCTGTCTCATGCCCCCTTTGCAAACGTTTCTCATCTAAGCGGATCTTGACCGTAAACCCAGCACCTGCCTGAGATGCAACGTCCATTTGATAGGCGCTGTTGAACATACCCCGCAACCGTTCATGAACATTTTTGATCCCGATTGAGGTTTGGGCTCCGATCTCCTGATTTTGCAGTTCTTCTTGGATCATCGCCAACTGCTGTGAATCTGCGCCTTTGCCGTTGTCTTTGACCTCAATCACGATCTGATCGACTTCTTTATAAGCCTTGATACTGATGGCATTATCATTGCGCTGATAATCGATGCCGTGAACAAAATAGTTTTCGACAAGCGGCTGCAGCGTGAACTTCGGCAATTCCAACTGTTCTAATGCCGAATCGATGGTTACATGATAGGCGATCTTATCTGGGTAGCGCATCTGAAACAAGTAGACATATTTTTCACAAAAATCGATTTCTTCTTTTAAGGTCTTCGTCTTTTCTTGCGTCGTATTGTTCCGTAGCAGTGCCGAAAAGGCATAGACGACATCCGCCAGCTCTTCTTGGTTGCGACTCAAGGCATACATTCGAATGTATTCTAACGTGTTATACAGAAAATGCGGATTGATCTGTGCTTGCAGCGCCCGCATATCGGCATCCCGTTGTTTGATCTCTAGCGTGTAGATATCTTTGATATACTCGTTGATACTGTAAGTCATTTGATTGATGGCTTCTGCGATTTCTTTCAGCTCTTGTTGGACATTGGCGGTATCGATCCGCTTATCAAAATTTCCTTGACTGACTTCTTTCGTCGCATAGACGATCTGCTGTACTTGCGAGGTATAGCGCTTGAAGGTCCGATGGAGCACCCATAGGACCAATAAGAGAATCCCAATCCCAAAGCTAAAAATCCAAATGGCACTGGAAAAAATATCCCGCCAGATCACGCCTTTTGACAACAAGATCAGTGACAACTCTCCGCTGACGGTCGTTTGTTTTTTGATATAAAAGTCTTTCGACAGAGTGTCGTGAATAGTTCCATGAGCCACCGCCTGATCAATTTTCGCTAAGGTCTGCTTGCTAAGGTTCGCGGCATCCTTGTATAGCCGCTGACCATTGGAGGTATACAAAAAACTGTTGATACCATGCGCTTGGTTGTCTTCTTGTCGATTGGCTAAGACATCGTCTGAGTGAAAAATCACGTAGACTTGCCCTAACGGTTGCGCATAATTACTTGGTTGGGCGATCGAACGAACAAAAAACAGACGATTTTTCAAATCGATCTGCTTGCCGCTGCGTTTTTCTCCATAAGGTGTATCTGGGGTTGCCACTAGTGTCTCATTGCTTTCATCCAGTTGAATAATGATCTCTTCGATACTAGGATGATTACGGATCAAGCGATAGAGGATGTTTGGCAAATACACACTTTGACCCGTCTGGCGAAAAATATCATTACTATAAGAAAAATAGTCTGGCAATGAAAGCTGTAAATAATTGCGCAGCGATTCAAAAGCAGTATCCGAACTGGTAAATTCGCCTAATACCGTTGAAACGACCGCGTTTTGATCCTGCACGTATGCATCCAGCTGCATACTGGTAGCTTCCACGAGGCGTTCGCTGCTATTGAAGCGGTCTGCCCCAGTATATGCCGTCAGAACCAGCATGATAATAATCGAGATGATCACCAAAAGGACGCTATACAACTGCATCAACTGATTGATCAAAAAGTCATGTTTAAACAAACGAAAGCGCTGCTTAGTCATGTGCCAAGTCCCGATCAATGACGGTTTTTTCCTGACTGATCGCCACGTGGCACCACAAAATCAATAGACTGAAGGTTCCAAAGAGCAAGAGCCCTTTCATCATCCAAGTAAAAGCGAAAATACTGGCAATCCCCACTAACAATTTTAGAAAGGTTGCCATATGAAGAAACAGACACACAAAGGACAATTTCAGGTTATTCCACAAGGAAATCTCATAGGATGTGTCAAAAACCACACTTAGTAAGTACAGTAAGATACTCAATCCGCTGACGACAACTAAAACAAAAGAGATCATCAGCCAAATCAAGCCTTGGATCTGGGTAGCTAAATACAAGTTATACACTAAGAAACCTGTCAGTAGGAAGAAAAGATAAAACTGTTTATTGGCTTTGACAAAGACGCTGCGCCAAATGCGCCATGCGCTGCGAAAGCTTTGCTGCTCATAATTTAGTCCTTCTTCATGGATCAAGGTACTAATGGTATGAAACGCTGGACCGATCCCTAAGATTCCGCCACCTGCCAATGTCAATACGACGAAAAACAAATTCAACTTCACGATCGCCCAAATCAAGCGAAAGCCCTTGACCAACCCACTATTTGCTGTTTCTTCCATTTAAAATTCCTCCCTTATTTGTTCCCTATCGAAAATGTAGCATGATTTTAGCTTCCTACTCAAGCTACCTGAGAATCTTTTAATGCTATGTACGTTTTAGATGCTCCATGCTTGCTGCTTGAAGGTTAAAAAACAAAAGTAACGTTATTTTTCCATCAAAGATTTCGCTATTTACTTTAAAGAAAAAGCAGCCAGAAGCTAGACGTGGGAACCATTGGTCCTGATGCGTTTAGCCTCCGGCTTACTTGATCTATTGATTGGTGAGCGGCGCCTGTTGCTTATTCTTGGCTTGCACGATACTCATCAAATTGTTTTTGCATTTCATCGCGGACCTTCTCCCAGCCAGCGGTTTTTAATTCTTCGTTTAGTTTCGGAACATTTTCTTCTGGATCGATCGTTCCCGTTGCTAAACTTGCTTTGTAACGGTTCATGACATTGGCGATATTCGTGATTTCTGTTTTCACATTATCAGTCTTGAAGTTGAACCCTAAGATTGGTGATGCTTCAGCGTTAGCAATATTTTCATCACGCTCTTTGATCATATCGTCTGTGATGGATTCTTGTGTATAAAGGATCATGTTGTTCCCAGTGTTCCAAGCAGCCATCCGGGTATTTGGCAAGTAGCCATCAAGGAGACGGATTTTGTTGTCTTCGCCCTCGATTTTTTCCCATGCTTCGCCTTCAACACCCCAAACCAATCCATTCAACAATTCAGGATCGCTGTTCAACAAGCCCAACACTTCCACTGCTTTTTCTTTGTTTTTCGAAACATTCGCTACGACAAAGTTTGCCATTTGCGCTTGGCCTGTTGATTTTAATTGTTTCGTGATTGGACGTGAAACCAATTCATGACCTGCGGCATTGCTTAAGATCGTATCGCCGTAATCCATTGGTCCTTGGGTTTCTTCACGCATGAACCATGTGTTGCCTTCTAATGGGTAACCAGTCGTATTAGTGGCTGCATCAGTTGGGATCAAGCCTTCGTTGTACCATTTGTGCATCAATTTCAAGTTTTCCATTTGTTCATCATCTTCGTATTGATTGATGATCTTCGTTGTATCGCCGTCCAATTTAACAGCAAATGGGTAATCTTTCCCGATCACATAATCATAGTTTCCAGAAACATTAAAGGTTTGTCCGATCGCAAACGGTGCGATGTTTGGTTCTTCTTCTTTAAACTTCTTCAACACGTCTTCGGCATCTGCATAAGATTCGATCCCGCTAATATCCAAATCATATTTATCTAAATACTCTTTATTGAAGGTCAAGACTTGTTGGGCATAAATATTGCCATTGACTGGAAAGGCATATAATTTTCCGTCGATCGTATTGCCTTTGATATAAGATTCGTCTAATTGATCATACGCTTCTTTGGCATATTTTGGTGCTAACTCCGTCAAATCTGCATACGCGCCTTTTTGCGCATTCGCAACATAGTTTGAGGCAAAGGAAATATCGTAGTTTTCACCCGATGAAATGATGGTACTCATTTTTTGATCCCAATCACCCCAGCCGATATACTGCAGATCGATGCGAGCGTTGGTTTTTTCTTCAATGCGTTTATTGGCGATCTCCATTAATTGATCAAAGTTTTCTGGCTTGTCCCCGACTTGATACATCAATAAAGTCGTTACGCCGTCTGCATTGTTTTCTGAATCGGATGTTGCGCCGTTCGACCCACAGGCAGCCATTCCCAAAGTTGCCGCTGCGGCCATCCCAGCAAAAGCTGTTTTTTTCCACAAATTCATTTTTGTTTCCTCCCTATACTTATTTGATTATTCTTTGACGCCACCAATTGTCAGACCACCGACAAAATACCGTTGGAAGAATGGATAGGTGATCGCAATCGGTAAGGTTGCAACAACAACGATTGCCATGCGAGCAGTTTCGCTTGGCAAAGCGGCCAAACCACCTTGGATCTGGGCAGCCATGCCGGAGCTTTTGGCTAGATAATCCAAGTTGCTTTGAATCCGCATCAAAAGTGCTTGTAACGGCACTAAAGAGTCTTTTTGAATATACAGCAATGCATTGAACCAGTCGTTCCAATACCCAAGAGCGGCAAATAGACTGATCGTTGCGATCCCTGGAACCGCTAACGGCAACACGATGGACAGAAAAATCTTCATTTCGCTGGCACCGTCGATGCGCGCAGATTCTATAATACTATCTGGTACCGTCTTTTTAAAGAAGGTCCGCATAACAAGGATATTAAAAGGCCCTAAGGCAAGGGGTAAAATCAACGCCCAAATCGTGTCTTTCAATTGGATCAAGTTGACCATCACCAAGTAATTGGCAACCATCCCTGGCGCAAACAACATGGTGATCAAAGCGAAGATCGTAAAGAAACGACGGAATGGAAAATTTGAGCGAGAGATGACATAGGCATAGAGCGAAGTCATCGTTGCATTGACGAAGGTACCAAAAACAGTGATAAAAATAGATACGCCAAATGCTTGGAAAATTTTGCTGCTCATTTGTCCGCTAAACAGGTAGGTATACGCTGCGAACGAAAATTCTTGTGGCCAAAAGCGATAGCCGTTTTCTGCCAAAGAGGTTTCACTGGTCAATGAGATCGCGATCACAAAGAGAAACGGCAAGACACAGGAAATCGCGAACAGACCGATCACGATATTAAAAATCAGGTTGACCGTTGGGTTAAAGGAGCGGATCTCGACTTTCGTTACTTTTTTCTTCATTTATCCATCCTCCTTAGAATAATGCTGAATCTGGTTCTAGTTTACGAACAACCAAATTCGCTGTTAGTAATAGTAATGCCCCAACCACTGATTGATAAAGGCCGGCAGCTGCGGTCATCCCGAAGTCGCCTGTGGCAGTCAGTCCATTATAAATGTACGTATCTAAAACGGAGGTGACTTGGTACAACGCCCCAGAGTTTCGTGGGACTTGATAGAAAAGTCCGAAGTCGGCACGGAAGATCCCACCGATGTTCAAAATCAACAAAACAGAAATCATTGGAATCAGCTGTGGCAACGTCACATTTTTGATCTGCTGCCATTTGCTGGCGCCATCGACCATCGCGGCTTCGTAATACGTCTGATCAATCCCGACCACTGACGCATAATAGATGATGCTGTTGTAGCCTAAGCTCTTCCAGACATTCATAAAGACGAAAATAAACGGCCACCATTTCGGATCAGCATACCAGTTGATTCCTTCACCGCCCATACCCGTGATCCATTGGTTGATGATCCCTTTGTCTGGACTCAAAAAGGCATAGACAAAGTACGAAATAACCACCCAAGAAAGGAAGTACGGCAACAGGGACATCGTGTGATACACTTTTACCAAGCGCTTATTGCGCAGCTCACTCATAATAATGGCAAAGGCAATCGCAAAGAATAGGTTGAATGCTAAAAATACGATATTGTAGAGTAGGGTATTTCTAGTGATCAGCCAAGCATCATTGGATGCAAATAAAAATTTAAAGTTATCAAAGCCGACCCATGGGCTTTGTTTCAAACTGGCAAAAAAGCCGTCTGGTGAAATGTGGAAATCTTTGAACGCCACCACATTTGCGAATACAGGTATATAGAAAAAAAAGATAAACCAGACAACACCTGGCAAAGCCATCAATATCAATGCTTTGTATTGCCAGACATTCCTCCAAAACCCCTTTTTCTTCACATCTCATCATCTCCTTCATGCTACTAGAATAACGCTTTCATCCCTAAAAAATAAGGAACAAACTAAAGATAAAATGAAACAAATTAAAGGTCTTTGTTTATATTTTGTTTTTATTCTCTAAAAACCTGAAAAACGTCCTACCTTTTGCAAGATAGGACGCTTCATTGATTTGTTTTTTATGAATGATCAGTCGACAAAGCCGTTTTGTAGAATCACTTCGTGGAACCACTCACCAGACTTTTTGATGGTCCGTTTTTGGGTAGCCAAATCGACAGCAATAAACCCGTAACGATTTTTGAATTCATTCAGCCAAGACCAATTGTCCATGCAGGTCCACATGTGATACCCGCGGCACTGGCTGCCTTCTTGGATGGCTTGGTGAACATACCGCAAATGATCTTTGATAAAGGTGATGCGGTACTCATCTTGGATCTGACCGCTGGCATCGATAAAGCGTGTTTCATCTTCGACCCCCATGCCGTTTTCTGAAATATAACAGGGGATATTGCCGTAGTTGTCTCGTAGGTTGATCAAGGTATCATAGATGCCTCGTTCATAGATCTCCCAGCCTCGATGGGGATTGATTTTCTTTTCTGGCCAATCATACACATCGAAGTAATCTTCTGGCATTGGTGTGTCCGCTGTTTTGGCAGAACGCTTTTGCTGCACCCGCCGTGGCTGATAATAGTTGACCCCTAAGAGATCTACCGTGTTTTCTTTAATGATCTGCAAATCTTCCGCTCTGGTTTCTGGCATGATCGCCAACTCGTTTAAGACAGCGATCAATTCTACAGGAAAGGTGCCTTTGACCGCTGGATCTAAGAAGGATCGGTTAAAAAAGGCATCTGCCAGTTGCGCCGCTTGGACATCTTTTTCATCGTTCGGATCTTTCGGATAAGTCGGTGTCAAATTCAAGATGATGCCGATTTCGCCTGATTGCTGAGATTGACGGAAGCGTTGGATCGCTAAGGCGCTGGCGAGTGCTTCATGGTAGCCGACTTGCACCGCATGTGCCAAGTTGATTTCTGCTGGGTAATGCTGTTGATACAAATACCCCATCTCCACTGGCACGATCGGTTCATTTTGCGTGAACCAATGACGGACTTGATCACCGAACAACTCAAAACACAAAGCAGCATAATCTGCAAATGCTGTGACAGTCTCGCGATTGAGCCAGCCGCCTTCTTTTTGCAGTGCCATCGGCATATCAAAATGATACAAATTGATGAAGGGTTCGATGCCATTTTCGATCAAAGTGGCGAAGTACTCGCGATAAAACGCCACCGCTTGTTGATTGACCGCCCCTCTTCCTTCTGGCAGCAAGCGACTCCACTGGATCGAGGTTCGAAAAGAATTAAAGCCGATCTCTTTCATCAACGCCACATCTTCTGGGTAACGCTGCAGCAGCTGGACGGTATCTTTTGGTCCCCGTTTTTGATAAAAACGTTCTGGCTCCGTTGCGTACCAATAGTCCCAAATCGAATCGCCTTTGCCATCATCGGCCGTTCGTCCTTCAGTTTGCGGACCGCTGGCGGCGGCTCCCCACCAAAAATCTTTAGGAAAATGCAGGTTAGTCATGGGCAGTCACCTGCTCTTTGCCTAACAAGAGACAGCCGATAATCCCGCTTTTGTTCGGCAAGCCCCAAGTGACGATGTAGTCTTCCACTGGTGGTGTCTCCATATAGCCTGCCATTTGTTTTTGGAAGGCTTGTTGGATTTGAGCGAGTAGATGCGGCTGATTCATGACCCCACCGCCTAAAATGATTTTCTCAGGTGCTAAGGTCAACGTGATATTGACCAGCGCTTGCCCTAGATAAAAGGCCTGCAACCCCCAAATCTCGTGCGCTTGCGGCAAGTCTTGTCCTTTAATCCCCGTACGTCCTTCTAAAGAAGGCCCTGCGGCTAATCCTTCCAGACAGTCGCCGTGATACGGGCATGTACCAGCATACGTATCTTCAATGTGGCGTTTGACATAGGTATGACCGATTTCTGGATGACCGATCCCCTCGAAAATCTTTCCTTCACGAACGACTCCTGCGCCAATGCCGGTTCCTACTGTCAAATAGACACAGCTGTCTTTGCCTTGCGCAGCTCCTTGGCGTAATTCCCCATAAGCGGCAGCATTGACATCTGTTGTCCAAGCAAATGCTGTCTCTGGGTAGCGCTTCTTCAATGCACCGAGAAAATCGAACTGCTGCCAGCCCTGTTTCGGCGTCGCTAGTATGTGGCCATAGGTCGCTTGGGTTGGATCGATCCCGATCGGACCAAAGGAACCGACCCCTAATGACACGAGATCGTAGGGATCGAAAAAGGCAAAGATCGCCGCTAACGTTTCCTCTGGTGTTGTCGTTGGGATCGACTCTTGGGCGATAATCGTCAACTGGTCATCGGCAACGGCACAAATCATTTTTGTGCCGCCGGCTTCAATTCCTCCATAAACCATCATTTCTCACTCCTTTACTCCAATGGTACGAATTTCATATGGGTGTAATTGCTCATTGATGGTCGATGCTTGCTCTTCCTCTAAAAGGTTCAACAGACAGAGCGTCGCCTGCTCTTTTTGCACGTGAAAGGCAGTGGCTTGATCCGCCAAATTATAGCCCCGCAAAACGATCTGCTGGTCTTGGCAATTGCGTTTTAAGGCGGTGATAGCTACCGTCGATCCATGAGCTTCCATGTATTGGTTGCTGCTGGCTAGCTTGCCTTGATGCTTGTCGGTCTGACTTGCCGTCCAAGGAACTTGGGCAGCTTGTGCTTGGCGATACGTTTCATAACGTTCTTCAGGAGCTCCATGACAGGCTACGCCGTATTCAAAGGTGTGGCTGCCTAAGCATTGCGCTTCTGGTGTTGGGAAGTAGCCCCAATCGCCTAGCTCTCCCGTACAGCGCAACAAGGTCAAGCAGATCTGATCCTTCACGATTTCATATTCGTTCAAACCAAAATTAGAAACCGTCATGCCGCTAGTTTCATCATGCAAGTTGACAAAGGCGTGCTGATGCTGCGGATTTGTTGGGTTTTCCCAATGACTGGAAACCTGATTCGGCCGTTTTACGACTTCATAAATGCTGTCAGCTTCATGGAAATTCGTGATGATCCCTGTTGGGAATAACACTCGCAGTCGGTGATCTTTGCTTTGGTTGTTGACGGTGGTTTTAAATGCCAGGCGGTTGCTGGTTCGTTCTAAACGGATCTCCGTCTCGATCTTGAAAGCAACCAATTCTTGACTCCGCTGTGCCTTACGGAAACGGAAATCGACGACAGCTTTTTGTTCTTCTAACAAACGGTCATCTGCTGAAACGGGAATCTGCAATTCTTGCGTCAGTCGCACGATCCCCACCAGTGGATCGTTTTGTTCGATCGTCACGTGATGCGGAAATTGTGTCGATAAGATTGCTTGATCCCCTTCTGGTTGTTTGAAGATGTACTCATTGGCGATATCCCCCACATCCTCGAAAACCAGTAAATTGCGATACGTTTTTTGGGTTACTTTGTCTGTAATCGTCAAGCTGCCGTTTTCAGTAATGACGGCTTCCAAATGTACGTTGGCAAGTTTGCGCCCTCCTTCTGAAACGATCGGGGCGCTCTCTACTGGCGTAGCGGCTTTTTCTACTAGGGCAAAGGTCTGCCATGAAAATTCTGGCAACTGATTTGCTTCAACTTGGACCTTGACAAAGCGTTTCATGAAAGGAATCCGAAAAGCATCTTTAGGCAATTCATAGTCAAAAAGAACCTCTTCTTCACTAATGATCGCAGCAACAGGGTTCCCCTCTTCATCGATCACCGAATAAGAACCTTTTGGCTTCGCCAACAATTCGTGGTAAAGCTTGCTTGGCAATCCTTCACGGAATGTTTTACGCTCAAGTTCGATCACGACTTCCACTAAACCAGAACGGGTGCTGCCAGTGGTGTTGAAGACCACGAAGGGGCGACTCTCCTCAGGAAACTGGCTCGTGTCGATGGCTGCTACTAAATTGCGTAACGCTTCATCTGCCACGAACTTGCCGATTTCATTGGCTTTTTCAAACCGCGGCATCATTTCTCGGTGTACTTCGTCCACTGAACAGCCGCAGATACTGTCGTGAGGATGATTTTGCATCAGGGTTTTCCACGCATGATCCAACATATCGTGAGGATAGCTGCCGCTTGCTTCATAAGCCATAGTTGCTAATGGCTCCGCAACATTTTCTAATTGGCGGGAAACCTTTGTATTCCATTGTTTTAGATAAACTCGGGAAGAGGCGGTATTGGCTAGAGTATACCAACCATCGGTTTCTTGACTGGTCAATTCACCTGTGACAGTTCCTAGGTCATCTGGCAGATCTGCTTGCACCGCTTCAAGGTATTCGGTAAAGCTGGCGTGTTTGAATTCATACTCTGGGAATAGCTCGTTGGCTGTACGAATCGCTGCCGAAATGTCTTTTTGGACGGGTTGATGATCGACCCCATTCATCATTAAGTAATGATTGGTGGCACCAAATTTTTCTACATCTTGCAGTTTTTGTGTCCAAAAAGCTTTGGCTTCTGCTTTATCCACTGGAATCTCATTGCCATTGGAGTACCAGTTGGCAAAGAGTAGACCAAAGATTTGACTGCCATCTGGACCTTCCCAATGCATTTCAGAATATTGGGAAGTAAATTGATCATCGGGTAAAACTTCGTTGTCAAAGCCGATCGGTTTGACGCCACGCCCAAATGCAGCACTTTCAAGATTGGCTTGCAGCATCATTTGCGGAGTTTGTCCCATATTGCCGAAGGTATCTGGGAAATACCCCAACATAACGGGGGTGCCCCACTTTTTGCTTTCTGCCATTCCAATCAGCATATTACGGGTGTTTGATTCGGCACTGATCAAAAAGTCATCTTGCAAAATATAAAACGGACCGATCTGTAATTTCCCTTGTTGGATGGCCGCTTTGACCGCCTCGCGTTTTTCAGGCCGCACTTCTAAATAGTCATCCAAGATGATCGTCTGTCCATCTAGATGGAAGCTGTGGAACTCAGGGTCATTTTCAATTAATTCTAAAAGATCATCCATCAATTCCACTAGCCGCATGTGATGCTGTTCGTAAGGCATGTACCATTCCCGATCCCAGTGGCTGTGTGAGATGATATAAACTTGTTTCTTCATTGATTTTTACTCCTCGCTGTTTGCGTCGTTGGACTGCTTTTTGTGTCACTCGAATGGTGGTGAGTCGTGCTGCTTATTTTTCCACTCGGATATCGAAATAATCCATAACCAATTCACAAAACATCATGTTCGCCCACGAGAACCATTCTCTCGTGTATTGCGAAGGATCATCGACATCGAACCCTTCATGCATCAAATTTGTACCCGCATCTGTCGCCACTAACTGATCCAAAATTCGTTTCTTTTCTTCTTTGTCAGTGGTGGTCATCCCTTCCATTGCCATGGCGATCGGCCACACATAATTTTCTGGCGTATGAGAGCTACCAATGCCTTTGGCGTATTTCCCTTCATAGAAATACGGATTTTCACTGCTCAACAACGTTTTACGGGTTTGAAGATAAAGGGGATCTTCCATGCTGCCATACCCCAAGTAAGGGGCGGCGATCAAATTCGGCACATTGCTGTCATCCATCAGGGTGCCATTGCCGAATCCATCCACTTCATAGGCGTAGACTTCTTCGCCAGCTTGGTTCGTGGTCAACCCGTATGCTTTAATCCCTGCTTCAATGTCTGCTTGTAGTTTTTTCGCTTGTGCCACAATCGCTGCGTCTTCTAAAACCGTCGTAAAGATTTCTTGGATATAGCCTAAGACCACCACCGCAAACATATTGGAGGGAATCAAATAGCCGTATTTGCAGGCATCATCACTTGGTCGAAAGCCTGACCAAGTCAAGCCGACGGGTTTCACTGGTGCGCCTTTGCCGTCATGAGTCAAGGTATCTTCTTTTCGCCAGGTATCCCGTTCAAAGCGATATGGAGACTCCTCATGGTTTTGTTCTGTCACAAACACCTCCAAGGCTTTTTTGATGCCTGTTACAAAATCATCATTGAACTGATCGGTTCTGCCTGTGTTTTTATAGAGCAGATAGGCCAGTTGGATCGGATAACACAAAGAGTCGATCTCATATTTACGTTCCCAGATCCAATCGTTCATTTCTGTATCGTCTGTTTGGTGGCCAGCGCCATTGGCTGATTCGTTAAAGGCATTTGCGTAAGGATCGATCGTAATATAGTAGAATTGCTTTTTAACTAACCCGCTGATCATGCTTGCTAAGTCTTCATCTTCTTTGGCGATCACCAAATACGGACGAACTTGTGCAGTGGAATCTCGCAGCCACATCGCTGGAATATCCCCCGTCAGTAAAAAGGTCGTGCCATCCTCATGACGCTTGACCGTCGTTAATAGTGTATTGGCGAAAGCTGCGTTAAAATTTTTCGCCCAATCGGCATGCGTTTCTCCGCATAGATCCGTAATCGTTTCCATAAATGTTGCTACTGAAGTTGGTATTTCTTTATAAACCATTCCATCACCTTCCCTGATTTGATATATCAATTTACGAACCTAGTATATCATGAATTATCTGAATGTCTAGCGCTTTCTCAAAATAATTAAAGGGTTTTCATTTTTATTGGTTTATGGTATGCTAACAAATATGATATATCAAAAGGGGTTTTCTTATGAAACAACCATTATATAAAAAAATTTACGCGGAGCTTCACGAAGCCATCGTTGAAGGGCGATTAGCGCCTGGCAGTCGTGTCCCTACTGAAAAAGAACTATCTGAACAATACCAAGTCAGTCGGATCACCTCTAAAAGAGCCTTGACGGAACTGGAACAAAATCAGCTGATCTATCGCGTGCAAGGCAGCGGCAGCTTTGTCCGAGAATTGAAGGAAAAAAAAGCGACTGGACGAATTTTGTTTGTCTTGCCCTTTGCCAATGATCTCTCTTTAGGAAACTTTACCGAAGGCATTTACCCCGTGATGCAAGAACACGGCTTTGAACTTTTGATGACACCAGTGGATTATTTGGAAAAAACGACGGCAGCTGAGCTGATGCAAGAATTCGACGGCCTGATCTATTACGCCAGCAATACGTTTTCTTACTATGACTTGCTGTTCGAATGTGCTGAAAAGCACTTTCCTATCGTGACCTTAGATAAAAAGCTGCATGAGTTTGATTTTCCATCGGTGATGCCAGATAACTTTCAAGGTGGACAGCTAGCCACGGAGCATTTACTTGCGTTGGGGCATCAACGGATCGCTTATATTTTTGGTGATACCCATCATCCGCAATCCGTCCGTCAGCGTTATCTAGGTTACATCGATGCGCTGAAAAAAGCCCAAAGAACCTTTCGCACCAAGCTCGACGACACGGCTGCCAGCATCGCAAATGCGCTTGCCTACTTGGAAGAACATCAGGTCACGGCAGCCGTCTGTGAAAATGACTTGATCGCCATTGAATTGATGCGTGCTTTGCGCCAAGCAGATTTGCACGTCCCTGCCAACATTTCCCTAGTTGGTTTCGATAATATCCAAGCCGCAGCCCTCGTTGATCCAGCACTAACGACTATCGGGCAGAATTTTGCCGAGATGGGGCGCTTGGCAGGAAACCAAGTGATTGAGAAAATCAACGCTGCGAAGGCAGCAACCCCAGTACCAACGGAGACGACCACCCATCTAGTGGCGGTTTATTTGATCAAAAGAGAATCAACCCAATTAAAGGAGTGAACCAAGTGAACGTATCAATGATCGACACACGACACGGAACAGACAACCAATATAGTTTTTCCCACGGCAACTGCCTGCCTTATACAGGGGTTCCTTTTGGCATGAACTACTTTGCCCCGCAAACCAGCGATCAACGCGGCAGTTGGTGGTTTCATCCAGAAGATCGAACCTTTCAGGGCTTTCGCATCACCCATCAGCCTAGCCCATGGATGGGAGATTTCAGCCATCTGACGATGCTGCCGATAAACGGCACGCTTTCTGAAAATACCCTTTTCCATGCGCAAAGCTCGTATCGTCCCGAAGAAAGCACCTTTAATCCAGCCTTTCTTAAAATCAAGACGCAGCGGTATTTAACAACAACGACTTTGATCCCCAGTATGTATGGCGGTGTGCTGACTATTGAAAACTGCGGGGATCAGCCAGGTCTTGGCTTGTCACTGCCGGGTGACTATGTCTTAGAACAGTTGGATGAACAAACAGTGGCTGGTCAACTGATCGTATTTTCAGGGTGCGAAGATGAACGCTTCACCTTCCATTTCGTCTATCGTTTTGAAACACCCATCACGGCGATCGAAGGTGCCTTGACAGGCAAAGAAGCCTTCGTCGTTCTCCGCTTTAATGATTGCCAAACACAGACGATCCGTTTTGCGACCTCGTTTCTCAGTCGCGAACAAGCTTGTTTGAACTTGCAACGGGAACAGCAATGGGCTCCTGCCGATTATCTGGCTTCTGTCCAACAGCAATGGAATCATTTTTTGCAAAAAATCGAGATTAAGCATCACGATCAAACACAAGTTTCTACTTTTTATCATAATTTTTATCGCTTATTCTTGTTTCCTCAAACCTTCTTCGAAATCGATCAAGAGGGCCGCAAAATGCATTGGGATACCTTGGCAAAAGCAATCAAACCAGGACCACTGTATACAAACAACGGCTTTTGGGATACGTATAAAACTGTCTACCCGCTCTTTTCACTCTTGGCTGTCGAACAATTGGAAGACATGCTGGAAGGCTTTTTGAACAGTTATCGCGAAAGCGGCTTTTTACCAAAATGGCTATCGCCAGATGAGCGTGGATTGATGCCTGGGACGCTGATCGATGCCGTGATCGCTGATGCCGCAGTAAAAGGCATTCGTCCTGATTTGATGCCCGAATTTTTAGCAGCGATGAAAAAAGGCGCCACCGTCCAAAGTGAAAATCCCAATTATGGTCGGCGCGGCACGACGGACTATTTGACTTACGGGTATGTGCCATTGACGCATCATGAATCGGTCAATCACACCCTTGATTATTGTTACAGTGATTTTTGTATCTCACAAGTCGCACAACAGCTGGGTGACGAGCAAGCAGACTATTATCAGCAGCAATCGCAAAACTACCGCAACATTTTCGATCAGGAAACTGGCTTTATGCGGGCAAAAGATCCCGATGGTGCCTTTCGTCCAGAATTCAGTGACATACGCTGGGGCTTAGATTATGCAGAAGGCAGTGCGTGGCAAAGCAGTTTTGCTGTTTACCATGATTTCGCTGGTTTGATCGCCGAACATGGCGGCAAAGCGGCCTTTGAAGCAAAACTGATCGACTTGTGCAATCAAGAACCTCGCTATACGACAGAAGGCTACGGCTTTGAGATCCATGAAATGAGCGAGATGGCTGCACTCGATTTTGGTCAGCTGGCGATCTCCAATCAACCAAGCTTCCACTATCCGTATCTATTCAGCTATTTGGGCAAACCAGAAATGGCACAGCCCTTGATCAAGCAGCTATTGACACAATGCTTCAATGACTCGCCCAAAGGCTTTCCTGGCGATGAAGACAACGGTAGCATGGCTGGTTGGTACATTTTCAACTCCTTGGGCTTTTATCCAGTCACACCAGGGACGGGGGAATATGTCATCGGCATGCCATTATTTGATCAAGCAACACTACATCTTGCTTCAGGCAAAGACTTAGTGATCAAGAGCACGCCCAATGCGCCGCAACAGCTCTTCGTGGATAAAATCACATTGAACGAAGAACCCTTCGAGCGATTGTTTTTCACCCACCAAGAATTGACTGCCGGTGGTACATTGAACTTCCAGCTAGGTATCGTCCCTCGCAGCAAAGAGTGGTCAGCCGATGCCTATCCTTATAGCGTCAGTCAACCACATGCATAACGAAAAAACCGCTCCTTAGCAACAGGCAGCACTCTACTTTCAGTCAAATGAAAGTACGTGCTATCCCTGCTAAGGAGCGGTTTTTTTATTGGTTCATTTGTAGCGGTAACAGACGTTCGATGGTTTTCAGCACGCCATTTTCATCGTTTGACTTGGTCACAAACGCTGCCGCTGCCTTGACTTCCTCAAAGGCATTGCTCATGGCGAAACTAAACGTGCCAGCTGCCATCAACTCCAAATCGTTCAAGCCATCGCCGAAGACCATAGTCTCTTCTGGTGTGACGTGCAGCAATTCTTGCAAGTGTGCCACAGTCGTTCCTTTGTGGACGCCTTGATTGGTGATATCGATCCAAGCGGCTTCCGAAGCCACGATGTAGGCGTCGTTTGTAAACTCACCTAACTGTTGGACATGCTCAAAGCAACGTAGTTTGGGATCAAAAATAGTGAGCTTCACAAAATCTTCGGTGATGGTTTGATAATCCGTCACCGTTTTGACCACCCGATAAGAGCCCCGAACTTTCTGGGCATCTGCTTCATTGGTCGTTTCGGCAATGTACGCCGCAGTCGGTGTACAGGCGATGATCACATGATCTTGCGCAATCGCAGCGAGCTTCGCAATGATCCGCCGCCCTAATTCGTTTGGCAGCAGTGATTCAAAGATGTATTCGCCTTGATGTTTGATGCGGGTCGCGCTATCCCCAAGAATCCAAACATCCGCTGCTGCTTCACCAAACAGTTCTTCCACTCGTTCACACTGTTTGCCGGTACACGCAGCAAAAGCAACACCCGCTTCTTTCATTTGTTGGCTGACTTGTTCATAATAAGGCCGATCAAAACTGCCTTGGCTGTTCAAAAATGTGCCGTCTAAATCTGTGATGACTAATTTGATCATACGTTTCTCTTCCCCTCTACCTCGTGTCCTCTTTATGGCGAATCACTTAATTAACATTGTTAATTAAGTATACTTATTTTCAAGTTTTTCGTCAAGTCAGTCTTTTAAAAACTTTACATCGTTCCATCCCGTCGGTATACTTAATTAAATCACTTCATTAAGGAGAACACCTATGGCTTCTACCACCCATTCCATTCGCCAGCAAAACAAACAGCTGGTTTTAAAAACCTTATTTCAAAACGGGGCATTATTCGCCTCCGATTTAGTAAAGAAAACCGGCATCAGCATGGTCACCACTAACTCATTATTAAAAGAATTGTTGGCAGAGGAAGAAATCACTAAAGGTCCGCTGGAGCAAAAAGAGCTAGGGCGGCCTGCTGTGACCTATCAGCTCAACCAAGACCGAGGTCATTCTCTTTTGCTTAGCTTTATTGATCACGATGGTTCCTTGGCTCTTTGGTCCATGCTAATCGACCGCAAGGGAAAGGTTTTGGCAAAACACGACCAGCCGTTTCCTGATGTTGCCCCTCATCGCTTTCAAGAATGTGTAACGAACGAGCTAGCATTATTTCCCTCTGTGGAACAGATCGCCCTCTTTTTACCAGGAAAAATCAGTGGAGGAACCGTGACTTCCAGCTGGTATGAAAAATTCAATGGCTGGCAGCTGGCAGCTCTCGTGGCAGAGGTCACTGCACTGCCCTTCTACTGTCAAAACGATGCCCATATTTTAACGATCGGCTATTGCATCGCCCAACAGATCTCTTTGCAGCAAACCATCGTCGGCATGTACAATCCCGAAAAAAGCATGCCTGGTATCACGCTCCTGGTCAATGGTGCGCTTTTAGAAGGAAAAGACACCCTAGCGGGAGAGGCAAAATTTTTGCCCGGCTACTTGGATCAAGGGGCACCGCAAGACCGCACGGCTTTGGTTCAGCGCCTGACAAGCTTACTGCCATTTTACAATGCAGCTTTTGCCCCCCACTGTATTATTTTAGCCAGCAGTGATGCAGTAAAAACCGATCTCTTAGACGCGATCCAAAAAAATCCATTGCTGCAGCAACAACCCAATCAGCCTGCTTTTCATTATATCGATGCCATCGAGGAAGCCATGGTGCTAGGCATGCACTGGCTGATTTTCCGCAAGACACCTTTTGACTTAGCCCGTTGATGACACAAAGACCATAGAATAATTGAGGCGGTGTGATATGAAAATAGCTATCATTGGTGCTGGTCCTCGTGGACTTTCACTTTCAGAACGACTGATCGCTCATAGCAAACAAAACAAACAAGCCATCGACTTACTGCTGTTTGATCCCTTTCTTCCTGGGGCAGTTTGGCGCACGGACCAATCGGCGGATCTGCTATTGAATTCTGTAACCAGTCAAGTCACCCTTTTCACGGATGACACATTAAGCACCGGCGGTCCCGTGGTCAAAGGACCTACCTTATACGAATGGGCAGTGACAGAAGGGAAACATTTCGCAGCCACGCATGCCCCTGAGCTCGTTGCGGAATGCACAGCACTTGATTCACTTGATCCTAACGGGCATTGCTCGCGGGCGTTATATGGCCTCTATCAGCAGTGGTTTTATCAGCAGCTATTAAAAGAGCTGCCTGAATCCATTACCGTCAACCATCTGTCAGACAGTGTCAGCTCCTTGACCCCTCTTTCCAAAAATCGCTACCAGTTGACGACGGCTCACCACACATTTCTTGTTGATGCCGTCGTCTTAGCTACAGGCCATTCACAAGCCCAACTGTCAGCAGCAGAACAACGCTTGGCGGCGGCCGCAGAAAATAATGGCTGGTTTTATACACCGCCAGCCAATGCGGCAGATACGGATCTAACGGCGGTGAAAGCTGGCGAACCTGTGATTTTACGGGGACTAGGACTTGCCTTTTACGATTACGTCACCCGCTTGACCAGCGGTCGGGGCGGAACCTTCGTCAAAGTCAATGGATCCCTCGTCTATCAACCTTCTGGTGAAGAACCGCAAATCATCGCAGGTTCTCGTCGGGGTGTCCCGTATCATCCTCGTGGCCGCAATCAAAAAACACCGACGCAGCAGCGAAAGCCCGTTTTTTTGACCCCTGAACGCCTAGCTACTTGGCAAGCAGCCAAAACGGTTGCTGGCAAGACCCTGCTCTTCTATTTAAAAAAAGAGGCAGAACTCGTCTATTATCAGACGCTGCTTTTAGAAAAACAGCTGCTGGACAAAGATCAGCTTGCCGCTTTTACCGCCGCCTTTGTTGCCTCTGAAGGATCTGAAGACTTGCTGAAAAAATGGCAGCTTCCTACGACGGAGTGGTGGTCATGGCAACAACTAGCCGACCCCTTTGCTCAGAAAAAGCAACAGTCGTTGCAAGACTTTTTCATTGCACTATTACGTACCCAAATCCAAGATGCCGAAAAAGGCAATCTAACAGGACCTATCAGCAGTGCCTTGGAAGTCTTCAAAGATCTGCGGGACCCGATTCGGTTTGTTCTCGATCATCAGCTAATGCCAGCACAAGACCTGAAAACACTCTTTTGGCAGTCTTTCGTTCCCTTGAACAGCTTTTTATCGATCGGACCGCCAGTTCAGCGACTGCAGGAACTGGTGGCATTGATGGAAGCGGGAGTGGTGACCTTACTAGGTCCTGACATGACTGTTGAGATCGAGGAGGCTTACTGTACGTATTCAAAGCGATTTGACGACACACACTATCACGCGACGCAATTAATTGAGGCTCGCATTCCATCGACAGCGATTCGTCGAACCAACAATTCCTTGTTGCGGCAACTGCTAAACGATCGGATCATTCACCCGCACCAGTTGGCGATCCCCAATGAGGTGCCTTTTGAGACGGGTGCGATCGCCATCGATCCTGAGACCAATCAGATCCTTGGACCAGATGACCGTCCTTACCCTACCCTCTATTGTTTTGGGATTCCCACAGAAGGCATCCACTGGCTGACGGCTGCCACTGCTCAGCCAGGAACCGATGCTTGGAATTTACGGCAGGCGGACCAGATCGCCACTGACCTCTTGCATCACACCTTCTAGTCGCTTCTTTTCTATCAAACGCAAACTTCCGAGGAAACGCTTCGGGAGTTTTTTGTTTTTCTTTCGCAAATCCGCAGAAAGGATTTTTCTTTTTTTGAATATTCTTGAAATTTTCTTTAATTGTTACACGAAAATTGCGACAGTCCTAGAAAACCGTTACAATGGAAGAAACGAACGTAGGGAGGTTATCAGATGACCGCTGAATTACAAAAAATAGATGCCTTGATCGCAGAAGTGGAAAAAGTGATTTTAGGCAAACGAGATGTGATCCAATTTACCGTGGCTGCGCTGCTTGCTGGCGGACACGTTTTATTCGAAGATATCCCTGGTGTTGGGAAAACGATGTTGGTCAAATCGTTAGCCAAAGCCATTCAAAGTGACTACAAACGGGTACAGTTTACCCCAGACCTTTTACCTAACGATGTGTTAGGTGTGTCGATTTTTAATTCCCAAAGCCACCAGTTCGAGTTTCGTCCTGGCCCGATCTTCACCTCCGTCCTCTTGGCAGATGAGATCAACCGAACCACACCAAGGACGCAAGCCTCACTCTTAGAAGCCATGTCAGAAAATCATGTCACCATCGACAATCAAACGTACCCATTGAGTCCCCACTTTTTTGTTTTAGCCACGCAAAATCCAATCGAGTATGAAGGAACGTATCCTTTGCCTGAAGCCCAATTGGATCGTTTTTTGTTCCGCCTGCATATCGGTTACCCAGATTTTCAAGATGAGCTCGCCCTCTTGACTGGAAAACGACAGCAAAGCTTGGATCAGATCCAAACCATTTTACATGCTGATGAAGTGACCGCTTTAAAAGCGATGGTCGATGACGTGTATGTCGCTGAGCAGGTCGCCCGTTACGCATTGCAGCTGGTTCAAGCGAGCCGTCAGCATAATGCCATTGACCTTGGTATCAGCCCTCGTGGTGGGATCGCCTTCTTAAAAGGGGCCAAAGCGTTAGCATTGACGGAAGGTCGGACCTTTGTCACGCCGCAAGACTTGCAGCGAATTTTACCAGCAGTCTTCGGTCATCGTTTATTACTGAAAGGTGGCGTTCATGCCAGCACGGAGACCCTTTCAGACTTGATGAAACAGATGATCCAACGAGTGCCTGTCCCAACGAGGAGATAGCGATGAAGAAAAAGAAGCTTGAACGCCTGCTGCGCCTCCTGTTGTTTAGCGCTGCCTATTTTCTGCTGCTGGCTTACTGTGTGATCTTCAATAATAATGCTGGCTGGAGCCTTTGGTTTTTACTGACTTTGTTATTGTTGCTTGATGCAGTATTCTTGCTCCCCTCCCTCAAGAAGGTCCAAATCATTTTAGAAGAATCGATCCAAGCTGAAACACACACAGCGATCACCTTACCGCTGCAAGTCTTCAAGTATCGCCCGACGCTGCTGCCGCTGGTCGATTTCATCTTACAGTTTGACGATCGTTTCAAGGAAAGTCATCACAGCGCCTTTTATCGAGGCAATCTGATTCGGCTGCAGCTGCCTTGGACCCCAAAGGAGCGAGGCATCTATGAAGAATTGCCCGTTCAATTGTACAGCCATGATCTCTTTGGCTTTTTTGAAAAAAGCTACGCTGCAGTTGCGAAACAATCGATTTTGATCCTGCCTAAATTGGCGCCAGAAGCCGTTACCCTGCTGCCATTTTTTAAACAGCAAGTCCGCAGCCAAACCCACGGAGAACCCAATTTTTCTATTCGACAGTTCCGTCAATACCAGTTAGGGGATTCCTTAAAAAATATCGATTGGAAATTATCCAGCAAACAACAGGAATTGATCTATCGCGAACGAGAACATGAAGAAGAACAAGACATCGTTCTGCTCTTTTGGGGAGAAGATCATCCTGCTTTTGAAGAGACTTTGACACTGTTTTATTCGATCCACCATTTCTCGCAAAATCAACGACTTTTTCAGCCGCTCTTGATTGGTGACGGATTGACTTCTCCTTACCAAACGGATGCCGCTGCCTATGCCCAGATCCTTCCCTTCGAGAAAGTTCCTGAAGGGGTACCGCTTTTGACTGGCAGCCATCTTGTCTTCATTACCCCGGTTCTTACCCCACAACTGGAAGACTACCTCAGTCAGTTGGAAGCAAAAAACAGCTGCCAAGTGTTTACCTACGCTGATTTAATGAGGCAGTTGAATAAACTTGAGGAGGCGGTAGGATGAGATTTATTAAGAAAGCGCTGATTGGTCTTCTGACCTTTCTCAGTCTATCACTGGTGATCTTGCCGTTTATCGCAGTTTATGACCTTGGCAATCAGTTCACCCTTTTAACTTATGCCTTTAGTGTCTGTTTGATTTTGACCGTGGTGCCGAAAGTCCGTTACAGTTTGCCTTTGCTGGCAGCCGCTTGGCTGATCGTCTTGTATCGGATCTTTCCTTATGGGACTGCCTTTTCTTTTGATTGGCTGCTGCGTTTTTGGCTAGACCTGCACCGTGCCTTTCAAGAGATCCTCAGCGGTGAAGTCGGCTATATCACCGAACTGGCGGCGGTGACATTGATCGTTAGTTGGGTTTTGTTTTTAGCGATCTTACCGATCGCTTATCAACGCTTTTTCTTGATTTACGCTACCATGATCGGCTACTTGCTAACAGTCGTGATTTTTAATCAATTTGATCTGACGTGGCATTTGATGGGTATTTTTCTTTGTGCCTTGGCTTCTTCACTGATCCAGCGCAGCGTCTTTCAATCCAGTCAAACGATCGCTCCCTGGTTCGCTGTGATGCTATTGATTGGTGGATTAGCCGTCACTGCTGTCTACTTGCCGCAAACGAGCCTGCGGGAACAGTTGGCAGCCCGTTCCACGCCTATACGGACAAATCTGAATCAGCTGGGTTTTTATCAATTTATTGAAGAACATGGCACGCCCAGCGGCTCTCGCACTGGATTCAGTGAAAACGACCGTCAATTAGGCGGACCACTACTGGATGATGCGACGATTTTATTTGAAGCGCAACAAGAAACCCCGCATTACTGGCGGGTGGAAAGCAAAGATTTTTATTCTGGTAAGGGCTGGATTAGTACGAGCCGCGAAGAGGCTCGCTTAGAAGCAGAGGGCGTCACGATCGCGGATCAAAGCTATCAGCAAGCCTATCTTGAGAACGAATCCGTTCGGGTCCAATTTCAAAACCATGGAGACTATGTCCCATTGCCCTATGGACGCAGCACATTGTCCCTTGAAAACGGTGCTCGCGGGTTTCAAATCAGCGATGCCATCCAGCGGGTCGATCTCATTGATCCACTCCCAGACACCACCTTGACCCTCGATTGGGACCATCCAGACTTTGCCGCAGAAAATCTCCAAAATCTGCCTTTGATCTATCCGGATTCTCCGATCGATTATATCCAGTTACCCGATTCTTTGCCGCAGCGGGTACGAGATCTCGCAGCTGAGATCACCGCTGACAGCAACAGTCTGTTTGATCAAGTCACGGCGGTTGAAAGCTATCTGAAAGATCCGCTAGTATTCCGCTATTCCAAAACCGATGCCGTCGTGCCTGCAGAACAGCAAGATTATGTTGATCAATTTTTATTTGAATCACAAGTCGGCTACTGCGACAATTTTTCCACGGCAATGGTCGTGCTACTACGGAGTTTAGAGATCCCTGCTCGCTGGGCAAAAGGCTTTTCTCCTGGATCTCCTGCGACAGAAAATGGTATCACTACCTATACCGTTCGCAACTTGAATGCCCACTCATGGGTGGAGGTCTACTTTGACGGCTACGGTTGGGTGCCTTTTGAACCGACCCCTAGTTTCCAAAATCCAGATCGTCCCGTGTTGACGCAAGAATCTACTAGCTCCGAAGAAACGCCGACCGCTAGCAGTGAAACAACACCAACGAGCAGCACGGAAACCGAAAGTAGTGAAACCACGACCAGCAGTTCTGCAACAGCCGCGGTTACCGATGACGTTTGGTTGACTGAGGAGTTGAAACAAACGCTGCGCAATGGCTTATTTGGAGGCTTAGCTATCCTAGGACTTGGCCTACTTTTCTATTTCCGCCATTCGTTTTTCCGTATTCATTTATGGTTGATCTGCCGCTTTACCAAACAGCCGCTAGTTGCTGCCTATCCTTTGTTTTTGCGGCAAACGACGAAAGTTCTGTACCGTAACGAGGCGGAGCCGTTGATCGATTATGCCCAACGACTCGAAGCATTCTATCCACTGTTCCATGGTGATTTTATCCGCTTGACGCAGCAATACGAAGCCTACCTTTACAGCCAAGAACAGCCGGCTGGTCAAGAAGCCTTCTTGAAGCAAGTCGCTGCCCAAATCAGTCAGCTGAAAAAAATCAACTAAGCAGTGAGGATAAACGACAAAAAAACGTATCGATCGTTTGATCGATACGTTTTTTGCTTTAGGCGTTTCCTTGACGTTTTTGAACGGCAATAATAATCAGTTTCGTGATTTCCATCAAAACAACTGCCACAGCAGCCATTGCGATACATAGACCGACATGTCCTAAAGTGAAGGTTGCTGGAATCGCAAAGACTTCACGGATGCCAGGAATCAAGGTAATGCTGTATAGTCCACCACAAACGACGATCGCCAGCCATACCATTTTATTGGCAAAAAGGCCAGCTTGCCAAGCAGTCTCAGTGTTTGAGCGTGCTGGTAATGTTTGCAATGTTCGGCTCCAGATAAGTGTTGAGAAGGCCATCGCTACACCTAATTCAGGTGATTGGTTCATTCCTAACCATTGTGCCAAAATCACGACAGCGGCAATCAAAATACCGCGATACGTTACTGAGATCAATGTTTTTCCAGTGAAGATACCAGCATTTGGATCTCTTGGCTGGCGCTGCATGATCGTTGGTTCGGCCTTTTCCATTCCTAGAGCAATCGCTGGTAATGAGTCGTTGACTAGGTTGATAAAGAGTAGCTGCAAGGCAGTAAATGGATTGTCCCAACCCATCACTAAGGCAAAGACGATCGCAATGATCGCACCTAAGTTTCCAGCAAACAAATAGGAAATGGCTTTTTTGATGTTGTCAAAGACGTTTCGGCCAACTTCTACGGCTCGAATGATCGAGGCAAAGTTGTCATCCGTCAAGACCATCGCCGCTGCGTCTTTGGCAACGTCCGTTCCAGTTCCCATTGCGATCCCGATATCCGCTTGTTTCAAGGCGGGTGCATCATTGACCCCATCCCCGGTCATGGCAGAGATCTTGCCTTTGTCTTGCCAAGCCCGCACGATACGGATTTTGTTTTCTGGCGAAACACGAGCATAGACTGTGATTTTGTCTAATTGATCCGCTAGTTCGGTTTCAGAAAGAGCATCCAATTCCGTACCAGTCAAGGCTAAGTCGCCCTCGGCTGAAATACCGATCTCTTGTGCGATCGCCACGGCTGTCGTTTTGTGGTCCCCTGTGATCATAACTGTTTTGATACCGGCAGATTTAGCATCCGCTACGGCTTGTTTGACTTCTTTACGAGGAGGATCGATCATCGCCATCAAACCAACTAAAATCAGCTCATTTTCATCCTCAAGTGTCAATTCTCGTGATTGGGCATCGGTCAATGGACGGTAAGCAAACGCCAAGACCCGTAATGCCCGTTTTGAGAATTCTTCGTTTTGATGCTGCAATTTCTGCTTGATTTCATCTGTTAAAGGCACGACTTGATCATCGATCAAGACTTTGGTACTGCGGCCAAAGACGATGTCTGGCCCACCTTTGGTCAACAATAAATGTTCGCCATCGATCTCATGTAAGGTTGACATCAATTTACGATCAGAATCGAAAGGCAATTCTTGCAAACGAGGAAACTGTTGACGAATTGCCCGATAAGGCTGATTTAGTTTCTCACTGTAATCCAGAAAAGCAATTTCAGTAGGGTCTCCTAGCTTCGCCCCATCTTCACTGATGGCAGCATCATTGGCCAAGACACTGATCTCTACTAAGCGTTTTTCAGGCAATGTCCAGGTAGTTGGCTCATCGGAGAACGTGCCCGTTTGCCCATTTGGTAAATAGTAGTCAACAACGGTCATTTTGTTTTGGGTCAAAGTCCCGGTCTTATCGGTACAAACGATACTCGTTGAACCCAATGTTTCAACCGCTGGTAGTTTTCGAATGATGGCATGACGCTTCGCCATTTGTTTTGTTCCGATCGAAAGAACGATCGTCACGATCGATTGCAAGGCTTCTGGAATCGCTGCAACGGCTACGGCTACCGCAAACATAAAGGCGTTGACTAAGTCTTGTGTCATATCACCTGTTCCGTCACCTAAGAACAACCGTGCGACTTGAACCCCTAAAATAATCAATGAAAGGACTAAGATCGCCAAGCTCAGTTTTTTACTGAAGCTGTCTAATCCTCTTTGCAATGGTGTTTTGTGTTCAACTGTACTTTCCAATAAGCCAGCCACTTGACCGATTTCCGTCACATTACCAGTCGCAGTTACGATAAACCGACCACGCCCATAAGTGACGATCGTTCCACTGAAGACCATGTTGTCACGGTCGCCGATCGGTGCGGTACGATCGATCACACCTAATTCTTTTTCCGCTGGCGTTGATTCCCCGGTCAGCATTCCTTCATCGACCTTCAAAGAACCCTCTTCGATCAATCGACCATCTGCTGGTACATAGTCCCCAGCTTCTAAAATAACGATATCACCGACAACCAATTCTTTCGCCAGCACACTTTGTTCTTTGCCATCCCGAATGACGTTAGCATCTGGTGCCGATAGGCTTTTCAAGGCGTCTAACGACCCTTCGGCTTTTTTCGTTTGAATCACACTGACGACGGAATTCAACAAGAGTACTGCGAAGATAACGATCGACTCAACGTGGGCACCCATAACCATTTGGATGATTGCCACGATCAGCAAGACGATCACCATCGCATCTTTGAAGGTATCTAAGAATAAGGCAAAGCTAGATTTCTTAGGTGCTTCCTTCAGCTGGTTCAAGCCATTTTCTAACCGCTTGGCTGCCTCTTGCTGCGTCAACCCCTCTGGACTGCTCTGGACCTCTGCCATAATTTCCGAGATTTCTTTTTGATACATTTCTTTCGCCAATTTTTTTGCCCCTTTTAATTTTATTTTCCTTAGGCACTCTGCTAGAAAAAAAGAGACCTAAGACAAGTATACGCTTGTCTTAGGTCTCACCATTTCAAATAATACCAGAAAGCTGTCGCCAGCTTACTTACTGTTGATATTATCGCAGCTTGCGCCACCGGTTACTCCCCTAAGGAATAATAATAAGAATGTATCATTATCATAACGGAAACTTTTGTGCTTGGCAACTATAAAACATCAATTTGAAAATTTTTTGAAAACATTCTTTTTGTCCCCATTCCTTTTTTTCTGTTACACTAAGGAAGAAAGAAATTTGTACGTTACAGGAGGAAAAACGATGGATCTTTTTGATACTTTTACCCGCCACAGCTCTGTCCGAGATTTTCAACCCCGCCCACTATCAAAGGAACTCAAGCAAAAATTAGTAACGGTTGCCCAGAGCGGTTCCAGTTCGAACTTTGTTCAAGCCTATTCGATCATTGAGGTCAGTGATCCTGAAAAACTGGCTGCCATCGAAAAAATTGCCGGTGCCCCAAATTACATCACTCGAACGGGCGTCTTCTATCTTTTTGTCGCCGACTTACATAAACACCAGCAGCTGCTGACCCAAGCAGGGGTGCCTGATACCCACTTAACCACGATGGAACCATTTATTGTGTCTGTCGTTGATACGACCATCGCTGCCCAAAATATGGTAGCTTACGCTGAAGCACAAGACTTAGGAATTTGTTACATCGGCGGCATCCGCAATGATTTGCCTCGTATCGCAGAACTTGTCGGCTTACCAAAATTGACGTTTCCGTTATTCGGTTTAACGATCGGCTATCCGCAACACAGAAATGAGCCGAAAGTCCGCTTGCCCCAAGAAGCGATCGTAAGTGTCGATCAGTATCAACCGCTGACGCAGGAGCAAACAGCTCAGTACAACCAAACGACAGAAGCCTATTATGCACAGCGCAGCAGCAATCAACAGCAAACCAATTGGCAAACGAAAATGACGGAATTTTTCCGTGAACCGCGACGTCCAGATGTCGCTGCCTTTATGAAGCAACAAGGCTTCTCAGACCACTTCGGCGAATGAGGACACTAATTTCCACGGGAAAATAAAAAACGATCTTTGGCAAGGAATCTTGTCAGGATCGTTTTTTGCTTAGTGTAAAAAATCAAGTTCAGGCGGCTCTTGTATCTTTGTCGCGCTAATTAACGTGTGGCTTCTTGTGCGGCTTCGTTGACGGCAACTGCCTGCTCACATTTTTCCATTAATTCTACTAACGCTTTATCTAACACTGCTTCATTTTCGGAGGTTCGCTGACTGATTTGCGTCATAGGCTGCGCCGCAAGATCCAGCAAATAGGTAGGGATTGCTTCTTTTTCAGCAAAAGTGCCCTTGATCAGCGGCTGGTAGACAGACTCGCCACAGGGTCCGGTTTTGATAAAGGCTAGTTCGAACTGCGCCTTCCCTGACAAACGCAACCGATAGACCCCTTCTTTGGTCAGCAGTTTTTCATCGGCAAAGCGTGCCTGCAATCGTGCGAAACGTTCGTAATCCATGGTATCTGCTCCTTTTTGATTCCTTCTTTTCTCTAGTGTAGCAAATTTCTTGTTAGCAAAACATCTTTTTCATAGAGAACGCCTCCTTTTTCCTCGTTTGGTGATTTATCACTTTACAAACAGAACAAACGTTCGTATAATTCAAGTGAGGTGAATGTGTATGCCAGCTGCAAAAATCGCTTATGCAAAACAAGAAACCTATGCATTTGAAAAACACTATTATGAATTGGTAAACTTTCCCACACCAGTGGCGCTTTTGTTTGATGAATTCGCACTGACGATGGAGCGCAATCAAAAATCGTATATTGCGATCCCCGCGCGCTATTCCGTCTTAAAGGTTCCGCTCGTCTTTGTTTTTCGACTAGAGACTAAGGATGCGCCTGTTTATTATTATGAGCACGTACTCGCTGAAAATAAGATCATTCGCCGCTACAACCCCGAGCGTAACTATTTGCCCGGCGGAAGATAGGCCAATGGTTCAACCCGTTTGCTATACTTAGCGGCTGCACTCTCCTGATGCATATCACTGAGCAGCAGTTCGAATATTTGTCATCCAAACGAAACCCCTCTATACTAAAAAGAAAGGGGTTTTTCACAATGACGAAAAAACCGCCGCAAACGTCTGAAGAAAAGGAAGCCGCTTCTAACAATATGGGACTGGGTATCGGTGTCGGAATGGCATTAGGTGCTGCATTTGGGCTGCTGTTTTTTGACAATCTAGCATTAGGCATGGGTTTAGGCATCGCACTAGGTGTAGCGATCGGTGCGGGCATGGATCAAAAAAGCAGCAAAGACAAGAAATAGCTGCAGCAAGGAGCTGTGTTTATCTGTTACAGCTTGCTGCCCAGTAAATACCAAAAAAGCCTAGGTTCTGCACTTGTTGTGCAGGACCTAGGCTTTTTTGCTACTTCGAGCAATATTCTCGAAAGCAGCTGCTTCACAGTTGGTTACAGCAGATTTCTTTTCGCCATTTCTGCGCGATACAGTTCATAGACCGCATCACTTTGCTTTGCATGGCTGCGGTAAAAGAGCCCATAAGAGAAAATCGCTTGGAAATTGCTTCCTTGATTTGCTCGTGCTACAGCGTGGTACAAATTCGCCAATTGCTGATCAGACATCTTCCCGCTTTTGATTCGTTTGGCAACTGCTTTTTGGGAAAGGGTAAATAAAATCGTCGTAAATACTTGATAAACCACCCAAATCGCCAGAATAACCAAAATAAATTTCACCAAATCAGGCATCACTTTTCAACTCCTTACAAAAAGTAAATCATTCAGATGATTTGATGTCAATAATAAAATAGAACATTTTCATTAATAATAGACACAAAGATTTTTAAATTACCACAAAAGATGATGTTCTTTCAATCATCAGAATTTCTGAATTGATACTCTCCTCTTAAAAAAAATTGCCTATTGTTCAGTATTTATGACACTGGTACAATTGAAAAAGCGACAACTCTTGCTTAAGACTACTGGGTACTAGTAAAAAATAAGAGCGCTACCATTGTAATCAGATCTGTAGAGAATCGCGAAAAAGGAGTTGTACACTATGTTAGCAAGTTACCCTGCATTGTTTTATTACACCGATACAGACGGAAGCGAAGTGAAGTATTTTATTTCTTTTCCTGATTTTCCTGAGCAAGTCGGCACTCAAGGCTTAGACATCGCCGATGCTTTATTCATGGCATCCGATTGGCTCGGAATCGTTTTGGCAGATTGTATTGAAAATAATCGGGAGATTCCGCTCTCTACCCCCATTAATTGTTTATCACTGGAAGCGAACAATCCATTTATAGACGATTTAGATTTTGAATTCGATTACGATAAAGAAAAATCATTTCTATCGATGGTCCTTGTCGATGTTTCAGAATATTTAGAGAATCAAACCTTCGTCGAGAAAAAACTGGCGATTCCTCAATGGGCGGATAAACAAGGACGAACTATGCATTTAGATTTTTCAGAAATCCTCACTGACGCAATCCTAAAGAAAAAATGTAAAGACTGATTGCTTCTACGCCTCATCACTATGAGGTGTTTTTTACTACTCAGCCCGCTATTCTATACTAAAAAAGTGCGGCATTCTCTCACATGAAAAAGATACGAGAATGCCGCACGAAACGTTCAATTGTATTTATTTAGCGAGTGAACAGACCCAATCAATGTCTCTTTATTTCGCCAAACGATAGATAGCATCTGCATAGATCACCGCTGCGTTGAAGAGGTCATCCAAGCTCATGAATTCATTGGCTTGGTGCATGGTGTCAACATAGCCAGGGAACATTGCGCCATAAGCAACGCCGCGTTTCAAGAGACGGCCGTATGTGCCGCCACCGATGATTTGTTCAAAGCCTTTTTCACCGGTATGTTCTTCATAAACCGCCAATAAAGTTTCTACCAATGGATCATCTGCTGGTACGTAGTGAGGTTCCATGTTGCGGTCATTGCGGGTAACGGTTGCCCCTTCCATACCGACGGTGCGTTCCACACCGATTTCAAGTCCTTCCGCAGTTACCCCTTTAGGATAACGGAAGTTCAATGCGATAAAGTTGTCTGCTTGCGTTCCTGCTTGGTTCGCTTTAAAAGCAAACAAGCCAGCATTCATAGTCAATTTACCCATTTTTTCGTCTTCGTACGCCACACCTAATTTTTCACCGTAGAAATCTTCATGGACATAGGCTGCTGCTGCATGGATGAATTGTTTTGCGCCGCCGCCAAAGGCATAGTTATCTAAGAAGACTGCTAAGAAAGTCCCCGCATTGATTCCTGATTGTGGGCTGGCACCATGAGCACCTTTACCGACTAATTCGATCGTCACTTGTTCATTTTCTGTTTCAATCGTCCCCGTCACTGGATTGGCTTCAACGTAATCGAAAAAGGCTTTTTCGATTGCTAATGCTTCTTCTGTTGATGGAGCAATGAAGCTTGCTGTTGCCGTTCCTGGTACCATATTTTCTCGCAAGCCAGCAGTAAAGCTTTGCAGCGTGAAGTCTCCTTCATTGTTGCCTTGGAAATGGATCCCTAATGTCACATTTCCTTTTTCTCCATTAATGATTGGGAAATTGGCATCTGGTGAGAAGCCAAAATCAGGCTTTTCTTCATGCTCAAAGTAGTAATCCATATCTGCCCAGCCGCTTTCTTCATCAGAACCAACGACAAAACGGATTTTTTTCGATAATGGCAAGCCTAATTCTTTGATGATCTTCATCCCATAATAGGCAGCCATTGAAGGACCTTTATCATCAGAAGAACCACGAGCATAGATTTTGTTGTCATTGATGACTGGATCATAAGGATCGGTTGACCAGCCGTCACCTGCAGGAACAACATCCATGTGGCCGAAGATCCCTAATGTTTCGTCTCCTTCACCAAATTCGATGTGACCAGCGTAGTTATCGACGTTTTTGACTGTGAAGCCATCACGTTCGCCATAAGCTAGCATGTGTAGCAACGCATCACGAGGTCCAGGACCAAATGGCGCATCCGCAGTCGCTTTATCATCTTCTCTTTCACTTTTCACTTTCAATAGATCAATCAAGTCGTTCAGCAAATCGTCTTTGCGGGCTTCGACCTCTTTTTTCCAATCGATTGTCATAGTGTTCCCTCCATTTCTGTTCTCGCTATTTATGATAACACTCTTAAACCAAAAAAGGAAAAAAAATTGCGCCTTTTTCCATGGGTCTTTTCTATGAAATTTCTAGGAAACAGGTATAATAAATATAACTCGATTTTGATTAACGAAAGGAGTCATTGCATGGAGCAACTTGATTCTGCAATTTTATCCAAAGTGATCCAACAGCGCCCGACAAAAAGCCACAAAGGCACTTTTGGCCGAGCCGTTTTAGTAGGGGGCAACCGCCAATTCGGTGGGGCGATCTTAATGGCTGCGCAAGCCTGTGTGTATGGGGGAACTGGTTTGACCACCGTGATCTCCGATGGCGTCAACCGAACCGCCCTGCACGCCCGCTTGCCTGAAGCGATGTTTGTCGATTGGCAGCAAACAGAACTGATCGATACGGTCACCGAATCGGCAGACGTCCTACTGATTGGTCCTGGATTAGGCGAAGGAAAAAGCAATTTTGATCTGCTGCAGCGGATCGTTTCTGCCCAAAAAGAACACCAATGGTTGGTGATCGATGGTTCGGCGATCAATTTGGCTGCCAAATATCCGCTGATCATCCCCTTTCCTGAACAAGTCGTCTTCACGCCGCATCAGATGGAATGGCAACGGCTCAGCGGACTGGCAATTGCCGACCAGACAGAAGAAAACAACCAGCAAGCCCAACAAAAACTCGGAAGTCTGGTAGTCTTAAAAAGCCATCGCACACAAATTTACGGCAGCAGCATCGCCCAAAATCCCCTCGGAACACCCGCAATGGCGACTGGCGGCATGGGTGATACGCTGGCAGGCATGATCACCAGCTTTTTGGCACAGTTTGAAAAAACAGAGGAAACGATCCACGCGGCTGTCTATCTCCATAGCCTGATTGGCGAAGCATTGGCAAAAGAGCACTATGTCGTGTTGCCGACACAAATCAGTGCCGCATTGCCTCAATGGATGAAAAAGCACCAAGCATCCGATCCAGAATGATTTCTGATAAACCATTCATCAAAAAAACGTCCCTTTCTGTATTTGTCGAAGGGGACGTTTTTTTCAATGGTCAGCTAATTGTTAAAATAAACCACTCGCACTTCATACGGCGCCAAGGTTGCTGTTTGAGGGACTGCTTGATTGGTCTCTAAATCAACGACTTCTTTGATCAAGTGTAGTGTCTGCTCTTTCTCAGAAAAATTCATGATGAAAAAGTACGTTCGTTCTGGACTGATCCTGCCTTGAATCGAAACTGCAGGGTTGGCATGCGCGATCCTTTCCTCTGCCAAGGACAGCTCACGGACCAAAGAGGCATAAAACTGTTCGAAAAAGTCATAGTTGGTGCGAGCCGCCAGATAGTAGGCGGTGCCTGCACCAAAGGCATTTTTGGTGATCGCAGGTGTTCCTTGGTAAAAATCCGCTTGATACTCCCCTAGTACCTCCGCTGTTTCGGCTTCGATGATTGCAGAATAGTCCCGTGTTTCAAAGGGCTGTCCTTGAAAAACCACTTGATTGTGTTCAGTGTCAAAAAGAGTTTCTAGCTCCAGCACGTTGATGCCTAATAACCCTCGCAACGGCTGTGGCAAGCCCCCCAGATACAACAAGTCGGTTTCATTGACCATGCCGCTAAAGTAACTGGAAATCAAGGTACCACCGGCTTCCGTGTACTGGCAAAGTTTTGCCATCGTCTCTGATGTCATCAAGTAAAGCATTGGAGCAATCACCAACTGATAGTCAGAAAAATCTTGCTCTGGCGTCAAAATATCGACAGCGATGTCTTGTTCCCAGAAATAACGATAATGCTCCTGCAACGTTTGCGGATACCGTCTGGTTGGTCGACCAAACCCGCCGCCTCGCTTCAATGCCCAGTTGCTTTCCCAGTCAAAAAGGATCGCCACTGCTTTTTTTCTTGTGGTTCCTTGAATCTCTTTGATTTTTTCCAAGCGCTTGCCGTAAGCCGCAACTTCTTTGAAGACCCGATTCTCCGTGGAATCATCATGTCCCACGACTGCTCCATGGAATTTTTCTGAATTGCCGCGGGATTGGCGCCATTGAAAATACAAGGTACTATCTGAGCCGTGAGCGATCTGCTGCATGGCACTCAACTGATGGACACCAGGCTTTTTCGCTTTATTAAAGGAATGCCAGTTAACAAAACTCGGCGTGCATTCCATCACTAAAAAGGGCTGTTTCTTCAATGACCAGTACTGGTCATGCACATAGGCGGATTTCATCGCTGTCGCTGCCAAGGATTCAAAGTTGTTGTTCCAATCAGGGTAACTATCCCAGCTAACGATGTCCACATGACGAGCGAACTTGCTGTAATCAATGCCTTCCAAAGGAATAAAATCTTGGGTAGCATGTCCTTCCGCCATAAAATTCGTCGTCACAGGAATGTCCGGTGTCAGCTGACGGATCGGCGCACATTCATGCAAATAAAAATCGATCGTCCTATCTGTGACAAATCGTTTCCAATCAAGATCCATGCCATGCACTTTGTGTTCCCCTAAAGGTGAAGGCGGTAAAACCTGCGACCAATCGGAGTAAGTACCGCCCCAAAAAGAAGTCCACCAGGCATGATTCAACGTGGCTAAATCACCATATTTTTTTTGCAGCCAGCTGCGCCAGTTTTCCTGACAATAGGAGCAAAAGCATTCCCCAGAGTACTCATTGGAGATATGCCACATGGCTAATGCCGGATGCTTGCCGTAACGTTTTGCCAACTGCTGATTGATTTGCGTCACCTTTTCCCGATAGATCGGTGAAGAGTAACAGTGATTGTGGCGAAACCCATGGGTATGTTTTTGCCCTTGGGCGTTGGTCCGATTGACTTCGGGATACTTTTGGCTCAGCCATTGAGGACGCCCACCGCTAGGAGTGGCCAAAATGACTTTGCCGCCGATGTCATGGATCTGATCAAACACACGATCCAACCAGTCAAACTGATAAACGCCTTCTTGCGGCTCTAAGGCACTCCAAGCAAACACTCCTAATGTGACAGTGTTGACATGGGCTTGCTGCATATAAGCAAGATCCTTTTGCAAAATTTCTGGATAAGCCAGCCATTGATCGGGGTTGTAATCCCCGCCATGCATAAACTGCTGATTAAACAATTGATTGCTCATCATTCTACTCCTTTTTTGGCTTGTAACTGGTAGACAAATGATTGAAAATCGCCAGTGACTTGCGCTGTTCCATGGTTGACGGCATTAAACTGATAGGGTTTACGCAACCCTAATTGCCTTAACAGCTGACCAGAGACAGTTTCGCCATTGACCTGATACACCTGTTGGGCATTAAGAAAGGCTGCGGGCAAAAAGTCTTCCGCCGTCGGATTGGCTTGTGCCAACACGCGAAAGAAAGCAATCAAGGCTTCTTCGTTTTGCGGATCATACACTGCCCAAGTCGTTTCATTGGCATGGTCCAACTGCTGCAGCTGGTAAAAAGTGCCAAAGGTCAGCAATTGCCGCTGTTTTTTATAAAAGACGATTTGGGATTTGATCGCCTGCTTTTCGGTTTCAGACAAGTGAAAGAGATCGAGTTCATACCCCAAAGGCCCAAACATTGCGACGGTTTGCCGAAAGGCTAAAGACGTTGCCCGGCCGACTTGGTGGTTTGGTGCCGCCGACACGTGATTGCTGAAGGAGGACAAAGGATACCCTAACAACGTTCCGCTTTGGATGGCTAAACGTTCCACTGCATCACTATCATCACTAGGCCAAATCTGCGGACTGTAAAATAAGATCCCTAAATCGTATCTGCCCCCGCCGCCAGCACAGCCTTCGATCAAAAGGATCGGAAACGCAGCTAAGATTTTTTCATATAAGCGATAAAGACCTAAAATGTAGCGATGATAAAACTCCGTCTGAGAAATTCCCTGTTCCGCTAAATAGGGAGAGTAAGCTTCAGTGATATTGCGGTTCATATCCCATTTGATGTAATCCAGCTTGGTTTCAAGGATCACTTTTTGCATCGCTTCGAAAATCGCCTCAACCACTGCTGGATTGGCAAAATCCAACACGTATTGTCCGCGCCCCACAGAGATCCGCTCATAAGGATGCTTGACTACCCACTCAGGGTGCTCTTGGTACAACTGACTATCCGGCGAAACCATTTCTGGTTCAAACCAAATCCCCAGTTGCAGCTGCATGGCATGAATTTTCTCAGCAAAAGACCCGATTCCTTTTGGAAATTTGGCAGGGTCCGCCACCCAATCGCCTAATGAACTGCGATCGTCGTTGCGTTTTCCAAACCAACCATCATCCAGCACAAAGCACTCCATCCCTAACGCCTTGCTTTCTTGAGCTAAGGTCAACAGCTTTTCTTCATTAAAATCAAAATAAGTCGCTTCCCAGTTATTAAAGACGATCGGCCGCTGCCGCTTTTGCCAATAAGGAGCAATTACATGCTTTTCGATAAATTGGGCGGATTCTTGACTCAAGCCATTCAGACCAGCAGCGGTGAAGGTGAAGAGACATTCTGGGGCTTCAAAAGTTTCTCCTTGTGAAAGCTGCCAGCTGAAATGCTCAGGATGTATCCCCAACATCAATCGAACGTTGTCCCATTCATCCATTTCCGCTTGCGCCAAAAAGTTGCCCGAATAAATCAGGTTGGCACCATAGACGTGACCAGTGTCATTGGTGGCTTGCTGTTCTTTTAAGGCGACAAAAGGATTGTGCTGATGACCAGACGCTCCTTTTAACGAGCCGACACTGATCGTCCCTTGGGTCAAAGGGACCGTCTTGATATGCCGTTCTTTCAGCCATGCGCCTGAAAGATGCAGCAGTTCAAAATCGCGATTTTTCAGCTCCAAGACACCACTCAAAAAGCGCTGGATGGTTCTCGGCTTGCTCCCCCTATTGGTCAGTGTTTGCTGCCGCGTGATCGTTCCTGATCCTTTGAAGATCGTATAGGTGATTGCCATTTCCAGCTGTCGCTCTTGGTCTACTAATTCAAAGACGATGCTTTGGCTTTCATCGGCAGAAGCAAAGCTGGCTGGTTGTGCCAGCTTTCGTTCTTTGCCCTCAAAACAGTGAAAAGCTACAAGTTTAAAATCCACATAAAGAGGGGTTTCTTCCTCAAAAACCGACACTGCCCCTTCTCGAAAATCAGAAGTCCCATACGTTGGCAATTCTTGAAAACGGTCCGCCAAGGTAAAAAGATTGTCAGCTTCAAAAAACTTGACGGTTCCTGCCGATTTATTCTCTTTTTTCTCAAGGTACGCTTGATCAAATGGCGCCAGTGTGCCTAGAGATGGCCCAAAATAGACATGACCCAGTTGCTGATTTGGTAACACATTTATGATATAACTGATTTTTTCATTGTATAAGTGAAAGAGTTGTTCATTCCTAATTTCTATCATTGCTATCCTCAATTTTCCCCATTTTTTTCATTTGTCCCTGCTCGTTGACAAGCTGCTTCAAGATAACGCAAGCGTTTTTTGACGCCGCGATTGAAAAAGAATTTGTAAAACAGCGCCGCCAGCATAAAACTGTAGGTTGTTTTCTGCTGCTCAAAATGGCTTTGTTCCGAATACGTGACTTGCAGCTTCCCTTTTCGTCCTGGAGCAAAACTGTACCGTTGATCGATCACTCCTTCTTCATGGGTCGTACGAAGCCACAGCTCATCCGCGGCAATTTTTTTGACCGTCATGACGGCAGGTACCAACCGCGGGGCGGTTTTGGTTTGGATCATCGTTTCAATACGGCAGCCTTCCCCGAACGGTTCTTGGGCTTGTTTGGCTAGAAAAAATTTCTCTTGTTCCGCCAATAACACACGGGAAAAGTCCGTAGGTATCGTATTCATTTGATAACTGCAAGACAATGTATCGGTTCTCATCACAAATTCCTTTCTAAAGGGTGCGCGTATTGCATTCCTTTCCGTTTCTGGGCTTATCTTTCTTCTACCCTTTGATTGATCGTTTCAGATGCCGCTTGTTCATTTGATGCCGCTTCTGCTTTTTCTTCTTTCAAGTACCCGCGATCCATTACGATCAAGAATGGCACCCAAATCAAGGTCATTACGGCAACCGTCACTAACTGTAAGATTGCGCCGGCAACAGAACCCGTGCCTAACCAACCAGATAAGAAAACAGGGGTCGTCCAAACCACCGTTGCTCCAATTGGTCGTGGCACTAAGCCTGCGGCGATCGCAAAGTAAGAGATCGTCGTACTGGCTAATGGCGCTAAGATCCATGGGACAAAAGCGATCGGATTCAAGACGATCGGCAAACCAAAGGTCATCGGTTCAGATACGTTGAAAACAGATGGAGCGATCACCGTCTTCATTAATTTTTTCATCCGAATCGAACGAGCGATAAAGAAGGCCATTGTAATCGAGATCCCCAGCTGCATTCCTTGATTGACGAACACGCCCATAAACGTAGTGTTAATGATATGGGGCAGTTGTTCAGCCCCTGCTTTGTAGGCTTCATAGTTTTCGATCGCTAACGCATTCATGATTGGATCGATCACCGCATTGACCACTAGTGTTCCGTGAATCCCAAACCACCAGAAGAATTGGGTGAACAAGACGGCGATCAGTACTGCTGGCAACGTACCGCCTAAGCCCATTAATGGTTTTTGCAAAATCTCATAAACGAAATCAACGGCATTGCCCCATGAAGTAAAGGTGAACAAGTAGCGAATCAAATTGAAAAGGAACAACGGTGCCGCACCAGGAATGATGGCGACAAATGATTCTGCGATCATTGGCGGAACCGAATCTGGCATTTTGATCGTCAGCCCAGCCGCACTGATTTTGCAATAGATCTGCGTAGCGATAATGGCCGTGATGATTCCGACAAACATTCCCTCAGCCCCTAATTTCGACAAGGGGATCACTGTACCTAACTCTTCGGATGAGCCAAAAGGCAGCAGCATCAAAAACGAAGACAGTGAGATGGCACCCGCAAATAATTTGGCTTGTCCATACTTGCCAGCCAATTGATAGCCGATCCCAAAAACAACGAAAATAGCGGTGATACTCATGGTCGCATTTCCGATAGGACCAAAAAAGTCGTTTAGAAACGTGATGAATCCCTCTGGAAGTTTTTCCGAGAGTCCGAAAGTAGCAGGCAGATTTTGAATAATAATCATAATTGACGCAAACATTGTTGCAGGAAAAGCGACCATAAACCCATCACGAAGACTTAACAAGTATTTGTTGTTGGCAATGATCTGAGCAAAAGGCACCATCTTTTCGGCTAATTTATCAATAAACTTCATTTCGTTTTCTCCTTTATTTTTAACTGTAAACGTTTACTACAATCAGTATAGTTGTTTAGTTAATGTTTACACAACCCCTAAAATAAAAAAAGATCAGACGTCACTGATCTTTTTTGGCAATCGATTCTCTAATGATCAATTCACTGCCACAAACGACGCGAACCGGCATCGTCCGCACCCCAAGGATTTTATTTTTCGCTAATTCGACACTCATCTGCCCCATCTCTTCGGCTTTCATCTTAACGGAGGACAATGCGGGCGTCATAAATTGCGCCATTTCGATATCATCAAAACTAACGACCGACACATCTTTAGGAATCGATAGCCCCGCTTCAGCGAGTGCCTTGTAAACCCCGACAGCCATAGGATCGCTGGCAACGACGATCGCTGTGGGGCGAGGATTCATTTGCGCGATCTGTTGACCAAAATGCAACCCAGTCTCTGGTGACCATTTCCCCTGCAGCACGGTTGTGAACTTTTCCAATTTATTGAGCAGCATCCATTGGCGGTAGTTTTCTGCTCGAATCTCATGTTCATCGTAAACGACTTCGCCAGAAATCGTCACTCGGCTGGCAACACCACCCACAAAGGCGATATTCTCATGGCCCTTCTCTTTTAACATCGTGAGGATCTGGTGGGTCTTTTGGGCAAAATCGGTTTGGATGCAATCGTAGCCGGGTGCTTCACTATAATTATCCACCAGGATAATATTGGCATTTTGCTGACTGATCTCTGCCAAAGCATCGCTAGTCATCTCTCCAATAATAATGACTGCGCCATACTTCGCCAATTGTGCCAAATCTTTTTGAGGCTCCCGCATGGAAAAGGCCCGAATCGTTTTTAAGCGCCACTTCGCCGCTTCTTTTTCGATCCCATTGCGGATCATCATAAAATACGGATCGTTTCTTTCCGACTCTCGATCGTGGCGGGTAATGATGGCAATCGTGTTTTGGTCGCCGACTTCACGGGAATGGGGTTGATTTTTTTCTTTTGAATAATTCATTTGGTTGGCGATCTCAATGACTCGCTGACGCGTGTGTTCATTGATACTGAAGGTTTCATCATTGTTAAGGATTCTAGAAACACTTGCTACCGACACCCCGGCTAATTTCGCGATATCTCTCATACTTGCCATAGCTGCACCTCATCTGTTTACTGTTTACTAAATTTACATTCAGCATAGGCATAATTTTTGACCCTGTCAACCTTCTTTTCACAAAAAAACCGAAACTCCTTAGCTTTTCACTAAGGAAGTTTCGGGATACCCGTTTGTTTTCTATTTGAGCGCTTGGTCACAGAGCAAGACATTGACCAAATACAAGGTGCTGATTCCTAAGACCAATAAGTAGACTGGACCAAACAGCAAAAAGGTCAAGACAAGCGTCACCGTTGCTAAAAGATGTGCCAATACTCGTTTGGGTGAACGAGCAAACTGATAATAACTATAAAACAATGAGCTGGGCTGCTGCGGATAGGTGTGAAGCAGCCTCGTTTGATAAAGTAAGACCAAGCAAAACAAGCCAAAGGTGAACGCTAACGCGTAACTAGCAATCTGAAACAGCGGGTGCTGCAAACGGCTAAAGATAAAGCTGTCCGCCAAAAGCAGCAGGAAGAATAGACTGAGCAAACGGTCTTGCCCTTTTCTTGTTGTCCACTGCTGATGAAATGCCTGCTGAAAACGAGCTTTGCTGCTTGCCTCCAAGCCATCGTTACGCAGTTCCGTCAACGTTTCGATCAATGCTCGACTAGCGGTGGTACTCGTGATCAAAGGCAAGGAATACAACAGCAACATGCCTTGTAAAACCAGTAAATGCGGAAGCCAGTTGATGCCAGTCAATAGCGCTTGGTTTAAGCGTTGCGGGGTAACTTTTGTTCTCATCCTTTGGAACCTCCCGTCAGATCCATTCCCTCAATAAAGTAACGTTGAGCGAGGAAGAACAGCAAGATCGTCGGCAATAGCACAAGCGTTGCTCCTGCCATCAAGTAGTTCCACTGGGTCGTTGATTGGTTTTGGAAAACTTGCAGGCCAATCTGCAGCGTGTACTTTTCTTGGTTTTGAATATACAGTAATGGTCCTAAGAAATCATTCCACGCCCCATTGAAGGAGTTGATGGCAATCGTGATCAGCGCGGGTTTCGTCAATGGGATCATTAGATGGCTCCAAATATAAAGATGATTGGCGCCATCGATCTTAGCGGCTTCGATCAATTCATTGTTGACGGACAAGTAAAACTGCCGCATCAAGAAAATGTTAAAGGCGTTGCCGAAAAACGCTGGAACGATCAGCGGCAGATAGGTGCCGACCCAGCCGATTTTGGAAAACAAAACATATTGCGGGATCATCGTCACAAAGCCAGGAATCATCATCGTAGACAAGACGAGGGCAAAGATCAGATTTTTTCCTGGAAAGGCCAATTTTGCAAACCCATAAGCAATGAAGGAATTTGATAAGACATTCCCGAAGACCACTAAGACGGTAATGAATAACGTATTTTTTGCATACTGCCAAAATGGAAAGGCGTTGATAGTCTCCAAATAATTGCCAAGATTGATTTCTTCTGGGAAAAAGGTCGGCGGGTAGCGCACGATCTCCTCCATCGGTTTCAATGACGTAAAGACCATCCACAGCAACGGAATCAGCAGCACGATCCCGATGATCGACATCACCACATAGCTGATGATTTTTTTGACTCGCTGTTGGCTTGATTTGCTTCGTGTTTTTGTCGTCATTTCCATTAGCTGCCACCTCCGGTATAGTGAACCCAGCGTGGTGCCAGCTTGAGATTGATAAAGGTCAAGACTAAGACGATCAAGAACAAGATCATCGACATGGCCATCGCATAGCCCATATCAAAGGCGACGAAGGCTTTGTTCCACATATGCAAATTATAGAAGAGCAGCGAATTTGCAGGACCGCCGGTACCATTTTTGGTCATCACGTATGCTTCTTGGAAAATTTGAAAAGAACCGATCGTTGAAGTAATCACATCATAGAAGATGATTGGCGTGATCAAAGGGATCGTAATATTTTTGAATTTCGCCCAAACTCCCGCCCCATCGATCTCAGCCGATTCATACAGCGTCGGTGAAATATTTTGCAAGGTAGCTAGATACAAGAGCATCGCGCCCCCCGAACTCCAAATCTTCATCAAAATCAACGCTGGTTTCGTCCATTCGGGATCAAACAGCCATGCTGGACCTTTGATATTGAACCAGCTCAAGAAGGTATTGATCAATCCTGCGGAAGGAGATAATAATTGCATCCATAAGACGTAGACGGCAACCCCTGAAAGGATCGCTGGTAAGTAAAAGGTGGTTCGGAAAAAACTGATTCCGCGGATTTTTTGATTCAATAAAGTGGCTAGGAAGACACTGAACAACGTGGTTAAGGGAACATTGAAGAGTACAAAATACGCCGTGTTATAGAGAGATTTCCAAAACAGGGTATCTTGCGTAAACATGCGGGTAAAGTTCTTAAAGCCGATAAAATTCATTTTCGACGTCAGATTGTAATCGGTAAAGCTTCCTACGAAGGAAAACAGCATGGGCCCTAACATAAACACCACGAACCCAAGCAAAAATGGTGCTACGAAGAAGTAGCCCCAAAGAGCTTCTTGCCGTTTACTTTTTGAACGCTTCTTTGGCATTCCTTCCACTCCATTCTATTTTTACTCATTGTTTGTTCAAGAAAACATGTCCGCTTCGCAAAGCAGAAAGCAAAGCCCAGTCCGCTAACCGACTGGACTTTCCTTCTTTTTTAAAAACGCTCGTTTTGAAGTTTATTTGTTTTGCTCAACAAGATCTTCCACCGCTTTTTGCGCATCTGCCAACCCTTCAGCCGGTGTTTTGCTGCCGAGCATGATTTGGTCGATCTGTTCATTGACAAGACTGCTGAAGTCAGGCGCTGTCAACGGCACAGGCGTGATCACCGTATTGGCAAAGTTTTCATCCGCCATTTGGTAGATCATTTGGCCGTTTTCATCTAGATTGTCGTTGTTGACCAAGTTTTCGTTGGCTGTCCGATTCGCCATGATATCAAAGCTCTTCTCACCAAATTTCTCTTGAACTTCTGGTGTCGACAAGTATTTGATAAACTCATAGGACGCTTCAGGATCTTTGGCACCGTATGGCACTTCTAGGACGAACCCGCCGCCCCATGACCAGTGACCAGAGCCGCTTTCTTTTTCAGGAATTTGAATGACCCCAAATTCAAAGTCATCTGGTGCATTTTCCGCCAAACTTGAGTAGTAGTTGATGTTTTGCGCACGCATCGCCACTAATCCAGAAATGAATGGATCGGCAACCCCTGAACCAAATTCAGCTTCTAAGCGATTGATGGTATCTTGACCATAATACTCTTGCCAGTCTAAGATCCATTCCAACGCTTCCACTTTGTTGTCTGTATCGATTTTGACGTTCTCATCCTTGTCAAACCAGCTGACGCCATCGTCGGCATTCAACGCCCACACGTCAGCGCCTAAATTCCACAATGGGTAAAAGCCGGGTAAAAGCCGATTCGCTCAAAATCATCACCGTTTTTGACATCTAATTTACGAGCAACTGTTTCTAACTCCTCCCACGTTTGTGGCAGTTGCTCTTCACTGATACCAGCCTCTTTAAAGAGTGTCTTATTGTAGAAAATCACTTGCGTATCTGTATTGAATGGAACGGCATAGGCATCCCCTTCGTACTCCACCGTATCCCATAATTGCGGATAAAATTCATCAGAAAAGCCCTCTTCGATATACTCGCTTAAATTCGTTGCTTGCTGCGCTTCTGCCCGCTGAGCAACAGAATTGATATCTTGTACAATAACATCAGGCGGATTGCCAGCAGTGATCGACGACAGTGATTTTGTCCAAATATCGCCCCAAGGCTGGTAGCTGTATTTGACCTCGATTTTATCTTGTGACGCATTAAAATCATCAATAATTTCTTCAATTACTTCTTGTCTTGCACCAGACCCCCAGAAGGACCAAAAGTCCAACGTCGTTTTGCCATCTGCTGACTCATTCCCCGAGGAATCAGCGGTTTCACTGTTGCCGCATCCTGCCGCCAGTACACCAACTGAAAAAAGCAAAGTCCCCATATAAAATAACTTTCTCATTTAACCTAACCTACTTTCATTTATTTTTAATGTACTATTTAAAAGCTATCACTACTTCTTCTTTTCAGCAAATAAAAAGCATCGTGATTCGAATAAAAAAATAACGTTTTTACTGTTTATCGACAAGAAGAGCGTTTTCTTTGAAAATATAAAAAAAGTGGGGCATCATAGAAATAGCACCTATTTTTCATCCTCATGTCAGACCATTTAAAAAACGATGTTTATAGAAAGGGAGTAACCACATGCTAGTCATTGTCGATATGCAAAACCAAATTCTCGATGAAGAGAACGAAGCGTATGTGCCAGATGGCGCCGCTCTCGTCAAACGAATCGCCAAGCGCCTAGAACAAGCGAGGGCAAATGGGGAGTACATTTTACACACCCGCGACATTCCAATCGAAGTCAAAGGAACGCCTGATGAAGAAGCCGATGCCCTGCAGCTGATCCCAGAACTTAAGCCTCTCGAAAATGAAAAAGTCGTCAAAAAATACTATTACAGTATTCCACCTGAAGTCTTGATCGACATTAAGAAAAATCTATTTGAACCTGAAGAAGAAAAGAAAATCGAAATCACCGGTGTTGAAACCAACATCTGTGTCCTTTCCAATACGATCGAGATCCAAAGCGCCTTTCCTGACGCTGATTTCACTATCAATAAAACATTAGTCGCTGGTAAAAACCACGAGTCGCAAGGACTCGACATCTTACGAGACTTCAATGTCGAAATCATTGATGGCACAAAACAAACCAATGGCCAATAGGTAACGAAAGCTCCCTGTTCAAGGAACAGAGAGCTTTTTCAATTTGATTATTCATTTAATTCATTGAGCCATCTAATAGCTCAGTCGGAATTTCAATCCGAACCTCATTTTCAGTCTGACAGTTTGGACATATGAAGGTTCCTTCGATGGCTTCCTTCACTTCCCCGTAAGCATAATGAATAGCGATTTCATCTTCTGCCAATTCATTCGTTTCCAACGGTGGTACCATGGTTAATTGCCCCTCGCTGTCTTCTTGTAAATGAACGACCAGCTTCCCATCAAAGTTTTCATTGCAATTGGTGCAGGAAGCTTTTCCTCGAATCGTTAGATCCATGATCATCCCTCCTCATTTCTTGTCACTAGTTGATGCAGGTTTCGTTAGATACTCGTAACGCATGCATGCTTCACTTTAATAGTGTCACGCTTTCACTTTTTTAGCAAATCATCTGTTTTTCTTTTTTTAAACCATTGATGAAGAAAAAACAAATCAACCGTTTTGAGCGTTTTCGTTGTCAAATCCTTAAAATCCTTGCAGAATTAAATTAACTGTTACTAAAAAGTAAAAACGTGTTGTTGAAAAAATTAGTGATTGTCCGAACTTATCTGAACAAACAAGGAGGAAAAATGATGCAAGCAGTAACCTGGCAAGGAAATCAAAAAATGGACGTTCGCCGTGTAGAAGATCCAACGATTTTAGAACCGACGGATGCGATCATCCGAATCACCGCAACCGCAATCTGCGGCTCTGATCTCCACCTTTACCACCATGGCGGCTCGGTCTTGGAAGAAGGCTATGTTGTTGGTCACGAACCAATGGGTATTGTCGAAGAAGTTGGCAGTCAAGTACAGAAACTAAAAAAAGGCGACCGCGTCGTCATCCCTTTCAATATCGGTTGTGGCCATTGCCACTTTTGTCAAAATGAAATGGAAAGTCAATGCGACAATTCTTCAGAAGATACATTGTATGGCGGCTTATTCGGTTTTGGAAAAATGAACGGCAACCACTGGGGCGGTCAAGCCGAATTCTTGCGCGTTCCTTTCGCAGATTTCACCTCGTTTATCGTACCTGAATCAACGATCCCTGATGAAAAAGTATTGTTTTTATCTGACATCTTACCTACAGCGTATTGGAGCGTCCAAAATGCGGGCGTCAAAAAGGATGATACCGTGATCGTCTTAGGCTCAGGCCCAGTTGGGTTGTTTGCCCAAAAATTTGCCGTGATGGCAGGCGCTAAGCGGGTGATTGCCGTGGACCCTGTTGCTCATCGCTTAGAAAAAGCCAGCAGCTACAATCAAGTCGAAACATTCCAATTGGATGATTTGGCTACTAGTGCTGATGAACTGTATGAGCTGACCAAAGGTGGCGCTGATGTAATCATCGACTGTGTTGGGATGGATGGTTTAGAACCCGTCAAAGAAAAAGCCAAAAACCTAGTCAGCTTGCAAAGTGGCACGATCTCACCGATCCAGATGGCCGCCAAAGCAGTCAAAAAATTTGGTACCGTCCAAATCACTGGCGTTTACATGACACCTGCTTCTTCTTATCCATTGCAAGAATTCTTTATGCGCAACATTGATGTCAAACACGGGCAAGCACCTGTGATCCATTTGATGCCAAAAATTTATGACATGATTGCGGACGGACTCTTTGATCCGTCACAGATCATCACCCACACGATGCCTCTAGCAGATGCTGCCAAAGCGTATGAGATTTTTGACAAAAAAGAAGACAAGAATATCAAAGTTGTCTTGAAACCTTAGCACAAATAAAGGAGCAGTGATGGCACCTATGCCAAAAATCAAACGGAGTGAACATCAATTCGATCCGGGAAAAGAAGAAGATGTGATCATCAAGGCAAGCCGCTTTCGCATCTACTTTCAAAATCGCTACATGTTGATCTCACTTACGAATGATATTTTGACGGGCTTGTTTTATATTTTCGGAAGTATCGTTTCATTAACTAGCTTGCCTGCGATTTACGGAACGATTGCTTATTTGATCGGCGGAGTCTTTTTGACCATTCGCCCGCTGATTAAAATCGTTCGCCATGTCTATATCTATAATGAGCGCAATCAACAAGGCGAGAAAGAAAAAGATGTCACCATCACCGACGATGAACGTTGATGGGACGACAACTAGAGAGGAGTTTCCTATGTTAAAAACATTTGATGGGATCGCACTGACCTTATTGATCATCGGCGGTATCAATTGGCTGCTGGTCGGCGCCTTCGAGTTTGACCTTGTCGCAGCGATCACCGGCGGCAGCACGTCGATCATTGCCCGCGTCATTTATATTCTAGTTGGGATCAGCGCATTGTATAGCCTGAAATTCTTTCCAGCTATCGCCCGCCAACAAACACTCGACTAATTGAAAATAAAACCTGCATCTGCGGTGTCCTGACCCTAAAAAGTTAGATTTTTGGTCTAACTTTTTGAGGTCGCATCTGTGGATGCAGTTTTTTTGTCTACAATCATTGAAAAAAAACACCAGTTGTACTACTCTTGTATTTAACCTACTATTTTCGAAAAAACAAAAAGGACGTGACTCATGACCCCACCTACTAGACCCTCGCTGATACGTCGGATACTCGGCCGGATACTTTTGCTATTGATTTTCTTATTTATTCTAAGTATTATTGGCGGAATCATTGTTTTAAATAACCTCACCATCGCGGAAAATTGGTTTGGTCTGAATGAATACCAAGTCGTTGAAACCAGGCATCAGATCATTCGTTTGTTCCCCTACTTTTGGGTCGCAGGGATCCTGCTGGTCTTTTTGATTGGTTTGGTCATCGGCATCAAGAAACGGAAAAAATCGCCATTCTATTGGTTATTCTCATTGCTCTTGCTGCCAGTGATTCTCTTTTGTATTGGCGTAGTTTCCACCTTTTTACCTGTAGACCGCCAACTCTTTCGAGAAGAAGCCAGTGCCAAAGAAATTATGGCTGCGCTGCCGAATCAATCCTCATTCAAGGACAAAGAGCTGCAACTGGTAAGCTATAGTTTTCACATCCGCAATGTCCCGCTGAAAAGCGGCATTTATGCAGTTGCGCGAGTGATCAATCCAAACACAGGCCTGCAAGACGAGTATTGGTATTACCCAGAAAATCTGTTGACTAAATGGAAAAAAGACGACGATACGATCGAGCTTTCGATGGAAGATACCATTGCCTTTGATGCCATCGATTGGGGCGTCATTCCCAAGATCATCAAGGATTCTGAGGCACGAGCAGCTCAGCTGGATCACTATGTTCCTGGCGTCAGCATCGTCATTTTAAACGGCTTCCAAGGCGAATGGACTTGGACCGTTGGTTTAAATGGGATTCGTAATCGCACCGAGATCAATTATGTTTATGATCTCAAAGGAAATTATCAATCCGAATGGCAATAAAACAAGCGGCACCTATCCACGTGAATAGGTGCCGCTTTTGCTTTTATCGGTTTACTGATCCAAGTCTTTGACACACCGAAACCCTAGATTATTGGCTGCCGACATCCCAGAATTACCATTTCTAGCGGCAATTCGGTATCGTTTGCAATAGGATTCGTGGCACAAAAACGAACCGCCGCGAGTCGCATACAGTTGATCATCTTGTGTTTGATTCCTTGCCCAAAAGGTTTGTCCCGTCTGTTGTTGAAACTGTGTCAGCGGGATGCGGGCAGGATTGACGCACCATTCCCAGACGTTGCCGATCACTTGATAGAGACCAAAGCCGTTGGGCTCATACCATTTCGCTGGCGCTGTATTGGCAAAGCCGTCTGCTCGCGTGTTGCTTTTTGGAAACTCTCCTTGCCAAATATTGCAATGATAGGTATTTTCTGCCAAAAATTCCCTTCCCCAAGGATATTTTTCAAAACTTGTCCCGCCTTTTGCAGCGATCTCCCACTCTGCTTCTGTCGGGAGGCGTTTTTTTGCCCATTGGCAATAGGCGATCGCATCGTTGCGAGACACCTGAACCACTGGGTGATCCATCCGCTGGGCAATCGTTGAATCAGGTCCTTCAGGATGACGCCAATCTGCGCCGCTAACCGCGTACCACCAAGCCATATTTGGTACCTTTTGACTGCGGTGTTTCGTTTGCTCACTTAAAAAATAGTGAAAAACGAACGACCAGCCAAATCGCTCGGCTTCTGTGACATATCCTGTTGCTTCCACAAAAACTTGGAAAGCTTGGTTCGTCACCGTCGTGGCATCAATGGCAAATGCTGGGCTGTCGAGGCTGATTTGCGGTCCCTCAAGATCCTCGGCAAAGCCGTCCATCGTATTCGTGCCGATTCGATAAGTTCCTGCTGGAATCGTGGGCATCTGTTTGCCTCCTTTTTACAATAATTGATAGCCATTGTACAGATTGATCAGTAACACCAGCACGATCACAGTTTGAAATACCAGTGTCACTCGCTGCGGTGACAGGACGTTGCTGGCCTTGGCGCCTAACAGTCCTCCCACGATCGCGGCTGGAATAACAAACCACAAAATTTGCAGATCATACGCACCAAAACCTGTCGTAAAAGCGATCGTCAAAATTTTTGCCAGCTGTGAGAAAAAAATCGTACAAATTGAATAAATCGTCGCCTCTTTGATCGGCATGGCAAACAGCAGCATCAATAAAGAAACATTGATGGGTCCGCCGCCGATCCCCAGCAAACTGGCTAGAAAGCCGAGAATCAAGCCACAAGCTGCATACCAGCCGACTTTTTCCAGCGCAAACCCACGCCAGTTATATTTTGTATACAAAAAAGCAAACAATAGTGTTAGCACGGTCACAAGGATTTGGATCAGCTGAACCATCTTGTCGTCTCGAAAGACCAGCAATAGCTGTTCAAAGGCAACATTGCCTAAAACACCGCCTAACACAGCGCCGCCAGAAACCCACAAGGCAATCGACCAATTGATTTTCCGTCCACTGGCTAATTGTCTAGCTGTCGAAACGATGGACATCGTGAAGACCGCTGTCGCCGAGTAAAAAGAGATCGCAGCAACAGAATGGGCGCCGATAAAATCGAAAATCGGTTTGATCAGCACGCCGCCCCCCATGCCCGAAACTGCCCCTACGGCATTTGCTAAGACGATCACGAGAAAATAAATCAGTCCGATCATTGTCTCACCCCTTGCAAAAGTCCCAGTATCTCATTGATTCTAGGTGTAAAGTCTTTTAACAGCTCCTGATAGCCGCAAAAACCCTCACTATCCACGTACATTGCATCTTTCATTCGCTTACAGCCTCCTCGGCACATTTTTTGGAAAGGACATTGCGTACACTTCGAAGGCATGTCTTTTTTCTGGCACAAAAACTGCTGCGAACAGTCTTGAGAAAACAATTCCCGCAACGTTTGCTCTTGGATATAGCCCATGCGATACTCATCTAATACATAGAAGTCACAAGGATAGACACTGCCGTCGGCTTCGATCACATACTGCACTTGGCAATTGCCTAGAATTCCGCAGGCAGTTACTTGCTGCCGCACCAATAGATTCAATAAGTCATCGAACAGCTTGATACTTAGGTAGCGCCCTTGCTTCAATTCCTGCAGCCAAAACGCCAACAGCTGCTGATAAAAGCCAGCAAAGCTTCTTGGTGTCAAAGCATAGTCGTTGGTTGATGTGGCATCCAAATCAGCCAAACAAGGAATGAATTGCACAAATGCAATCTGCTCTTCTTTGAGAAAGTCAAACACACGCTGGGCTTCCTTTGCTAACGGATTTGTCAACACGCACAAGACATTGTACTCGATCTGATAGGCATCCAATAACCGCTTGGTCTGTAAAACCCTAGCAAAGGTCCCCCGCCCTTTGGCGTCTAATCGATGCCGATCGTGCGCAAGCGGATGCCCATCGATCGACAGCCCGACTAAAAAGCGCTGCTCTTTCAAAAAACGACACCACTTGTCATTGATCACCATGCCGTTGGTCTGGATCGCATAGTGTACTGTCACTTGCTTTTTTTGCGCCGCAACATAAGCCGTTAGTTTTCTAAAATAACTCAGCCCCGCCATCGTCGGCTCTCCGCCTTGAAATGCCAACGTCAAATGATCGCCAGCTTCTAAGTCTGCATAAATGTTTGCAATCATCTTTTCCATTACATCCTCTTTCATTTTGCCAAAGGAACGCACTTCGCGCAAGGAACTGACGTTAGCATAAAAGCAATAGGTGCAGCGCAGATTGCAAAGAGAGGATGCTGGCTTGATCAATACGGAGATGTGTTTCATTTGTTGTTCCTCGCTTTTTTATTTCTTTTGTGCAATTGTCTGCCTCTGACTATTGCTTAAACCTAAGCGCTGATACTCGCTTTCAGGGGCTTCAATCTGATCCATTACTTTAATCAATTTCTGAATCATTTCTTGTTCAATCAGTGGGTCATGAAGCGGTGTTAACTGCTTTGGATCATTCTTTAAATCAAAGAGCAAGTGGCCTACTGAATAAGAATCGATATAGGTGGAAACTTCGACTTCTGTGTAAGGAAAATGATTTGTAAATCGATTGCCCTCTTTCAAGACCATGCTGTCTAAGACCTCTTTATTCAAAAAACCACGCAATGAAGCATAACTAAGCGTCTGCATGGTGATTGGTCCATTCGAAGGGTGAACCGATGCACGCATATACACATAACGACCATCGTAGATATTGACATGACCGCCGTTTGTACCAAAAACAATTTCTTTATGAAGCGGTTGGGAATGCTGTTTTTTCAACACAGGCAGCAAAGATTTGCCATCCATATCTAAGGTGTTCTCAATTTCAAAATAATCCAATAAAGTTGCTGGAATGTCGATAGTTTGACTCAATACTTGGGTATGGGTTCCCGATTCAGCCTGTGGGTAACTGATGAAAAAGGGCAGATGGATGATTTCTTCATACATCGGTGCGACGTTTTTTCCTAACCAGTCATGTTCCCCTAACAAAAAGCCATGGTCGGTATTCACAATGATCAAGGTATCCTCCCACATATTATTTTTTTCTATAAAGTCCAACACTCGTCCTAAGTGATGGTCACACATACTGATCAACGCTGCGTATTCTTTTTGCAGCTCAATCAAATCCTGCTCGCCAACGTCTTCTATTACACGACCATATTTTGGCCAAAAGTAAGGTGATTCATTTGGTGTCTCCTGGTACAATTTGCGATAGGTTTCTGGCACATAAAATGGTTCATGGGGATCAAAACATTCGACTTGCAAAAACCATTGATCTTCATTTTTGTACTGTTCCAAAAAATCCAAGCCGGCTTGGATCGTTTGAACCGTGGACAGGTCTTCTTCTACTGCTTGCCGTGTTCGATTCGCAAAATGCTGTTCCACAGAAATACCACTCTTATTTAACGGATTCAGCGGTGGATGATTCTCTGCCTGTTTTCTTGGAACCCATCGGTCACCTTCTTGTCCTCTAAATCCTTCCCATGTGGAATAACGGTTATGATAAGTGGCACCGCCATCTTCAAAGTAATGGGAATGGTCGGTTACCAAATGACAATAGACACCATTTTGCTGCAGCGTATCAAAAATTGACGAATCAAACGGTTCTAATTGACCCCACGAACGATGCATAAAATTGTAACGACCTGTATGAAGTTCTCTTCTCGCTGGCATACAAGGCATGCTGCCACCATAAAAGTTGTCAAACGTAACCGTTTTTTCTCTTAGCCGTTCAAAGTTTGGTGTGTTGATCCAATCGTTTCCGTAGTTTGATAAAAAATCTCTAGCCAGAGTATCAAACATCAGCATAATTGCTCGCATAGCATTCTTTCCTTCTTTCTTTTCTTTCCTTTTCTTGGTCATTGCGACTACTTGACGATCGTTATCGCCCCTCGATTATCATCAGCGATCACATCTAAGTATGCGGAAGTATTCGTAACGACGATCGGCGTCACTAACGAGTATCCTGCCTCTTCAATTTCTTCTTTATCAAATGTAAGCAATACCTCTCCTTGCTTGACCTGATCCCCTTGCTTGACTTTTGTTTCGAAAAAACGACCATCTAAGTTCACTGTATCCATGCCGATGTGAATCAACACTTCCACGCCATCGTCCGACTTCAAGCCAATCGCATGCTTCGTTGGAAACAGTGTTTCAACTACTCCGTCAAAAGGAGCTCGAACCAGTCCTTCATCTGGTGAAACTGCTAAGCCTTTTCCTAATAGTCCATTTGCAAATGCTTGATCTTCTACTGCCGACAAAGGCAAAACGATGCCTGTTAATGGTAACGAAAAAGTGATTTCTTTCGCTTCTCTTTCTGATGGGATCAAAGGTGAGGCTTCATTATCACTAGTTATCGCTTCTTGCCGATCCTCTTGCGGATCATACAGGAAAGTAATCGTTAAAATAAATGATAAGACGAATGCTACAGTGATTGCTAATACATACCCATAAAAGCCGCTTCCGATGCCTTCTGTCGGATCAATGTAGTTGGGTAAACTGAAGATACCCATCCCACCTATAATAAAGGATTTTGTTCCCATTGCACCCATGATCAATCCGCCGATCGAGGCTGAAATCAAGGTCGCAATAAATGGTTTTTTTCTAGGCAAAGTGATACCGTACAAGGATGGCTCTGATACCCCAAACAGACTGGAAATAAATGCGGGAATCCCGATTGCCCGAATAGAATTATTTCTAGACTTAATAATAACTGCCAGCACAGCTCCTGCGGTCGCAAAAGGAGTCGCTTGTCCTAAGACCATCACTGGGTCGTAACCAAGAACACCAATATTGTTGATTGCGATCGGAATGATTCCCCAGTGAAGACCAAACATGACCAACACTTGCCAAACAGCACCAACTGCAATCCCTGCAATAATTGGGCTGAAGTTATAGATCGCCAACACAGCCGCACCCAACAAATTGCCGATCCACGTCGCGATCGGACCAATGACAATGAAAGTCAGCGGAACCATGATCAAGACGGTTAGAAAAGGAACTAAGAAACTCCGTACAATACTAGGAATGATTTTTGTAATGCCTTTTTCTAATTTGGCACCAAAATAGGTAGCAATGACGATTGGAATAACGCTGGAACTATAACTCATTAAAATGACTGGTATTCCTAAAAAAGTGACATAAACAGGCGATTCAAAAACGGTTCCTGCAAACAAGGAATACAACGGTTCGGCATTTGCCGTCAAGCCAGACAAGGCTGGATAAACAAGGGCAGCACCGATCGCCATACCGACAAATTGCTTTAAACCAAATTTTTTCGCTGCGGTATATCCTAAAAAGATTGGAAAGAAGTAGAAGAAACAATCGCCTGCTGCTTGCAAAATCGCATAGGTTCCTGACGTATTCTCAATCCATCCCAAAGAAACAAATAGCGCATTTAATCCTTTGATCATCCCTGTGGCAGCTAGAAGACCCAATACAGGTGTAAAGATACTGGAGATCACATCGATAAAAGCATCCAGCGGTCCTTTCTTTTCTCCCGAAGGTGCCGCATCATTTCCTGCCAATCCTGCATGTTGAACAAATTCTTGGTACACCTCTGGCACATGATTGCCGATCACGACTTGGTATTGACCGCCGCTTTGAACGACTGTCACGATCCCTTTCGTCTTTTTCAGTGTTTCGGTGTCTGCTTGCTCCTCATGTTTCAAATCAAAACGTAGCCTTGTGATGCAGTGGGTCACCCCATTGATATTTTCTTTTCCGCCGACTCCTTTTAAAATTTCATCGACCAATTCTTGATATGCCATCGTTCTCATCCTTTCAATGTAAAAATAAAAAGCAAGACAAATAACTATTCCTTGATGGAATAATTATCAGTCTTGCCTGCATTATCAGTAACAACCTTTATTCGTTCTCTATTAACTTTTGAATGTGTAACGTTAAATACAGCTTTTCATCATCGTTCAAGGGAACACCTAAATACTTTTCAATCAAAAGCATCGTCTTATAAGCGTCTGCATACTGTCCGCTCACGTGTCCCAATAGTGGATTTGCTTTTACCACATCTGGTCGAGCCTTCAATCGTTGAAAAAAAAAGCGCAAATGGGTGATAAATCGATCGAATGCCAAAGAGTTTTCATCAATTTGTATCTTGTTTGAAAATCGTATAAGTGAAATAATATCGCGAATCTTTTTTGCAATCGATTGGACATCTTTTGGCTGATCAACCTCATCTGTTACTTGTGCATTGATCAAATGCATTGCTATATTTCCTGCTTCCTCTTCCTCAAAGACGACCCCTGTTTCTTGTCCGATCATTTCCAATGCTTTTTTACCAACTTCAAATTCCTGCGGATAAAACTTTTTTATTTCCCATGATAATCGGTTCGTAACTGTGATTCCTTGTTCATGCAGTTTGAACAGGTTATACAGATGATCGGTAAGTGATACATACAGCGTCTCGCTTAACTCCTGTTTTATTTCCGCTTTTGCAAGTGAGATAATATCATCCGCTAAAGACACATAGTTTGTCGGTATGGATGACAATAAACTTAAAAACCGCTCGGAAACTTTGTTCTTATGAAGCACAAACACTTTTTCAATTTTTGATTCATCGGCGGTTTGTCCTGGTTTCATTTTGAAGCCAAGGCCGGTACCGATCCAGATAAAATCTTTGCCATCTTGTCCGACCAAAACTGCATTGTTGTTTAAGATTTTTTTGATCTTCAAGACGCTTCTCACCTCCTTAAAATGAAAAAAGGCGATACCTTAATACATGTGTAGGATCCATACACACGTAAAAAGGTATAGCCTGCATTATCAGTAACTACCCATTTGATTGCCTTTACTATACTATTTTTCTAGAAACGTTGCAAGCGTTTTATTGATTTTTCTTTTTTTGCTTCGTTTCAAATAGACACGAATCAGCCTTTCTCCAAACTGCTCACTGATCCAGCAACCGGCTTTGCCCTTCGATTTTTTGGATCTCCGTAATGTCTTGCGTGACTTCTAGACACCCTAAATAGATGCCTGCTTCATTTTTTAATGCAAAGTAGCGAATATAGATTTTACGGCCCCGCATATCGATCCAAAATTCAGCAGTCTCCCTGGTACCCGCTCGAAAATCATCCAAAATCTGTTGCACGAGATGCATGCTTTTCGGTGGATGGCAGTTGACGACTTCACGACCTAAAACCGAATTCGTTCGTGGAAAGACGCGCCTCTTGCCTTCTGAATAAAAGCGCACCCGCTCTTCACTATCTACAAAGGTCAAGTCCACTGGCAACGTTTGAAAAATGGCCACCAATTGCTCAAATTGCAGATTACCAGTAGGCAATGAAACGGTCGGCTGTTCAGCAATTTGCGGCGAATCTTCCGATTCTGTGACTTGAAAGTCATTGAATCCTAAACCGGCTGCGATGCCAGCGGTTGTTTCTCGGGCTTGTTTGATCGCCGCTTGCCGTGCGGGTTCTGCCGCCAGTTCCTTTTCAAGGGCTTCTTGGCTCGGTTTCCAAGGAAGCGGTTCTGGGATAAAGGCAAAGCCGATGTCAAAACTGTCAGCCGCAATTTGTTCCCAATCTTTAAGACTGAAGACATCCAGCGTCATTGGCACCATGATTTCTTCTTCTTTGAAAATCATCTCTTCGATCTCGTTTTTGACTGCTTCCCATTGGACAGCGATTGGATTATAGGCAGCTTTTTCGGATGCCAAAAGCTCATTGAGCGCTTTGATCATAACCCGAATATCATCATCAACACCCCACATCACTTTTGGCGGCGCAGTGATGCCGTACTTCTCCATGTAAGAAAAAATCAACGTTTCTTTTCGCGCATAGTGTTTGTCGATCTGCATTAAATCATTGCAGGCAGCTTGTAGACGCTTTTTAGGCGTCCAATCACCGGTTTTGATTTTGGCTAAGAGGCTGTCGATCTCATCGGTCAACAGGGATTGCAGGACTTGGTTCTCCAATCTCAGGGTATGCACAGGATGGCCTGGTTGCCCATATTCTTCATTGGAGTGATGGATCTCATTGATCGATCCTTTAAAAACAGCAGCATGAATATTGCACAAACGCTGAATCTCAGAAGGGTCCAACCCCGTTTGGATCAAAGCTTTTTCAGCAGCAGTGATCTCCGTCACATCCACACCATCAAATTCTTCGTTAAACAAGCGTTTAGCTTCTTCAAAGGAACCGCCTTGGTGAAGCAAACTCAGTATTTCGACGATCCGTTCTTGTCTTTGACTGTTGGTTTTCATTTCGTCGCTCCTTTCACAAGAAACCCTTGTTTTTCGAAAGCAAGACAAACCATTTCCAAGGGGATCTTCTTGATCTGAGCACCCTTGGGTATCGTCATATAACGTCCAGCAGTTTGCAGCATCCCTGGTTGATTGATCGCCGTAAACCCTAGTTGACTCATGATTTCTTGTATTTCAGGATATTGTGCCACAAGTTCATAGAGCGTTTTTGACAGATCGATTTCTTTCATAGTAAGGTCTTCCTTTCAGTGAGAATGATTCTCAATAAGATATCCTTAGTATAAATCATTTTGTTCAAAAATACACGAACTGCCGCAAACATTTATCAATCGATCATTTTTTTCTAAGATTGTCGGTAACGGCACACCACTTTTTCCAACCAATCGATACTGGCAAAAAGCAGATAGCCCATCAAAGCAATCAGGAGGATACCCGAAAGCATTTGTGGGTAGTCCATTTTTGACCACGCACTTAAGATCAGATAGCCGACACCATACGTCGTGTTATAGTTTTCGGCAAAAAAGAGGGAAGCCAACGCGATCCCGATACTGACCCGCACACTGGCAAAAAGCGCGTGCATGAGCGCGGGCAAAATAACGAAGCGCAAGACATGGTGCCATTGGTTGGTATAATTTTTCATGACTTGAAAATACGCTGGCGGGATCTTTGTGACTGCATCACGAATCGAGACGATCACTTGAATGACGATCACCGCAAAAATCAAGAGAACTTTTGAGAGATTGCCTAAGCCAAAGAAAATCATAAAGACGGGTAAAAACGCAACTTTAGGAATCGGATATAAAAAGTAAAGCAGTGGACCAAGCAGCCGATCCACTCTTTGGGATCGCCCAATCAAGATCCCTAACGGCACCCCGACCAGCAACGCCCCACTCAACGCCGCAAATACCCGCAGCAAACTGGCACCTGCGTGGATCAGTAAGACTTCTCGTAATGCCCAAAAACGTTCAGCGGTTTCTAAAGGATTAGGCAACGAGCGGTTGTTGGTCACCCAGCTTACGCCCCACCAAACCACGACAAACGAACAGAAGCCCCAAGCAAAAGATTTGATGGGTTTCATTGCCTCGCCTCCCTCATTTGTTCTTTCAACTGCAAGACGACTTCATAAAAAGCCAACGAGTCTCGTTCCTGCTGGCTGCCGTAAAACGGATTACTGATCGGCGTAACGCCCTGATCTTTTAGCAGCAAAATCGTCTGCCCCAAAAACACTGCCTCTTCTGGATCGTGGGTCACCACGATCAAGCTGTTTTGTCTGCGCTGCTGTTGAGCAGCGATCATGGCTTGTGCATTTGCTTTGGTTTCTTGGTCCAGCGAAGCAGTCGGCTCATCCAATAATAAAACATCGGGCTGTGTGATCAGTCCCCGCCCCATGGCAGCCCGCTGTTTTTGACCGCCGCTAAGCTGATGCGGATAGCGGTCCTGCACCTGCGTCAATCCCAACTCAGCCAAACAGCTGGCGACCCGTTTTTTACGGCGCTCACTGGGCGTTTGATTGATAATCAGCGGCATTTCCAGTGCTTGGTAGACTGTTTGCCAAGGAAACAAATGCAGTTCTTGGAAAACGACCTCGATGTTGTCAGGGGAACAGCCTTGGTAAGTGATCGTGCCCGATTGCGGTCGCTGCAACCCTTTGATCAAGGATAAAAGCGTGCTTTTGCCAATCCCCGATTCTCCCAGCAGCACATAAGTCGCGCCTTGCTCAAAACAAAACGAAAGGTTTTTAAAAATGGCGGTATCTCCATAGGTAAAGGAAACGGAATCGAATAGAATACTCATCAGAGAATAAACTTCTTTCTTCAAATTATTTGTGTTGGTTTTCACATTTTGTGCTATACTATTTTTTGCGTGATTGACAAGAAAGGATGGTTTATGATGTTTCAGACCCTCGTATTTCATGAAATACGTCCCGAAGCAGAACTTTATGATCAGGTTCGCCCGATCAAAGTCGCAGACGGTTACCAAGATGCCTTGCCTCTGCCCTTATTCAATAGCACTTCTCATTTTAAACAACAAATCGACTTTTTGAAAGCAGAAAATTACCATACGTTGACTCTTGCAGAAGTCAAAGATTTTTATTTTCGGCAGCAGCCGCTACCAGAAAAATCCGTGTTGTTGACCTTTGACGACTGCTATCAATCGATGAAAGAATATGCCTACCCACTGTTGAAAGAAGCTGATTTCAAGGCAACAGCCTTTGTCGTGACTGGCTGGCTTTTTGATGCCCCTCAGCCTTACGAGTCAGAAGTTTCGCGGACATTGAGCAGCGGCGAATTAGCCGAAATGAGCGATGTCTTCGAATATGCCAACCATACCGATCATTTTCACGAACGCAAGGACCAGCAAGGGCGTTCGATGTGGGAAACACCAGCAGCCTTTGCGCAAGACTTACGAAGCTGCAATCAGCACGTGGCCATCAAGGATGTTTTTGCCTATCCCTTTGGCTTTTATGATCCGCAGACGATCGCTACCTTGGAAAAGGAAGGCTTCGTTCTAGCATTTACCACCAAACCAGGTATCAACACGGCACAAACCAAGCCAATGGAACTCCATCGGGCAGTCATCCCGTTCTCACTACCAATGGCTGCTTTTGAACAACGATTTAGAAACGAGGAAATGAACCAATGAAAAAAACGATTTTAGCAAGTATCCTAGCACTATTCGCTGTTGGCGCTGCCGCATGCGGTAACACTGGCGAAACAGCAAGTACCAGCAATTCCAGCACTAGCAGTACAGAAGCTGCGGTCACAGATCAAACATTGACGATCGGGGTGTTACCAGCAGAATCAGCGATTCCGATCATTCTAGCAAAAGAAGAAGGCTTTTTCGAAAAGCAAGGATTGACTGTGGAACTCAAATCCTTCACTTCCCCGAATGACCGCAATGTGGCGGTGCAGGCAGGCGAGCTGGATGGTACGATCAGCGATGTCATGACAGAAGCGACCTTTAAGCAAAACGGCATTGATATGACGATCACTTCTGATATTTTGGAAAACTTCAAGATTCTCGCTTCACCGAATTCAGGGATCACTGAGATGAAAGGGTTAGCGGATAAAAAAATCACCCTTGTACCGAATTTCATTTTAGAATACATCATGGACCAATTTGCACAGGAAAATGATTTTACCTATGACATCGTGGATATCGCTTCTTTTTCTGCCCGTTCCGAAGCATTGCTCAATGACCAAGTCGATGGCGCTGTTTATACGGAACCGCAAGCCAGCATGTTGGCTGCCCAAGGGGCGATTGTTTTAGGCAGCTCTAAAGATGCTGGCATCAAAGGCGGCACACTGCAATTTATGGACGAAGTTATCCAAAATCGCCCGCAAGACCTAAAAGCATTCTACACTGCTTACAACGAAGCCATCGATTACATGAATGCTCATTCAGCAAAAGACTATGCCGACATCTTGGCAGACTATCAATTTCCCGATGCTATGAGTACCTACTTAGACAGCCAGGAAGACTATCCGTATGCCCAGGCAGTGCCGCAAGAGCAATTCGACGCAATCATTGATTGGACGAAAGATAAGGGTCAAATCGACCAAGCGTATTCTTACAACGAGTTGACCAATTTCGATTTTTTACCCGCTGACGAATAAGAAACAACAAAAAAGACGCATTTGCGTCTTTTTTTGTTGTTTCACTTCTTTTTGATACTCTTTTTTGCTCGTAGCAAGAAATTCAGGTATACTTTTGACAAATCAGCTGCCATGAAAGGATTTGATGCAATGCCAACGATCGCTGTTTATGCCGACCAGAAAGAAGATACTTGGGAAGCACACTTGACTCACCAGTTAAAAATAAATGAAGAAAGGACCCAGGCTCATCAAACATTCCATAACGAACCTTTAACGATCGACGAATACTTCTTTACAGAAGATGCTGCCCCTTTTCATACGAATCAAGCCGTCAGGCAGCAATTAGCAAGCTATGGCCGCAGCTGTCTGCCACTCGTGTATGTCGACGATCAGCTATTTTGCCAAGGTCGCTTGCCAACGATCCGTGAATGGGAACAATTGACGAAATCTGGGATCACTGTGCAATTTGATGCGTAAGATCAAAAGGCGTTGAAGGATTTACCCTTGACGCTTTTGCCGAGTCGGTATTCCCAAAGTCAAATCACGTTCCTTCGACCAAGCAATGGCACCTGACAGCAAAAAGAAACTAATGACCGTCCCTTCCCTCACCGCTAGCGGTAAGCCCAAACTGATCGCTAGCAAGAGTGCCCCCGAAATACAGACTGCATCAACGCCATAACGGTACTGCTTAAATGTCCAAAGACTGCGTTGCGCCAGCAAATGACACCAGTGCTCGATTGGAAATTTCAAGACCTGCAACCGTAGGACTTGTCCCGTCGCCGTTCCAGAAATCAAGATCCCACCGATCAAAGCAGCTAGTTGGCTCCAATAATTCGTCAAGTGCAGTGATGCCAAGAAGTAGTAAACAAAGCCATTGATCAAATAGCCGAATGCCAGCAAAGCGAAAAACATAATCAAGTACTCACTGCCTTTTTGTTTGAGGGATGTCTGCCGCCGATCCAATAGCCAACAGGCAGCTAAAAAGCCCAAGTTGATGGCTGTTGTGATGGTGCCGACTTTGATTCCTGACATCGTTGCCAGCGTAACATTCAAGGCATTAAAACTACTGACCCCAACGCTTGCCTTAATGGTCAAGCTGATCCCGAATGCACTCAACCCATAAAAAATCCCTGATCCTATCCATTGCTTTTTATTCATTTTTTCTCCCACACTTTCTTTTTTGCTTTTCTAAGTATGTGCTATACTGACTAAAAACAAATAGGAGATTTCTCCTAGTTCGGAGGAAAAAAGTGAAAAAAACCGCTTATGCCTTGGCAATAAAGCAGGTACCAATCAAAGAAAGCTGCCCCTTGCCGATTCCTGAGGAGATTTTACAACAAAGTGCCCTCTGGACCTTTGATCATCGAGAAGCGATCCAAAAAGAAACGGTGCCGATGTCGGTCTTTTTCGTCCTATTGACTGGCAAAGCCAAGATCATTCAAACGCAAGAAAACGGCAAACGTGCCTTGCTGCAGTTTCTCCATCCTGGTGATTGCATTGGCGATCTCACGTTGATTGGCGCCGAAACAGTACCGAAAACCGTGGTTGCGATCGGTGAAACAACATGTCTGGGCATTCCGATGCAAGCAGCAGCCCACGGGCTCATGCAAGACCTGGCTTTCGTACAAACACTAGGCAAAACTATCGGTGAAAAATTGCTGCTGCGTATGGATCATTTTTCCGTCAATCAAACCTATCCCTTAGCTTGGCGTCTTGCTCATCTACTGTTGGAAGCTTCGATCGATGATCTTTTTCAAGAAAAATTGACGGAGACCGCAGAATACTTAGGCGTGAGCTATCGCCATTTGACGTATACCTTAAAAGATTTCAAAATGCAAAAACTAGTCACAAAAACTGCAGACGGCTATCGGATCGATGCGCCTGCGCTGCAGACCTTTATCCAAAACCAACAAAAGCAGTAACAAGCAAATAACGACAGCAAAATAGTTGGTATGATGCCCCCCTAAAAGCCAGAGAAAAAACTGACTCTTGGGGGTGCAACAAGAAAAACCAACTGTTTGCTGTCGTTTTCGGATCGTTGCTTTATTTTTTCGCCAATGCCCAAGCATTGACACAAACCGTGCCGGTTCCGCTGAGAGCGATCGCCTCGGTCCGTTTGGGATACACGCGAGAGGTCAAACAATATTGCCCGCCATTTAGGAAGATCTCAATCGAAGACGTATCGACAAAAATCTGCAGCTGCGTCAGTTCATCGACCTTGACACTGCGCTGTTTACGACCGTAGCCAGAAACGCCATGATGGATCGTGAAGACACCAGCTTCATAAGCCAAAGTCGTATCTTGCAAAAGTCCAAGCTGGAACTGCTGCAATGGGGCTTCCGCCGTAACTTGCAACTCATATGCCAATTCACCGAAAGACAAGTGCTGCGGTTTCTCTGATAGCACAATTTTTTGGCTGACTTGCTTGTCTCGCAATTTTTGGAATTCTGGCAAAGGTTCTTGATACAACTGGTCATTTTTGACCGAAAGCTGTCTTGGCAGCGTTGCGGCATGCTGCCAGCCACGAGGGATCGTAGGATTGCTGTATTCAGGACTGGTATCCCCTAGCCCCATCCAGCCCCACAAGATCCGACGTTTCTGCTCATCTTCAAAGGTTTGCGGGGCATAGAAGTCAAACCCATAATCAAGTTCACGAAACGCAGAAGTTTCTTTAAACGTCAGGTTTTCCCAATCCACCTCACCAATCAGATACCCTGATTGATGAATATTTTGGTAGGCATGTTCTTTGGCTGCCAAGCCTTGCGGTGAGAAGACCAACACATCTTTGCCATCTAAATGGAAGTAGTCTGGACATTCCCACATGTAGCCTAGAGCATAGTCCTCACCGAAAAAGATTCCTCGATAGGTCCATTCATTTAAATCCGTCGATTCATAAATCAAAATTTTGCCTTCGTTTTCCAACGTACGCGCGCCTAGCAGCATATAGTAGGTGTCTTCGTGGGCAAAAACCTTTGGGTCACGAATATGATCGGTAAATCCTTCAGGGTAGTCCTCATGAGGAATCACGACTTCTTGCTTTTCGACGGTATAGCCGTCTTTGCTGATTACATGGACCGTGTTTTGTTCTCGTCCACTAAAGGTATAGTCATGATCACCAGGATGTTTGACATTCCCAGTATAGAAGAAATGGATCGTGTCATTCTCGATAAAGGCAGAACCCGAGTAGACCCCATCTTTGTCATAGTTGTGTTCGGGAGAAAGAAACAGCGCTTCTTCTTGAAACGTGACATAATCCGTCGACGTTTTGTGTCCCCAGTGGGGTGGTTCCCCGCCATGGGGTGTTTGCGGTACATATTGATGGTAAAAATGAACCACGCCTTTGAATTGGCAAAGACCATTCGGGTCGTTCATCCATCCTGTTTCTGGCATCAAATGATAGTTCAAGCGCCACGTATCAGCACTGATTTTTTCTGCTAAATCGTTTTGGGTTTGGGCAAGTTGTGCCCAGTATTCCTTCGTTAACAATGTGGTACCTCTTTTCTCTTGCCGATGAACAGCAAGGGATTATTTATTGGTTCAACTCTTTGGCTAGCGGTTTGCGCTGCAATTGGACACCAGCAAAACCGACACCAAAGGCAATCAAAATCACGACAACGTATTTCAGCATGGCACCGAAATCTCCAGTATACAACAACAGTCCTGGAATAAAAGTGATGCCCATCCCAGTGGCAGCTAATTGGAAGACATACGTCGCAAACCCACCGACTGCGCCTCCCAGCATGCCTGCGCCAAAAATCCGCATCGAGCGTAAGTTGACCCCAAATAGTAAAGGTTCAGTGATCCCAAATAAGGTTGGAACCGCCGCACTGATGGCATTTGAGCGTTTGACTTTGTTTTTATAAATAAATGCCGCAGCGATCGCTGCCCCAAATTGTCCTGCCATACTTGCTGTACCTAAGACTTGTAGGACGTTTTCGCCTGTCGTATTCAATAAACCTAACTCAATAATACTTAACGAATGGTGCAATCCAGTGATTACGATCACTTGCTGAACCCCTCCGTAAATGATATAACCGATGCCCAATGGTGCTTGCACCAAGTAGACGATACTGTTGATGACTGCTCTTTCAGCTACTTGCAAGATTGGTCCTAACGCAAACAAAATCAAACCTAAAGTAATGACAATCGTTAAGAATGGTGTCACGATCAAGTCCATCATTTGCGGAACAAATTTACGGAACCATTTTTCTAGCTTAGAAACTAAGATCCCGACAATAATTGCTGGAAAAATCGACCCTTGATACCCAGAGATCGATAAACCGAATAAGTGCAATGGCTCTGCATCCCCGCTGGCAACTGCCCAAGCGTTCGGCAATTGCGGTGCCACCATCATCAATCCTACCACGATCCCAATGATCGGATTACCGCCGAATTTTTTCGTCGCACTATAGGCGATCAAAACAGGTAAAAAGGCAAACGCTGTATCCGTTAACATTTCAAACATAGCTAACCAGTCAGCACTATAAGTGACCCCCAACTCGGTCAATAATCCCCGAATCCCCATCAAAAGCCCCGTCGTTACCAAAGCTGGAATCAATGGCACCAAGACATCTGACAACGTGCGGACAACTTTTTGGACGGGTGACAGATTCGAATACACATCATCTTTGAAGCCAGCTTTATCAGCGGAGGCGTCATTGCCCATTTCTGCTGCGAAGGCTTGATAAACTTCATTGACTTTTCCTGTTCCAAAAATGAACTGATGCTGTCCCGTGTTGAAAAAATAGCCCTTGCTGCCCTCAACTGCTTCCGCTTTGTCTTTATCTACTAACTGATCGTCTTTCAAAATCAAGCGCAAACGTGTGGCACAGTGTTCAAAGTTTTTGACATTTTCTTTGCCGCCAACAGCTTCTAACACTTGGTCGATCGTTTTTTGTTCCTTCATTTTTCCCACTCCTTTGATCGTCGGTCCATTTGTGGAACCGGTTCTACATTTGTAGATTAACAGAAACCGTTTGCAATTGCAAGCAAAGAAAATAAAAAAACAGAACGCCGCAACTGGTCGTCCTGTTTTCTCTAAAAATATTTGCTTTATTTCTCCTGCTTTTCACGCTTGGCAGTCGACTGTTTGACCACTAATCGATTCGGTAATTCGATCACCTCAGGAACCTCTTCCCCTTGCGTCAGTTTTTGGATTGTTAAGACGGCATCGATGCCTAATTGGACATAGGGATATTGGGTCGTTGTGATGGTCGGATAGACATAATCCGTCGAATCATAGCCGCCAAATCCGTTCAAGGAAAAGTCTTGCGGCACTTGATACCCTAGTTCATGGGCGGCTTTCAATACAGCAACAGCAATATTGTCGGTAGCACAGGCGATGTACGTTGCCGATTGATCTTTCAAGAACACAAGGGCTTTTTGGTACGTTTCTCTTCTTGAAAAGGACGTTTCGATAAAGTCGACTTTGACGTTGGGCGTTTGTGCCAAGACATCAAGAAATCCTTTTTTCCGCAAGACACCTACCGCATAATCATTTTCGCTGACGCCAACAAATAAATAACGTCGGTGGCCAGCGCTGACTGCATATTCTGCCATGGTTTTGCCAGCTTGATAATCTTCATGGACGATGGAATGAATGCCAGCTAACTGTTGACCTAACAATAAAACAGGCATAGGAACCTCTGCCAGCACCGCTTGCAGCTGCGGCGTGATTTTGCGCGCAAACAGGATCATCCCTGCTACTTTTTGTTTGACCAGCATTTCGATATTTTCTAATTCCCGTTCATCGCTTTGATCAGAGTTGGTGATCAGCATTTGATAGCCGTTTTCCCGTGCCGTCGTATCGATCCCTTTCAACACATCATTTGTCGATGGCGAATTCAGTCGAGGAATGATCACACCCAGCAATTTCGTGTCTTGGGCTTTCAGCGAACGAGCAAATGTATTGGGGCGATAGCCAGTTTCAGCAATGATCTGATCAATTTTTTTGCGCTTTTCTTCACTGATATAGCCATTGTTCAGATAGCGGGAAACCGTACTTTTCGCTACTCCCGCCTTTTCAGCAATGTCCTTGATCGTTGTCATGATTTCCCACCTTTGCGTTTTCTTTTATTATATCAATAACTGATAGAAAAGCGCAGGTTTTGCGTGAAAATTGTTGGGTTGGGCGATTTTGGAATGAAGTTTCACTTCAAAGTAATCTTACAATCAATGAATGGTAGAGAAACTAAAACCTCCCTTTACAAGATATGGTGAAGATCGATCAGATCATTGAGTATTTTTTTAAGCAATACAACGCCCTGATCCGTCGGCATATAAACCACGGATAGTAAATCCTTATTCAATTCTGAACATTTTTATAGCAAGCGACATATAATAAAAAACCAGCTAAGCCACGCTTAACTGGTTTTTTATTACTTGAAATCCTATACTAAGTTTACATTAAAACGTCTCTCTCACACATTCAAAATCCACATAAACCCAAGAAAGACAAAGAACAAGCCGTACATGATTGGTGAGACTTCTTTGCCGCGTTTGGCTGCTAACATGGTGATTGGGTAAAAGATGAAGCCCAAGGCGATCCCATCGGAGATGCTGTAGGTCAACGGCATGCCTAGTAGAATCAAGAAGGCTGGGATTGCGATTTCCATTTCGTGCCATTTGATTTCTCGCAGCGATTGTGCCATCAGCACACCTACAACGATCAGTGCTGGTGCCGTCACTTGGGAAGTAACAACGGATAGCAATGGTGAAAAGAACAAGCCGAACAAGAAGAAAACTCCAGTCGTCACGGCAGTCAAGCCAGAACGACCGCCCACAGCGATCCCAGCGGAGGATTCCACATATGCGCCTACTGGTGAGGTCCCTAATAAAGAACCAGCGAGCATGGCGGTGGAGTCAGAAGCAAGTGCTTTGCCGACCCGCGGCATTTTGTTGTCTTTCATAAAACCCGCTTGATTGGCAAGTCCCACCAAGGTGCCTGCAGTATCAAAGAAAGTGACGAGTAAGAAAGTCAGTACTACGACCCACATTTGCAGGGAGTTGATGTCTCCTACATGGTTTAGCGCCACTAAGAATGTGGACGAAATACTCGGTGCAGCAGAAACGATACTGGATGGTGCTTGGATCAAGCCAGTCAAAAGACCTAAAACAGTTGTTGCGGCCATCCCGATAAAAATTCCACCAGGAACTCTGCGAACCATCAAGACGGCAGTGATCACTAAACCAAAAATCGTCAGCCACGTCGTACCGACACTCAATGAACCTAGTGCCACAAGGGTCGAATCGTCGGAAACGATGATCCCGCCTTCGCTCAATCCCAAAAAGGCGATGAACAGACCGATCCCCCCAGAGATGGCATATTTTAAATCAGCAGGGATCGCATCAATGATCAGTTCCCGTAATTTAAAGATTGTGATCACGATGAAAATCAGTGATGCCACAAACACACCCGCTAATGCTGTTTGCCATGGAACCCCCATTCCAATACAGACTGAATAAGAAAAGAAAGCGTTGATCCCTAACGCGGGTGCCGTAGCGATCGGGTATTTTGCTAAAACCCCCATCAAGATACAGCCCAATGCGCTGGCTAACGCCGTTGCCGTAAAGACAGCACCTTCGTCCATCCCAGATGCCCCAAGGACCGTTGGATTGACGAATAAAATATAGGCCATCGAGATAAAGGTGGTAAAACCAGCTAAGATTTCTCGTTTGACCGTTGTTTGTAAGGCATCCAGCCCAAAAAAGGAATTGATTTGATTCTTCATTTTTACTCCTCCAGCAATCAAGCAAAGGTGTCGCCATTGCTTGATTTTTTATAATGAAAACGACGAAATCAATCATAAACCAACTTTATCTGCAAGTAAATATTATCCAGTTAAAAAAACCAATAAAACGCTTTTTCCAACATCTTACCCTTAGCTGTTTTTAATCAACGTGTAACGACTTCTCATTCACCAATTGCTCCAGTTGTTCCTTGGTGGTGCGCTTGATGGAAAGCTTCGGCAGCTCCTTCAACGAAAAGTAATCGCTGTTAGAGGTTTCACTATTTTTGATAAAATCTCCTGCCAAAACATCACAGGCAAAGACCAGCTTATAGTATTGAAACACTTGCGGAATGTCTGGTCTTAGATTCGTATCAAAAATTGCTCGCAGCTCCTTGACCTCAACGAGCAAGCCAGTTTCTTCCAGCACTTCTTTTTTTATGTTTTCCCGTGGCGTCAAGCCAATTTCTGCATAGCCTCCTGGCAGTGACCATTCTTTCGTCAGGCTGTCTTCCACCAGCAAGATTTTTTCGTCTTTTTGGATCAATGCTCGTACATCGACTTTGGGCGTAGGATAGCCCTCATTTTTTTCTGTTAAAAGGGTCAACGCAGCTGCGTCTTGATCCACGACGGTACTCATCAAATGCAATGCCAACTCTTTGATCTCTTGGTAACGTTCCTTATCGTACACATCTTTGCCATAGTACAAACCTGCTTCAGCGATCGATAACAGGCGTTTGTATTGCGCAAAATAATCTTTCATCCATTCCCCGCCTTTTCCATTTCTCTGTTATGCTTCTTATTCTAGAGGAAATCGGCTGTTTTGCAAAAGATTGGCAACCCAATCCTTGAATTCTCGTTGCTATCGCCTGATAAACGCAGATTTTTGTAAAATCAGTCGATTTAAGGGACAATGAAAAGAGTAGAATGATTTTTCTCAGAAAGGATGATGAAGGTGAACTTAACGCCTGATTTAGTTTCCAAAGAACAATTGATTGGAAAAATTCAAAAAGATATGGACCAAACGATGCTCGTCTATGCACTTTTAGTTTGTGCAACACTGATTGCTTCGATTGGTTTGAATTACAACTCTACGACAACGATTATCGGGGCGATGTTGATTTCGCCACTTTTAAATGGGATCAACGGGATCGGCTTTGGTTTAGGTCTTTCCCATTTACGTTTGGTTAAAAAAGGACTGCTGGTCTTTAGCATCCAAGTCATCATCGTACTAATCATCTCATTTGCCTTTTTCTTACTCACGCCAGTCAAAGATACAACACCTGAAATCATCACCCAAACGTCTGCGACGATTTGGGATATTTGCGTCGCATTGATCGGTGGTTCAGCACTGGCATTTGCCAAAGTCAGGGGCCGCGACAACGATGTCATTATCGGTGTCTCCATCGGGACGTCCCTGATTTTGCCGCTTTGTGTAACGGGTTATGGGCTGTCGATCAAAGACTATTCGATTTCATGGGAATCCGCTCAACTCTTTTTCACCAATTCCTTTTTGATTTGTTTTTCCTTGTTCATTACCATCTGGCTGTTGCAGTATGGGGATTTCCGTCACCAAAAATGGTGGAAGTTTGCCGTGGTTGCCTTACCGATCACGGTCATTGGGAGTTTCTTCGTTTATACGACGATCCAAACGACCATCGTGGAATACCATGCCAAGCGTTTTGTAGAAGCCAAACTGGGGGAACATTATTTGCTGGAGCAAACACTTAATGAGCAGAAACAATCCCTTGAATTAAAACTCGTCGGTGAACCACTCTCGAAACAAGCGGTCGCGCAGCTTGAAGCAAGTCTTGAAAACTATGCTTTGCCCGATTACCAGCTCAAGGTCAATGTCTATTCCGCCAATAAAGAGGGACAATTTGATGCCAAAGTATTAGCCGAAATCCTCCAAGTCCAAAACCAAGGAACTTCGAAATTTTTGGGCTTAGACTAAAAAAACAGACGCTGCCCTTTTCAGGTGTAGCGCCTGTTTTTCTTCAATTTAAGTCATTGAGTTGTTCAGCGATTCTCTCGATCAACGGGCGATAATCCACTTGCTCGTAATCTTCCACATTGACTTCGATAAGCGCTCCTAACTGAAAGTCATCGTAACGGCGATCAGTGATGATTTGCCGAAACGCTTCTTTGGTTATATGGTTGGTTGCAGCTTGTCTATCTTCCAGTACATCCCCGTAATGGTACCGTTCCATGATAAAACTCAAATGGCGGTCATCCGCTCGATCACGTAAGTAACGTCTTTCCCATAAGGTTTCAAAAGAAGCTGTCAAACGTATGGTCAAGCAGTCATAGCCATAGCTTTGGGCGAGAAAAGTCAGCAAGGGCTTCTGCTTTTCACTAAAGGGGTATTCCGAGACCACCAAGCGTTTTCCTAAAGACATGTACAAACCCAATGCCTGATAGTAAAAAGGCCAAACATACTGCTTTTCGATCTGGGCTTTTTCTGCCAATGAATCAAAGCCGAGGGATTCGGCATAGCACTCTTTGATTTCATCTGGCGTAAGAGCGAAAAGATCAGGAAAACGTGTCTTCAACAGGTTCAGTAAATAACTTTTTCCAGTTCCAGGGCTGCCTGCTAATAAAACAAGCATCTTTTTGCGTACCATCTATTTGCCGATCGCAGTCGGCGCTTTCGTATTCATGAAAAGGCCGATCTTATGCTTGACGATTTCTTTGATGGCTTCATTGGATGGGATCACGTTGTGGCGCAATGATTTGTTGACTTCCGTTGCCCCAAAATTTTCTTTCGCAATCTTCGTCCAATTGACCAACAATTCAGTACCTACATTAAACTTGCGAATGCCGTTATTGATCAATTCGGGATAATCTTCTTCTTTGACGCCAGTTCCTCCATGAATGACTAGCGGCACGTCGACGACTGCATGGATCTCCTTCAATAACTCAACATTCACTTCGGTTTTTGAGCGGAATTGACCGTGATTGGTTCCGATAGCGATGGCTAGCGCATCGACGCCAGTAGCAGCAACAAATTCTACCGCATCTTCTGGGCGTGTGAAGACTTTATCGTCTTCTTCCACATGAATGCCTTCTTCTGTGCCGCCGATCGTTCCTAGTTCTCCTTCGACGGACACCCCATGAGCATGAGCGTATTCGACGACTGCGCGCGTCTTCAAAATGTTTTCTTTGAAGGGCAAATGCGAGCCATCATACATCACCGAGCTATAGCCGCTATCAATCGCCGCTTTGATCTCATCGAAATCTCTGGCATGGTCCAAATGCAAGACAGCATCTACTAGCTCGTGATCGGCAATCGTTTTGACGACATTGACCAAGACATCATAGCCGATGTATTTCGCCGTATCGATACTTGTTTGAATGATGATGGGTGCCCCCATCTCTTTGGCTGCCCGCAGCATACTTGGCAGCATTTCTAAATTATGGGTATTAAAAGCCCCCACTGTAAAATTCAATGCTTCTGCTGTTTTCGTTACTTCTTTTAATGTTGTATACATCCTTGATTCCACCTCGTCTAGTTTAATTGCCGCTGATCGTAAGTTGTTTGGCGATTTGCCGCATTTCTTCCATTTTGTCCATGTAATAGTCGATCTTTGCATCGTCGCCGTTTCGTGCAGCGGCGGCACGCTGAGCATTGTATAGGGACATCAGTTTTTTGTAGCCGTCCCCGATCGATTTTTTCGCCTGCAAGCTTTTTTCCAATGCGTCGATCGCTTCTTCTGTGCGGGAAAGTTTTGCCTGCGCCAAGCCTAACGCTTCATACAATTTTGCTTGTTCGTCGATGTCAGTTTCTGCTTGCAACTGACTTTCTAGTGTTGCAATAAGCGCTTCTGCCTCTTGGCTTTCTTCAGCGGTCAAAGGAACCGCTGGTGTTTCTGTGGGCTTTTTTTCTTTTTTGAAAAAAGAGAACATGGGTCTTCCTCCTAGCGATTAAAAGTTTTTCAATAAGGGACTGATGATCCAAGCATATAGCAAGGCTGCCGTGACGGTATCCACATCAGTTGCCGTAGCGTTAACAAAGCCCATTTGATTGAAGATCGTTACAAGTAGGGCTGGCAGTAACGTAATGAAGAAGCCGTGAAAGATCCCTCCGATGATCGCCCCTCGACGTCCACCGACCGCATTGCCGAAGATCCCAGCGGTACCGCCTGCAAAGAAGTTCGTCAGCATCCCTGGCAAGATCATCGCCAAGCCAAAGACTGGTAAAACGAACATGGCGATGACTGTCCCAATCGTTGTAGTAATGAAGCCTAAAATAACTGCATTGGGGCTATATGGGAAGAACACTGGGCAATCGAGTGCTGGTTTTGCATCAGGCACCAATTTCATGGCGATCCCACGAAACGCAGGGACGATCTCGCCTAAGAGCAACCGAACGCCTGCTAGCAAAACATAGACCCCAACCACGAATTGAATGGCTTGCAAGAAGGCATACATGATGTAATTTTGATCACCAGAGAGCGTAGAAGCAAAGGTTTCTCCAGCAAACAAGACCGTCACGATATACAGTGGAACCATCACGACCATGACAGAAAGATAGGTATCTTGTAAAAATTCAAAAGAACGTGGCAGTTTGATGTCTTCGATCGATTTTTTCTTCTCGCCTCTTTCTCCAAACAGATAGGCAACGCCTGCTTCAAAGAGGTAGCCGATCGTACAGAAATGTCCGAGAGCAATGTCGTCTGACCCAGTGACTTTGCGGATGATGGGCTGAGACATCGCTGGCATCGCTACGGCAAAGATCGCCCCAATCAACCCACCGACAAGAATCAAGACAACGCCGCGTAAACCAGCGAAATAGCCAAAGACCGTCGTCATGGTCGCCATCCATAAAATGGCTTGACCCGTTAAGAAAATATATTTCCATTTTGTAAAGCGTGCCAATAAAATATTAAAAACAAAGATGGCTAAAAATGTCAGCGCTATGTCCCGACCCAAGCCCAACTCATTCATCGCTTGCCCGTTGATGGCTTCGATGGAAGGAATTATGCCTTGCATGTCGAATCCTTCTGTGAAAATCTCGCCGAAATAGGTCAGACTACCGACGATGATGCTAGAACCAGCGCTTAAAACCTGGAAGCCCAATAGCGTCTTCAAACTTCCTGAAATGACTTGACCTGCTGACTTTTTCTGAAGCAGCAGCCCTAACATCGCGATTAAAGCGATCGTGATCGATGCCTGCGTTAAAATATTATCAATGATAAAATTGATGATGCCCATTTTTTCAAACTCCCTTCGTCATGCCTCTTCCTTACAGTGCGCCTTTTTCCGTTAATACTGGGATGATTTTTTCTTCGATTTCTGGTTTGGAAACGATGTTGCGTAAATAAATGATTGCGGTTGTCGGGTCCAAGGCAAACTTTTCAAATTGCGTTCGGAAATTCTCTGCCGTAATGATGATGTCTGGTTTCATTGATACCGCTGATGAGATATCGACATGATCCAATTTCGCCTCCACTCCTAATTTCGTTAAGACATCTTCTGTTGACATCTGAGCCGCAAAGCTGCTGCCAAGACCTGCACCGCATACGAATAAGATCGATAATTTGTTCATGATTTTTTCCCCTTTTCTTGTTTTTTATGAAAATAGCAATGATTGAAACGCTTCAATCGTAGAGCAAGCCAGCAACTGCGTGACTTTTTCTTCATCATTGATCAGTTCGATCAATTCCTTCATGATGGCAAGATGAGAGTAGGAGTCCACCGCAGCCAAGCAAAAAATGATTTTGACGGGGTCCATTTCTGGGTTGCCAAATGCGACTGGCGGTGCCAAGGTGAGGACACTCACACCCAGCTGCTGGGCGCCATCTTCTGGTCGTGCATGCGCCAGCGCCAAATGTTTGCCAATGACGATATAAGGACCGTATTCCTCCACCGCCGCAACCATTGCCTCGATATAGCGTTTTTCGATGATCTGTTCTTTTAGTAGCGGCTGCGCAGAGCGTTCAATGGCTTTTTCCCAATTTTGAACAGGAACGTTTAATTGAATATGATTAGCGGATAAAACATCTTTTAACATTGGCTGAATCTCCCTTGCATTAATGGCTAATTGATTTTGTTCAAACAAGTGTGTCAATTTGCGATAGGCGACAGCATCGACTGTCCCGCCGCTTTCTTCAATCACTGTAAGCAACTGATTGAAGAACAGCGTGGCATTTTTTTGGTCAAAGGCGATCCGCTTGAATTGTTCATTGTTGTTTAAGAAACGGCGGATCACTTGGTGGTTTTCTTCATTGATGATCGGTGGGATCAATAATACCGGCTTTTCTCGATAATCGATCTCATAGGTTGAAAAAACCAGATCCACATCGAATTTCGTAATCAAATTGACTTCTTGTGAATTCAAGACTGCCGCAACTTCTACTTCTGGAAACTTCTCCTTGAGGCTGGCTGCCAGCAGATTGCCGGTTGCCATTCCATGGTTACAGACGACGACCGCCTTATAGCTCGTAATGATTTCGTGGTTCAATGAACTTAGGGCTGTAGAAAAATGGATCACGAGAAATGTCAGTTCATCTTCTGATAGTGGTTGACCGACGATCTCTTCGATCGTGGGGGCGAAGCCCTTGACGGCTTGGTAGATTTGTCCATAATTTTTGCGAACGGTCTCTTTGATCGGATTGGGTACTTGAATGCCGCTTTTGGCTCGAACGATCAGCGCGGCCATATGTTTATACAATCCCTCTAACAGCTCTTCTTCCTTTTTACTAAAAGGGATCTTCGTTTGGCATTCGACAAATTGAATCAGCTGCAGCGACAAAAGTTGCGCATGCGCCCATTCGATGGAATTGGACAAATCTTTAAAGTTTAGTGACTCGATGATGAAAGAAAGATAGTTGACTTCGATTTCTGGTGGCTGGATCGAAAAGGTTTCAGCGATCGCCTGGATATAGGCTGACCCTTGGAGCTGATTGCTGGAAGTAGACCAGTTCATGCGAGTGATAAATTCCTTCATTCTGATACGCATCAGCCAAATGGCGGTAAACAATAAGATTTGGCTGCTATACAACTCATTTTGATTTGGCGGCAACACTGCTTGCATCACTTGTTGGATCTGTTTGATTTCTTTTTGCGGCAAATAGCGATAAAGCAATTTCGTAAAGACTAAATCTGGGGTCTGTTTATCAAGTGGCAACCTACCGATCCGCTGATTGATGATGTCAAAAATCATCGTCCGAATCGCTCGTTCCGATCCATTCAACCGCAGTCCTTTTTTTCCTAGGCTGATGATCTCAATGCCATATTTATTGATGTCCGCCCGCAAACGGCGCATGTCTTCATCCATGCTGCTTTTTGATATCTGGTACGCTTCTTCTTTTTTATTCAACACCAGGATCTCTTTTGAAAATGTCAGATGCAGCAGCAGATCAAAACTCCGCTCTTCACGGGTCATATATTCCGACTGTTGTGCGTGTAATGCCTGCCAAACGATGGCTTGCTGTTTCGAGGTCAGTTTCAAAAGGATGCCCTTTCCTCGAAGGGTTTGGATCGGTCCGATGTGTAAGTCAGCAAGAAACGTGTTGATCTCATTCAAATCATTGCGGATCGTCCGCCCACTGGCTGCGGTCTCTTCTGCCAGTTGCTCGATGGATAGTGGATAATCAGTCACCAACAGGCGATGCAAAACATCTACGATTCTTTTTTTCACAACTTTCTCTCCTTCTCTGATTTGAGTATATGATTTCGCTTACAACAAAAAAAGTAGATGTTTCTGCCACTTTAGTTTGCAAAAATGTAAACGCTTCTATTTCAAAATAGGCATTTTTCACATGTCTTTCTAGACGAAAGCCGCTCCTCAGCTGAAGCTTGCGCATAAGCAGGTTCATATTGTCCATTTTCTTTCGAATTTCGTTTCACTTCTCGGCCAATGGTCGCATTGTTTCGATCGAGCAACCGGCCAATTTCAGAATAATTCAATCCTTGATTCAAATAATACGCAATCGCATTACGCTCAATATCGGTCAAATGTGTGTATTTTTTCAAGAAAGCCTCCCCTTCTTTCTTTTTTAGAAAAAGCATACCACAATGTGGCTTTTGATGGTATACTTGCATTGTAGAATGCTCAAAAAATAGGAGGGAAAAATCATGGAAAAAATCGAAAAAGGCATCGCAGACATCGAAAAAATACGACGAATTTTAGCCGCACAAACAAGTAATCGAATTGCCAGAGAAACAGGAATTACAAAATCAACCATTGAAAAATTAAAAAGCGGAGATCGAGCAGTTGAAAAACTCAATCTTGCTTACGCAATTAAATTAACCGAATACGCCAACCAACAAAGCGCCCCTATTATTGAAATATGGGGGAGAAGACCACACAAAAAATAAAAAAGGTGGTGAAAAATCATCTATGAAAACAACTTCTTATTTCCAAATAAGCAGAATTGTTATTTACCTATTTTATTTAATCAATACAACATTTCATCTAATTACAAACAAACTATTTACAATCCCTTTGCTTATTCTTACCGTTCTATGTGTCATCATCGATCTAATAGACACAATACACCAAATAAAAAGACATAGATAATTCTTTACCTATGTCTTTCTACTTTGACTAATCCCTTTACTTATCGATAAAAAAACTGGTTAATGTAGCTAATATTGCAGCAATTAACGCTATTGCAACACAATCACCCAAATTTGCATAAAATCGTTGCTCTTTTATGCCATACCAAATTAAAGTTGAGAAAAAAACACTAACAAATGACAAAACAAATATAACTATCTTTTTATTTTTCAACATTTTTAAAACCACATACACCTACCAAAACTCCAAATCAAAGAAGCCGCTGCTGTAGCAGGCAACAAACCTTTAAACGCATATTTCGCTACTAATTTTGCAATTTCAGCAGCCGCTTTTTTCTGAAGCAATCCCACAATTCCACCACTAATTAACCCTTGAATTGCAGAAACACCTAAAGTATCTTGAATCGCATTAATCGCACACTGTTTCGCACTTGCACGCTGACTATTTGTTACAAAAATTATCTTCTCAAGTTGCATCAATTCCGACAACTGACCGTAACGCGCATAAACCAAATCGAAATCAAAATCAACAATATTTCCTTTAACATCTGTAATCGCTGCTTCATTTAAGAAAAAGTCAATATCCGCTTCTAATTGTTTTATTTCTTCAGAAGAATAAAACTCTTGCTTTTCCTTCAATTCTTCAGCCGCATATACACTTGTCCCAGCACCAACTAATACACTAAACCCTAGTAACAAGACACCTAACACAGCAAAAAGCTTTGTTATTTTGGACATGATTCTTGCCTCCTCAAGATTTGTATTCTTTTGTATATAGAAATTGATCGTTTCTTTTGATCCGCTGTTCCCAAAGCTAATTTTTCCCGCTTTTTGTTTTACTCCTTTCCGCTTTGTAACAATCTTCACAAATGGAGTATGGCATATCTTTCATCGAAAAAACAGTCTATTCTTTTTGCTTTTTTCACGGTATAATTACTCTTATGACCGTTATTTACATTGTTAACAATTCTTGTCGCTTTTAACTTTATTTAAAAATGACAGTTATTTAATAAGCACTTCGAACATAATACACTTTGATCGCATCAATTTTCTGTTCCACTACCTTTACTTGTAATAAAACAAAACGTGTCACCTCATTTGCGTGTTCTTCCCCAAATAACAAATACTGATCCGGGTTGTCTACATCTTGTGTCATTTGGTGAAGTTTACCAGTTGTTTTTATCTGAACATGTGGGTCCACATCAATACTATTGTCTTGAATGCAACGTTCCGTCATGTATTCTCGTACTGCTTGATTGCGTTTGTACACATCCGTGAAATTACTCCACTTTCTGGCAAAGTCTTTTAAAAAACTTTTTGTCGTCTCATCAATTTGTGCTTCTTTTGCCTGGCTTAATTGACTTTCACTAATAAACCCTTCGGTTGTTTCTTCACTAAAAGTCTCAATATCTTCCGCACTTGCAATCGTTTCTTCTGTCGTTGTTCTTTGTGTTGTTTGTTCTTTTGAAGAAAACCAACCACAACCAGAAAGTCCAATCAAACACAAACAACTAACTAGCAACATCATTCCTTTTTTTAGCACTCCATTCACCTGCCTTTTTGTAAAAAAACATTTAAAAGTCTTAAAAAGATTTCCCACAACTTTTTTCTGCCATCATCCGATCATCTAATTTCGCTCGTACCCAATCATTTACAACTGGTCGAAATCCAAATACCACTTGACCAGGTGGCTGACCAAAAACCGTTACATAGGTAATACATGCATAATAACTACTACCTGTGTATGTCCCTTGGATCCATTCACGTAAAATCACTAAATCGCCTACCTGAAAATTTCGGTCATTTTTACGGATCTCAAACTGCTTTTCACCGCTTGTTACTGCTTTGAAAAATTTAGGAAGGATCTTTAGTTCATGAACCATGTTTTTCACACTCCTTTATTTTCTCTTTTCAGTCAGTTTATTTTTATTTATAATAAATTCAAAAATCCAACACAAACATCAAACCAAACAACCACAAAAAATGCTTTGATACAAATAAATACTTGGTCAATCGTTCTTAATTGTCCTTTCTCTTGTTTTACTTCTCTCATTGCGAAAAGACTAATCATTGATCCATAAAGCAAAACAAGAAGAAAACGTGCAAAATATTCACCCATACGTATTCATCATCCTTTTTTTATTTATGGAGATCCGTTATGCATATAATAGAAATCATTCAATTATCCTCTCTATTATTAGATCCAAAAAACAAAAAGGGCGCCTAAATCTAAAGAAAACAAAAGAATTCCTTTTCTTTCTCAAACAATTAATACAGGCAATCCTCCACAACAAAATTTAATTTTTTAAAATGTAAAAAATATCTATCGCAATCAAAGCTAACCCTACCAAATCAAAAAGCACCTTTAGCCAACGGTGCTTGGTGTTAGGAACGCCACAACAGAACACAATAACAATATACAAAAAGACAAACCAATTGAACAAAAGCAACCAATCCATCTACTCACTTCCCTTATTCTAGTTTTATTTCACCTTACGAACCAGACTTCGAATTTTGGTTTGATTGTAGGTGCGTTGATACCGCGCCATGATCCGACCTTGCTCGGCGTTTTGCTCCACTGTTGAGAAATGTTGGCCACCGTTTGACACATTCGTGATAATGCCTGTATGCCCCCAAATTCCTGGAGACAATGCACCGCCTGCTTGCCAGTTGATCACATCCCCAGCTTGTAAGTCACTTGGCTTAGGATTCATGATTACTTGCCACCCATAGGAAGACCAATTGTAATCCTCTCCAATATACATAGCGTACATATGACCTGAACCCATCATCTGCGGCCCACCTAGTTGAGACACATACCATGCTGTACCGCCATAACATTCGCCATTGTTCACTGTTTGCCCGATCACACTGTCTAATACTTTCGCATTACCTTTACTCTTGCCTGCAATTGCGGTACTTTTGATTGGTAGTGTATTCCAATGCTTGATCGCAAAATCGTCATATTCCGTTAAGTTGTAGGACTTTATAATACTCATTGCGCCTTGATAGTACGCACTGCCTTCTGTGATCCCTGCCGCCGCATAGCCACCACGCCCTAAGATTAATAGACAACTGCCAGGATCTTTATTGCCTACACATTGATTGAAATTGTTTTGTGTGGCAACCATAAATCCATAATAGCTATAACAAGCTTTCAAACTTGGAAACTTCATGTAATGCCCACCTTCTGACCCGCCAATCCCTCGTGCGGATCCTTGCGGATAGGGACAACCAGGAAACCAGGTAATGCCAAAGAAATTCAAATCACTTTTCCCAGAATGAGATTGTCCATAAGCGGATTCATACCCTAATTGAGACAAAATCACACTCGGTAATAAACGATACTTCACCGCTGCTCCTACTGCCGCTTGTGCGTGTTCGTCACTGATCGGTCCTCGGCCTTTGATTTCTTTAAACATCGGTAAGTCTTCTGTATACTCCCCGTTGAACGTTAAGGCTAAACCAGTGGAAGCACTTCCTGTTGAAGTACTATTCCCACCAGCCATGAAAACCACTAACAAAACCAAACTCACCATCATCACTCCGCACAACACAATGATCTTTTTCATTAGTGAATCGCCTCAATCGCATACTTTTCTTTCCCAATAGTACGTAATGCTAATTCATAGTTCATGGTCAATCGCAATTTCGTTTCCTGGTCTTGATAAACTACCGCACATTGTACATTCACTTGATTATCCTTTACGGCAAATTGTGCCTCTTTCAGTTCCACAAATGTCAATGGTTGACGAATCGGCGCAATCTTTTCCCCATAATATTTCAATTCTTCTTGATCCGCCTTCGGATAAATCACAAAGAATGTTTGCAGAAATTTCTCTAATGCTTCTTGTTCCTCTGCTTTTACACTCGTTGACTTGAATTCGTCCTCTACTTCCAACGGTGCTTTTTTGATATTGCTTGCCAAAATCGGGAGTTTTACTACCGCATACTGGTTGTTCTTTCGATACACTTCAATCGTATAGGCACGCTCTTTCGTTTGCTTGTCCATGCCTAACACCACATGAAACGTTACCACATACGTCTCTTTTTTCGTTTCGTGTTCTACTATGTCCCAAATAGTCACTTGTTTCACTTGAATTGCTCGTGTCAATTCTTTGTCAAATTCATTGTCTAACCGTACACCTTCTGCAATATAGCCTTCCAATGCTTTCTCACGAGAAGTATCTGATTGTTCTTGTACCGTAAAATACAATGTCGCAAAATTTTTAACATAATTTTCAATACCAGACAAATCCTTCAATTGCTTATCAATCACTTTTGTTTCATGGATTGTCTGCACATCACGCGCGGTAAAATTATTGTATATGCCAAAGCCGACACTAAAAATCAAAAACCCCCAACCTAAAAGAAAAAGGAACCGCCGTTTACGCGCTCCCTTATAGCTTTCCTGTTTCCAGCGGTTCTTTTCTATTTTTGTGGGCTGTCCCTTTCTTTCTAGCTCGGCTTTTTTTCGTTTTCCTAAACGCATCGTCCTCCTCCTATCTCATTTCTTCACTTGTTCTTCGTTTCTTTTCCTTGTTTCTTTACACGTAACCGATCTTGCCCTTTCGAAAACTCGCGATCAAATACAAAAGATCTTGGTCGAGCCAACGTCGCCGATTGTTTGATTCTTTGTTTCTCGGTCTCTTGATCTTTTCCTAAATCCTGCGACATTGGTATTTTTGAACCCATAGAAGTCGCTTTTGGCACCGTGCCTGAGAATTTCTCAAACGGTTTGTTTCTTGCAGAAGAAACCGCAGAAGCACGAGTAATAGAAGGTACTTTTGCTTCTTTTTGTTCATTTACCGTTGAAGAAACTTTCTTACCAATGGTTGCTCTTTGATTTATTGGAGCTGTCGCTGCTGTTTTCTTTTGTAACGGTTCTTTTACACTTCGTTCTTGTCTTGTTGCATGAGCCATTTGGCGAGCTACTTGGTTTTGTCTGTTCTTTTGAGCATCTGCTAACACACCCTTGCGGGCTTCGTACAAATTTTGTTGCCGCTGCTGAGCCAATTGTCGCTGTTTCCCTTGCCGATTTTCTTCTTGCATCCGTCCTGCTAAATAATTCTGGCGCATTTCATATCCTTTATACCTTGCATTCGTCGGCGCATTCTGAACCGCGCGTTTCACCTGATCTACTTTGCCTGATACATTTTTCGGCAGTTCTCGTATCGCAGAAACTTTGCTGCCGACACGTTCCATAAACGGTACCGTTGCCGTTGTTCCTTGACGTAAACGTTTCATACCAGGCACTGCAGCTGTCGTCAATGCCATACCGCCTAAACCACCAGCCATACCCCCGGCTACTCGACGAGTTAAACCACGACTTAAGCTTCCTAATAACATGCCACGTACAAAGCGGCCTGTTCGATCTGCCGCACGGGTCTCTGCGCCACCAATGCGCATAAAACCTAACAATTCATTGACACGCGTTGCCGCTGAAAACCATAACGTAATTTGTAAAAAACTTGACCAAATATAGCCTTTGTCTTTTGTCAAATCGTTCAATTCATGGCTCAATGAAAAAATAATGGTCATAATTAATGTAATGCCCATTTTAGTAAACAACAGTTGAAATACTTTTTGTAACGCAGTCCCTAAAATCCGACTAGAACCCGGAAACAACGAAAAAATCATTGCCACCGGTAAAAAACCAGTATATAACAAAAACAACACCTGAGAGGCAATCAACACAATCGTTAGAATCGCCACACTCAAACCGATCACTATGTTTGCGACCAGGACTAAAAAGACCATGCCAAAACGCAAATAAACTTTTTGGACTGACAAATTACCATTCTTACGATCCGTTACTTCTTTTTCAACGGCCTGGTTGCGTTCCTCGTCTTCTGAATACGGAGATTCTTTCAACAATGCCGTTATCCGTTCTTGACCAATTTTCTTTGTATCGCTATCTCCAAATTGTAAAATCTTCCACGGTTCCTCCACTTGAATCGAAAAGAGATTTTCCCGAATCGCTTTCGTTGGCGAGCCTTTCTTCGCTTTTCCTGGTAAAATGCCTTCTGCAATATCTAACATTTCTGTGTTGATCTCTTGTTGTACGGTGGTTACTTTGTCTAAATAAGTACCTGCATTCATGAAAAACACCCCGCAACAAATAAACGTAAACAAAAACGTGACTGCTTGTTGGATCGCTTGTGTCGGGCGTTGTTTCACCACTGCTTGATACACCACCGAACAACCAGCCAACGCAATTAACAACCCGCCAAAAATAGGCACCAGACCCGTTGACAACGTCGTACCCGAGCTGCTTATTCCTGCAATGCTTTGAATCGTTTTTCCTAATGAATCCACCATATCAGAAATAAAATCCAATTCAAACGCTTCTTGCACCACAAAACCTAAGAAATAACAAAGATACACATTTAACATCCAAAAAATATTTGTGATCGCAAAAATCGCGTAAATCACTGTTTCTGAAATGCCCTCGCCCCATTTCCAAGGGAGCCAGTTCCAAGAAGTGTCCACGTAAAAATCTAAATTATAATTGTCTAATGGGTATTTTTCGAAATTGTAAAGGGCATCTTTGCCGCCAACACTTTCTTTTACCCAACCAGCCGCTTCTGAAGAAGAAGGAAAACAGACAAACAAAAGCAACACCAAAAGTAAAGTAATCCAAACCATTTTTCTGCGAGTTAAACAAAACCAAAGCTGTTGTTTCATTTTTTTCTCACTCCTAACTTTCTTCTGGTAAAACTTCTATTGCCTGTTCTTCGTATGGTTCCTCTTCTTCCAATTCATCCAATGGTGGGCGCGTATCAAAGGCATGAAACACATCCTCAAACCAATAATACACATACAAAATTCCTGCATTGCCTTTAATATCCACAAACAAACATTGCCCATTTTCTAACGACATCACTTTATGGATATTTTCTTCTGTTACACTCACACCGCAAAATTGTAACGCTTTGACTACTTCGTCTCGATCATTCGAACGAAAAATGAATTTCAACCCAATGTTGTTTTTCGTTTTTTCGTCCCCTAAATCGGACGTACTTTGCGTGGAAAAGTCAATGCCTGCATTCATCGAACGTCCTGCACGAACCAATTTATTTCCTAAGATCTTCCCTTGTGAGACATTCAACCACGCCCAACTTTCATCCAGACCAATTGCTTTGTAAATTTTACGATCCAACTTGATAAAATCTAACACGTAGGTCGCCAAACACATCATAATGGCAATACTCAAAATCTCAGAGGAATTATATTCTTCTGCCGGTGTTTCGCTATCCGGCAACGTCAAATCTTGGACTAATGCCACATTGCATTTCGCATCAAAACTCAAGCCTTTGTCATTCGTCCCATCACCGAATAACAAACCAGCAATCGATAATTCTTTGAAACTTTCTAAATGCTTCGCTAACTTTTGTGAAACCGAATCTTCCCGTTCCTTCAAATAAGCAATCACTACAAGTAGTCCTTTCGGACCATTGCTTTCTGACACTTGTTTCACCGCTTGTTGTAACAATGGGAAACGTTCTTCATCACGAATACTGACACCGGTTATATAGGTCAAAATATCCAATGCCAAACTTTCTTGATCCTTTTGTTTTTCCATTAACGAAAATGGATCCAACAAACCGATATTTTCTGAATCGTTGATAATATTCACCACTTTCAAATACGGCGCAAAGAAAGGCAAATCCTGTGCCCAATTGCGCCGTTCTGATTTTGGATCAATACAAAACGTCAACGCCCCAAACAGCACCGACCAAAACAATAACAAATTCTCCGTCAATGACTTCCCGCCGCCCAACGAGCCAATCAAGGCTTTTGCCAGGGCATTTGTGATCGAACCTTTGACCCCTTGTGCCGCTAACCACGGTTGGATAAAGACCGGCTTTTCTGTTTCTGCATTGAAGCCAATCGGAATGCCACAACCGTCCCCTAATTGTTGCGTTGCACCAAAGCCTAAACTAGCCAAAAAATCAGCGCCGACAAACTGGCGGTAATCTTCGATCGTTCGCTGACCTGCCGGGAAACATTCATAATGTAAAAACAGCTGCATATTATATGGCACTTCTAAATACATGCCATAATCTTCGTAAAACGCCCGGACATCACTGACACGCTTTACCATTTCGTCTTTTGTTTGTCCCGCCACCCGGGTCACAAACGAAATTTGGTACATGTCCTCACGCGTGTTTTCTAATCCTTCCTCTAACTCGTTGGCCATTTCATAAGCTTCCCGAACCATATTTCCTGTATCTCTTCCAACAGAAGCCCCACTTTCGTAAATATCGTCCAAGTCACTTTTCTTTGCCCGGACTTTCGATAACGCCGAGCGATTGTCTAAACGTTCCACGTCAATCGAGACATCCGTTGAAAAGTCTAAATCAGATTGAATGTAGTACAAGACCTCCGATTGAAATGGAAAAGCTAAGTCACGGATCATTCGCGACAAAGCTAAATATGACACGTATTCTTCGTCCATGCCTTGCGTCATGACCAAATGCGTTTTTTCTTCTTGTTTTCCTGCACTAGATAAATTCAATGCATCGTATTCATACAAATAGGTCTTATTTTCTTCCTCAAAAGCACGAGATACTTCGCTAACTTCTTCTAACGCTTGGTCTTTTTTACCTTCTAAATGTTCGACTAGGTACACCACATCTTGTGGAGTCGTTTTTCGCAAACGAAAATATTTGCCAATTCGATTGAATAACAATTTTTCTAAACGCAAATAACGTTCAATCTTTTCGTTTGCGATTGTTTCAAAACCGCCGAATAAACCCACATTCGACCGGTGAAAAAAGTCTTTCCACCCTAAACGAGCTTCTCGTAACAGGCTGTTCTCTTCTTTGTTTTCCCCTTCTGCCACTAATTCAAAACCTACATAGAACCGAACATTTCGAACATATTGTCCGTGCATCTCTTCTAAAATCTCTTGTACACCATCTAAATGTTGGTACGCTAGCTCTTTTAGTTCACCCTTTGAGCGAACCATTTTTTTTGAATCCACAATCGCTTTTTCGAGCCGTTCTTCATCCGTACAAAAATACAATCGCATATGAGGAACCCGGCTTTGACGATACAAACGCATCAAATTCAACTGAATTTGAAAGGCTTGATCTTCCCCAACAAATCCATACGAATACGCTGGGAATTCATAATAGGCATACACGCGATCATCAATTGTAAAAATCAAGTTTTCTTCTAAATACTTAAACGGTACCTTTGGTACCACTTTTGGCAACTTCAACTTGTTTCCCTCCTATACCGTGCCACACATGTCACTTTTCGTTCAAATGGTTTCTTTTCAGGCTTTTTGGTGAATTGTCCATGAAACGAATGTTTTGGTCGAACACAAAACAATAAGAAAGAAGCCAAATAATTATATGGCTTCCTTCCTTGAAATTGTTTGCGGGTCATTAAAAATGCGAATAACCATGGACAAAATACTTGGCGAGTAATGGTGTGTTCCATCATGAACGGCGGAATCCGAAACAAGCCACACCCGAAACCAATCGCAAACCAAATGCCGAATGTTTGCGTAACTGGTCGAGGAAGCGCAACGTTGTCCCATAACTTATAGAACACACGTTCCACTTTCCAGATCTTCGTCCAATTGCGTACTTTTTCCATTCACTACCGCCCCCAGGATTGCATCCGTTCCAAAATCCAATCGAATACACCTGCCGTATCCCCGACTAACCAAACAGCCACCGCCAATACAAGGATCAATGGGACTGCTTTACTGGCTTTGCGTTCAAAGGCAATATAAGCCGCAGCACAAAGCATGGCCAACATGATCAAATACTTGAAATCGCCGACAAAGTCTGTAAATACATTTTGAAAAAAATTCATTTCTTCTCTTCCTTTCTTCTATCCTTCTACTCGTTCTACGGATTGACAAAAGACAATTTGCGTTGGCCGAGACAATGAAAATTTCACCCGATATTCTTCGTTATGCAGACTGACAATATAATCGCCAGAATCATTTTCTAAAAAATACGTGAATTCATTGCTCTTACAACTAAATTTCTTACAAATGGCTCGTACCTGGTCTTTTTGCGCAAATAAACTTGTCCCACCATAACGAAATCCGAGATAAAAACCGATCATTATTCCTAATAACAAACAAAACAACGGTGACATTCTTTTTTTCACCTGCCTTTCTTTTGACGTAAATTTCTCACCTGTTTTTCTACTTTACGAACCATGACTTGAACCGGAACATGCGAAAGCATGACACAATAGTTAAACGTTTCCCCTGTTGACTTGTCATAACGCATCGAATAAAAATCATAGAAAAACTTCCCTTGTTTTGGTTCGTAATTGCCCTCAATCACCAACCAAACACTAGGGAGGCAAGTCCAAAATATACAACTGATAATGTCCCATGGACAACGGATAAAAGCCTAACGCTTTCAATCGATCCGCCACCGTCATAAACACGTTTACATTCCTCCTACTACAATATATTTATAGGTTATAAGGTACTACTAATCCCATTAGTAATCCCTTTTATCTATCATGTTGCTTAAGCTGTTAAAATGAGAGGGCAATGGTCGGGCATATTCCTCCTTGGACTTTGCGTCCGTGATTAAGTCTGCCAACCAGCTGCTCATTCACAGCGTTCGTTTTATGCAGGTTGAACTGCTGTTTACCAGTACGTTCGTGTCACACCCCAGTAGATTGAATCGGCAATGTGTTTACGCTGGCTTTCCATTGCGACAAAACTGAAGGAGCTGATTGTCTTGAACGCAGTAGGTATTGATGTTGCTAAAGGTAAAAGTGTTGTTTCGATTCTCCGACCTTTCGGTGAAGTGATCTCTAGTCCCTTTGAACTCTGTCATACTTCTAGTGCCATCGACGACTTCATTCATTCTCTTTCAAACCTAGAAGGAGAAGTTAGAATCGTCTTGGAATACACTGGACGCTATCACGAGCCTGTCGCTCATTGGCTTACCGATGCGGGTTTTT
>NZ_NGLC01000001.1:2285178-2503874 GCF_002140755.1 Enterococcus sp. 5B3_DIV0040
GCCGGTAACATGCCCCACACTCCTCGCATTTCCAAATAAACGTGTCTTGAAAATGCGGTGCACCACCCTCTAAAAGCCGAAAACGAACAATATGTTTCGCTAAATTGCCGCAATCACACGTCACATAGGTTGGCGGCCAGCTGGCATAGGCCAGTGTCTCAAATGGCACATGATAGCTGTTATAACAACGACGATTACTTACTATACGCATGTTTCCTCACTCCTCTTTTTTCTACTTCTAGTCTACCATCTTACGCATTCTTATGAATCCCTGTATTTTCTCTAACAACGCTTGTCCCGTGTTTCAGACGCCTAAGCGCCTGAATGGATGTGACTTTCCAGCTGTAAATGGGATCAAGTGCTTCTGTTGTCAAAGAAGCGAAATTTCAGAAGATTTTCTAATTCGTTCCTCAGTCATTTGGCTAGTATAACCTAAAACATAACCTGCCTGCTTCCAAGGGTAAACTGTATCAGCGCCAAAATTTTAAAAAAATTTTGGACCAAAAATAGAAAAAATAGAACCCCACGATTTTTTCCATTTTTTCGCTGACCCTTTCCAGCAGTCAGAACATGTTTTCGAGCCGGTTATGCCAAACGACCGACGCACGAAAAGAAAATCTACCCTGAATTTTCACTTTTGATCTTTGACAACAGAATCACTATTCTTGATCACACAGCTAACTATGGAAGTCACACCAATCAAGACCTTAGGGGCTTTGCCCCTAACACCCCAGCCAACTCACTCCACCGAAAAGGTAGAGGGGGGGAAGGCGCACATCCCAAAGGTATCAAAAAAAATAATTTTTTAAGGAGGAATCACCATGAACACACAAACAACACACACACCCTATCAAGTCGGAGACATCTTTTATAGCTCCTGGGGCTATGAACAAACCAACGTGACTTTTTGGCAGATCGTGAAACTAACCGAAAAAACCGTCTGGTTTCGACCATTAAAAAAGCAGACTGTCAAAACATATACTTCTATGAGTGGCGAAACAATGCCAATACCAAATGAATTTATCGATTATCCACTTGCACGAACCAAAGACAGTATTGTTCAAAAACGAATCAACCCGAACCATCCAAATGAACTCTACGGCAATCGCAGTTGGGACACCTTTTATCGCTATGATGGACAATCGGTTTATGAAAGCAGTTATTACTAAGAGGGATCTTTTCCCTCTTGGTTCAAAATAAAAAATTATTTTAAGGAGAGATTTCACATGATGAACAACACAAATTTAATTGGCAAACTAACAAAAGAACAATTACTAAACTGGGATGTTCGGGCAATTGGTTGTCCAGAAATCTTTGAACAATGGCTAAACGCAGTAGCTGAAGAAAATGTTGTTTCTACTACACTCATTTATACCAAAATTGATGGACAAAATGATCTCATTCTAAATGTCTGTTGGGCCGATACACAAGAAGAACTAGAAGAAAAATATCCTTACTTTTTCTTTAGCTATTCTTGCTTAGAAAAAGAATTTTGGGGATTTGTTTCTGCCGCCGCAAAGTCGAAAGCTACTTTTGACACTGAATTCTTCTTTGATCAACTTGCTGGATATTGTTAAGGGGCATAAGCCCCTTGCCCCAAAAAAATTTTACGAGGAGTACTTGCCATGACAAAAAGAAAAACCTGTTCAATGGTCGATTGTTACGACCGGAATACGCACGACTATTTAGGATCTTTTGAACAAACGAATGAAAACATTGTCAATTATGTTGCTAGTCTAAGCCCGTTTCAATCGGTTTATTTAGTCGAACATACGAGCGATACCTTGCTTCTAACAACCATCGGTAATTTTCTAGACCAGGTACCGAACCAACCATGGTTACAAAAGATCTTGCCTACACTTATTGCCAAACAAACCGGAGATCTTGTTATTAAGCCCGTAAAAATGACGAAGTAAATCAATCACATACTCAAGGGAAGCTTTCTTCCCTTGAGAGAAAGGAAAATGCCTCATGTTTACAGATCTTACTCCTTTTGGAGAACCCATTGAAAAAGAAGAATTTGTTTCTCATTACATGGAATTGTTCGAAGGCGCCATCAAAAAAATGTATGCCATTGATACCTTTTACCCAAAAGAGCGCCAATACCTAAACGCTGAAAAACAAAAAATCACCTTGTTGTATGATCAATTTGAAGTAACTTACCAAAGAGAGCCGGATTATCGCTATCTCTCTCAATGCTTGACACAAAATATTCTTAAAAAAGAACATCTTTTTGCGCCCCATGAAACGAATCTGATGTCCGCAGAACACTTTGCGAATATCTACACTGATCAACTAAAAAACCAAAAGCTTTGTACCGTCGAACAATTCGGCCAAGATGCCTTTTATCTTCTAGATCGAGAATACCACCGTGCAATCACACGTTACAACGAACAAAATCAAGCCATTGATGGCTACCCTGAATTACAAATTCAAAACAATGGCTTTTTACAACAACAATTACTCAAACAGCTAACCAATGAATTTCATACATTGTATCAAGCCTATCAAGTTGACTAAATTTTTACTTAGATAGGCTTGATCAGCCTAAACGATCTTTTCCATACAAAAAATCCTCTAAAGAAACACCTGTCTTTTTCGATAACAACATACATACTTCTATAGGTGGAACTTTCGTTCCTTCCTCCCATTATTGAACCGTTTCTTTATCTATTCCAAGTAAAAACATTTCTTGCAAGCAACCATCATTCTCTCGTATTTGTTTTCATCGAAATCCTAGCCTTGCTTGAAACCAATGAATCACTACTTGGACTTGTTCTGCCACAAAATCCAACACACTGGTAATTAACTGACTGGGAGAAGGCATCCCTTGACCCGATAATAACAAAATCACCACCACATAAACCACGCCTAAAATCGCCAGCAGTTTTAAAAACTCCCAGGCACATGTCAGTAAAAATCGCAACATCTTTTCCTCACTCCTTTTTTCATTGCTTGATCATTGCACATCAATCACTGTTTCTAAGTTTTCTAACTGCTTTACGACAAATACACGGTTGTCTTTTGTAATTCCTTTTAAGCCATTCTTCTTTGCCTTAACAGAATAAAAAAGAAAGCTTGCTTTTTTCCAACTCTTGAAACAATTCCCGGTAACAAACATACTCAGGATCCTTGTACTCGATTTGTTTGACTTGCCCATTTGTCCATGTTCCTTCTAAATACTCTTTCTCTTGCCCGTTGATTTTTGTTTGTACCTCAAATTGAATATCCTTGTTTTTCTCTATGTGTAAAACAATTGTACTTGCCAATAACTCTTTCGCTTCGTTTTCTTCTAACACGTAATTTTCAGCTACTAACGCTTGTTTGATTTCTGTTTCATAAGCCATTCTTTCGTTATAAACCACAACTAACGCATGCACCATAAAAGCTACATAACCTACAAACAAAACAAAGCTAACAAAAAAACAAAAAACAGGTCCCTTTTCAAATGAACTAAGCATTTCAGTGAAAAACAACCAACTACAAACAGCCAAGAAAATTAATCCGAATAAACAACACAAAAACCAAAGAAGGTTTACTGTCATAAATTGCCTTACCACAAAATCAAACAAAGTTCCTTTCACCCTCCTTTCTCATTTTTTCTTCTAATGCTTTTTGTAAATCCGGTACATCTTGATGGATAAACCGCCAAATGTCCATTCGTCTATAGCCACGTCTATTTTCCTTATGAACCAGATAATGCCTCATTCGAATAATTTGTTGCCAATTACATTCTGTCAACGAATATCGAAAACTATCGCTTAGACGATACGCGAATATTTCCCCAATCTCAATACAACACATGCGAACAGATCGTTGATAATCTTCGTCTTCTTGAAACAACAACGGATTATCACCAAAACGCTCGATTGTTCGTTGAATTTCTTGACAACAACCAATCACTTCGTTCACATAATAAACATCTTGTTCTTCAATTGTTGTTCACTTCCTTTCTCTTACAATAAATAATCAATGGCTTGCGGATTTTCTCGAACATACTCGCAAACCGATTGAACCTCATCCTCGATAATCTTTTCATCTCGTTCGCGCAACTCAGTCGTACCTAAAATTTCGCCTAATCGATTGAGACCTAACACCTCGTCTACAATTTTAACAATTTTCATCGATCGTGCCGCTTGTGTTTTCAAATACACTAATTTGCGGTTATAATTTGGTTTTTCCGGCTTCAACGTCAACGGCACTTTTTCTACCCCTTGAATCAATCTCGCCCAAGGTTCCCATAATTGATTATCTTTTTCACACGTTTTTGGCTTTTCTAAAACCGTTAACTGATTTGCTAAAATCCCGACAACTAATGAGGAAAAATCTCTTGCCTCTAAATAATGATCCAAAAAACGTTCTGCTTTTTTGTTCTTCATGCGAATTTCATATCGGTTTTTTATTTCTACGTCTTCCAATGGAATCTTTTCTTTTTTCGCAATCTCGTAATTTTTTTGATAAAAACAAAAATGCATCAGGCTTTGCGGACTGCCTAGATAAATCGATAACCCGCCACTTTCATCTTCTAACATGCTTTTCTCTTCTTGTGATCGCCACGTCTGAAACTCCGAAACAAATTCATTCTGATTTAATTTTCGTGCCAATTCATGAAGCGAAAAGATCTCTTCGAGATCATCGATAGCTATATCTAACCGACGAGGCACACCACCATATTCCTTACAACGAGTAAAGAAAGCTTTCCACGAATCGCTTCGTTCATCTAAGACACTTTCGTAATGCCGACAGCCTTGACCCGATAATTCAATCAAACACCCTCGCTCATCACCTTTTTTTGAATTCATTACCCGAATCATGCCTTTTTGATACATTTCAATATAGCCAAACAACCTGGTATCCGCGTAATAGAATGAATCAAAGTCCAACCCTAATACTTTTTCTACTACCTTTTTTGGATCATTCGTTGGTATTCGAATGCGAACATAATCAAATTTCACTTCTAACCTTGTATTCGCAACAGTAAAATTCGAATAGAAAGCTAACAATTGTTGTTCCAGTTCTTCCGAGCAACTCCGTTGCCCGTTTTCTATCTTAGATAAAAGCGTCCGATCAATCCCTAATGTATGTGCTACGATCTTTTGGCTCAAGTTCCGACTTAAACGCACACTTTTTAGATGTTCCGGCGACATAAAACCCCTTCTTTCTTGTTTGTCACACCAATTATTAAGATAACAAATGTAATGTGACAAAATATTTTTTCGAAAATGCTATGATACCGGCGTTCAACCGCCCTCAGACAGCAAGTTGTAAGTTTTTACAACCCCCCTGTTAGAATATGGGGGTTTTAGGCGTGCGCTCCGCGCACGCCACCATTTTTGCACACTGCACGCTCAAGGCTAGGCGCAACTGCTAGCGTGCCTACGCACGCTCCCGCCTTTCGCGCTGGTGTACAACTCTGGTGATATGCGCGGAGCATAGGACCCCCATATTCTAACAGGGGATTATTCGATCTGAAGGCAAAGTTGAACACAAAATCATATCCTCTGCTTTCAAATACAACTCTTGTTTTGAATAGTATTTGACAAAAGAATAAGAGAGATTTATGAACCGACCATAAAAAAATGGGCATTCTGCCGTCCTTTCCGGCAATTCGGGCACAATAGGGTTTTCAATCTTTATCTGTAGTAAAAAGCCCTCATAGGGCCCTTCAAGAACCGTTGCTATACAAGCATAACCAATCACTTCATTCGTCGGCACTTTCCTAGAATTGCCAAACCCATCATCCAATCGCTCATATCGATAAACGGGTTTGATTTCTTCCAAAACAAAACAGTCCCCAAACAAAGCGGTCAAGTTCAAATCATTCATTGTAATACGTCGTCGATACTTTGCGGATATTTCTTTCATTCCTTTTCACCTCCTTCAAAGCGCAAAGCCATTAATTGATCGGATAATTGACGAAATTCGGTAAAAAAATTAAATTCCGTTACATCTACATAAGGTGCGTAAAATTCACGGACCTGTTCGGTCCCTGGATCGATATAGCCACGCCCCCGAATCGGTTTATTAAACAATGATTTCAATGTGTTCTCATACATCATTTTATAACCGGCTTTCGATACTTTTCCTAAGGTGACACGCAACCCAAAATTGTCTCGAATTGCCCCTTCTAAATACTTCGTATCCGGTCGTTGTGTTCCTATTAACAAAAACACCCCACATTGACGACCCATTAAAACAATTTGATTCAAATATTTCATTGCCTCTTTTTTCTTTGATTGTTCTAACGAAGCATAATACGCCGCCCATTCATCAACCACTAAAAAATGTGGTTTCAACCCAAAATGGGTATAATCATACCCTAATTCAAATTCTGCAGAATTTCTCAATGTTTCATAACGTTTTTTTGTTTGTTTAGCAACATTTGCCAAACAAGAAACAATAGATTCACCATAAAACACATGGCCTTCAAAAATCGGCAGAGCTTCTAATCTCGCCAAATCCGAACATTTCGGATCGCAAATATCGATGGTTGAAACAGGCAATAAGGCATAGATCAACGTCATCAAAAAATAGGTTTTCCCGCCCCCTGTAGCTCCAACCACTAATCCATGAGGCACTTTATCAAATGCCCATTTGACATTTTTCATTAAGGTGATTACCCCGTTTTTAACCACAACATCTCGAATATTGATCCGATTTTTTTCTACATCATACATAAACGTATAACACACATAGTTCTTTTCTCGTTGTTCTTCCACAAGATCACAGAAAAATGCTTCTTCTAATTCACCTGCTAAATTATTGAACCGTTCGTGAAAAGGTCCTAAATCCAACGGCAAACGCACATAAATCAACCCGTCTTTGTAGTAATAAAAGATTTTCGGGTAATAGACCACCTTTCGGTGGCCGTTTTTTTGTGTTTTTTCAATAACTAAGCGACGGCTTTGGATCATATCCGCTAGTTTTCCTTTATGTACCAAACGCTGGTATACGTTGTAACAAAAGAAATACAAACAAACATAAGCAAACGCCCCCGCTAATAGGAAACTAACCACCACATAACCACCAATTGCCCACCAAGACCACTGCAACAAAACCGATGAACAAAAAACAAACATTCCTGCCATCAACAAAAGAACCGGCAACATCAAATAAAAAATAAATCGTTGAGAAGCGTATTTATGCCTACCGTAAATTCGTACCCCTTTATACTGAAACAACCAATCACCACCTTTATTTTCTTTGTATTAATTCTTTGTTTTTCTCAATGAATACTAAATTTTCCACCAGCTTTTGTATCGGCTCTTGAAATTCTTTCAGTATTTTTCCTGCTTTGAATACCGTTCGTAACAATTCATCTGACTTATCTATTTTTTCTAAAATTGTTGGAACATCAGAAATCATGATTTCTTTTTCCGTTCCAAATAATTCAACAGGTGAAGCTTCAAAGAAAGATGCAATTTTTTCTAAATTATTGAAAGTAGGATAACTTTTACCTTTTTCAATATTAGAAATACTTTGTACATTGATGTCTAATCTATTAGCGAGTTCCTTCTGTGTAATACCTTTTTTTTCTTAATCTAGCAAGATTATTACCAAAATTTTCTATCATAAGAAAACACCTCAAATTAGTAAAAAAGAGCAGTCATACGACTACTCTTTCTTTGATCCTTCTTTTCCAAGTTGCGAAGGGGCTTTCTCATGTGCCGGTGCTGCCACCGTCGGTGACTGAAAGACGTTTTTCCCGGTTTTCTTATAACCTGTCGCTGTGACCTTAATATCACTATTTACAAAAGGATTCGTCGCTTGACGATCAATTGAGGACCAAAAACGAAATTCTACATTTTCTAATTCAATGACATCCCCGTTTTTCAAGCCTTCAATTACTACTTCCGGAGGAAAATTCACAATAAAAATCGTTTCTTGTGCGGCACTTGAACATTCAACCGGGCGTTCTTTGATTTCACCCGTGTTTTCATCTCCTTCATAATCCATCCGAACTCGTTTTGTTTTTACAAAAAAGACTTCCCCTAAGGTTTCCTTTAGTAATCCTGGTACCAATCCTTGATCAAATTCTAACGCCATTATTGTTGTCCTCCTTTTACTTCTACACGATCCGCTAACAAATAGAAATTATCATTAATAATTCGATTCGTTTCTCCATTTCGTCCTAAATTTTGTGAAGTTGGATTAAACGATACTCGCGGATTTACTAATAATACCTCCGCATTGTAACGCATTGCTTTTGGTGCCGCACCAATAGGAACGCGCACCTCGATCATCCCCATTTTTTCAGAATTCATTTGAAAAATTTCTGTTTCAATTCGCCGAACGCCTCGATTATTTCTAGGACCGTCTGAGCGATCGTGCGTTTGATTCCATACTTTTCCTAAAACTTCTATTTGATCAATTGCTACATAACGTAAACCCATAATTAATTTTCTCCTTCCATTTCTTCGAAATTCTTTTTCTTTCTTTTATAACCAAAGAACCCAGCAATACTTGTCACAATCACACCTAGAATAGAAAGTGCTGCATGAATTTCTTCCCCGGTTTTTGGTAAGACTTTGGTCTTTCCATCCGCTGTTTTGACTTCAATATTTCCACTAGGAAGTTTCTTCACAGGGATTGATTGATCCTCCACTAAATTTCCTTGACTGTCTTGTACCAATGGAACACCATCTTTTACCCCGACAATCGTTTGTCCACTAGCAGCTTTTAGCGGCGTAGCAGGTGTTGGAATATGAGTTAATTCTTTTACATCACTCGTGACAATCGGTACGCTGGTTCCTTTGGAACTATCCGTTGTGATTTCACCAACTGGCGTAACCGATACCGTGACTTCTTTTGCCGGAGCGACTGGTTTATCTTCTTTCGGTTTGGTTTCTTTGTCTTCTTTTAGTTTTTCTGCCGGTTGGCTTGGTTCTTCTTTTGGCTCTTCACTAGTAGAAGGTGTGGTCGGTTGATCCGTACTTGATGAACCGGTTGTCCCTTCAGAAGGATCCGTCGTTCCTGGTTGTTCTGGTGTCGTACCTGGTGTTTCTGGTGTAGTTATCCCAGGATCTATTGGTGTTGTTCCTGGTTCTTCACTGTCTCCACTTGGTGGTGTGACAGGAACATCTGGCTCTTCTGGCGTTGTTGGTACTGGAACTTCTGTTCCACTTGTCCCAGGATCTACTGGAACCGTTGGTCGACTTTCTCCGGTATCCGATACTTCTGGTACTGGAACTGGAGTCTCCGTTTCTTCTGTCACCGATGGTGACGTTGGTGTTTCTTCCTCTGCAAACGCAATCACACCACTTGTCAAAAATAACGTACTAAATAGAGAAATCAGCAAATATTTCTTCAATTTCTTTTTTTCTCCTTTCGTTTACTCTTTTTCTTTTCTCTAAAACTTCTCGATTTCGTTCACGACTATCCCGATAAATTTGTTATAATTCTAAAAAGGTTACGTCATAGCCATTCAGTTGCATTTCTTCAACAAAAAACTTATCTAATCTCATTAACAAAAATTTTCACCTCTCTTTTACTCAGAAAAATAACCAACCCATAAACAATAACAAAAACCAACATGTAAAATGAACACGAAACTAAAATACACCACTTGCTTCCATGAAAAAAAACGATTTTTTCATTCACACAACTATCGGAAAAGAACGAAAAAGATAAACCGAACAACAACAGCCCAAAAGGAAAAACCACCTTATAAAACCATTCTTTCACTCGAAAAAACATAGAGTGGCTTTTTCTTTCTTCTCTTCTTCGAAAATCTTTTCCCACCACAGCAAAAGACACTGGTAAAAAACCAAAAAAGAAAAGAAAAAATGGATAATCAAAACACACAGACCGTTGCCAAGAAAATTCCATTAATCCCTTAGGTAATTCTTTCTTGTACTGATCAACAACTGAATAAACGAGAAGAACCATTGAAACAATTACAAACAGACAAAAACAAATCTGTTTCTTTTTCATATGCTTCACCTTTTCTAAAAAACCAAACAAGCGGCTAGTTGTCTAACCGCTTGTTCGTCCTTTTTAGTCTTTGACTTTGTATAAGTCGTAACCAATCAATCCTGCCGCAAGGACAAAGATTAGGCCGATAATGAGCCAGATACTATTATCTTCTGAACCTGTTTTTGGCAACATCGGCACTACAGAAGCTGCTTTCACTGGTTGTGGTGGTTTTGGTGCTTCCACAAATTGGACCGTTTGGTCTTTGTTTGTGAGATCCACATTATGTTTTGCGACTTCTTCAAACGATTCTTTCTCGTCTTCTGTTTTGGCTTGGAGCCATTCCGCAAAACTTAACCCTTTCCCAGCTAAGTTTCGACCGTCTACCAAGAACTCAAACAAGAATTCCATGGTTTCTTTGTCTGCCGTAAAGATTTTTTCCGCATGGGTGCCTTCAAATGGTGTACCGTCTGGGGTTAAGTAGCCTTGAACGATCAACTTGTAGATTTGACCAATTGCTAGACCGTCTACTTTAACCCATTCAAGCACGGTTTGATTTGGCAATGCCAAGATCTCTTTTCCGCCATTTTTATTCGTAGCTTTGGTGGTAATCGTTGGATTGACGATTGTAATGGTTTGGTCTTTGTCGGTAATGTCCGCATGCGTTGCTAATAACACACCGTCTCTAAAGAGATCTTCAAAGACGACCACTTCTTTTCCACGTAATGCACGGGCATCTAGGATAAAGTCTAAGTGTACTGTACCATCGGTACGTTCTGCCACAAACGTTAACGTATTTGTGACCTCTTTGCCGTCTACTAGCACTGGTTTTTCTGTTGCTTTGTCCATTAGAATACCGTTTACTGTATATGTTTTTCCAACGATTAAGTCGTGGTATTTCACAGCGTCTGTAATGGTGACTTTCGTTAATGGATTCACTTCTTTTAAGCCAGTTGTTTTGTGTGTAGCGGTGGTGCGAACACCTGGATTCGTTACCCGTACCGTTTGCCCTTCATCCGTAATATCCGCATGAGAGGCTAATAATACACCGTCTCTGAAGAGATCTTCAAAGACAACGACTTCTTTTCCACGTAATGCACGTGCGTCCAACACAAAGTCTAGATTTACTGTACCGTCCGTTGTTTCTGCCACAAAGGTTAAGGTACTTGTGATTTCTTTGTCGTCTACTAACACTGGTTGTTCGGTTGCTTTGTCCATCAAGATTCCATTGACTGTATACGTCTTTCCTACAATCAAATCATGATAGGCAACTGCATCGGTAATCGTTACAACAGCCAATGGATCAATCACTTGTAATCCTGTTTCTTTGTCTGTTGCTTTGGTGCCGATTTCTGGATTTGTAATACGTACCGTTTGACCTTTATCATTGATGTCTTTGTGATTTGCCAGCTCTTCGTCATTTCTGAAAAGACTTTCAAATACGACGATTTCACGACCATTTAAGTCGGTTAAATCAAAAGTAAATGGTACGATCACTGTTTCATTTTCTGCTTTGGCAATAAAGCCAACACTAGTTTCTACCGTATTTCCATGCACAAGCAACGGTTCACTGGTTGCTTTGTCTATTAAGATTCCTTTGATCAAATAAGCTTTTCCTGGAAGGATCTCTTTGACTTCAACGGTATCATTCAAGGTAAACAGTCCCGTTGGATCTGCGACCGTCAACCCATCTTCAAAGACAGCTGTGGTATGAACCGTTGGATTGTTTACCCGGACACTTTGATTTTCATCGGTAATATCTTCGTGTGCTGCAACTTCAATGCCATCACGGAAAAGTTTTTCGAAGACAACGATCGTTTGACCTTTCAAGACGCTGGCATTGACCACAAATTCCAGGTCTTTTGTGCCATTGGCTTTGTCTGCAATAAAGGTCAACGTTTTTCTGATTTCTTTACCATCTTGTAAGATTGGCGTATTCGTTGCCTTGTTCATCAATACCCCTGAAATGGTGTATTCTTTACCGACAAACAAATTGGTATAAGAAACACTGTCTTTGATTACCACTTTTTCAAGTGGATCAATGACTTTTTCCCCATCTTCTTTATTTGACGCTTGTGTTTCCAATGTTGGTGGAATCAAATAGTTGCGTACAGAAACAAGCAGCGTTTCGCCATCATCGGGTGCATTTTGTTTGAAAGCAACCGTGAATGCTTGTTTGTCTGTATTTGGTTGGAAGCTTTCTAATGGTGCTTTTTCCAAGAAATAGTAAGCCCCAGCAACTAACCCTTTGACAAGAAGTTCCCCATTTTTATCCGTGGTGTATTCTCCAAGGGTTTGGCCTGCTTGGTTGTACAACGTAAACGTCACACCGGCAAGTGGGGTTTTCTTTTGGTTCCATTCTTCATACTTGAACAATTTCACGTTCTTGCGTGCTTGGCGGTTCGCAAAATTGATCACTTTGATTGGTTCTGTGTCATCGGTAATCGAGAACACCAACGGTGTTTTGTTTAAAACATAATTCTTCGGAGCATTGATTTCTTCGATACGGTACCGATTGTTTCCATAGGTAAACGTACCGTTCGTAACAAGATAGCCTTTGTCATTTGTTCGGAAAATATCAGTGACTTCGGTATCATTTGGAATGGCAAACGTGACATACTTGTTGGCTAGGGTATCAAAGATCTTGAATTCTGTATTGGCAAGTGGAATGACTTTGCCTGTTTCTGCATCGACTTTGACAATTTTGACTGCTTGTTCAATGATCTGATCTTCTAACACATAACGGAAGGTTTGACCTTGTTCGGAAATCGTGACTTCAAACGGTTCAAACAATTTGTAGCCTTCCTTGCCTTTCGTTTCAGAAACGATATAGGTGTCATAAACAACGGCGTTTTTACCGAAGGTAAAGTAGCCATCTTTGTCCGTTAAGACTGCTTTGACAACTTTCCCGGTTGTTTTTGAGGTCAAAGAAATTTCAATGCCTTCTAACTTCGGTTTCTTGTCAGGATCTTTCGTATCCACAAAGTCTTTATTACCGACCTTGACCCCTTCAATCGTTCCTTTGATTACTTGATCTTTGGCGGTGATTTCTTTTGTGACGGTTTCTTTGTCTTGGCCACCATAGACTAACTCAAAGTGGATCTTATTCGTATTGAGATTGTATCCGACTGGCGCTTTTTCTTCTAAGAAGTAATACGCTCCAAGTTTTAAGTCTTTGACTTCGGCTTGGACTTTTCCATTGATATTTTTTAGCGTAACAGATTTGATTTTCTTTCCGTCTGCTTGATACAGTCCATAGACTGCGCCTTCTAAGGTCGCAGCACCTTGTGCGTTGTTTCCTGTTTCTACATCTTCTTTGAAGATGCGCGCAATCCCTTTTTGTTCTTTGTTTTCAATTTTTTGATCCGCATTTGTGATCGCAACGTTTTGACCAGCATACGAAAGCTTCACAACATACACGGTTGGATTTAACACATAACCTGCGGAAGCAGTTTTTTCTTTGACTGCGTACGTCCCTAATGGTAACGCCTTGGTTTTGGCTTTTCCTTTCACATCTGTTGTAATCGTATCTACTGGCTTTCCACTTGCGGTTGATCCTGCGAATACCTCAAATACATTTCCTGCCAATGCATAGCGATCATTTGGCATGGTTTTACCAAATTCTACCCCTGACTTATCGATGGTAATGGTTCCTTGTTGGGCCTTGTTTTCAAGGGTCACTTTGATGGTTTTGTTGGCTTCAATCGTAAAATCTTTGCTTGTTTTGTTTAAAATATAGCCGGTTGGGGCTTTGATTTCAACAACGGTTCCTTTGGTGCCATGGGTCAAATTCTTAACCGTCGCAATCCCTTTCTCATTCGTTTTGACAGTTTGATCTTTCCCATTGATTGTGACTTTGATTTCTGCATTCGCTAAAGGCTTCTTAGTATCTGCATCAATCTTTAAAATTTCAAGGTTGCCTTGTTTGAGAACATTTAGGTTTAAAACAGAACGCCCTGGCTCTATAGGATTCAATACCCCTATTGTTTGTGAGCCTGGTTTCTTATACACCATTGGTGCACCAGCTACTTTAATTTGATTCAATTTAATTTGTACTTTTTCCGGTGCATCTTTTGTCACAGTGATTACCAATTGATTTCCTTGAATTTTTGCGGTAATCCCTTTTGGTGCATCAACCTCTTTTACTCGAGATAAAAAACCTGTTGTATCAGTCACTTTGATCGTTTCGCCAACTTTTACCGTCTTTGTTTGATTGTTAAAAGAGGCTTTATTATTAAAATTAGTTACTAATTTATTTATCGCAGCTTTACGTGCATTGTAATTCAGAGGAGCATATGTCCAAGTGACTTTACGCCCTAATACTTCTCCAATCATTAATTGCGTCGTAAAATATTGTTCTTTCGATTTATCCGGATTATTGACATAGCCAAAATAAGAAATCAATGTAATCTTATGACGCTTAGAGGCATCTTTCAAATACGTATCCAACGCCTCAGTAGAATGGACTTGCCCATTTCCATCAAAATCAACTCCTGGTTGAATACAAAATGCGGCTTGCCCGTTGACCGTAAACATAGGAATCGCATCAAAGGTAAATCCTTTACGTCCTGGATCATCCACCGTTGCCCAGTTAATCCCTTGACCGACTAAATTTTCATGAACAATATTATCATTTGCGGCACGTGTAGAGACTGCCGCACGACGAACACGAGCAGACCGAGGTTGCGTGACAACGAACGTTTCTTCTACTTCTTTCTCCGATAACGTCGTTTCTTTCGTGTTAGAAACGACTACAGAGTCTTCGGTCTTTTCTTCCGTGTCCTTAGTGTCTACTGGCTGTTCCGCTGGTTTTTCTGTATCCGTAGCGGGGGTATCTGTTGCTTTTTCTACAGAAGATTCTGTCGAGGCAGGCGACTCAGGTGCTGGTTGATCTTCTGTCGTCGGTACCTCTGGTGCATCCGTTGGTTCTGTTGTTTCTGCCGACTCAGAAGAAGGTGTCGTATTCAACGTGCTTTCTTCTGAAGGTTCCTGTGAAATGTCTGTTTCTGCTTCTACCGGTTGTCCCGCTGGGCTGTCTCCTGGGTTTTGTGCTTCCCCGATCGTTTGATCAAGGGCTGCTTTTGAGTTGGTTGCCGGTGCATCAGTCTCTGGCATAAGCTCAGCTGGTGTTTCTACAGCTGGGACTGCTTCTTCTACCGGTTGAACTTCAGCGGCTTCAACGGGAGCTGGTACCGTTGTTTCTACTGCTGGTTGACTGGGTGTTGTTTCTTCCGCTTGTGCTTGAAACGTCCCGGTCAAAAAGCAGAACTGAGAAAATGCCAGAACCGCAACGGCTTTTAACCAATTCTTTCTTGTTCTTTGTGACACAAGAATTCATTCCTTTCTGAAAAATTTTGTATAATAAATCGCCGTTACCGAAAATTGATAACGACGTGAATGCTTGGTTTTATTTTGGTTGATCTGGTGATCTTACCCGTGGAAGTTTTCTCATTGTATTTCACTCCAATCAAAAAAGACTAGAAAAACTCTAGCCTTTTAAAATAAATCTTTTTATTCATCAGCAAATCCATTTTCTAAAAAGTCAACTGTCCATTTACCAGTATTATTATAATTTGAATCTAGTAACTCATTAGCTCCAAACCTCATATCATACCATGGACTATTTTCATTATTAATCTCTGCATAACCATACTCCGAAGCCGCTGCTTCTGAATCAAACACTCTTCCGCTATTTCCCATATTAATAGGTGTCATATCTTTTTCTGGTTTTGGTGTTTCAGAAGGTGTAGTTGTTCCTCCTTGGTTTTCACCTGTACTTGGTTTCTCAGCCGGAGTGCTTGGTTGTTCTGTTGGTTTACTTTCAGCTGGCTTGTTTTCTGCTGGTTGACTTGGCGTTGTTGGTTGGGCTGGTTGAGCAGGTGTTTCTGTACTTTCAGTTGGTGTACTTGAATCTCCTACATATTCAATCGCTTTTTTGGCGACTAAATTATTATAATCTCCAACTGTTTCATCAAATTCACCCGATAAAGCGAAGAACCCTGCACCTCCTTTTCCAGGATATGTTGCGTCAAACCATTTTAGAAAGTCTTTTCCTGTCTTAAATGGTCCAGCTTCTACATATTTTGTCCCATCTTCTACGTATTCTTTTGAATAAAAGCCTTCAAGTTGACCGTATTCTCCTACGGAAGATTGTCCTTGTGCACTTGCTTTCTTTTCAGCTGCTTGTTTTGAAGCCGTTGATTTTCCTGAATCTTCTTTTCCTTTCGTTTGAGACGAAGTCGCTGATTTTGCAGCTTCTTGTTTGCCTACGGGTTTATTGGCATCATTCTTATCTTGTGGGGTGACCACTGACTGTGCCACGGTTTCTCCCTTATCGTTCTTAGCTGTCACGACATTGCCGTCAAAGACGAGCGTATTGCCTGCGTAGATCAGATCCACATTCGCAATCTTATTTATATCCGCTAGTTTTTGTACCGTGATATTCGTTGCTTGGCTAATGCCGCTTAGGGTATCACCCCAGACAATCGTATACTTGTTGTCTTTGGCTTTGTTTATATCTGCTTTGATTTGTTCCACCGTACGTGGGGTCCACACACCATCTACTTCTGACGCCTGGGCTTCATTCCCGCTAGTGAAAAACACCACGCCTAATGCAGCTCCTAAAATAAGACTTCCTAACACTGTTTTTTTCATCGTTATTTCTCTCCTTTATTCTTTATTGTTATTCTGTAATAAGTTTGTTTTATTGTAAATAGATTGTAAGGATTATATTACTCATTCTTTTCATTACTCGTATTCTTTAAGAAAAGAATAGAATTGATATTCCCCCAACGAAAGAAATCCTTCTTTCATGCCTATCGCTTTTTTCACTTCATATACCAATGACTGTTGGTACGTATTTGTATACGTGAAAAAAGCTCGTATGTTTTTCTCAAATCGTTTTTGATCTTGTTTTTCTGTAAACACCTGGAAGAAATGGGAAGAAGTATTCAACTCATAATAAAGAGTTCTCATTTCATCATGCCATTGCACCAACTCCTCGATCGTTGTTTCATTGATTTTTGACTGCTTCGCTGCTTCTTGACAGTATGCCATACGTTGCTCTACTTGAACGAACTGTTGCTTGATTTGTTGGCGTTGTGCCAACCAACAGCCATAGAATAAGACAAACATACTTAGTAAAATAACTAATCCATACCGCCTCAGCTGATCCCACCTCCAATTTTTCATTGTTTTTTTCACCTTCGTTTTTTAATAGTAAGTAAAAGCGATTCCTGATCGTTGACTTAGGTTTTGAATCACCTCCGAAATCGTTGCTTGTGACGAACATTCTGTTTGAACAAAATAATTCAACCATTCTGCTAATGTAATATAACTAACTTCCTGGAGTATTTGTTTTTTATTCTTCTGTGTCGCATTGCTCGAATATCTGCCTTTTGGGTGATACATTCCCTCATTCTCATTTCTTGCGACACCTTCGGTGGATCGAACCAAAGAAACGCACTTCCTTTCACTGTATGTTTCTTTTGTCATCTGCTTTTACAACAAATGATACTTTTTTCGTAGATACCTCAGTCTCGATAAAGGGACTTGATAGGCTTCAGATACCTGCTTGAGTGTCTGTCCTGCAAGCAAGTCGGAAACGACTTGTTCTTCTAATCCTGGGCGTACATCGAAAAAATACTGACATGCTCGTTGATGAAACGCCTCTTTTGTTTCTCCAACCTTTCGAACCGGATCGATCGGCGTACCTAAAATCACGAGTAACTGATCACGTCGTTTGATTGCTTGCGGATCATTGAACCAATTCGGATGGTATTCTTCGTCGGTTAATTCAGCTAATTCTTTTCTTGCCAGCTTCTTTAACTGGTATTTTTCTTGTGCGTCTAGAGGTTCTTTAATCATGTTTTTGTTCACACTCCTCAAATTCCAAGTGCTGATCGAGACCATCGATGATATGGCGAATTTGTCTCAGATCGATTCCTTCATCTTTAGCAATTGAAACCACGCTGAAAAGCATAATACCCAGAATATCGCATCCGTCTAACTCTTCGGATATGATCGATACATGATTCCCTTGTTTTTCCACTTGTACACAACCATTGATTTCTTGGTTCATTTTTCAATCCCTCCTTCTTGATAAATGGCGTTTTTCCAACACTAACCAAACCTTCGATACCAACCAATTGACTAACAGGTCCAACAAATGAAATACACCCCATACCAACAAACACGTACACCCTAGTACGAACACATATGCGATTTCTCTCATTTCTTCCCTCCTAACAAACCAACTGTTCTTTTTTCTTCCTGGTAGGCTGAATGGTACGAGTATGAAAATGTGTTCGAAAGCCTCGTTGGAGTTTATCTATTCTCATAGTCATTCATAAAGGAAGTTCTATACTCGCACCATTCAACCTACCAAGTATTCATTTATAACAATTATACCCACATGAAACTTTTTTTAAACTCGATTTTTTCTTGATGCAAACGATAAAATTTATTCTTTTCTCGAGTTAATGGATCTTCCTCACTAATTCGCTGTTGACCAGCATATATTTCTTTTTGCATCAGAAAAGACCATCGATACACCCAAGCACTCCCTGCTAATACCGTGCCATTACCAACAATCGCTTCATCTGTTACACGGGCATGCTCACAAACCAACGCACCATCTTGAACAATTGCTTTCCCTGAAACATAAGCACCATCTGTCACTACTGCCTTTCCTCTGATCGTTGCTTCATAATTAATTTCCGCATTTCCTATTACCCATGCCTGTTCTCGCACTTTCGCATTTTGATGAACATACGCGTTACCCCCAACTAGCGCACTATTATATATCCAACAATCGCCATATTGACTTAAATTCGACAAATGTTGAACAAACCCTCCATAATCGCCTTTTCGCACATCTCCGAAATCGATCAACGCTTGAATACGATAAAAAGGCTCACCAGCAAATAACACATATTGATCTGTTAAACAATACTTTTTCACATCCTTTCCCTCACTTCCTCTTCTAACTAAAAAAGCTGTCCGAATAGACAACTTGGATTTTTCTTGTGCCTGTATCATGTCTTTTTCAAAACAAAGTAAATTTTGTTTTTCCCTCCTCGCCTTCGATCAATTCGTTTCAACAAAGAAAAATCTTTTAACTGACTGTAAAAAGTCTTTCGCTCCTTTTCTGTTTTGAACAAATACAAACAATCTTCAAAAGAAAGTTCTTTTCGGTTCGTACGCCGCATATATTGAATCAATTGTTGTTCGCTTGAATAGAACTGCTTTTGATTGTCGTACATTTCTTTTCCATCCTTTCTTTGATTGTTTACTTGTTCTTGGAGTTTTTTTGAAATTTCTTTGTTTCTATACGAAAATTTATCTGATCCTTCATTCATTTTGTTACCTTTCATTAATCAACTTTCGCAAAATAGTCAAACAAAGTTTGAATTGATAAGGAGGTGAACAAAATGATTGAAGTGATCAAACGTATCGTAAAACTACCTTTTTTAATCGTTTATGCGATACTAAAAATTGCCTGGGAACACAAGCTTATTACTGGAGGTATTATCCTATACAGTATCTTCAAATATGCTTTCCTAGGCTTTTTAGAAGGAATTAGAGATTTATTCTAATTCTTTCTAATTGTTAGAAAATAATAGAAACCGTGACCACTATTACTTTCTAACAAGAAACAAGTCTAATTAGAATTCTCTAGTTAGGCTTGTTTTGATACAATCATTCATTGTATCAATCAAGAAGAAAACATCTTTTTTCCTCTTGATTCGTACAACAAATTTTAACAATATGCTATAATTTTACCGATTACTTCATTCATTTTGTCCCTTCTAGTTCATCAACTTTCTCAAACTATTCAAGTAAAGCTTGAATGAGCTAGGAGGTGAACAAAATGATTGAAGTGATCGAAACTATCATGATACGAATGATCATGATAGCCGAATTTGCTTGGAAGCATAAAATAGGAACAGCTCTTTTCCTGTTCTTATTTTTCAGTGACACTATTGTTTCTTTCTTTTTTTGAAATTCTTCCTGAAGCAATATTCGAACTGTTGTTAGAAGCAATAGAATCTATAAGTGCTATTGCTTTCTAACAAAAACAAACCTGGTTAGGATTCTCTAATTAGGCTTGTTTTGATACAACAATTCATTGTATCAATCAAGAAGAAAACATCTTTTTCCTCTCGATTCGTACAACAAATTTCCCTAGTCTTCTTTTACTTTTCCATTTTCACCCGATCCACCAATTCTAATAACTCTGGATCCTCACAAATATTACCAACCACTTGAACATCCTCGATCACTTCAAACAAATCCTCAAAATGATATTCCCACTCACATATGAAACAACCATTTGTAAAAATTACTATTCCATATACATCATTGTAAACATCTAAACAAATATCACCTTCAAAAATTTCTACGTCGTTTCTATCTTTAAGACCGGATGACCACATCAATTCACATTCCCTTAGAGGAATCAAATCACATGTACCCTCTACTGCCACATATGGTTCACAACAAGTCCAACTTCCCTCGAAATTTAGTTCGATCACTTTTGCCATTTCACCACCACGTTTTAAAAAAGCTCTAAATTTTGGTACCATAGAACACTCATTCCTTCCTTTTGCAAAATAAAAAACTTCCGTAAATACTAGAAGTTTGATTGATTTTATTCTTATTTTTGTAGCAATCAACTCTTTCTTCAAACCCCGAAATACGAAGACGTTGAAATTAAAATTAATAATGAATCTTCGTATTTCTTTCGAGATAAGTCGGGATCAGGGTGAATACCCTGTTAAGAATAGAACATTTTTTATTCTATTCGGTCAATGATCAATTGTTTATCGATCACTCAACGAATAAAATAAAAAAAGCCTTTGTTTTCTTTGACAAAGCCTCGTTCTTCGTAGTCTTGTTTAGCCGGGGAAATGGACACACTGGTAGCATATCGTTTGACTCCGCATTTTTAAGAATCCTCTCTTTCCTAAAAAAGAGCGTACGGATCCCGCATCGTCCGATTACCTCCTCAGAAAAGATTCCCTATTTCCGTAGAGATAACCCCATCTTCTTGCTGGTACCATTTCCCCAAACAAGAATATGGCCGATCCACCTACCCTGACCGTTACTACGCCCCTCATAACTGACGTGTTGACCGTGTAAGCATTCCCCACGAGATCCCCGAAACTCCATGACCTGGATTTTCGACGCCGCAGCGGACGATATATGCACTAAACATATACCAGGTGTCGCTGTGCCCTTTTGATTAAGGAGCACTATAGGCCTTTTTCCACCTATAGCTTCATCGGACTAACTCCTGCTAGGATTTTAGTTAGTATTATTATTTTTATTATGATTGTACCTAGCGATTTATTATTTATGATTTAGTAAATGAGGTAAGTATCTTTTACCCTGAATGTCATCCCGCCGCCTCAAAAAGAACGCTAATTTGAATTGGCTTGACGTTTACGTTGTAATCGTCGTTCTTTTCGAAACCGTCGTTCATATTCATTCAGTTCCCAAAAAGGGAGTTCCAGGAGTTGAGCAATGACTTTCTGTGACTTTCTCGATCGGGCAAGCTGTTTGTATTCTTCGTACTTCGTACGTTGAACTACTTCCGTTAATTGGATCCAACAAATCGTAATTCGTAAATAAGCGACTTTTTCTCGTTTCAACTTTCGCTTCATCTTCATTCGAGCAATATCCATTGCTTTTTCTTTCGATTGTTCGAATGTCGTCACTTGAAATACATGCATCTTATTTACGCCGTTTTGTTGAACAGCTACCGTTTCGATTAGCCATTGAAATAATTTCATTGACTACCTCCACGTAAAAAATACTCTATGGTGCTTTGGTCTTTTACTAACCTCTGCACTATAGAGTATAAATCGCCTAGGAACCTTTGCTCGATTATTTCATATTTCCCTTAATTTTCCTATCCGATGGAGATAACGTTTAGATAGAGGATCAAAGGCAAAAAAAGCAAGAGCTGCTGCTCTTGCTTATCGATGATGGTGCATTCTATTGTGTTTGATCCGTCGTGTCTTCTGGTTTATTTCCCAGTGCTTGCTCCATTTGCTTTACTGCCCAATCCATTAGAAAGATCAACAGCATTGCCAGCACGCTGCCGATCAATGCCCCTGAAAAATGCAATGGGATCAATTTCAGCGGCGTAAAACTAGTACCGATGGTCATTAACAGCAGAACTTGCGGATTGGTAAAAAAATTAGCAACGGTATAATTGACTGGCATAAAAAACTCCGTCAATATGTTTAGAATGATCAATACCACTGCGATTGCTTCAAGGGGCATATGCAAGGACATCAATAAGAAACCCAGCAGCAGCCCCACGATTCCTCCCAGTACCCTGCCGATCGTGCGATTTTTGATTTTTTCCATATGTTCTCCTGCCAAGACGGCAGCAGCAGAAATCAAGATCCAATAGCCGTTGCTGTCTCGCAGCAGGTAGGCAATGTAGGTCGCAATAAACAATATCAAAGAAAAGTGCAGCGCCTTGATGACCATTTCTGGTTGCTGAGATAATGCTAGCGAATATTTCTCGTGCAAGCTCAGTTGTTGAAAGGCCGTTTTTTCTTCTTTCAGCGGCAGCTGTTCAGCCAACGAAATCACCAGTCCAGCAAGCAGTGAGCCTGCGATGCCATAAAGCAAATAGGAACTGTGGTGCAAGATCTCTCCAAGGTGCGCTGCGTGAAAATTAAAGCCGGTGGCATAAAGCATCAACACGAAGAAATAATCGGGCTTGGGGATCCGCATCACTTTTGACAACAAAAACGCAGAAAACGATAACGCACCGATGATAAAAGGCGCGCTCCAAGGAATCAGTGCTGTCCCAGCGCCTAAAATAAATGCCAGCAGCAGCGCAGCGCCGTGGGTCAAAATGGCGCGCAGATTATAAAAAAGGGACCGATGTTGAAAAGCCAAGTAGGAAAAAGCCCCCATCGCCCCCACAGAACTTATCAAAGGGTCCTGAACGAGGATCCCTATAAACAAAGGAACCGCCATCGCAAACCCTGATCCTAACGGACGCAAGACTTTTCGTTTGTCTTTCATGCAATTCCTCCTATCAAAAAATATGTACGATGATACAGCCGTTTTATAAGCAACGTCCTAAACTAGTATACGAAGCAAAAGATGAATATGCAAATTTTTTTCAGAAACTTTGTGAAATTCTCGCAACGATGTCCTTGATCAACTCAATCGCTCATAGAAAACCGTTTATTTATGAAAAAGCAGCAAAAAGAGAAGCATTCGCTTGGCAACTGATTGCAAGCGAATGCTTCTAGCGATTCCTTCTCTCCCTTTAGACAACCCTTATTTCACTGAAGCGCTGGTGACCGCATCTGCTGCAGGTGCGTCATGAGTACTGGCACTTGTGATCGCATCGGTCGGTTCTTGGTGCACAGAAGCACTGGAAATGGCGTCTTCATTGCCGACAAGTTTTTGGCCGGTTTGTTGCAAATACCATTCGATGATTGGCTTGAAATCAAGGATGTATTCGTTGATCCCCGCATATTCTCCGTTTTCATCGTGCATCGCTTGATAATTGTGGACGATGTATTTTTCTGGCACCTGTTTCGGCACATGGACCCGAACCGCGTCGGTTGCCCCACTGCGCAGCTGTTGGATCACCCACTCAACATTTTTGAAAGATTTTTCAGGATGGCATTTTGCTAATGGATTGCCGACTTGTCCTGGCACACGTGCTGCCAGCATATTTTGGGCTTCTTCCCGCAGATTGTAATACAAGAATTGGTTATTGCTGTCGGCAAATGTCAATTCCATCGGCATCGAATCTAAGAAGTAATTGATCTGATCAACTGTCAGCAAGCCGCGATTTAGTTTGACGTAGGTATTGCCAGAAACAGCACCGACTGCTTCAGCGGCTTTTTCCAGCCATTGATCATCATACATATCCACCCCTTCCACGGTGGTTGCGATTTTCCCTGTGGCGTAGAGGTCTTCGGGCGGCAATTGTTTGGGACCCGCTAAGGCAGAAACGACTTTGATAAATTGCAAGAAGCTGTTGATCGTCGCATCTAAAAAAGCAACCGTTCGGGCATCGATCAAATCACCGGCTTCATCAAAAGCTTCTTTGGCTTTGCCTAACAAAAACTCATTCCCTGGCATCACTAAAGCATTGACTCCCGGTGCGTCCAAAATCTGGCGCAGATGCAGCTGGGCCCTTGAAGTTCCTTGATCATAGTAAGAGGCACCCACGATCATTACTGGTTTGTTTTCCAGAGGATGGATTTTGAATGAAAGCCATTCTAGCAAGCTTTTCAGTCCTGCCGTCACGGTATGGTTGTGCTCTGGTGTAGCAATGATCACACCGTCTGCCATCAGCAATTGCCGATTTAAACGCTGGATGGCTGGGCTTTGGGTTTGATCTTCCTCTTGATTAAAGAGAGGAAAGTCTTTGATCTCTACAAGTTCTAACGTGAATTCCTTTTTGTATTGCTTTTTGATAAAGTTCAGCAGCTGACGATTGGTGGAGACTTCAGCGGCTGATCCGACGATTCCGATCAATTTCATTGTCTTTACGCTCCTATCTTTTGCGATTAGATGGTTTCCCATGAAAATTCAGCAGCTTCTTTTTGATTGGCGGCATGGGCGTGCTGCAACTGGCTGGTAATTTTTACAAATAAAAGAAAATCGTTGAACAGTCCTTGCAGTTTTTGGGTCTGCTCTTCATCGATCAAGTTGCCTTGCTCGTCAAACGCTTGCAGCGAATGACCTAATAGAAATTCAGAGCTAGGCATGATCCGTGCTTTTAACTCTGGAGAGTCCAGAATCTGTCTTAGATGGGCTTGGGCACGAGAAGAACCTAATGTCCCATAAGAAGCACCAGTGATCATCACTGGCTTGTCAACAAACGGGAAAATTCCATAGGACAACCAGTTCAGGGCATTGATCAACGCTGCGGGTACGGCATGATCGTATTCTGGTGTGCTTATGATCACACCGTCTGCTGCCATGATTTTTTCGGCAAGCTGGGTTACTTGTACGGGCAACTCCTTTGATTCTGGTTTGTTGAACATTGGAAGATCTTTGATCTCGACTAGTTCGATCTCTGCCTCATTGGCAAACATTTTTTTCATAAATTGCAACAACGTGCGATTGGTGGAACGAGTGGCATTGGTTCCTACGAATCCGATAAATTTCATCCTGTCTCTTCCTTTCTGGTTGGGCTATCTTAAAAGTCTTGCCTGAATGCCTTTAGAGGCAATGACTTCATTTTCTTTGGTTACGATGATTCCTTCGATTTCTGGCTGCTGCTGAATCTCTTGTAAAACAACTGGAATGGGCTTGCCAAACAAGCGCGAAGTCCAGATTTCCCCCAGTAACGATGTCGCTGCAACGATCGTGATGCTCAAATACCCACATTCGATGGGAAAGCCACTCTGAGGATCAATCAAATGATGATACGTTCCTTCAGCGGTGGTCAAGACCCGCTCATAGATCCCCGAAGTGACGACGGTTTGGTCCTTGATTGGCAGAATGCCCAAGGTGTCTGCCCGACCGCCTTTGGGATCTCGTATCCCGATCCGCCAATGCCCGTCCGAATGATTTGGTGCAGCGCCGAAACAGACAATATTTCCGCCTAAGTTGATCAATCCATACGCTGCTCCACGGGCTTGGCAATGGGTGCGTAACTTATCAGCGATGTAGCCTTTTGCTAATGCTCCGAGGTCGATCCTCATTCCAGCTTTTTTCAAAAAAACCTTGCCTGCTGCCAATTGGATCTGTTGCGGGTCTGTTAACGCAAGCAACTCTTTGACCTGCGTCTCTGATACGATGCGGGCATCTTCAAACCCGATGCGCCATGCTTGGACCAGTGGACCGATGGCAATATTCAGCTGACTGTGGGGAGCACAGCTATGGTGTTTGCCGATTTCGATCAGCTGGTACAATTCTGGATCAAGCACAAGCCCCTTTTGTCCTGCCAACTGATTCAGCTGATTCAATTCCGATCGCGGATCATTAGCACTAAAGCGATGGTCGTATCCTTTCAGCTGGGTCTCCAGCTCGTCCAGTACACTTTCTGGTTTTGTATGAGCGACTTTTAACTCAATGGACGTGCCCATCCGCTGAATCGTGCGAGCGGCTTCTCTTACTGCTGCCTTCATAAAATCCCTTCTCCTAAAAACGATATACCTTAAATTATGTTAGTTTTTTCACAATTAAAGAATACTCCCGATATATTTTTTTGTCAACACGATTATATATTTTTTTATATAAAGGAAATTCAAAAAAAGCAGTCCCTTCGTCGAAAGGACTGCTAGTTATCAAGCATTTGCGCAACAAAACTTTTTTGTCGAAAATATATTTTTAATCAATCGTTTCTTCGACCGCTTTTAAATGCGCCAATAATTTTACATTTTTATTGATTTTGGCATACGCTCGTGCATCGTGTAACATTTCCAAAATCGTTTCTTTCGGCTGTTGTTCGCGAATGGCATTTTCGGTCAATTGGGCTGCCGCGCGAGCCAAGTAGTAGGTCAAATGATTGTCGGAACAAATCGCCAACACATAATTCAACAACGTATCACTAGTTTCCAAATCATCGACTTTGGCGTAAAAGACGCCGCAATGAAAGACGATGTTCAACACCCGCCACGTGTCTTCGATCGTTTTGATCGGATAGGTATAAATTTTCTCAAAGACCTTCATCACATAAAACTCAGCCTTTGCCCATTCTTCTTCTCTGGCATACACCAAACCGATCCCAGTATACGCTAAGAGATCAAACAATTCCTCCGCCGTTTCATTCATCAATAACTGATCGAATTGAAACAAGACATCGGTAATCGCAGCTCCATTAAAAATCATTTCAAAGCCTTTTAAATAATCATATTGCGCTTTTAATGCTGGTTCATCGATCAGCTTCACTTCGATTTGACTTAACAATGCAGCCAACTGTTCATACTCGCTCGTGATCAAGTAGAATTCGGCTTTTGCCAATTCTTCTTTGATTTTGGTCGTTGCGACATTCATGGAAGAAAACAAGTCGACCAATGGCAAGCCGATCCGATTACACAATTTGATCAAAATTTTGAGGGACGGTGCCTGCCCGTTGTTTTCAAATTTACTCAAAGTGGCTTGCGTACAGATTCCTTCCGAAAGTTCTTGCTGCGAGAAGCCCGCCTGTTTCCTCGCTTCAATAAATCGTTCAACATTCATCGCCTTGCTCCCTCCCATTGTCGATAAGACACTTGTTTTTTTCGTAAGCCGTCCTCAACTGCTGGGTCAGCTTGTCACAGATGCTGCGTTTTTCTTAGAAAAATCACCTTTTGCGATGGCTTTGTCCGTACAATAGTGGCCTTTGCCATGGGTCTGACGGACTTCCGCCAATTTTTCTTGGATCATCTCGAGGATCACCATGAGGTTGTCTTCATTGGCAACAAAGTCCAATTGATCCCCATCAATTTGCATTTTCGGACAAACGTCAAAGTTTTCATACCATTCATCGTATCGCTGATTTAATTCTTTGTAATAGTCGTACAATGTCGGATCGTTGGCAATTTGTTCATAGGAACGACCACGTTTGTTGATCCGTTCAATCATTGTATCCAAGGAAACCTTAATATGAACCATTAGATCTGGATGTTTCAATGGCGCTGATTCTTCCAATTCCCGCAACATTGTGTTCAACAGGTTATCGTATTGTTCGACTTCCATCGGTGCGATTCGACCTAGATCCGCATTTAGATGAAACATCAAGCTATCCTCATAGATGGAGCGGTCAATGACATTGTCATCATTGGACAAAGCTTCCCGCATCCCTAAAAAGCTTTTGTTTAAGAAAAAAATCTGCAATAAAAAGGCGTATCGCTCTGGATTGGAATAAAACAATGGCAGAACATCGTTGTCCTCCACGTTTTCATAGAAAGGCTTCGACGCCATTTCCTTCGATAAAAAATCAGTCAAACTGCTTTTTCCTGCCCCGATCGTTCCTGCGATTAATAACACATTCATCATCCTTTATTAAATATAGTCACCGACAAATGCTCGGTGCGCCATCGCTTCAAAATCATACGCTGTTCGTGCCGCCAGATCAGTCAAATACGCTTGCACCGACTCCGTCAACATTAGATTGACCGCCGCGGCTTTTTCCTGAAAAGCGATTACTGGTTTATTTCGTACGTGTGCTGCGCCGATTTCAAAGGCTGTTCCCGGATCGGTGATCCCTTCCTGGTCATCCAAAACGGCAACGACGACGTCGGCTCGTGTCAATTCCAGCATGTCTTTTTCGAAAATTTCTCTCGCCCATTCTGGTGTATTGGGTTCAGATGAACCTTCTTGGTACAAGCGCGGCGAATAGACCGCCAAGGGCTGCAGGTTTTCAGCTAAACTGCGTTCTACCTGTTTGAGTCGGGCGACTTGTTCGTTTGAAAAAAACGGTCCCGCTAAATAGACATGCTTCATCCTGCCAAGCACTCCTTTCCTGACCCCATCGCAGCCAATCGTTGGATCAACGACTCAACGTCAGATAGGAAAAAAAGCGTTTCGGACAGCTCAGCCCAAGCAAAGCTAGAAGCTTCAAACATTTTTAGCAGCGGCTTCAGTCCATCATTTAAGCCTTCGGTCATCAATACACCGATCGGCTTGCCTGACAATGGCCCAAGAGTCGTAAAAGAGCATACTGCTGACAACTCCTCTAGTGTACCAAATCCACCAGGTAATACAAGGTAGGCATCGCTCATTTCCAGCAATTGTTGCGTTTGTTCCTCCCTCGTATCCGTATAGAACTCAGTATACGTGCTTGATCCAGTGACGATTGGCGGCAATTCTTCTGCAAAGGAACCTGATGGATAGATCCCTATCACTGCGCCTTCTTTCTCAAAGACCCCTTTCACGATCTCCCTCATCAAGCCAGCCAAAGGGCCGCAATAAACCAACTCGATGTGATTTTTTGCCAAGGCATTGCCGATGGCACGAGCGGTCTTTGCCAACTTTTCCTCATTTTCTAAACGGGTGCAGCAACATACAGTTACTCTCAAAAACAACAGCTCCTTCTTCACTACATCTGCTATTTTACACAATCTCTTAAAAAAGTAAATACTACATATTGTGTTCCATTCGAAAAAAATCCGTTCTATTCACCATATATTGTATATAGCCGTTAGCATCTTTTCGTGTTTCCTTAAACGTTACAAACCATGAAAATAGCAGAAAAGGAAAAGTAGAATCAGCTTTCATCGATTGTCTCAGCCCTCTTTCATCCCACATAAAAAAACACGACGCAGCTGGGTTCGTGTTTTTTTATCCATCACTTTTTTTCTCTTGTCCAAGCAAAATTTAGCAAAAAACTGTATAAAAAAATTATTTTTCTTCAGTAGCTGCTTTCAGTTTTTCCAAATCCTCTTGCTCGACAAAAAAGGTCACTTCTCCTGTTTCTAAATCGACGGATGCTTTGACTTCAACCCCTCGTGGGAAAAACTTGCTGGCATCGGTCTCGATTTTCAAACGCATCGTTCCATCTTTCAATCCAGCACCATAGGTCATCGTACGAAAGTTCTTTTTCATTCCTGCTCGCTCCTTTTTTAATAGCTCATCGACACTGCACCCATAAAGGGTACTCAGTTTTAATAAATTCAAACTGTCTGGGACCGTCTTGCCGGTTTCCCAATTTGAGATCGATGTGCGGGTCACTAAAATTTTTGTTGCTACTTCTTCTTGGCTCATTTGCTGTGTGACTCGATGGTTCTTTAGTGCTTCCCCAATCGTCATCTTGGCCTCCTTCTCCTACCTTAACGCAGACCTGCTGTGATTGCTGCTCAAATCCATTGATATTTCGGCATTGTCAAACAGTTTTGACAGGATTTTCTTAAACGAACTCTCCGTGATAGCGGTTTTCTTTCTATCATAGATGAAAAATGAACAAATGACTAGAAAATGATCTTCTTATTTTTAAGAAAACATTTGGCGAACGACTACATCTTTCGCGACAAAATTTTTCCGAACTACTTCTTTCCCTTCAACATGAAGGAATAAAAAGCATTATCTGCTCTAGTAAACGCAATGAATGATCCCCTCATTCTCTAAGCAAAGAAGATTCGCCAAAGCATAAAGAGCGCTATCGGTTGCTTCATCATCGATGGCTGCTTGCAGATAAAAAAACAGCTGCAGATTTTCTCTGCAGCTGCTGGCTCCATTTTCTTCCTTTTTTCGATTACTGAGAAACATTGGGGCGGCTCAGTCCATCTCTGGGACAAAGCTTAATTCCCAATGGATAATGCCCGTATAGCTTGTTGCTTGCGGTGTAGCACTGACAGGAACTTCCAGCATCACACTTTGATCCATTGTTTCTCCATCACCAAAACGTTGGATCCAAGTCCCGCTGCCTTGTCCCTCTTCTGCTTTTGCCAAGATTTGTCTGCCTGTATTTAATTCACGACTTTCCCAGTAGGTTGGGGCGCTGGAGGTATTCGAACTTGTCGTTGCCATGCGGATGTTGTTGAGTAAGAGCTGGACTCCCCGCAGCTGATGGCCTTCCTCACTGACAAACCCTGCTTCATCTAGCCGTGCGCTCAGTGTCCAGCCGGTGGACTCCTCACGCCGATCCGAAATTTGAACATAATTTGGACGTTCTTCACCAGCAGGATCATTCTCTGCATTGCGCAGCTTTTGCGGCAGTGCTGGATAATAGGCTTGACTCGAACGAATCGGCACGTGTCCGAAATCAAATTGCGAGATAAAGTCGATACTGATCAACCCTTGGTTTTCAGGAAGAGTCGGACGATTGTCTGGATCAACATCTACATCAGGATTCAGAGGATCTCGAGGATCGACACCGTCTACGATGACGGAGGTCTCATCGCGTCGTCCATTTAAAAATGCCGTCGCCGTTACAACTTCTTGCCCGCGGAAATAATCAAAGTCATCAAATTGGGAGAGATCAAATTCAAAGGAGCCATCTGCTTCGGCAATGACATGGAACCTTTCTGTTTCGCCCTCACCATTTACAACAGTATCTAAGGTTGGTTCTGGCAAACTCAGATCCCTACTGAAACGAACGTAAGCGCCGGGACTGGTTTCTCCCGTGATCGTATAGGAATTGCGTTGAGAGCGATCATTGGTCAAAGGATCAAGCGCGATCTCGACAGGAGGAATATTCTCAAATAAGAGACGTTGCGCTCTTGGCGTAAAGTTCGCTCTGGCATGTTCTGCTATATTGGAATCTAATGCGCTAACCGTATTAGTCGGTATTCCTGTTGCATTAATATTCGCGTTCAACCTCAATATATTCTCCCAATCAAAATTAGGATTCTCGTTTGTATTTCCAGGGATCCATTGCTTAATCGACTGATTACTTACATTTAGTCTTGCATTTCGAATCACGTGTGCCGTACTTGAGGTGATTGATCTAGTCTTTTGTAAATTTACCCTTGCAGCATCATCTATATTGATCGTTGAGTTATTCGTATTATTATTGGTCGAAAACATAATTAAGCTTTGACTTGCTGAGAGACTGTCTGACTTAATATCTAGGGTAGCATCTTCATCAATATTAATTTGTCCAGATGCATGAAAAAAAATAACATGGCTAGCAGAGTTATTTTGATTGACTGCTTCGATATCAAGCGTACTCCCCTTTCTGAGATTAATACTACTACCATGACCAAGTGGCATAGAAATGATATTGGTCGTATCATTGTTAGCAGCAGTATTACGTCCAGAATTGTAGATATTTAATGTACTCTCCTCTAATAGAGTGATATGAGCCGTCTGAGCCGGAGCCCAGCCATTGGTTACAATAGCAGGAAAATTGCTTTTAGGGTTCAAGTTAAGGGTCGCCCCTTTGCCTACAGTTAGATTAGAATTATATCTAAAGAATATATTTGCTCCCCATGCTTCACCTTGTCCTGTACCATTTGCAATGATCGTAACCTCCGCATCGTCTCCGATCGTAAACGTTGGATTTGAGCTATAGCGAAACCAAATATTTCCTGCATTGATTGTTGAAAGATGAACTTTAGCCCCCTCAAGAACCTCCAAATAACCGACTTCAAAATTTGCTTCAGTAAGACCATGAATGTTCCAATTACCGCGTCCGAATCCTGCATCATAAGGATTCATTTGTACAGAAGAAACATGCCCCGATAAACTAGCTGTAGCATGATACCCATGAAACAATTGATTACCGACCTGTGTGACATTATGGTAACGCATCGTTGCGTTTCTTTGATCAGCATCATCTAAATCATTGTATTGAATGGGCCCAAAATAATTCCCACTATAAATTTCAATATTTTGGAGTGTAATATCCCACGGTATATTTTCTTCATCATTGACCGTTGAGCTCCAAAAACATACCGACACGGCTCGAAAATCAATTTTATGTTTTCCTTGTCCATCGATGATTAACGTTCGAGAAATGTCTGGTCTCCTATTATCTAGGTAGGCAACTCCTCCACTTTCATTCATAACCGTATTGGCAGGGTGCATCCACAATCCCCCCCAGTCACGTAAAGTAAAATGTGAACTCGTCGACGTTCCTGCTCCAGGCAATCCCTCCATCGGGCGATCAGGAGATTCAAAATCATCTACCAAGAGGATATGATTATATCTAACATCCTGTATAGCAATCATAAAATCCACCCAATTATCTACCTCTATCGTCCGAACATCATCCCCTAATAAATACAGATTGCCCGGATCATCGGCATCATAGGGAAGCGGTTGACTCGTTTGCTCTGTTTGGTCAGGATCGTTTGTTTCTGGCTGCTCTTCGTTTTCAGGTTCTGTTTCCTCTCGATCACTTTCTGGCGCTTCTTCCTGACCTTCCTCACCTTCTGCTGGTGAACCTTGGATTTCTATCTCTATCCGTTCTTCTCCTACCATGACTTCGTAGGTTCCTTCTTCTTCAAAGGTTATCGGCAAAAGCCAATTGCTCTGAGGTGTTTCGCTAAGCAGCTGCCACTGGTCGGCTTCCATCTGTTCAATCGTCATTCCTTCGGGAAACAAGGAGGTCTCGATCACTGCCTCTGGCGGCAGAACCACCGCCACTTCGGTTACTGGCTGATGTGCCATGATTTCGATGGGGATTTTCTCCCCTAAATAGCCTTGCTTGTTGCTTGTTAAAAATTGAAAATCAACGTCTGTTAAATCAGCCATTTCTTCCGCTGAAGAAAGCTCATCCTCTTCTCGTTCTTGCTCCTGCAGCGCATACAATGGCGCAATAAAAGTATCTCGTAAGAAGGGAAAACTCAACGGAATACTCACTAGCCCAATCACTAGGAGCAGCAATTTTAGCGGCTTCTTTTTCATTTTGTTGATCTCCTCCTTTCTTCCATTTTCTATGGATTTATGGCTTATGCCTTTGATTCGATTAATTGCGTTTGGCTTGTACAGCAATCAAGTATGCCTGCAAAGCAACTAGCACGCACAGCCTGCTCAATACTCGAAGTCAATATAAGGTTTCCTTCTTTAGAATACTCAGTCCAGCTCTGGGACAAAGCTTAATTCCCAATGAATGATGCCCGTATAGCTTGTTGCTTGCGGCGCAGCGTTGACAGGAACTTCCAGCATCACGCTTTGATCCATCGTTTCTCGATCACCAAAACGTTGGACCCATGTTCCGCTGCCTTGCCCCTCATCTGCTTTTGCCAAGATTTGTCTGCCCGTATTTAATTCACGGCTTTCCCAGTAGGTTGGGGCACGGGAGGTATTCGAACCTGTCGTTGCCATGCGAATGTTAGTGAGTAAAAGCTGGACTCCCCGCAGCTGATGGCCTTCCTCACTGACAAACCCTGCTTCATCCATCCGCGCGCTCAGTGTCCAGCCGGTGGGCTCCTCCCGCTGATCCGAGATTTGAACATAATTTGGGCGTTCTCCACCAGCCGAATCATCCTCTGCGTCCCGCAGCTTTTGTGGCAGTGCTGGATAATAGGCTTGACTCGAACGAATCGGCACGTGCCCGAAATCAAATTGCGAGATAAAGTCGATACCGATCAACCCTTGGTTTTCAGGAAGCGTCGGGCGATTTTCTGGATCAACATCTACATCAGGATTCAGAGGATCTCGAGGATTGATGCCTTCAACGATAATGGAGGTCTCATCGCGTCGTCCATTTAAAAATACCTTTGCCGTTACAACTTCTTGCCCACGGAAATAGTCGAAGTCGTCAAATTGGGAGAGATCAAATTCAAACGTGCCATCTACTCTGGCATTGACATGGAACCATTCTGTATCGCCGCCTCCCGTTTCAATGGGGCCGATCACTGGTTCTGGCATGCTGAAGTCTCTGCTAAAACGTACGTAAGCACCCGGATCCGTTTCTCCTGTGATCGTATAGGAATTTCGTTGAGAGCGATTATTAGACAGAGGATCCAGCGTTACTTCGATAGGAGAAATCTTTTCGAATAAGAGCCGTTGCACTCTTGCCGAAAATCTATCTAAGGCCTCTGCTTCTATAGTGGGATCTAATGCGCTAACCGAGATATCGCCTCTATTCGGTACTCCTGCATCATTAACACGAGCAAACAACCGCACAATATTATCCCATTCAAAATCAGGTTCTTCTATTCGGGTTCTAAGATTCCACCGCTTGATCGACTGATTGTTTACAGTTATTGCTGCATTACGGATCAAGGAAGAGTTCCCTGTATCAGGACCAATTTTCTCTAAATTCACTCTTGCAGCATCATTAATAGTGACAGTTGAATTAAAGTGCCCGAATGAGATCAAACTATGCGCCAGTGTCCTGCTATCGGAACGAATATCAAAGGTAGCATCTTTATCAATAGTAATATGTCCGGATACAGGAAAATAAATAATATGGCTATCAGAACGAAGTTGATTGACTGCTTCGATAGCAAGCGTACTCCCTTTTCTGAGATGAATACTACTGCCAGGACCAGGTGGCATAGAAATAATATTGGTCCAATCATTGTTACTATGACTAGTACGTCCAGAATTGAAGATTTTTAATGTGCTTTCCTCCAATAGATTGATCTGAGTAGTCTGAGCTGGCAGCAAACCACTAGTTGAAATAGCAGGAGAATTGCTTTTAGGTGCCAAATCAAGGGTCGCACCTTTACCTACGGTTAAGATAGGACTATATCTAAAGAATATATTTGCTCCCCACGCTTCACCTTGTCCTGTACCATTTGCAATGATCGTAACCTCCGCATCGTCTCCAATCGTAAATGTTGGATTTGAACTATGAGGAAACCAAATATTTCCTGAATCGATTGTTGAAAGGTGAACTTTAGCGCCGTCAAGAACGTCCAAATAACCGACTTCAAAATTCGCTTGATCGGTAGCATTAACGCGCCATTCACCACGCCCAAGAGCTGCATCATAAGAATCCTTTTGAATAGAAGAAACACTTCCTGATAAAATAGCTGTCGATTGAAACCCATGAAACAATTGATTGCCGACATGATTGACATTATGGTACCGTATCGTTGCCGCCGCCTGATTGTCCGTTTCTAAGTCGTTATATTGTATAGGTCCAAAGTCATTTCCACTATACAGCTCAATATTCTGGAGGGTAATGTCCCAAGGGGTATCTGGATTGACGGTCATGTCATTAAAACCAACCGATACTGACCGAAAATCGATTGTATGTCCTCGTCCGTCGATAATTAAAGGGCGCGAAATCTCGGCTGAATTGAGATAAAGGTAAGAAGCTTCTCCATTGGGGTTTTGATCCCCAAACCAATCAATCATTTCAACGTTACTCAATCCTTCTGCAGGGCGATCAGGAGAGTCAAAGCTCTCGGTCAAAGCGATATAATTAACCGTTCGGGTTTGGATAGCTAAGAGAAGCTCTTGCCAATTAGTGACCTCTCGGCTTGACTCCTCCGTGACTTCTAACAGGTAGAGATTGCCTGGATCATCGGCATCATAGGGAAATGCTCCTCCTGGCTCTGTTTGATGCGCGTTTTTTCCTTTTTGCTCTTCATTCTCGGGTTCTACTCCCTCTCCCTTGCTTTCTTCGGTTTCTTCCCCACTTTCCTCTGGTGAACCTTGGCTCTCTAGTGCCAGCCGTTCTTCTCCTACCATGACTTCGTGGCTTCCTTCTGCAAAAGTTAACGGCAAGAGCCAATTGCTTTGAGGGGGTTCGCTAAGCAGACGCCACTGGTCAGCTTCCACCTGTTCAGCCGTCATTCCTTCGGGAAACAAGGAGGGCTCGATCGCTGCTTCTGGGGGCAAAACCACAGCCGCTTCAGTTACTGGCTGCTGCGCCACGATTTCGATAGGGATTTCCTCCCCTAAATAGCCTTGCTTGCTGCTTGTTAAAAATTGAAAATCAGCGTCTTCCAAATCAGCCATTTCTTCCGTTAATGAGTGCTCGTCTTCTGCTTGCAGCGCATACAAGGGCGCAATAAAAGCATCTCGCAAGAAGGGAAAACACAACGAAATACTCGCTAGCCCGATCACCAGGAGCAGCAATTTTAGCGGCTTCTTTTTCATTACGCTGCTCCCCTCCTTTCTTTCATTTTCTATAGTTTAATGGCTTACGCCTTTGATTCTGTTTGTTGTGTTTGGCTGGTGCGCCAGAAATTCGTTCAAACTAACAAGACAACACGCCAACGAAGCGCATAAAGCAGCAAGTCTTTTCTCTCTTGCTTCCCTTAAAGCAAAACAGTGTGTTTCTTAGGTAAAGCGTCAAAGAAACTACGCATTGGCGTCGCTTCGAACATTTGGTTTTAAAAGAAAAAATCAGCGCTTTCTTATTTATAATTGCTGAAAACAAGTCATAATCCACGATTGTCTCTTTAAGTATAAGGGACAGTTCCGCAGAGCAAAAATCAGGATATTCATCAGTCAAGGAAATCCTTGCATGGTCGGCATTCCCTCCTTCTAGATCAGGAGGGTTCATTGAAGCGAAAACGTCCCACTGTCGGTTTCAGATAATCAAAGCGCATCCCCTTCGACCTCGTTGCTCCTATACAAAAAAACATCCGTCAAAAAGCAGTCAGGCTGCCTTTGACGGACGTGTTCTTTCCTTGATTCACTTTTTTTGTGACAACCACCATAGGGGGCGAAAAATCGCTTAGCGGTGGATCGTCACTTCTTTTTTGACTTCCACGGTGATGCGGCCATTTTTGATGACCATCAAACGTTCAGGAATATCGATCAGCACATCGGCTTTTCTCTGGGTATCTAAAAGAATCAAATCTGCGCGATTGCCAACAGCGATCCCATAGTCTTTGATATTTAATGCTTTGGCGGTATTGGTCGTAATCATTGGCAAGACCGTCGGCAGGTCATCGGCGCCGCCTAAATGCGCCACTGGCACAGCCAACATAGCGATTTGGATCAAATCCCCATTACCATAGGGCGTAAAGGCGTTTCGGATATTGTTGCTGCCTAAGCAGATATTCACACCAGCATCACGCAATTTGCGAATCGGCGTCACGGCACGGCGAACGTTGTAGGCATCGTTTCTAGCACCTAAGTGCAAGTCGGTCGCAGGCAACGGCATCACATTGATTTGGGCTTTGACCATCAAATCGATGACTTCTGCCAGCTGATTTGGTTCCATGGCGTGCAGCGCAGTCAAGTGTCCTACTGATACCCGGCCTTGGTAGCCTTCTGCAATGGTTTTTTCACACAGGTAGACGATCGATGTATCGTCTGCTTCGTCGGCAAAATCTTGATGCAAGTCAATGTCTTTGTCAAATCGTTTGGCGATCTCAAAGATCAAGTCGATGTGTTCATTGGCTGGCGCATCATTGTAAGGAATGCCGCCAACGACATCGGCGCCTTTTTCCATCGCTTCGATCATCATTTTATCCGTCCCTGGGGCTTTAAAAATCCCTTCTTGCGGAAAGGCAACGACCTGAATATCGATCAAGTCGCGGTATTCTTCTTTTAAGCGCATGATGGTGTCAAACCCTGTGAAGCCTTGTGCTGGATCAAATTCGGCATGGGTGCGCACAGCAGTCGTGCCATGTACGATCAGCATTTCTAATGCGCGTTTCGCCCGATCATAAATGTCTTCTTCGGTAAAGGTCGGTTTCAGCTTTGCCGTAACTTGGATCGCTTCTTGCAATGTACCTGAATTATTGGGCTCACGATCGGCGATCAAGGCTTTGTCTAAGTGGATATGGCTTTCGATCAATCCAGGGATCACCACTTTGCCTTTCGCCTCAATCGTTGTTGCTGCTGATTCTTCAATGTTGGGAGCAACTGCGGTAATTTTTCCTTCTGAAATTGCAATGTCTACTAATTCTGCATCGTCTTCAAGACGTGCTTGCTTGATCAATAAATCCATGTTTTCCTCCTATCCATCAGCCAAACACTAAACCGATGACTAATAATAATACGGCTGCTAAACTCAACCACTTCACGTTTCCTTTGACTACATCCAGAATCGGAATTTGGAAACCAGAAGACAAAGCTTGCATCGTAATGTTGACAAAACTCATTTGACTGCCGAGGCCAACCCCCATCGTTACAAAGCCAAGAGCTAAGACTGGGAAGCCTAATGAAACGGCAACTGGTAGCACGAGTGTTAAAACGGAGCCGACATAGGCACCTGCGGGAATCCCAATCAAGACACCCGTCAAGATCGCCACGGGAACGACGATCGCTGCGGGGGCATTTTGTGCCGCACCGGCAATTACAGCAAACGTCCCCGTTTCAGCAATTACGTTGATGAAGGCTAAAAAGATCCCCACTTGGAACAAGCGGGTCAAAATATACGTCGATCCGTCCACCATCGCTTCCACCGATTGATTCATCGAAAAGTCGGTACAAACAAAAATCAACGCTAACGTGACCACCATATAAACTAGCGGTGTAAAGAGGACAAAGCCGATCAGGTCATTGATCAACGGGCCAAAGATGACCGCAAAAAGCAAGAAGATCGCAGGCAGTGTCGTTTTGAACAACTCGCCATTGCTTTTATTTTCATACTCTTGGTTGGCTGATTCTTTAAAGCCCAGATGACGACGCTTGGTCCCAAAGAATGCCAATAAAATCGCCAAACCAACGAATAACAACCAAAATGGGCGCATTTGATCGACGTAAGAAGCGACACTAAAGCCGCCTAGTTCAGACACGATACTAGATTCCAAAGAGGCAGGAGACGTCGTAAAGGAGACCGCTGCCGCTAACGACATCGCTGCGATCAATTCGGGGACCACCCCAACTGCCGCAAATGCTAATGGTGCGATCACCATCGCACTCCCGCCGCCGATCCCAGACATATAAGTCGCTGCTGCCAATAAGATGACAATAAAACCAGCCACATATTCCACTTTTCCTTTGGTCCCTCTTTTGGCTAAGGTTAAGGCCGCCGTATAACTACCCGCTTTGAAGACCGCCATCGCTACAGCGGAATTGATGATTGGCACCGTAATACTCAACATCGTCGGAATAGCTTCCAACAGTTGCGAATTGGCTTCAGCTAAACTGATCCCGCCAATAATCATCGCCAAGATCCCAGCAATCAAGCCAGCAATGATCATATCTACTTTTTTAAAGAGCAAAACCAGCACTAACACTAATGGAATCAGTACTAGAAATGCTTTGACTCCTGTTGGTGCAACGATCTCATTGATCGCTTCTGCCGCAAACACTGTTCTTTCTGAAAAGATAAAAAGAATGAGAGCCATAAACAGTGAGACGAACGTTCCCTTTTTTTTCATCACATTTCTCCTAACTTATATGAACCTTCATATAATAAATGTTGTGTTGCTATGGGGTGTTGCCGATTGATTTTTCCGCTGATTTTTCTCTGGTGTTTCCCACCTTCTTTCCTCGAAGAAAGGAATCAAGCAAAAGACACCTGCTTTTTCGACCTTTTTCGCCACTTTTTCTTTCTCTATTATAATTCTTGTTGTTAACGCTTTCTTTGGACATTATTCTAAAATAAATCTACGTTTTTTATCCAATTGGCTAAAAGCGCAGAAAAAAGCGCGGCTTGTGGAGAAAAGAGCCTTCATTTGATCCATTTGCCCTTTTCTCGGAGCCCCGCTTTTTTTAGTGATCTTCTGTTTATGATCGTTTTTTTCCTCGGTTTGTCCAGCGTTTCAGCCGATAAAAAAGCATCAGTTGTTTGCGCGCTCGCTTGATCCGCTGGTAGCGCTTTGGCTGCTTCTTGTAAAATGCTTGATGGTAGTTTTCCGCTGGCCAAAACTGCGTGGCCTTGCGGATCTCGGTCACGATGGGTTGCTGATAATAACCAGATTGGGCTAGTTCCTTTTTTGCTCCTTGCGCAAACACTTCCTGTTCAGCAGTCGTATAGAAAATGATTGGGCGATAAAAATTGCCGCGATCTTGAAATTGTCCGAAAGCATCTGTCGGGTCTGTCACTTGCCAATACAACTGCAACAAGTCCTGATAGGTGATGATTTCGGGATCAAAAATGATCTCTACCGCTTCGACATGCCCTGTTGTTCCGCTTAGTACTTGATCATACGTCGGATTCGGGACTGTTCCCCCGGTATACCCCGACAAGACGGAAAGAATGCCCGGCTGGTCTTCAAAAGGCTCTACCATACACCAAAAACAGCCGCCAGCAAAAATAGCCACTTCTTGTGCTTTTCCACCTGTTTCGTTCGGCTCCACGGAAACTTCTGCTGGTTGGACTTTGCTTGTTTCTTCATTCATTGCCTTTGTCGGTGCTGACTGGCTGATTGTTTGATAAAACTCTGCGACATTCGGGGTCAGATTGTTTCTCAGTGCCAACGGACGCAACGACGCTTCTAGTTTTTCCAAAACCCGTCTGGTCTGTTGGTCTTCAAGGCTATTTGACGATTCCTTTTCGTGTTTGCCTGCTTTTTGTTTGGTCGCCATCTGAGTTTCCAGTGTATTTTTTGCTTGCACCAGTTGTTCTCGTTCCCACTGTCTCGTGCCAGGATGCAAGATCAAATTATAGATTTCTGACAGCCACGCCATCGTTGTTTGCTTCATCATCATTGCCCCTTTGTCTCATGAAGGAGCGGCTCTCGCTCCTTGTTTGGTTGCACTGTACCATAGTTTCGCCGATTCGCCCAATTTGATGCCCAAAAAACGTTCGGGAGAAATCCTCGAACGTTTTTGGCTTTTGTATGGGTTGGTGCGTAATTGGTTCGCATGCATCCTCTGAGGGATCAGCTCAGTATAATTGGTGTGTACGCAACTGGGCATCCATTTTTTTAGAAACATTGAAGCGGAATGAGATAGGATTGCCAATTTCAAAGAGTGATCAAGAACCACTCAATGCAAATGAACGTTTGCCTTTGTTAGTAAATACGCAATTTTTCTACAATCCGTTTAAATAGTCATCGGTTTTCATCACCGTAGAGAAGGTTTCCAACGCCGATAAAAACGCTCGTTGAACAGCTTCGGCAGGAATTTCGTGTGCTTCAAATGTTAATGCTTTCGTTGCCGTAGCATCAGAAATCAGTATGGGCTGATAACCGAGTTCTTTGCTAGCTCTTGTGGTTGAGTCGATGCACATATGCGTCATCATCCCAGTGATGATAACTTGTTGGACACCTAAAGAGTCTAACGTTTCTTTTAAATTTGTTTCAATGAAGGAGTTAGGAAAGTGCTTTTCAATAATAATAGAAGAATGCGTTGTTTTTAACTGTTCATGCAGCAGTACACCTTTGGTCCCTCGTTCAAAAAAATCAGCTGCTTCTTGATCGTTGATGTGTTGGATATAGATGATCGGGAGTTGCTTTTCGATAAAAGACGCTTCTAGTTTATTTATGTTTGCAAGCGCCTGTTCAGGGGAATGAAGGGCCATTCTTCCTTCTTTAAAATAGTCATTTTGGACATCAATAATTACTAAAGCTTTTTTCATAGAATCACCATTTCTTTTCTTATTTGTTATAATCCAGTATAAATACATATGACCCTACAACAAAGCGTCTCTTGAAAAAGATAAAGTCAATTTACTTTCATTATGAAAGGAGGAACCCTTATGGACATCATCGATGAACAAATCCTAGCTATCCTGAAACAAAACAGCAAATTATCGAACAAAGAAATCGGCGAAATGGTCCACCTGACGGGACAAGCCGTGGGCAATCGGATCTTGAAGTTGCAAGATGAGGGAATCATTCAGCGATTTAGTATTGTAGTAAACTACCCAAGTACGCAATACATCCGGTTTTTTATGGATTCAAATCGCTATACAGCTTTTGAAGCCTTCGTGAATCAATACAAAGAAATTGAAGTCTTTCATAAAGTTTCAGGTCAAGCTTGTTATCTCTTGGTCAGTCATTTTACAGATGTAACCTTCCCTTTATTTATAGAGAGTCTCTCAAAGTGGGGCAGGTATAGTGTAGAAACCTTTGTGGCTGACAAACTCAATCACGGGGATGATTGATGTTAGCGTCTGTGGGCTAGTCCTACATTCATTAGATTCCTTGATATATTCATCAAAGTCTTGATCGTCGAAATTTTCGCAATGATGCCCAGCAGCAGCGTGCCGAATTCAAATATCGCCAAGCATAAAATATTAAGATTGCTAGTGCAGACACAAAAGCGCCCCCCGTTGCCTTGTTTATAAAAGTATCGTTCAGGATCACGGGAATAGAGCTAGTATCTCAAAGATTGTACGGCGTATAATGTTACGAGACAAAGCGTTTATAGAATAAAAGAAAACAGCATGGTCAACATCGATAAGATGAGCATGCTGTTTTTATTTACTTACTTTTTGAAATACTGTTCTAACTTTCATCAATAACTCATCAACCAAGTGCTCATGCGCTTTTTCCAAAAAAACACATGCTCTGGCTTCATAATCAATTGTCGTTAATTGATCCAACAATACTTTTCCTGTTGTCTTCATTCCATAGTCTGGATCAATACTTACATATAACGGATAGTTTCTACTTGTACTAGAAATCGGAGCAACGGTGGCAACGTTACTATAATCTGCAATCATGTCATGACTTAAAACAATATAGGGCCTTTTTCCCGTTTGTTCATGTCCAGCACGAGGAGCTGTATCCAATAACAAAATATCCCCTTGTCTAGGTTTTCTTACCATTTTTCATTCCCTACTGCTTCACCTAAATGTTGAATTTCCACATGATTTTTCTCAGCAGTGTAATTTTCAAATAACTCTTCAATCGTTAACTCGTTTTCTAAATTTGCCGCTTCGATGATTAGCCGTTTATGCCCGTTTACTTCTTCTTGTATTATCTTCACTTTGTCATCTGTATGAATGCCAAGATACTCCATAATGTACTTTGGCAATCTAAGTCCGTTACTATTGCCCCATTTTTTTATAGGTAACATTTCCATGCGCGACACCTCTTTCTGTATATACATAGTATAACATATATCGCGACGGAGTATATACATAATTATCCTTTTTGGTCAATTCACCTAAATTCCATTAAAAAGAATCGTTCTCAAAAGTGGACTCTGCTGTGCTAATAAAAATTTGTAGTATGCCGAAATGTCAAATTGCAGGACAATGACTGACATAAACGATTTGATTATAACCACGTTGATACGCTCTTTAGGTATTAACAATATTTGGATGCAAGTAAGTAGTAAACAACAGGGATTGCTGTCCCTCCCTTACTTATTCCCTCATGTGTTCTATATTCGATAGCATAGCTAGTTCGAAAAAATAGTTAACTTTCCCACTAATCAGGAAGCCAATAATTTCTTCAATAGGAATACCTGCAAAACCGTCACCCATGGCTTTATCAGAAAATACTGGGTCGTTTACTTTATCTATTCAAGTGGATATCACGGGTAGTTTTTTATTTTTTTCTGTGGTATAATAACCTTGCGAAACGATAGAAAATTTATAGCACTACAGCACAAAGGCGCTCCCTAACCGCGACGAAAGGGAGCGCCTTTTTTTATGCTAGTTGCGACTGCTAGCATGTGAGTTGGATAGCAACTTGCTTAGTTGTCGTCTTTGTCTTTCTCATCCAACCAGTGAGAAAATAGTTCGATGACTATACCAACAATAATTGGTGCGACAACCAACGATAGAAAACTCATATACACTACAAACACCCCCCCAGGGGGCAAGTTGCCTTTTTTATTATATCAAATCTTCAGCATCATTTAGACAGTTTTCAAAAATAAAAGTGTAATCTATTAATTGAATAAATTACCTATTTTTTATCTAGTAGCTGGTCTTAAATATCTAACGTCAACTCTGTCCTCACACTATAAAATAGTCTTCTATAGAAAGAATGAAGGGAAAAAATCTCAAACACTTTTAAGCTTCTAGTCCATTGTATGAATGATTTGAAATTCATTGGTTTAATTAGTTTCGCTCTTTATTTTATCGGGCTGATAAATCAGAATTGACTCTTCAATCCTATTTTCATTTTAGGTAGAAAAAAGATCGTTCTTTAGTTTGATTAAATCACTCCAAAACAACTGAGCACACGATATGCTATTTGAATGACTCCATCAAAAATACCGATATGAATAAACTGATTTCTGAGTTCTTTTGTGAGTCTTTATGAAAAAAGCACAGTTCGAAAGGGCGTACCATCAGTAGGTACGCCCTTTTAAGAGATGTAGAAAGTATACATGTTAGGGAAATTACACACAGTTATTTTTCAAAGACATTAAGTGATGTTCACGCTTCTTCCTTTTGCAATGTCATGATGACAGGACCTTCTTTGGTGATAGCGATCGAGTGTTCATATTGGGCACAGTAGCTGCCGTCAATGGTGCGTGCTGTCCAGCCGTTCGGGTCCATCTTCATGCGCCAAGTGCCTGTCGTGATCATCGGTTCGATGGTGATCGTCATACCTTCTTTCAACCGAATTCCTTTGCCAGGTAACCCGAAATGAGGAAAGAATGGTTCTTCATGAATGGTTGGGCCAATGCCGTGAGCAATAAAGTCCCGCACGACACCATACCCTTTTTCTTCAGCGAAGCTTTGGATCGCATAACCAATATCGCCAACTCGGTTGCCGACCTGTGCTTGCTCGATGCCTCTCATCAAGGCTTCTTTCGTGACTTCCATCAGTGCTTGATGTTCTGGTGAAATCTCTCCTACCGCATACGTCCAACAGCTGTCAGAGATTGCCCCTTTGTAATCGACACAAAAATCGACTTTGACGACATCGCCTGATTTTAAAATATATTCTGAAGGGAAACCATGACAAATCTCTTCATTGACACTGATACACGTCGCAAATTCATAGCCTTCAAACCCGATTTGCGCGGCTGTTGCCCCTGCAGCTTCTATCTGTTGATGGACAAAGGCGTTGATTTGGTTCGTGGTGATACCGGGAACGATTTTCTCTCGTAGCTGTTCGTGAATACTTGCCAAGATACGACCAGAAGTTTTCATTTGTTCAATCTCTCGTGGGGATTTTAATGTGATCAATAGATGATCTCCTTTCCTTAAATAGCCATTACCCTGTTTCTTTTAATAATACACCTCATCTAGAAATAAGCCATGAGAAGGCACTGTTTCACCAGCTGCTTGTCGTACTTTATCGGCTAACACTTGATCGATCACTTCTGGTGGCAGTGTGCCATCGCCAATGGCAATCAGTGTGCCTGTCAAGATTCGGACCATTTTATGCAAAAAGCCGTTGCCTTTGAAGGTAAACCGCAATAGGTCGCCTTCTGGTGTGATGGTGATTTCATCGATCGTGCGCACCGTTGATTTTTTTGATTTTTTCAATGCAGAAAAGCCGATAAAATCATGGGTGCCGATCAACTTCTCAGCCGCTTGCTGCATTTTTTCCAAATCAAGGGGCTGAGGGCAATGAAAACTAGTATTGCGAACAAAGACCGATGGGATCGCGTTGTTCCAAACATAATAGCTGTATTGCTTGCCTTTGGCGTGATAGCGTGCATGGAAGCGCTCAGGCACCTCTTCAATCTTGTTGACGACGATGTCTTGCGGCAAATAGCGGTTAAAGAACTGCTGCATCTCTGGCAAACTCATTTGATGGGTCGTCTTGAAATTCGCCACTTGTCCTCGAGCATGCGTGCCCGCATCGGTTCTACCAGAACCGACGATCTCAATTTCTTCTCCCGTCAATAATTTGATGACCCCTTCAACTTTTTCTTGGATCGTTTTTTCAGAATCTCCTAGTCGTTGCCACCCTAAGTAGCGCTTGCCGTCATATTCAATCGTTAATTTGATATTTCGCATGGTTGTTGCTCCTTTTTACCGATACTATCGGTGGATAGTTGTGATTGTTGTTTAAAGTGACTTTAAAAAAATATACAAGTGCATTGATACAAGAAACAGTACACAAAAATTTTTCTATTTTTCATACTATTTCTATTATTTATAAACGTTTCGTCAACCTAAAAGTTCTTAAAAGAACAATATGACGTTATCTCGCTTGTTTTGTGTTTATATAAGCGATCGCACTGCCGCTTCCAAATTTAACTTCTGGCAATGAACGCTTTACTAAATTGAGTTCCTTCAGTGTTTCTTCTCTGGTTGATAGTGCACGGAACGCATATCGCGTTAGGCCGTTTTCTAGTTTCTTTGATTCTGAAAACTGCTCAGATACTTTATAAGCTGCCACAATAGCATTTTCTGCTCCTGTGTTAATAGCGATGATATAACGGATGTGTTGAATTTTATTGCGCCCAATAACCCAGTTCCCTAAAGTTCGCGACTTTAGATTTGAAATATCCCGATATTCTTCATCGATAGGGTATTCTTTAGATTCATCTTTACTCAAAGAAAAAGCATCTCTTACTTTTACTGCTAATATCAAGTCATCCGTTGCTATTTCACTGATAGACATTGGTTGGAAGCCAAAACGCTCTTCGATTTCCTCAACGAGCATTACTTTAGAACCATGTCCTTTCACCAAATTTGTCAGTGAAAGCCCCTGTACCAGCTGTGCATAATTGATCATAACATTTTCGCTTGCATATGCCTCATTTTCAGATAACCCATAACTTAGGATATAACTTAATACTTGTAAATTTGATTCAATAATTTCTTGAATCGTTTTAATTTTTAAAGTAATTGCTGTTTCATTTTCTCCAACTAAATTTGCTTGTTTCATCCTATTTAAAGCAGCTTGCCGATGGGCAAAAATACGATTCCCTTTTCCTTTCCCAATATAAAAAGGCTGGTTGTTTCTAGGATCAACTAAACAATATACATAATATAGATGCTTCTCATCTTTTTGTAATGTTGCGAGCGTAGAAGCTGAAAACTGATTAATTTCCTTCATTTTTTCTTTCCTTTTATTGATAGATTATCCTTACTAATTCGTTTTACTTATGATACGGCGCCCCCGTATTGATTCGATACGCACGATAGATTTGCTCCAATAAGATCAGTTTCATGAGTTGGTGCGGGTAGGTCATTTTGCCAAAGGAGATTTTGGCATCACTGCGGGTCATGACTTCTTGACTCAATCCTAGGGAGCCGCCGATGACGAAGGTCAGTTGGCTTTTTCCTTGGATGCCGAGTTGATCGATTTGTTTGGCGAAGGCTTCGCTGGTGGGGTTAGTGCCTTCGATCGCTAAGGCAAAGACATATTCGGTGTCTTTGATTTTGGCTAAAATGCGCTGCCCTTCTTTTTCTTTGATCTGCAGCATTTGGGCTTCACTCAAGGTTTCTGGTGCTTTTTCATCTGGTACTTCGACAAACTCAAGCTTTGCGTATGCCCCCAATCGTTTGGCATACTCGTTGATTCCTTGAACGAGGTACTTTTCTTTTAGTTTTCCTACTGTGACGATTTTGATTTTCATAGATTCCTCCTCGTTATCCCCTTATTTTATGAACATGTGGACAATGCTATCCACAACCTTTTACACACTTTGACTTTCTTTGAAATTCTTCTATCTCATCTATGAAACTGCGACACTTGAAGGGTTTCTTCACCCACCCAACCAAAGCTTTCAAGTTTGTCCACACACTGTGGATAAACAGACCTTCGCTTCTCCCCAGTTTTGCCTGCTATTTTTATTCAAAAATGAACGGGTTTTGCGAAGAAAATTTCATCGTTTGAAACAGATTCTTACGCAACTTCTTCATATTTTTTTCAAAATCTCTTAGTAGACTAATCTCAGATAGAAGGAATATACTGATTATAACGAATTATTCATTAAGGGGGAAATAGTAATGGCAAGAAAATATGTCACACCAGGCAAGAAAACTTCTCCTGGTTTATTAAAACGATTAGGTATTGGGATTTTAGGCGGTATGGTCGGCGGTTTATTGACCTTCGGCGGTCTGTATCTGGCAATGGGTTCCTCTTTGACTTCAACACCAGAAACCACGACCAACAGCGGGGTCCAAGATTCTAACGGACAAACCCAAGTATCCAATGTAAAACTTGATGTGACTAGCGATGTCACTGAGGCAGTTGAAAAAGTACAAGATTCTGTCGTTTCCATCATTAATCTACAACAAAGTCAAAGCAACGATTGGAACAGCCTCTTTGGTCAGCAAGGCGGACAAAGTGAAGGCGATAGCCAAAGCGATGACGACAGTGCTTTAGAAGCTTCTTCTGAAGGGAGTGGTGTTATCTACAAAATCGATGGCGACGATGCCTATGTCGTAACCAACAACCACGTCGTAGAAGGTCAAGACGGTTTGGAAGTTGTCTTAGCAGACGGTACGAAAGTCAAAGCTGAATTGGTCGGTACTGACGCTTACACAGACTTAGCTGTATTGAAAATCTCTTCAGAGCATGTGACGACTGCCGCAACATTTGGTGATTCAAGTGCCTTGAAAGTCGGCGAACCAGCCATCGCGATCGGCTCTCCTCTAGGCTCTGACTACGCAAACTCTGTGACACAAGGGATCGTTTCTTCCTTGAATCGTCAAGTAACAAGCCAAAACGAATCTGGTGGTACGATCAGTATCAATGCGATCCAAACGGATGCTGCGATCAACCCAGGGAACTCAGGTGGTCCACTGATCAACGTTGATGGCCAAGTGATTGGGATCAACTCAAGTAAAATCGCCAGCACCTCTGGCTCTGCTTCAGGTGTTAGTGTCGAAGGGATGGGCTTTGCGATCCCAAGTAACGATGTCGTTGAAATCATCAATCAACTAGAAGCAGATGGCAAAGTGGTTCGCCCTGCACTAGGTATCCAAACGATCGATTTAGGTTCCATCACATCACAACAACAAGAACAAATCTTGAAAGTTCCTTCATCCGTAACTTCTGGCGTTGTGATCTACTCAGTCAACAATGCAACACCAGCAGAACAAGCAGGATTGCAACAATATGACGTTATCACGAAGATCGATGACACAGAAGTCAGCACAACAACGGATCTGCAATCTGCGTTGTACAAACACAAAGTCGGTGACACGATCACTGTAACCTTCTATCGTGGCGATGAAGAAAAAACAGCAGAAGTAAAACTTTCCGTTGATACGTCGATCAACGAACAATCAACAGACAGCAGCAACTAATCATCAAAACCAATCGAAACAATCAAAAAATGAACTGCCGCAAAAACAGGAAGCGGCAGTTCATTTTTTTAGGCTTTACCGACTGGAAAAGCTTCACCTACAACGGCATCTTGAGGCAGCTCAAGGATGCCTTTTTTCATTGGTGCACCTTCTAAATGTAGTTCTTTAGCAGAGCAGATCATTCCGAAGCTTTCTACGCCACGAAGCGTCCCTGGCCAAATCATCAAGCCATCTGGCATCATTGCCCCAGGTTTTGCGACAACGACTTTCAAGCCTTTACGGATATTGGCAGCACCACAGACGATTTGCAAGACTTCCCCCTCTCCAACTTCTGTTTCCGTGATAGACAAATGGTCGCTGTCTGGATGTTCCACACAAGACTTCACATAGCCAACGACGATTTTTGGTTCTGTATCTGCTGGCAGTTCTTCGCTGAATCCTGCTTCTTTGATCATGGTGTTCAATTGTTGGATTTGTTCTTTCGTCAACGTCACTTGGCCACGGCCTTCGATCGTCATCACTTCTGAGATCGCAAAAAAGTTCCAGCCGACGATCGTGCCTTCTTCATTTTTGATTTGGGCAACATTACCGTTGCGTTCGACGGTTTGTTCTAATCCTTTATCATCTGCTGTGATGGCAAGCAGTGTATCACTGACATATTCTTTGTTATAAGCAAAAATCACGTTTTTTCCTCCTTAGGTACTTACACATTCCGCCCATAATCTTAACAAATTTTTCGGCATCCGTCATGGAATTTCTTTGTTTTCCCTGAAATTCTACTTATTTTCAAAGACAAAAAACGCCTGAGAACCAACTTCTGCTGGCTGGCTTAGTTTGAAAATTGACGAAGGAGCAGAACCCGCGGCTTCTCAAGAACTTGCTGGTAGAACTACTTTCTACGAAAGAAGGCAACAACAATAAGTTTCCCAAAAAACGGATACAGGAAAAAACTAAGAACCAGCTGCGGCTTATTAGCTAAGACGCTGCTTTGCTAACGAGCCGATAAACGCTGGTTCTAAAAACTTCTGTTTGGCACTATTACCTACGAAACAAGACAACAGCGACAGATGTCTTCCCTCAAAACGAGCACAAAAAAACCTAAGAACCAGCTGCAGCTCATCAGCGAAAGACAATGCTTTGCTAACGAGTGAAACATCGCTGGTTCTCAGGAACTTTCTTTTAACCCTTGTCTTCTTTTGCTGCCATCTTCTTTAAGGAAAAGAACTCGGCAACGACAAGCTTATTTTTTCAAAAAAGACCTTACACCTTACGCTTTGGTTTCTTCAGGCGATACGATCAGCACGTCGCACCGGGCTTCACGGATAACGAAGCTGGCGACACTCCCCATCATGAAGCGTTCCACGGCGTTCAGCCCAGATTGCCCCACCATGATCAAATCGATGTCGTATTGGTCTGGTAATTGAGTGGCAAGGGCATCTTTGATGGAGCCGTAAGCGACGATGCCTTCTACTAGATCAAAATCCACTGATTTTGCGTAAGCTTTGCAGTCGTCGATCAGATTTTTCGCCGTATCTTTTTCTTGTTCCAAGATCGAACTATCCAAAGGTGCATAGCCCATCATGGTCGGCACTTGCTGATCGATGATCGTTGCGGCATAGACCTTCCCTTGATTTCGACGAGCGACTTCCACTGCTTTTTTGAAGGCAGACATCGCTTGATCTGAACCGTCGATCCCTACTAAAATGTTTTGATATCTTTGTGCTTCCATCTTTTTCCCCTCCTATGCTGATTGTACGCTGGTTAAAAAGGCTTCGATCTCTTCTTTGGTTTTGCGATCCTTGTTGACTAACCGTCCCAGCTCCTTGCCGTCTTCGATAACGACGAGGCTAGGAATACCAAAAATGTTCCATTCAACCGCTACATCCATATATTCATCACGGTCGACTTCGATAAATTGAAGCTCTGGAAAGTCCGCTTCGATCTCAGGCAATTGCGGTTTGATGTAGCGGCAATCGCCACACCAATCGGCGGTGAAAAAGAAGACATTTTTGCCTTTCTCCACATATGTTGCTAACTCTGCTAAATCTTTTGGAATAATCAAATGCTCACCACTTTCTTTTCTTTCAGTATACACCTTTCTTTCAGGGACTACCAACTGACATGCTGATCTTGCAAAGCCCTGCAGAAAAAAAGAGACAACGGATGGCTGTCTCTTTGCTTTCGTTCGTTCTCGCTTATTGTCCTGCCAAGATCGTATCTACAGTGGAACGATCCAATCCTTTCAAGACTTGAATCACCATTTCCCGTGCCGCTTCAAAATCAGCGATACTGAATAGGGTTTGGTGGGTATGGATGTACCGTCCAGGAACACCGATGACTGAACTTGGGATCCCTTCATTTGCCATGTGTGCCGCACCAGCATCGGTACCGCCTTTGGAAACAAAGTATTGGTACGGAATGTTGTTGCTTTCTGCTGTATCCAACAAGAATTCTTTCATCCGTGGCAACATGATCATGCCTGGATCATAGATTCGCATCAAAGTCCCTGCCCCTAGATGACCAAAGGTACCATTTTTGGTGACTGTGTCATCTGCTGGCGAGCAATCGACCGCAAAGAACAAGTCGGGTTTGAATTTCGTCACAGACGGACGAGAACCTCGTAAGCCGACTTCTTCTTGAACATTGGCACCAGCAATCAGCGTATGGCCTAACGTTTCCTCTTTCAAGGCTTCAAGTGCTTCTAATACGACTGCACAGCCGTAACGGTTGTCCCAAGCTTTCGAGATGATGTTTTTCCCATTGGCTGTTTTGATGGTTTCCACTTGTGGGACGATCGTATCGCCAGGACGTACACCAAAGCTTTCTGCTTCTTCTTTTGATTCAAACCCAGCATCAAACAAAATATCTGTGACTTCGACATTTTTTTGGCCGCTGCTTCCTCGCAACAAATGTGGCGGTACTGAAGAAGAAACACATGGATAATCGCCTTTCGCTGTTTTCAATGTAAAGCGTTGAGCAGAAACCACATAAGGGTTCCATCCGCCCAAAGGAGTGACTTTGAATAAGCCGCGATCGGTGATCGTCGTCAATAAGAAACCAACTTCATCCATGTGAGCAGCTACCATCACTCGTGGTGCATCTGCTTCTTGGTGGTGACGCAAACCGAAGATGCCGCCTAAGCCGTCTTGATGGATCTCATCCACCAAGGGGGTCATCGCTTCACGCATATACGCCCGCACGTCGTGTTCAAACCCACTGGTTCCTTGTAACTCCGTTAGTTCTTTGATGCGTTGAAATGTTTTTTCTTCCATGATCATTCGAGAAACACGTATCGGTTGTTTGTTGCCCTAAAGAAACAAAGCTGCTTTTTTTGAAAAAGCAACGCTTGCTGTTGCTGTGTTTTCCAGCAATTTTTGGGTGAAACAACGGATGTGCTCTCTTCCTCCTTATTCCTACTGATATTCTTTATTATAGCGCAAATTTCTATTGTTGGTTATTTTTCTTATAGAATATTTCTAAACTATGGTAAACTATTGTTAAGAGAACCTGTGCTTTCACCGAGATCAAAACATTCGGGAAAACTTACTTTAGGAGGGACATTAGATGGAGAATGAGCATCCATTGCATTATTTTAAAAATGGACTGACCATCGGTTTAGGTCTTGGCTTTGCAGGAGGGATTTTTTCAACGATCTGGTTGAAGAAAAGGCAAGCCATGAATGCCGATGATGTCTTAGACAATATAAAAGCGGCGTTTATCAAAGAAGGACCGATCGAAGGTTCTTGGATCAATTTCGAAAAACAACCTTTGCGCAAATTTGCGATCACTTCCCAAGGATATACTGGCGGCATCACCCGCACCGAAGACGGGCAGCTTGTCACCTATGAATTTTTGGCAGATGCTCATACAGGCACCGTCTTAGATATCCAACGAGCAATCGTGGACTAATCACTGCACTTACGACCAGCTTCTTAAGAGGCTGGTCTTTTTTCTTTTTAAGCAGTGCTTTTACTGGAGCAAGGTCGCAAGATCCAATACCACGACTTCATCGATGCTGCCGCCTTTTTGCCGATACGCCCATGCCCCACTTTCAAACAAGCAGTACAGCTGTCCTTTTTCTACCACGATCTGTTCAAGGTAATGGGGAAACTTGATGCGCCGCAACGCATGTTTGCGGGTCAGCACCGTTGCATCCTTTGAAAAGACCCATAACTCCGCCGACCCTGGTCCAAAAGAACGTGCCAGCAACATGTATTCAGTGGTAAAGGCGATACTTTGGACTTTCGTGGTGGTGACCCTTCTCTTACGCGGCTTGATGCGAGGAGACGCTTTGCGACCGCTGTCTGAAAGAACAGGCAGCGGATAATTCGCCACCACGCCCCCTTGTTTCAAGGCAAAGGTCCCTGAAACAAGTTCACCGCTATCGGCTGCCAAATAGGAGCTGTGAGTGATGCCTGCCAATTCGATGACTTGCTGATAAGCGATAGGCTGATTGGTTGCCAAGGAATCATCTTCCAGCAGTGCTTGTAGAGAAACACACGCCACGCGCCCCATTCCTTTCCCTGTAATGGTTAGCCACAGCATTTGCGTTGCTCGATCAAAGACTAGGCCACCGACATGAGGGCGTTTTGGCAGAACCACCGTTTTCAGATGCCGCCCGCTCGTTCTTTCTATTATATAAAGCTGTGAGTGATGTTCCTGCTGCGAACAATACGCTGAGAGGAACAAATAGTCCTCTGAAACGGCCAACCCTTGTGGGGTCATTGCCTGACATTGATCCGCATGCTTGTGCAGCCTCGTTTCTGCTTTCGCCGTTGCCGTCGTTGCCACTGCGGCAGTGGCTTCTTTTAAACCGGGAACCAAAAGGACTGCTTCCCTTTTTGCCCCGGCTGCCAGCCACGCCTGCCGCACGCTGGGATAACGCTTCAGTTGAGCTGCCAGTGCTTGGTTGTGGCGCGCCTGTCGGTGCTTTTTCAGCCAGTACACCACAAAAAGGCCAACCGCAAACACGCCCAAAAGCAGCAAGCTCTCTGTTTGTCTCATTGATTGGCCTCCTTGATGAATTCCCTCTTGTCGGCTGATTTACCAGCCGCTTATTGTTTGTCTATTCGTAATAATGCTTAGACTACTTGTACTTCGACATCAATGTTGCCGCGAGTGGCCCGAGAATACGGACAAAAATCGTGGGCTTCTTCTGCGATTTTCTCTGCCTCGGCTTTTTCAACGCCCGGTAACGATACTTCTAAAATCACGCCGATTTGGTAACTGCCGTCCTCATGCTGATACAAAGACACTCTTGCTTTAACTTCGGATTCGGATTCGATGTTATGCTCTTTCAGCATATGCTGTACGGCACCGTTGAAGCATGAAGCATAGCCTGCGGCAAATAATTGCTCTGGATTGGTCCCTTCACTATGAAGACCTGGCTTGTCGATTTTCAGGTGAAAACTACCGTTTGGTGCTTCGACCTCTCCGACACGTCCGCCTCGATTGATCATCGCTGTTTCATATTGCTTTTTCATTGAACCTCTTCCTTTCTTTTTTTGACCTACTTCAAGTGTAACGACAATTTTCTAATCTGACAAAGGGATTGCTTATGCATCCTTTTAAAAAACAAAAAAAGGCAAACCCAGAAACTCTGGATTTGCCTGTCTATTCGAGGTAATTGCTACCCGAAATAAATGAATGAAAACAATTGCTGAATGGACTAGCCGTTTGAACGTCCTAAGAAGAATGAAACAACAGCAACTACAATAACCGCACCAATAATTGATGGGACGATTGCCATTCCAGCAAGTGATGGACCCCAAGAACCTAAGATCGCTTGTCCAATAGCTGAACCTACTAAACCTGCAACGATGTTGGCGATCCAACCCATTGATCCACCTTTATTTGTGATAGCTCCGGCGATCAAACCGATAATAGCTCCTACGATTAATACCCATAACCAATGCATATTTTTCTCCTTCTTTCTTTTAAGTAGTTATTACACATATTATGTTACGCTTAATCCCCGTTTTAGACAAAAGATTTGCACTCAATTTGCAAAAAAAAAATTCAAACCTTGTTATATTAACGTTTATCAGTACTTCCTAATTATCGTTGTAAGAGCTTTAATTCGTTTTTTTTAGTATTGGTGCATTTTTTGAAATCGTTTTATTTTGTATTTTGCATCTTATCCGCTAAACTGAGGGAGAACCACTCTTATTTTGTCAGATAATTGGCACTTTTCACTCCTCGATCAGTCCTAGGACTGCTATCATTTCAGTACTTCAGCTATTTTTCATTGGGGGACGTTTCGATCGTTTTCGATTGGAAACGTTTTTTTGAACAAAAATCATTCAATAAAGGAGAGGAACAAAATGAACAAAAAAATAGGGTATTCAATTTTGTCTTTGGCGGCAGTGATGTTAGGGGTCGCTGGCTGCGGCAGTGGTGACAGTGCCAGCGAGAACAAGCAGATCCGTATGTTCGTTTCTGGAGATACCAGTGAAGGCGGCGCTTATTCGAAAATGGCGGAAAAATACAAGGAAGAAACTGGTGTGACTGTCGAAGTCACCGATGTGCCTTATGCGGACTTGCTGACAAAGATCACCAAAGCTGTTCAAGCGGATGATGCGCCAGAGGTCGTGCGGGTTTCTACCGTTCAACCTGACTGGAATGACTATCTGATGGATCTATCAGACATCGCCAGTGAGGCAAAAACATTGGAATCGATGACGATCAAAGATGAAGCAGATGTCGTCAAAGCACTTCCTTCTGATGTCACTGCCACTGGGTTGTTTATCAATACGGATTTGTTTGACGAAGCTGGTGTGACCTACCCCACTTCGGAAGAGGACATTTGGACTTGGGATGAATTTTTAACCGCGATCAATGAAGTCGTTGAAAAAACCGATGCCAAATACGGTATGATCATGGACGCGTCGGATCACCGTTTACGGGCTTTCACCTATCAATACGGGGGACAAGATTTCTTTTTAGATGACAGCGGTGATTCTTACACGACCGATGATGCTACGAAAACGGCTTTGCAAAAATTTGTTGATTTGAACAATGACGAAGTGATGCCAAAATCGGTTTGGACCTCTGGAGAAGATGCTTCTGCTATGTTCAAGAGCGGCCGTGTTCCAGCTTACTTTTCTGGCAGCTGGCAGATCGTTGATTTTTCTACCAACATCAGCAACTTTAACTGGCAATCCACCTATTCTCCTTATGAAGAGACCCGCGCGGTCAATATGGGCGGCAACTTCATCACTGGCTTCAACAATAGTAAAAACAGTGAAGAAGGCGAAAAATTCATCAAATGGTTGTACGAAGAAGAAAATTACAAACAGCTTTGTACCTATGCTGGTTACTTACCTGCGGTGGAAGATTTGACGGTCGACTATGAACAAGGCCAGGATGCTTATGAAATCTACAACCAAGAGATCGCAGCCGCTGCTCAACCAATCAGCAGCAAGCAAACCACCGATCAAGTGACGATGAGTATGAAAGGCTACACTGGATTGACAGGGGCTTACCGTGATGCCATCGTGCAAGTATTAAATGATGAAATTACATTAGATGAGGCAATCGACAAGACGATCAAGGATTACAATGATGGGTTTTTGAAGAAATAAACAGACGTTCAACCACAAAGAACCCATAGTCTGGCTTTTTGCAGACTGCGGGTTCTTTGTTGCTGATACGATCGTCGGAGGAGGAATTTTCTGTGAGTACTTTACAAAAAAACAAATGGCCGTTGCTATTCACTGGCGCAAGCATCATTTTGTTCATTATCTTCTTTTTGATTCCAGCACTCTTAGGACTTTATTACTCGTTAACCGACTATAAAGGCTTTGCGACAGCCAATTTTATCGGCTTGGCGAATTATCAAGAATTGTTTCAAGACGCCAGCTTCTATAAAGCACTATTTCGTACATTTCGTTATGTGATCATTCTAGTCCCAAGTATCTATGTCGTTTCTCTCGCCGTCGCTTTGATGTTGAATAGTCAGCTGGCGAAAGGCAAATTTTTCGCAAAGATCATTTTTTTCTTACCATGGACCATCTCTGGGATCATCGCTGGGGTTATCTGGAAATGGCTGTTTGGTGAAAACTTTGGCTTTATCAACTTTATTCTAGAGCAAGCAGGACAACCAACTGTCCCATGGTTTACCGACTCGAATGCTGCCTTTTCTGTCATTATTTTGGCTGCCATCTGGGGTGGGACTGCCTTTAACATGCTGCAATTTACTGCAGCTTTGAAAAATATCCCCCGCTCGTTGTATGAAGCTGCCGAGATCGACGGCGCCAGCTTTGGGCACAAATTGCGCTACATCACCTTGCCTATGCTGCGGCCGACTTCCTTTATGGTCATCTTATTGGCTTCGATCGGCGCTATGAAAGAGTTCGCCCTCGTGCAATCGCTGACCAATGGTGGTCCAGGAACCGACAACATGTTGATCGTGCAATATATCTATACGACTGGGTTTGACAAAATGCGGGTCGGCTATGCCAGTGCTGCCTCCATGGTACTTTTCGTGATTCTTTTACTGTTAGGCTTAGCACAAATGAAGATTGGAGGCGGCAAGAATGACATCTAAGACCATCAAAACCAAACGACCTGTCACAAGAAAGTCAGCGATGTTTTTTTTAACGCTGGCACTGATCATCACTTCCCTGCTGTACCTTTTCCCACTACTTTGGTTCTTATTAAGTGCCTTTAAACCAGGGACTGAACTATTTGCATATCCCTTGAAAATCATTCCTGAAAATCCAACCATTCAAAACTTTATTGATGCTTGGACAACATTGGATTTCTTTCGTTACTTCAATAATACGTTGATTTCAGCGGTGGTCACCACTTTATTGACGATCCTAGTCAGCGCCGCCTGTGGCTATGCCTTTGCAAAATACGATGCCAAATGGTTGCGTTTTTTCTTCATCTGTATCATCGCCACCACCATGCTGCCGACGGAAGTTATCATGAACCCAACGTTTTCCGTCATTCGTTCGCTAGGCTTATATGATAATTTATTGGGGATCATCATCCCTTCCATCAATACAGCAACAGGTATCTTTATGTTCCGAACCTTTTTCGTCTCCGTTCCTGACGATTTGATTGAATCAGCCCGCATCGATGGCGCCTCGGATGGGATGATCTTTTTGAAAATCATGCTGCCGATTGCCCGACCAATCATTATGACACTGGGGATCTTTTCGTTCCAGTGGCGGTGGAATGATTATATCTGGCCCTTGATCGTCTTGAATGATCCGAAAAAGTACACCTTGCAAGTGGCGATCCGCAGCTTGGTGGGCGCGGAAAATATCAATTGGACGATTTTGATCGCAGCCTCAGTAATTTCCATTTTGCCTTTGCTGCTGGTCTTCCTCGCCTTTCAGCGCTGGATTCTCGACAGCAATTTAGACAGTGGGCTAAAATAAAAAAGTGCCGACTGCTTCGTCACACCTTTCTCCTTTTATGGATGAACGGTGCCACAGAGCAGCGGCGCTTTTTATTTTGAAAAGTCTTTTCGCGACAAGTAGACGGCAGTTAAAATGCCGACTAAAATAGCTAATCCAAAGACGACGATCGTACCGATTGCATTGTCTTTTCCTGGCAGTCCTCCGGTGTTAATCCCCCATAGCCCGGCGATCAAGGACGGCACAGCTACCACTAATGCCGCAGAATCTAAGTATTTCATCAGATGGTTTAGATTGTTGTCCATCATATCGGAGAACAAGCCACCGATGGTTTCTAACAAGTCGCGATAGATGGTGACCATTTTCATGGCAAATTTCTGCCGCAGCTTGATGTCATAAACGAGTGCTTCATTATCCAAACGATCCAAAAATTCTTTGCGATCCATCAAACGATCGACAGTATGGTTTTGGTCTCGCAAGGTGTGATCAAGATAGACCATGTCTCGTTCGGTATCGGCTAAGTTAAACAATTCGTTGTTTTCTGTCGTTTTACGGGCAGCTTGATCCAAATCATCGATTTGCTTCTTCATTTCCTGCAGACCTTTGATGTAATGGGTGTAGATCATCAACGTCGAATAGGCAACGATATCTTCATACCGTTGAATATCTTGTTCATGCTTTTCGATCAATCGTTTGATCAGATTGGATTGATGGGAGACATACGTAATCAACAGATCTTTGGTGTAGATAAAAGTCACAGGCTCAAGACGGTCTTCGATTCGATCCTCAGTCACTTCCGACAAATCGATCAAAGTATAGAGAATCGGATGATTTAACTTGGTGTTGCGCAAGTATTCCAAACGTGAGACTTCTTCCGGTTCATTGGCGCCAATAAAAATATCTTCGGGCAGTTGATACTTATCTAACAAGTGTCGTTGTTCCTCTGGATCTGTGCCAGAAACCACTAGCCAATTGTAATCCTCCTCCGAAGATTCCCTGATTTTTCGGTCTTCCATTTTATAATACTGAAACATGGTGACTCGCTCCTTTTCTAATTCTCTCTTAATTTAACTATCTAACGCTTCACGCTTTTTGTCAAAGTAAATGGCTTTTCTTTTCAGTGCTTTTTTATTTTGGCAAAGTGCGTTTTATTAGACGAACGTTTCGATTCATGAGAAACTTTTTATGGGCCCAATAAAAAATTTTAGGAGGAATAGTATGTTTCGTCATCAGAAAGAATTACAGTTTGAAGCTAAACCAGAAAAACCAAATCCGTTAGTTGCGAAATACCTTCAAGAATTAATCGGTGGACAATATGGAGAAATGAGTGTTGCCATGCAATACTTATTCCAAGGATGGAGCTGCCGTGGGGAAGAAAAATACAAAGACATGTTAATGGATATCGCTACTGAAGAGCTTGGACACGTTGAAATGTTAGCAACGATGGTTGCACGTCTACTGGAAGGTGCACCTGTGGAAGATCAAGAAGCGGCTATGAAAAAAGACCCAACGATCGGTGCGATCATTTCTGGAATGAATCCGCAACATGCCATCGTTGCCGGCTTAGGACCACGCCCTGCTGATAGCGTCGGCAATCCATGGTCAGGTGCGTATATCATTGCTAGTGGCAACTTACTTGCTGATTTCCGTGCCAACTTAAATGCGGAATCACAAGGTCGTCTGCAAGTAGCACGCATCTATGAAATGATCGATGACCGTGGGGTCAAAGACTTACTTTCGGTCTTATTAGCGCGTGATAGCTACCACCAAAATCTTTGGGCAGCTGCCGTGAAAGAATTGGAAGAAAACGAAGGCTCAATTTTAGTGCCGACTACCTTTGACCGCAAAAACGAACGCTTAGATATCGCTTATGATTTCTATAACTTCTCAGAAGGCGACCAAAGTAAAGAAGGCTCTTGGGCGAAAGGCAAAGCCCTTGATGGTGAAGGCGAATACCAATGGCTAGACGAACCAAAAGTCGAAGGAAAAGCGCCAAAACTCGATCAAGTCACACCAAAAATGTATGGCACACCGCCTGAAAAATAATTTGATCAAAAAGAGCAATTGTTTCTGAAACAGAAACCGTTGCTCTTTTTTCTTTGTCTGTTTGAGCAAGTTGGTTACGTTCCTGTCAAAAAAGCGTTAGAGTAGAATGTAGAGAAGAAAAGGAGGAATCATTTTATGAAAGCACCTTTACTGACATTAAACGACGGCAATTTACGCCCCGCAGTGGGCATCGGTACTTATCAGATCCGTGGAGGCGAAGGATTGAGCCAGCTGCAAGCAGCGATCGCCGACGGGTATCGCTTGATCGATTCTTCAACCAATTATGACAATGAAGGCATTGTCGGCAAAGCGATCCGTCGCTCTGGTATCCCACGTTCAGAATTTTATATCACCTCAAAATTACCAGGAAAATACCATGGCTATGATGATGCCTTAACCAGCATTCAAGAATCCCTTGCTCGCATGGGGCTCGACTACTTCGATGCCTTTTTGATCCACTGGCCATTACCAAAACGCGGCAAATATGTCGAAGCTTGGCAAGCCTTAGTGACCGCCCAAAAATTAGGCTTGATCCGTTCCATCGGCGTTTCCAATTTTGAACCAGAACATTTGGATGCCATCATTGAAGCAACTGGTGTGACCCCTGCACTAAATCAAATTGAGATCCATCCTTACTGGGTCCAAGAACGAATGGTCGCAGAAAACAAAAAGCGCGGCATCGTAACGGAAGCCTGGAGCCCATTAGGTCGTGGCAGCGATGCCCTGAAAGAACCACTGATCACTGAATTAGCTGAGAAATACCAAAAATCAGCTGGTCAAATCATCTTGCGCTGGCATGTGGATCGTGGCATTTTGCCCCTTCCAAAATCAAGAAACCTCGCCCATCAACGAGAAAATCTTGCGATCTTCGACTTTGAACTGACTGAAGATGAAATCAATCAAATCAATCAGTTAAACAAAGCAGACGGCCGTATCGATGGTCAAGACCCAAATGAGTATGAAGAATTTGAATAAACAATTTCAACTGGAAAAAACACCATAGCTATCTCTTGGTAGACAAAACCTCTCAAAAATCAGCGACCAGCTGCTTTTGAGAGGTTTTTATGTAACCAAGGCTCCAGTGGTTAGCTTTGCCCGAATCAAAGTCGTACGATAAAATATTCTTTTTGGCAGAAATTCCCTTGCTAGCAGTTCGATTTTCTTAAAGGTGACAAGCGTCAGCTAGGCGTTCATCACAGCTTTTAATCGAATGTCGGTTTCTCGAAAGAAGGTTGTCCTTCACTTTTTCGACACTTAAAGACAACAGCGTTTCCCCCGTTCTCCTTCAGCTTGAAAGGAATTTCCACATGCCCATCAGTGAACGTTATCCCCAAAACTCGTGTTTCTTGCGAGGAGGTCTTTTTCGGTAAATGAAGATGGCGAAACTCAGAATGCCACAAAATAGACCGGCGCCTCCTAGTAGTTTCACGATAGTCGGCAGCCCTCTTAAGCCCATATCTGCCATTGAAGAAACTGTGCCATTTTCATTAATCCTTCCCCAAAATTGGTATATTTGTTGTTCTAAGTGATTTAATCGCCTATCAAGAGGTTTTCTTTCGTATTCAGGAATTGTGTCATAACGTGGTGTTTTTATGTCTGCCAATATAGCTAAACGTGCTTCTGCAAAAATGTTGGGGTGCTCTGCCAATAGTTTTTGAGCTTTTTTTATCAATTCTCTAGGTGTCCCATCAGCAACCTTTACGCGGAAAAGAGAATAACTAGAAGGATTTCTTTCCAAGCGAATCCCATCTATTGCTGTAATTGTTTCATCAATCTTATTTTCAATCAGTTTTTTACTAAGGTAAGTCTCTGGAAACGTTTCAGCATTCAAAAAAGATGTTTCTTCATGCAATTGAAAGCTCAACACATTGTTTTGGTACCTTCTCAAAAACAATCCAGGAACAAAACCAACTCGCACCATTTCAGGTTTTAACTCAAAGGAGCGGTTGACAGATTCTTCCTCACTAGGCAATAAGTCTGATGTGGCTAAAGCTATCTCTTGGATCTTTCCATCAGCGATAAATCCATAGGATTCTGAGATTGACTTCTGTATAATCCTTTCAAGCTCTTCATAAGTAGTTCCCTTCAAACGAATTGTTGCAAAATCATTTTTATCTGGACCGGATAGAAGTTCACCACCAAAATATGAAAGTTCATAAAGCAATTTGTCTAAAACCGTTTCATGGTTTGACCCGAATTCTTGATTAAAGCGCTCCCTATCCAGTTGAAAATGGAGCCGATTGTTAATGAAGGTCACTTCTTCACCGAAATACTCTTCCGTCGTTACATCAGCGATAGTCGGCGACGGTGGTTCGGGATTTTCGGATAGCCAAAATGACTGCTCTATGGGATAATAAGTCCTTTTGTTACTACTATCGACGGCGACCAATTCAAATCGGTTTTCCTGTTCATCGGTAGAAAGAAAGAGACGAGCTTCACCGAATGTTCGCTCTGTAACTTCAGGTTCTCCCGCTTTTTTTTGATACAAGTGCTGATCGTATTCGCCGTTTACATTGACATAGACTTCTTCTAACGTTTGTCCTTCGCTTGGTGTGACCGCATAAATTAATTCTAAAAAAGGAACCATCAATTCTGAATTCGGAAGTTCCGTGACGATTTCCAGCAACGGTTCAGTGAGCGGCTCTGTGGATTCTGGATTAATTCTTTCGCTGTTGAGGATGGCCGCTAAGGTGCCTTCTATCTGAATTGAATCAGTATCTGAAACTTCGGCTGCTTTTACAGGTAAAACTAAAAAGTGACAGATGGTGAAACAAATTAATAAAATACAAAGATTGATACATAAGGGATTCGCTCTATCAGCCTCTTTCTTTCTCATTGCGGTTATGCGTTGATCTGATTGCATTCAATTCACTCCTTACATCTAAGGTTTTGGAAGTTTATGAAAAATGTTCATCAAATGATTATTTTTCACTAGTAAAAAAATAATTGATAACCATTTGATGAACAACAAATTCATATTCCTTAAAAAGAACTCTATGCTGCTAAACGTTCAGACTCCACATTGGTCGTCTGAAGATTTTGAGCAATAGTATCTGAAAGTTCGATTTGCAGCTTTTGGATATCTTCGTCAAATAGCTCGTAACGAATTTTTTCAAAGATTTCTGCTAATTGCTGGAAGTTAGAGATGTGGAAGAATTCCCCACCTGTTACTCTTACAATGTTGTCTTTTTTCGATCTTCCTCTCTACCTATTCCATAAGCTGCTCCTTTCTAATCAACGGTTTGTAGATTTTTTATTCATTATTTGTTGTCTTGCTGTAGCTCCCAAGCTAATTATACCGAGCGAGAAGTTAAACAACAATCGTTTTTGCAGTATTTTATTCATATTTTAGCTATTATTTTATATATTTTTATTTTTAAAGACCATTATTAAGTAAAAATACATAATTCTAGTTTAAGCCATCTTTGCTTGAATCGCATTTTCATCCCTATGCTCCGGCCCTTTTCTAACAAGTAAGCAAAAAAAGACATTCTCTCGCAAGGAGAAAATGTCTTGAATGGTTTCTTTGACCGTCTTATTTCGCTAAGGAACGACTAACTCTTGACCTACAGCTGATAATGGATCGCTTCTTGGTACTTTTCAAACAGGGACTGGTTCAATTCATCCCCGCCGTCTAGGTTCGCTGAGTAAAAAATCGGCGGATAGTCGACACCGGCTTCTTTTAGTTTTTGGCAAACTTCAACGATGATCGCATTTAAGATCGTTGCGCCGACCACAGTCGATGTAGGCCCGACTTTTTGTTCGACGTCAGGAATCGTACACGCTGCATCGCCAATCTCCCCATGATTGTCGATGACGATATCCGCCGTTTCAAATAAACGCAAGCCTGATGTATGACGGCTGGTGACTGTTTTTGAATAGGTAAGATTCGTTAATGCGATGATCTTGACCCCCTTTTCTTTTGCATGAAGCGCCATATCGATGATAACTGGGTTTCGCCCAGACACCGAATGCAAGATCAGCACATCACCTACTGTAAAGGGTTGGGTCGCCGCCAAGGCACTACCGTAGCCTTCTAAGCGCTCCATTTTACTAGTGAAGGTGATTGGACTGCGATCAAGCATCAGTTCTCTTCCAAAGATCGCATTGATGGTCATCATGCCACCTGCTCGATAATACATCTCTTCAGCTAAGATCCCAGCGTGACTTGCGCCAAAAATGTAGATGGCTTTTTTGGTCAAGTTGGCTTGCGTCAGTAATTCAATGGCTTGCTCAATCGCTGGTGCTTCTTTTTCTTCTACAATAGACAATAGTTCTTTTGCTTTTTCAAAGTATTGAAACATTTAAAACCCTCCAAACAGCTTGCCGATCAATTCACCAAGGATGCCCCATAGAGATAAATCGTTCCCACCGAAAATCAAGATCCAGTTTTGAATCGTCGTTGAGAACAACGCTGCAGAGATCCCAACGAGTGCTACCATAACGACAGAAGCTGTGATCGTACCAATAATGGCACCTCGCAAGCCCCCTTGTCCTTCGCCAATCACCGCAGCACCGCCACATTCAAAGAAGCTGGTGATGACTAAAGGAACGATCAAAATGCCAAAGACGTTGGTCGTATTGGCAATGACCACTAAAATCGTTGAGGTGATCATCGCCACGATAAAGCCGATGATTACAGCATTTGGACGATAGTTGAACAAGATGGGCACATCAAAAGCTGGTTTTGCTCCAGGAACGACTTTTTCTGCGATCCCTTGAAAGGCGGGAATGATTTGGTTGATCAATAGACGTACCCCATACAACATGATCAATAATCCTGCACCGAAGTTCAAGCCAGCATCAACCGCAAACATCACCAAGTTGCCCCCTTCAGGAACTAATACGGGCGCAATCAAACCGATGACGACATTCATCAAAAACATCACTAACGCGCCAGTAATCGATATTTCACGGAAAAACGATAGATTTTCAGGCACTTTCAAATCTTCCGTCGATTTTTCTTTGTTTCCGACCCGTTTTGCAACAAAGCCTGAAACCAATGACAAGATCCCCGTTGGATGACCGATCAAAAATGAATCATCGCCTGTGGCATCCCACACATATTTACGCATGATCCATGGCATGAAGGACCAGTAGCAAGCAGATAGAACCGCCCCTAAGATCAACAGTGGGATTCCGGTAAGTCCGCCTTCAACGCCCCCAGCGACGATGACGAACGGGAACCACCACAACATGTGACCGGTGAGGAAAATCGTCTTCACAGGTGTAAAGCGAGCAATCAATAAATGAATGACAAGTCCGAAAAACATCGCTAAACCAACTGTTCCGCCGTATTCTGCCGTAAAGGTGATGTCAGAGAGTCCATCTGACACAGCAACGCCTAATTGGGTTTGAACCGCTGCATTGATCGGTGCGATCGTTCCCACCAACATATTTACCCCAGCCGTCAATGCCACCATCCCGAAGGAAGCTGTTAAGGTTCCTTTGACGACTTCTGCAAAAGGTTTTCTTTGTACCAATAACCCAATCATGGCAATGATCCCCAGTAGGACTGGCGGATTTTTTAAAATATAATCCGTGACAAAATTCATGATTATCCCTCTCTTTCAGCTAAAAATTTTTCCATTTGCTGTTTGACTTCTTCTTTATCCATATACTTTTTGATTGGATAAACGGGTGCTTTCACGGATGCTTTTAACTCATTCAATAATTCATTACTCGTAAAATAAACATCTGCTGGTGTCGCTTTTGCCGTTGATAAATCAGTATTCTCGGCAGTTGCCGTCAACCCTAACTCTTTGATCACCTTGTCGATCGTCATCTTCAATACCATTGAGCTTCCTACACCAAATCCACATACTGCTAAAATTTTCATATCCTTTTCCTCCTATTGGAATAATTGACAAATTTGTTCCCGATCGCCATTTAATATCACGTTGTATTTTTCTTCATCCATAAAGATCGCCATGATCTCTTTCAAGCTTTCTAGATGGCTTTGACTATCTGCGGCGGCTAAGACAAGAAATATCCGCACCGGTTTGCCCTCAAGATCGATGGGCTGTTTCGTTACTAAAAGGCTCATACTTTGTTCCAAAACCCCTTCTCCAGGACGGGCATGCATCAGGGCAAAGTAATCCGCCAACACCATGTAAGGACCATTTTCTTCCACACTTTGAATCATCGCTTCGATGTATTCTGACGTGATCAGCGCTTCATCCAGCAAGGGCTGGCTGGCTAATTTTACGGCTGAGCGCCAATCTGTCACTGTCTCATCCGTTTGTATATGCTTTTCAGGCAAAGAATCCTTCACTTTCATTCTGATTTAACCTCCAACATTTTTGATAGGAACCATTCTTTGTTTTCGATTCCTTGCATGATCAATTTCATCATTGGTTCCACCTTTTGCGTCTCATCCTCTCGGATCATCAATAAAATAATGATGTCGGCTTTTTGGTTGTCCCATTCTACTGGCTGATCCAAAAGCAAAATCGAGATGGCTGTTTTTTCGACATAATTCGGATTGCCATGAGGGATGGCAAAGCCATTATCTAAATAGGTTGATTGTAGCTGCTCTCTTTCAATGACGGATTGCTGAAACTGCGCTTTTCGTTTTTCATCACTAAAAGGGGTTTGTTCGATCAGAAAATTGATGGCTTCTGTTTTGCTGGCAAATCGCTCGAAAAAGACGGTTGGCTGGATCATCGATTGGGCTTGAAGAAGTAAACCATTTTGATCGACTACCGCCTCATTATCGATGACTAAATCGATGTAGTGATTCATGATCCGCTTCATGTCGCGATTGGTCACCATAGGCGAGATCCGTACCACAGGTTTTTGAATCCCGACGAGATCGATGGTTGAAATAATAAAATCGATCGCCGAGATGTCCATCTGCTTTAATTTTTCTACTGAAACGGTTTCGATACTGTCGATCTCTGGCAGAATGCGACGAATTTTCGCAGAGACAAACGAGCTAGTGCCGACGCCATTGGGACAGACAAAAATGATTTTGTTCATGCGGCGCATTCGCTCGATCGCTGCTTGAAAATGGATTGTGACAAATCCGATCTCATCATCAGAGATCCCCACTTGATACGCTTTCAAAAAATCATGGAGCGAGAACCAGACCACGCCATACAAGGCAGGATAGTTTTGTTTGATTTCCTCTAACAAAGGGTTGATGACTGTGGTTTGCGCTTCGATCCGCAACAGCAGTTGATACAGATGGATCGTCACATCTTCTTCCAATCGATTGTCTTGGGTCAAGTCGGTGCCTAAGCCTTCGCTGATTTTTTGAATCAAGTTGCGCACTTTTCCCCGAAAGACGAAAGGAACTTTTTCACTTTTCATAAAAAATTTCAAGCCGCTACCGACAATCAGGTAGGTTAGATATTGCACTTCTTTTGGTGAAAATTGATAAATGTGCTGTTCTTCGATTTCTTTCAGTAGCTCATAGACTAACGGATATTTGTCGAACTCCAAAAACAGTTTCCCCACTTGGCGATTTTCTTCAATCACTAAGTTTTCCGCATGACTCGCCCGTTCGATCAGCAGCACGATGGAAAGGACGATACTTTGGATATAGCTGTCGGGCATTTCCACTTGTTTTTCCACTAACGCTCGACGAAACGCCTGATTTACTTCCTGGTATTTCTCAGGTTCCACCAACAAGGAAAACGCCGCTGGTTGATCCAGCATCATTAAGCAAAAGCGTTTCAGCACCCGATGGATCTGGGATTCACTTCCTTCAAAAAATGTACCTGAATTATCAAATCTCAGACGTAAGCTTTCTTTTTGAAACAGTTCTTTTAAATAAGAAATATCTTTTGCAATACTGCTGCGGGAAACGAAATAATCCTCTGCTAACTGCTGATAGCTGAGGTGCTCGCCAGCAATCAACCGTTTAAAAATCAAAATCCTTCGTTCCGATGTCCCCGAATAATTCATTTTCATACGCTCACCCTCTACCTCTATTTTATTGCTACTGTAACAAATTAGAAGGCTAATTGTTAGATTAAAGAATGATTAAAAGGAGTGTACACTTTGATTTTCAAGGCTCCTGAAGGCATTTTATAACAATTTCAAGGCGCTTTTTTTCACAATCTGCCGCCTTTCTCTTATAATTAAGCTAGGATTTATATAGGAGGAGATAACATGAAATGGCGTGGGGGTAGACAAAGCAGAAATGTCGATGATCGAACGGGGCGATCATCTGGCTCAGGCGGGATGTTGGCTGCTGGTGGCGGGATCGGTACGGTGATCATCGCTGTTTTATTTTTCCTGTTTAGCGGTGGTGATTTAAATTCGCTGCCGGATGTCTTGGGTGGCAGCGGTCAAGCAGCCAATTACCAGACAGAAAATGTGGGCACTAGTGAGTACACGGAGGAAAAAGAATTTTCCGCAGTCGTGTTCGGCTATTTAGAAGATTATTGGCAAGACGTTTTTCAAGAGCGGCAAGAAACCTATCAAGACCCGACACTCGTATTATTTACGGGAAGCGTGCAGTCGGCATGCGGCTATGCCACGTCACAGGTTGGTCCGTTTTATTGCCCAGCAGATGAGAATGTGTACCTTGATCTGAGCTTTGCCAATGAGCTTTCCGATAAATATGGCGCAAGCGGCGACTTCGCAATGGCCTATGTCATCGCCCATGAAGTCGGTCATCATGTGCAAAATGAGCTGGGGATTACCCAACAATTGGACAAAATCCGCCAGCAAGTTTCAGAGAAGGAATACAATCAGTACAGCGTTCGCTTGGAACTGCAAGCTGACTACTTAGCTGGTACTTTTGCGAAATACTTGCAAGGCGAAACCTATCAAGGACAACCGATCTTAGAAGCTGGCGACATTCAAGAAGCAATCACAGCTGCCAATGCCATCGGGGATGATACACTGCAAAAAGAATACCAAGGCTATGTTGTTCCAGATAGTTTTACGCACGGCACATCGCAGCAACGCGTGGACTGGTTTAACCGTGGCTATCGTTATGGTGACTTAGCACATGGCGACACCTTTAATGTCGATAGCCTTGACTTGAGCAAGTAGCTTCAACTAAAAAATCACTCCGAAACAGCATGAACCGCCTGCTGCTTCGGAGTGATTTTAGGTTCTTGTTGCCCCTTCAAGCCTTTTGGTGAAGGGACGCTTTACGCTTTCTTAACTTTCGCAATGATTTTTTCGCAAAAACGTGCCTGCTTCGTCATACTTTTTTCACATTTCGAGACTATTATATAAGCATACCAACAAACAACCCTAACACTTTTTCATTTTTACTCCTTTGCCTGTCAGTCCCCGCTGACAGGCTCTTTTTTTGTCTTTTGATTGATATACTCAGACTTGCAAGTCTTTGCGCTCATAACGGGAAAAGGTGCCAAAGAAACAGATGATACCGATCAGCAGTACCCATAGGACTGATGTGGCGCCGTTATCCATGAGTTGGACGGGTAATGCCATGCGGACGGGTGAAAGTCCTGCTAGCCATTCCAATTTATCGTAGAGTTCCCCCACGATGCCGAGCAAATACAGACCGAACACGCAGCCTAAGCCGACGCTGGCGGTTTGTTTGCTGGAACGCAAGATCGTGGATAAAAAGAAACCTAGACAGAGGAAGAAGACTAAGACACCGTACTCGGCAACGAAGATTTTGCTGATTTCTTCTATAAAAGCGGACAGGTCATCTTCAGGTAGTTTGAACAAAGCAAATGAGGCCAGACTACTGCCGTAAGCAATCAGCCAAAAGCCAGTCAGCAACAACAATCGAGCGAGGAACTTCCACCCAACGATTTCTCTGCGGCTAATAGGCTGAGCGTATAAATACTCGATCGTTCCTTCTGATTCTTCAGTGATCAGACTGTTCAAGCCTAAAAGCATCCCATAAATACACGCAGCGATAAATAAGTATTGAAAGTAGTACCCGAAAAAACCTGTTGGAGAAACCAAACTTGAGGGTCCTGTCAGTTGAATGTTAAAGATGCCTAGTAATTCTGGGCTGAAAGAGCCCAACATCTGGTCTAACGACGTTTTCATTTCTGGCGTGATCATTTGAGGATAGATAGCCGTAAATGCAAAAATGATTGCTGCAAAAAGGATCGCCCAGACTAGCCAGCCTTTGAAGGTATTTTTAAGATCGATTTTCATTAAAGTCATTTTTGAGAACCTCCTTCATACAGGAGCATAAATTGCTGTTCAAGGGTTGGGTGCTCGATCGTGAACTCTTTAATGGCAGGATTGGTTAGAAAATGTGCCAGCTGATTCATGTCCCCTTGATAGAAAAAACGCAAGCTGTGTGATTCCTGAGCAAGAACTTGTACGTTTTCCAAGCCGACTAATGAGATACTGTCCTCATTCGTGAGCGTTACAACTTTGCCGAAATTTTCTTCCTCACTCAGTTCTTTTACGGTGATGATCTGTCCTTCACGAATAAAGGCGGTACGATGGGCATAGGTCTGAATTTCATGCAGATCATGACTGGATAGAAAAATCGTCATCCCCTGTTTGTTTCTTCTGAGAAGCTCTTCAAACAGCCGTTTTTGGATCAAGGGATCTAAGCCATTGGTCGGCTCATCTAAAATCAGCATTCTCGGTTGTGCAATCAAGGCGCTCGCAAGCCCGACTTTTTTCTTGTTCCCTAAAGAAAGTTCTGCGATCGATTTGTTGGGATCAATTTGAAAAAGCTCCATCAATTCCTGAATCTCTTTTTTTGGCTGCTTGACTTGATGAAAATCTGCCGTAAATGCCAGTAGTTCTGCTGTCGTCATTTTTGAATAAAACCGTACATCACTGGAAACATACCCAGTAAACGTTTTGATCTCTTTGGCTGCTTTTTGGCAATCTCGTCCAAATATCGCTGCCTGCCCTGCATCTGGTTTGATAAAATTCAACAATACTTTGATGGTCGTTGATTTTCCCGCACCATTTGGTCCGATAAAGCCAAAAATCTCTCCTTCTGCCACTTGCAATGATACGTTCTCGATGGCGTACTTCTTGTTGTATTGTTTGCTTAGTCCGTTGATCGTAATGGCATCCATCCTGTCCCCTCCTTGTACTGCTTTGATGCCATCAGTGTAGCCTTATTTCGCATTTCCGTCAATCAAAGATCTAAAAGGCTTCCGCTGGAATGTTTTACGAAAATCATCAACAGATTGACACACTTCTATTGCTTTCTCTTCCTATTTTTTTCACATTTTCCCGCTATTATCAATACATACCAACAAACAACCCTAACACTTTTTCATTTTTACTCCTATCCCGCCAGTCCCCGCTGGCGGGCTCCTTTTTTTTTGCGGCAAAAAAACGCAGACCTAGCAGCAACTGACTTTAGCAAATGTAGCACTCGCTAAAGTCAATTGACTGACTATCCTGCGTTTTTTGGCTCGATCATTTCTGGGACGGATGAATCAACTCTGATTTATCCGTCCCACTTTCATTATTGACAATGCGTCCGTTTTTTTAAGTTTTCATGGGTTGATTTATCAACGAAACGGATTGTAGAAACGTCCGCCATTAAGGACCATCAAGGACAATCCGAGCGCCACGATCAAGCAAACGACAGCAATCGCCAAGAGATCTTTGCCTTGGATCGGCTTAGCTTTCAGCCAGGTACGCTGCTTATGCTTGCCAAACCTTCTTAGCTCCATGGCAGCAGAAATATGGTCGATCCGTTCCAAGCTGGAAAAAATCAAAGGAATCGCGATCGCGACATTGCCTGCCACTCGCTTGCGCAAAGGTGCTTTTTTAGAAAGCTCCACGCCCCGTGCTTGCTGCGCTTTGGCAATGGTCCGAAAATCATCTTGAATATCAGGAATGTAACGCAAAGCCAGTGCGACTGCATAGGCGATCTTGTAGGAAATCCCGATGCGGTTAATGCTGGACGCCAACTCGCTTGGATTGGTGGTAAACAGGAAAATCAACCCTGGGGGAATCGTGACAAAATATTTGATCAACAGATTCAGCTCATAAAACACTTGCTCTTGGGTCAATGTATACCGACCGATCCCTTCGAAAATCACGTGGCGCGTACCGTAGATCTCCACCCCATATTCTGGTGCGAAAAGATAGACCGCCACCAAATTCAAAAGCGAAAAAAAGATGATAAATTTTAATACAAAAGCGATATCTCGGTAGCGAATTCCAGCACTGGCAAATAGAAAGACCGAAAACAATGCCAGTCCAATGAGAAAGCGCGTATCATAAGAGATCATCCCGATGACGGATAGCAGCAAAAAACAAATCAGTTTTGCGGCACCGCTTAATTGGTGAATCCATGTTTTGCGGTCAAGATAGCCGATTAGATTACTCTCCATCGTGTCCCTCCTTCTCGCTGGCAATGAAGGCGGCAGTAAAAGCGGCGGGATCTGTCAGCTGGTTAAGGGTCGCCAGTGTATACAAGCTGGTTTCTTTGAGGTTCGCGGCACTCACCACTTGTTTGTCTGCTAAAACAACTTCTGGCGGTGCGTCCAGCAAAATCGTTCCTTTTGTCAAAACGATCGTCCGCTGTGTATACTCCAACATCAAATGCATATCGTGGGTGATCATAACGATCGTTAATCCCCGCTGGTTCAACTCCTGTAAAAATTGCATCATTTCGGTGTAATGGCGATAGTCTTGTCCCGCTGTCGGCTCATCCAATAAAATGAGTTCAGGATCTAAGACGAGGATCGCTGCAATGGCGGCTCGGCGTTTTTGCCCATGACTTAGTGCCGACAATGGCCATGAGCGAAACGGATAAAGACCACAGATTTTTAAGGTCTGATGAACTTTTTCTGTAATTTCAGCCTCTGGAACGTTTCGGTTGCGCAAGCCTAAGGCAACTTCGTCAAACAGGAAGTTTTTTGACAGCATTTGATTGCTGTTTTGCAAAACATACCCGATTTTTTGCGCTCGTTCTTTGATGGAATCATTGCCCATGTCCGTTCCTTGCCAAAGCAATTTGCCAGAAGTCGGAGTCAAAAAACCGGTAATCAAATGGGACAAGGTCGATTTCCCTGCGCCATTATGCCCGACCAAACTAATCATTTCTCCTTGATGGATGGTAAAATCCAGTGCCTGCAAAATGGGTTTGCCCACTTGGTAGGAAAACGATAGATTCTTCGCTTCCAATAACGGCGGCTGGTGGCTAGGGAGCGCCGGTTTCGGAAATTTTTCTTGAAACTGAGTCAGTTTTTCGGCAATCTCAGGTGATGCAAATGCTTCTACCGCGACCAAATCAGCAGCGTCGGTCACGGGAACCCCCGCTTTTTTTAAAGCAGCTAAATACAGTGGTTCACGAATGCCGACTTGCTGTAGCATGTCCGTTTTTAATAGTTCATTCGGTGTACTGTCGGCAAGGATGCGGCCTTCTTCCATCACGATGATGCGATCGACAGCTGCGGCTAACACTTCTTCTAAGCGATGTTCAATGATGATGGTGGTAAAACGCTTCTCTTGATAAAGCTGGTCGATCATTTTGATGGCTTCCACACCTGTTTGCGGATCCAAGTTGGCTAGCGGCTCATCAAACAGTAGAATCGGTGTTTCATCGATCAAAACACCTGCCATTGAAACACGTTGCTTTTGGCCACCCGATAATTCCTGCGGTTTTTTCGCCAAATGATCCACTAAGTCAGTCTTTTCTGCCCAAAAACGCAGCGCCTCTTGCATCACTGCTTGACTGCGCTGATCGTTTTCCAATGAAAATACGATATCTTCTGCTACGGTCAAGCCTACAAATTGGCTATCGGTGTCTTGCAGCACCGTGCCGACGGTCAAAGACAGCTCGTAGATGGAAGCTTGCCCGAAGGCATTGGTACCGATCGTCAATTCTCCAGTACTACTGCCTTTGTCGTTTTGCGGGATCAAACCGTTCAAACATTTTCCTAATGTACTTTTGCCAGAACCGCTGGCACCGACGATCAGGACTTTTTCTCCTTCATAGATCGTTAGATCGATGTTTTTCAAGGTCGGTTCCGCTTGTGCATCATATTGGAAAGAAAAATTCGTAAATTGAATAATTTTTTGTTTCATTTTTTAGCCTTCACACATTTCTTTGGTTAGGATTCCTTGCTCAAGCTGCCTTTTTTGGTTTTGGTTTGGGCATAGGCTTTTAGCAGGATCACTCCGATTATCCCAGTTACGACTGCATTGGTCAATCCCGCAATGACTCCTTGCGTAAAGACTTTGTTCGCTGGTTCGCCATAGATCAAAATATCCCCGATCGGGGCAATGATCACCCAGACGACCAAATTTGCGATCGTTTCACCGATCAAGAAGGTCCGAATTTCTTTAACGCCAAAGGTTCCTTGCTGGATTGGAATCCAACGAGTCAAAAGTCCAAAGAACACCCCTAAGATCCCAGAGGCGGCGATCCAAGACCACCATGGACCATAAGTCGTTAAATCTCCTAGGGCATGCCCGATAAAACCTGCTAAACCAGCCACGATCGGACCGTAGACAACGCCTAATAGCGCCAAGAAAGGATAGGCTGTGGCGATATCTGTATTTGGGAAACCCGTCGGGATCGTGACGAAACGTTTTAAGACGAAAAAGACCGCAGCACCGATACCGATTGCAACAATGTGTTTTACTGTAAATTTTGATTGATTCATTTTTCATTTCTCCTTTTTTTGAGGGTAATTTTCCAATTCGTGCCAGTGCCGATTTTATAGGTTTCAGCAAATGAAGCCAAGTTGAGTCCTAAACCGATATTCAGCAAGGAATTGACATATAAGACGGGTTCTTGTTCTGCCACTTGCGCAAAGGAGCGTCCGAAACGCACTTCTTCTTGATAACGCAGGGTATCTTGGTAGTAGATACTGACGAGCAGCGACTCATTGTATTGGACCTGCCATTGCTTAAAGAACGTGTGGGGAATATTCGTCCACAACGAACCAAAGCGGATATCGAGAATATCGATCGTCCCTGTGATCGTTTTAGCTGTTTGGCTTGGCTTTTCAATGGCAAAAACTTGGATCGCTTCTTTAGGTTCAGGTGTTCCTAGCTCTTCAAAGCTGATGGCACCGCTGGCGAGCCGAGCGGCATTATACATATAAACATCCCGACCATGAAACGTATGGCTTTCGGCTGATCCTGCCAAGCGCTCAGTTGCCTCATTGATCACCCGAAGTTCAGCGATTCCGATATAAGTCGCTAAATAGGTCAGGGTGCCGTTATCTGGTGTCAAAACCAACTGCCCGGTCGCCAGCTTGGCAACCACACTTCGTCGATCAGACCCTACGCCAGGATCGACCACTGAAACAAAGACTGTTCCTGCTGGCCAATAGGTGACGCTTTGCAGCAGGCGATAGCTGGCGTCATGAATGTTGTATGGCTCGATCTCATGAGTCAAATCCGCAATGACCAGCTCTGGTGCCACTTGATAGGCTACCCCGTACATCGCATTGACCGCTCCATCTTGCAAACCAAAATCGGTTTGAACCACTAATTTGTGCATTTTCTCTCCTCCCAACAACCTTTCTCCTTTTCAACAAAACCATCGCATGAAACAGCTGACCCTACAGACACAAAAAAAGCCCTTAGCCAAAGCTAAGGGCATCACCTGCGGTACCACCTTAATCTGTAAAGCCTTCACAGGCCTCACCTCATTCAGTACCCGAAAACACTCGGAGACTGTCGCTTGTTAACGGGGCAACCGTATTTTCCTAATTAGTCAGAAAATCCGCTCCAAAGTCATTTTCAAATCATTCGTTGTCGTTCCTTCTCACCTACCGGAACTCTCTGCTAGACAACTTCCTTGATTCTACTTTCTTTTTCATCGCGTTTGCATTTTGTTTCATTTAAATTATCAAAGCTTGTGCCTTTTGTCAATTCTCTTTTAAGAAAAAATTCAAACAGAAGGCATAATTTGTCAAAAGATTCACGCAATTCCTGAATTTCGCTCGAAAATTCTTCATATTTTCTCGGTATGATACTTGTATACCAACAAACAACCCTAACACTTTTTCATTTTTACTCCTTCCCGCCAGTCCCCGCTGGCGGGCTCCTTTTTGTCTTCTGACTGTTTTACATGGTTTCACTTTTTCTTGGCGATTTCTTCCCAGAATTCTGTTTGATTCGTCAACTTTTTTTCACATTTTCACGCTATTATAAATGCATACCAACAAACAACCCTAACACTTTTTCATTTTTACTCCTTCCCGCCAGTCCCCGCTGGCGGGCTCCTTTTTGTCTTCTGACTGTTTTATCTAGTTTCACTTTTTCTTGGCGATTTCTTCTCAGAATTCTGTTTGATTCGTCAACTTTTTTTCACATTTACACGCTATTATAAATGTATACCAACAAACAACCCTAACACTTTTTCATTTTTACTCCTATCCCGCCAGTCCCCACTGGCGGGCTCCTTTTTGTGAGATTGGACTTGCATTTCTTCCTAGAAAGGATTATCTTTATCTTATGCGGAAGTGGCGGAATGGCAGACGCGCACGCTTCAGGCGCGTGTGAGTTTATCTCGTGTGGGTTCAACTCCCATCTTCCGCATTTAGCAGTTCAGCTTTCTGAACTGCTTTTTTTGTTGCAAAAAGCGCATGTTCATCGAATAAACATGCGCTCTTCATTCAGCTATTTTTCTCCTTATTCACTGACATAGGCGGTGCGGAAAAAGAAATGCGCGCCATAGGCTGGGAATTGGATGTCTTTTACATTTGATTTGATCAGATAATTTGAAGCACTTTGGTATAGAGGGACTTGCGCAGCATCTTGTTCCAACAAAATTTCTTCTGCCGCTTTGTAATCTTCAAAATATTGATCGGGGTCATTGGCATGAACGGTGCGAGCATCTTCCGTCAATGCCGTATATTCTTCGTTGACATAGCCGCCGTAGTTAAAGGAAGCGCCGTTTTTGTATAAGATAAAGAACATATCCATGTCACTGCTTCCAGCGATCCAGCCAGAAACGGAAAGCTCATAATCACTATTTGCTCTTGATTGATTCAAGCTGGCACGTGGCTGTTTGTTGATGGAGATCGACAAACCTGGCAAGTTTTCTTGCAGTTGGCTTTGCAAGTACTCCCCGATTTTTTGACCATTGTCATCATCTGTCACTAATAAACGCAGCGTCGTACTTTCGCCAATTTCCGCTTGGGCTTTTTCCCACTCTTCCTTGGCAGCCTCTAACTCATACAGATTATAATCACCGCTATATGCTCGAAAATCTTCGCCAGTATTTGGATTCGCAGCTAAGCCGGTAGGGATCAATCCATTTAAAACTTTCGCTCCATCGTTCAACACATTATCCACGAGACTTTCTTTGTCGATCGCCAACGCGATCGCTTTACGCACATGAACATTTGCTAAGGCATCGTTGGCGGTTTTATTGAAGTCTAAGAAAAAGTTCGCCACATCGTTTTGCGTAACTAGTTCTTCATTGTCCCCGTATTGTTGGACGTAGATCCCGCTGATTTTTTGCAAATCAAGGTCGCCGCTTTCAAACAATTGGATCCCCGTATTTTCTTCTTTGATGGTGGAGCCCTTGATCTCCTCCAATTGAACGACATCAGCATCGTAGTATTGGTCGTTTTTCACTAGCGTCCACTCATCTCCAGTCTGTTGCCAATCGGTTAAAGTAAAGGGACCAGAATACAACAAATCTTCACTTGTCCGGGCATAGGTCTCGCCTTTTTCTTCAACAAAGGCTTGATTTTGCGGTGCCAACCAGCCGATGGAAATCAAGGATAAAAACGAAGGCTGCGGCTGCTCCAACTGTACGATAAAGGTCGCGTCATCTGGGGTTTCCAGACCAATCGTTTCTACGTCTGCATTGCCTTCACGAATGTCTTTACTATTGACTACATTATCCAACAAATAGGCATTTGGTCCCATCGTTGCTGGATCAACTAACTTTTTCCACGCATAAGCAAAGTCAGCCGAAGTGATCGCTTCGCCATTGCTCCATTTCGCATCGTCTCGCAAAGTAAAGGTATAGGTTTTGCCATCTTCACTGATTTCGACTCCTTCTGCCAAGCCTGGAACTGGTTCGCTGTTTTCATCGAAACGGTAGAGCCCTTCGAATAAATGTTGTACGATGGTAAACGTTGCTTTATCCGTCGTTTGGGTCGTATCGAGAGTCGTCAGCTCAGCTGGTAGACTCACCGCGATCGCTTGATTCGGCGCTCCGTTAGTTTCAGCCTCTGATCCCTCAGTATTTCCTGTTGTCGTGCAGCCAGAAAGGGTCAACCCAATCACTCCTGCTGCAACCAATAAACGCTTCTTCCAGATCATTTTCATTCTTCCTCCTATGTGATTGCGAAACCAACGCAAGTGTTTTTCATGACAGCAAAAAACGCATTCAACGATAAAAAGAAAAAACCTCATCCCTTTGCTTATCAACTTTGACAAACAAAGGGACGAGATTTTCGTGTTACCACCCTTTTTCGCACCATTCTCACAAATGGCACCTCAACAGTACGCTAAGATACTTGGCACGGTAACGGCTGCTTTCCGTCTGATTTGCGTGAACAAATCAGATCACTCAGAGCTCATCTTCACTTTTTTTCTGCTGCCCTTTCTCACCATCCGGGTTCTCTTCTAACAGATTCCAAAGCTACTCTTCTCTTCATCGTCTTTCTTTTTATCTAAAAAACAGGTAAATGACGTTTTTTTGTCTATTTCATGATTGTTTTAAAGTATACTATTGGTGTTTTTGGAAGTCAACAAGAATTGCGAATATTCAGTTTTTTATGATTTTTCTATCAGAGCTTGTTTTGCGTCTTGCTTGCCTTTCGTCACGTTCTTCTCTAGGATAAGAACTAGATAAGCCTTCTGATTTGTAAAAAGGAGTGTGCCAAAATGAAATTAGCAGAAGCGTTACTTTTAAGACGAGATTTGAACAATCGTCTGTTTCAATTGCGCAACGAAATCTCTAGCAGTGTGTTAGTCCAAGAAGGCGATACCTTGGATCGCAGTATCACAGAATTGTTCAAGGAATACGATGAGATCAATCAACAGTATTCAGAATTAGTCGTAGCCATCAATCGGAAAAATGCGACTGCCTCTTTAGCAGATAGTGCGTTATTGTTGATGGAAGCACTAGAACAGCGAGAACAGCTGCGCCGCAAGCATGCACTGCTTACGCAAGCACTGGATGAAACCAAAGCAGCTCCCCGAATGGGTCGCAACGAAATTCGACTGGTGCGCACGATCGATACAAAAACGCTAACGGAGCAATTGAATGCGACCGCCAAACAGCTGCGAGAATTAGATGGAAAGATCCAACAAACCAACTGGCTAGTCGATCTTTAACAAACATGGGTGGGTGTCAAAGGCGAGCACAAAGCAGGTACAGGCTGATATGTACACTATAGATCGTCTGGCAGAGACGTAAACGTAACAACCACTGCTTACGAATCACAATCGTAACAATCACATTGTATTTTTTAGCGACCACGTGCTGATTTGACTGGATGGGAAAAACCCTCTTCTTTTTTTGAGAAGAGGGTTGTTTTTATCGTATCCAGCCGTACTTTGAGGCGGCTCTTTTACTGCGGAGCCTGTTCCTTTTTACGCACAGCGGAAGGTCGCGCCAGAAATGCTTGCCCTTTCTCACTGCTCCAAAACGCCTTCATCAATGCCGTCAATCCCTCTTTGGTTTGATTGGCACCAAAGAAAGGACTGCCGGGTTCTAACATGATGCCATTAGCTAAAGCACCGATAGGAAAGGGATCAAAGCTGAAGGCAGCAACGATTTCTGCTGTCTGATCAAGGGCGGTTTGGTCATCACCAGCAATGGCGATGGCTTTTTTGGCAGTTCCTTGAGCAGCCGTTCTCGTCAGCAAAGATTCCTCTTGGATATCGTGGTACCCCATATGATTGAATCCTTTGACTACTTTACTTTGGGAAAAATAGCGTTGCACACGTTCCGAAGAAGTCTGCTCGATGGATGAGTATTCTGTTTCTTTGCCATCGACTTCCCACCAATAATTCATGGCATCGATCACTAGCTTGCCAGCCAAAGCTTCTGCTGGCAGCTGTTGGTACTTACTCAATGGGATTGCCAAAAGGATCGTTTGGGCTTCTGTCATCACTTCAGCGGCATTTTTTGCGATCGCTCCCGGAGCCAACACAGAAATGGACAAGGCGATTTTTTCTGCTGGCTTCGTACTAGCGATCAAGACCCGATAGCCCGCCTGGGCACCAAGATTTGCGAGCGCTAAGCCTAACTTGCCTGCGCCTAAAATACCGATGGTTTTAGGCATTGCCATCACCTGCTGCCAACAATTCTTTCACCCGTGGAATCACTTTGGTTCCATACAATTCAATCGTTTTGAAACGGTCTTTTTGCAGCTGTCCGCCAGTACCGTAAACCAGATCAAAGCGTTCTACACCGACTTGCGGCATCATACGGGCGATTTTTTGCGCCACGGTTTCTGGACTGCCTACATAGTAAGATCCATGTTCGACTTCAAAGTCAAAGCGCTCTTTGCTCATGGCTGGCCAGCCGCGATCAAGACCGATTTTGTCCATGCTCTTTTTGATGTAGTTCCAGCCGATTTCATAGGCTTCTTCGTCGGTGTCGGCGATCACACCATGGGAGTGCATGCCGATTGGCAGAATCGGTTGCCCCAATTGCTGCGCTGCCTTTTTATACAGATCAACATAGGGCGCAAAACGAGCAGGTTCGCCACCGATGATCGCTAACATAACGGGAAACCCATAACGGACGGCACGAATGATCGATTCAGGGGTTCCACCGACACCCACATAGGTATCTAATTGATGCCCCTCGATTTTTGGAAAAACGTCGGCATTTTTTAAGGATTGCGTGAACTTGCCTTCCCAGGTTAATGGTTTGCCTTTTCTCAATTCACTGAACATCTCTGTTTTTTCTTCAAATAGTTCTTCATAATCTTGCAAGTCATAGCCGAATAGAGGGAATGATTCAGTAAAAGATCCTCGTCCCAGCATGATTTGTGCACGACCGTTCGACAACGCGTCAACGGTCGCAAACCGTTCGTAGACCCGCACGGGATCATCCGAACTCAAGACAGTTACACCGGTACCTAATTTGATGGTTTTGGTAACCATCGCTAAAGCCGCTAGTACCGTATCAGGACTTGAAATCGAATACTCTTCCCGATGGTGCTCCCCTAAGGCAATGACATCGATGCCGACTTCATCGGCTAATTTTCCTTCTGCCACGATATTGCGCAACGATTCGCTATAACTGATCCGTTCTTTCGTTGTATCATCAAAGGCTAGATCGCCAAACGTATCTAACCCAAATTCAAGATTTCTGTGATTGATGGTCATTTTCTTTTCCTCATTTCTCATTACTGATTCTCTGTTCTCACTATAACAAGGAACAAAAAAAGTTGCGAACAATATGCTTACTTTTTGTAAGTTGCCGATTTTAAAGCAAAAAAACACTTTCCCGAACAAAAATTCAGGAAAGTGTTTGGTCTTTAAAGATAGATCCCTTTACTATGGAGATTCACTAAGCATTCTTCCAAGTATGCTTCATCATGTTCTGGATAGATCGGCGTAGTCAAAGGAACAGCTTGAACGGAGGGTTCCAGCGGCAGATTTTTGCCACGATACGCTGGATCGTACCATTCAGGTGCTGGCCGATAGCCTCGATAGGTCATTTCATCCAGCACTAACTGATGGTATTGAAACAATTTATAGGGCGGATGGGTAAAAACGTAATCGACGGTTGCGTGCTTTTTACCCCAGCCTAGCCCCCGCAAGGCTGCTGCTTCACGATGCTGGCCTAACAGCTGCTGCCGAGGCAAAGCAGGTATCAGCGCTTCATGCCATAAGCGCATCGGTTCAGCCTCCTTTATTCTGCGTCTTGGCTGATGAAATTGTCTTGGTTTTCAATAACGATCTTGCCGACTGCATGGTGTGTCTCACTCAATGCGTGGGCATCGTAAATTCCTTGTGCTGTCAATGGGAAGGTTGCACCGATGATACTGTTGACTTTTTCTGCTTCGATCAGCTCTGTCAATTCTGCCAATTGTTTGCCATTGGTTCGTAACCAAATTGCTTTGGCGAAGATGTCTTTTTCTTTTGCCAAGTCTTCGTCTTCAATACTCAAAATCGAGATCAGACGGCCCTTAGGTTTTAAGACAGTGAAACTTTTCTTCTGGGTGTCGCCCCCCATCGTATCAAAGACCAAATCGATGTCTTGCAAGACTTCTTCAAAATCTGTCGTATGGTAATCGATGATCTCATCGGCACCAAGTTTTTGCAATAACTCATGGTTACGAGGACTAGCCGTCGTGATGACGTAAGCGCCAGCTGCTTTTGCTAGTTGGATCGCATAGGTACCAACTCCGCCTGCTCCGGCATGGATCAAGACTTTTTCCCCTTCTTTTAAACGACCGTGTTCAAACAACGCTTGGTAAGCAGTCAAACCAGCTAATGGCACTGCAGCTGCTTCTGCGTAGTTTTGGTTTTCTGGTTTGATCGCTGCTAACTCAGCATCCACGATGGCGTAATCAGCATACGTCCCAAAACGAGTCGTTTCAGGGCGGGCATAGATCGCATCACCAACTTTGAATTCTGTCACGTCAGCACCTATTTCTACGATATCCCCTGCGACATCCCAACCTAAAATAATTGCGAAGTCCCACGGAAACATTTGTTTTAAATAGCCTTCTCTTAATTTCCAATCGATCGGGTTGATGGACGTTGCGGCAACTTTGACTAATAATTGATTTGCTTTTAATTCTGGTAATTGGACCGTTGCTTCTTTTAATTGGTCTTTTCCACCATAGGCTTCAATAACGACAGCACGTGTTTCCATTGATGCTTCACTCCTTACATTCATTCTTCATCAAAGAGAGGTTCCTGTTTTTCCATCCCTTGATTTCTCACTTCCCTAGCTTAGGCAAAAGGAGGGAATTTGACAAATGATATGTTTGGAAACTGCCCCAGCCACCTGGCCGTTCCTCCTTCAAAGCCTTGAAAGAAACGGGTTTATTTTTTCTTCATTTTTTTATTGCCTTTTCTTTAAAAATCAATTACGCTACTCAAGAAATACGAAATTGTAGAGAAAGAAGGAATTGATGAATTGAAAAGGTTGTGGGTATTTTTTGGCGGTGTGATCGGCATCACCGCGTTGCTGTTTTTAGGTGCTTCGGTGTTAACGAAAGAATCGGGGGCAGCAACGTCGTCCGACAAAAATACAGTGATTATTTACAATTGGGGCGAATATATTGACCCCGAATTGATCAAAACATTCGAAACTGAGACTGGTTACTCAGTGATTTATAATACATTTGACTCCAACGAAGCGATGGAAACCAAAATCAAACAAGGCGGCTCGCGCTATGATTTGGTTTTCCCTAGCGAATCGATCATTCCGAAAATGATCGAAGAAGGACTGTTAGTGCCTTTAGACCATCAGAAATTGACGGGAACGGAAGATCTGTCGCCTTTTTTGATGGATCAAGCCTTTGATCCTGACAATACCTACTCGATCCCTTATTTTTGGGGCACGATCGGAATCATGGCAAATACTGAAGAAGTTGATATTTCTTCGATCCATGGCTGGAGTGACTTATGGGACCCTGCATTTAAAAATGATGTATTGATGGTGGATGGTGCTCGCGAAACCTTAGGAATCGCGTTACAGACGCTCGGTCTTTCCCAAAATGAAAAAGACCCGACCAAGGTCACCAAAGCCTTGAAGAAGCTGGAAAGTATCCGTCCCAACGTCAAAGCAGTTTTGACCGACGAGATCAAAACCTTGATGATCAACAACGATGCCCCTTTAGGAATCGGGTATTCGGGCGATGCCGCTTATGTGATGGCGGAAAATCCTGCCGTCACCTATATCGTTCCCAATGATGGCGGTGCGATTTGGACAGACAATTTTGCGATCCCGAAAACCGTTGGCAATCTTGAGGGAGCCTACGCCTTCATCAATTTTATGCTGCGACCAGAAAATGCCGCACAAAATGCCGAATACGTGGGCTACGCCACGCCGAGTGAAACGGCCAAAGCCATGCTGCCAGCAGAACTGACTGCTGACAAGGCTTTCTACCCTGAGCCAAGTGCAATGGAACAAATGGAACATTATGAATACTTAGGAAAAGAAGCGGTTGAGCTTTACAACGATCTTTTCCTTGAATGGAAGTTGGGATTATAATTGTCACTATTACTAAAATCTGAACACATCTTTGATACCAAAACGAAAACGACTTTTGCGGGCTTTCTCCTGATAGAAGACCAGAAAATCACGGCTGTGGGTCCTCTTTCAGCGCTGCCAACACTTGCTGAAGACACCCAGGTCATTGATCTCAAAGAACAAATGATCATCCCAGGCTTTATTGATGCTCATGTTCATTTTTATCTTTCCGCATTACTCCATCAAGGGGCACTGACCCATCTTACGGGAGTGACAGAAGAAGCCGTTGCCCAGCAAGTGCCCGCCTTGCCCATCACCCATGGATGGAAAATCGGCATCGGCTGGTTCAGCAGTGATTTCGGTCAGCAAGTCTACCCGACGAAAGATTCGATCGACAACTATTGTGCCGACACGCCTGTCATGCTGATTTCAGGTGATGCCCACAGTATTTGGTTGAATAGCCAAGGGATCGCTGCTTTAGGGATCACACCTGAGAACTTACCAGCAGGGATCAGCGGGGAGGCACTGCTTGACGAAAACAGCGGACAATTAAGCGGCTGCTTTTTAGAAGCGATCGCCATTCATTATTTAGCAAAGGTCTTACAGTCATTCCAAGCACAAAGCCCTGCTGCCTTTCTGACCTATATGAAGCAGCTCAATCAATACGGCATTACGACGATCGGTGATGTTGCCTTGACAGGAGAAAGCTGGGACGATTTGGTTTACCCCACTCTTTATCGTCAAACAGAAGCAGAAGCGACCTTGCGCGCTGTCTTTTATCCAGCCATGCGAGAAGACATCACGCAACTGAAAGAAACTTACCGTACTTATCGCTCCGAAAAAGTACAAATGGGCGGCGTCAAACAATTTTTTGATGGCGTGACGAGTACGCACACGGCTTTTTTAAAAGAGGAATATGAAACACCGTATTTTGCTGGTGATGTCGGGATGCCCTTGATCGATGTTCAACGGATGCGCCGCTTTATTTTACAAGCCAACCAGCAAGACTGGCCGATGCGCATCCATACCATCGGTGATGAAGCGATTCGACAAGCACTCCTCTTTTATCAAGAAAGTGCTGCTGCTCACCCGCTTTCTAAAGGCAAAGCCAACACCTTGGAACACTTGGAAGTGATGGATGCCGCTGATCTGCCACTAGTTCGCCAAGAACAACTGGTACTCTCCGTACAGCCTAGCCATTTATTAGTCGGTTATGAGACCCTCGATGAAGAAGTAGGACCTCAGCGTGCCAGTCAAATGTTTCCTTTTCAGTCCTTTCTAGAGCAAGGCGCAACCTTGGCTTTTGGGACTGATACGCCAGTCGTGATCGACGTAACCCCTTTAGACTCGCTGTATTATGCGGTTGCTCGGCAAGAGAAAAACGGCCAGCCAGCAGGCGGATTGATGCCACAAGAAAAAATCACCATCGCCGATGCCCTCTATGCCCACACCACAGGCGCCGCTAAAGCATTGAGTCGGCAAGATATCGGGCGATTAGAAGTTGGCTGTTTAGCCGATCTTTGTATTTTGTCCCAAAACATCTTGCCTTTGACTGCCGAAGAATTGCTTCAAACGACTGTTGAAGCGACGGTATTTGATGGGCGATTTGTTTATCGGGGTAACTGATGAAACACCAGATCTTGTGAAAGTACAAGGTCTGGTGTTTTTCTTTGATCAAAAAATACAGAAACAGGTGCTTAGTTTGGACCACTCTCCCTTTTCTTACTTGCCCCTATCCCTTACGATGGATTCCCTGCTTGGCAGCTATGCTTTATCATAGGTTTTCTTTCGGCCATTTTGATTCCCGTGGATTGGTCTATTCGATTGGCGCAGCAAAAGAATAATTTAAGCGGTTGCCAGTTTCTTTATTTGATGGAAATTCAGAAACATGCCTCTTTTTCCTTGGAGCTTTTTCCTTTTAACAGCAATCATTGGTCTATTCCATCACCCCTTACTTTCTCCTTCAATCGTTTCTTAAACCTTTGAATAAATTCTTAATAAAATAACTAACAAAAAATAAACTTTTACTATATCCCTTGAATGTAAGCGGTAAATTTGTTATTATTACCAAGGATAAGGAGGTGTTTATCTATTGTATGCGATTAAAATCTTTCATGGTTATCTAACCGCCGAAGGAAAAAGAACACGGGACAAAACAATTGCATTGACCTATACTTGCAGAGAAGATGCTGAACGTTTCGCAAATAAAATCGGCGGGAGAGTTAAAAAAATTGGCTAACCAACTAGAATAAAAAAGGCTGTCAACCTCAGTAGGTGACTGCCTTTTTTTGTTATCTGATTTCCAGAAAATCAAGCGATACTCCTGACTTTTTACATATGTTCAAGATCCTTTTCTTGTTGAATCGAGAAGTGAAGCAAGTTAGTTGGTTTTGACGCCTTGAGTCTTTATACTGAAACAAAGGCACCAGCCAATCCAAAAAAAGGAGTGACCCGTCCATGTGCGGCCGATACTTATTTGACCCAACAACTGGCGAATTGTCAGAATATTATCAAGAAGCCGCGGCGAAAGCCCGCAAGCGCCAACAGACTGTCGCTGTCAATGATGTTTTCCCTTCCAATCATGTCGTAACCATCGGTGCAAATCAACAACAACAAGTTGTAGCTGGTGTGACAAGATGGGGCTTTACCGGCTTTAAAAAAGGGCATTTGATGATCAATGCCCGTTCTGAGACCGTTGAAGAAAAACCGACTTTTCGCAAACCTTTCCAAGAGCATCGCTGTGTCTTTCCGATGTCTGGTTTCTATGAATGGAATCATGAAAAGGAAAAGTTTCTCTTTTCGCAAGATCACGTGATTTATGCCGCTGGTTTTTATCGCATCCTTCAAAAAGAGGATCAAATCGAAACCGAATCAATCATTCTAACGACTGCCGCGAACGATTCTGTTGAACCAGTCCATGATCGAATGCCTCTGTTCTTAGAAAAAGAAGCGATTGCTTCTTGGATCAATGACTTGGCTTTTGCTCGCCAACAACTCAAAGCAGAAATGCCCAAGCTGAAAACTCAATTGCTCTCTTCTTAACTGCTTGCTGCTTCTTTTTCAGCAGAACAAAAACCGCCAAGTCAGCTTTGATTTGGCGGTTTTTTCTACTTCTGCTTTTTCTTAATAAACGGTGAAGGTTTTGCCAGTCATGATCCCAAAGACTGCTTTTTGATACGCTGCAAAAACGGGTGCGTCACCAACGGGAATAAAGCCTTTGAAAGAATCGGCGAAGGTTTCCCAAGAGCCCACAAGCGCATTGGGACTGACTGAATTGATTCGTATCCCATGACCGATCTCAAAAGCTGCCGATGCCACGAAGGCTTCCAAACCGCCGTTGACCAGTGCTGAAGGCGTGCCCATTGGGATAAATTCGTCTTTGATAATTCCAGAAGTCAGTGTGATACTGCCGCCTTCATTGAGAAAATGCTGGCCAATCAACGCAAGGTTGACTTGTCCTTGCAGCTTCTAAGCCACTGATTGTTGAATATCTGCTGGCGTCAATTCCTCAAAGGATTTAAACACTGTACTTCCCGCAGAGGAAACAATGGCATCCACTTTCCCAGTAGCTGCAAATAGCTGGCTGACACTGTCTGCATCCGCAATTTCGACTTGATGATCGCCGCTGCTACGGCTAGCTGTGATCAGCTCCACCTCTGGTAGCTGCTGAAAGCCTTCAACTAAAAGCTGCCCAAGTGTGCCGGTATGTCCAATCAAAAGTAATTTCATTTCCTCGCCTCTTTTTTTGTTTTGTGCTTCGATTCTAACCCAACCAAGCGATTTCGACCATTCATCTGCTTTTCCTGCCTTATTGATCTATTCTTACCCTTCCCCATTTGTTCCCCTACTACCTGCGTAGTGATTGGAATCACCTATCACGAAAGCAATTGACAACTTTCTCATCTTGTTCTAAGATACTACTAATTTCATACACATGCAGTGAGAAGAAGAGTACGATCCCCCCTTTCTTTCAAGAGAGCTCGGAACTGGTGGAAACGAGTAAGGAAGACGATCCGAAGATGACCTTTGAGCATTCGTGGACGAACAATCCCCGACGGAGAAAGCCCGATAGCGCAATGCAGTTTATTTGATGAACTGACTGAGGTTTTTTGTTTCAGCAAAAAACAAATGAAGGTGGTACCGCGAAATGATCGTCCTTCCCAAAGAATTGTCTTTGGGAAGGTTTTTTTTATAAAAAAGGAGGAAGAGGTATGAAACGAAGGATTCGATTAGGTATGGGCATTGGTCTGTTGTCCTTGGTCTTATTTTCTGGCTGCGGCAACCAAGAAGAAGTGACCGGAAATGCCGAAGAGCAGCAGACAGAAATCAGAGTTGGTACGACACCAGGACCTTACAGCGAACTGTTTCTTCAGGGAATCAAACCGATTTTAGAAGAAGCAGGCTATACCGTGACTGATATTGGCTTTACTGGGGTATTGGAAGCAGACATTGCACTGAACGATGGCGAAATCGACTTAAACGTCGATCAGCATACCGCCTATTTAGAGAACTTTAATGAAAACACGGGTGCCGATTTGGTGGGTATCACACCGATCCCTACTGTTCCAGCTGGCTTGTATCCTGGCAGAAAGGACAATTTAGCAGCGATTGAAGCAAACGATACCATCGGGATTCCCAATGATCCGTCAAATAGCGCCCGTGCCCTGTTGCTGCTGCAAAAAGCTGGATGGGTCGAACTTGACCCCGAAGTGGCGCCCATTGACGCGACGTTAAGAACCATTACTGACAATCCTTATAACCTGGATATCGTCGAGATGGATTCTGCGCAAATCCCCCGCAGCTTAGCAGACTTAGACTATGCGGTGATTCCCGGCAGCATCGTTTATAGTGCTGGAATTGCTGCAGAGGAAAGCTTATTAAGTGAAGACATTTTGCAAGAGTATGAACTGGTGGCAACGGTCAAAGAAGCCAACCAAGACAGTGATTGGGCACAGGCAGTGGTGGCAGCTTATCGTTCCAAAGCCTTTAAAGAACTGCTGGCAGAAGAGAATCAAACGGGCTATTGGTTTATTCCTGAAGAATTGCAATAACCGCTTCACAAGTAGCAATAAGTAGCAACTGTCGTCTTATTTTTTAAGAAGCTTCTATTATAGAAGGAAAAGAACTGACTACTATTGATTGGTGGACCCTTTTTCCGTCTGAATCTTTGTAAAGGAGGTCAAAAATTGAATATTCAACAAATGCGGATCGTGCAAGCGATCGCTGACCATGGAAGTTTTCGTGAAGCAGCCAAACGGCTGTATCTCTCACAGCCAAGTCTTTCCCAAGCCGTGAAAGAGTTGGAAGCAGAATTGGAGGTCCAGCTTTTCGAGCGTACGAATCAAGGTGCCCGCTTGACTGCCGAAGGCTCGGAATTTCTAGACCATGCCCAGCCGATCTTGAGTCAAGTGGCGCAGCTGCAAACGCGTTTTTCCAGCAAGCAAGCAGCGAGTCAAACCTTCGCCATCGCAAGCCAGCACTATGATTTCACGGCTGGAATTTTCAGTGAGCTGCTGCAGGAATTTCCCGACTGTCGCCAGTTTCGCCTATTAGAAACCACGACCTTAAAGGTAATCACGGACGTGCAGCAATATCGAAGTGAATTTGGGGTTCTTTATTTGAATGAGCAAAACCAAGCAGGATTGGAACGACTGTTACAAGGCGCCCAATTGTCCTTCGAGGCGTTGGGACGGTTTCGCCCCCATGTCTTTTTACGAGGGACTCATCCCTTGACAGAAAAAACGCGGCTTTCCTTAAAGGATCTCGCCCCTTATCCGCAAGTACGCTTTTTGCAAGAAGATGAGCGCTATTCGTTCTTTTCCGAGGATTTGATCGACTTTGCTCAAAGCCCCCAAGTGGTGCATGTCAGCGATCGAGGCACAATGGTCCAGCTATTACAGCAGACGGATCTTTATGGAACCGGCTCGGGGATCGTTGCCCAACCAGAACGCCAAGGCTTGGCTTTTCTTCCTTTGATCGACGCGTCCGAGGGTGAGATCATCCTCATTAAAAAGAACGCTCGCCCATTATCAGTGATCGGCGAGCGTTTCTTAACAAAATTACGACAACACCTTGCCGCTTTTCCTACTGATATATAAGCGAAGGCCTCCTCTTCCTACTCCCCATAGATGATTGGCTGCACCTTCGCATTATATAAAAAATCCTTGAGCCACTTCCCATGCAGGAGGCTCAAGGATTTTCTTTTACGGTTACTGTTGTCGGCAATCACCTCTGATTACAGCTGCTCTGCCTGCATTTGATACATTTGCTGATAGATTCCTTGCCCTTGGACAAGACTCGCATGGGTTCCCCGTTCCACGATCTTCCCTTGGTCTAGGACCAAGATTTGATCGGCTTGTTTGATCGTTGACAAACGGTGAGCGATCATGAAGGTCGTCCGTCCTTTTTGCAAGACGGTCATCGCCTTTTGAATGATGGACTCTGTTTCAGTGTCCACATGGCTCGTCGCTTCATCCAGAATCAAGATTTTTGGATCAAACACCAGCGCACGGGCGAAACTGATCAGCTGGCGTTCTCCACTAGAAAACTCATTGCCTTTTTCAACGACTGGATGATGGATGCCTTTTTCGTAGCGGCTCAAAAGGTAGTCAGCGCCGACTTGTTTCAAGGCATCGATAATCATCGCTTCGGTGATCGTTGGATCATTCATTCCGATGTTGCTGGCGATCGTTCCAGTAAATAGATAGGGATCTTGCATGACGATCGCCATTGAATCTCTTAAACTATGACGATCATAATCAGCGATCACTTGTCCATCCACAACGATTTTTCCCTGCTGCGGATCATAAAAACGGAACAACAGGTTCAAAATACTCGATTTTCCAGAACCAGTATGACCAACTAAAGCAATGGTCTCTCCTGCGGCAACGTCAAAGTTGATATCGTGCAAGATCGCTTGCTTAGGGTCGTAGCCAAAGGTCACTTGTTGGAAAGAAACATCGCCATTCGTGACAGTCAGCTGCTCACTTTGTTGTTTTTCAACCGGCTGATCAGCAAACTCAAAGACCCGCTGTCCAGCAGCTAATGATTGCTGCACATTGGTGATGGTTTGGACAAGCCCTTCGATGGGATCATACAGGCGGTTGATGTAATCAATAAAGGCATACAGCAAGCCTGCTGAGATCGCCAAGCGGCCATCAAGGAAAAAGGCGGCCAAGGTCGTGATCAAAATCAAGATCGTTGAATTTCGCAACAAGTTGCCTAATCCCCAAGCGATACTTGAATCGAGCAAGAGGTATTTACGTCCAGTTTTGAACCATTTCTCTACTGTTTCATTAAATTCTTTCTGCAACTGATTTTCTCGTTGGAAGGCTTGGATGATCGCCATTCCTTGGACAAATTCATTCAACTGCCCACTGATTTGTGAGATGTACTCCCGCATTGCTAAATTGTAACGAGAGGCATATTTGGTATAAAAATGCTGCCAGATTCCTAAAATCGGGATCAAAATCAGCATCGCTGCTCCTAAGGTGCGGTTCAAAAGAAACAATGCAATAAACGCACCAATGATTTGGATGATGTTGCTTAACAAATTACTGATCACGATCACGTAGAAATTCGACCGCAAGACTTCGGTGTCATTCGTGATTCGTGCAACGACTTTACCTGCTGGGATTTGGTCAAAGTAAGAAACGGGTAATTTGTGCATATGGTCAAAAAGCTGATCCCGCATTTTTTTGACGATACTGTTGGACATTTTTCGCAATTGCAGCAAGCTGATATAACGAAAGAGGGAACCAATCAAATTGACCAGCAAATACCCAGCGAGCAATTGGATCAAAAGCATCGTGTCTAAATTGCTACTGTTAACCGCTGGTGTCATCACTCGGTCGATCAGCTGCTTGGCAATCAGTGGGGAAGTCAGTTCGAGCGCTGCAGCCAGCAACAGCAAGATCGCACCCACGGTAAATTGTTTTTTATAATAGCTCAAATACGTGAGCAAACGTTTAATCGTTGAGAACACTCGTATCGTCCTCCTTTAACTGTTGATGATAATACTGCTCTTGGTACCAGCCTGGCGTTTCGATCAACTCCTGATGGGTACCACGCTGTGTGATCCGTCCGTCTTCTAAGACGATGATTTGATCCGCTTCGGTGATGGCGGACAATCGATGGGTCACGATGATGGAGGTCGGTGCCTGCTTCATCGTTTTCAAATTCGTGATGATGGCTTGTTCCGTTTTGGCATCAACTGCCGAAAGGGCATCATCCAGTAAGAGGACTTCACTGTTTCGTAAAAACGCCCGTGCTAAGGACAAGCGTTGTTTTTGTCCACCAGAAAGGGAAACACCTTTCTCACCGACGACCGTTTCGAGCCCTTCTGGCATCCGCTTGATGTCTTCGCTAAAGCAAGCAGCTTCCAGTGCTTCCCACAATACTTCTTCGGAAGCGTCTGGCTGTCCGAATAACAAGTTCTCGCGAATCGTTCGTGAAAACAAGGTATGTTCTTGCGGTACTTCTGCAAAGTGGTTCCGCACTGCTGTTGTTTGATAGGCCGTCAACGGCTGCTCGTTGATCAAGGGGACTTGATCAGAGTATGGATAGCGGTGACCGAATTGTCTTAGCAGCGTCGTTTTTCCGCTGCCGGTCTTCCCAACGATCCCTAAGACTTCTCCACGAGTGATCGTCAAATCCAGTCCTTCTAACACATAACGAGCTGCTTGCGGGTATTGGAAATGATATGCTTCAAAACGGATCGTATTGATAGCTTGCAGGTCGGCTTCACCTGGCGTTTCTAATTCATCCCCCGTCTGCAGCACTTCATTGATCCGACGCCAGGATGCGGCACCTTGCTGCATCACATTCACAAGATCTCCTGCTGAGATCATCGGCCAAACGACCATTGTCAAGTACACTTGGAAAGAAACCATCGCACCGATGGTGATCGTTTGGTTGGCAACAAGAAACGCCCCGACACCAAAGCTCATCACAAAACTGATTGCTAAGATGATGGTAATCAGCGGCCCAAAACGGGAATCGATCTCAGAAACGATATTGTTTTTCGCTCGTGTTTCCAGTGTTTTCTTTTGAAACTGTTCCGTGGTGGCTCCTTCTAGTCCATAAGCTCGGACGACCCGAATGCCATCAATGATCTCCAGCACTTCACTGTTCATCTCAGAAACAGAATTCTGCGCTTCCGTAAACGCCTTATCGACTTGCGAGCCCCATTTGAAAATGTAATAGGCTAAAAGTGGCATGGGAATCAGGGCAATCAAGGTCAGTAGCCAAGAAACCGTCCCAGCCATCATCGCTACGATAAAACTTAGATACAAACTAGTATTTAAGAAAACCATCAGTCCATACCCAATGGTCATCCCCATCACTTGGACATCGTCACTGGAACGAGTCATTAAATCACCTGTTCGGAAACGATGGTAAAACGGCGCCCCCATTTTGAGAAAGTGGCTCATCAATTGTTCCCGTAATTGTTTTTGCAGATCGTAGGAACCAATAAATAAATTAAACGTCCAAACAAATTCCGCCAAATATCCTAACAAGATAGCTCCCGCGAAGAGGCTCACATATTGGATCAGTACGGAGTAATCAAAATTATCTTGAATCAACGCATCGATGAACAAGCGCAGAATATAGATCGGTGCGACATACATCGCACTAGCGATCACCATAAAGACGAATACAAAGGTATAGCGCACCTTATGTTCTTTAAAATACGATGTTAATTGTTTTAATACATACTTCATGTTTTATCCCTCACATTCTAAAAAAGTACACAAAAAAGCTCTGTCCCTTCGGAAAAAGGACAGAGCATAAACGTCGTTATTATAGACATTATCTGTACACTAATGGTTACCGAATGAGGGATTCACTTTATTCAATTTGGTTGTTTTTTTATCAAATACTTTTTGCATCGTAATCCCTCCTTCTCTTTTTATTTTTGCTGACTACACCTAACACTTTACAGATAAGTTTCTGAGAATGCAACAACTTTTATTAATTTTTTTTCAAAAAGATTGACTTTTCTAAAAAGGCGTTTCTCAATTTCTCGCTTTTTAACAACTATTTTTTGAAAACGAATTCTCGATTTATCCTAAGCGCTGCAAGGAATCTGGCAAAATAAAAAAACAGATTCCCCTCTCTTCAACAAATGCTGTTTGGTCAGCACACTTGGTTGAAAAAAAGTTCCTCTGTTTTCTTACTTCCTGTTTATTCTGTGACAGATGCTAGGCGATAGGATACTGTTCGTCCAAAAGGAAACACTTGCACCCCTTGCAAACGATCTGTTTTCAAATACGCTACCGCCCCTTGATATAACGGCAAGACGGCTGTATCTTCAACGATCAATTGCTTTTCAAGTTCTTTCAATAAGTCCCAACGGGCAGCTGGGTCGTTTGCTAAAGTCGTCCGTGCTTCTTGTAACCCTTGGTCGTACCTTTCACTAGCATACCCAGAGGTATTCAAGCCACCTGTCGAATCATAAAATTCTAAGAAGTTGATCGGGTCCGCATAATCTGGTGTCCAAGTCCCGAAGACGAGATCAAATTCACCTTGGGATTGCAAGTCCAAGCGGTTTTGTAAAGGAATCGACTTGGCATCGATGGTTAATCCAGGCAAATTAGTTTCTAACTGTCCTTGGATAAATTCGATGGTTTTCTTGGCTGCTGCTGTATCTGCTGACAACAGTTCCAAAGTGATCTCGTCTTGTCCCAACTCTTCTTTGGCTTGTGCCCAAAGCGCTTGTGCGGCTGTTAGATCATACGGCAGTAAATCGCCATTTTCTTCACGAAAATCTTGGTCTGTTTCAGGATCTTTGGCAAAGTTGCTTGGCACAAAGCCGTTCAATGCAGTGGATCCATCGCCTAAGATATTTTCGGCAAATGCCTCTTTGTCGATGGCTTGTAAAATCGCCTGACGTACCTTGACATTGCCTGTGACTTCTCGTTTTTGGTTGGCACTTAAATACCCCACCAGCGCCTTTGGCACATAGTTGGCTTGAGCTGAGTTTTGGTATTGCTGCGCGTAAGTATCCGTTAAGGTGGTGTAGTCCAGTTCTCCTGTTTCAAAAAGGCTGACACCAGTTGCCGTTTCCTTCACTACTTGCACGTCGATCTTGGTCAATTGGACATTCTCAGCATCCCAATAATCAGGATTTTTCGTTAACGTCCATGATTCGTTGGTCCCGTTCCACCCTTCGATCAAGAATGGGCCGTTGCCAACAAAATTTTCCGCTGATAACCCATAATCGGCGCCTTTTTCTTCAGCAAACGCTTGATTTTTTGGCATAAAAGGTGTCCCGACCAGAATCTGATCCAAATACGAGATCGGACTTGCCAATGTCAGCTCTAACGTCTGCTGGTCCAATGCTTTGGCACCTAACTCACTGACCTCAGCGTCTCCTTGACGTACTTGACTGCCATTTTTCAACACATCCATTTGATTGCTGCTGCTAGAACCGTTCTCTGGATTGGCAACATATTGAAAGGCGTAGACAAAATCATCCGCTGTAACAGGATCGCCATTGCTCCATTTTGCATCACGAATGGTGAAGGTATAAACCAGTCCATCTTCTGATACCGTAGGCTCTTCAGCGGCCATCGCAAGCTCAGGATCCCCCTCTTGATCCAGACGGTATAACCCTTCTGCCACTTGTCCGATCATATCGGAACTGTTGACATCCGTGTATTGCCCGCTATCAAGGGTCGATAAGGCGCCAGCGGTTGACACTTGAATCTCTTGCGCAACAGCTCCAGCTCCTTGCTCCTCTTGCTGTCCAGAATCCGTCGTGGGACTCGTGGTACTGCAGGCACTTAAAACCAATACTGTGAAAGCAGTGATACCCATCATTTTCTTTTTCATTTTTCTCCTCCTTGCGTGACCCTCTTTCTTACAACACGTCAACGACATACTTGAAAACCGCTTGTTCTTGTAAAAGCGCATCATAGGCAAAGTCTGGATGCCATTGAACCGCCAACAAGCGCTGATCCACGTGTTCAATGCCTTCAATGATGCCATCAGGACTCCAAGCTGTCTTTTGCAATGGACGAGCCAATCGATCCACCGCTTGATGATGAAAGGAATTGACCTTTGTTTTTTGACCGTATACACGAGCCAACATGCTTTTTTCAGCCGTCGCGATGGCATGGGTCGGCACTTCTTTCGGAATCGGCGCCTGCATATGAATGATCTCACTGAAGGTACTGATGTCTTGCTGCAGCGTGCCCCCAAAGGCCACGTTGACCAGCTGCATCCCCCGACAAACCGCAAAAATTGGTTTCTTTTGCAGCAGCGCTTCATCGATCAGCGCCAGTTCAAACTCATCCCGTGCCAAAAAGCCGCTTCCAGTTGCCTGATGAGCCTCCTGCCCATAAAACTTGGGTGAAACATCTTGTCCACCAGCTAACACCAGTTTATCGATCTGTGAAACATAGTCCTTGGCTGCAGCTGGCTCACTGATTGGCAAGAGCAATGGCAGTCCGCCCGCTTGCTGGATCGCTCGCACATACCCTAATGGTGTGTAGGCGATCGGCAAATGATGCAGCACATCGCCAGCATCTTGCACTTCATTCGCAGCGATCCCTATAATTGGTTTGCCCATCGACATCCCTCCCTGATTAACGATTTTTTCAGAAAAAAGCGGCATCTAGCAGTTGAACAAGGCAAGCGCCGCTTTTTCCCTCAAGATATGTTTCAACTATTCTAAACCAATCGACACTTTTTGTGAAACACTATTTTCACTTTCGCGATCATTTATTACAATCACCATTCTATTTAACCGCCTCTATGATTCGCAATAAAGAACACCGCTAGTCAGATATAATTGAATTTTACCAACGCTTTCTCTACGTAAAAAAACATGCGAGAAGCCGTTGCTTTCCGCATGTTTCGTCATTAAAATAATCGATTGTCTTTTAAAAACTCCAGCATCTGTGTTTTTAGGGGATCTTTTTCATTACGGATCGACTTTGTTTGCGTCGGTTCATCAAGTGTCGATGGTCGCTTTTTAGGAAAAGGCGCCGCTGGTTCTTCTGCTAACTCTAAAATTTGAAAGGTATCCACCACGACTTCTGCCGCACAAAATCTTTGCCCTTCTGCTGTTTCATACGGACAGCCTTGCAAGTGTCCGTTGATTTTGATACTTGCTCCTTTTTGAGTATACCGTAAAAAGGTCTCTGCCTGTTTCCCATGAACGACACAAGCAAACCATTCATGATGCACTTCTTCACTGTTTTGCCATTGAGATACAATGACAAGATCAAAACGTACGCCCTGATCGTCCGCCGCATCAAACGCTTCTTTACTAGGCATCGCTGCGATTTTCCCAGTAAGAACCACTTTATTCATTGCCACGCTGCATCCTCGCTTTTCTCTCATTTCTTGAGTGATCTAAACTTATGCGACCTATTCTACCATATTCCAAAAAACAAGCAATCAAAGGTTAAATGGCTTAAGAAATGCTTTGAAAAAAATGAACCAACTCAAAGAATTCGTCTGCTCCTGTCAAAAAGCTGCGATTTTTTACGGAAAAATCCTCTTTGCTCCACACAGCAAAAAAAACAGTTGGTTCAATACCCCTATGAACCAACCGTCTTCTGCAGATCTTTATTTAGCAAAGGAATCTTGACTACCATAGCGATCAAAATGGAGGGTTTCGCTTTCGAGATAATCGATGATCGCTTTGGGGATCATGACCCCTTCTTGCTGAGCTTTTTCAAAGTGTATTTGGCTGATCTCTCCAGGATAGTAGACTTGTGATTGCCCTTTTACTGGCGGGATTGCATGCAGCTCAGTCACCATCTGATCGACGCTTTGCTTGAAGGTTTCGGTGTCCGTAAAACGAGACGGATCGATCACAAGAAGAAATTGTCCTAAGCGGCGTTTTTCCGTCAAATCCGCATACATGGAGGTGACCTGTTTACCAAAAGCTAAGCCCAGCATCGAGCCGGCTAAAATATCCACCATCATCATCAAGCCATACCCTTTGGCACCAGCGATTGGCAATAATCCTTGGACTGCATACGGGTCGGTGGTAGGCAAGCCTTGCTCGTCTACGGCCCAAGTATCGGGAATCTGCTGTTTCTTCGAGCGAGCGTCCAAAATTTTGCCCCACGCTTGAACCGTTGTCGCCATATCAAAAACCACCGGTGGATGGTTGGCTCGTGGTGCTGCAAACGCAATTGGATTGGTACCAAAATAGTTTTCGGTCCCACCAAAAGGCACCGCCATCGGATCTGATTGACACATGGCGATCGCCACTAAGTCGGCTTCAGCAGCCTGTTTGACGTAATACGCCATCGTCCCGCTATGGCTGGTCTGCTCGATTCCTACTGCAGCGATCCCTGCTTCTTTCGCCAGATGAATGGCGATCGCAATCGCTTCGTTGCACACATAATGCCCCATGCCGTTATCTCCGTGAAAAATTCCAGTAGCGGCGCCTGTTTTTTCAAAAGACATGTTTGGTTCTAGCGTGATGCCGCCTTTTACTAAGCGCTCGGCATAGTAGTCCATCCGCACGGCACCATGAGAATGGATCCCGCAAGCATCCGCAAAGGTCAAATGTGCCGCTGTTTCACTGGCAGCGGCTTCTGGCAAACCAGCAGCCAAGAGTTTCTTTTTCATCAATGCTTCTAATTCCAGCAGAGAACGTCTGCTCATTTCTTCCATCTTTTCTCCTCCTTAGAAAAAGAGAAGCACGCTTGGCAACGGCTTCTCTTATTGATTAAACACGCGATGATCAAGTTCATCAGCTGATTTAGCGATCAAAAGCGCTGAATAGACGTCTGAGTTCACGTTCAAGATCGTCCGCAACATGCCAACAAACCATTCGACACCAGCAAATAGCGCAATGCTTTCGATTGGTAAACCGAGCTGGGGAACAATGATTGCCAAGGAAACTAACCCCGCTCCGGGAACAACTGCATTGGCTAAAGAAACGAAAGTCGCAGTTACAGCTACCGTCACCATTTGGATCCCGTCAAAGTTGATTTGATACATTTGGGCGATCGTCATGACTGTAATCGCCATATGCATCGCTGACCCATTGCTGTTCAAAGACATCCCTAACGGCAATACCAAATTGGTGATGCGGCTACTGAGTCCTAATTTATTCTGGGATTCTTCCATAGCGATCGGCAGCGTGATGGCAGAGGAGGTTGTCGCCAATGCCATGACCGACATATTTTTCATATTTTTGATCAATCGTAACGGATTGATCCGACAATACACGGTCAACAAGACTAGCCACAGTCCAAGGAACGTGACGGTGGCTAGACCGTAGACGAGCAAATAGCTGCCTAATGGCAAAATGATCTGCAAGCCCAGGGAGCTGATCGTTGAAGCGATCAAAGCAAAAATACCGATTGGTGCCACGATCATCACGTAACGAATGATGGCAATGACGACCTCATTCAGATCCACGATCAGCCCATAAAGAGCTGACTCAGGTTTCTTTTGCATAAAGCGATTGAGGGCAACACCAAAAAATAACCCAAAAACGATGATTTGAATAATTGACCCTTTACTCAACGCATCGAAAATATTCGTGGGAATAAAGTTGATCACTGTCTCTGATATAGAAATTTCTTGTGCTTGCAGAGGTTCGCCGGCAGCTTGTGAAAAGTCGATCCCTTTGCCTGGAACAAAGAAGAGCGCCATCAGCACGCCCCATGCAGCAGCGAATAAGGAGGAAATCCCAAAGACAGCGATCGTTTTTCCACCCAAACGAGTGAGTTCTTTCGGGGCAATCCCCCCAACTGCTTGAATGATTTGGCCAACGATCAATAATGGGATCGCCATTTGCATCAGACGCAAGAAAAGATCGCCCAAAATTTTTAGGAACGAAGCGGCTTGCCCAAAGAACAAACCGCAAAGAATCCCTAGAAGAACGGCAATAACGATCTGCGTCACCATCGGTAGTTTTTTTGCTTTCACTTTGATCCCCTCTTTATTTTCGAAGTATGGTTCCTGTATGCTGATCCAGTTCAGCTAACTTTTCGATTGAGGTAATAATCGCGGTTCTGGCTGCATCTTCTTCGACAAAATCAATCGCAGCTTCTATTTTTGGCAACATACTACCCGCTGCAAAATGGCCTTCCTCGATGTAGCCCTTGGCTTGTGCCACACTGATTTCCCCTAGGGCTTGCTGATTCGGCTGGTTGTAATTGATGTAGATATTGTCGACACCAGTCAAAATGATCAGGCGATCGGCCTGCACGTCTTTTGCTAAGACACTAGCGGTAAAGTCTTTGTCGTTGACGGCTTCCACGCCAGTAAACCCATTGTCGTTTCGAACGACAGGTACGCCACCACCACCGGCGCAAATCGTGATCACACCAGCATCGACCAATGTTTTGATGGCTTCTTTTTCAACGATTTCTTGCGGTTTCGGAGATGGAACCACTTTACGGTAACCACGCCCAGCATCTTCTTGATATACCCCGCCATTGGCTGCCATCGCAGCATTGGCTTCCTCTTCACTATAAAAAGGTCCGACTGGTTTGGAAGGTTTCTCAAAGGATGGATCTGCTGGATCGACACGAACTTGGGTGACTAATGAGATCACCGAAGGATGTGCTTGACGTGTGGCAAACTCATTGATCAAGGCATTTTGCAGCCAATAACCGATACTTCCTTGGGTCATAGCCACGCAGCTGTCTAATTTCAATTGGGGATTTTTTTCACTTTCCCCTGCTTTTTGCTGCAACAGTAAGTTGCCGACTTGTGGTCCATTGCCGTGACAAACAATGACTTTTTCCCCTTTTTCGACAAAATCGGCAATATAACGTGCTGCTTGCGCAACAACTGCTTTTTGTCCTTCATCACTAGGGTCTTTATCTAAAATAGCATTGCCGCCTAACGCGATCACATTCAAACTCATTTTATGCTCTCCTTCTGATTTTCCTTTGCTAATACGGCAAAAACACCTAATCCGATCAGCAGTAATAGACAAGACAGGTAAAACCCGACCTGCATCGATCCTAAAGAATCGGCTAAAAAGCCAGTAACATAAGGTGCTAAGATCGACCCCGACATCCCGATAAAATTATAAGCACTCAAAGTCGTTCCTAAGGCGCCTTTCGGTGCGTTTTTCGTCACAAAGGTCACGACGATTGGATCAAGCGCCAGCTTGCCAGTCAATCCATACAAAATCAAGACAGTGATCAATAAGGTACGATCCGTTACAAAGGCAATGGCAAATACGGAAAGGGTCGCCAATGGGACCAATAAATAGACTAATTTTTTCGTTGCGCCTGTTTTATCATTCAATCGAGCAAAAATCAACGCACCTGGAATTGATGCCCATGGGACTAAGGAAGCAATAAAGCCGACACTCGCCCCTTCAAAGCCACGCTCGGCAATCAAGAATTGCGGCAGCCAAGTAATGATCACAAAGTTTGCATAAATGCTGGTAAAGCATAGAACAAAGGCTGCCACGAGATTGCGGTTTGAAAAAATCTGCTTCAAGGAAATCTTTTCTTTCGGCTCTTCTTCTTTTATTTCTTGTCCTTCATCTTCTGGACGAATCACTTTTTCTTTCAAAACAAAATAGAACAAGACACCGACGATCAAGGTCGGAATCGCCATTAGGAAGAAGGGTTGGCTCCAATGGCCCCCGTTATCCAAGACCAATTTACTAGAAAGCAAGTACCCGCCAGACGTTCCAAACGCCATCCCACTGTTGATAATGGCATTTCCGACGGTTCGTTTGTTGTCGGGAATCGCTTCGGTAGACAATGCGTATTGCGGACCGTAATAGGCACCTTGACCAATCCCTGCAATGGCACGAATCACTAAAAACAAAACAAAGCTTGTGGCTAGCCCACTGAAGTACGTAGTCACCGCCAATAAAACAAAGCCTAGAGCGATCACTAATTTACGACCGATTTTGTCGCCGATAATCCCAAAAGGAATTTGCGCAACGGCATAAGTCAAAAAGAAAATACTATTGGCAAGTCCTAGTTGTGTGTTACTTAAATTGAATTCTTCACCGATCACACCCATGATTGGATTGAAGATCGTCCGTGTGGCGTACATTAAAATCCAGCCGACAAAGAAAATAGCAACGACTTTTTTCCAGTAAGAATTGCTTACTTTGACCGCATCTTTCTGGTTACTGATTTCCATGATTTCTCCCCTTTTCTATTCTTTCTCCTCAAGTGACAATGACTCCAACGCTAACAACAACCCAAAGCTAAGATCTTTGCCTGACGAATGACCGATGGACATCAGCTGCTGCACATCGTTTTCCAGCACCTGCGGGTTTTTACTTTTTACGTCTTGGAATAATTGCAGCATTACCGAATTGACATACCCTTGACTGGCACTTTGAATATATGCAAGGCTGACATCCGTCGTAGACAGCGGTTTTGCCAATGCTTGCGCTAACGTTTCGGCTTCTGGCTGCTGCAAGGCATAGAGCATCGCTTGATAGGCAACGAGAAGATCATCGCCGCTAGGTGTCAATCCTTTGCCGCGGCCAATCAGGTGGTCAATGATTGGTTCCCAATCTGAGACAGGCTGCCGCAATGCCGCAAACACTGCTTGGGTTTTCTCATCTTCTGGCAACCCAATCTTGGTTTCTAGTTTTTGTTGAAGCAGTATTTCTTTCAAAAGCTGCAATTCCGCTGAGGTGAAAGTTAACTCCTTCACCTGCAGCGAAACCAATTCTTTCTCCTCTAATGAAAGAGAAAATGTTCCTTTTGTGCTGTAAAAGGTCAGACCATGCTCTCGGACTTGCACCCGATTGCCGACCTCGATCAAAGGTAGGACTTGTACAAACAATGCATCAGGTAAAAAGACCCCGAAGCCAGTCAAATAGTTGCGATAGTTGTTGATATTGACCAGCTGCTGCCCGATCATCACATTGAATGAACGATCAAACACGCTATGCACCCGACCGGTACGACCGAATCGTTGCAGTGGGTCTAGATAATCACTGATTTTGATTTTCTCAGTCAACATCGATCCCCAGATCCTTCGCATAAGCCGTCAAAGCATTTTCAAAACAGCCTAACGGTGCACGCACCGTGCCTGCGCCGACTTGACCGACACCTGCTTCTTTATGGGCGATCCCAGTATTGATGATTGGGGTGATGCCTGTTTCAACGACTTTGCGGATGTCGATCCCCAAACAAGTCCCTTGGAAGTCCCATGTTGGGATCGAGAAGGTCGGATTATGACCGAAACAGATTTTTGCCATTTCGTTGGAAGTTTCCAGCGCATCCTCAAAGCCCCCAGCGCCGACAAAGCGTGTTACCCCTGGTGCGGCTACCATCGCCATTGCTCCGACACCGACGGTTTCAGTAATGGCACTGTCCCCAATATCAGGATTGCCATCTGCTTCGGTAAACCCAGTAAAGTACAAACCTTTCGGCGTATTGACTGGTGCAGTATGCCATTGGTCTTCTGTTTGGGCGACACGAACCCCAAAGTTAACACCGTTTCTCGTCATGGTGGTCACGATCGTTCCTTTAGCATCGACACGGGCACCGTCAACGATGGCTTTCCCGGTTGCCATCATGATATTCAAGAAGAACTGATCGGTATCTGCTAAGAACTTGATCACTTCATATTTTTGCTTTTCATCGATCTCTGTTTGGATGATCAACGGCGCGATTTCTTTCAAAAAGTTCAATGATGCTGCAATATTTCGTTGATGGAATTCATCCCCCATTGTGATCGACCGGGCAATCAATACATTCAAGTTGATGCCTTCTTCTGTTAATTGCAATGCCTTGGCAATGGTTGGTCCTAAGACGTCTTTGATCCAATCCAAACGATCGATGACTTCTTGTGAATAGGCACCAAATCGTAAGACTTTACCGATCCCTTCGTTCAAAATACAGTAGGCTTTGTTGCCGACAAGGCGGTTTTCAACCACAAAGACAGGCATATTCCCAGAAGTGATCCCGCCCATTGGTCCAACTGCCTGGACATGGTGACATGGCATAAAGCGGACTTCCCCACTTTCGAGTAAGCGGCGGGCTTCGTCTTCATCCTTCGCCCAGCGTTCAAACAAGGCAGCGCCGATACAAGACCCTTGCATCGGTCCCGTCATTTCCGACCATTGGATCGGCGGTCCTGCATGCAGCAAGGTTTTCTGGCTTTCGTTTAATTCAGCAATCACTGATTTAGCTGGAACGACATCGATCAAGAATGGTTGGGCATTTTTGATTTTATCCGTCACTGCTTGGTTTTCAGCTGTGATTTTTTCGTCAAATTCTTCTAACGCGTCTAAAATACGGATCATTTTCTTGTTGCCGTTGGCACGAGGACGCCAGTTAAATTGTTCTGTTTTCCCGCCATATTGCAGGATCGATTCATTGAAGCTTTGCAAGCCAACATTGATGATCCGTGGTTTGGTGGTCAACAGCTCCATCACTTTCTCGCTAACTGTCGGCACCTCAACTTTGCTACCAGTATAGTCATTGACCGCTTTGTCTGCTTCAGAAAGAGTCGCCCCTTTTAAGGCGAGGGCTAATTGCACTGCTTGAGCATTGCTTGGTGCCACATAGACGCCAGCTGCTTTCAAACGGTTGACTGCTTCTTGATAGTTTTGCGGATCTTTTTCAGTTCCGCAGACGGTAGCAACAAAGTACAACGCGCGATCGGCTGCTTGGGCTGTTTGCTGTGCAGCTTCGATGGCTGGTAACAGTGCACCTACCATATCTGCATGTGCGCCGTAACCTAACACCACATCAAATAAAATGACCCCGGTTTGCTCATCTTGCGCATAGTCTTCGATTTTTTTGATGCGCACTTCAGGATCGATCATTGGGTGCGGTTTGCCTTGGGTATAGATATCATCACCAAGGTCGATCACATCATAGCCGTGGGAATGCAAGATATAGCCTTCTTGTTTTACAAGGCCTTCTAGATTCAAGGCTTCGGAGATCAGCATTCCTGCTTCGGCAGCTAATGTACCGCCAGAATAAAGACCTTTGACCACTTTGTCTTCAGCGAGTTTGGGCACATCTGGGGTTGCCACGCGTTCAAAATAGTTCGCTTTGACGGGTTCTTCATTGGCAAGATCAACAGCGATGCGCGCTGTTTCTTCCAGAGTATGTGCCAAATAGACTTTTCCTTCATGGGCTTCTGGTTTTTCTCCTAAGAAAATCGCTACCACTGGTTTGCTGATACTTTGCAGCAATTGAACGACTTCATCTCGCACTTCTTTTGCAGGTGGTTTCGAGATCACGCAAATCACATCTGTCGGTTCATGATTTTCTAAAGCAACGATGGCATCTTTGACAGTGATCGCCCCAACTTTGTCGCTTAAGTCACGTCCGCCGGTCCCGATGGCATGAACGACACCACCGCCTAATCGGTCAATGATCGTCGTAACTTCTTGAATCCCCGTACCAGAGGCACCAACGACGCCGATGTTTCCTGGTGCCACGACATTCGTGAAGGCAATCGGAATGCTGGAAATAATACCGGTCCCACAGTCTGGCCCCATCATCAATAAGCCTTTTTCATGAGCCAGCTTTTTCAAACGCACTTCATCTTCGATAGCGACATTGTCCGTAAACGAGAAAACATGCAAATCATTTTTCAAGGCTTTTTCCATCTCGGCTGCGCCATATTCCCCAGGAATACTAAATAATGCAACATTGGCATCCGGCATTGCGCTCAAGGCTTCTTGCCATGAAGCCGCCGCTGGCGTTTCTTTGCCTTGATCTTTTGCTGAAAGATCAGCTAAAAATGAATCGATCGCTGGCATTACTTGATCCATGATCTGTTCGTTTTGGCTATCGACTACGATCATCATATCGTTGGGTGAAGCACCTTCAGCCTCTTCAGAAAGCAAGCCAGTGTTATTTAATATGTCTTTGTTTGCATCCGTCCCCATCATGATTTGACTCATTTCGACATCGCCTAGATCATTGATCGTATTCGTCAGCAGCATTAAGTTAATGGAATCTTGGTAGTTATTCTTTAAGATTACTGTGTGCAGCATTTGTTCTCCTCCTTTTCTTATACTCTCATTCTAATGAGCCTTGTTTGCGTTTTCATTGGATAAAGTTCTAAAAAAATGCTATACTTTTTATCCAAAAGAGAAAAAAGGAGCGTTTTATGAAATTAAAAGAATTGGTTGAACTGCCGCTTTTTGAAAAAAGTAAACTCCTGACTGGCTCCATTGGTTTAACAAATTCCGTTGGTTCCGTCATGGTGCTGGAAGCGATGGACATTGAGAAGTGGAGCAAAGCCCATCAATTAATTTTGACTTCTTTTTATGCCTTCAAAGACCAATCCCCTGAGGAACTGCGTGTTTTTTTTGAAAAAATGCAGCAAATCGGTGTCAGCGGTTTAGTGATCAAAGTGGATCGCTTGATCCCTATGATCCCAGATTGGGTGATTGAGCTTAGCTTTGCTTATCAGATCCCTTTGATCAAAGTGCAGCAAGAAGTCAGCTATGAAGCCATCATGCTAGCGGTTTACGAACCATTGCTAAATCACCAAACCCAGCTGCTGCGTACCTATTACGAGGTTCGCCAGCGCTTCATGAAAGTTGAGCGCAACCACTCTTCTTTCGATCAGATCATGCAGGAGTTCTATCAATTGATCGAAAAGCCTTGTTCGTTGCGCATCCCCCATTTAGATGTGCATGTGTCCGTCGGTCAATCATTTAAGAATTTCGTGGTGACCAAACAAGAACCCATGAAAACCATCGAGTTTACCAAGAACCACTACGAATATTTGGAATTATTTTCTCATGAGAACAATCAATATGTGACCGCCATAAAAGTAGAGATCATCAATCCTTACAATGATCTGTGTACCTTGATCGTTTATCAGAAAGATTCGCAGATCCGTGAGGCAAAAGTCATGATCATTGAAAATGTGATCGACGTCATTTATGAACGCCTCCAAATGGAGTATTTGTTGAAGAAAGAACGCTACAATCGCATGAACAATCTGGCCGATGCGATCTTACAAAACACTCCTAGTAATTTGTCTGAGCTGGATCTTTTGTTAGAAGAAGCGCAACTGGATCGCTACGATTTCTACCAAGGCATTGCCTTTGCTTCCAACAGCTTTAAAGATAAGGAGCGTAAGTCCGTCGTTTTGCACAAGCTACGGGCGTTGAAAACACCCCACGTCTTTTTTGAACACCACAATTATTTGGTGATCCTCTATAATTTCCAATCGATCGCCCATCAGGTGACGAAACAGATGCTGCAGACACATTTTGATGATGCCCTGTTAGCCGATGAACATGGCTGCTTGGTGGTCAGCGAAGTCTTGCGCAAGGAACAGATCAAAGAGATCCTGCCAGAGTGTTTGGATGCGATCCGCTTCAATCGGCAGTTTTATTTGGCGCCGATCATTGCCTATAGCGACTTAGGTATCTTTAGTTCCTTTATCAAGGAGAACCAACTGGAAAAGCTGCAGCAAAGCATTCCCCCGAAGCTGTATCAACTCTCGGAAGAAAATGAAGAGCTGTTCAAAACGCTGTATACCTTTTTTATCACGAATCGCAATTACAAAAATACGGCTGAAACCTTGTTTCTTCATGCCAAAACGATTCGTTATCGGCTAAGCAAAATCGAACAGCTACTAGAGATCGATCTGACAAGTCCGATCCAATTAGTCAATTACGAGATCGGCACCTATTTATTAGAGCTTCAGAAAAGGAGTCAAGCAAAATGAAAAAAGAATGGCAATTGACCACCGGTGCTTCGGTGTCCCTTTATCCTGCTTCGGAGAAATACCTGATTTACTTTCACGGCGGCGGTTTTGTTTATGGAACCCGTCAAGACATTCCCGCATCACTGATCGCACTATTTCAAGAGCAGCAATACAGCGTCCTCACAGTCGATTATTTACTGGCGCCCAATTCCTCGTTAGCGGAGATTTTGGCGCTGAACTGGCAAAATTTTCAAGAATTGCAAGCAACTGTGCTTAAAGATAACCCGTTTTGTTTCTGCGGACGCTCAGCTGGCGGTTATTTGATGCTGGCGCTGACCCAGCAATTACTGAAGGAACAACAGAGATTGCCTGAAAAACTGGTCAATTTTTATGGGTATACCGATCTTTCTTTTATTGAAAACAAACGAGTCTTGCAGCAGCCGCTCTTAAGCAAAGAGCAAGTCCCTTCTTTGGATCAAACCGAGATCGTTTGGGATGATCCGCAGTTTCAGCGCTATTTGCCTTATGTTTATTGGGTTCAACAGCAAGAACTCACCACGATCTATGGTCTAACAGCTGAAGCTCTTTCTGACTATGCCATTGATCCTGAGCTGCTTGCTCAATTTCCTCCAATTTTCAGCAGTGCCAGCAGTACCGATGAGGAAGTTCCTTTTCGTTACAGCAAAGGCTTGAAGAAAGTGCCTAAAAGCAAATTTGTCCCTGTCTATGATTTGCCCCACGACTTTTTGAAAAACGTCGAGGAGCCGCAAGTCCAAATGGTGTTTCAGCAGCTCGCCCGTTGGCTCAAACAATAATTTGATACAAGTAAAGTGAAAATAATGTTTTTTTATTTCGACGAGTGCACAGAAAAACTCTGATTGCCTTCGCTTCCTCCTTATCTCAAAAAACGTGTGGTTTAATGAAACTCTTTTAATAAAAAAGGCTTGATACAGGCTCAATTCAAGAGAGAATGCTATACTAAAGGGGAGTATGTTATAGGAAAGAAGGATGAGGTTTTATGCATTTTGTCGGGATTTTGTGTTTGATCCTAATCACGACGACCCTCTTCTCGCATCTGGCGAGACGGATGGGCGTTCCTGCTGTTATCGGGCAGTTGTTAGCAGGGGTTTTATTAGGAGGCGCAGGACTCAATTGGGTCCATCCAGATATTCTGGTTCATGATTTTTCAGAGATTGGTGTTATTTTGCTGATGTTTTTAGCGGGACTGGAAAGTGATATTTCTTTATTGAAACGCTATTTTCGTCCTGGGATGCTCGTTGCCCTTTTGGGGATCGTGTTCCCAATGCTCTTCGGGTATGCCACGGGGGTCGGTTTTCAAAGCAGTCCCACAGAAGCGTTCTTTTTCGGGATCGTATTAGCTGCCACCTCAGTCAGTATTTCTGTCGAAGTATTGAAAGAGTTGAATGTGGTGAATACGAAAGAAGGGTCGACGATTCTTGGTGCTTCCGTCGTGGATGATATTTTGGTCGTGTTGGTTTTGAGTCTTAGCCTTTCCTTTTTAGGCGGCGAAAGCAGCCAAGCAACACCACTGCCGGTCACCTTATTGGTAGAATTGATTTATTTTGTGTTGATTTTTCTATTAGTGAAATGGATCGCTCCGTTCTTATTGGCACTTGCAGAAAAGCTATTTGCAAATTCCGCGGTGATCATCATGTCACTGATCATCTGCTTAGGAATGGCGTATCTTGCTGACCTCGTTGGGTTAAGCTCTGTCATTGGTGCCTTCTTCGCAGGGATCGCTGTCAGTCAAACGAAGGTTCGTGAGGAAGTGGAACACAGTGTCGAAGCATTAGGTTACGCCGTCTTCATTCCGGTGTTCTTTGTCAGCGTTGGCTTAGAAGTTGATTTTTCCCGCTTAAATGAGCAATTATTCTTTATTCTTGCCTTTACCGTGGTCGCGATCTTGACCAAACTGGTCGGCGGCTATGTCGGGGCGAAAATCGCGAAATTCTCGAACAACAGTGCTTGGATGGTGGGAGCTGGAATGATTTCCCGAGGTGAAATGGCATTGATCATTTTGCAGATTGGTCAACAAAACCAATTGATTTCGTCCGCATTGTATTCCCCTTTGGTGATCGTTGTCTTGTTGAGTACCTTGATCTCTCCCCTGATCTTAAAATACTTTACGAAAAAGATTTATTAAGCGATGTAGCAACAGCTAGGCGATACCGATGATTGCGAAAAAAACAGAACGGGTTTTGTAGTGACCGCTCAACGGCCGATTGTTGATCGAACGTTGGGCGGTCGCTTCCTTTTCCGCGCTGTTTTTCTTTATACAGTTATAAAAGCGACAATGCAGCTAGTTACTGGAAACCAATGTTAATTTTCCATGATCGATTTGATACACATCATCCGCGACGGCATCGATAAACGCTTGATCGTGAGATGTGAACAAAACCATGCCTCGATAGCTGCGAATCAATTGTTCCAAGACGGTGATTGTCGGCAGATCAATAAAGTTCGTCGGTTCATCAAGTATCAAAACATTGGCAGGTTGAGTAAAGATGCGTGCGAGTTCGACCCGTGTCGCTTCTCCGCCGCTTAGCACATTGACTGGCTTCATCACGTCAATCTGGCTAAATCCCAGATTGTGTAAAATACTGCGGACCAGTGGTTCCTGATAGTCTGTTTGAGCCATCAATTCCGTCAAAAGCGGTGTGGTGCTGTTTTTTCGATAGCCCATTTGCTCGTAGACCGCAAAGACGATTTTCGGTGATACATAGATTCCCTCTCCACCTGCGATGATTTCTTTTAGTAAAGTCGACTTTCCCGAACCGTTCGGACCCACGATAGCGATTTTCTTCCCGGCAGCAAACTGGAAACTGCTGCTGTCTAGCAAACGTTTCGCCCCTCTTTGAATGGTTACTTGCTCCCCACGAATCGGTCGTTTATTATGCAGCTCCACTGCAGGGACTACTGGAAAACGAATCACCTGCTGCCGGGCGACACCCTTCACTTCTTCCAAGTGATCCAAGCGGCTTTCCATGGCTTTGACTGTTTTTTGCAATGACTTTTGCACCGTGTCTTTTTGTTTTGATGACGACAAACGGTCTGGTCGGATGTTCTGCTGTCGCTTTTTTTCAGAAATGCGACTGCTCTTGATCGCTTGTTCTTTTTTCTTTTGGATTGCTTGGGTCAACTGCTGTTTTTGTTGCTGATACTGCGCAGCCTCCCAGTCAATACGCTGTGCCGCTTGCTCTTTTTGCTGTCGGTAACTGTCATAATTGCCAGCATACTCGGTGACTTTTCCTTGATCGACTTCCCAGATTTTCGTTGCCAGCTGATTCAATAGATACCGATCATGACTGACCACGATCAGGGTGCCATAATAATACTGCAATTCCTCAATCAAGACTTGAATTCCTTGCTGGTCCAAGTGGGTCGTTGGCTCATCGAGCAAAAGTCCTAACTGATAGGAAGATAACGTTTGTGCCAATCGGTATTTGGTCTCCTCCCCGCCGCTTAGTGTCGCCAATTCATTTGTTGGGATCGAAAAACGACCGAACAGCGCCCAGTCAAGGGCATCCGTCTTTTCAGTCACCTCAGCGATTTGCGGGAAATAGTGAAACGAATTTTCTTTTTGGATCGTTCCTGAATCAGGATCGACGACTCCCGCAATCAATTTCAGCAAGGTAGACTTGCCTTGCCCGTTTGCTCCCACGATCCCGATACGATCCGTTTGATAGGTGCTCAGTTCTTCAATGTTCAGTACTTCTTTGGACCCATAATTTTTGATTAGATTGTTTATTTTTACACTTAATTGTTCAATCAGTCTGTCCTTCCCGTCTAGGAAAACGCAAGCACAAAAAAAGGGCATAGCCTACCGCTATACCCTGATTTTAATAAGAAATTGGAAAAAAGAGGACACTCATCCCTTGAAATCACGATTGCCTAGACTTTTGAAATAGATTTAAATTAGCTATTCAAAAGGTCAATCCACAATTTCATCGATGCTGTCATGTTTTTTCCTCCTCTTTTTGTCGTAGTTGTCTGTTGAATGACCAGCGGAAAATCAGCCGCTACTGGTTACCGTTCACGGTATTTCAGGAAGCTTCTTTCGTCTATCAACGAATCAATCGTAGCACGTTTTCAAAAAAGAGTAAAGTTTCATCACAAGAATGATTGGTCTTATACGCCATCGGTGATTTTTTCTGCTAATTTGACCGAGGCTTTTTCACCATTGAAGACTGCATGATCCAGTTCTCCTTCATCATGAGCAACGATCAACGCCACTGTGACGTCAGGGTCAACATTCAAGAGGGTCCGAAACATCCCAGAAAACCAATCGATCCCAGCCAGTAAGGCGATGCTTTCATTAGGCAGTCCTAACATAGGTAAAACCGTAGCCAGTGTGACTAATCCGCCGCCTGGAACGACGATCGTTCCCAAGCATGCCAACGAGGACAACAAGACCACTTGCAAAAGATCCCCCCAGCTCAATTGGATCTGGTACGCCTGAGCAACGGTTACGATTGCCAGGGCTAAAAATAAGGAGAGTCCATTGCTATTTAAGGTCATGCCCAGAGGCATCACGAGCTTATTGATTCGATCACTGATCCCAAATCGCTCTTTGCCATCTTCGATTTGAAACGGCAATGAAACAGCAGAGGAGGTGGTCGTAAAGGAAACCACCGAGAGGCGCCACATGTTCTTTATCAAACGAAACAAGGAAACTTTGCAATAGAGCGACGTCAAGAGAAACCAAAGAAACAAAAAGAGCAAAGATGCTGCTGCTAACGTCAATAAAAAACTGGCTAACATTCCCAACACACGAATACCGGTATCTTCTACTAAGGAAGCAACAAGGCCGAAAATCCCGATCGGCGCCAACTTCATGATCATGTTGACCATTTTTATCAAAATATTATTAAAACTGCTGATCATATCTAGAAACAGCTGATTCTTTTTTTCATGCTTGATCAAGCTCAAGGCAAGGCCAAAGAAGAGCGAAAAAATAATCACTTGGATCATATTCTGCTCCACCATGGCTTGAATAATGTTCAGTGGAACAAAGTTTAAGATGACTTCTTCCATGCTGCTGGTACTTAATGCGGTTTCTGTACTTTGCAGCAGGGACTGATCAAGGCCTGCGCCAGGCTTGAGGATCAAGGCGAACAAGAGACCGAAAATAGCGGCGACGAGGGTCGATCCAGTAAACCAGAGGAAGACTTTCCCGCCGATCCCACCTAATTCTTTTGGATCAAGTCCCCCCACCGCTTCAATCACCGAGCCCATGACCAGCACGACCACAGACATTTGAATCAGTCGCAAGAAGAAGTCCCCGACTAGCTGCATTTGATCACCTAACCCGGGAAAGGAAACGCCCCAAAAAATCCCCAATACCGTTGCAATCATGATTTGGTTGGTCAAACTGATTTTTAAGGATCGTTTTTTCATCTGTTGTGCCTCACTTTTCTACTTGGCTGTTTTCTTAGAGTTTACAGTCAAGAATAAGAATGTACCACCGATCAACAAAATAATTGCGATATAAAAGCCCATTACTTTTGAACCTGTTGCATCCGAGATCGATCCGGTCAATGTTGGTGCGATAACGGAAGACATCATGCCGAAAAAGTTGAAGACCCCTAATGTCGTACCGACCCCAACTTTGGGTGCATTTTCCCCTAGCCAAGAAATGATGATTGGTTCAACCGCTAATTTCCCAAGGAACCCGTACAAGATCAACGCGATCATTAAGAAGGTCGAATTTGTCGCTTGCACCGTTACTAATAACATCAACGCCGCCAATACTTCTAAAATAACGATAAAAGTTACTTTTTTGTGCATGTATTTGTCTGCCAAGCGGCTAAAGAACAATGCCCCAGGAATGGAAGCAAATGCTACCAATGAAGAAGAGAAGCCGATCGCGACTCCTTGGAAGCCTCGCTCTGTTCCTAAGAAGTTTGGTAGCCAAGTAACCGTCATATAGTAGGCATAACACGTCGCAAAATATAACACATAAGTAAAGAGCATCCGCAGTGAGAACAAGGTCGAAAGGGAAACTTTTTCTTTCGGCTGATCCGTTGTTTCTTCTTCAGCTGCTGCTTGGCTCTCCAAGAAAGCCACGTCTTCTTTGTTGCTGCGGATCACCAATGCAAAAGCGATCGTCATACAAACGATCAAGAAAGCGGATAAATACATCATTGTTTGCCAAGGCATGTTCATCTGAATAACGATAAAGCTTGATAAGATCATCCCAAACCCTGAACCAACGGCAGAACCACTATTGACGATCGCTGTTGAGAAGCTCTTCTTTTCTTTCGGAATGTTCTGTGAGGTCAAAGAATACGCTGAACCGTAAAATGACCCACAGCCGATCCCTGCTAAAAAGCTACCGGTATAGATCATGGAGATTGAAGAGGCTTGTGAAATCAGTAAAGCTGCCAGTGCAAATACCACGAATCCTGGAAGCAGAACTGTTTTCTTCCCAATCTTATCCACCAAAAAGCCGGCCGGGATCTGCATGATTACATAGCCGAAAAAGTAAAAGCTGGCAATCGATCCTAATGCTGTATCAGAAATATTGCCGCCAAGTGACTCATTGATTTGCGGATAGACTGGAGATAACGCAGCGCGATAAATCCAGATAGTGACCCAGCCTGAACACATTAAGATAATAATTTGTTTCCAGTAGGCAAGCCCACCACGTTCTTTATTGATTTCCATTTTTTTCCCTCCATCAGTTACACAAGTAAGGTTTGTGAAGCACGCCAACGAAAGCGCTTTAAGATAGTCTTAGTGTACGTTTTTTTGCCGACGATTGCATTTGTCATTTTTCACAAAGCGCTTTCAGTCGTTGTGCATTTGTGCTAAAAATTTAAGTCGTTTTTTGGTAGTAATTTAACGCAGCGATGAGCGCTTTGCCAGCAGAAATTGGTGCTTGCTGGTACAATAGTGCCCCTTCTAACGCGGCTAGGACATGTAAAATATTTTCTTTGCGGCTGCTGTAGCCCATATTTCCAATCCGCCAGATTTTTCCTTTTAGATCACCAAATGAACTAGCAATCTCTACACCAAAGGAGTGAAGCATCTCTTCTCGGACAGCTTCGCCATCAACCCCTTCTGGAATAAAGATGGGGGTAACTGTCGGCATTTTGGTTGCTTTTTCCCCATAAATCGACAGCCCCATTGCCTCCAGTCCAGCGACCAACGCGCCTTCATTCGTCAAATGACGTTGATAGGCTGCATCAAGGCCTTCGTTTAGCAGCATCCGTAATCCTTCATGAAGCGCATAGATCATACTCGTCGCTTCTGTGTGATGGTTGATTCGCTCTGTGTTCCAGTAGCGTTGCAGTTGACTCAAATCCAGGTAATTGCTCATAATGTGCCGCTTGTTTCGATCCGTTTTACTCAAGCCTAATTCTTTTTGGTAACGGGCATTAAGGACGGCTTCGACGCGATCGTTGTAGGTCACTAATGAAAGACCAGACGGCACACTTAAACACTTCTGTGTACCGGCAATCGCTAAATCGACACACCAATCATCGACTGACAGGGCCACGCCACCATAAGTCGCCACCATGTCAACGACAAAGAAAATATCTTTTGCGCGACAATACTGCCCGATTTCTGCTAACGGCTGCATTTGCCCGTTGGCGGTTTCCCCGTGGACCATCGCCACGATCTTAGGTTGAAATGCGTCGATTTCTTTGATGACCTCTGCGGGTGCAAAAGGAGCCGTCCACTCTTTTTCTACATATTTGACTTGTGCTTGAGCACGTTCACAGATTTCTCCCAGTAAGAAAGCAAAGCGCCCATAGGCTGGGATCAAGACTTTGTCCCCTGGTTCGATCAAAGCGATCAGCGCCGCTTCTAAACCAGCTCGGGAAGTCCCGTCAATGGCAAATGCTTCTTTATTTTTGGTTCCAAACGGTTGTTTGATCATTTCTTTGACCTCATCCATGATCGCCAAAAAATTCGGATCAAACTGCCCCAAAATGCGATTGGTCATTGCTTGTAAAACAGCAGGATGGGCTTCTACAGGCCCAGGTGTCATGATCGTACGTTGTGCGATCGTTAACTCTTTATACATCTTTTCCCCTCATTTCTCTTTTTGATTTCACTGTCCAACGCCTTGTCAACGTTTCCAAGTTTGTTGTACAATAAAGCTAAAAAAGGACATATTTTTGTTTATTTTGTTCAATTCCAAAAGGAGTTTCTCTATGAAGTTAGTTGCTGAATTGCTTGCTATACCACGCTTTTCCAATTTGCGTTTATTGACAGATCCCCTGACTGCGGAAATTCCCGTCGACAGTATCGAAATTACCGAGACCCCCGATATCGCCCACTATATTCCTGAGCATACCTTTATCTTAAGTACGGCGATGGTTTATAAAGATAATCAAGGAGCGCTTCTGGAGCTGATCGATTCTCTCGTAGCCAAAAATGCCGCTGGATTAGGCATCAAGATTGGTCGTTTTTTGGATGTCATCGATCCTGAAGTCATCGCCTACGCCGATAGTTTAGGTTTCCCCATCGTAGAAGTACCTGCCACGATGCCGCTGGGCCGTTTGATGCACCAGCTTTTGAATTTACTATGGAACACCAAAACCGAGCAGTTGAGTTATGCCTTAGATATCCAAAAACGGTTCTCTGCTTCCTTGATGAAGGATGTCAGCATCGCTCGCTTTATCGCTGATTTTGGCCAAATGGTCAATACACCGATCATTTTGTTGAATCCTTTCAAACAAGTGATTGCTCACTCCAAGCATTTCACCCGCATGTCAAAACCCGCGGAGTACTACATCCATCAATTAGGACAAACGAAAGGGGTTTTTACTGGTGAAAAAAGCGGGGCGATCCCTATCAAAGATCTCCATGAAAAAACGTCACAAATTTCTTATTATGCCATTGAAACCTCCACTTATTTCCCGCATTATTTAGTCATTTTGAATCCTGAGGCAATTCCTTATCCTGTCTCGGATTTTGCGCTGGAACAAGCAGCACTGGTCTTGTCATTTATGCTCTACAAAAACCAAAAAGTGCAAGAATCTTTTGAAGATTTAAAAAGTGACTTTTTAACACGGATGATCGAATACCAGCAATCCACCAAGCAAGAACAAAAGGATTGGTTAGATCTCGGAAAGACTTACGGGTTAGTCAAAGCCCGCCATTATCGTGTCATCTATGGTGCCTGCGAACCAACCAAAGAAACCAAAGGCAAAGACAAATACTTAAAAGAAGAAAGTGACTTGGTTTATCAGTGGTTTAGTGAACAACTGCCTTATCGCATCAAAGATGTTTGTCTCTTTCGCTTAAAGGGCAGCAATCACTTTGCGATTTTCGTGCAGCACAAGTGTGACGCCTTAGAAGACCATTTGATCGAGACCGCCAATGCTTTGACCAATCGGTTGCCATTTCGAATGGCCTTTGGGGTAGGGAGTATCTGTGAAAGTATCAATGATTTAGCCAGCTCCTACATCGAAGCAAAGACTGCTTATGAAGAACGAAGAGGCCAACATGATTCGTCCATCGTCTCTTTCTACCATCAACGGGGAATGCGGAGTCTATTTGAAAAAATGAGTCCTGAAGATATCCATTATTTCTGCCGTACGATTCTTAAAGAATTGGCGTTTCCGCAAGAAGATGCCACCATCGAATTGCGCAAAACCTTACGAGCTTACTTGGATTATCAATGTGAGATCACCCGCACCGCCAAAGCCTTGTTCGTTCATCGCAACACGATCAAATACCGCATCGAACAGTGTCAAAAGCTACTAGGAAAAAACGTGCATGATCCTAGCATCAGCCTGGATCTGCGTTTAGCCCTTGAGCTGTCCGAAGAAGGCGACTAATAGGCGAATCAAGCAGTTGGATCGCTGGTGTTACCCAGCGATCCTTGTGCCTGCTTCACCTAACAATGCTAAGTCCGCTTCTTCCAATGAGCAGATGATTGCTGTCTTTCCTTGTTTGGCAAACGCAATCGCCGCTTCCATTTTCGGCCCCATACTACCTTCTGCAAAATGCCCCGCATCAAAATATGCTTGCGCTTCACTTACGGATAAGCCCGTTAATTTTTCTTGCTCCGGTGTTCCGTAATTGATATAAACGTTGTTGACGTCGGTCAGCATCATAAATACATCGGCATCCACTTGTTCTGCCAATTTCTTTCCGGTTCGGTCTTTATCGATGACTGCTTCGATCCCTTTCAAGCCTTCCGCTTGTTTTACGACTGGAATCCCTCCGCCACCACCAGCGATCACGATGGTATTTTGATTCAATAAATGAACCATTGATTCCACGCCGTGGATCGTCACAGGTTGTGGAGATGGCACGACGCGACGGTACCCACGTCCAGCATCTTCTTCCATCACCCAATGCTTTTCCTCAGCCATCTTTTTTGCTTCTTCTTCTGAGTAGAACAAGCCGATCGGCTTCGTTGGCTTTTCAAACGCGGGATCATCCGCTGCCACTTCCACTTGGGTCAATAAGGTCACGACATTGCTGGTCAGTTCTTCTTGCTCGATTTTATTTTTGATGCTTTGCTCCATTAAATAACCGATAAAGCCTTGTGACTCTGCATTACAGACATCTAGTGGAAAAGGCGGCACGACTTCTTTGGCTTCTTCATTTTGTCGTAAAATATTGCCGACTTGCGGACCATTGCCGTGCGTCACGACGATTTGATGGTCAAGCTTCTCGATTTTAGCGATCTGTTCTGCACTTAACTGGATATTTGCAAGCTGTGTCTCAACGGTCGCTGGTTGATTCGGTTTTAAAATTGCATTGCCCCCTAGAGCGATGACCACTCGTTTTGCCATATGAATTCCTCATTTCTATTGTTTTGAAATTGATCGATACTGCGAGCAAACCCTGCCAAAAAGTCGGCCCCCGAGGTATGACCGATCGCTAGTATCTCTTTAATTACTTGGGAAAAAGCCACTGAATCGGTACACTTGGTCAAGGATAATGCCGATTGATTGAATGCGCCTGTCAGTGCATGCAGAAGATAATGTTTACTGACGTCAGTCGTTAAATCATTGACTGTCAACAGCCTTCTTTGTAGATAAGCCACCAAGCGGGTATCTTCTTGCCCCATCACTCGGCGAGCCAGTAAATGACCAACTAGCATATCATCGCCTGTGGGGGTCAATCCGACACCCCGTCCGACTAAATAAGCGACTGCTTGCCGTTGTTCCTTAAATGAAGGCTTGCATAGCTGATCGATTGCGTCATAAAACGGATGATTGCTGCGGATGGTTGCTGAAACAGCTTCTTGAATCCCCGTCTTTTCCGTGACGTTTTGAAGGGTTGACCAAAACAGTTCTCGATCAAATGGGACTGTGCCAGCTGGAAAGGTGGTTGTAAATTGGGCTGCCTTTTGAAAAGACAGACGATGATGCGGAAAATGGATCACCCGTTGCTGAACCAAAAGAGTGGTACCAGCAACTAAGCCTGTCGCCAATGCTGCATAATCGTCGGCAGCTAAAATCATCCCTTTGGGCACGCGAGCCGCTTGTTTGGAGACAAAGATCAGCTGATCCTGACGAGGATCTTGCAGATTGAAACTATGCTGAAACACACTGTGAACGAGCCAGTTGTCATTGATAAATGCGGGTTCAAATAAAGCTTGGTCGATCCATTTTGCCTGTATCATCACTATGTTGCTCCTTTTTCACGTTTTCAGTTCCTGATTTATTCTTCAAATCCTAATTTTTTTGCATAAGCCAAGACAGCTTTTTCAAAGCAATCCATTGGTGGTGTCACTGTCCCGGCACCAATTTGTCCCCGTCCAGCTTGTTTGTTGGCGATCCCTGTATTGATCACCGGTAAGATCCCTGTTTCTACGACTTTACGAGCATCGATCCCTAAACAGATCCCTTTGAAGTCCCATGTAGGAACGGGAAAATTCGGATTGGTATCAATGGAAATCTCTAACATCTCATTGCTGGTTTTCAACGCATCGTGAAATCCCCCAGAACCAACGAAGCGTGTCACAGCTGGGGCAGCAATCATTGCCATTCCCCCAACACCAAAGGTTTCCGTAATGGCACTGTCGCCCATATCTGGAGAGGCATCTTCTTCACTGAATCCTGAGAAATACAGCCCTTTTGGTGTATTGACAGGTCCAGTAAACCACTCATCTCCCATGCCAGAAATACGGATACCGAATTCATGCCCGTTGCGACACATTGCGGTCACAACCGTGCCTTCTTCAATCGTCCGGGCGCCATCAAGCACCGCTTTTGAAGAAGCCATCATGATATTCAAGAAGAACTGATCCGTGTCTGCTAGAAACTGAATGACTTCTGGTTTTTCTTTTTCAAATCCTTCCAGAGTAACGATCGCTGGTGCTACTTCTTTTAAGAACGCCAACGAAGCAGCGATATTCCGTTGATGGAACTCATCCCCCATGGCGATTGCTTTTGCGACTAAGACATTGATGTTCAAGCCATCGGGTTTTGTTTGTAGTGCAGCACTTAAAACTGGCGCTAACGTATTTTTCATCCAATGCAAGCGATCAATGACTTCTTGAGAATAGGCGCCAAATCGTAAAACTGCCCCGATCCCTTCGTTCATCGTACAATACGCTCGGTTGCCATCGGTTTTGTTTTCCACTACGAGCACTGGCATATTGGCAGAGGTGATGCCCCCCATTGGGCCAACCGCTTGCACGTGGTGACAAGGAATCAGTTGAACTTCCCCAGATGCTAATAAATGACGTACCTCTTCTTCCGTTTCGCCCCAGCCTTCAAAAAGCCCCGCACCAACACAAGCACCTTGAATCGGATCGATCATCTGATCGTAGCGGATCGGTGGTCCTGCATGCAATAGGACTTTTCCTTCACCTAACTCTGGAATGACACTGACTGCTGGAACGACATCCAGCAAAAAAGGCGAACCGGCAACGATCTTGGCAATAACGGCTTGGTTTGCTTCTTCAATAGTTTCGTACACGATAACTTCCTCCTACTCTGATAGTGACACTTGTGCTAAGAAACGTAAGGCTTTTTGTAACGTTACGTTTCCACCAGCAATTGGCTGCCAGTCATATTGAACGACTTGACCGTGATGCGCCTGGATCGCTTCCGCAAAGCTACGCAATCCTACATTGATGAACGCGTCATTGGCTAACAATTCGCGGCTCTTTTCAGATGGCTCTGGCAACGCATCGGCAGTTGTCACTGCTTTTGGCAACAGCTTACGACTAATTGGTGAAAAAGGGTGACCGAGCATTGCTAAAGCTTGTTTGACTGCTTGGGCATTGCTTTGACACAAAATCACGCCAGCTGCGGTTAAAATCTCAGCTTGCTCGTTGCTGTCTTGGGGGTCTAAATCAGTTCCGACGATCGTAGCGATCACCGCTAACTCTCGGCCAGCTGCTTGCGCTGCTTCCTTCAACGATTTGATGGTCGGTGCCAATTCACTCGCCATATCTTGATGAGAGCCGTACCCTAAAACGATATCTAACAAAATCACTGCCGTTTCAGGATCTTCTCCGGCTTGCTTCAACAGTTCGATCCGCTTTGTTGGGTCGATCATCGGATGGGGCTTGCCTTGCGTATAGATGTCATCACCTAAATCGATGATCTCATGGCCAGCTGCTTTTAAAATGTACCCTTCCTGATGGGCATCTTCTTGTTCTAGATTTAATCCTGCTTTGACCAGCATCGCTGCTTCGTACGCCAATGTTCCGCCAGAATAATAAGCTTTGATTTTTTGCTGTTCAGGTCCAAAAGCGGCAGCTGCCGTTTCCTCTTTTACTGGCTCTAATCCAATCTGTTCTTGACGTAGCAGCTGCACGGCTAATTGTGCCGCTTCTTCCAGCGTGTAAGCTCGGTAAAGATTTTCTTCGTGGTCCGTTGGCTCTTCCCCCAGAAAAATCGTGACTGCAGGTTTTGTTCCTCTTCTTAATAATGCCAACACTTCATCTCGGACACGTGGTGCAGGTGGTTTGGAGATCACCACGATCACCTCCGTATCAGGATCATATTCCAAGGCAAGAATGCTGTCTTTCATGGTGATCCCACCGACGGCTTCTTTGAGATCTCGTCCACCGGTTCCGATGGCTTGTGTCACACCGGCACCCAATTTATGAATGATGGTGGTGACTTCTTGGATGCCCGTACCCGAAGCGCCGACAACACCGATTTTCCCTTTACGAACGGCATTCGTGAAGGCTACTGGTATCCCATTGAGAATCCCTGTGCCACAATCTGGTCCCATTAAAAGAAGTCCTTGTTCATGAGCCATTTTCTTTAGCCGAACTTCCTCTTCCAATGAAACATTATCACTGAAACAAAAAACATGTTTGCCCGCTGCTAATGCGGTTTCAATTTCTGGTGCTGCCATAGTACCAGGAATCGATAAGACAGCGACCTTCGCATCTTTTCCAAGATCTAAGGCTTTTTCCCAAGTTTTGACGCTTTGGGTTTCTTCTCCTGCGCTATTGCTTTGGTCCGATAAGAAGGCATCGATTTCTGACAGGACTGTTTCGATGATTTCTTCCTCTTCAATGTCTAACACGAGCACCATATCGTTGGAGGTCGCATTGCTCATCTCCTCGGTATAAAGACCACCCGTCTTGAAGATATCCTTATTGGCAGGTGTACCCATCATGACCGAAGCGTTGTTGATCCCTTCGATCGTCAGTAAACGATTGGTCAAAAGCATTAAAACAATGGAATCTTGGTAATTGTTTTTTTGAATAATAGTGTGTAACATGGGTCTCCTCACTTTCCTGTTCCTGTCTGTGCAAAGGCATCTGACCCAGAATACTGGTCAAAATGAACCGTGTCGCTAATGAGATAGCGATAAATGTTCTTTTCGATAGGAATGCCTTCTGCCATATATTTTTCATAGGTTAGTTGATTGATCTCGCCTGGATAATAGACTTGCTGGAACTGTTCAGCAGCCGGTATGGCGTGTAGCTCTTCGATCATCGTTTCGACTGACTCTTTAAATGTCTCTAAATCTGTAAATCGTTGCGGATCGATCAGCAAAATAAATTGCCCTAAGTCGCGGCCTTTCGTCAGATCGTTGTACATAGAGGAAACATGCTTGCCAAAAGGCAGCCCAAGGAGCATTCCAGACAAGATATCCACCATCATCATCAACCCAAAGCCTTTTGGTCCTGAGATTGGCAATAACCCATGAACATGATGCGGATTTGTCGTTGGCTTGCCATGGGCATCAACGGCCCATGTTGCTGGAATCTCTTTATCTTTGGAACGAGCATCTAAAATTTTGCCCCACGCTTGGACCGTCGTTGCCATATCAAAAACCACCGGCGCAGCATGCTTTCGCGGTGCCGCAAAGGCAATCGGATTGGTACCAAAATAATTTTCTTTGCCGCCAAAAGGAACCACCATTGAATCCGATTGGCACATAGATAATGCAATCAAGTCAGCTTCTGCAGCTTTTTTGACATAATAGGATAGCGCCCCACTATGACTCGTTTTCCGTACACCAACCGCCGCGATCCCAGAGCGTTTGGCCATCTCAATGGCATACTTTGTCGCTTCTAATACGACGACCTGCCCTGCGCCATTTTGACCGTGAACGATCCCGCTGCTCGGCCCAGTCTCTTCAAACGTGATCTGTGGAGTGCGATTCATCCCACCTTTAGCGATCCGCTCTGCGTAATAGTCTACCCGCACAGCCCCGTGAGAGTGGATCCCGCTGGCATCGGCAAAAACCAAATGCTCTGCAACGATGGCTGCGTGCTCTTCAGACAAACCAGCAGCCGCTAATTTGTTTTGGATCAATTGCTGTAACTCTTGTGACTGTACAATAACCGTTTCTTCCATCTTCTAAACTCCTTTAAATTTCCGGATCGCGGTTGCAATCTTTGGAATAAATATAGGTCAATGGTTCGTCACGGCCAACACCATAGGCCGCTTGCTGTACATAGGCACTCATGAAAATGTAGTCGCCTTTTTCCACTGGGAACCACTCATTATCTAAGTTATACATCCCTTTACCTGACAGTAAGTACGCCCCATGTTCTTGGTAATGGGTCTCAATGTAGCCATGACTTGCCCCTGGTTCAAAGGAAAGGATATGGATATTCATGTCAAAGCCCAGCTCTTTTGGCAGGAAATCCCAAAGTAGGACGTCTGCCATCCCTTCGTATTGGATCGGTGTCAACTCTGAAAGATTCCCCACTACTTTGTAGGCTTGGTGATTTTCAAGTGGTTGGTAACGTTTCTTATACAAGAACACTTCTGTCGCTTCTTCTTGGAGATTTTTCATATACAGTTTTTCTCCAGCAGGCAGATAGATATAGCCTCCGTCCGTCAATGTATGGGTTTCTTTGCCATCACTTACTTCCAGTTTGCCCGAGATGACATACAAGAAACTCTCGATCTCTGGACCGCCGAAGCCCAATTGGTTGGCGCCATCTTTTTTGAATGAAATGATGTAATCGACAAAAGACGCCCCTAATTTTGGTGAGCCGAGTATCGAACATTCACAGTTTTCGAAGCCTGGAATGACATTATTCACTAGCCCATCATGCGGCAAGATCGCAAAATTATTTTTTCTAATGACTGCTCGTGATTGCAGCAATCCATCTAAATAGCCCGTATTATTATTTTTATATCCCATGTGTGTCCCTGCTTTCTATTCTTTGTATGCTAGCTCGTAAAGGGAAGCTGCTAAAACTTCAACCCCAGCTACTAAATCTTCGATAGTCGTTGCTTCGGCTGGGTTGTGGCTAATTCCATCAATACTTGGTACAAACAGCATCGCAGTTGGAAAATGTGGTGCAATGATTTGGGAATCATGCCCCGCCCCACTATGCATGACTTTGTAGCGTTTGCCGGTTTGCTTCACTGCTTGTTCCACCATGGCAACGATCGTATCGTCCATCGGCACAGGGCGTTCATCCATCCATAGATCCATCTCCACTGTCAGGTCGTGCTCTTTGGCGATCGCTTGAATGATCTGTTCTGCTTCAGCAGTAAAGGCATCCAATAGCTGCCCATCGGTATGGCGACAATCCATCGTAAACAACACTTCACCAGGAACCACGTTGACCGTATTCGGTTTTGGCTCAACTTTACCGAATGTCACTACTAATGGATCCCCAAGCTCTAAGCCACGGTCGATCACTGCGGCACACATTTTGGCAAAACCATACACAGCATCTTGGCGATAGCCCATCGGTGTGGTTCCTGCATGATTGGCTTGTCCTTTTAAAACAAAGGTGTAGCGCTTTTGACCAGCGATACTATTGACGACACCGATCTGCAAATTTTCTTTTTCTAAAACACTGCCTTGTTCGATATGGATTTCCACGAAGGCTTTGATGTCTGATCGAACCGGTTCTTGTGGGTCGCGAAAATCAAAGCCTTGGCGTTGCATCTCTGCCACGAAGCGATTGCCTTCAAAATCTGCGATCGCTTCAACATCGGCTTTTTTGGCCTCTCCGACAAAGTTTTTACTTCCCCAAAAAACGGTTGGAAAACGACTGCCTTCTTCTTCTGCCATTGAGATGACTTCCAAGGAGCGTAAAGGTTGCCCATAGGTCTCTTTTAAATACTTGATCGCTAAAGCAGCAGCAACGACCCCGTATTGACCGTCTAATGTGCCACCGTTGACGACGGTATCGATATGTGACCCTGAAAGAATCGTTTCTTCTGGATACTGGCTGCCTTCCAATCTGCCGAAGAGATTGCCGACTGCATCATAGGACGTCGTTAAGCCAGTTTCTTTTAATTGTTTTTCTACAAATGATTGCGCTTCTTTCCATGAATCGGTATAAAGCAGTCTAGTCATTCCTCCAGTGGGATCACTCCCAATCTGAGATAGTGCATCGATCATTGCCGCTACTTCTTTTTTCAACTCCATTGTTCTGCCTCCTTTGATTTATACGGTTATTGTAAGCGTGTTACTGAAGGACATCATTGTTCACTTTCGACAAAACCGTTTCTATTTTTAGTCATAACGCTGTTTTTTAAACCGCTTCCTTCTCCTATACTCTTCCTTATACTATCGAAGAAGAGAAAGGAAGAAAACAATGGTTTATCCTAAAAATGCCTTTGCGCAAACAGAAAAAATCCAATTTGACACCTACGGCACTTTGCCGTTAGAAGTGACGATCCTAAAAGCAGCGCAGCCTCGGATCAGCCTTTTGTATTTTCATGGTGGTGGCTTCCTCTATGGTCAGCGAGAAGACCTTCCGCAGGATTATGTCCACCAATTGCTGGCTGCCGGTGTTAGCCTTTACCTGTTCGATTATCCACTGGCTCCCGAAGTAGCGCTACACGATATCTACCTTCATGCAAAAAAGGTAGTGGAGTGGTTTTTGGACGAAGGCTGGCAGTTCAGCGGCGTTGGTACAAATGAGTACGTTTTGTTCGGTCGCTCCGCCGGCGGTTTTTTAGCGACCTTACTGACCGCACGCACAAAGCACTCGGAGCAAAAGGGCTTGATCCGATTTTACGGTTACCAAGAGTTGTTTTGTAAAGAATTTTTGCAGCCGGCACGCTTTTACACACAATTTCCGAAAGTCCCACCATTCGTCGCTGAAGCCATGATCGAAAGCCAACCCATCACCCACGGCACGTTAGAAAAACGATTCCCTTTGTACCTTTCCGCCCGTCAATATGGCAACTGGCAGCGTTATTTAGGGAATCGGGAACAGCTAGCAGCCTTGGCGATTCCTGCTGCCGCTTACCAAGACTTTCCTCCTTGCTTTGTCGTTCATTGCAAAAAAGATCCAGATGTTCCCTTCAGCGCATCCGAAGCTTTCGCTGCACAAGTCCCCCATACCAAAACACTTTGGCTCGACTTAGATCAGCATGACTTTGATCGGACACCAAATGTGATCGCTGATGAGTGCTATCGAGAGATGATTGGGTGGCTGACTAACCAATTCTGAAACTCTCAGCTCTTGATAGGTGATGATTTTGAAGCGATCGGTACGCTGTGATCTTGCGTACAGCAAAAAAGTGACCATTAGAGAACCAACTCTAATGATCACTTTTTTTGATTTGATTACTAGTATATGGGCACAACGATTTCTTCAAAAATCTAACGCTTTGCCTCGCAATTTTACTGAAGTCTTCAGAATAAAACAGCAACTGATCAGCAGATCGTTGTTAAGGGAAACTTGCAGAAGCATCTTTCATTTCTTCGAATTTCGTACCTTTAACAAGATTACATCAACGAACGATAAAGCTCAATAATTTCTTCTAAAGTCGTATCCCGCGGGTTGCCTGGTGTGCAGACATCGTTCAAGGCATCTTTGGCGATGGCTGGGATATCTTCTTCTTTGACGCCTAATTCAGAAATGGTCGCTGGAATGCCCACATCTTTGCTTAACTGATCGATTGCTTGGCAAGCAGCATCGCGGACGTCTTCAAGTGACATCGTTTCTGCCCCTTCAATGCCTAAAACGATCGCGATCTCACGGTATTTTTCACCCGTAAAGTCTTTGTTGTATTTCATGATGGTTGGCAACAAGGACGCGCACGCTACTCCGTGAGGAATGTTGTACCAAGCGGACAATGGATGGGCCATGCCGTGGACTAAGCCCAAGCCGACGTTTGAAAAGCCCATACCGGCAATGTATTGTCCTAACGCCATCGCTTCTCGTCCTGCTTGATCGCCATTCACGGAATCTCGCAATGAGCGGCCGATGATCTCAATTGCTTTGATGTGCAGCATATCAGTCATTTCCCAAGCGCCTTTGGTGATGAAGCCTTCGATGGCGTGGGTCATGGCATCCATTCCCGTTGCGGCTGCCAAGCTCTTAGGCATCCCCATCATCATATCGCTGTCCACAAAGGCTACCAGAGGAATATCGTGAGGATCTACACAAACAAATTTCCGATGATTGTCTTCATCTGTAATCACATAGTTGATCGTTACTTCGGCTGCAGTCCCAGAAGTTGTCGGTACCGCTAAAATCGGCAAGCATGGATTTTTCGTGTCTGCCACGCCTTCCAAACTAATCACATCGGAAAATTCAGGATTCGTAGCAATGATCGCGATCGCTTTTGCCGTATCGATCGGTGAACCACCGCCAATCGCAATGATACAATCGGCTTGGGCTTCTTGGACAAACGCTAAGCCGTCTTTGACATTTTGGATCGTTGGGTTCGGCACAATCCCATCATATAACGCATAATCGACACCTGCTTCATCTAATAATTTCGTCACTTTGGTCGCAACTTCAAATTTCACCAAATCTTTGTCGGTGATCACTGCCGCTTTTTTAAACCCTCGTGCCTTGAATTCGGTCGGTACGTTCTCGATCGCTCCTTTTCCAAAATACGATGTTTCATTCAAAATCATTCTATTTGCCATTCTTCCTACCTCCATTTGTTTGTTTATTCACAATATATTTTAAATAGAAAAGACTGAAAGCCTTTTCTATTCTTCTACCATTGATTATACCTCAAGATAGCCTGCTCGGGGAGTGACTTTGAAAGCGTCAGCCAGTTTTTTCAGATTTTCATCTGTAATGGTTTGTAAAATTGGGCCTTGCGCTTTGACATAGGTGTACACTTCCGCAGCTTTCTCTGCCGTTTCAATCAAGCCAAAGACTTCGTCCATATCTTTGCCAGCACCATAGATCCCATGTTGCGGCCAAAGAACCAAACGGGTCTCTTTCATTTTAGCAGCCGTTGCTTCGCCGATCTCATTCGTTCCTGGGACCATCCAAGGAATGATGGAGACGCCTTCTGGGAAGACCACCAAGCACTCCGTACACATTTGCCACAAGGTCCGCGTGAAACTGCGTTCATCCAACTCATGGGTAAAACTCATGGCTAAAAGATGCGATGCGTGGTTATGCATGATGATTCGGTTTTCTGGATCGACCGACAAGCGAGCAATATGACTCATGAAATGACTTGGCAGTTCACTCGTTGGCACCGCACCATTTTCCAAGCCCCAAAGCAATTCCAATGTTTGCCCATCTTCTTTGACTCGAATCACACCAAGGTTTTCCGCTGGATGTGCCGCTACATTTTTAAAGTATTTTCCTGAACCTGTCACGATAAAGTACTTGCCAGCTAGTGCCGTGGCATCAAAAATCATGGGAATTTCCCGCAAGACGCTTTGCGGATCGATGAAAGGCAAGATCTCTTCTTCTGTTAATAAGTAAGAAATATTGCCGCCGTTGCGCTCATCCCACCCTAAACGGTAAAGGTTTGCTGTCGTTTCCATCATTTCTTGTACAAAATTCGCTTGTAAAATATCAATCTTTTTCATCGTTCTCCTACTTTCTGGCTTTTAAGACGGTTTCTTCATAGGCTTTCACTTCTGATAGCCAATCCAGACCTGCTGGTACCCCTTGGCTTTCACAGAAGTAATTCCAAACATCTGCATACGGATAGTCTTTTAATTCTTCCGTCATGGCTAAACGAGTGGTGAAATCACCTGACAATTCGATTGCTTTTAGTTCTTCGATCGGTTCTAGCATCGCTTTTAGCAACGCTTTTTGAGTATTGCGCGTCCCGATCACCCACGCAGCGACCCGATTGATCGTCGCATCAAAGAAATCTAACCCAATGTTGGTTTTTGGCAATAAGTCATTGCGAACCAATTCGCGACCAATCTCTTGCAATTCATCGTCCATGATCACGACATGATCACTATCCCAGCGTACAGGACGGCTGACATGCAGCAAAATGCCTTTGCTAAATAGTGCCAGTGAAGACAGTTTATTGGAGATCACTTCGGTTGGATGGAAATGTCCAGCATCCAAACAAATCAATTTATCGCGTGTCAAGCCATAGCCCATATAAAATTCATGAGAGCCGACGGTGTAGGCTTCGGCACCAAGACCAAACAACTTGCTTTCCACGGCATCTACCGTGTATTCCGCTGGCAATTCTTCATCAAAAATCTCATCTAATGCTGTCATCAAGCGTTCCCGTGGTGTAAAACGATCGATTGGGTTGTCTTTGTAGCCATCTGGCACCCAGAAATTATTGACACAGACTTGCCCAGTTTCTTTCCCCATATAAGCAGCGATTTGACGAGAACGTTTGCCGTGTTCGATCCAGAACTGACGAACTTCTTCATCTGGTGAAGCAAGGGTAAAGCCATCTTTGAACATGGGATGTGAGAAAAAGGTTGGATTGAAGTCTAAACCTAAGCCTTGTTCTTTCGCCCAAGCAACCCATTTTTCAAAATGCTTCGGCTCCAATTCATTTAGATCCACTGCTTCCTCGGTGTCTAAATAGATGGCGTGAAGGTTCAATTTGTGTTTTCCAGGAATCAAAGAGTAGGCTTTTTCTAAATCTTGGCGCAACTCCTCTGGGGTATGGGCAGCACCAGGATAATTCCCCGTTACAGAGATCCCACCAGATAATGCTTCATCACTCAAAAATCCTTGGACATCGTCCCCTTGCCAAACATGCATCGAGATTTTCACATCGGCTAATTTTTTCAAAACCGCATCCGTGTCGACGCCTAATTTGGCATATGCTGTCTTAGCTTCTTCATAACGCTGTTGAATCGTTGTCATTTTTTTCCTACTCCTTCTATAAAACGTTGATAGTTGCTTAAAATCTTGTGATCAAAAGGCTGTGGTTCATGAACACTGCAAGGAAATGAGTGTTTGACCGCACGGCGTGCTTCAGCCAGCGACGTGAAGATGCCAGCACTCATCATCTGCATTAAAAGATTACCGATCGCCGTTGCTTCACTTGGGCCAGCTTCGATCGTCAGCTGCGCAGCATCAGCCGTCAGTTGATTTAAAAAGCGATTGTTGGAACCGCCCCCCACGATATGCAGTTTTTGCAGCTTGCTCGTCGTACCTGTCAGCTGTTCCAGTTTTTGTAATTCACTGGCATAACAAAGCGCTAAGTTATCATACACACAGCGAGCCAGTTCCCCTGCGGTTTCTGGAACTTTCTGCTGGGTTTCTCGACAATACGCTTGCAGTTCAGTAATCATGTTTTCTGGATTCAAAAAACGAGGATCATTGACATCGACAAACTGTTGAAAAGCAGGTGTTGCTTGCGCCAATTCCGCCAATTCTGCATAGGAATACTGATAGTCTTGCTGCCGAGCCACTTCTTGGATCAGCCACATGCCCATGATGTTTTTTAAAAAGCGAATCGTGTTGTGGGCACCCCATTCGTTCGTATAATTTTCATCAAAGGCGGCAAGGGAAACATTGGGTACTTTGGTTTCGATCCCCAGCAATGACCAAGTCCCGCTGCTGATGTAGCCCCAATCTGCCCCCTCTCCAGGTGTACCGATGATCGCTGATGCCGTATCATGACTAGCGACAGTGACAAAGGTCGCTTGTGGCAAATCATAGGCTGGAAACTTCTGTGTTTGCAGTGCGCCTAAAACCGTTCCAGCATCAACCAATGGTGGGAATAGGCCTTCTGTTACGCCGATCTCAGCTAACAATTCTGCATCCCATGTTTGGATGTTGGCATTTAGAAGCTGCATCGTCGAGGCATTGGTTTTTTCCGTGACCATCTTGCCAGTAAAAACGTAGCCCAAGTAGTCTGGAATCAGCAGTAGCTTGTCGGCTTTTTGCAGCAGTTGCGCTTCTTCTGCGGCTAACTGAAAAATCGTGTTGAAGGGTTGCAGCTGAATGCCTGTTTTCTCATACAGTTTTTGCAAAGAATAGCGCTGACCAAAAGCTGCGATCGCATCATTGGTGCGACTATCTCGATAAGCGACTGGGTCGCCTAAACGTTCGCCTGCTTGATCGATCAAACAGTAATCCACTGCCCAGGTGTCGATTCCGACGAAGCAGTCATTGATACCTGCTTGTTTCACTTTTTGCAGTCCTACTAAAATCTCTTGGATCAAATAATCGATCGCCCAACGGTCAAAGCCTTCATGAGGACGAAAGCCGTTATTAAAGCGATGGATCTCTTCTAAAGTGATCTGCTCATTTTCCCAACGGCTCAGCATCAGACGACCGCTTGATGCACCGATATCGATTGCGATAAATGTGTTCACTGGTCTCCACCTTTCATTATCTTGTTTAAAAATAAATCGATTACAATTCACTGATTCATTCTTGTTGACTCAATTTTAGCTTGACAATCAACGAGTTTCATCACACAATTTTGATAAAGACTTGCACAATCTTGGTAAAAAGGAGGATCCGATGGATTACTGGGAAAAAGCCAACCACTCATGGTCAACTGATTCACTGCGTTACATCAATACTTCAACCCAAAAGCAGCGTGAACTTTTCTATTACATTCAAGAAATCGGCTATTTCAAAGCCAGCAAACCTTACTTTACAGAACGAGAGAACCTGCCTTCTTATTTGATCAAGTATACATTGTCCGGCTGCGGTGAATTGCGCTACAAAGGAAAAAGCTATCAATTGAAAGCAGGTGATGTGTTTTTTATCGACTGTCTAGACTATCAGTACTACCGTACCGTTAGTCAAGAGCCCTGGGAAATGGACTGGATCCATCTATATGGCGCCAACGTCGCAGCGTTTTATGAGGAATTCCTCAAAAATGGCAGTCCAGTTTTTCACACCAATCCTGCCAGCAGCCGTCAAAATCCGATCCATTTGGTCTTACAAGATTTATTGATGTTACAGCCAGAACCAAATGCGAAAACTGCCTTCCAAAGCTCTGTTTTGATCCATCAGCTGCTCAATGAGCTGCTCCTGCAAAAATATCATCTCGACTTTTCGGATAGTGAAATCCCGCCTTATATTTTGCAGATTCGTGACCAGCTAGAAGAAGATTTCCGTCAAGGGATCACCTTGGAATCTTTGGAGGAAAGGTATCATATCAATAAGTATCAAATCGTCAAGGAGTTTTCCAAATATATGGGCTTGCCCCCCATCGAGTACCAGATCAGCAAACGCATCTCTTATTCGAAAGACCTTTTGCGCTATTCTCGGCTTTCCATCAAAGAGATCTCATTGGCGATCGGCATCGAAAACACCGCCTATTTCAGCCGTTTATTCAAGAAAAAAGTCGGCATTTCACCTAGTGATTATCGCCAGACGGAGAATGGACGGTAGGACTGGTTCTTATTAAAAAAGCACTTACTACCATGTGTAGAAAGTACGACCGCAAAAGTTTAACTTTTTAGGGCCTATACGCATGTCAGCCGTTCCTTTTATTGATGCTCATTCCTTATAAATCAACCTTCAGACACCACAAAAGCCGATCCTCTCTAGAGTAGGATCGGCTTTTTTGTGTATAATCTTCATTTAACGCCCCAACACCTCCGCCACCGAATAAACGCCTGGGGCAAAGGTCTTGCCTGTTAGCTTCTTCGTCATGGCATTAAAGGTATAGTGCTCTTCTAAGACGACGACTTCATCGTATTGCTTTAATAGCGTGCGAAAATCTGCATCGGATAAGAGGAAATTCTCTCGCCCATCGACATTGGGTGAAAACAAGTAATATTTGCCGACATAGCCAACTAAGTAGCTATCTACTGCTTCTTTGTTAGTACTGACCACCAAATATTTTTTCTGGTTTAGGTCAAAGTGATCGCCAGTAACGGCTGAAACTTGTGCTGGAATCGAAGCAGCATATTCACGATTGGTATAACGCATGCCATTATTTTCTGAAAGGATCAGCAATGTCGCAAAAAATAACAGAATCAAGGTGCTGTATTGATAGATTTTTTTTGTGGTCAAACTGGCAAAGCTACGGTAGTTTCGCCGGTCGATTGCTTGTTCATGATACAAATGATCAATGCCTCGGACCATGAAAAAGGTCATTAAGCCAAGTGCTAAAATCACGATGCTTGAGGCATAGCGATCGAACCCTGCCAAAGACAGTGCTTCATCAGTGGGCATCGAGAACAAGAACATGGCATAGATTCCTAAATAATACCCCACAATGATACCATCGATCAACAGCAGTTCTTTTAAAAATGGATTGCGTTTTTTCATGATAAATCGGACAAATAGCCAACTGCCCAAAAGGATGACCTGGATCAAGAGAATCCCTTGCGTGGAGATCGTCGCAACAGCCGTGATCGTTTTGACAAAAACATCCGTTATCTGCTGCAGTATCTGAGAATCCTTTTCGCCAAAAATCTGTTTATAAGCGGTCACGCTGACTTCATGCTTCGATTTAGGAAAATTCGCTTTGACATGCAGGTTCCAAAGAATCGCCGGCAGGACAGATAGCCCAATGGCAGCTAATCCTACAATCATCATGCCCAGCCGTTGCCGCCAACGAACTGATGCCTGCCACAAGCAGACTAGTAAATAGCCACCTAAAATCAGCAGAAAAAAGACGGCGCTATTTTTGACCAAATCAAGAGAGGCGCCAATCAAAAGAAAGAAACCGATCGACGGTAGTACTTTGCCTTTTAAAGCGAATAAGCCAGCGATGCCAGCTAAAGTCAACACTGGCAGGATAAAGTCTACTAACAAATTATTCATTCGAATCGCAATATTAAAATAATTGAAAACGGCCATGTTGGTGAAGATCAGGACAAAAGCCAGCTTTCTTTTCGGATCACGAATAATCGCAAAAAAACTATACAGACTACAGAAAATCAAAATCAATTGACCAATCAGCAAGACATTCTCATGATAGCCAACGATGATTGCTGTATAAGTAACAAATAGCGAGCTGCCTAAAGGATAGGAAGTAAAACTGATGATGGCATCGGCTGCCGTTGGCAATTGTCCCTGCGTATAAAGGAATTTAACGATCGTCGCCCAATGGGAGAAGTTGTCATAGTGGGTCAAATGACTGTGAAGCAAGGTTAAAACGAACAAAGTAAAATAGCCGTAAAACCACAGCATGATGGGCTCTTGTAAGCCCCAACGCACCTGATGGCGCTCCTGCCAAAAACGCCAAACGCATAATAGTAAGCCAAGACCAAATAAAACCCATGCCCCCCGAATCAACCATCCTTTTGGACCATATGCGACAAAGGAAAGAACGAGGATCGGCAAACAGCAAGCAGCGATCCAGCTGATGTGTTTGGGAAAATGGCAAACTCGTACAAAAAGATAGGCATAGCCAGCTAATGATAAACCAAAAAGACTAAATCGCAGCAGGATCTCGATCATCATCTTCCTCCTTTCTCAGCAAGCTGTCTACCCATTCTTGAAAGGCTGCTGTAAAACGCAGCTCGGAAAGATTGCTTACTTGATAAATCACTTGATTTTCTGTTGGTTGAAGCGTTGCTTTTTCAGCGTGAAGCACAAGATTACTGATCGGCAAGGTTAGACGGGCAGGCATCTCGACTTCTTCTGTTTTTACCAACGTGAGCTGGTCAAAACCAAACGTTGTGACCGCAAAGGTTCCTTCATCAAAGTTCCATTTTTGATCAATGGTCAGTATGGGCACTCGTTGAGGCGGCAATGGCTTTTGTTTGGCTTGCAGCAGATGCTTACCGAGATTTTCAAAAAGACTGTCAAAGAAGGTCATCCACGGGTCACGCAGAACTGGCAGGCTTTGATTGAAGCCATCATAAATGATCTGCAAATAAGCCAAGTAGTCTTTTTCTGATAATTGGTGTAAAGCAACCCCATAGACCCAGCGATCCTTGCCTGAAAAGACGCGGACGACGTTTCCCGTCATCTCTGCTTGGTAGCCGTTACGGGTGATTTTAAACGTCAGCTGCGCATCTGGCGGAAAATAAAGAGGAACGTCAGAAACGAAGGACAAGCCGTTTTCTGAGATATTTTCTGTCATCAAAGAATAGCTGGCGTCTTGGTCGGAAACTTCAACAGGATAATGGGCTCTGAACCGTTCCGTCGTTCGGTAAATCGGGCGACCGAGATAAAATAAGACCGCAAAGGTTAAGTTAAAGAAATGGGTCAGCAGCCAGAAGGTCAACACGCTGCCATAGAAAATCTCTGAACCGAATTTGCCGTAATTAAACTTCACTAAGCCGATAATCGTCAAAATCAACAGCAACAAATGCGGCACCACAAACAACAAGTCTTTTTTAGACTGAGTTGCTGCTTTATTGGTCACTTTGAAACGGGTCTCTTTGATGCCAATGGCTTGTAAAAAGACAGGAATCACTAGGTAAGGTGCAAAAATCGTTTCCTGGATCTCGCCCCAGCGCTGCGTTCGAATATCACTGCTCAAATCCTGCATCGCCAAATGCAAGAACGTATAGCTTGGCAGCCAAAACAGTAGCAAGACCCAAAAGTTGGTCTCTACGACCCTTACATTAAAGACGGTGTACAAAATCGGCGCGAAAATAAACAGCAACCGACGTAAAAACGACCACCAATACAAATAACTGTTTAAGAAAACCATTTTTTGCGCCAAAGACAACGTCTTGTTCTTAAAAAGATGGAGATTGTGGACACTTTGGACCACTCCTCTTCCCCAGCGAATCCGCTGCTTTAAGGCACTTGGGATATCAATGGGAGACAGACCGCTGGCCATGGGCTGCAGTGTTGATAAACTGCGATAACCTTGGCAATTGATCAAGGCGCCTAATTCAAAATCCTCCGTGATCGTGTCCGTCGGAAATCCGCCAGCGGCTTCGATCGCTTCTCGTGCGATCACCGTATTGGATCCTGTATAAATAGCTGTATCATGGGCGTTGTTCAAAACATTGACTTCTCTGGAAAAGAAGTCCTGCTCGTTAGGGATCGCCGCTTCTGAAAAAAGATTGTACTGAAAAAGATCCGCATTGTAAAAGCTTTGCGGTGTTTGGACAAAGCCCAACGGTTTGATGGTCTGATCTTTGCGGCGTTCCTGCTGATTTGCCACAAAATATGGCACTGTTTCCAGCAAAAAATCTGAGTAAGGGATCATATCTGCATCAAAGGTCGCCACTAGCGGCGAATTGGTTTTTGACAATGCATGATTGAGATTGCCTGACTTGGCATGCTGATTGCCTGTCAATCCGATATAGCCGATGCCAAATTTATCTGCCAGTGCTTTGACCTCTGGACGGTTGGTGTCATCTGACAAGTAGATGTGAACTTTTTTGGGATCGGGGTATTTCATATGAACTGCCGCATTGACTGTTTTTAATAAAAGCGGCACTTCTTCATTATGGGTAGCAATCAACACATCGATCGCTGGATAGTCGGCTTCTGGCACGATCGGTTTTTCAAAAGGCTTTGCTTTGTTTTTGTTCCAAATCAACAGCAAGCCCGTAAAGTTCGATACGATCTCACTGCCCCAAAGCAGCAAACCAAACAGCAGGGCAAACCAAGACTCGTGCCATGGCAATGTATACAGCCCCCGCCATGATAAATAGATCAGCGAAAAGACAAACGCCAGAAAGTAAACGACTTTTTTCGCCCAAGGCAAACGTTTTTGTTCCACCTCAATCACTCCTTAAAGATGACATTTTTTTGCACATGGTAACTAAAGAAAAAGAGCAGGCAATCGACGCCTATTTTTAACAACACAGAATCCCCGATCGGCAGGATCAAATAGATCAGGTAGACGAGGAAAGAGGACAGCAAAATCTGTACGATCACTAATAAAAAATACTGCAGCATACTGTTCTTTGTCCGTTGACCAAAAACAAGCTCGCGATTGATGTAGTAATTGACGATCGCCGAAATCAAGCGGGCACCCAACGAAGCGATCACGATGGAGGACAGATCGATGACAGACAAGAAATGGATCAATAACGCATAGGCAATCACATCGACAAAGAAGGAGACCACAGATGAAAACAAATACTTCAAAAAGACGCTATAGATAGCGACGGAATCTGCCAAGACCCGAAAATGGGAAGAGGCATTTTCTTCAATATAGATAGTGGCGATCGGTTGCGAGAGAATCGGCCACCCCCGTTTCTGGGCTTCGATCAGCATCCGCGTTTCATATTCAAAGCGCTCACCTGAGATCGCCAACAAATCTGTCATGAATTTCCGAGGGAAAACCCTTAAGCCCGTCTGCGAATCCTCGATGGCAAGACCAGTCGCTAAACGTAGGATATTTCGGGTCAAAATGTTGCCGAACTTACTCCGCAAGGGCACTTCTTTGCCAAAGGATCGGGTCCCTAAAATAATACTGTCGGGATGGGCTTGGGCCTTTGCTAAGCAAGCCATCATATCGGTATACTCATGCTGCCCATCCGAATCAATGGTCACCATAAATTCAACAGCTGGCTGGTTTGTCAGCACTTCAGTGAGAGCGGTTTTGATGGCTGCGCCTTTTCCAAGATTCTTTGGATGGGTCAAAACCTGACAACCAAACTGCTGTGCCAATGCCGAAAAGACAGGCTGATAAGCTACCCCACTGCCATCATCCACGACCAAAATCGGCAGGTGCTGGTTATGCAAACGAATTTTCTCCACCAGAGCCAGCAGTTTGTGGTCAGGTTCTAGCGAAGGAATCATGATTAAACTATTTTCCATATGCGCTCCTCATTTAAGGTAGTATTTTTGAAAATAAAAAAGAAAAGAAGCCAACCCCGTCAGTAAAGACAGAGTTGGTCGCGACCGCTGCGCTTGGCTCGATACAATGCTTGATCGGCTCGTTCTTGTGTTTGCTGTAGCAACTCGCCCTTTTGCCGTTGTGCGATCCCAATCGACAACGTGATGCTGACCGAATCGCCTGCATCCAAGATGATCTCTTGGTAACGGATGCGCTTTTGGATTTTTTCGAGGAGATCAGCAGCAGCCTGTGCGTCTCCTTGGATCAAGATCGCAAACTCTTCCCCACCGATGCGATAGACCGGGTTGCTCGCCGTACAGTAGGTCGAAAAAATACGAGCGATTTCTTGCAAAATCACATCCCCAGCACGGTGTCCGTAACGGTCATTGTAATTTTTGAAATGATCGATATCGATCAAAGCGATCGATAAGTCCACCTCGGTCGTGTCTAGGCGTTGGCGGTCATCTTGAAATTTACGGAAGTTGTTCAACTGCGTAAGATCATCGATTTTGACCAATGCCAAAATGCGCTGCATATCATTTACTATCGAGTAAAGGAAAAACGCCAACGTATAGGCGAGAATGCCATAAACTATATAAATTAGGGTCGTTTTTTGAATATCGCCCGTCAGATAAAAACCAAAAAGAAAGGAGATAGCGATCAAGTAGGTAATTGATAGGAATAACTCTTGTTTGTCAGTAAATCGCCGTTTGGCCCAAGCATGCAGAAATGTCAGTGTCACTATCAAAAAAAACGTAAGATATAAGTTCAACCAAGACGATTTTGATACTTCAAACAAGAAACGCCCTAACGCTAGATTGACCATCGTCGGTACGGTCACCTTCCACCCCAGATATTTCATGGAAAAAGCGTAAAGCAAAAAGCGCAGGTCAAATCGCGTTTCGTATACGACATAAGAGAAATTCATCATCAGCATCCCCACCACGGTTTCACAAGCAATCGCCGCTGCGATCTGTTTCGCTTTGAACGTCCCTTGGCCAACGAATCCGTCACTGATTTTGAATAACAAATAAATATTGATGATAATTGCGCCTAAATTTGCGAGTGTATTGACAACCAGCGTATTTGCCATTTCCTGTGCTTCCTTTCTAAAAAAAAGAACCCTTACTTGCTGATTCGACGGGACAATTCCAGAAACATTTCATTGGAAAAGCGGACAAAGCATCAAGTAAGAATCACTATTAATTATTGACAGTTTTTATCACTCTTGATTTAGAATAATTTACCAGAAATTATACATAGTTTCAATCTTTTTGTTAATATGCGAAGATTCTCAAGATAAATAAAATAATCAAAATGTATATTTTATAAATAAATAACATTATTTCTTTATTATTACTAACTTTTTGTGCATAAACATTTAATTCTTTGTGAATTTGTGCAAATTATTTTTCCATTATTTTTTTACGTCTCAGGCAAGGTGCACACCCGGTTTCGACCACTTTGTTTTGCGAGATAGAGTGCTTGATCGGCTCTTTCAACGGCTGCCAAGATATCCCCATGACAAACGGTGCTCGCTTCAACGCCGCAAGACAAAGACATCGTCCCTTTTTCAAAATTAGCGACAGGAAACATACTACTAGAAATGGTTTGACACAGTGTCGTCATCGCAGCTACGGTCTGTTCTTTGACATCCCCTTCGATCACGACACAGAACTCTTCGCCGCCATAACGATAAAAGGAAAAGGTCTCGGCAAAATGCGCATCTAAAAAAGTGGACGTCCGTGAGGCGAAAGTTCTCAATAGCTCATTTCCGGCGATATGACCATAACGGTCGTTGACCTTTTTGAAGTGATCGAGATCGATCATGGCGATCGTCACAGTCTTTTTCTGTGAAACGGCTTGAAGCAGATCGTGGTTATAGGTCCCATAGTTGAAGCAGCCGGTCAACGCATCGATCTTACTATTCGCCAACTCTGCCAGTACTTGGTACTCTTCGCCTTCAATCAACCGATGCAGCCACATAAAGCCACCCAACAGCACAAAAGAACCAACAAGTACTGCTAACATCGCTTCCCAGTCATAGGTCGTCGTATGATGGACCAACATCGAAAAACGCGGTGAGATCAGACAGGTCAAAAAATACATCAAATAAAATTGCTGTTGCGGACGCAGCGGCTTGATTTTTGATAAGAGAAAATCAAGGACAAAGACGCCGACACCTAATAGTGGTAAATAAAAGGCTTTGCCAATGTCAGAAAAACCGACAAACAGTAAATAGAACACGACCATACACGGCGTTATCAAAATCAAGATCTTGCCACGATCACCATAGAAAAAATGACTCGCAATAAAAGCAGTTGTGTATTGATAACAGATAAACCCAACTGAATTCATTGAGAAAGAAAGAATAAAATACAAATGCGTAAACGTCAGAATACCAATAATAAAATACTTAAATGGACGAGAAACCGATATTTTTTGCACACTTCGTACAAAAACATCTGCGGTCACCAGTAAACTGGCAATCATCAGCGGCAAACCAAACGCCAAGAGCACGCCTCGTTCTAACATTCCATCACAATCGCTCTCCTTTAGACCATAAATATCCTTGTTGTAAATGAACCCCCATCTCAAGCAGTTGCGCCATCTTATCGCGGGTCTCGATGCCTTCAACGATCAACTCAAGCTGATACTTTTTGGCGACCTTCAACCAACAGGTCAAGAAACTAAACCCGATCTCCTCATCGAGCTGAATAAACGGCAGTAGTGAAAATTTCAAACAATCCACATTTTCAAGATTGGCAAAGACCAATGACAGGGTATTTTGGCCACAGCCGATGTCATCGACAGCGATCACATAGCCATAGGCTTTGATTTTTGCAAGGGCAGTAGACAAATCAAAAGAATCATGCTGACCTTTTACAGGATGCTCTGTTAATTCGATCTGCAACTGCTCTTTGTGAGCAGTCATCCCATCAAAAAAGGTCCACGTTGACTGCCACAGCAGCTGTTGTGGATGAATATTGACACTAAAGCGGGTTTTCGGCTTTTCTTGGCACAACCGTCGCAGCTCCTGGGCATACCACTCCATCAACTGCTGGTTGCCACTTTCAGATTGAATCATTGCGCTGAATTCTTGTTGCGGAAAGCGGTTGTTTTTCTCGCTGCGCAGCAAGACCTCATAGCCGTTCACCTCTTGCTGACTTAGCGATTCTACCTGCATGATTGGTTGACATAACAGATAAAAATTGTCTGTGTTTTCCCAAATTGTTTCATTTCCCATCTTCGTTAAGCCCCCATCTAGTAAAGTTATCACTTCCGAAAATTGGTCATATTTGTATCATCGCTCGTTCATAGTCCTTAGAAAAAGAAGCTTCAAAGGAACTGACTTGCCTAAGTATACCAAATAGAGCCGCAGTTCCCCAACTATTTTAGATGATTGGGCAGAAATTTTTGTGAACGATTGGACAGAGATTGCTATTTCCACCCATAGTTCCCATTTCTTCTGACGGTTGGAATTCTGCGCTTTTCTTGTATCAAAAACGCTGTTTCTGGCTGACTTACACGTTGGTCGATTGTCGGTTTTGACAGCTTCTTCTGCTCATCCTCATAAAAAAGCCAGCTGAACAGGAATTGTTCAGCTGGCTTCCTTTTTCTGTTAATAAATTAAATAGTCATAGGCACCGGCTTGCTTGATCTCGATCACCAGCTTATGAGGCAGGCAAATGCTCGTCTGCCCATTGCGATAGATCCAGCTGGTTTTGACAGCAATCTGGTCGGGACTATTGTCTTCACGAACTCGGATCGCGCCATCTTTGATCTCGACGATATTGTACTGACCTTCTGCTGGATAGTAGGTTTTTTCCATCGCATCGATTTCTTCTAAGTTAAAACGGTCAACCTCTTCTCCATTGATCCGCACGATTGCATACCGATCGCCGGTATCACTTTGAGCTTGTGCTTCAAATAGAAAAAGTGGTAAAAAAGAGCCGACAACTAACAGAACAAACAGCAGATAATCATAGGGCTTTAGAAGTTTTAAAAATGGCTGGATCGTCTTTTTCATCACATGTACGCCTTTCATGGTTCATTCACTGTTCCTTTTTAGAAGGTAATCGCTCTTCAAAAAAAGCAGTTAGGTCGATGATCTCTTCCTCTGTGAAGGTTTCTTGCTCCCATTGGGCAAGAATTTGTTCTTGCAAAGCCAAATCCATTTCCCAAAAATGCTCGATCTTCTTGAAATGCTTTGAGTCAAAGGAACGAAACACGGGGTAGATCATCAAAAATTCTTCAAAGGTAAGATCCCAGTCCTCAGTATAATCTTTAACGACCCCTTCTGACAAGGCTTTTTCCGTCGGATCGCCGTTTTCTTTAATCAAGCCTGCTTCGTAAAAATGGCGATAGATTGCCTCTTTGGTGATCTCTGGATGAAATTTTTTACTGTGACGATAGGCTTCTTCAATCAATGACGGATAGATGATCTCCATTTTCCCCCTGCTTTCTGGACGGCGTCATAAGACGGCGTTAATTCTTTTCGATTGGGTGCTGCGCTTTATATTCTGCTAATGATACATGGTGGCTGCGCTTGAAGGTTCCTGTTGTCCCATCAAACGAAATCGCTGGTGCTTTGACGCCATAGTGGGTCCGGCGCTTATTCTTTTTTGCTTTTGATGTTTTTCTTGCAGGTACTGCCATGTCATTTCCAACTTTCTTTCACTTTCTCATTATGCACGCAGCTGCAATGCATTTTTTCGTTTATTTCGCTTAAATTCATGAATGATCTTTAATGCGCGTTTCCTTGTTTTGATGTTCGGGCTCTTTAAACGTCGATACGCACTAGACAAGTCCGTTTTTTCCATATTGACTCCTTTCTGTTACCAGCTTGCTTTTGTAACGCCGGGAATTTCTCCGAGATGTGCATGCTTACGGAAATTGATCCGTGACATGCCGAATTTATTCATGTAGCCGCGCGGACGACCATCGATCATATCCCGTTTCTTCAAACGAGTCGGATTCGAATCCTTCGGTAGTTTGGCCAATGCTTGGGTATCTCCTTGTGCTTTTAGTTCTTGACGTACTGCTCGGTATTGTTCGATGAGTTGTACTTGTTTGTTGTATTTTGCAATTTTTGATTTTTTTGCCATTCAGTTATATTCCTTCCTATTTCTTGATTTCACGAAAAATCGCTCTGCGCCGCAACTTTGGTGAATATTTTTTTAATTCTAAACGTTCCGGCGTATTGCGCTGGTTCTTATTGGTCAAATAAAGTCTTTCCCCTGTCTCCACACATGCCAAAATAATATTGTTTCTCATAATAACCAGCTCCTTTCTCTTGCGTCACACCAAAAGAACACTCAAAGTGTAACGATTACGTTTTGTATCATATCACACTAAAACACAGGAAGCAAGCAAAACTATTTCTTCTTTTTGTTATTTAACACGTGAAGAAAACGTCATATGAATTTGTTTTCAACCGTCGCTGTCATTGGCGGCAAGATATCAGGAACCTATAGCTTTTGATCCCGCAAAAAAATCACCTGATCTTTAAGAAATCACTGGTTGGGCTTTTCAAGCAGCCCAAGTCGTGATTCTTTGTCAGGTGATTTCATTCGGTTAATTTACTGATTGGTTCTCATGTGACGCAAGCCATTCACTAATCGCCTGCAAGCGTTCTATCCGCAGGTTCGGCAAGCCATTGCGTGATAAACCATGAGAGGATTGGGGAAACAGCATCAGCTTCGTATCGACGCCTTGACGTTGCAATGCCATGTAAAACTGCTGTCCTTGTTCTTGCGGACATCGCAAATCATTTTCCCCATGGAGGACTAGCGTAGGTGTCTTGACTTGGCTGGCATAGGCCAAAGGCGACATCTTCCAAAGTCCTTCGGTCTCATCAAGTTCCCGCAACAATTGGAATTTGACAAAGGCAGGTCCAATGTCACTCGTCCCATAAAAGCTGATCCAATTTGAGATCGAGCGTTGCGTAACGGCCGCGCAAAAACGATCGGTATGGCCAATGATCCAGTTGGTCATAAAGCCACCATAACTGCCGCCAGCCACATGGATGGTGTTCGTATCGATTTCTGGATGGTTTGCCATCACGGCATCCACCCCTAACAGCAAGTCTTGATAATCTTTATTGCCATAATCACCTAAAATCGATTTGACAAATGTTTGACCGTATCCTTGCCCGCCACGAGGGTTCAACAAGATGACCCCATAGCCATTAGCGGCATGGACTTGCATCTCCTGGAAAAATGTTTCCCCATAACAGACCTGCGGACCGCCATGAATGTACAAAATCGCTGGATGATTTTCCTTTGTTTCGGTCGGAGGCAAATACCAGCCTTGAATTTGCCAGCCATCTGCTCCTTCGTACCAAAACGCTTCGGGTTTACTGATCGTTAATTGTGACATAACTGCTTGGTTAGGATCATAGAGATCGGTTACTTCGCCACTTGTTAAGTCAATCAACGCTAAGCGACTAGGGATCGTTGGCGTCGCATAAGCAACAGCAAGTTTGGCTTCTGAATAGATCGCCGCATCGAGGATATCCATTTTTTCATCAAGTAGTTTGGTCCATTCTCCTTGGGTCGTGGCACGGTACAATTGTAGCTTGCCATGTTCTGTTACGGGTACAAGGAATGTGTCATCCGTCAACCAGGTGATCGCTACGCCACGATTTTTTTGTTGAAAATCACTGATGATCGCATTGCCAAAGGCAACATCTAACTCCTTGGAAAGATTTTTGACTGCTTTCGTTTTTAAGTCGATCAAAAACAAATCATCCAAGGTCACAAATCCGTAAGAGAGATCATTGCCTAATAGTAACAGCTGATCATTGCGCACAGCAGCAAAAGTGTAGGTTCCTTCTGGCAGGATGTTTTCTAAACTTTCTGTCTTTTTCGTCTGGCTATCAAGGAGACAAACCTTCGAGCCATAGTCCCATTCATCTTCTTCCTCTTTGTCAAAGGTGAGGAACAACGTCTTCTGATCATCCGCGATGCCAGAAAAAACAAAGGGAGAATCATGCTCAAAAATCAGTTCCGTTTCTTGTGTCGCGATCGTTTTTTTGACGATCGAATGTTTTTTTTCTTTTAAAAATCCGACGCCATCCGCCAAATAATTGACTTTCGTAGTAGCTTTTACTTCTGGAAATTCCTTTTGCTTGTCCGTCTTTTCTGTGTCGTCTTGATTCTCTGAGACCGGCTCTTCTTGTGCCAGCTTATAATAGACCGCCGTTGCGTCTTGCTTCCAAAAATAGTCCCCCAGACCCTTCTCAGTGACAAGTGCTTGGGGCTTGCCTCCGGACACTGGCATCGTCCATAACGTACTTTCACCTTTCTTTGGATCGGTCGTCACAAAACTGAGCCTTTGCTCATCTGGCGAGACCTTTAGGTTGTTGTGGGTCGTCGCTTCGGTGCCCCACTCACGCCGTTCGTTGGTCTTTGGGTCAATACTATAAATCGCTGAATCATACGTATTAGTCTCTTGGTTGACTGCCGTTTCCAAGTAAAAAACCTGATTTTGCCCCACTGCAGGCTGCGCAATCGTTTTCAGTTCAAACAGTGTCTCATTCGTTATTTTTTCCATCCGTTTCCCTCCAAAGATACGTGTTTTCGCAGTAACTATCTACTAGTATATCAAAAGAAACGAATTTTTCTGCTTTTTTCCCGCCTTTTTTTAATAGTGAAATCCTCGCAGATTCGCTACTTCTTCAAAACCAGCCGACGTTCCTGTCTGCCGCAAGATCTCCTGCCCATTTTCTAAAAGGGTCAAGGCAATTTCCGTACTGGCGCTTTCGCGAATGATCCGATTCATTTGCCCAATAGAAGGTGCTAACAACGAATGGCCTTCTTTCGTCAACACTTCGATCGTCAGCAGCCACTGTTTTTGTTTGAGATGGATCACTAAACGGTCTTCCGTACGTTTGACATCATGAATCTTTGCACCATGATAAGTAGCAAAACGATATTCTTGGCTGCCGACTTGCAGAACACAAATCGTTCCCAAAAAAGCAAAACCAGCAAAGGGAATGTCGGCTGCGGAGAAAAAGAACCGTACATCTGGTGCATCAAAACTGTTGCACTGAACCCAGATATAAGCTGCTGGAAAGGAGGTACCCCAGTCTTTTTCCAAATAACCGATCCCGTTCGTGAAATCGATTGGTTCTTCGTTCCAGTACAGCGTACCTTCTAAGGTATGACTCATGCTCAAGACACCGTGGTAGCACTCCATAAATGACAGGTACGAAAAAGGCCCCATGATACTCGGCGCATAACGTGTCCGCTGAATCGGTTTGTGGTCGTTATATTTTACTGCTCCTTGTACTTGGAGATCGTTATTTTTTAAAGAAACTTGAATGCCTGCTTCACTAAAGATATTGTCACCAATCGTTACTTTTCGCTCCTCTTCTGAAACCTGAAAATCAGTTTCTGGAAAGGAGAAGTAATGCGCGCCCTCATGATTGATCACTTGAATGAACACTTCTTTGGTACCGTCTTCTTGAATCGAAAGACCAGGAATAAAAGCATAGACTTCTTCACCAATTTGGTGCTTATGGTACCAGCCTTCAAAAAAAGCGGTCTGCTTGTCGTGGCCGTGAAAGAACCGATCTGTTGTCAACATCTTGATTTCCCTCCGTTTCTTTTTTAAGTGTAGCATGAAGCAGAAAGATTCCTCAGGATAATGCTTTTGTCCATGTAAAAAAGCCAGAAACAAGCAACACACTTGTTTCTGGCTTTGCTTATTGCTTTTTCATCACTCGACGGGTCCACCAGAGAAAAATAAGAAACCCTACAACGAGCAGTGTCAAAAGTCCTCCGGTCATCCACGATGGATCCCCAATGTGATAAAATGCCATGGCTTTTTGTAGGCAACCAAGCAACACAAATACCCCCAGTAGAAAAACGATCGGATAAAAAGCTTTTTCTTTGCGTGATACAACAAAAACGATCGCCGCTACCAGCAAACTGCCAACCAATACTACATCAAAAGGAAATGCGATCGTCAGGAGCCACCAGTTTGGGGTCAGCAGATTGATCAACAGTGAAAGACCAATCCAGCCACTCACAACGAGCCAAAGGGAGCCGAAACGAATCACCTTGCTTGTGTCCTTCTTTTGATAGATGGTTTTGCTGATGATCGCAAAAATCCCGATGACCGCTACCACAGTTACCAATCCTGTTAAAAGATAATCCAGCAGGTTAAGAACCAGTGGTCCTTGATTTGTAAAATCAGCTATAAACTTGATCCCCCAACTGATACCAACCGCTAGATATGCCAATTTGAGACGCTCTTTGAGATTGCTCTTTGGCGTGTTTGCCAACAGTTCATCTGCCACCCCTTTCGGATCATTGCCAAAATAGTGTTGCGCCTCTTCTCCATGAGTTTGTGCTTCTAATAAATCCATTGCAATCGCGTATACCTGCTCTGTGACTTTATGCTCATCGTAAAAAAGGCTGGAAAGTAAGAGGTAGCTTCGAAAATCATCAAAAAATTGGCGATTTTTCTCATTGAATTGTTGCTCGATCAGATTGGTTTGCTCTCGCCAATAGGTCGTCTCTTGTTTATTTGCCATGTTTCCTCACTCCTTAAATAATCCTTCGACTTTCTTCATTAGGTTCGTCCATTGTTCTCTAAATTGTGCCAAATAGTCTATGCCTTTCGGGGTGATCGAGAAATACTTGCGATCAGGTCCTTCAGGTGATTTTTTCATCTCAGAGGTAATAAGTTCTTGTTTTTCCAACTTCTGCAGCAAAGGATAGATCGTGCCGCCAACGATCGTTTCAAAGCCTCTTTGCTTCAGTTCCTGTACCAGTTCATAACCATAAATCTCTTTTTGAGCAATCACTTGCAAAACACACCCTTCCAAAACCCCTTTTAGCAATTGCGTCTCTTTCACGATTTCCCTCCTTTGGTTCCCTTTATCTAGTTTGTTATACAAACTAGTGTTGTACCTAGTATACGTGTTTGTCACTAGTTTGTAAAGCATACTAGTAGTGAAAATAAAAACGGCCTTTTAAATAAGACCGTTTTTGACAAACTCGATGCTTTTTTTCTAGATGACAATATCGATATCCTCGGGTAAGAGGCTCTTGTAAAAATATACTTTATTCCGCTTTGATTCTAAAACCATTAGAATAATTTTTTCGGTGCAGTCTTTCAATACCTGTTTAAATACTGCTTCCCCTTCAGTATTCTCAGTGGCTCCTTTTTCTTCATCGTATCCCCTACAAGAGAGAAGCGCAAGATCAAAATGATAGGTCCTGAGCTGGTTGACTGCTGTAACTGAATTAACGGTAAACTTTTTGTTCGTTACCGTCCCGCCAACGATGGTCACCTCAGCAGCAGTATGTTCCGATAGTAGTGCGGCAGTTAGCACACTATTGGTTACCACTCGTAACCCATGAATTTTTTTCAGGTAAGGGATCAGGTGCAAAGCTGTGCTAGAACTGTCTACGAAAATGGTCATATCGTCCTCAATATACGTCACTGCACGTTCTGCAATTCTGCGTTTTTCTTCATCATTGACATAATTCCCCACTTTTGTCAGATAAGCCGCATCGACCTTCTCTGAATCGATCAGCATAGCACCACCTCGGGTACGTCTGATTTGTTCTTCGTTTTCCAGTTCAATCAGATCGCGTTTGACCGTAGCATCACTATAATGTAAGAATTCAACTAATTCCCCCAGAGAAGCAAATTTCGTTTCATTTAAATACATCATGATTTTCTGCTTACGCTCATCTTTTGCTTTCCCCATACATAAACTCCTTTTAAAAAAGAAATTCCCACCAATTTAATCCTGTGCCAATCAATCATTTCCTATATTATCTCTGATAAAAACTTGCTTTGTCAACCGTATTCAGCAGTGTCAATTTATGGCGTACAACAGTTTTCACATCTTCTATTGGTTGTACATATACTTGATTTGGTTCATACATAGCAGGGGTTTCCGTCAATACTTTTCTGACTGAATCAAAAAATACGGATTTCAAATCAGAACTAAGATTTACTTTGCATACGCCATATTTTACAGACTCTCGCACTTCATGATCTGGGTTTCCTGACCCACCATGCAATACAAATGGTAAAGCAATACGATCGTTCAACTTTTTCAACAAATCGATGTTCAGTTTAGGGATGATATTTTTTGGATACAACCCATGAGCCGTTCCGATCGCAATGGCAAGGGTGTCAATGCCGGTAGCGCGTACAAAGTCTTCGGCTTGGTCGACATCTGTGTAAATAATTTCTGCAGCTCCCCCTTCTGCGGAGCCGTTGTTCCCAATCGTACCAATTTCTGCTTCAACGCTGACACCAACCGTATGTGCCAGTTCAACAACTTCTTTCGTGATTTTTTTATTTTCTTCGTAATCGGCTAATGATGCATCGATCATCACCGAGGTATAGCCATTACGGATCGCACGCATGACATCGTAGATTGATCCCCCGTGATCCAAATGAATAACGACTGGTACCTTACTTTTTAATGCGTACTCCCGCACTGTCGCTATGAAACAATCTCCTAAGTATTCGATCTCATCAGGATGAATTTCTAAAATGACTGGTGCATCCTGTGCCTCAACTTCTTCCATGATTGCTTTTAACATATCAAAACTGCAAATATTAAATGCTGGAACAGCAAATTTATGTTCTTTTGCTACAGCAAGTAATTCTTTCATTGTCATTAACATTGTGACATTCCTCTTTTCTTTTGATTCGTTGCGCTTCAACCTATAAATAGTTTCTAAATCAGTTTTCCTTCATCGGTTGGTTGGCGTTCCATTTCAGTTCTAGATTTTTTCAGAAATCCTAACATCAATGCTGTAACCACCGTTCCAGAAACGATTGCCACGACATACATCAACGGATTGTTCAATACATTGGGAATCGGTAAGATCCAGATACCCCCATGTGGAGCTAATGAAGTTACGCCGGCGCCCATTGATATTGCAGCAGCGGTTGCTGAACCTGCCATCAAACTAGGTATTACTCGTAATGGGTCAGCGACAGCAAATGGAATCGCACCTTCAGTAATATAAGATAATCCCAAAACCCAGCAAGACTGAGCGGAAGTTCGTTCTTCTTGAGTAAATTTTTGCTTAAACAAGATAGAAGCTAAGGCAATGCCTAGAGGCGGTGTCATCCCGGCAGCCATACAAGCCGCAATTGGTGCATTAACTCCTGCCGACATCAAACCAATACTAAAGGTTGAAATCGATTTATTGATGGGACCGCCCATATCAGCTGCCAGCATAATGCCTATCAGTAAGCCGAATACCACACCACTCGTAGAACCAAGTCCATTAAGCCAATTCGTCAAAGCATCCAATACATAAGAGATTGGTTTATCAATGAAATAAAACATGGCAAAGCCAGTCACAGCAACTGAGATCAAAGGAACAATAATCAACTGATAGAGTGCGGCAAATGATTTTGCTACTGTTACTTTATTCGCTAAATAATCCGTAGCATACCCAGCGAGTAAACCACCAACCATCCCACCTAAAAAACCAGATCCTCCACTTGCCGCCATCGTTCCCGCAACCAAACCAGCGGCAAAGCCCGGTCTACCTGCAATGGAAGTGGCAATTCCTGCTGCAAGTGCAGGAACCATCAATGCAAAAGCCGTATTCCCACCAATCGTGCTTAAAACTTCGGCAATTTGATTGTATGAAGGATCGCTAGGATCAGCTGCATTGATCCCAAAAGCAAAACTAAACGCAATTAAAATTCCACCGGCGATAACCAAAGGCAACATGTAATTAACGCCATTCATGAAATGATTATAAATGCCAGCTTTCTTTCCAGATTCGTTTGAAGCATGCTCGGCTTGGGCAATCGTGGTCACTTCTACCCCATCTATTGCCTCTTGAATTACTTTTTCTGGTTCTCTGATTGCTCTTGCGGTTGACACTCTTTTAACTTTTTTTCCAGCAAATCGGTCGGTCTGTACTTCTTTGTCAACCGCTAAAATGACAACCTCTGCCTGTTGAATTTCTTCTGTACTCAAAATGTTTTCGACTTTTACACCTTGTGTCTCGATTTTGATTGTATATCCCAATGATTTTGCCGTTTTTTCCAGTTTTTCAGCAGCCATATACGTATGCGCAATTCCAGTCGGACAAGCAGAAATACCGACAATTTTCATACAGGTTCCCTCTTTTCTGATTGATTTGATTGAATATTGTTAATAATATCTGAGGCGTCTTCTGCCTTTTTTACTGCATTTCGAAATCCTTCGTGCATCAACAATCGTGCGAGATTGCTTAAGATGATTAAATGATCGTCAGTACTCTTTTCAGGTACTGCGATGACAAAAGAATAGGTGACTGCCGTTCCGTCAATTGCTTGATAATCAGTAATTGGACTCGACTTTACGAAGGCGATTGCGGGTCTTAGCACTGCCTTACTTTTTGCATGAGGAATACCAAAATGATCCTCAATCCCAGTAGAGGTTTGTTTCTCGCGACGAAATAAATCGTTTTTGTACTTCTTTATATTACTGATAACTCCTGAGGACTCGAATAAAACAGATGCTTGAGTAAACAATTCTTCTTTTGTCCGAATTTGTTCATCAAATAAAATGAATCGTTCATCAATCAGTTGACCGATATCCAATTTCAACACCTCCATTTTTTGTAATCGTTTTCGAAAACTTGCCTAAACTATACCATCGTGAACTAAACAGTTCAATGCTATGAGCTATTTAATGCAAATAGACGAAAAAAAGTGGGATAAGTTCATAAAAATGATCTATAAAAGTCAAAAAAAAGAACAAAGAACGACAAATCATCGTCCATTGCTCTCTTATTTCGATTAATACCTAACCTATACTAAAAAATTTTTTAAAAGAAGAACCGTAAGTAAATCTCTACTTTTCTTCCATTTCCGATATCTACACTTACAAGTCATTCTTTCGAATCAACGCTCATGTAATAAAACATGAATCAACGCTTCCCCCCGCGTTGATAGGAATCATTGTACGCTTGAAAGGACTTATCGTGAAGTTTCGCCGCTGCATCTGCCAACCAGTTGACATTTCTGATCAATGCGCGGCCTTGTAAAACCAAATCCACTTGATTGGTTTGCAAAAGATATTCGCAAAGATCAGGATTATCCAATAAACCGACTGCTGTTACGGGAATATCGACCACTTGCTTGATAGCTGCAGCAAAGGGCACTTGGTAGCCATCATAGATCGGAATATTAGGCTTTTTATCCACCACACCGCCTGTGGAACAGTCAAGACAATCAATGCCATCTGCTTGAAGCCATTGGGCTACTTGCTGCCAATCTTCCAACGAATTTTGGCGTCCTGGTTCTTCATAGTCTGTCAGTGACAAGCGCATCCACAAGGACCCAGAAAAGACTGCTCGAACTGCTTGTACCGTTTCTTTTACAAAGCGATACCGATTCTCTAAGGAACCACCATACAGGTCGGTTCGTTGATTGACGAGAGGCGAAAGAAATTGATCCATCAAGTAGCCATGAGCCCCATGAAGTTCGATCATCGTGACACCCGCTTTGGCTGCTCGTTGGGCAGCCTGAACAAAACTATCTTGCACCCGTTTGATTTCCGACAGGGTCATTTCTGACGGTAACGGGTAGCGTTCGTTAAAGGCAACGGTACTTGGTGCCAAAGGATTGGTGGCATCAACTGCTTTTCGTCCTGCATGGCTTAGTTGGATGCCTACTTGCGCATCGAACCCATGCAGCAGTTCCACCAATTTCGTCAGCTCTGTTTGCTGCTCTTCATTCCATAACCCTAGATCATTGTTTGTGATTCGTCCGTCTGGTTCAACGGCAGTCGCTTCAATAATGATCAAGCCGACTTTGCTTAATGCTCGTGCCCCGTAGTGAACAAAATGAAAGGGTTCCGCAACACCGTCTTCTTTTTTTACTTCATACATACACATCGGCGACATAACGACGCGGTTGGCCAATGCTAAATTCGCTAGCTTCACTGGTGACAATAATTTGGACATGCTGACACTCCCTCAACGATTCTTCGCTTTGTATTTTTCTCTATATTCAGTATAAACAGCCCCTTCAAAAACACAAGCAATGACCCTTTTTCTCATTTTTAAAACAAAAAAATAGACGCATTCTGCTTGCTCCCATGACATTGGAACAATCAGCTGCCTCTTCCCACTATTATTATACCGCATCCAGAGTCAAAAAAATAGACTAGTATTTTTGGTGGATGCTCGTATAATTGAGATACTTTGGAGAATGGATGTGAGTCTGAATGAACGACCTAAAGGCTGAAAAGAAGCATCTCGCAGACACGTACCAGCAATTGCTGACGCGAAAGACAGGGCTGAGCAGTTTCTTGACTGAAGGCAGAAAAAAAGATCGCCTTGCGATGCAAAGCATCGGCGAAGAGATTCGCTTAAACTTTGATAATTTTGCTGACCGTTTAGATACTTTTGCTGCCATCGAAAGTAAGAACCGTGAGATCGACCAAATGAACGCCGCTCTTCAATCTGCTGAACGTGAATTAGCTGCCATCGACCGTCTACTGGATAGTCCCTACTTTGGTAAAATCTCCCTACAGTTTGAAGATGAGGAAACAATAGAAGATTTTTACATTGGGATCAATGGTTTTGTTAATGAAAATAAGGAAGGGCTGATCTATGATTGGCGCTCCCCAATTGCCGAATTGTTCTATGCCAAACGCTTGGGCCCAGTCTCTTATCAAGTGAACAATCAGACGATTTCTGCCGCTCTTGAACATCGCCGACAATTTATTATCGAAAAAGATCAATTGAAGCAAGCCTTCGATACCTCAGTCGCGATTCAAGATGAAGTGTTACTGGCAGCCCTTGAGGCCAATAATAGCAAAAAAATGCAAGACATCACTGCTTCGATCCAACACGAACAAAACGTCATCATCCGTGACTTAGCGCATAAAAACCTACTGGTCAACGGTGTTGCTGGAAGCGGAAAAACGTCTGCTGTCATGCAACGGATCGCCTTTTTGCTGTACCATTTTCGTGAAGAGATGACCGCAGAGAATGTCTTGATCCTCTCCCCGAACTCTCGGTTTATTGATTATATTTCGCAAGTGCTGCCTTCCCTCGGTGAAAAAAATCCATTGACGTTGACCATGCGGCAGTTTTGCCAAGCATTTCCTAGTGTTGACTTAGAATCGGAAGAGGCGTATTTTGACCGCATCCAGCAAACACCCAGTGAAGCAATCGACCTTTTGCGCAGTGCTGACTTCAGCCGCTTTCTTCAATCCTTGAGCAAACAGCTGCCAGAAGAACTTGTGCTTCAGTTTAAACCAATCAAAAGAAAAAACGTCGTCCTTTTTTCTGAAGAAACGATCGACACTTTCTTCCAAGAGACACCGAAACAGGCATCCTTGCGCGATCGCATCCAAGCAGTCAAAAAGAAATTGGCTTACGCTTGGGAGGAACGACTGCAAAAAAATGCCTTAGCAACAAATGTTCACGACCAAGTTCGTTCTTTGACTGAAGACGAACAGCGCTCCCTATTAGGGACAGTTTTAAAGGATGATTCAGAAAAAACAATTCAGAAAGCAGCCATTCGCCTCCTGAAGAAAAAATACGCAACGGTTTCCAAACAAATCAAAGACCTTACTTGGTTTGATACGAAACGATTGTTAGCAGACAGTGCCGACTATTTTACTCACGGACAGATCACTTTGACGCAAACAACAGATAGTTTGGATTATACCGTTTGTCTATTGCTGATTCGTCATTTGCTCGCCGAAAAACAACCTGTCCCTGCGTTACGCTATCTGTTTATCGATGAAGTCCAAGATTATACGCCAGCACAAATTCAGTTTCTATTATGTCTTTTTCCTATGACCGCTTTTACCCTCGTGGGGGATCAGCAACAGGCGATCTTTACAAGTGCCATCACCGTATCAGAAATCCAAACGTTATTTCAACAACAGGCGAAATTCCTCGAAACGTATCAGCTGACTACGAGTTATCGTTCTAGCGGTGCAATCACGCGGTTATTTGCCCAAATGCTCCCAAAAAAAACCAATTTAAACATCTCTGCCGTTCGACCAGAAGGAAAGTTGCCACAGTTTTATGCCAATCTGCCTGACGTTGCGTTAGTAGACATAGTAAAGGAACTTAAGCAACCAGTAACGATCATCACCAAAGATAGTCGATCCAGTGAGGAGCTCAAACAGTTCTTCGATAAACAGGCCGTGTCATTTCATGGAACGGTTTTACCGATTCATCTTGCCAAAGGATTGGAATTTAAGCAGGTCCTCTTATATGATGTCTCAGAAGAAAATTATCATACCGATCAAGACCGGCGAATTCTCTACACGGCGATTTCTCGTGCAATGGAAGAACTGGTGGTAACTTCAAAAGGAACCTTTTCGCCGTTTCTCACTCCTTGAATAGTAAAACGAGAAACCTCCTACTTTCTATAGAATCTTGATGAGATTTGAGAGAACCCTGTCTTGCCTCTCTGAGTAGTTCTCTTATCTGATTGATTTAGAAAGCTATCGATCAAATAAAAAAGCATCAACGCGATTGCGTTGATGCTTTGCTTTTGAATTGATTAGCGATGGATGTAAGTATATCCAGATGCGTTCATCGTAGCTCTATTTGGTCCACCAGGACTGTCAAAGCCCATTCCGCCTTGAGAGATTGTGATGGTATTGTTTGATGGGTTGTATGATTCAACATAAGCAACGTGTCCATAAACTGGATCAGCAGTCCATTCGCCACCAACTGATTGACCAGCGGCAAAGACTACAACGGCACCGGCTGCTGGTGTACCATTGACAGTGTACCCATCAGCTGCAGCTGACGCACCCCATTGTGCTCCGTTACCCCAGTAAGTACCTACCCATGGTGCAACACTTTTCACGTACCAAGTACATTGACCCCAAGCATACATGTTACCTGAGCTTGAATGATCTTTTCCGCCGCCAGTAGAAATACTTCCGGTAGAATTATTGTTTGATGAAGAGTTTGAGTCTGAGTTACTTGAGCTTGAATTGCTTGAACCAGTGTTTGAAGAGCCTGCGTTCGATGAACTTGAGCTGTTAGAACTGCTGGTATTGCTTGAGCTTGTGTTGCTTGAAGAACTACTTGTTGCTGTTTCAGTAGAAGCTGTTGTATTCTCTGTCGTGCTTTCAGTTGATTGAGCAGCAGCTTCTTGTTGTGCTTCTTTCAAAGCAGCAGCTTGTCTTTCTTCTTCTGCTTTTTGAGCAGCAGCAGCTTCTTGTTGTTCTTTCAAGATACGGGCTTTTTCAGCTTCCGCTTCTTGTTTTTTCTTGTTCAATGCATCTTTGTCTTTTTCAGCAGTCGCTTGTTCTGCTGCTAAGTTTGCTTTCAAGACATTTAAATCAGCTTGTTTTGCTGCGATGGCATCTCTTTGTTGGCTAAGTTCTGCTTGGTTCGCAGCAACTTCTTGGATTTTGCTTTCGTTTTCTTTGACTTTGTCTTCAACATCTTGTTTGTCTTGTTTTTGTTGTTCAACTAAATCATTGTTTGCATTGACAATCGTTGTCATCGCTTGTACGCGACCGATAACATCCGTTAAAGAATCTGCTTCTAAAACAGCATCAATGAAATTGGTGCTTTGACCGTTAACTTGTACATCACGGGCTTGCTTTTGGATTGCTTCTTCACGTTTGGCAATACGCAATTTCAATGTTGCGATTTTGTCTTGCAATTTCTCAGCTTCTTGACCTAACTCAACTTGTTTCGCTTCTAATGAAGCAACTTTTGCACTCACTGTTTCAATTTCTGCTTCTAGAGAATCGATTTGTGATTGGGCGTCAGCTTGCTGACCTTTAAGAGAATTGATTTTTTGGTCTTGCTGCTCGATTTGATCATCAATGGAATCTGCAAATGCTAATGCAGGTGCTGCAACTGCTGTTAATGTTAGTGAACACACCATTAATGCTGATAACAAACTATTCTTCACTCGTTTTTCCTCCGACTAGCTGGTTGATTTGACAGATGAACTGCCTTTATAAAAACTTAATTTTGTCTAAGAAAGTTTAATGTTCGATTTAACGACAAATGAATTCTACCATAATGATATGACACACAGATAAAGGAAATGTTACAAAAATGTTTCAATCTAACACTCCCTTTATCTCAACGATAAATAACAGGACAATTAAAGACCGTTAAATCAACGTTTCTGAATAAATTACCGCGTTTTCTTTTCATTTTCATCATCAAAACTAAAATCAATTCATGTTATCTTTATCGAAAATAAAGCTAATTCGTCAGGGTTTAAAGCTTGATCACACTTTTTTTAATAAAAAAAACTATGAAAACAAGAAATCATTCAAAAAAAGACCATTTATGTGACAAGATCCCTATTCCTTTCTATAATAAATAAAACAAGCGAGGAGGGAATCGCGATTCGTACACACAAAAAATGGTTTTGGCCATTGGCACTACTTACACTTTTTGTCACCTGTTTCCTGTTATTCTTTCAATTTCGTAAGGTGCATGAAGCCGATACTCCATTGCAACAGGCGAGCAACAGTGAGTTTTGGCTCTTAAGTGATATTCATTTTCTTTCCTCCACGCTCCATGATAACGGCGCAGCCTTTCAGACCTTCACAAAGGGAGCTGCTGGCAAAGAGATGACGTATCAAGAACAATCGATCGAGGCCTTCACCGCTCAAGCCTTAAAAGAGAAACCCACGGGAATTATTTTGACCGGTGATATGACGCTCAATGGCGAGAAAGCAAGTGCTCAAGAGTTGGCAAGATTGCTTGAACCATTGCAAGAAGCTGACATTATGGTTTTAGCATTACCTGGCAACCACGAGATTTACAATGGTTGGGCGCGAGCATTTAAAGGTGAAAAGGAATACTACGCAGATCAAATCAGTCCTGAGGATTTTCAAACGATTTTTGCTGAAGGTTACGAAAAAGCCAACAGTATCGACAAGTCTTCCCTTAGCTACAGCATTCAGTTAAACGACAAGTATCGTCTCTTTTTGCTCGATTCATGTATCTACGATTCTGAGGTTAATTGGGATGACCCTACTACGAATGGTGAGTTGAAACCGGCTACTCTAACTTGGTTGGAGGAGCAATTAACCCTGACGAAAGAAGCGGAGCAAGTACCACTGGTCTTTTTGCACCATAACTTGTTTGGTCATAATGAACTCTTACAAGACGGTTATGTTCTCGACAACGCCTCTGAGACTGTCGCTTTGTTGGAACGCTTCAACGTGCCAGCCGTTTTCTCTGGTCATATCCACATTCAAGACATTAACGAAGGGAATGATTCGCTTTATGAAGCAGTCACTGGGTCTTATTCAACAGCAGAATTAGGCTACGGCGTCCTTTCTCTTTCTGACAAGGAAATCAACTATGAAGCTCGGCAGATTGATCTCGATGCTTGGGCGGCTGAAACGAAGCAAACTGATGAACAGTTGCTGAACTATCAAAACTACCAGAAAAGTATTTTTGAAAAAGACACCGACCAACTGGTCCGTGACCAATTGTCCGCAGTGTCTGAACTGTCAGATGCCCAGATGACAAAACTTTGCACGTTTGTCACGAAGTTGAACACTGCCCTTTTTACTGGCAATGATACTTACTCAGCCGAAGAAAAAGCTGCCATCAAAGACTCCGAGGAGTATCAGTGGTTAGCGACCTATTCTTACTTTTTGAAGCAATATGTCGATTCAATGCTGGACGATCAAACCGATGATCGCAAGCTGACGATCCCCCTCACAGCAGAATAAAGCTAAAAAGTGTCTTCTTCCTTTCTTTTAGGAAAAAGACACTTTTTCTTTTCTAATGAACGATAGCCCTCTCGTTTGGGTAAACGAGAAGGCTATCTGACGAGTCAATATTTATTCTTTGAAAGTGCAGCATACTATTACTACTATTATTTATTTCTCATTTAAACGATACAATCCCTAACCTCTATTGTATCCTTGTAACTCTGAAGTTACGCCAGGTTTGAATAAATTTCTTCAAAACAAGTAACGTGTGGTACAAAAATATTTGTCGCTTATCAATAACTATACCACGCAACAAGGCGCCGACGGAAGTAAACTAGCTTATTCTTAATCATTACTTAAACAAAAGGTATTGTTTTCAAACAGTGTTGCTCCTTTAAGAATTCTACGTGAAGCGATCAACCTTCCTGTCATGCATATCTGCTAACCATTCCTATAAGGGAATTCCTTTTATTCAATAGGCAAGTCGTGCTGTTTTAAGAAAGATAATTTATCCCAGTAGCCTCTTTGAAATAAAATTTTATCATTTACTATTTGAAAAAAACCGCAGCCTCTCAAACCTAAGGGGTCACGCCACTCTAAAATTGCCCATTGTCCATCTTCGAAAATGTTCTCAACGATACAAACCATGTTTGCGTTAGAAAAATCTTGCTCAAACATCTGCTTGATCGCTTCTTTCCCAACAACTGGCTCATTGGCAACCTGGTGGTTTATTGCATTCTCATCATATAATTCTGAAATACATCCTACATCTGCCTGATTAAACGCATCAACCCATTGGCAAAGTATTTCTTTTGGCTTCATATAAATCCCCCTCGAAATGTAATCATCTTTGTTCCAATCGCAATAAAAAAAGCAGCTAATTTGTACCAATATATTCTACTTTTACAATTCATTCAAGACAATATCGATGAAACGAATAAGAAATATCGATCTTTCACATCGATTACTCTTGTATAAGTACGGGGTACCATATATTGAATCGTAGCATGTTTTGCTTTACCTGTTTCTTTATTCCATTCACATGAGTCATGCCATTTGAATCACTAGTAATCATTGCTTTTAATGGTAGCAACGCCACTAAACCTATTCAACCACTTTATTAATTTATTGAATACGGTATACAGCCCCTCTTTCTTTTTATACGCTTATCATCGAATGAGAAATCATAGGTAAGTAAACCGCGACGCTTAGGGCTAGTTGAATAGTGAAATCAAAGATGTACTATTTACCATGTCAGGTCCTCAAAACCTGCAACTATTCTCTTGTAGCAGATCATCAACACCCGATCCATTTCAATATTTATATAAAATAAAACAAAAAAAGCGAGAACCCAATGGATTCTCGCTTGTTAACGTCAATTAACCTTTAACGATGTTTGTTGCTTGTAAGCCACGTTGGCCTTCTTCAACGTCGAAAGTCACTGCTTGACCTTCTTCTAAAGTTTTGAAGCCGTCGCCTTGGATAGCTGAGAAGTGAGCAAATACATCATTGCCGTCTTCACCTGTAATAAATCCAAAACCTTTATCTGCATTAAACCATTTTACTGTACCGTTATTCATAAACGTATACCTCCATATTACACATCGACTGTGTTTATTTGTTTGTAATAGAAAATGATGTGTAATTGAAGTGTGTATCAATAGAAAAGATAAACAAGTATTAACATATCAGAACTTTACCTATTCATCATAGCATGGTTAAAATAAAATAGCAAATAAAGTTGGCTTTTTTTCTTGATAAAAAGCTAAATTGTTAAGAAACCTTATGATTAAGCCTAGCAATTGCTTTATCTGGAAGAATCAAAAATCAAAGAGTTGCGCCGTTTGAAGCAATTACTTTTTTGTACCAATCAAATGACGCTTTCTTGATGCGTTTCTTTGTGCCATTGCCTTCATCGTCTTGGTCAACATAGATAAAGCCATAACGTTTCGACATTTGTGAGGTTGAGGCACTAATGATATCGATACAGCCCCATGCCGTATAGCCAAAGACCTCGACGCCATCATGCAACGCTTCATTGATTTGTTCAATATGCTGACGCAGATAGTCGATTCGATAAAAATCATCGATGGTGCCATCTTCGTTTACGACATCTTCTGCTCCCAAACCGTTTTCGGCAATAAACAAAGGTTTTTGGTAGCGGTCATAGAGTTGATTCAATGCTGTTCGCAACCCTTTGGGATCGATCTGCCAGCCCCATTTACTGCTTGGCAAATAGGGATTTTTAATCCCACCAGTGATCAGATTCCCAACAGCACTTTCCAATCGTTCTGGATGTGCGCTGACTGCACTGGACATATAGTAACTAAAGGAAACAAAATCAACCGGGTTTTCTCGGATGACTTCTAAGTCTCCTGGTTCGATCACCAATTCCACTCCTTTTTCTTCAAACATGCGGTTGGCATATGCTGGATAATAGCCTCTTGCCTGCACATCACTGAAAAAGAGTGAGGTACGTTGACTTTCAACTGTTTTTTGGACATCGTCTGGATCACAGCTGTACGGCGTTAATAATTGATAGCTGATCATGCAGCCGACCTTGGCATCGGGAATCAATCGATGGCAATAGTCAGTCACGATTGCGCTGGCGACAAATTGATGGTGCGCCCCTTGGTACTTGTCTTGTTCAATATTAGGATGACCTTCTTCAATGATCCCGACACTAACATATGGATGGTGTTTGACACAATTGATTTCATTAAAAGTCACCCAGTATTTGACTTTCTTTTGGTATCGCTCAATCACCGTCTTGGCAAAACGGACGTAAAAGTCGATCACTTGCCGGTTTGGCCATCCTCCATACTCAGTCACTAAATACAAAGGCATCTCATAATGGGATAGTGATACCACTGGTTCGATCCCATACTTCAAACACTCATCAAAGACTGCGTCGTAAAATGCCAATCCAGCTTCGTTTGGCTCTACCTCATCCCCCTTTGGAAAGATCCGTGTCCAGGCAATTGACATCCGATAGGCTTTGAAGCCCATCTCAGCAAATAAACGAATATCTTCTTTAAAGTGATGATAAAAATCGATTCCCTGTCTTTTCGGATAGTATTTCGTGCTGTTTGGATCCTGTGCTTCTGCAACTTGCTGATGAGTCATCATATGCCATTGGTCAGTCCATCGTTCTTTCGGCATTGAGGAATCGAATAGATAGACATCAGAAACCGACAAGCCTTTTCCATCGATTCCAGAACCTCCTTCAACTTGGTTGGCAGCTGTTGCTCCTCCCCAGAGGAAATCTTTTGGAAAATAACTTTTCATTTTACTTGCCGCCTTTCAAAAATGATTCGTACGCCAACGCTTCCCCATTCGTGGCGATCACTTGCTGATAATACGCAAAACTAGCTTTTTTCTTGCGGGAAAGATCTCCGCTACCATCATTTTGCTTATCAACATAGATAAAGCCGTATCGTTTTTCCATCTCTCCTGTCCCCGCAGAAACGATATCGATCGGTCCCCACCATGTATAGCCTAGAATCGTTGCGCCATCTTTGATCGATTCCGCCATTGCTTCTACATGGTCTTTCAAATAGGCCATCCGTTCTTCATCGACGATCGATCCATCTTCATTGACAACATCCTTTAAACCAATTCCATTTTCAACGATAAATAATGGTTTTTGATAGCGATCAGTCAATTCGCTGCAAACATAGCGTAATGCCAGCGGATCGATCGGCCATCCCCAAGCAGTTTCTTTTAGGTAAGGATTCTTTTTCCCTAGTAATCCGCCAGTATTGCCTAAAATTTTCATGCCTGCTTCATGCAATGAGCTGCGGTAAAAACTAAAGCCTAAATAATCGCAGGTCCCCGCTTTAATGATCGCTAGATCTTCTTCTGTAATGTCCAGCAACAGATGATTATCCTTCACGATGCGGTCGAAGTATTCCGGATAGGCTCCTCGCAATTGCACATCACTATAGAACAAGGAACGACGGCGCAGTTGATACGATTCAAAAACATCTTGCGGGTTGCACGTTGCAGGGTAAATCGGACTCAGTGACAGCATACAGCCAATCTGATTGTTTTCATCTACTGCCTTCCCATTCAGAACTGCTTTGGCACTTGCAACAAACATATTATGACTTGCTTGATAAAGTGCCTGTAATTTTTCTTCTTCAGTCTCGAAAGAAAACACATCGATACCTGCTGCGAGTAACGGGATCGTATGGGTATGGTTGATTTCATTGAAAGTCATCCAATATTTCACTTTCCCTTTGTAGCGTGCAAAAACCACTTTTGTATACCGATCAAAAAAATCGATCAGTGCACGATTTTGCCAACCACCATATTTCGTCACCAAATGCAGTGGCGTCTCAAAATGAGCTAATGTAACAACTGGTTGGATCCCTTTTTCATTCAAGGCATCAAATAAATCATCATAAAATTGTAAACCTGCTTCATTGGGTTCCGTCTCATCCCCATTCGGAAAAATGCGACTCCAAGCAATTGAGGTACGCAAACACTTCAAGCCCATTTCCGCAAACAGTTCAATGTCTTCTGGGTACCGATGATAAAAGTCGATGGCTTCATGGCTCGGATAAAAGTTATCCTCTTCAAGCTGCAGTGAAACTTGCTCAATACGTTTTTCACCAACTGGTAAAATATCCGCTACACTTAATCCTTTTCCTCCTTCCAAATAAGCTCCTTCGGCTTGATTTGCGGCGATTGCGCCGCCCCATAGGAAATTTTTTGGAAATACACTCATGAAATCGCTCCTTTTAATAAATCATTTGCTACCAAAGCGGTAACGTCTTTTTTCGCTTGATCCACAACTGTCAATGCATCTTCTTTGATCACACTGGTAAAGACCAGCATGGTTGTCGGATCATATCCTTTTTCAATAATTTTTGCTAAGTCAAAGGTGCCAATTTTTTGCCCCTTCACGACTTGATCCCCTTGTTTCACCGAAATCTCAAACACGCCTTTTGCTAAATCAACCGTGTCTAAGCCGATATGAACCAACACTTCCGTCCCAGCAGCTGATTGGATCCCAAAAGCATGTCCAGTTGGAAAAACTGTCACAACCGTACCAGTAAGTGGCGCATAAATATCGCCGGCTGATGGATAAACGGCTAATCCATCCCCCATTGCTCGAGAAGAAAATACTTCATCTTTGACATCATCAAGCGTGATCGCTTCACCAGCAACTGGTGTCATCACTTGCAGCCCTGCACCTTCTTCTAAAACAGGTTCTAGCGTCTCTTCAAATCCTAATACATAGGTCAAAATAGCAGTACCGAAGAACGCAAAGGCAATGCCGATCAAATAGTACACAAAGGTGTCCCCAAAGAAAGCTGGCAATGTCGTCAATGCTGGGAAAACATAGACGATGGCCTTGGTTTGCATCATTCCCATAAACGCACCAGCAAGGGCACCAACGATGGTTTGAGCAATCAACGGCTTTTTAAATTTTACCGAAAGTCCATAGACGATTGGCTCTGTAATTCCTCCAAGCAATGCTGGAAGCAAAGAAGATAGCGCCAGGCCTTTGGTTTCTTTTCTGCGAGAGCGTAAAAACACACCTAAAGCAACCCCAGCACTCGCAAATGTTGCTGCTGCGATCATCGGGCGCAGCGTATCATAGCCATATACCGCTAGGTTATTGACCATGATCGGTACAACTCCCCAATGGATCCCGATCATTACTAAGAATGTCCAACCGCCACCGATCAACAAGCCAGCCAACAGCCCACTCTTATCGCTGATAAAGTTCATGGCATTGCCTAAACCGTCCCCAAGCATTACACCGACCGGTCCAATGATCAAAACGGTCAAAGGCACCATGATCAAAAGAGCCACTAGTGATAGAGCAAAAATCTCGATACTCTTAGGAATGATCCGTTTAAGTAGTCGTTCCAAGTGCGAGTAGATATAGATCGAAACGATCGCTGGAATCACGGTACCCGAATACCCCATCAACACAGCTGGGATGCCAAAGAAATCGACCGTCACACCGTTTTCCGTCACCATTGCTGTAAAATTCGGCTCCAGCAACGCCCCAACGATTGCTAAAGCAATAAACATATTGACTTTGAAAATCCGCGCTGCACTGATCGCTAAAAATAAAGGCAAGAAATAAAAGACACTATTGCCAGCAGCAGCTAATATTTTATAGGTGCTTCCTTCCGCATCCATCAAATGATAGGTTGTAAAAACAACTAGCAAAGCTTTCAACATCCCTGCCCCTGCAAGAGCAACAATGATTGGATTAAAGATCGCAGACAATACATTGAAGAATCGGATAAATACATTGCCTTGTTTTTCTGTTGATTCTTCGGCATCCCCATCACTTTCCAAAGCATTTTGGATCGAATACTTGCTCATGATCGTTTGAAAAACATCTGCTACATGATTACCGATCACGACTTGAAACTGGCCATTTCCTTCAATGACAGACAATACCCCATCAAGCTGCTGAATCTTATCCTTATTTTTTCGTGCCAACTCGACATCTTTCAACTTAAAACGCAATCTAGTGATGCAATGATACAGGCTAACGATATTTTGTTCCCCACCGACCTGTGCTATAATTTCACTAGCAAGTTTTGAATAATCTTTTGCCAAATGACTCACTCCCGTGTTTGATTTATAAAGCGCTTTATGGCGTTACTATAGCAGATTTTTTTCTCTCACCTGCGAAAGTTCGCAATTTGGAAACTGCTTACAAGAAAGGAAAGAAAATGGGCCTCTTAATCATTCGTTTATTGAATCTTTTAAATAATGCACCCACTGATTCCACCAACTACTATATCGGTTTGACCATGATCAACTATTACGATCAGATCCAAACTCTAAGTATTGGTGAATTCGCCGCTCTTTGCCATGTGTCAAAGTCAACCGTTTCAAAATTCGCCCGTACCTTAGGCTTTGATGACTATGGTGATTTAAAAGACAACGCAGCTTTCATCGAGAACCGCTTCAACAATCCGCTAAATTATCGCTCGAATATTTTGTCTGCTTTGGAGCAAGAAGGCGTAGACTCCTATTTTGACGCAGTGATACAAGACATCGATTATCTGCGGCATCATCTTGATCTGCCAGCCATCGAACGGGTCGCACAAGCAATTGTTTCGCATAAAAATGTCTTTGCTTTTGGAATATTATTCTCAGAATCGGCTGCTATTGATTTCCAGATCAAACTAGCTTACAACGGCAAGTTCATTCGGACCTTCCAAGACGATCTCGTACAGGAAGAAATCATCAAATCTGCCGATGAAGAATCGCTTTTTATTATTTTTACCAATTCCGGTGACTACCTGACCAAGCAACAAATTCGAAATGGAACGCCTCGAAAAGATTTCTTTGATCGAACCAAAGCCAAAGTCATTGTGATCACCGCCAACCCACAGATCTCGGAACTTCCTTTTGTCCAAGAAGCAATCATCTTCCCTCATCAAACCCATTTCCAAACCCATGCCTTTATGTATCAGTTCATCATGGATTTGATCGTATCGAAGTTCAAGCAGTTGACGGATCGAAAGCGCATGTAGTAATGACCCTCCATTATAGAAGAAGGGCATTTCTTCCATAATGGAGGGTTCTTTGTGAATAAGATGTCTCATTCATTCGTAAGCGTCACTCATTTATTCCTAGTTTCTTTGAAATTTTTTTAATCCTAGGCTGCTATTTATTAAATTTCTCCTCATTTATGTTTTTTGTTTCACAAACTTCACCTCGGTATGGTATAATCATTTTGTTTTTAAGAAAACTATGGGAATACAAAGGAGAAGGAAACATGAAAAAAACTAAAATCACTTTAATCGCTGCATCATTGCTTATGGGAGGCACTCTTTTAGCTGCATGTAGTTCAGATAACGATACAGCTGCAAGCTCATCATCATCAACAGCAGCTTCAACTGCTGCATCAACTGAATCATCAGATGACGTTGTTTCAACTGCTTCTATCAGTGACCAAACTTCAGTGATCGAAAAAGCATTGAGCGCAGATGGTAACTGGATCGTTGCTGTAACTGGCGACATGACATTTGATAACGATGTAACCGTTGATGGCGAATTCCACGACAAAGGTGACGACTCTGCTGATATCTACCGTAAATTTGCATTGTACTCACAAGATGAAGACCGCAACGTAACAGCTGAATACACAGTAACTGTTCCTAAATTGATCGTTAACTCAGAAAACTTCAACATCGTTCACGGTGTAATCAAAGGTGACGTTGAAGTGAATGCTAACGGCTTTGTATTGAACGGTGCAAAAGTTGAAGGTAACGTAACATTCACTTCAAAAGAATTCCAAGATTCAGCAACACTTGACGAAGATGGCGCTTCTGTAACAGGTGACGTAACAGTTAGCGAATAATCTTTCACTGGATTTCTGTGAAATAGATGAACAAAAAACGAGGTTGGCAAGTCGATCGTTGATCCCTTGCCAACTTTTTTTGTTTTTTTATAAACAATTGCATCCGCTCTCATTACTAACATTGTGTAAGTAAGAACAAAGCCCAAGAAAAAAAACTGGCTTGCTTACGCAAAACCAGTTTCTTCTTTAGGCGCTTATTCTTCAATAACTGCCCACTTGTAGTCATATTGCGCACCAGCACCGTGTGATACGACCCCTTTTACTTTTGGTGCACGTAAATGAGCTTCAACGTTTTGGTACACAGGGATGACCCCTTGTTGATCCATAATGATTTTCTCTGCATCTAACAAATCTTGCCAGCGAGCATCTGGATTGCCAGCATTTGTCGTGGCAGACGATTTCACTGCTGCATCGTACTCCTCACTTGTCCAACGACCGCGGTTGTAGGAATTGTCGGTAACAAACAAATCAGTAAAGCTGCTAGCATCCGCATAGTCAGCTCCCCAACCACCCATGACGACATCAAAGTCACCTGAGTTTGAACGATCTAAACGAACGGAGAAAGGAACAGGACTTAGGCTAACTTTCACCCCATCCAGCGTGTCTTGAATCGCACTTTGAATATACTCAATGGCCTTTTTGGTTGAATCTGTATCAGAAGCCAAAATTTCAAAGCTCAAGGAATCGATTCCTAACGCCTCTTTGGCTTTTTCCCAATGTTCTTTGGCCTTTTCTTGATCGTATTCAATGACACTTTCCGCTTCATCGACAAAATCAGTATTATCAGTTGGGTTAAAGGTCATTCCTTTTGGTATCAATCCTGTGGAAGCCAATGAACCGTCCCCTAAAATCGATGTCACTAATGCATCACGATCGATGGCATAAGAGATTGCTTTACGCAGATCCTCATTGCGGAATGGCGAATCTTCTTCGCGCTGATTCAACTCGATATAGGAAGTACGGGCTAATGGTTCTGACACAAACGCTTCATCATTGGCCATTTGCTGTGCCAATTCTCCTGTTAAGATGACGTCGTCTGCTTGCCCATCTTGGAATAGATTCAAGGAGGTCGATGATTCTTTTACGACACTAACATTGATGGTATCAAGTTTCACCGTCTCTTTGTCCCAATATTGGTCGTTCTTTTCATATGACCATTCTGTATCGGTTCCTGGCCCATCAAAGCCAGCCAACACAAAGGGTCCATTGTAAACGGCATTGTCGCTCGTTGAAGCATATTGATCGCCGTTGTCTTCTACGACTGCTTGGCTTTGTGGGAAGAAGGATGGAAATGCCAATAAGTATTGGAAGTATGGCGTAGGTGTCGTCAGCGTGATTTCTAATTCATAGTCACTGACTGCTTTGATCCCTAATTCTGAGGCATCTTTTTCACCTGCTGTTATCGCTTCGGCATTGGTTACGGGCGCAAATAAGTACGCATACTCAGAACCTGTTTCCGCACTTACGGTGCGTTGCCAACCAAACACATAATCCGCTGCCGTTACTGGTTCTCCATTTGACCATTTGGCATCTTCTCGTAGTTTCAATTTATAGGTCAGACCATCTTCACTGACTTCCGCTAATTCGGCGGCACCTGCAGGTTCGGGCTTACTATCAGCATCTAAGCGGTACAACCCTTCATACACATTATTTAAAGCACTGAAACTGATCGTATCGGTGGCTAAGGATAGATCGGCACTCGGCATTTCTTGTTGAACCACAACATTAAAAATTTGTTCGGCAGCTGCTGTCCCACTACCACTTGAACTTTCACCTGTACTTGATGTCCCTCCTGTTGAGCAACCTGCTAATACGATTCCACAAACAGCGACGACACCATATCCCCATTTTTTCTTCATCTTACCTACCCCTTATGAAAATCCAAAATTTTCAGAATTATTACAAAACTCTGAATGTAAATAAGATTTTAATAAATATTAATTATAAAAGCAAGCTATTTTTCTCATTTTATTATTATTTATTTTTTATGTTAACACTGCATGTTATTATTTATGACACAAAAACAAAAAACACAAAGCGAAAAAGATCTCACTTTGTGTTTTTTTATCTTTGGATAGAAACGTGGATTACTCCATTTTATAGCTTTGACGCGTCACTTTCCCCTCTCGTACCGTAGCGATAATAGTTGGCACAGCCCCAATCGCCGTAAAGAGATAGACCAGACCTAAGTTCCCGTAATATTGACTCGCTTCCAAATATCCTTCACGAATCAAATCAGGTAAAATACGGAAGGCATAGAAGACATCAACGTCCGTGTAATAATTCGCTACACTGATCGACCAGTCGATACGATTCCCGACATAGACCATGATGATCATGACGATAATACTACTAATAATACCTTTTGTGCTGAGTTTTCCACCTAATAATTCATACCCTTTGATGGCACAGATCGCCATCGCGATCCCAGACAATGCAGCAACATACCCCAGTTGTCCTAATAAAATAATTGCGCCGGCACCAATCAGTGAGCCAAGAAACGCACCCACGGTTCCAGCTAACCAATTTTCTTTTTTCTGCCCTTTTTCCCGTTCTTGCGCAAGGACTGCTTCTTGTTGTTTCTTAAAGCAAGCTTCACAGGCAATGACAGGAGCGCCGCCAATAGCATACAGCGAAACCGGCTCAGTGACCGCGCCGCAGAAGGTACAAGCATTTTTGAAGCCTTTCGTCTTCAAAAAATTCGTCAACTGGTCCAACGCAGTACGTAACTTGTCCACGGTTTTCCCTGCAGTCATCGCTCCGCGTAAAGTATAGGCAACTTGATATCCTTGGATCACACAGTCGATGATCTCTTTTGACTCACTTAAAACTTCTTTGACTTCTTCTTGGTTGGGAAGTTCGCCATCTTTGCTAAGTGAAAAATGAGCCACTAGAGAATAACTATTGTTATTCTCTTGAACTAAAAAAAGTTTATAACTATGATACGTTCCATAAATCACCCCAGTGGAAGTATCAACGGAGAGCCCCAACGGCTCGGCAAATTTGGTCAATGTCTTCTCGATCTTCTTATTCATTTTTCTCCTTCTTTCCAACAAACACTTACCTTTTTAGGTATAGCTAAAAGTTTAAGGAGAGTAGAAATGAAAGTCAATCAATTTGTTCAAAAAACCTAGTTTTTTTATCTATTCTGTGACAAATCGCCGCAACGCATCAGCAACCCCATGGTCTGTATTGCTAGTCGTCACAAAATCAGCTTTTGCTTTGACCAATTCGGGCGCATTCTCCATCGCAACACCAATACCAGCTGAAGCAATCATTGGCAGGTCGTTAAAATTATCGCCAATCGCTAAGGTTTGCGCCAGCGGCACTTGAAAATAGGCCGCCAATTCATTTAGCGCCTTATCTTTTCCCACAGCTTGATGAGTGACTTCCAAATAATTCTCTTTGGATAAGTAAAAGGCGCTTTCTAAAAATCCAGCGTTCTGGCAGGCAGCATGAAGCGCTTGGATTTCTGCCGTTGTGCCGATCAAAAGAAACTTATGAACCTCAAAAGCTTCTTGTGCCAACAGTTGTTCTAATGAAGTTTCTACAGGAGTCTCTTTGGTGATCGCCGCTTCTGCTCGTGCCCATTGGTCCACTCTTTCGCAATACCACTGATCACCAGAGTAGACATTGATGGAAACACCAGGAAAATCAGCTTTGATGCGCGCAACCAAAGTATTTGCTTCTGCTTTTTTGACCTCATGACTGAAAATCGGTACCAGTGTGCCCTTTTGATCGTACCCTCCAATCAGGGCACCGTTGTAACAAGCCAAGGGCCAGTCTTCTATCCCTAATTCTTGAGCTATCGGTAGCATTCCTTTCGGGGAGCGAGCGGAAGCCAAAACAAAAGGAATCGCTTGCTGCTTCAATCGTTTGATTTCTTCAATCAAATCCAGATCGATTTGATGCTTATGATCCAAGATCGTCCCATCAATATCACTTAAAATAAACCCTATCTGCTTTTTTTCCAAATAAACCATCCTTTCCCATTCCCCATCCTTTTTACGAAAGCGGATTGAGCCATCGCTTTCGACCAAAATAAGCGCCGTTTCCATAAAACGAAAACAGCTTCCTTGACCTTCTTTGCTTCCAGTTTACCATACTAGCCAATGAAAAAAGAGTGCATCGCTGCACTCTTAGGAAGTATAGATATAAAACTCGATTTCCTTCTTCATCGGTTTTTTGATCCAGCGTTTCACAGCAGCTGCCCGCTTCAAGCCCATATGCTCATCAAAACCGAAATTACAGGTGGTATCGGTATAAAGGAAAAACGGAGCCGTTTTTTTCTGCTGGACCATCGCTAAAAAGGAAGTAAAGAGCTGCTTGCCTACACCCAATCCTTGTGTTTTGGGACTAACGGCAAACAAACCAACTTCGGTCTGAAAAGGAATTTGTAAGTCTTTCAACATCGCTTGATTTAACTCAGCCACCTCCTTGGCATAATGCAGCAGCGTGTTTCTCCCTTCTTTCGTAAGCAGTAAGCAGCCAGCATGCCAAATCGTTTTCCCCCAATAGCGCGCTGGATGAAGCTTCTTCCCTCTCTTACTGTCTGCTAATAAGATACCGACAGCTTCACCATTTAAAAGAGCCACCCGCGAATAGGTCGCACGGGCAAGTTCATAACACAAAAAGACATGAGCAAAGTGCTTGGCGGTCTTCTTGTCAAATTGCTTGTCGTAGTTCCAGCTATCAATAATTACTTGCACAAGCGCAGGCAGATCTTCTCGTTTAAATGGTCGATACGTTACTTTTTTATTCATTCTATCTTCCTCCCAGTAGTTGACTATCCTTAGTATAAAGTTTACAGTAACTGTAAGGTCAAGGAGGAGTTTCATGAAAACCAAATTAAAAGTATCGGAAATGGCACGCTTCGCGCGGATCAATCCTCGGACACTCCACTATTATGACGAGATTGGGCTATTTCAACCAAACAGTAAAGACGAGAACGGGTATCGGTATTATTCCCTTGATCAACTTTTGGATCTCGGATTGATCCTGTCATTGAAAGAATTATCGATGCCCTTAAAAGAGATCCAAACAGCGCTGCAGGGGGATGCCGAGACCATGAGAAACTTATTGGAAGCCAAGCGGCAAACCATCGATGAAAAAATTCAGCAGTTGACCAACATCAAAAAAATCATCGAACGAAAAGCTGCGGACTTGCGCCTGGCTGCAGAAAAAACTTCCCCCTTCACCTTGAAGGAACAGCCAGAGGAATATTTCTCCCTTAGTCCTAGATTAAACGGCAGCTCCATCCCAGAGATGATCACCCAAGCCTACGACCTTTTGATGGCACAGCCTTATCTTTTTTCGAATAACGAGTACGGTTTTATGATTCGGACGAACAAAGACGATACGCAAGACATCGACTACGTTTACGTGCGTCAAGAAGAGCCGCAAAGGACTTCCTTCGTGAAACCAGCAGGATGCTATTTAACCGCCATTTATCAGGGGGATGACGAAGGATTGAAGCAGGTCTATCAAAAACTCAAGCAGCTGATTGCGACGCACCAATGGCAAGTCGATGACTACTTCTATGAACGATCGATCCACGAAACGACCCTTAGCAACGAGCGAGCTTATTTGACAGAGATCCAAGTTCGGATTTTATCTGAGGAATAATGATTCGTTCAAACTGCGCTAAAAAGTAAATAAAAAACGCAACGACAACGAGCAGCTTCTTTCGCCTCGTTGTCGTTGCGTTTTATTTAAATCAAATGGTTTTCTTTCAACAGATCGCCAATGTAGGTATGTTCGGTTTTCTTAACGAAGCCTTCCAAGAGTTTCCGTTCGATAAACGGCAGCTCCATTTCCGTAATTTTTTTCTTATCGGTCAGATAATAGACAGCTTTGGCCAAAGTACGTAGATCATAAGCGGAAGCAAACACTTCTGGTACCCCACGTTCCACATCTAATAGCTGATAAACAGCCTCCATTGCAGTCCGAACGGAATATTCTGTTGTAAAAACAGTGTCTCGTTCAGTCTCTGCGAAATTACCGATAAAAGCTAAGTTTTTGGAGCCATTTGGAATAACCAATGGCCGATCCCCTGGTTCACGCAGCATGAAGTAAGAAGTGATAAACGGCATGTAGACTGGAACTGCCACACTTGATTCTTTTGAAATGCGTTGGATTTCTGCTTCCGGCACGCCTAAATGGTAAAGCAGTTCTTGCACGATTTCTTGTCCAGAACATTGTTCAATTGGTTTTTTGATGTAGTTTCCTGGTGTATTTGACAACAAGCCATACACCCATGTGATCGTTTGTTGGTCTTTTTGTTCTTTAAAGTGCGGTTGGCGATGGGTCGCAAAGCTCATCATCCAATTGGAATCTTTGATGGTGATGATCCCGCCAGTGACGATTCTGCCTGTTCGTAACTTGCGATGGGTCAATTTTTCTAAATAAGGTTCCACATCAAAATTCTGCCAAGTCACGGTTGCCGAAACAAACCAGCTTTCTTCAGGCAAGTTTTCATAAAAGACTTCTGGATGACCAAACTCAGGCGATTGCGCCGCCAAGTTTTTCCATAAACGCCAGCTGCCACCAGGTGCTTTTGAGATAGGCGCTGGAGTATAATGGTCCCCTTGCGTGGAACTTTCAGTGATCGATCCGTTGGTAACAAAGACCAAGTCATCTTCTGATAAAGGAATTTCTTCGATTGCCCCCGCTTTTTCTAGCACAAGTTTTTGAGCAACTTTTTCCTCGCCCACGATCCGAACATCAATATTGCTGACGGTGCATTCATATTGGAAGTCAACTCCTTGTTCTTCCAAATAAGCAAGTAGTGGTTTGACCAATGACTCATATTGGTTGTAACGGGTAAATTTTAACGCAGTAAAATCAGGCAAGCCATCGATATGGTGCACAAAACGCAACACATAGCGGCGCATTTCAATCGCCGAATGCCATTTTTCAAAGGCGAACATCGTACACCAGTATAGCCAAAAATTGGATTCAAAGAATTCATCGCCAAAAACATCTTCGATTTTTTTCCCGATCAATTGATCTTCTGAAGTCATAAATAATTGGGTTAATTCTTTTTGTGCTGTAGCAGACAAGGTAAATTCTCCATCATCTGCTGCTCGTTGGCCGCGATTGTGAATGATCCGACAGTTAGACGAATTTGGATCATCGTGGTCCAACCAGTAAAACTCATCTAACACCGAAGCATCTTCCACCTCCAAAGATGGAATCGAGCGAAATAGATCCCACAGACACTCAAAATGATTTTCCATTTCTCGACCGCCGCGGGTCACAAATCCATCATGGGGAATGAATTTTCCGTCCAATGAACCGCCTGATAAAGAAAGTTCTTCAAGGACGTGGATTTTCTCACCCGCCATATGGCCGTCACGGATCAAGAAGACTGCCGCAGCAAGTCCTGCTAATCCCCCACCAACAATATAGGCTTCTTTCTTTTCGACATCTTTCGGTTTTCTGCTTCTTGCAAAAGCTTCGTAATTTCCGTTCGTATATCTCATGTAGATCCCTCCTAATATTGGTACGTATTTATGGTATCAGTAACTATTTTTTTTGACAAAAATTTGTACTAGTAAAAACAAGTGATTTTGACAAATCGGCCTTTTTGTCAAAAAAACAGGGCAAAGCCCACCTTTTAAAAAGATCTGCGCCCAACCCAAAAAGCGCCCATAAGAAAACTGATGGCAGCTTTCTTATGGGCGTTTCTAACAAAGGACAAACCCTTTGCCTATTCAATGAAACATTTATTTCACTCGTAGAGCGAAGCTAGCAGTCGAAAAGCCTGATTGTGCTTCAGTGACTGTATAACCCGTGCTTGGCGCATGGATATAGCTTGTATTACTGGTAGCGATCGCTACGTGGTAGGTATTCCCTTTTTGACCCCAGAACAGCAAGTCGCCAGCTTGTGCTTGCGAGACAGGAATGATCGTCCCTGCGCTTTCTTGTGGGACTGTCCAATCACCGATGTTTTTGCCCGTCACTTTTAAGAAGACGTAGCGTGTAAACCCGGAACAGTCGAAGACATCTGGTCCTTTGCCTCCCCATTGATAAGGAGTGCCGATATGTTTTCTAGCTTCTGCAACGATCGCTGCTCCGTTCACGCTCATCGGAACATTGGTATTGCCTGCGTTGTTATTGTTGCCAGGAGTCGTTGCACTGACTTCCTTCACATACGCTGCAGATACCCAGCCACCCGTTGATAACTTATACCAAGTGGCATTGCCATTGACTGACGTTCCTTGTTTTTGAGCGACTGCTTTGAAGGTCGCATTGCTGCCCAAACTGCTGACTACACTTGCAGAAGTCGATGCATTTGAGCGGACATTCATACCAGTGGTTGTTTGGAACGTTTTATTGATGGCTTGCTCACTCGCATTGCTTGAGCCATTTGATGAACCAGTGTTGCTTGAACCTGTGTTTGAATTATTGTTATTACTTGTATTTCCAGAACTAGACGTGACGTCACGCACATATGCCGCTGTGATCCAACCACCAGTCGATACTTTGTACCAAACATTGGTGCCGCCAACGGATGTGCCATTTTTCTGGGCAACGACCTTCACCGTCGTGCTGTTGCTTAGGCTACCAACGACACTCCCGCTTGTTGAGGCACTCGAACGGACATTCAATGCCGCTGTTGTTTTCACGTTCTTGTTGATAGCCGTTTCTGCAGAAACACTTGTGTTGCCGCCAGAAGAACTATTTCCTGTCGAACTGCTGGAAACATCTTTGACATAGGCCGCCGTGATCCAACCGCCTGTGGACAATTTGTACCAAGTGGTCGTGCCATTCACCGACGTTCCACTCTTTTGTGCAACGACTTTCACCGTCGCATTGCTGCTTAGTCCACGTACGACACTAGAACTAGTCGTTGCATTTGAACGGACGTTCAATGCAGTGGTCGTTTTCACTGATTTCGAAATTGCTTTTTCCGATGAAGACGACGAATTGGACGAGCCTGTATTGGCAGAAGAAGAGCCTGAAGTGCTTTTCACATAAGCCCCTGAGATCCAGCCGCCTGTTGATAGCTTATACCATGTTGTATTGCCATTCACTGAGGTACCGTTCTTTTGAGCCACCGCAGTGATTGTTGTATTTGCTCCTACACCACTTACGATAGAGGCACTTGTTGAAGCATTTGAACGAACATTCAGTGAAGCTGTTGTTTTAAATTGTCGATTGATCGCCGTTTCAGCTGACGATCTGGCAAGAGTAGCAGTTGTGTTGGTTGATGACGAAGCGTTTGTCGTTTCGGTCGCATGAGCAAGAGACGTAAAGACACCTGAAGTCGATGCTAACGCTGCTGTGATACCCAATCCTTTTTGTACGAAAAGGGACCGTTTTTGTTTCACTAAACGCTTACGTTTGATTTTCCGAGATTCCAATAAAACACCCCCTGTACCCCATTTTAACAAAAATTAATATTTTTTGATATTGTTTTCGTTTTGTATTTTTTTACTTTACGTTTAATAAAACGTGTCATTTATTTTCCTGCGTTATTCTTTTTGATCACTTTCTCTTTGGTGTTGCTCAATGGCACTCTATTTACAAAGATTTCTATAAACTACAGAAAAACGCTATTTCATTCAACGTTATTTTAATTCGCGAATAAAAACAGGATTTTTTTTGCAAACAAACCCACTTTTTGAAAAACAAGACTGTTATTTGAATAACATTTCTTTCCTGATTCCCTTTTTCAAAAATCGATACTAAAACCACCCATTTATCATTCCTTTTTTACACGAGGGATTCTGTGAAAAAATTGTTTCAAAAAGAACGCTGCTTTCACCTGTGTGATCGACGCTTAGATGAAATCCTGTTACATCGCTTCCAACCGGATGCGAATTTCTTAATAGAGAAGTCCCTCATCTCTGCCAAAAGAAATATTTTCACAATGTATTTTACAAGAAAGATTATAACATCAAGGAGAAAATCAAGGATTTGCATAAGTTTGTGAAATTATGCTATACTTAAAAAAAAGGAAGAGGTGACCGAGTATGAAAACAAAGACGAAAGAAAAAGTGTATGCTGAACGACAACATAACTATAAAACGAAAAAAGAAGAGATTTTCAAAAAAGCCCTAGATTCCGTACCGACCACAGACAAGAAAAAAGAAGAACAGAAAAAGAAAGCGTAGACTCCTGCGTTTTCTTTTTCTGTTGATTTATAAAAAAGACGAGACTTCACCGATTTTGGCGAATCTCGTCTTTTTCACAATTTTTTTTGTAAACACATGATGCTCCCTATGACTGCCATAAATCCTAGTATCTCCACCATTGTGAAGTGATCATGAAAAACAATGATCGATAAGAAAGCAGCCAGCAATGGCTCAACTGCTGTTAAAACTGTTGCAAGTGTTGAGGATAAATAGCGTAAACTTGTTAAAAAAATCAAGTACGCTAGTGCTGTTCCAAATAAAATGACCACCAGCAAATAAAGAATTACTTGAACGTTCAGTTGACTACCTATCTGCCACATTGGATGAACCACATTCCCCAAGCCTCCACCAATCAACATCCCCCAGCCGACAATTGGTAAACTCCCATATTTTTGCAAGAGTTTACGCGGCTGTATAGAATAAAAAGCTAGTGATATCGCTGATGCTAACCCCCAGCCTAGTGCAGATTGGGAAGTCGCTAATTGCTCAATCTGTCCTTTTGATGCCACAGCCGTCACACCAAGTAAGGTTACCAATAACCAGAAACATGTCTTTAACGAGGGGAGCTGCCTTTTGGCTATCGCGGCATAGAGTAAAACAAAGAAAGGTCCTGTATATTGAATAATCGTTGCAAACGAAGCATTGCTTTGCTCAATCGTTTTAAAGTAGGTAAATTGAACGAGAAACATGCCTAAGAAAGAAAACAAGAGCAGCTGAATGAAGTCCTTTTTCTCCCGAAATGGGGAAATCAATCGAGCGCGATCCTTTAACCCAATGCTTAGCAACAAACACCCTGAAAGAACCAATCTTGTTGAAACGAGCCAATTTGCTGAAATACTATATTTCGTAAATAAAATTTGTCCAGCGATGCCAGAAACTGCCCACAAAGCTGCTGCTGAACAAGCATAAACAATCCCAACTGTTTTTTTCATAAAAACACCTTTTGTCTTTCACTTTACTTTGTTAGTATTATACCGAATCAGATAGTGAACTTTTGTCAATATCCTGATTGTTTTTAACACTATTCTGTAAAAAGGTGGTGCGGTATGTACTTTGAACGCACAGAAGAAAACGAAGAAACGACCAAACATACAACTACAAATCGCTCCTTCGCAATTTATCAACGTTGCTTGCAACAAAAGCGTGGCGACCAATTGCCTCTGCATTGGCACGACGAGCTGCAAATTGTATGGGTCGAAGAAGGTAGCTTCGTGTATACGATAGACGACGAGCAAATTTTGCTAAGCAAGAATGAGGCGATCATTATTAATAGCCGTGTACTCCATGGTGCTGTTTTAGCTTCAGAAAACATCCGATATTGCTGCTTTGATTTTTCTTCAGGCTTTATTGCTGACCTTGTTTTTAAAGAAGCGATCGAACAATTAGTCCACGATCGCACCCGCAGCTATCGGCGCTTAACCTTAACCGCCCAACATCAAGCATTTGTTCAAACCGTGCGTCTGCCTCTGCTTATTGAACAACGATTTACTCTCTATGAATTGTTTTTAGCTGCCCTTTCACAGCTAATGGCTGCAAGACCTGCTTCACCAAAGAAAGAAACTATCTACTTAATGCTGGCATTTGTCCATGAGCATTATCAAGAACCATTAACGGTTCCTGCGATCGCTAAAGCTGCTGCCATCAATACACGTACTTGTACCGCCCTTTTTCGGCAATACACGACATTGACCCCAATCAACTATCTGATTGATTATCGATTGTCTCAAGCCAAAAACCTATTGATCGAAACGGATGAGCCGATCTCAACCATCTGCTACCACGTTGGCTTCAATCACTTGAGCTACTTTAGCAAAAGATTTCAGCGTAAATTTGGTTTAACGCCGCTACAGTATCGCAAAACCTATCGCGAAGATGATAGAAATTAGCTGATCGGTACCAACAGAGCCTCTCATCTAGATAAATATTGCTATATTCTATAAGCGTTTCAGTACTTTTTTCACTTTTACGCTCATTGGTCCATAAGAATCTCTTTGAAATCCTTTTCTAAAAACCACACACCCAATATTTAGTAGGCGAAAACATGTTCCTACAACATATTGTGGATAAACCTGTTGAAACTGTGCATAACTAAAAAGCCTGCGATTTTTTCGCAGACTTTTTTATTTATTGACAAGCTATTATTATTCTAGAGATAAATAATAGCTCACATTATCTGGTAGCGGTTTAAAGCCATTCTTTTTATAAAAATCCGCTGCTGGCATACTTTCTTCGGTATCTAACAGGATCGTTGGAATCTCTTTCTTGAGCAGATCCTCTTTGATCCTTTCTAAAAAAGTGGAACCAAGGCCTTTTCCTTGATGCGTGCCAGTAATTAAAAAGGTATCGATCACATACTCTTTTCCTTGATACCAGGGCTTGATAAAGCCTAATGAAAGACCAATCAATTCATTCGATGCTCGGTCTGTTAGTCGATAACCAATAAAAGTATTCATTGCCATCATTGATGATACATAGTCGGTGATTTGTGGCACTGTCAATTGGTCATTCCATGGTTCTGCTGAAAATACGGCAATATAGTGGTCCACGACTTCTGCTAAATCTGCCGTGGTTAATTCACGCATGCTTACGTTCTTTTCCATCCTATCTCCTGCTTCCATTTCTATTTCGGTAAGGGCCTATACTCGAGGAATCTACTAGTTTTTGTGCGTGTATCAATTATCGATTCGTTTGGCATAGCCATTGCCATAACTCGTATAACGACGCTCTTGGTTGACGGCCATTTTTTTATGAATCTCTGCTTCAAGATCGATGGAAAGGATTTCCGCTAACCCAAGAAGATAAATCGCCACATCCGCCAATTCTTCTCCTACCTCTTGTTGCTTCCGATACGCGTCAAAGGCTTCCCCTACTTCACCATATAAAGCCAAAAACTCTTTTTCAATATTTGTGACATTGAATTGGTGATCGATTTTGTTTTGATAAATCGCTTTTTGCATTTCTGAAAGTTTCATAGTCGCTCCTTTTGGGATAGTATACCATTTAATTAAAGTTCAAAATAGAAACTTAGTAAAAAATCACCTCAAAAAATAGTGACCCCCAAAACGTTAGAATTTTGTTCTAACTTTTGTAGGTCACTCTAGTATAGGATTCATCCTGTTTTGTTTATTCTGCCCGCTCCAATTCAGCAGATTTGATTGCAACCCGTTGAGCGATTTTTAGAAATGGAAAATAGATTGCTACACAGACGACGATGATGATCACTTGAACCAAAACAACTTTGAAATCCCCTTTTGATGCCAACAATGCACTAAGAATTGGTGGTGTCGTCCAAGGAACCATCACAGAAAGTGGCTCAATGAATCCTACTGCGGTAGCAAAGTAGCCAATCAACGTCGCAACAATTGGACTTGCAACGAAGGGAATGATCATTGGTAAATTGAAGACGATCGGTAAACCAAAGATGATTGGCTCGTTGATATTAAAAATACCCGGAGCTAGGGATAGATTGACGACATCTCGAAAAGGTTGGTAATTGCGGACGAATAAGAGCACTGCAATGATCAAGCTGATCGTAAACCCAGTCCCGCCTAGTTGTGCGAAAACCGTCACGAATGCTGAATTTAAGATATTGGGTGGCGTAGCGCCTTCTTGCACGGCTTGCATGTTTTCATTCATATTGACTAACAGCAATGGATCTAACAAGGTGCCATTGATGACGGTTTGGTGAATGCCTAAAGTAAACAGAAAATTTCCCGTTGAATAGATGATCAAGAACCCAAAAATCGATGTGTTCAATAAACGCAGTGGTTCTTGGATCACTGTTGAAATGATTTGAATCAGGTCGGTATCAAAGGCTGCTAGCACGGTCGCAACTACGGCAAAGAAGGAAATCACCAAAATAGCAGGGATCAACGTGCTGAAGGATTTGCTGACGGCAGGAGGAACTTGATCCCCTAAATTGATTTTTAGGTGCTTGTTTTCTGACAGTCGAATAAATAATTCCGTGGCAACTAACCCACAAATGATTCCAGAAAACATCCCTTTGGTCCCGACATCGTTAAATAGCATCACACCACTGATGGTCACTTCTGCTTGAGCGCCTTCTGGCAACACGGCATGAGCCATCGCCAACATGACCACTAAGCAAGTCGTTGCCACAAAGGTTGCATTGATGGCGCTCGGATTGTTTTTGTTGCGGCAAAGAAAATAAGCGATCATCGGGGCGATCAGCAGACCGGCGATATTCAATGTTCCATTGGTGATGGAATTGCCAAACACTTGCATTCGCGCCAAGGCAGCCCCTTCTAAAAACCATGGAAAGAAGACATTATTAAACAACACAGCGATCCCTGCGATAATAAAGGCAGGCATTAAGGTCGCAAACGCATCACGAAGACTTTTGAGATGAACCTGATTGCCGAGACGGACCGAAAACTCTGTAAATTTATCTAAAAACGTGCGCTTTTCTGCTGCCATTTTTGTTCCTCCTATTCTGTATATGGGTTTGCATAGATCGTACTACCATTTGTTTTGATCACTTCTTTGAACCATTCATACGATTTTTTCGGCACACGTTTCATATCTCGCAACTCATGGTTGCCACGATTGACATACACGAGCCCGTATCGTTTCTCCATATCACCTTGCGAGCTCAAAATGTCGATTAGCCCCCAACCAAGATACCCAAGACAGACCACTCCATCTTCCACCATCGCTTCAAACATCGCTCGAATATGCTCTTGATGGTAGGCAATACGGTAATCATCTTGAATCGGTTCTTTGCCATTCCAATGCTCTCTGACACCAATCCCGTTTTCAATCGGAAACACTGGCAACCGGTACCGCTGATAGACTTTATTTAAGACATCACGGAAGCCGAGTGGATCAATTTGCCAATTCCATTCCGTCGTTTCAATATACGGATTGTCTTGTTTTCCAAAAGTCATGTACCGATTTGGCGGCGTTCCTTCAGGAATTTTTTCAGCGTTCAAGGTAGAAGAAGCATAATAGCTAAAGGCAATGTAATCATTTTTCTGCGCTGCGATCGCTTCTAATTCCCCAGGTAAAATATTCATATTGAGTTGATGATTTTTCACGTATCGGTCTTGTGCTGCCGAATACTTGCCGTGCGCATAGCAATCTAATAAAGTAAAGTTCGCAAATTCATCAAACTCTCTTGCTGCTTTGATGTCTTGTGGACGACAAGTCGCTGGATACGCCTCAGAATACGCCAGCATGCCGCCGATCTTCGCATTTGTTGTTTCATGAAGATAATTACAGATTTCTGCATGGCAAACCATGACATTGTGGAAAATCTGATACAATTCTTCTGTCGTTTCTTCCCCTTCTAAATAACCGCTGATCTTAAAACCATGGTCTTGGTGGAAAAGATTTTGTTCGTTAAAGGTTAACCAATAATGGACTTTATCCGCAAAACGATCCACCATTTCTTTTCCGAAACGAATGAATGCGTCCTTCACTTCTTTGCTGATGAACCCGTTATAGGTTTTCGCCAGATGCAGAGGCATATCAAAATGGTACAAACAAATCATAGGCTCGATCCCTCGAGCTAACAGATCATCAATAAAACGATCGTAATAGGCGATCCCTTCTTCATTAAAGGCACCATCTCCATCGTGAACGACCCTTGACCAAGAAATTTGGAAACGATACATGTTCATCCCCAAATCTTGCATATAATCAAAATCTTCTGTATACGCATGATAGTTATCATTTGCTACATGCCAATCGCTAGCCTGTTCCGAAGCTTCCCGTATATCATAAACGGATAAGCTTTTACCGCCTTCATTCCAACCACCTTCTGTCTGCATACTGCTGACACTGTTTCCCCAGTAAAATTTTTTCATATTGATTCCTCCATCGTTTGTATTCGCTTACAAAACCTATTATAATTAGGCGAAACAGGCATGTAAATTTTTCAAAAACACATGTAAAGCTTTTTCTATACATGTGAATTTCAGCGGATTCTTTAGTGATATACCTTGTTTTTATCCCCTTCAAACAAAACTCAAGTCCATGAATTTCTTTACATAAGGAGTGATGACTATGACAAAATACAAAGAGATCGTTGATCAGTTGCGGACAGATATTTATGAAGGAGTTTTTCCAGCTTTATCAAAACTACCGGAACAAACGGCGTTAGCCAAACGATTTCAAACCTCGCGAATGACGATCCAAAAAGCGCTAAATCAATTGAAGCAAGAAGGCCTGATTTCTACCAAAAGAGGTCATGGCACCTATGTCAATTCAGCGACCTACCAAGGACAGATCAATGAGTATATCGGTTTAGTCAACCGATATGGCGGACGGCATAAAGTGCAAAGTAAAATCATTAGTTTCAATGTACGTTTTCCAGAAGCCAACGAAATGGATTACTTGTCTTTGCGAGAAAACGAACCTGTTTATGATATCGTACGACTGCGCTATGTTGATAACGAACCCTTTGAATTGGAGTACACGATCATGCCCATCAAAACCATTCCCGATATTGATATGGCGATCCTTGAACACTCGATCTATCGATATATCACTGATTCCTTACATCTCAAAATAGGTCCCGCCATACGTAAAATCCGTGCCGACAAAGCAGATTCCTATGATATCAAATATTTAGAAGTCGATCCCAATGATCCGATCTTAGAATTAGAACAAGTTGCTCGTCTCTCCGACGGACGGCCCTTCGAATTTTCGCAAACTCGTTATCCATACCAAAATCGTGAGATTTACTATCTTTCTGAACCTTAATGGCAAAAAAACAAGTCTGAAGAAAACTCAGACTTGTTTTTATTGTCCAGGGAAGGTGAATTCGTTAAGATTCTTCGGTTTTTTTCGCCGTTCGCTCAGGGCTGACCCAAACACCGCTGCCGTAGCCAAGGATGGTCTTGACGGCTGGAATAAAGGTAGTGACGATCGTTATGGCATTGATCATCCAGTAAAACAGCATGTAAAAAGGGGCAAAACGGAAATACTTCAGCTTGCTGCGGTTATCATCCGCCAAGAGGCTGGTAAATAGCTGCATGACCCCCGCAATCATCTCGAAACAAACGAAGAGAAAGGCCATCGTAAACATATGATAGATCCGTTCGTAATTCCCAGTTGCACCATAATAGATCAGATAGAAGACAAACAAGGCAGATGAAAGCCAGAAAAAGAATGACCAAATGATACTTAATGTTTGATCGACAAACATAGCGGTTCGACCAATGTTTTCAAAAGGATGCAAAAAGACCTTTTTAAAGTTGGTCAGCCATACTTCTGTACCGCCCTTCGCCCAGCGTTTCCGTTGTCGGTAGAGCATCTTGAGTGTTTCTGGCACCTCCATGAAAAACATCACTCGTGAAGCAAATAAAGACAGCCAACCTCGGAATTGGTGGTCCCAGGCAATACTGATATCTTCTGTTGCTCGATTTTGTCGAAACAGACCCACGTCCATCAAGGCCGCGCGGCGATACATCGTATTGGCACCGCTATAGGCATAGATGACGCCGAAAACGGCTTGCTGTGTCCGTTTGATAATTCCTACGATACTTGAAAACTCAACAGTTTGTGATTTTCCTACGATCGTTGTGCGGTTTTGAACGTCCATATTCGCCGTAATGGCAGAGATATTGATGGAGTCTTGGCGGATGAAATAATTGACATATTTCCATAACGCATCAGGTTCAGGAACCGTATCTGCATCGTTGCTCAAGATCAATTCCCCTTTGGCAAACCCTACCCCAATATTAAAGGCATGGGCTTTTCCTTGGTTTTTTTCGATGCGCAACACTCTTAGATTTGGGTACTGTTCCATCAATCGGCCTAATATCACAGGAGTTTGATCCGTTGAACCATCATCAGTCACCAACACCTCATAATTGCTGTAGTTCAGATTGTTCATTAAATAATGAATCGTGTCTTCAATAACGATTTCTTCATTGTGAGCTGGTACCATAATCGTGATCATCGGCTCGATCTCTTCGGGGATCGGTATCCACTCTAATTGTCGATAACGGAACAAAAAACGATTGCAGATCACCCCGATGAACCAAGCAAAGCCGCCCAAAATGGGATACGTGAACAGAATCATTAAAACGACTGTTAAAAATGTATCCAACCACGGGAACCCAGTATCAAAATTGACAACCATCAGCCCACCCCATTTCTACGGAAAAGTTCTTGGATCTCTCTTTCTCCGATGTTTTGCTCCGGTGCAACCGCGTAGTATTTTGCCCCGTGGCGTTCTTCTTTCGTCCCGAAGCGTTCTTCGTAAAATGCTTCTAGCAACTCTTTGCGTTTTTCCAAGGCAGCTTCATCATGCATCGATTGCTTTTGCAGCAATCGTTTGAAGCGGCGGTTGTTCCTCAAAGTTAATAAAGCAAACGTAAGAATTAAAATCAAAAAAGAAATGCCTAAAAATAACGCCAAAAAATCAAAAGTCACTGCTTCTTCCAGATATGTTCGAAAGGCAATCCGATCCGCCAGATTCGGCAGCGTCAACGGAATGGCCAGCCAGACAAAGGGAACCAAGACCATCAGCCAAGCAAGAATCGTCAAAATCGTTTGGCGGGTCTTTAAAGCGGAACGACCTTTTTGAAAATACGCATCGGTGACCAACCGTTCTTTGACTTCTTCCCGTGTCACTCGTTGTTTCATTTTACTCACTCCTTTAAAATAACTATTTATTTGCTGTGAAGAAAAAGAAGCAACAAAAGCAAGTCCTCTGGACCTGTTTCGTTCTTCTTCTGTTTGTCTCACTTGGATTTCTTGCCAACTTTCAACGCATTGAACAGCGTGTGAAATTGGCCTTTAAAGGACATCACTTGCTCAAACACATCTTCCCCATCATTCAGCATCTTGACAGTCACCCAGCCTAATGCCTCGGTGATACCACTAGCCACACTGGCATTGATTGCAGCTCCAGCAACGGTGCCGACTGCTGGGACAAATTTCAAGATATTGCCAACGGCACTGCGACCAAAACTCACAACGACTAGCTCTTTCGAAATACTTTTCGCTAACCCTTCACGCCATGTTCGCCCAAAAATACGATACAAACGGGCCATCATTGTCATCTGAACTGGCACAAGTAACACTGCATCTGAAAAGGGAATCGGTGAACAGCCGATGATCGCCGCCGTCAAAGAAGCCGCATGGATCGTGCGGTGGGCTTTTTTCCGCGTTTCATCATCTACGCCAACCAAAAACTCCTCAAACACCTGATCAAATTGATCCTTGCTTTTCGCTAACACTTTTTCCGCCTGGGCTTTTGATCCGTCATAGCCTTTCATCACCAGGGAAGCCGATTTTTTCGGCATTCGCTTCATGACATCCGCAAAAAAAGAAGTAAACTCCGCTTCTTCTTGCAGCTCTTCTCTCGTTTGACTTTGCTCGACTTGAACGGACTGTTCCGTTAATAATTCATTTTCGTTTTGCTTCTTTTTGCGTTTTATCCATGGTTTTTTCAAAGAAATGTCTCCTTCTTTCGACTCGTTGTTCATTTAAAAATCAAAGTGAGCCATGATTTTGTTCCTCTTTCTATTTTAGCTCAGGTTTTTCAAGATAGCGAAAATGTAGCTTGAGAGAGCTTACACTTGCTGAAAAATGCAAATTTGCATCTTTAGATTATTTATTTATATTATCGTTTTTTTATGCTATGATACACAAAAGGAGTGGATCGAATGAAAAAGAAATTGAATTGGAAAGTCCTTTTTTATCTAGGCTTATTGACTTACTTTCTTTTAAGCGGGATCTTCGCATTCTTTGGAGTCGAAATACCGTTTCTTTATAAACGTTGATCTTCACATTTTCTCAGAACCATATCATTCAACTCTTTGCTCTATGTTGAGAGAATCCATCATTCTATCGTCCATTCAATCTAATCAGAAAAGGTGATTTTCTTGTCCATTTTATTTGATCTATTGCAGCTGCTTGCCGTTATCTGTATCGCGTATTTATTGTTCACAAAAAACCATTTCCTCAAACAATTAACTGCTGTTCAGAAAATGGTCTTTGTCGTTTTATGTATTTCGGTGATACTGCCGGCTCTCTACGAATTTATTACTGGTTTTGCGCAGGGATTTTGGGAACGGTTGTAATTGACGTTCCTTACAAAACTCGCTGCCTTTACAAGACAAATAGATAGCTTATATCTACCAATCCTTTCTCCTTTTATTCAAGCAATGAACCAATTCTTTGGTGCTTAGAATACTAAGAAGAAAGGTTTTTTGTCTTTTTCTGTGTTGAAGTATTTTTAGATCGCACAAAAAAAGAACCCCTCAAAAGAGGAGTTCTCAAGGCTTGCTTACATCATGCCGCCCATACCCATTGATGGGTCCATTGCAGGAGCTGCTGGCGCTGCTGGTTCTGGTTTGTCGGCAACGACTGCTTCAGTTGTTAACAATAATGCGGCAACAGAAGCTGCGTTTTGTAATGCAGAACGCGTCACTTTTGTTGGGTCAACGATCCCAGCTTCTAGCATGTTTACCCATTCGCCAGTTGCTGCATTGAAACCAACGCCTAAGTCAGCGTTTTTCAATTTGTCGATGATAACTGAACCTTCGTAGCCTGCATTTTCAGCAATTTGACGAACTGGTTCTTCTAAGGCACGTAAAACGATTTTGACACCTGTTGCTGCATCGCCATCTGTTTCGATTTCTGCAACTTTGTTGATGACATTCACTAAGGCAGTTCCCCCACCTGAGACCATGCCTTCTTCAACAGCGGCACGTGTTGCATTCAATGCATCTTCAATACGTAATTTCAATTCTTTCAATTCAGTTTCAGTTGGTGCCCCAACTTTGATCACTGCAACCCCACCAGCAAGTTTTGCTAAGCGTTCTTGTAGTTTTTCACGGTCAAAGTCAGAAGTTGTATCAGCGATTTGGTTTTTGATCAATTGAACGCGTGCGTCAATTGCTTCTTTTTCACCAGCACCTTCAACGATTGTTGTGTTGTCTTTATCCACAACCACTTTGCTTGCTTGACCTAAGTTATCGATGGTTGCATCTTTCAGCTCAAGACCTAAGTCTTCAGTGATCACTGTACCACCAGTTAAGATCGCAATGTCTTCTAGCATTGCTTTACGACGGTCACCAAATCCTGGTGCTTTCACTGCAACAACATTGAATGTTCCACGGATTTTGTTCAATACAAGTGTTGGTAATGCTTCGCCATCAACGTCATCAGCGATGATCAATAATGGTTTTGATTGTTGTAAGATTTGTTCTAACAATGGCAAGATATCTTGGATGTTAGAGATTTTTTTGTCAGTGATCAAGATGTATGGATTTTCTAACGCTGCTTCCATTTTATCGTTGTCAGTTACCATGTATTGTGATAAGTAACCACGATCAAATTGCATTCCTTCCACAACATCTAATTCTGTTTCGATCCCTTTTGATTCTTCAATAGTGATAACACCGTCATTGCCGACTTTTTCCATTGCATCAGCGATGTATTGACCAACTTTTTCACTACCAGAAGAAACAGCACCAACTTGTGCGATTGCTTCTTTTGAATCAACGATTGATGAAATGTTGTGTAGCTCTTCTACAGCCACTTTTGTTGCCATTTCGATCCCACGACGAATACCTAATGGGTTCGCACCAGCGGTGACATTTTTCAATCCTTCACGAACGATTGCTTGTGTCAATAACGTAGCAGTCGTTGTTCCGTCACCAGCGATATCGTTTGTTTTTGAAGCGACTTCAGAAACAAGTTTTGCGCCCATGTTTTCAAAATGATCTTCTAATTCGATTTCTTTAGCGATCGTTACACCGTCATTTGTGATCAATGGTGAACCGTAAGATTTTTCTAAAACCACGTTACGACCTTTAGGGCCTAAGGTTACTTTTACTGTATCTGCTAATTTATCTACCCCACGAAGCATTGCTGCGCGTGCGTCTTCTGCAAATTTGATTTCTTTTGCCATGATTTCATCACCTCAAGTATTTTTTATTTTTCTTATTCTACTACTGCAATGATATCTTTTGCAGCAACGATCAAATATTCTGTTCCTTCATATTTCACTTCTGTGCCAGCGTATTTTTCGAACATTACTTGTTCGCCAACGTTGACAGCAACAGGAGCTTTTTCACCGTTTTCGAGCGTGCGTCCTTCGCCGACTGCAATAACGGTACCCGTTTGTGGTTTTTCTTTTGCTGCTGATGCAAGCACGATTCCGCCTACAGTTTTTTCTTCTTCTTTTGCGACTTCGATAATCACACGATCACCTAATGGTCTTAACACGATAAATCCCTCCAATGAATGTTATAGAATTTAGCATTAGCACTCTCTTATATCGAGTGCTAACTTACAGTTTCAATATTACTCATTTTCCCAAATTTTTGCAAGCCTTTTGCTAAATTTTTTTTGCATTTCTAATTGATTGATAAATATAGTAGGATTTTTTGTTTCTAGAAGCAACCTAGTCTATAATGAAGCAAAGGAGTGTGAGGAAACAACTATGTCTTTATCAAAATATTCTTTGTCCACGATTCTTACTTACGGCATCGTCTTTTTTCTACCGATCGCCTTCGTCCCTAGCGGACATCAAGTAGCAGCAACAACGATCGGTTACTTAGCTGGTGCAGCGATCATGTTTTTCTTGTATTTCAAACAAACAGAACCGCTATCGTTTGAACACAAAAAAACCAAAGTCTCAGCGATTCTTATTTACGGGCTAACCGGCATTGTCGCAGCGATTTTGTTACAAAATCTAGCCATCTTTATCGAATCCTTTTTCGGAGAAGTCAGCGCTTCGCAAAATACCGAAAACATCATTGCCATCGTGGTGCAAAACCCACTCTTTGCTCTCGCAGCAATGGTCGGTGGGCCAATTATGGAGGAATTTGTCTTCCGCAGAGCCTTAGTTGGCATCATTGGGAAATACAGCAATGTTTGGGTTGGTGTAGTGGTCAGCGCCGTAGCCTTTGCCTTTGCCCACAATGACAATCATCTCTTAGTCTATATTTTCTTAGGACTGTTCTTTTCTGGGCTTTATGCTTTGACCGGCAGTATTTGGACTTCCATGATCACCCATGTGGGAATGAACACTTTAGTTATTATTATTCAGTTATTGCTTCATTACGGCTATATCCAAATGCCCTAAAGAAAAAACGCTACGCAGAAATTTTGCGTAACGTTTTTTTCTTTAGACCTTCGTGCCATTGGACGCAATCACTTGCTGATACCATGCAAATGAATCTTTCTTCTGACGAGCAAGGGTTCCATTTCCTTCATTGTCTTTGTCCACATAGATCACACCATAGCGTTTCTTCATTTCCCCTGTCCCCGCAGAAATCAAGTCAATGATGCCCCACGGTGTATAACCTAATAAGTCGACGCCATCATAAGCTACTGCTTCTTTCATCATTTCGATATGGGCTTTTAGGTAGTCAATACGGTAGTCATCGTGGATTTGTCCATCCTCTTCCACCGTATCCACCGCACCAAAGCCATTTTCTACAATGAAAAGCGGCAATTCGTAGCGTTCGTTAAACCAGTTCAGGGCATAGCGCAAGCCTACGGGATCAATCTGCCAGCCCCATTCAGAAGCATCGACATAAGGATTGTCCACCAGATCTTGGCTCTCATCATAGTCATAGGTTGGATCATTCTCCTTGCCTTTGATCGCAAAAGACATATAGTAGCTAAAACCAATGTAGTCAACACAACCTTTTGCCAAAGCTGCTTCATCTTCAGGGGTGATATCTAAATCAAATTGTTTTCTTTCAAAATAGCTGCGCATATAACTCGGATAGTGCCCACGGGCATGAACATCTGAAAACCAATAGCGCCGTTGCATGGCCACCGTAGCTGCCATCATGTCTTTGGGATCGCAAGAATACGGATAGATTGGGCACATCGCGATCATCGATCCGATTTGAAACGCAGGATTGATCGCATGTCCTAGCGCCACCGCTTTTGCACTGGCAACGAGCTCGTAATGAGCTGCTTGGTACATGACTTTTTCTCGGTCTTCTCCTTCCGTAAAGAACAGACCAGAATTGGTAAATGGCGCAAAATCTTCTTTATAGTTTGCTTGATTATTGATTTCATTGAAGGTCATCCAATACTTCACTTTCTTTTGATAGCGCGTAAAACAAACTTCTGCAAAGCGGACAAACAAATCGATCAACTTACGGTTACGCCAACCTCCGTATTCGGTCACTAAATGATAAGGCATTTCAAAGTGAGACAGGGTAATGACTGGCTCGATGCCATAGCGTAAACACTCATCGAATAATTGATCATAAAAGGCCAGGCCTTCCTCATTCGGCTCGTGCTCATCCCCCTTTGGAAAAATACGGGTCCAGGCAATCGATGTTCGGAAGCACTTCAACCCTAATTCGGCAAAAAGCTTGATGTCTTCAGGATACCGATGATAAAAATCGATCGCTTCATGATTGGGATAGCTTTCGCCCGGTTGGATACCTTCCGTGATTCGGCGAGGAATTCCGTTGCCTCCGACAGTCATGACATCAGCGACACTCACGCCTTTTCCACCCTCACGATAGCCGCCTTCCAATTGGTGAGCAGCGACTGCGCCACCCCATAAAAAATCGCTTCTTAGTTTATTCATTTCTATTCAACCTGCTTCCTTGGTATTAAACGATCTCTGTTTCTTGTTTATAGTTCAAACTATCGACCTTACGAATAAAAGGATAGTAAATAAAGAAGCCGATTGCTAAAACAACAAATTGTAAGATAGCGGTACGAATGCCACCTACTAGAAAACCTGAAATGATCGGCGGGGTCGTCCATGGAACTTGCACAGCAGTAAATAGCGGTACGATACCGGTATAAAGTGCAAAATACGTGATCACGCCTGAAACCATCGGTGTCAAAATAAATGGTAATACCATGATTGGGTTCATGACGATCGGTGTCGCAAAAATAATTGGTTCATTGATATTAAAGAATGCCGGGATCAAGGAAAGACGTCCTAATTGTTTGAACTGCGCCGAACGGGCAAAAGCCACCATGTATAGCACGATCCCAATCGTCATTCCTGCGCCAGTTACCGTCATAAATTGATCCAAAAACTGCTGGGTCACGATGTGTCCGCCATTTTCTAATGTCAATGCTTTACCAGATTCAAGAATAGCCGTATTGGCTAATGAATTGGCTTGTAAAATTGGTCCCATGATCCCGCCCACGATCGTCGAACCATGAACCCCAAAGAACCACAAGAATGGCACTAAGAAGCCTAGCATCATTGCACCACCAAGAGAATCCGTCACCCCTTGCATTGGACTTTGAATCACGGTGTAGATCCATTCGACCACGGTTGTTTGAAAAACTTTATCAAAGAAAATATAAATGCCTAATGCGATGGTCGTCAAAACAGCGGCTGGAATCAATGCTGTAAATGAGTTTGCGACATTGGTGGGTACTTGCTCTGGCAGTTTGATTCGGATGTCGCGTTTCAAGAACCACGTATAACCCCAACCCACAAAAAGTCCCACTAAGATGGCACTGATCATTCCTTGTCCACCGGTCCACGTCTTATCAATGACATTTGCGATGGTCACATTTGCTTCAGCATCCGTCACACTTGACTCCATAGTTAATAAGAAAATAACTAAACCAATCATTCCTGCAGGGAGTCCTTCGTAACCTTCTGCTTTTACATATGAATAGGCGATGCCCATTACGGCGAAAAAGGCCATAATTGCAAAAGAGGCGCCATAGGCTTGGTTGAAGTATTCACCTAAGCCGCTATTCGTTACCCAATCCGCAATCGACTGGACGGGAAAGTTTGCTAATAGCAGGAAAATCGATCCTACGATTGAAAAGGGCATCGTATAGAGCATACCGTTTCTTAATGCAGTGATTGCTTTCGTATTGACAAATTTTAATATTGGGGGTAATAATTTCTCATTGATCCATTCGTTCATCTCACATCACTCCTAAAATAAAATTCCATCCACTGGCCAGTGAATTCGCTTACAAATAAATCTTAATAGATAATATTCCCCTTGCCTATAGCTTTTCCAAGTTATGAAACATGTTCCAACAAAAAAAACAGCCGAAGCTGTTTTTTTACGATCACTTAGATTTGCTTGTAGACTTGATGGGCTAAAAGTTCGATCAGTGTAATCACCGGGACTTGCGTCGTCAGGTTCAAATCGACTTCTTTTCCCCCACTGACGACGGGCATATAGTAGGAAATATTGTAATCTGCCATTTGGGCGATCGTCGATTTTTCATCATTGGTGATGCTGAGTACTTTTGCCCCATACCGTTTGAAGTCCTCCGTTTGCTTGATCATTTGAATGGTTTCCCCCGAAACTGATAAAATGATCGCTAACGTATTTTCCATCCCACGAGGCGGTACTGGCAAAAAGGGATCGACGATGCTATAGGCATTGATGCCTAAATTAGCAAAATAGCGACTGCCATAGGTGCCAAGAATGCCACTTGTGCCGATACCTGAAAACGCCACATGGCGTGCGGAAAGAATCAGTTCTACCGCTGGCTGGATAAACTTACGGTAATCTTCATTATTGACTTTTTTTAAAAATGTATTGACTTGGATCGTTGCATCATAGAAAAGATCAAACGCTCGTGCATCTTGTTCCTTTTTTTGACAGATCGCATACTTTAACTCTGAATACCCGCGATAGCCTAATTTCGTGATACATCGTAAAATCGTCGAGGTCGAGACATGGCATGCAGCTGAAAATTCGCGGATCGTCAACTGATCGATCTCTTCAAAATGCTGGACAATGTACTTGTAAACAGCCATTTCAAGCTCGTTCAGACGCTTGATTTTTTCTTCATCAAACATACCTGCTGCCTCCACCCGACAATTTTATCCTTTGTTTGATCGATTAGATTGCAAATAATTCCGTCGCTTTGTCAGGATCGGTATCATAGACTTCAAATGTTTCTCCAACACCTAGATCATGTTCTTTCATGGTGTTGACCATCGTTAAGTGCGCCAACTCTTTCAAGTTGTTTTCTTTACTTAAATGACCAAGATAGACCCGTTTGGTATTGTCGGTCAAGATATCCGTCATGACCAGAGCGCCATCTTCATTCGATAAGTGACCACGGTCTCCAAGAATTCGTTGTTTGAGGCTCCATGGGTAAGGGCCCATTCGCAGCATTTCTAGGTCATGGTTGCTTTCCACAAGATACGCATCGGCGCCTTTGATAATGCCTCGCACATGATCGCTGCAATAACCGGTATCCGTCAACATTACGAATGATTTGCCGTCTTTATGGAAACGATAAAATTGCGGCGCTGCAGCATCGTGAGAGACGCCAAAGCTTTCAATGTCCAAGTCACCCAAGGTCAGCACTTTTCCCATTTCAAAGATATGTTTTTGTTCGACAGCGACGTTACCGATCATTGGATCCATCGCTTGCCATGTTTTTGTATTCGCATAGACATCAAGTTTGTATTTTCGCGCCAGTACTCCGACACCGTGGATATGATCTCGATGTTCGTGGGTCACAAGAATGGCGTCCAAATCTTCTGGTTTACGCCCTACTTCATCCAATAATGAAGTGATCTTCTTGCCGCTCAAACCGGCATCCACTAAGATCCGCTTTTTATTGCTTTCGATATAGAGCGAATTTCCTGAGCTTCCGCTGGCTAGAATACTTACTTGAAAGGCATTTTCCTTCATCATGGTTTACGTGACTTCCTCTCTGGTTGTTTCAACGAGTTCCATTATACCCGCTTTTTTATGGATTTTCTACCTTTTGAACGGCATTATTCGTGATGATCCGATTGCTAAAGGCATTGACCGTTTCGATTTGGATGGTGTCATCGCCATCTAATTGGAACGCAATAAACCATGCAGGAATGTACACATTTTTTTCCCTAACCTTCAAAATCATCGTATAGGCTAATTCCGTCCAGAGAATTTTCGAGTGACTCGGCAGCTTGTTGTTTAGATAAAGCGTATTTACTGCTTCTTTTTCTGAATAGACCGTCATCTTTTCCCTTAGAGGCGTAATATTGGAGATATGTGTTTGCGTGTAACGAGCAATCTGCAATAGATCATCCGTTTGTTCTAAGGTGATATCGATTCGACTTGAGCTGTCATTGAAAGGAATGCCTTCATAGGATTGAACCGCCACCACGGTCGGATGATTGGCGTTCAAGACAGAGAGGTTTTCCAAATAGTCATATTCATCCCCAAACAGGACTTGATCTTTTCGTTGCAAAAAACCATTGACGGTTTCTTCCGTTTGAGAATCATCACTGATGTAAAAGCCATTGGTTGAGACATGGATCAACTGCTGCCCTTTGACCGTCGACCCTCTTTTGAACTGCGTATTGAGTTGCGGATTTCGTAGCTCCACATCAAAATCCGTCTGTTCACCGCTCAAATAATAGCCACTCAAGACCTCATCTGATAATTCGCCAGAATACCGAATGTCCTCAGACTCGAGACGTTGTTCGATAGGAATCGTTTGGTTTGATTGTGAAACCATCTGATGCTCGCTGCGAGCCTCACTGTAAACATTGAATAAAAAGACGTTCAGACCAAGAAAAGCGAGGAAAAAAATCCATTCGATTCGTTTAAAATCCAATTAATTCTCCTCCGTTTCTGCTAATTTTGTCATTAATGCATCATAACTGATCCAAGACGAGTCATAATTGACATACCAAGCAGGCGTCAAATCAACGAGTGGTGCATCTTTGATCTCCCCCCATTGATAGCCAACGATGATCTGTTGCAATAAATCAGGATCAGCCCCTGCCGCAATCAGCTCATTTTTGACCGACAAACTAGAGGGCAATTCAATCTCGGTTTCAGAAGGAATCGGCACTTGAATCGCGTTCAAACTGGCAGAAATCGTCATTTCCCGACTGCCGGTCTGACCACTTTCTGAAAAAGCCACACTGATCACCCCTTGACCACCAGTACTAAAGACTGGATAGCCTTCAACGAAAACCCGATAATCCAAGTGCTTGTCTTGTTGATCAAAATAGCGGATCGTCCCAAAATTGTTGCCTAAACGAATAATATAATCCGCACTCAACATCGCCAGATCCGTTTCATCGGAACTGTCTGTGGTAGTTTCAAACTTGACTTGCTGCTGATCTTGCAAGACCGTCATGTTTTGCCCACCTTCATAATAGTAGGTATCGACACTTTCATCATTGATCTTGACGTTTTTAGGATTGCTGAAAAAAGCTTCTCGAAATAAGCTCTGAGATTGGGTCGAAGAATAGTAGCTGTATTTTTTCAGCTTGATCGAATCCTGCGTATAATATTGCTTGCTGGATCGTTCTTCATCTGCCACCATTGTGGTCCATTCCCGAGGGTTGTCTGCTAGTAAGTGTTTTACTTGGCTTTTGTCCCAGTCGATTTTGCCTCGCACCACTCGTTGATGGGTAAAATCAACAAATTGGATCGTGTTTTCTTCAAGGTCAAACTGGATGCGGGAAAACGGAAAATCCTCTGTTTCACTTTCGTCCTCTAAGGACAGCTCTTTTTCAAAGGTTTTCTCATAATCTTTCAAGTAAAACGTTGTATAGTAGTTTAAGGACACCCCTTGATTGACTTCTTGGGCTTTTGAAAAAGCTTGTTCCTCGCCATAGGTTCGCAGCGTCAAATCACTGATCGTTGCCTCATTGATCGCCTCTTGGATCTCACGAATCACCGCTTCAGAGTTGGTTTCTTTGATCGCGTCCTCGTCATTCCAAGTCAAATACAGGGGCAAAAACAAATCGCTTTTTTGTTTGTAGGTTTGAACCGAAGGATTGACGCCGGTATCTGTTTCCGTGCTGGCATTGTTGAACCCAGTCGGATTCAGCCAAATCATATAGGAGAAATAAAAACTCAAGGCGATCATCACGATCAAGCCTACACGAATGATTTTTTCTGAGATTCTCATACCCACCAATCCTCCTCATACGGTTCATACGGCAACATGATGTAAAATGTTGACCCGCGATTTTCTCGACTTTCCGCCCAAATCGCACCGCCATGAGCTTTGATGACTTCTCGTGAGATCGCCAATCCTAAGCCAGTACCTCCTTGCTGACGGGCACGAGCTTTGTCGACTCGGTAAAAACGATCAAAGATCTTCGTGAGATCTTTTTTCGGAATCCCTAGTCCTTGGTCATTGATGCTAAGTACGATGTTGTTATGGGTCTCCATCAATTTCACCGTAATGATCCCGCCATCTGGCGAATATTTGATGGCATTATTCATGATGTTATCGATCACTTGGATCATTTTATCGGTGTCGACTTCCACCCACAATTCTCGTTTAGTGAACTCCCGACGAATCAAGTATTTTTTGCTTTCATTCGTCACCATCATGTCAAAACGATCCAACACGAAATTGACCATTTCATTGAAGTTGATGTATTCCAACTGCAGTTGCGAATTGCCGCTATCCATCCGCGACAGACTCAACAAGTCATTGATCATCCGAATCATTCGATCCGTTTCATCCAACGTCACTTTCAAAAAGTTCGGCGCAATTTCTGGGTCTTTCCAAGCACCCTCACTCAACGCTTCGATGTAGCTGCGCATACTCGTTAATGGTGTCCGTAACTCATGAGAAACGTTGGAAACGAACTCTCGCCGTTCCTGTTCATTTTTTTCTTGCTCTGTAACATCGTGCATCACCGCAACTAACCCAGAAATAAAGCCAGACTCCCGACGAATCATGGAGAAATCGATGCGCAAAATCATATTTGCTCCCGTCAAATCATTGCTAGGACGCTCCAACAGCATGTCTTCAGGATTTTCCAAAAGCTTTCGTAACGTGTATTCTTCATCGATTTCCAATAACGTCAAAATCGACTGCCCGATCGCTTCTTCGTTGCTGACATTTAACAAGGACATCGCCATCTCATTGATGGTAATGACTTTGCCTCGTCGGTCGGTGGCAACAACGCCGTCTGTCATGTGAGACAAGACGCTGTCCAAGCGGTTTCGCTCGGATTCCATCGCCTCTTGAGTCTCTTCGATTCGTTCTCCTAGTTGATTAAAGGTCTCCGCCAGTTGCCCCAATTCATCTTTTCCATGAATCGCGACCTTGCGGCTATAATCTCCTTTGGCGATGCGAATCGCTTGTTCGCGCATCTCCCCGATCGGTTGGGTGATGGAACGAGAGACCAATAGTGCCACAATGATCGAAATCACTGCCGCAATCAGCGAGGCTGTCACAAAAATGACCGCAGTCGTACTGACTTCATTGTATTTTGACTCAAGATTGCTCCGTAAATAAAGGGTTCCTAAAACGGTATCCCCTGTCGGTGATTGGATCGACTGCACGATATTGAACACCCGCTGGCCGCTGGATTCATCATAGAGGACTTCACTGCGGTTCGTATCGTAATCACGGTAATCATTTTTTTCTCCCACCGAGCCACGATCATTGATATTGGTGGTTGCACGAATGATCCCTTGCTCATCCACCACCCGCATCTCCAAAATTTCCGATGAGTTGGTACTCGTTAAGATTCGATTCAAGGAAGCATTCATGGAATCCCAATCTAAACCGTCATCATTATCCATTCGACTCAATTCAGAGCCTAACGTTACCACTAACGTGCTGGCACGTGCCTCCATGTCGCGTTTGAAGGCATCGACCGTTGTTCTTTCCAATTCGCGAATAAAATACGCCCCGATAATCTGGATCGCAATCAATAAGATCAAGATAAAAGTCAGGGCGATTTTGAAGTTCACCGATTGAAAAAAGCGAACTTTATTTTTCATAGCTTATTCCTGTTCTGGGTTCCGCAAGTAATAGCCCACTCCGCGACGAGTAACCAAATAATTTGGATGGCTCGGGCTGTCTTCGATTTTTTCACGTAAACGACGCACCGTCACGTCAACGGTCCGAACATCACCAAAGTAGTCATAGCCCCAAACCGTTTGCAATAAATGCTCCCGGGTCATCACTTGACCAAGATGTTTTGCCAAGTAGTGCATCAATTCAAACTCCCGGTGCGTCAATTCGATGGCTGCACCATTTTTAGTGACCATGTACGCATCAGGATGAATGGTTAAATCACCAATCGTTAATTCGCTGTTGGCGTTATCGTCTGCTTCCTTCGCAGCTGCCGAGCCACGACGCAGATTGGCTTTGACGCGGGCCACCAATTCCCGGTTTGAAAATGGTTTGGTTACATAATCGTCCGCACCAAGCTCGAGGCCTAGTACTTTATCGATTTCAGAATCTTTTGCTGTGACCATGATGATCGGCATGTCATGGGTTTTGCGCACTTCCCGTGCAACTTCCAACCCATCCATTTTTGGCAGCATCAAATCAAGCAAAATCAGATCAGGATCGACCTCGGCTACTTTTTCTAATGCCTCTTCTCCATCATAGGCGGTATATACTTCATATCCTTCTTTGGTTAAATTAAATTTGACGATATCAGAAATTGGTTTCTCATCGTCCACGACTAGGATCTTTTTCAAAAATGTCACCTCAATTTTTTTTGGTTTCTTACTTATTATACATTATTTAAACGGGCTTTTCATCTTTCCCAAAAACCGCGGCCTTATTCTTAAGGAAAGCACAAAAAAAGAAAGGCACGGGGCCTTTCTTTTTTACTCTTCTAAAAGCTGGATACCGATCCCTAACAACCCAGGACCCGTGTGGACGACTAATGCGGGAGAAATTTGTCCAAATAAGATTTCTTTGACCTTAGGAAATTCGGCTTCTAATCGTGCTTTCATTTCTTTGGCTTCTTGCAGTGCATCACCTTGCGCCACAGCTAAACGCACATGGCGATGATCACCGATGAATTGCTTGATCAAGTCAACGGTTTTGTCCAAGCTTTTCTTCCGTCCACGAGATTTTGCGACCGTATAGTAGATCCCTTCTTCATTACAAGAGATAATTGGATTCAATTTCAAGGCATTGCCTAAGATGGATGCAACCAGACCGATGCGGCCGCCTTTTTGTAAATACTCTAAGGTAGCTACGTTGAAAAAGACTTTGTTTTTCGGCACTTCATTCGTTAATTGTGCCCGCAGTTCTTCCCAAGTCACGCCTTTTTCTAACAGTTCTGCTGCACGAATCGCTTGCAGCCCTGCACCGATTCCGATATTTTTCGTATCAAGCACGAAAACCTCAAGATCCGTCCGTTGTTCACCTAACAGGCGAACGACGTTAAACGTTCCGCTCAATCCGCTGGAGATGGTTACGGCAAAGACTTTCTCATACCCATCGGCTTTGATCCGATCAAAGATTTCCCCGATCGCAGCACCGTCAGGTAACGAGGTACTAGGGATCTCTTGCGGCAAGCGCTCGTAAATTTCTTCCGCAGTAATATCAACTTTATCGGTATAGGTCCGATCCTTGTAGATAATTTGCAATGGCAGCATATACATGCCGTATTGCTCCATGATCTGTGCGGGAACATCGGTACCTGAATCAACTAATAGGGCAATTTTCTCTTTATTCATGGGCTTCTCCTTTATGTGTGTCTAAATAAATGACTTCTAATTCAATCGTTTTTTCTGCCAATAGTTTGTTGGCAAAGGAACGCGTCGCACCTTTCATGGCTACTAATTCAATTGGGATCGGTTCCGACGTCATTTGTTCGGGTTCTCCCATCGCTTCTTTGCCGACAAGGTGGATCGCTTTTTCTTGTTCTTCACAAAATACATTGTAGGCATTTCTGATGCCGACAACTTTCCCTTGAAAAAGGATCCCCGTCTTTATTTCAGGAATCGTCAGCACTTGCTTGAGCATCGTGATCGCAATCAAAAATGCGAGATGCTTTTGATTGTAACGTTTCTTCTCTGGTGCTGGAATCATCCCTTTTTTGACATAATTATTGACCATGGAAGAGGTCAATAGCGGATGCTTTTCCGTTTGGATCACCGGCGATAAATATTGATCGATCAATGTGATCACCTGATCCATATACAGTTCCAGCGTTGGCAATTCTTCCCATCTCGGCAGGTGGAATTTCAGCAATGAATTGCCCCAATTTTTCATGTCTGCTTGTAATTTTTCCATGTCATCCTCCATTTTGACGAACAGAAGGTTAGATTATCACAAACTAATCATCTAGTTTTGATAACTAGATACATTTTATCACGGTTTTCTGAGTTTTTAAAGCAATCTGATCAATCTTTTAAGAATTTCCTATCATTTGAATTTGGGAAACAAATGGTGTTTTATTAAGATAACGCCAGTTTCTCAACTGAAAAAAGCGCATATTTTTTTCAAAAGAATGATTGATTTTTCAACAATGGAGTGCTAAGATAATGAAGTACTTTTGGTACGGGCCGTTAGCTCAGTTGGTAGAGCAGCTGACTCTTAATCAAATGCTCTGTTTGTGAAAATAGATTTATAAAGCTTTATAAATAGGCTTTTAGTTTGTGCATTTTTTGTTGGCAACATATTGCCAACAAACTGCCAACGAAAAAAATAAGAAACAACACTGCAAAGATATTCTTTCTTGTTTTTTTATTTTTTAAACCCAAATGCGTTTTCTAACGCTTCTGCTGCACAATCTTTTACTCCTGCAGTTAAATGCGTATATAAATTAGCAGTTGTCGAATACGATGCATGTCCCAGCCATTCTTGAATGGATTTCATATTCTGTCCACTATCTAACATTATTGAAGCATTAGAATGACGCAAGTCATGAAAGCGAATTTTTTTCAATCCATTTTTCTTAATCAATTTACTCAAACGATGCGTTACATATTGAGGTTTCATCAACCGTCCATCTTCCATAGTAAATACGTACTCATTATCTTCTAAAAGATAATCGTCTCCTAAAAGAATACGATTATCTTGTTGCCATTTCGCTTGATTTACTAATGCTCGTTCAATCGTTTCAACCAAAGGCAACGTACGATAGCTGGAAGAGTTCTTTGTTTGATCTTTCTTTATTAACTCGGACATGTTCTCTGGATTTTCTATAATCACATGATTTATCACGATTTTTTTGTTTAAAAAATCAATAGCAGACCATTTTAATCCTAAAACTTCACTTCTTCGCAATCCATAAAATGCTGTTAAAAGAACTACTAAATAGAGCTTTTCTTCTGACAAAATATCAAGTAATTCCAAGATCTCTTGTTGATTATAAACTTGAGAAACAAATTGTTTCTTTTTTGGCTTTCTTACTTTATCTGCTACATTTGTACTTATCATTTCTGTAATAAAAGCCTCTTGAAGAGCTTTGCGTATAAATGCGTGATAATGAATAACCGTATTGGCTGTACAGTCATCATCAAGCATATATTGATAAAAATCCTGTAAATGATAAGGCTTTAACCTATTTAGCTTAATTTTTTTAGGGTAGAAAAACTTGTAAATTCGATTATGGACGTAATGCTTATACCCAACATATGTGTTAAATTCTACTTGTTTTTTTGATACTTCCAAATAATTAAGCAAATAGTCATAAAACAATAAATCTGGATTAGCACATTCACATTCCATAGCTAATTGACTTTCCAACTCTAATAAAAATTCATCTCTAATTTTTTCTGCTCGTTTTTTATTTCCTTTCTTTTTTAATTTTGTATCTTTCCACTTTTGTCTAATTTTTCCGTTAGAGTCTTTGTAAGATACAACTACTTGTAATGTCCCTCTTTTTTCAATTATGTTTGCTCTTAATTTCAATTCAATCTCTCCTCTTAAACTGAAATATCGGCAAAAATTTTGACTATTCTATTATAGCATGATTTTTACCCTCATCTTGTATTTTTAATAAGTACTCAATCACAGCTTTTTTAGGAATTTTATACCTTGTTCCAATTTTTATATTTTCTATTGATCTATCTCTCAGCAGATCGTAAGCTTTATTTCTTCCAATATTCAACATTTTAGTCAAATCAGTAATTTTCAATAGAGATGGATAACTCTCAAATATTTTTTCATAATCTTGAAAATCCATAAATTCACTTCCAATCTGATAATAAGTATTGAACTTTTTTCATTTAAGTGTTAAAATAACAAAGTATTAAATTGGGCTGTTAGCTCAGTTGGTAGAGCAGATGACTCTTAATCATCGGGTCGCGGGTTCGAGCCCCTCACAGCCCATTGGGTGCCAAACCCTTAAATACAGTAAAAACGTTGGTGCTTAGCATTTAGAAAACGTATATACTGTATTTTTTTGTTCCACAAAAATACTATAGTATCCCTGTTTCCAACCAAAATACTATAATCTATTTTTTAGGTAAAAAATGATTATGAGTAATGAAATCGCTAAAGTAAATAGCATCATGTAAATTTAGTTTTTATAGTACTTAAATTTAAATAGGTATGTTTTGACATTTCATTTTCAGTATAGTTTTGTAATTTTTTATAATTGTTATATTACTCAAGTCTTAAAAATAATAAAAAATGTTGAAATCAACATGTGAAAACAATTCTTAATCAGCTGCTTTTGTCACAAGCACATAGGAATTTCACCTCTCCCCAAGTTTACGGCGAGCCTTACGGAAGTATCATTATCCCAACTTCAAATCATCGCTTTTTATTGACTATAAAAATTATTTTAGAATTTTAATCGCTCCTTCTTTACAATAAGAGATCATGGCGCAACTAAAATATGCTCCTTGAAATGTTAACGTACTGATAGAATTTATATAATTTTCAATGACCAATAGTTTTTCTACCTAAAAGAATCTTTTAATATTGGCTAGATTAGTAGATTCTTTTAGGTAGAAAAAAGTGGAAAGGGGACTATTTTAATTAGTTAATTTTGAATCTCACCATAGCTTTTATTAATTTAATTTCTAGCTGTCTCAACATATACTCATCTACATAGGTAATAAATTGACCGACCTCATTAAATCCATTTGTTAAACACAACTTAGCCATATAATTATGATAGTGTTTAAGTATCATTTTGATCGAAATTGGATCTTCTTCCATAGCAGATAAGATAATGGATGTTGGGACTAATGGATAATGTCGATTTCTTTGTTTGTCTACCATAAGCCATACTCCATTCTCAATTGCTCAACTGCCTTCGTTCGTTGATACCAGATACCACTAGTACTCATATTAAGAATTTTACCGATTTCAGTATCATTAAAACCTGCAAAATAATAAAGCAAAATAATTTTTCTTCTTAAATTCGATAACTGATCAATTGCTGCTGATAGCTTTTGATCTGAAATCAAGATATCCATTCCAAATAAGGAATAAATATCTTGCTCATCAAAATTAGTTTGTATATACTTACCTTCATTTGCATCATTCAGCGGTTCCTCATTTTCCTTTATTCTAGAGTTTTGTTTTCTAATAGACTTAGCTTCATTTCGTAATACTTTTTTGCAGTAGGCATCAAACTGGTGCTGTATAGATATATCGTTTCGTTGCATGATAATATGCTCCTTTTATCCCCTTTCCACTAATACAACGATCAGAAAGTGCCTTTTTTTCGAAAAATAAAAAAAATAAATAAAATGAACTTAATATTTTGAGTCTATATATCGTTTCAATAACATCTTATATTTTGCAATAGAATAAATAAATGGGTCTTTACAGTTCTTCTTAAGTTATAAGAATTTACATTTTTAGAAGGAAATCAAACGAATAGGGATAGAAATAAAGTAAATATCCACACACAAAACCAGTTTTTTAACAGATCTAGAAGAATTCACTACTCAATATCCTCTTAAAAAATCTTTTATATGAGCACCAACCACTCACATCCCTATCTCTCTTTCATTATTTAAATAGATCTATGTACTATTGATTACTTATAGTGTCTCTAATTCGATTCTCTGCCTCTTATTTCCAAGTATATTTTTTAATTGTATTTATTAAACCCAAACGCACGCACATAATACCCTTTAGACCGAAAACTTTTATTTCTATATTTATATTTCAAATTCGCATGTTTTTCATCGATTAAGGTTACACTTCATCCTTTTAAGTAGTCCACAAAGCTGTAAATAGGGATCTTCGGCAGTATTCTTACTAACAAATGAATGTGATTAGGCATCGCGTGAACTTCAATAATTTCAACATCTTTCATCTCACATAATTATTTTACTATCTGACAATACTTGTTCTTAACTTTCCATAAATCACTTCTCGTCGATACTTCGGGGTGAAAACTATGTGATCCTTATAATTCCATCTCGGTCGTATAGTCAAGAGGGATCTCACCTCAAGCCTCTCACGGAACAGTACGTGATAGTCTCCCATCATACAGCTCTTATTATCAATTCATTGGCATATAGTCATTTCCGTATGATAGAAGAGATTTGGACTACTTTTTGATGACATTCTTCTTAGTAGTCTTTGCGGTTTATTCAATCGATTTTTGGCCGATTTGTGTGTTTTTCTTAACCATCTTATCAATGTCAGATTCATATAATTACTTCTTTTCCTGATAACTTCACTTTTATTGAACCTCATAAAATAATTAATCCATCCTCGAATAATGAGATTCGAACTCTCCACTCCAGCAAGCAGATAATCAAAGTGGTATTCGCTTCTTTTATAGCTAACTTAGTTTTGTTTCTGAAACTCTTTGCGGCACTTTTACTTACTGCTGGAATAAATCCTGTGAAATAAACGCCATATCAATTTTTACATAATCGATTTCGAAGGAAGTAGCCCAGAAATTCAAAACTATTTTCTTCATTTGACTAATCATTTTTCTTTTAAACAATTTTTCTTTTACATAGATAAATTTCAAGAAAACAATCTTTCATTCGTTTTTTTCATTTCTTTCATAAGATAGAATACTTACATTTTCGGTATACTAAATCAGGCCATCATCTACATATCTCACCATGGATTTTCTGGAAATATCGTTCTCATACACAAGTCAAATTCATAGTGTATATATGAATTGGTTAGAATTGGACGGATAACACTTCCTTGAGATGTACCAAATTTTCTTTCTTCTCACCATTTGATAATCGAATTGGAGCTGTTATAAATCTTTGATAATACAATAAAACCATTTTCTTTAACATTTCTGCTCATAATTACTAGTATTTTTTCATGGTTGATAAAATCAAATAACCCTACACTATCAAATTCGACAATCCAAGGATATTTGAAACACCTCGTTCTCGTAATTCTAATAGTAACTAACGCAGATTAATTCAATCTGTAACCGTAGAAGTTTTCTAAAAATTTTTTTCTAACCTAAGTTCTATTCGATTTCTGACTATCATTTGAACAACACGATCTTCTATTATTAGAATGTCTAAAAGACTAGTCTTTCCAATTCTCTTTGAAATACCAACACCTCTAACAGCTTTCGAGAAATAACTTCCAAATGTTATTCGATTCCATAATCTGTTTAATTGATCTTTTCATTTTTTGTCAAATGTATGAAGACCAACGTCATAAATCCCATTCGCACCTTTATTTGTTTTACATGTTTGTATGCATATAATGCTTTGTTCTGTGTAGTTTTAAATTATTTCCCTCACTTCATAAAATGCTCTCATTCACTTGTTTGTTAAATAAAAGAAGTTGTGATAATAGATCCCTTCACTACAAATTCTTTCATACCTGATTTATTCCTAATTGCTTTCATTCTCGCATATGTGTTTGCTTGAATGTTTCACTTATTATTACAAATCAGGATTCCCCTATTCCTTTCAAAAGCCTATACCTGCATATCAACTATGGAAGACCTACTTCCATCTTTTAAAAAGCATTGCCTAGGAAATACCTTTCCTCCTTCAATTCCCCTCACATTCAGGACACACTATATGCTAAACTTTTATCATCGTTAAACAAAAAAAACTCCTTTCGATCTAATATGCGGTTGATAACCACTATTAGTATATTGAAAGGAGTTTTTATCGCTAAAGATATCTCGACCACAAGTAGAAAAGTACTTTTTTGTTTCGTACGCTACACGAACAAAATTGACTAAAATCATAAATGAAAAGCTCTTCTCTTCTGAGCATGAATAGCTTCTAACTTCTATTCATGCTCTTTCTTTTTATAACCAAGTAATTTCAATATGCTCATAAAAATAGGTCCACCAGTAAAAGTATACAAACTATTACTTGCTTCGCCCGTTTTAGATAATTCTTCAAAGAAAACTAATGCTGATTTCTTTTGATATGAAACAATAGTAGCTTTTGATTCACTTGTATTGCCTAATTTATCAGTATTCCCTTATTTAACAAGATCAACTTTATTTTAGAGATGCTAAGGTATCCGCTACTTCTAAAATATTTAATAAAAAAGAGGTTTAGTTAATCTGTTTCACTATTAACTAATCAAAACAAATATTCAATTGATTATCTGCTAATTCTTTAAACTCTTTTACTGTTTCTCCTCTAAAACTGAGGTTAACAATTATTAATGATTGATTCATTCAGCTCAACTTTATTTCTGCTTAATTATTTTCATTTTCTTCTATTTGATAATTAGCTTTACCACTTTCTGTTATTTGTATTGAATTTTTATTTTCTCCCTCCACATTCTTTTTATTTTCAATAAATGAATCTGATGAATCTAAAATCTGATCTTCATTTTGAATATCACTCTCTAAAGAAGGCTCTGATTTCTGTTCCTCATTTTTACTCTTCTTGTCTAAAGAAGGCTCTGAATCGTGACTGGCATTTCCTTCAACTTTTATCTCTGATGACTCTTTGTCTATATTTTCATTTTTTCCTTTATACTGAGGAAAATCAACTTTATTTACAAAATCTTTCTTTTCTTTATTCATATTTTTTTCTTTGATTTTATTTTCCATTTCAATTGCATTTTTCAGTTCACTCGATGATAATTCAGTTTTTAATATACTTTTAAATATTCCATACGGAGTAGGAATTGTATAAGAATCTGAAAAAACATAAGTTTGTTCATCAAGAATATCTTGCGGAGAAAAGATATATCCAGTTGTTGTTGCATATCTTCCTTCCCTCCAAGCTTGTTTGACTTCTTCTACAGAATGAATAATTTGCCAATTTTTCAAGTTTTCTCTTTCTTCCTTCGGAGTAACATTAACTATATACTTCAACTGAGAATATTTATCAGTTTGATCTTCACTTCCATGAGCAGCGATCCACGGATCTGGTCTAACTTCAGGATTTTGCATTAAATACTTAACAGTTGCTAATTCTTCAGGCTTTAGTTGATAATATCTAACTACGTGTATATGATCAATATGAGGAATGATAAACTCCTTACCGGTATCAATAGTAGCATTACCAACATGCATTGGTAGCTGATCAACATTAACCAACAAAGCTGGTGCCAGCTCTCCATCCTTTGGAGGAACTATTGAAAACTTGTAATTTCCATTATTTAATTCAGATGTTTTTAATTCAGCAAAAGCTCGTTGATTTAAATCCAAAGATTCAGATGAATAACTATATACCTGGTTATTATCCTTGACAACATACATGTTTTTATTTTTAATAATAATTTTGTTGTGGTCAAACGCAGGTTTCTCATCATCAGAATTTATCTCTGAACTGACTATTGTTTTTTTATTTTCTTTAGTCCATTTTTCTATCATAGCTAATTCATTCTGTTCTAATTCGCCTAATCCAAAATAATGAATATGATCGTCATGCTTAGCAACAACCCCATGCTCATCAACATCAATAATGGAACTTGCTGTAAATGTATAACCATCACTGGTAAAATACGGTTTCCCATCTAATCCTTTACCATAAGCTTCTATATTATTCCCAAAAAACTTATGAAATATTCGTTTTTTATTTGTTTTTTTTATTTTTTCATCTTTTTTATTTTGGGACAATTCTTTCTGGCTAGGAATTTTTATTCCTCTTTGTTTAGCATTTATTACTGCTTCTGCTGCTTCAATTTCAATTTTTGATAATTGAGAAAACGGAATAATATGGTAATGATCTCCATGAGGCAACACATAACCAAAAGCTTTTCTTTCAATTACAATACGTGGATCAAATACTAGACCATCTTTTTCTTTGTGTCTTTGGCTTTCAGGTAATTTATACCATTTATCCATAGCATTTCCTATAGCATTATTACTTAGTGAAGATGTATTTACATTGCTCGATTTCCTTACTAGACCATGATGGGTAGATGTTTTACTAATAATATTATTGGGATAAATGTGAATTCCCTTATTTAAGTTTTCTTTGGAATTAAAATAATTATCATTATAGTTGAGCTTCAAATCAACCATATTGCCATCTCTGTCCCTCACAATTGACGTATTTTGTGTTTTAGGAATATGGACTGAAGAAATACCTTTTCCTGACAACCATTTGTTAGCTAACTCTAATTCCCAGGATGATAAATCCGCCTTAGGCACATAATGAAAATGATCTCCATGAGATACAATAAAAGCATCTCCAGTATCTTCAACTATACTTTCTGGTGTAAACACATAGCCATCATCTGTTGTATACCGCCCTTCTTTATTTTTATGCCCAGAACTAGTCATGATTCCTTTATCCTTTGTACCTTTTTGCTGCTCAATAATCTCTTCCTTGGTTCTTATATTAGTTGCATTTTGAGGATCGGTCAGATATAGATAGTATTTGCCATTAACCTTTATTATATATCCATTTTCATGTTCACTTACAATATCTTCTTTTTTTAATTTATAATTCGGATCTTTCATTACTAGTTCTTCACTAATTAAAGCATCATAAGGTACTTTTCCACTATAGTAATGAAAATGATCCCCATGAGAAGTAACATATCCATCATCTGTAATCTTTACAACAATTTGTTCTGCATCTATACCTTCTTCACTATTTAACTTGGCCGTCTGTGCCTTTGATGACTCGTCATTACTAGAAAACTGCTCTATATTGCTTGATTCACTATCATCAATATAATGAACACGATTATCTCTTGAATCGACTTGTCCATGTTGAAATGAAGCCAAGGTATATCCGCATACACCAAATCCTAATGCAATAAAACAACCTATAGTAATTAATTTCGTTCTGTATTTCATTGTTTATCCCCTTCTAAATCTTCAGCAATAGTATTTAAAGTATCTTCTAAATTTTCTAAATACCTTTTATTATTTTGAGGATCCGCTTCTAGTGGATTAAGAATTTTTATTTTTGCCCCTGTTGATTTAGCAACAGTCTCTGCCTTTTTTCTCGAAGTTTGTGGTTCCGCAAAAATAGTCTTAACATTATTTTCTTTTACAAATTCTGAAATTTCAGCCATACGTTTAGGACTAGGTTCTTCATCCTCTATCCCAGAAATTCCCAATTGCTTCAAATTATACCTTTCTGCTATATAAGAAAATGCTGTATGTTGTGTAACAAAAGTTCTGCTCTTGACCTTTTTGAATCTTTCATCATAATTACTAGATATTTCTATAACTTCTTTACCAAATGTATCTGCATTTTTTAAGTACTCTTTTTTGTTTTTAGGATCCAATTCAGATAACTTCTGAGCAATAATCCTTGCTTCATCTTTAACTAATATAGGATCTAACCAAGTATGCGGATCATACAAACTTTTTTCATCTATACCTTCAGTTACCTCAATATCTTCTAAACCTTGCACCCTCTTTAGATTTAGTCCGTCAGATGCCTCAATAATTTTTACCTGCTCGTTATTAAAGGTTTCTTTCAAATTACGTGCCCAACTTTCTAAAGTCCTAGAATGAAAAATAAAAACATCTGAATCATTAATTGCCTTTATATCCGCAGCAGATGGTTCATAAGAATGTATACCATTAATGGAATTAATCATCCGTACATCGTTCAGATTTCCACATATTTCTTTAGTAATTGCATATACAGGATAAAAACTAGTAACAATTTCTAAATTCTTATCAGTAGATAAGTTATTATGATGATTGTCCTTACATGAACATAAAAGTATAAGTCCGAATGTAAGGGAAAATAACAGTAAAATCTTACATTTCTTCATCAATAGTCTCCTCTCTAATATTTCACTACATTTTACGCAAATCAAATCGTAACGATTACTATTTGCAGTAAAAATTTAACAAACACTGTATTATTTGTCAATCATTTTTTAATTAATACAACATATTTTCTGACTTTAATAATACTGTAACAAATCTTATTTATATTGTTTATTCAAACGACAAACCAAGTAAGATAAGTTCGTCAAATCCTATGTCACAACAAACAAAATAGATCTTTCGCCAAAATAACATAACAATATAACCAATTGCAAAAACTAACAGAGTTTATACTTTACAGTAAAGTTCTTTTACAAATAAAAAAGCTTTATCAGTTGTTGCACCACCATTTGATTCACTTAGTATTTCCTCGAATCACCGATTATTCTACGATTAAATCAAAAAAACGATATCCTAAGTTCAATGAGATCTGCATCAATCATACAAATTCACTAGCTATAGCAACAGCTACATACAAATTAAAAGTGCAATATATGTCAAAAACAACAAATCCTTTTCTGATTTTACTCATGAATACTCCCATCTGTAGTAAGCAACAAAAACATATTCTTTGTTTTTAATAGTAATGATGATAATCTATTTTGTATTCATATTTATCAAAATTATCGTAACGTGACCGGTTTCAATTATAGAAATGATTCTTTCTTTGCACGATATCAAAAAAATTGACAGTCGCATCATCTACAACTGACACATACTCTTCTCCATCAATGTCATGAAATAATCATATTCTAGATCAACACTAAAATAATCCAGAACAACAAAAATAAAGTAAACAAGAGCAATCTGTACTTCATTTTTCTGTCATAAATAGAATTTATTTCTGCAAAAGATAACGATTATGCCTATGACAATGATTCATATCGTTTCAAAAATATAAATACCTTTTCCAATCACATCACAACCTCGTTTCACATCTTTATTCTCAATGAAATAATAGAAGCTGACAATAGCATTGGATTCTCCTTCCACACAAACGAAAATAACATCTAATCTGCTTTTTCATTTCTTTGAAAAAGAATTGCACAAGAGTGTAGGGAAGGGACGAGAGCTATAAACAAAATCGCAGCAGTACCATTCGGAAAATTATACACACTACAAATACAGTTGAAAATGTTAATTTAGGTTTCAAAAAAGCCTAAAAAAGAGTGCTCTCTAAAAAGAGTGCACTCATAAAACTACTTTATTTACACACAAAAGAATTATAGGCGAAGTGGTCAGGTGACTAAATTGAAAGCTGAACTATAATGCTTAAACAGTTAATAATACACGAGATATTTCATCTATAAATAAAATAATTATCAAGAAATTAAAATAGATACTACCTTATTCATATAAATTTCAACATAAGATTTAACTTCTTTTCACATTATATGTTAGTGTATAGAATAATTTTTATTAACGTATATCATATTATTCCTAAATATCGTTCCTCCAATATATTTCATTTATAGGCTCCACAAATAACAAACAAACTAATCCTTCTCTTAAATCATAGCAAATACCATGTATTAATAAAATATTGTCATCAAACCCTTCAATTTTTAAAGTTTCTCCCACCCTTGGAATTATTGATAAATTTATCTGAAATGTTGATTGATTTAATATATTTATTATTATTGCTTTATTCAATTTCATACTCTTCTTTCTTTATAGAAATCATTTTATCTTTAGTGTCAATAAGTACCGAACAGTTTAAATACTGAATATTTGCAACAGTTTTTTCGATATTTTCTTGTGAATTTGCATATTCCTGAATAGACAACTTTCTATTGGGAATGAAATATTCGTGATAGTGATACGGATTAGGATTATATACCTCATCTTTTCTCAAAATATGATAGATCACCACAAGCAACTGACGAGCAATCGTAATTATTGCTTTCTTATGCCCTCTACGTTTCTTACGTTGGAGCTATCTATTTCTACATTCTAAAAATTTGTTAGACTTTACGACTGCATTAGCAACTTCAACCAGTAAAAGCTTCGGGTAGCAACCACGTTTAAATATTCGTGTGGAGTATTTCTTACCAGCACTTTAGTTGTTAACAGGAACTACCCCATCCTATGAATAGAGGTGCCTAACAGAAGAAAACTGATTCATAACAATGTCGATTTCCGAAATTCCCCGTAACTCAGTTAGAGAATTTTTAAATCCAAGAACGGTTTAAATCAACTCTTGTTAGTGCGCATATTCTTTACCTAACTCAGTGATCATCTCTTCGAGATTTTTTTCATAAAGTAATCGCATCATAGTGAACTTTGATTACGTACAGTCTCTCTACTTGTTCATCAGATAGCTCACCAACCATTGAAATCTCTAATTCTTCAATAGAAACTTGCATACGACAGTAAATCATTATAGCTATATCAGTTTTCTCATCAATCTTGTCTAGAATACTCTGAATACTTTTTGAGCGGGCTTTCCTAAAGGATCGAAAATAACACTAACAATTTGAAGATTTAACAAAATCAAACTGTTCTGATAACGTTTTTCACTAATTTAAAGATAGATCCGCTTCATTCGGTATCGGAATAAATCCGAATCGCTTTGACATATTTAGGCTAGGCCATTTCGTCCTCAAAGAAGTTATAGAGTGGACCCAAATACTTAGTAGTAAATTCCATACAAACGTGAAAATAAGAATGGAAATCAAACTTTTTTTCAACTCTTTCAACGAATTCATAAACGTTAAAAAGCAACGACACTTGTATTTAGTAATTCTTTTGCTGTCAGTGATTGCGATCATAGCGATAACGAACTATTTATGTGCATCAATACCACAGCAGTTTGGATACACGGTTTTTAACATCGTGAGAATCTACCTTGATATTAGAAAAACTATATAGGGACTACAAAGCTCTACACAAACAAGTCACTCATCCAAAAATAAGTTTACGTGCTCTTTGTCACAGTTAGTTGTGCTTGAAAAACAAAGCTACACATATAAACATACAAGATTGAAAAGAGGAAAATACAGATATCAAATCTTATCCACGAACATCCTGTCACTTCTAAATAATCGTTCAGAAATAACAGAGATACTTAATGGCATTCAGTTTTACTTCACCGAACCATATGCTCCTTGTAACAAGAAACAAATAAAATTACAAACAGATTACTTAACAATATATCGGGTAAACAACAGATAAATGCGGGTTTTAAAATACCGTTACCCATCTTAATAAACATCGGAAAGCAACCATCATTTCCGTAAAATATCCTTATTTCAACGGAAAACTAAAAGGGAAAAGCACTCTGATCAAAGTGATTAAGCAACTTTCGAACGTTCCTTCATCTTCGTAAACGAGTGTTAATCCAACAGAACCTATGTAAGAACGTTCGATCTCCTAAAAAAGGAAGCACCGAGGTAACACTAATTGACTTAAAACCATATTTTATTAAACGCCTATACTAGACTCAAAATTTCAAAAAAACAATATCTAATATAGACGTTTTTTGTTGATTTAACAATATTTCAAATCATTTTTCGTCAAAAAAGGAATTATCACTATGGGTATAACTTTATCTTTTCTTACTTGTTAAATAGTTTCATTGTTAGCCATCTTTACAAATGGCAAATAAATTAACATGGCTAAAATTAAATTAATAATTGATAAAATAATTGATCTCCAATCAAATCCTGTCGAAAAGAAGCCATATAAGATCGGTGGCATTACCCAAGTTACATTTTGTGTTACTGGAGAAACCCAACCTAAATCTGTTGCTAAATAAGCCACACTAGACATTACAGCAGGACATAATAAAAATGGAATAAATAAAATAGGATTTAATACAGTAGGTAATCCATACATTACTGGTTCACCAATATTAAACAAAACAGGCATAATTCCAAGTTTTGCAACTTCTTTATAATGACTATTTTTTGATACCCAAAAAATCGCAATTAATAAACCTAAAGTTGCATACCAGACAAACGACCCGTATGATACGCTTGTCCAAACATAAGGAATAGTTTCATTGTTTTGATAAGCTTCTAAATTAGCTAATAGAGCCACTCCAAATACACCTTCCATAATAGGCGCCATAACATTTCCACCATGAATACCGAAAAACCAGAAAAATTGTGTTAAGATTGCCACTAATACCACTGCAAGAAAACTTTGAGATAAGCCTAACATCGGTGTTTGTAATACTTTGTATATCCAATCTATAATTAATAAATCCGTAATTTTAGTGAATGAAAAAGTAAAAATAGCTACTATATACAATGAAACTAGAGCTGGAATTATTGATAAAAATGGTTTAGCAATAGCTGGAGGAACTGTATCAGGTAATTTAATTGTCCAATTTTTATTCATGAGTTTACAAAAAATAATTGAAGATAAAAAACCTATGATTATTGCAGTAAAATAACCATTTGAATTAATTTGAGTACCAGGCAACAATCCTGATATAGTCACATTTAAACTGCTACCTGTAACTTTTATTCCCTCAACCCCAGTAAATAGTGTTGTTAAGTCAATATTATCATTATTCGATAAATTGTAAGTTGAAGTCATAGAATTACCTATGGAAATAATAAATGAAGACAGTGCGACTAGTCCTGAAGACAAAGTATCTGTTTTATATATTTTGGCAATATTTACTCCTAAACAATAAATAAAAAGCAAAGATACAATAGAAATGCTACCTTTAAAAACCAAGTTATTAATATCCACCAACCATTGAAAAACCGACGTAATCTTTTGTAAATTAAACTGATCAGGAATATCAACCAAAAAAGCATTGATTAACAACGCAATTGAACCTGTCATTACTATAGGCATTGTCCCTATAAACGAATCTCTCAAAGCTACTAAAAATCGTTGATTCCCAATTTTAGTAGCCATAGGTAAAATTTTACTCTGAATTGTATCCATTATTTTCTCACCCATTGCATTAACTCCTTTGAATATAAAATTTAGAAAGCGCTATCTAAATTTTAGTATATAATTGTTTTTGACTATTTGAACATGATAATTTATACTTAAAACATGGTATTTTCTTCATAATTAGTTCTATAAAGACAAACTATATTGAGTCAAGCACAAAATGAAAAGTTTGAATAACATAGTTTGGATGTAGTTTGAAGGCATGACAAAGAAACCCTAGACAAAGGTAATTTTTGAAAGGATCAATTAACGATCATCTTCTGTTCCTCATAGGGTTTATTATCTTTCAGTAATTGATAAATGATACGCACCAGTTTTCTTACGACATGACTAATTGCGACATTGTAGTGTTTTCCTTCCGCTAGTTTTTTCTGGAAATAGACACGCATAGACGGCGACCAAATAGACATGAGCCTGGCGGACTCATGCAATGCCCAGCGTAATTGCGAAGAGCCACGTTTGACCATTCGTCCAGTTTCCGTTTGATTCATTCCAGAAGTGGAGACTGAAGGTTCTGCGCCTGCATAAGCAAGTAACTGATTCGGCGAACGAAAATTCTTAATATCCCGAATTTCGGCAAGAATGACACTCCCTAATTTAAAACCAATGCCAGGAATCGTTAAAAGTGGGGAATCGATTTCATTCATTAATCGAGCGACTTCCTTCTCTGCTTCGTCCCGCATAGTCGTAAGGTACTGAATGGTATCAATGGTTTGAAGGAGTTCAAATTCTAATGCAGGGGACTCTTGACCAATAGAGGCTTGCGCGAGTGCTTTGAGCTTGACCGCCTGTTCTTTTCCAAAGCGGCCCTTTGAGTGCGCTGAAATAAGATTCGTCAGCTTCGTTAAATGTGCATTTCCTAGCTTTTTAGCAGAAGGATATTCTTTCAAGATTGCGTACACATAGGATTGGTGTTTCGCAGAAGAAGAACCCAAAGAAGGTGCGAGTTCCGGAAAGAGAATATCTAGAATGCGTGTGTAGCTTACTTTTTTTCGAGTACAATCCTCTTTCAATCTGGCTGTATGTCGAGTTAAATACTTCAACTCAATCATTGAAGGGTTAGCACTAAATGATTGTTTATCAAGATCTGTTCGTAGTTTTCGAGCGATCGTTATGGCATCTTTTTTATCGGTTTTGATTTTTCGCAAACTTTGATTTTTGGCAAATTCTTTGATTAAGTACGGATTATAGCTGTAGGTTGGGTATCCTTGCGTCCTAAGGAAGCGTAGGATATTGAAGCAATAATGACCGGTATCTTCTAAGGCGATTTGTATGTCTTCACCGGTTGTTTTCTGCAGATTGGCAAGCGTCATTTGAAGCTTTGTAAATCCTTCACGATTATTTTCAATCTGAAGATGACGGACAAAAATCGTTCCTTCAGTATCAATGACCGCTAAGTCATGTTTGTGCTTGGCAACGTCTATTCCAACGTACAACATAAGAACCACTCCTGACAGATTAAATTTACGCTGTGCTCCACTTACTCTTTGCCTATGTAATCTTGTGATCAATCAAGCGTCACAGACAGATGCCATGCGCTAACAAACTTATTAACAATATGACAAAGAGCTGTGGCTAGAGCCTTTCTAAAACAGTATTCCAAAGGAATCTGGTGGAGATGCATACTAGTCCACAGCACCTAACTCAATTATAGATAAAATAACAGCTAATTAAAACGGAATGGCTGCTTAATTGAGTAATTTAAATATAAGGAGATAATGATGGAAGATTTTTGGTATCATAATAGCTCAGTTTCTGCTCCAATTTCTCTTTCTCAATGCGGATATGAATCTTATCATCCCAAATCTTCTATTCGTAATTATATAGTTCAACAAAAATGGATATTTCATTATGTTTTATCTGGCAAGGGATTCTTAGAAGTAGAAGCTCAACATTTTGAACTTAAAGAACACGATATTTTCTTTTTTTTTCAAGGTCAAAAAGTGAAGTATTATACAGATAAAAAGGAACCTTGGACACTGATTTGGTTAGGTATACAAGGTGATAAGACTTCTGAATTTTTGAAAGAAACAACTTTACTAAATACTCATACAGTTAGCTTGACTAAGAATATGAATAAAAAAATAAAAAACATACTATTGAAAATAGTATGTGAAAATAGAGAACTAATTGATGAACCGGAAACTTTAAAAGAATTAAGAAATATAGCAAGTATATATAATTTTTTGTATTATATTAAAAAAGCTTTTTTAGCACCTTCTTTAATCACAAATAAACCAACTCAAGTTAACATTATTGACTATATTAATAACCATTATATGAACGATATTTCTCCAAAAAAAATAGCTCAATATTTTAACATAAGTTACAGTCAGCTATATAAAC
>NZ_NGLC01000001.1:2505050-2508832 GCF_002140755.1 Enterococcus sp. 5B3_DIV0040
AATTTTTTTATTACAAGCATTCCTTCTGTTTATCTAAACATAATCCATTCCTATTAATTCTTTATATAAATATCTTTATTCCTATCAAAAGTAAAGTCTTCTAATAATCAACATCCAGAAGATATTAGAAGACTTTGTAATCATCAACAGAATTAACATTGTTACTAGGATTTATTTAATCATCTATATTACTATAAACTAAAACCTGCGTAGTTTTTAGCAACTTCAATTACTCTATACACATCAAGATTATTTTGAATTTTTTCTTCATTTCTACGAATAAAATCCACAAAATCACGCCAAAAAATTTGAGAAAGCTCATAGCTTCCTTCACTTAAAAGTGCCAAAGATGTAGCTAATTTTATAACGTATTCTCTATGGTAGCCAAGCTGTATCCATTGTTCTTTTATGAAGCCATCATGCTCACTAATATTTTTTTCAATCAAAGAAAGACTAGACTGAGCTAAATGAACAACTGTTTTATAGTTTAAACTCAGTTTTGGATTTATCCGATTACCTATAGCATTAAAATGATCACATGATGAATACGTTGATAATTGTTCTAGATATTGAACTATCGTATGCCAATCGGATCCATATAAATTAGAGAAATAATCAGCCAACAGTTCTTCATAGTTAATATTTTTATCCCAAAGTACTTCTCCCATTACATAGTTTGGGAAATTGTGTGGAAAACCTGCACGTAGTTCTTGACAACTAATATATCCACCTAAATTAATCCTATCTAAATACTTAATATCTCGACTAATTACTTGACTAATCTTCATATAACCTAAATCACCATAATGTGCACGCCCTAATGGGTAATCATATACAAAACTATCTCCGCCAAAACATTTTTGCCAACTAAAAAGATAAGAAAGATTTTCTTCTAATGAATTTGGTAAAATAATTTTATTTCGAATATATTGATTAGGTGTAGGAATTCCTTGATCGTAATCTACATCAGCATAGCTTTTCTCAAAAGTTCTTGTAATTGGCGCAAACATCATTGTAAAACGATCTGGATTTTTTATTTCCTCTTTTTGAGGAGCAAATAACAATTCATGATATAATAAAAAACAGATTTTTGTTTCCAATTTCTCCCTTGTTAAAGCTGAATCTAATTGATTCAAAATCCGAACATATTGATCTGAAGGTAAAGCTTTTTGACATTTTGAACATTCACAAATATTATTGCGCGCGTCAGATAACCAAACATGAAGATAGTCTACATCTTTTCTTTCTTTAGCATAAGCAACTATCAATTCTACCATTTTATTACCAACTTCAGGATTAGAAAAATCTAAACTAGTAAGTATTGGAGCTGTATCATATAATTCACGTTCGCCATTAAGTTCTGCAACTAACGGTTTCTTCTCTTCTGGTAATTTTATTCCTGATTCCCATCCAAATTTTGAAGAATAACCTAAAACTTCACCTGTCCATCCATGGCCTACTCTATGTTGTCTTAAGCTACGTTTATGGATTTCCATATCAATTTTATTACTCATTTCCTCAGCAATTTCATTAGAGAACTCTTCTTTCTGTATATAAGGATTAAATTCATGATCATACCAACGTTTTAAAAATGAATATGGATTTTCAAATTGAATAAAGAATGAATTCATCCCTATCTTGGGTAACCAATCAATAAAATTGCATACATTTTCAAAGGAATCTGCACCTTCTATGCAAACACCTCTGTGCTTAAAACTTGCTTTTTCATCTATATTAATATCCGCTTCTATAAAATGAGCAAAATTAAGATCAGGTAAAATTTCATTTTTTTTGCCAGGTCTTAAATAACGCACTCCAAAAACTTTAAACAATTTATAAAAAGCTATAACAAGTCCTATCTCACTATTGGAAACAACTTGACCTTCTCCTCTTTTTAAATTAATTGATACCTTTTCTACTGATAATTTATCTGGGATAATATCAAAAACTAAAGTCGCTTGTTTTTTTTCATTAATAAAATCTGGGTTAATTTTAAATACTTTTGAAAAATAGTATTCACATTCTTTTTTTAAAAAAAGAGCATTCTTTACACGATCACTAAAATAGATACTTAAATTCATCTCTTCACCTCATTTTTTACTTTCATCTAATAAATTGTTTCGATCGGCAGCCTTAAAAAAAGGAAAATAGATCATAAAGGATATCAAAACTAGAATTACTTGTAATACTGCCCCTTGCCAACTTCCTGTTGCCAAAAATCCACCAATGATTGGAGGAGTCGTCCATGGCAAAGTAACTCCTGTAGTATATGGTACTAATCCCATAGCCATTGAAAAATAGGTTATAATCGCATTCACTATTGGAGTAAATACAAATGGAATCAACATAATCGGATTTAATACCGTAGGAAATGTAAATAGAATAGCTGTATTTATATTGAATAACGCTGGTATTCCTGACACCTTTCCAAGAGTTTTATATTCTTTACTTTTGCTAAAAAATAGCAAACATAAAGCTAAACCGATGGTTGCACCACCACCACCAATATATACAAATAAATCCATAAACGGAGCAGTTACAATGTGAGGTAGTACCTCTCCAGCCGCTTGAGCAATTCTATTATCATCAGCATATTGAATCCACAATGGATTCATCACCGAACCAACAACTTGTCCTCCATTTACACCACAAAACCAAAAAATAGAATTTAATAACACTGCGACAAATGTTCCAGGCAAAGTACTTGCAATATACCCTAATGGAGTACCAATAATAACTGATAAAATATTATTCAAACTTCCTAAACCAGATACTTCAATTAATTTAAGTGTTCCAGCAAATAAAATTAAAATAACTACACCTGGTATCAATGCTGAAAATGATTTACTTACTACATCAGGCACACTTTCAGGCATTTTTATAGTAATCTTTTTTTGAATAAACCATCTATATATTTCAGCCGAAATCATTCCTACAACAATAGCAGCAAAAATACCTTTACCACCTAGCATGCCATATGGAATTCCTAAATTATCAGCTTTATCAACAATCGATGGAGTCATTAAAAGAAAAGCTCCTAAGGCTAATACTCCCGAAGAGGGTCCGTCTGTATCATAAGATTCTGCCAGACGATAAGCAATCCCAAAAACTGTAACTAATGCCATTAACCCAAAAGAATTATTAGCCATAGTATTTAATAAAGAAGATAAATCCCAATGTGATTTAAGCCAGTCATTCCACGCGGTAATCGGAAAATCTTTTATTAAAACAAAAAAAGAACCGATCAAAACTAATGGCATTGCCATCATAATTCCTTCTCTTAGTGCCCGTAAATGCCGCTGTGTTCCAATTTTCTCTCCCAATGGAGCTAATTTATTCTCAAGAAAACTTAAGAATTTATTCATTTTTACCCCTTCTTTCTTTATTTTTTATAAACAAAGAATATCAAGTAAGCGTTTCAAAGTCAATATTTATTTTTATAAAAAAATAAAAGAATATGGTATACTGTTTTTAAACTAATGAAGGGAATTGGCTGATTATGACCAAAAAAAGTATAACTGAAGTATTTTCAAAGAATAGATCTACAGTTATTCAGCATTTATATAGGCATCCAAAAACTTCTAGAATTGAAATTTCTAAACTAACTGGTTTGACACCAGCAACTATTACAAAAATAACAGGAGAACTTATAGATGAAAACATTATTATAGAAACAGGAGATGAAGTTAATAAGAATACAGGCTCCGGTAGAAAGCAAAAAATCATCAAATTAAATGAAAATAATGCTGTTGTTATAGGAGTTGAGGTAAATGTTAAGGGAA
>NZ_NGLC01000001.1:2508932-2509604 GCF_002140755.1 Enterococcus sp. 5B3_DIV0040
CTCATATATAGTACTAGATTATCTTAATCAAAAAAAATTTTGTTGTATTCTTAAAAGGAACATCAGGTAATTCTCCAAATACCTTACATCCAAAATGTAAATAAAATTCCAAAGCCTGATAATCTTGAGTTGTTAAATAAATATATTTAACACTATTTATTCGACAATAATTTTCAACTGTATTAAATAATTCTCTTCCAATACCTTTACTCCTATATTTCTTTTTTACAGCGAATAAATCGATATAACAAGTAGAGAATATTACTTTCCCAACAATTCCTCCTGCGTAATCATTTTCAATAAAATATGAGAATGATATTTCTTTTTCTTCTCTTTTATAAATTGATTTTTTCTCAGCTAACTCCTCTAGCAATATTTGATTAATTCTTTTTTTATTTTCTAGAATATCAAAACTTTTAATCACATTATAACCTTCAATCATATAATAAATACTTCAATAACTTAGATTTAACTTTAGAAATATAGAAAGTGATTATTTAAACATTTTACCTATCAAACGCGCATAACTCTTAATTTTATTCCTATAGAAATCTTGGTAATAGGTCACCCATTTATTTTAGGGTAATCTATTGTTATAGATTCAATATTTTGTTCCCTAGCCATTTTTTTGTACGAATAGAATGGTTAATTAATACTCTCTATTATATATCT
>NZ_NGLC01000001.1:2523242-2531811 GCF_002140755.1 Enterococcus sp. 5B3_DIV0040
ACAGGAGAACTTATAGATGAAAACATTATTATAGAAACAGGAGATGAAGTTAATAAGAATACAGGCTCCGGTAGAAAGCAAAAAATCATCAAATTAAATGAAAATAATGCTGTTGTTATAGGAGTTGAGGTAAATGTTAAGGGAATATTTGCTGTAGCAACCAATCTAATTGGTAAAGTTTTAGTTGAAGAAAAAATTACTTATTCTTATGATAAAAGGAATATCAACATTGAGATAACTAATTTAATAGAAAAAATTGTCAGCAAAATTAAAAAAAATGAGATATTGGGAGTAGGTATAGCTGTTCCCGGTCATTATGACACTAAAAATAATTCTATTATTTCAAATAACCAGAGCTGGGCCTATTTTAATTTACTAGAAATAAGTAATAGGTTTAAATTCCCATTCATAGCAGAAAATAACATAAAATGTATGGCTATTGGTGAATACTTATTTAACGTTCAATCCACTCCTGAAAATTTTTTATTTTTCCATATAGGCGCTGGGATGTTCTGCTCTTTTTTTCAATCAAAAAGTTTAGGGTTTAATTCGAATTATTATCTTGGTGAAATTGGACATACTGTGGTAGATATAAATGGTCCTAAATGTGAGTGTGGCAAACAAGGTTGCTTGCAAACTTACATATCTGATTCATGGCTACTAAAACGTGCGCGATTTTTATTTGATTATTCACAAAATACTACACTTAAAAGTTTAGTTAATCAATCTAAAAATATAGATTTAACCACAATTATACATGCATATGAATTAGGTGATATATATATAAATAATCAAATAGATTTAGGATTGAAATTACTAGCTACTTCTATTGCAAATAGTTTGATATTCCAAGATGCCCATAAAATTTATATAAATAGTGAACTTTTAAACTATAATAGCTTTAGGACTCAACTAATTAACTCTGTAAAAAAACAATTATCCTTTATACCAACTCAAGAAAATACCCTTATCGAAGTGTTAAACTATAATATATATAGAGGAGCGAAAGGGGCTTCTTCCCTAGCTGTCTTGGGTATCTTTATTAGACACACTGGATATAGCATTTACTGATAGGAAAGTCAGCTTCTACTCTTTTAAAAGAATACAATATACCAGAAAAAAGGAACTATATGTATTTGAAAAAATGTTATTTAGGTAGTGAATTTCATCCTTTAAAAGCTTCTTCAGGACGCTCCTTAGAACGAGTATTCTCTCTTTCCAAAATTTTATAGGAAAAAGAGAATACAGTTTTTTAATACCTAACCAATTAGTATTAGACAATACAATTTGTTTATTCTTTCTATAGCCTTTCATTTGATAGAATCCCCCGCTTATTTTGACAATTTCAAATGATGGATTAATCAATAATCGCACTGTTTAACTTTTTATCTTTGAAGTCAGTGGTCTATTGAGAAAATAGAATATTGGGAGTAATAATTGTGATTTTTTTATATCTTCGATTGATCAGTTGAAATAATAGATTCAGTTCATATTGTGAAAAAGAAAGATAGTCAACCTTATATCATATCCAATATATTTCTTTAGAATCGATTCGATAGTATTGCATAGCGGTTTTCTCCTATAAGTCATTGTATACTTCTGAATTTTCATCAATGAATCGTTCAGCTTTCTTCATCTTCTAAATTCTTAAAAACATCTGATTGAAGAATTTAGAAACTGTATACAAAAAATATCAAGCGTTAGAAAAAAGTTCATCAAGCTATTTTTATATCTAATCTAAATGCGCTACTGAAGGATCTATGAAAACGAGCAAAACAAAAATCAAATCTTAAGCTAATTCAAAGATTTGGTGAGTAAGTTCAACTGAGGAAATTTGTAAAGTATATTGCAGAAAAAGTTTTAAAAATTTTTTCTAGTAAAAAAACGCTAAAAATCAAGGTTTCCCCTTGTTTTTTAGACATCACAAACTAGAGGTACCCTTTTTTCCAGAAAAAAATTTGTCCCCCTTATTCAAAATATAAACCCGTTTCTCAGGTGCTTGATTTTTACTGATCTAATGTTGTACAAAAACCAAATATTCGCCATGGTCGAGTATTGATCAAACAGACATAACGATCTAATTCCTCTTGTGTCACCTGCGCAATATCTTTTCCTTTTGGAATGTATTCACGCAATAATCCATTTGTATTTTCATTTGTTCCACGTTACCAAGAACCATAAGGATCCGCAAAATAAACAGGCACTTATAATTTTTCCTCTAGTTCCTCATAATTTGAAAAATCTTTCCCGTTGTCCGCTGTTAATGAACAAACAACCTCATTCTTTAACATGTCCAACAATCGTTGCGTGACCGTTACTGCTTTTCTATCAGGTAATACTTACGCCAAGCCAATAGTTTATGAAAACAACGATCGACAACCGTTACAATCGCCTAATCATTTTCGTTCGTTAGCTTCTGTCGGTCGCTCATGAATACTTTTCCGCCTTTCATTCGATTGACTTCAGAAGATCATTTTAATGGTTTTCCTTTTCTTCGCAGAGGAAAAAATCGAAAAAGACAGTGCAGACATCGAAAAAATCCGACAAATTTTAGCCGCACAAACAAGTACCAGAATTGCCCAAGAAACAGGAATTACAAAATCAACCATTGAAAAATTAAAAAGTGGGGATCGAGCAGTAGAAAAACTCAATCTTGCCTACTCAATTAAATTAACCGAATACGCCAACCAACAAAGCGCCCCTATTATTGAAATATGGGGAAGAAGACCACATAAAAAATAAAAAAGGCAGTGAAAAACAATCTATGAAAACAACTTCTTATTTCCAAATAAGTAGAATTGTTATTTACCTATTTTACTTAATCAATACAACATTCCATCTAATCACAAACAAACTATTTACAATTCCTTTCCTCATTCTTACCGTTTTGTGTATCATCATCGATCCAATAGACACAATCCACCAAGTAAAAAAGGATAGTTTTTTTTAACCTATCCTTTCATACATTCACCAATCTATCTCTTACTATTGTTACAACTATTCTTAGTTTTTCTTACACTAAAATAATAAACAACCGAAAAACCTACAAAAAGCCCTGTAGTAACCCACCAATTAAACGGCCTATCCAATAAATTAGATAAACACCAATTTAACAATAATATGACTAAAAACTACAAAAATAATTTTAAAATCTTTCATCATACAAAATCAACTATCACAAAATAATACTACTAAAAAAAGGTAATTTTAATAAACACAAGTTGCGGAAGAAGCAATATTATTAATAACAAAATATTAATCACTAATGCTATCTTCCAAAAAAATATTTTTTCTTTTTTATATTTATCAACAAAAACAAAACATAAAATAATTAATAAAAAATCTAATCCAACAAAGGGCAATAAATTAGCTAAAAACATATTAAGACAACTTCATCCCTGTAACTAAATAATTCCCAGAAATATTCCCATACAATCTAACCGTAGTATTCATACTAAACAAGTCTATAGCCACTGAAGTTTGCCCCTTCACTCCAGATGTTGTAGAAGTATAATATGGTTTTCCTAGGGTAGTTGACCAAAGCAAACCATTAGACCATGTTCCATAAGCTTTCGTGATATTCTTGTTTTTCACAGTCACTTTATAACCGAAATTACAAGTTATTCCAATAAACGATACATTATATGTTTTATTCGCAAGTTTGTATTTATCTCCAGCTTGTCTTGTCGATATACCTACCTCTTCTTCAACACTCAATTTACCTACATAATTTCCTTCATTATCAACAATGATTGTTTCTTCCTTACTAGTAAACCCATCTAAGCTTATTTCAGATACTATTCCAGTTTCTACCACATCAGCAACTAACTTTTTATTTAATGTTTCAGCCGCATGCACACTCGTACCAGCACTTACAAATACACTAAATCCGATTAACAAAACACCTAATAAAGAAAAACATTTAAATACTTGTTTCATCTTTTAGCACCTCCATTTTTTATTTGCTTTCTACTCATTTATACTACAGATTGTTCTCAAAACTGATTTTTTCCGCTTTTTTGTTTTATTCCTTTCCGCCTTGTAACAACCTTCACAAATGGAGTATGGCATATCTTCTATCGAAAAAACAGTCTATTCTTTTCCCCTTATTTACGTTATAATTATTTTTATAGGTGTTATTTACATTACCGATCATCCTTTTCTTTTCATCTTTATTTGAAAACGCCAGTTATTTAATATACACTTCGGACATAATACACTTTGATCGCGTCTACTTTTTGTTCCACCACTTTCACTTGTAATAAAACAAAACGTATCACATCATTTGCATGTTCTTCCCCAAACAATAAATACTGATCCGGATTGTCTACATCTTGTGTAATTTGATGAAGTTTGCCAGTTGTTTTTATTTCTACATGTGGATCAGCATCGATACTATTGTCTTGAATACAACGTTCCGTCATGTATTCCCGTACTGTTTGATTACATTTGTAAACATCCGTGAAATTACTCCACTTTCTAGCAAAGTCTTTTAAAAAACTTTTTGTCGTTTTCTCTATTTGTGCTTCTTTTGACTGACTTGATTGACTTATACTAATAGAACTTTCAACCAGCTCTTCACTAGAAATCTCAACATCTTCGGTACTCTCAATCGTTTCTCCTGTTGTTGCCCTTTGTATTGCTTATTCTTCTGAAAAAAACAACTACAACCAGAAAGTCCAATCAAACACAAACAACTAACTATTAACATCATTCCTTTTCTCACAACTGCATTCACCTGCATTTTTTACTAAAAACGTTTAAAATCTCGTAAAGTTTTTTAACTCGATATCCTTTATGTGTAATGCACCACACCCCTTTTCATTTACTTATTCTTTTGTCATGGTTACTTCTAAAAGATTTTCTCGCAGACAAACAATTTGTTTTTCTTTTTACGAAAAGAGTAACGCTTCCTCTTCATTCAAGCAATATCCATTGCTTTTTCTTTAGATTTATCAAATGTCGTTACTTGAAATACATACATCTTATTTACACCGTTTTGTTGAACAGCTGCCACTTCGATCAGCCATTGAAATAATTCCATTAGCTACCTCCACATAAAAATACTCTATGGCACTTTAGTGTTTTACTAACCTCTACACTATAGAGTATAAATCTGGATTATTGACGCAAATCCTTAAAACACCTAAAAAAATGATTTTGATCAGTGAGCTTCAAAACAATCTATTCAATAAAATAATCTCAAATTTCATCTTGACTTATTACCATTAGACTATAGAGAATGGGCGACTTCTGCCTAATTATGTAAAAAGTTATGTAAAACTAGAGATATAACTAATTTTTGATTACTGATAACAGAATCAAATTGTGTTGTTCTTGTTAATCAGTAATCAACAGGAGAATGATATGCTAATTCTGCTAAAACTCTATTATTCCAAAAATAGATAGCTTATGAGACCTGTCTGCTCATCTCTATTATTTTAAGCATAAGAACAGCTAAAGTTTTTTCGATACGATCAACATTTTAGATCAATGTCTAACACAATTGTTTTGTAAGAAGCTGACATTTATAAATAGATACAAATTAGAAATTAATTCAATATGCTTAAAAAACAGATAAGTACTATTCCCAACTAGTTATGACTAAATCTCAGTTATACCTTTCTTTACCAACACTAAATATTTATAGAACTAATATTCTGCAATACAACCTAACTTATGGTTAAATAACTCTCCTACTGCTCGATTCTGAGTAAGAGAAGACAAATTTTAATCCGCAAAAAAACATTTACAATAAGAATACTACACCATCCTGAATCAACTTGCTCAAAAAATAAAATGCGTTATAATAAATACCAAAAGAGTATTAGGTTGCACATTAAAAAAACTTCCCCAAGCTTTCCTCTCACCTAATACTCTTCAAAAATTATACCGTAATATATAAAATAAAAAAATTCTCCAACTATTTTTTAAAGAAATTACATAACTTTTTATATACCTTCTTTTGTAGAACGCAAATCTACAATCGGACAGTTATAAAGCCTCCTGCTCTAACCAACTGAACTAAAGGTACAAAACAATCCGCTTTTTGGTTATTACGGCGTTTGAAAGAGAAAATTAGATGTAATCAAATAGTAAAACAAAACCGAAAACTTTTTAATGGCTGTCTTACACAAATTATTCTTCTAAAAGTTTATCAATTTCTTCTGGTTCCCAAGCCTGATTAAACGCATAATCTTTAAATAGCGCTGCTAAACCCGTTATCTGTTTTAATCGTAAAATCTCATCTTTATCCATTCCAAGATGTTTTGCAATCCACTGATCAGTCCGTCCATATTCATGAAGATCTTTGACAATATTACTCATCAAATCAACATCATGGCTTCCTCTAGCTCTATTATGGCGAATCGTTGAAGCCATTCTATGCTCTATGGATTTATCAATAATGGATACTGGAAGCAGCCCATTTTCTCGTTTATAAATTTCTGGATAATCTAACATAATCCTATATCTATGAAATCCATCAACAATAATATACTGATCTTTTTCTTGATCATAGTAACAAACAATCGGCATTGTATACCCATCTGATTTGATACTATCATAGAGTAGTTTCATTTCCGGTGGCGCAACAGTATTCGGATTATAGTCATTTGGAAAGATCTTTTCTACTGGGACTGGTTTTATACTATAGACTGGGCTTTTAAATTGAGTCATTTTCCATTTCCTCCAAACTTACTCTATATTTTTTTTTGATCAAATCCAATTTTTTTTGTTGCTCACGTGTCATACCAAATCCCATAAATCGACAAATATGATCATTCTTCAAAATACAAAAACACATTCTTTTCCAACTAGGTATATCCTTAGTACTTATTATATCATCTGTATCATCTGGAATTTTTTGCAAAAAAATAATCCTTGAATTCTTAAAAATTGTATAATTAGAAACACCATTCCTTTTTACTTTATATCCCTTTTCTTTGAGTTCTTTAATCGTTTCCTCTTCTAATCCACCACCTGTCTGATGCCAAAAACGGATTGATTTATTGAATTTCTCAATATAATTATTTCTTAATTTTTCTGGTAAAGTAGCTAAAAGAAATCGAGTAAACGATCTCCAACTATGTCCTTCTGGGAGACTTATATTTCTATATCCCATCGCCTTAGTTTTCCCATAAATACTCGTAAAATTTACTCCTTGAACACGTCCTAAAAGTTTAACCCATATTTGCGGATCAATAACACGATATAGATTAAGAGTATCCTTTCCATAATCTTGAAAAGGAGAAGCAACTCGCATTTGAGCTGGTGTCAAACCAGCTTTATAATAAAGATCATATAAACGATTATATTTATATCCAAAACAATAATACGCGTGCCATATATCTTCGACTGACCAATCATAGAGAGGTGATCCTGCCCAAACTTCTTTAAATTGTTTTGTAATCCAACAAGTATCTTTATAACCATATTTTTTATTAACAAAACCACTATATCTTTGCAAAGATTCTGAAGCGCGAATTCCCAACAAACAAATTGTTTTTTTATTGTGATGAAGCTGACTATACCATCTTCCAAATTGTTTTGCTAAATCTTCTTGATGCATACGGTAATAATAAGTGGTAATTGGATTATTATCTAAATGAATAACATAATCATGACACGGCATTTGACGTACCCATGATTTTTTCTTCTTATCATCCCAAGGATACCAATACATTTCATAACTGCTTAATGCTGTACGTGTTGCCATTGGAAGACAGACCCAATATAACTTTACATTTTTTCTCTTTTCTAATAAACAAAACGTTTTTTCAACATATTCCGTGGTTGCAGTATACTGAGCTTCAAAATCTTGATGAAAAATACCAATTTCTTTACTAGGATAGTACTTATCTCTAAAATCTAATAATAAGTTTAGTAAGAGCCCACTATCCTTTCCCCCTGAAAAAGAAATATAGATAACAGAGAATTCTCGGAATACAAAATGAAAACGTTCTAATAAAGCTTCATAAACATTCTTTCCCAAAAATTTTTTCTCCATTCTGCCTAAACTCCCCCTTCACATATAAATAAAACTTTGATTCAGTCTCTTTATTTTTATATGATAATCCTTAAAAAACATTTTAGCAATTACTATTTACTCTAAATCAAATAATTCATTTAAATCAGTATTTATTCCTCTCATAAAAGCTGTTTATCCATTGTTTGAAAAACTATATGTATTTCTTCCCGTACATATAGTTTTATTTTCTTTTTTATGAAATTATTTAAAAAGGTAAAAATCAAGCTAATAGATAATAATTTTCCATAAAAATCATATATATTTATTTGTTAACTATCAGCTTTTTAGAAAGATATTTTTAGGATTTAATTCGTAAATAAAAGAATTCTTTGATAAAACTATATGGTAGTATTCGAAGTTCCTTACTTAAATCAATATAATTATCTTGCATATACTTATAGAATATCTATTTTATTCGAATTTATCGTTTGTTGAAATTGTTTTGGCGAAACTCCTGTATATTTCTTAAAAACTGTTGATAAATGTGAAGAATTAGAAAAACCAAGTGTAAAAGCCACTTCACTAATTGTATTATTAGAT
>NZ_NGLC01000001.1:2536553-2538742 GCF_002140755.1 Enterococcus sp. 5B3_DIV0040
ATCTCTTACATCCCCAAGAGAAAAAAGTGGTAGCTCACTCAATGACTCATATAGAGTTTTTTGATTACTTAAACTGATATGTTGTTGATCCATTTTGAGCTGAAAAAATTCTTTATCTATAAAGTTGCATTTAAATGGTCCAAACAAATAATTTCTTTCTCCATTTACATACAATAAGAACATTTCGTTAAAATTACCATTAATATAATAAAAGAAATCTCGATCATTAACTATTCTCTTTAGTAATAGCTTATAATTATAAAAGAACGAAATTGTTCTATTCGAACGATATTCTTCAACAAGATTAAATTCTTTATCAAAAATCAGAATTGGCAATCTCAAACAAACATGTAACGACTTTAATAACACCTCTTTATCTTGAGGCATAGATATCTTCCTCTCATTTTTAATTAGAATAGATAACTATATTCTATCAAAGCAAACTTTATTTTTCCTTTAAATCACATACTACCTTAACATTTTTTAATTTTTTAATATGATTGGGCATTGGCTTATTACCCGTTAGTTTTACATGTACAATTTCTTCTTTTTTTCAGAATTATATCTTTTTTTACTTCTAAAGGTTCCCCATCAGGATCCACAAATTGTCCATCTTCTCCTTTGAGTGATATAGAGAGTATATAGAGGTGCTTCGGATTTGCATTTTCAAAATCTATATTTTCTTGATATAGTTCGTTTACTGATTTCTCGTCTTCAATCACTGAACCTCTATCTAAAACACTTGCTTCCACACTTAATTCGGGGACAATCTTCTTTTCAACACTAATCGATGTCTCTGAATCCATCTTATTTTTTTATTAACACCCCAAAAATTTTGTCCAAGCAATAAAACACCACTAACTAACATGAATAAAATAACTACTAAAACTAGTATCTTTTTCAACTGTTTCACCCCATACTTTTATTTTGCTTTCTTAACAGCATTGATAAGAAAATTATATGGCTTACTAAACATTGGATAAAATAAATAATCCAGAGTTTTTAACTTATCGACAGTTATTCCTTCTTGTATAGTTAAAGAAAACAGCATTAACAAACTGGACAATTCCTCTTTACTAACAAATTGTGCTCCCATAATTTTTCTTGATTTACCATGATAAAAAATCCTAAGTCTTATCGAATTGTTATTTTTTATGAACTCTGGTCTAATATTTTCTTCAACATCTACAAATTTCAATGTTGTATCCATCAAATTTGCCCATTTTGAATTTAAACCAATCGAATAAAAGTTATAGCCAAAAATATAGAATCCATTTGCAAATTGTGTCCCCTGTGAACTACAACTTTTCCCTTCGAGATGTTGACTTACAACATATCCTGTTCTTAAAGCATTGGACACAGAAAAATCTACATCACTTCGATTTAACACAGTTGAAAATGTTGTTGCACAATCACCTATTGCATAGATATCTTTTACATTTGTTTGCTGGTATTCATTTGTCAAATACGCTCCATTTAAATGTCTTAATAATTTTTTATCCCCCAATTTACTATTAGGAGTGAAACCAATAGCTTGAACAACCATATCAATCTTGTATTCTTTCAAATTGGTCACTATTTTTTCTATTCTCCTATCTCCTAGATACTGTATTGGAGTCTCTCTCAAACAAACTTTAATATTATTTTCTAGGAGAATTTGTTCGATAATATTTGAAAACGGTTCATCATAGTGCATCGATAATATTCGATTAGCAGCATCAAATAAATATACATTTTTTCCACATTTGGAAATTGCTTCTGCCAACTCAACACCTATGTATCCAGCTCCTACAACAGCAATACTTTTTACTGCTGGATTATTCAAATTTTTGATGATTTTTGATACATCAGAAATATCCTTTAACATAAAGTTCTGTACTAATTCATTTCCTGGTATATCCAATGAAATTTGACTAGAACCAGTAGCCAACACCAATTTATCATAATTTTGATAAAATAAATTGTTATATTTATCTTTACAAAGAACTCTCTTCTCAACAGTATCAATATCTAAAACTTCTGTTTCCATGTAAAGATTAGAAACTTTAGATTTTAATTGTTGCATATCTACATAAAATAAAGAACTCATATCTGACACTTCTTTTTTTAGAAGTAAAGATAAGCCACATCCTAAATAACTAACTACTGATTTTTTATCTATAAGAATTATTTCATATTTCGTTTCACTT
>NZ_NGLC01000001.1:2538842-2539936 GCF_002140755.1 Enterococcus sp. 5B3_DIV0040
AATATCTATTTTATTCGAATTTATCGTTTGTTGAAATTGTTTTGGCGAAACTCCTGTATATTTCTTAAAAACTGTTGATAAATGTGAAGAATTAGAAAAACCAAGTGTAAAAGCCACTTCACTAATTGTATTATTAGATTTTAGCATTACCTTAGCTGCTGAAATTTTACGTTTCATAATATAGTTATACAAAGTAGTATTCGTTTCCTCTTTAAAACTTGTCCTTAATTTGGTTTCACTTATTGAAAAATACTCCGAAATTTCTTTTACAGTTATCTTTTTATAAATGTTTAACCCTATATATTGGATAACTGAAGAAATTAGCGGTGACAGCTTTTTCGCTTTTTCTTTCCCAATCTCTTTTGTATAGAAAACAATTGCAGCATCTCTTATTTGTAGAACTTCATTTAAAGATACTGCTAATTCATTCTTACGCACAAATTTATCTCTATTTTGATAAGCATCTATGATATCCATTCCCAAAGATATTGAAGTCTGAGCTAATTTTTCAAAAACAATGATGGAGTAGTTTTTTTCTGATCTAATTGTATCTCCACTAATTGTTGGAACTATACCGTTACTAAGTTGAAAAACCATATCTCTAAGTTTTTCAACATCACCAGTTTTAACATATTCTAATATTTTATTTTCATATAAAAATAAATATATCTCTGGATCATAATTCTGTGATAGTAAATCGTCTGTCTCTTATACACATCTAGATGTGTATAAGAGACTAGGATAGTACTTATCTCTAAAATCTAATAATAAGTTTAGTAAGAGCCCACTATCCTTTCCCCCTGAAAAAGAAATATAGATAACAGAGAATTCTCGGAATACAAAATGAAAACGTTCTAATAAAGCTTCATAAACATTCTTTCCCAAAAATTTTTTCTCCATTCTGCCTAAACTCCCCCTTCACATATAAATAAAACTTTGATTCAGTCTCTTTATTTTTATATGATAATCCTTAAAAAACATTTTAGCAATTACTATTTACTCTAAATCAAATAATTCATTTAAATCAGTATTTATTCCTCTCATAAAAGCTGTTTATCCATTGTTTGAAAAACTATATGTATTTCTTCCCGTAC
>NZ_NGLC01000001.1:2548106-2549137 GCF_002140755.1 Enterococcus sp. 5B3_DIV0040
GTTTTTCTCTCTCATATTCTATAAAAAAGCTAGGCTTTAAATCTCCCAAAAATACTTTTTTAAATATATTTTATTTTGCCTCATTAATTAATGAAAACAACACAATTTGACTTAGAGCCATTAAAAAAAGAGGAAGAGAATACTCTTCCTCTTCTCCGAAGAATAATTAAGCTTCTAACTTTTATTCATTCTCTTTTCTTTTTTTATAACCGAGTAGTCCCAATGCACTCAATAAAACAACTCCCCCACTAATAGTAATCATGTTATTACTTGATTCCGATTCACCGGTTTTAGGTAATTCTTTAGATGCTATTTGTGAAGGCAAACCAACACCACTCTTTAATTCTTGTTGAGGACTTGGAGTAATCTTGTTATTTTCTCCTGATGGTACATATTCTGTATTACTAGGAGAAACAACGGCAGTCGTTGCTTCGCTTGTATTACCTGATTTATCAGTGACTGTGACAATAACTTTATCACCCGCTTCTAAGCTAGGAACTTTTACTTTAAAGATTCCTTTATCATCAGAAGAACCAGAATACTCACTTCCATTTGGTAGCTTAACTGTTACATCAATATTTGGTTCCGTTTTACCCGTTACTTCAGTATCTCCTGGCTTAATAGGATCCACTTCAGGTTTATCAGGTGCAACTGTATCCACAACTTCTACAGGTACTTTAACTTGATCTTTCGATCCATCCGGATACGTGACTTCAATTGTTCCTTGATATTTTCCTAGTGTTGTAGTATCAATTTCCCCATCAGGAGTAATATCAGTCACTTTCGTTCCCTTAGGTAGTTCTGGTAAATTTGTAACATTATCCGTTAAGTCTACTTTTTCTCCAACTTCTACTTTTTCTCCAACTACTTTCGGCGTATACTTATCTGCCTCACTTTGTTGAACCTTATAACTTGCTGTATAGGTTGCTGAGGCTGTATAGCTTTCTGGTAATGCTGGGGTCCATCCACTATGAACTTTGCCTTCCGGTGCTACCACTTCTGGTACCGTTACCTCTTTGGCTGTTGTTCCA
>NZ_NGLC01000001.1:2555589-2557520 GCF_002140755.1 Enterococcus sp. 5B3_DIV0040
ACATCAAATACGGTTGCTGCACCTTCCGCAAATTTCCCTTCTCCTGCATCAAAGGTTACTCGTACATACCCATCTGGCGTTGGTTGACTTGGATCATCTGTTCGATCAATGACCTTTTCTAAGGTTGTCACTGGTACGGTCACTTTATCTTCTGATCCATCTGGATACGTTACTGTCACTGGTACTTCGACAGTCCCTGGCGTCGTACCATCTGGTAACTTCGCTCCTGGATCAACGGCCACAGTTGGTTGGTCCCCATCTGTAGGATAATTTGGTACAGTTACCGCCTTGGTAACATCTTCTGGTGTCGTTGCTTCCCCATATGGTTTTTCAACCGGCTCTGCTTTTGGCTCGTATTTATCTGCGTCTTCAGGTACTCTTGCAAGAAAACTATCTGCATCAACCGTACCACCATTTACCACTAGCTCTACAGTATAAATTGTATTTTCAGTTAAGTTGTCTGGCACTGTATATTTAGCCGCATCTGTTGCTTGTTCTAAATTTGCAACCTCTTTACGGCTGATTTCTCCTTCTTTATTTCTCCAAACAATCTCTGTTTTTTGTCCAGGATTAAACACTACAGAAACATCACTAATTGCAGTATCTTTAGGCAAAGCCGTATTTAAAGTTGTGTCATAATTTGTTATATTAATATTATATTTTTCCAAATTAGGAACTAACGCAAAATGAACATTGTACGCATACTTTCTATCTCCAGTAATAAATGGATTAGAGTGAGTATAATCTTTTATTGCTCCGTATGCTGGAACCGGGAAATTACTATAAGCGGGTTGCACTTCGTCATTTCCGTTTATTACAAACTGATAAATTGCATCTGTATCAATATTCTTTGTGAAATGTGCAGTGTACTCTCCATCAATAATTGGTGCTACTATAACTTCCTGTATATATTCAGGATGTTCTTTTAATATCGCTAATTGTTCTTTCACTTTATCGTAAGCATTAGTAGCAGACTGAGATGCTAAAAGAGCTGTTTTTCCTTCTGCAGTTAAAGCAGCAGTAACTACTCTAAAGCCATTTTTTGCTTCTTCTGCTGTTTGTTCCACAAAATTTTCACTTACAGAAGTTGGAAAAGTAGTACCAGCTCTAGAGGTTTCCCACCACACTTTTCCTGCAATACGATTTGATTTGTTTATAATATTTGATGGATTTTTATCTGGTCCTTGGTCATCATATACCCATTTTTCTTCTTTATCTCCTACTAAAGTTTTCAGTGTCTCTTCAGAAGGAATTTCAATTACATAAATACTTGCACGCTGTAAGTTTGCTCCTGCAAGATAATAAGCTCCCGCTGTTGTTGGTGTTGAAAAACCAGGTGTATTTCCAACTACTGGACGAAATGTAATTAACTCATTTCCATCTAGTGATAATTGTTTAGGTGCTAGCCATAATTTCAATCTTTGTTTTGAAGTTGGTAGATAGTCAAATTCGTGTTCTACCCCAGTTTCATCTGTCCATGTAGGTAGCTCAAATGCAAAAACTCCATCTCCTCCACCATTAGAAGCAGCTCCTGCTAAGTTATGCGTGACAGCTGAATAAACAGGACTTATTGCTCCATCTGTATCAATCCACTGAGCATTTACTGTATAACCATTCAACTTAGTACTTCCTCCTGTACCTGGTGTATATCCTACAGCTGATTTAGGAGCAAGTTCTAACCAACCACTGATAATATTTTTTCTATTAGTCAACTGTGCTCCTTTGGTTACTTTTCCAGATTTAATAGCATCTACCTCTTGTGGAACAGAAGTAGCATCTCGAGATGCTGTATCTACCTCTGCTGCTACAGTTTCTTCATTTGCTTCATTCGTGGCTGGTGCCTCTGCCGCTACAGTTTCTTCATTTGCTTCATTTGTAACTGGTGCCTCTGCCACTATAGTTTCTTCATTTGCTTCATTTGTAACTGGTGC
>NZ_NGLC01000001.1:2557620-2574485 GCF_002140755.1 Enterococcus sp. 5B3_DIV0040
AGTTTCTTCATTTGCTTCATTTGTAACTGGTGCCTCTGCCACTATAGTTTCTTCATTTGCTTCATTTGTAACTGGTGCTTCTGCCGCTATAGTTTCTTCAACAACAATCGGTTTTTCCATTGATTCATTTACTACTTGAGCATTTCCACTCTCAGCTCCACCAAAACCAATGTAAATTCCAACTAATACTGAAGCAACACCAACACTTAATTTTTTTATCGAATACCTAAGCTTTCTTTTCTCCGTTCTTTTCAAAATCATTTTTCTATTGTTTTTAGAAAACATTTTTGTTCCACCTCCAATTTTATATATAATTATATACTTATGCGATTCCGACTTTCATTCAAATATCAGCTAATCAAGCTTTAAACAACACTTATTTAAAATAAAGAAAAATCATATATCATCATTATTAATATATATCATCATTATATTATTTATCTCGTTTTGATTACTTCCCCTAAACGATACCCCTTAAGAATTTTAGAAATCACAAAAAACACATATGTTAGCCTCAAAAACTTTGAAAAAATGAGGTCTAATATATACGCTTAACAAAATATATAGATAAATTAAGGAAGATAAGGGAGCGTGACATAAGTTAACTAGTTATGCCTTCCAAAAAACAAGGAGCACTCGAAAATCATGTGGTTTTTCGAGTGCTCCTTGTTTTTTTATTCATTTTGGTTAGTTCAAGTACCTATTTTTGTCAATTTCATCATATTGATTGCCGGAATGAGTAAACCCGTCTGTTTTCTGACTTTTTCTAAGCCCCGAACCGTGTATCGAGTGAAACCCAAACAAGCCTTCATAAATCCGAAGACTGTTTCCACGTCAATCTTTCTCCGACCATATATTTTTTGAATTTCAGGCGTTGATAAGCGCTCTTTTTGTTTTTCTTTATGGTATTCCCAAGACAGATTTACAGTGATCTTTCTGCGATTCCCCTTTGGGGTTAAGGCTTCAGGAATGAGCGCTTGGTTCGCATCCGTTTTTTCTGCTTGGTATTCTTTAAAATCTCGGACAAAGCCATCCGCATCTGTTCTTTGACGGTAGGCATGAAAATTGAATCGTACCTCTTTGGGATCGATGTAAAAATCCTCCTTAGGCTCATAATCCCAATTCATTACTTTCCGATCATCTGTCTGCCATTTCTTGCTTTGTTCTTTAAACATCGTTCCATAAAGAATCAGTGCAGTATGCTGGGGAAGTTCATCTTCTATATAGCGGTAATTGCTTTCTGAACCATAGCCTGCATCGGCGACCAAATAATGAGGGGACTTTTGTGCGATCTTCATTTTTTCCAGTAATGGTTTCAGTGTCTTAGTGTCTGTTGGGTTTTGAAAGACATCGTAGTCGAGTACAAATTGATTACAGGTAGCGATCTGCAGGTTATACGCAGGCTTAAGTTGGCCATTTTTCATAGGGGCTTCTTTTACGCGCATGAATGTCGCATCATGATCAGTTTTTGAATAACTGTTTCTTGTCCCATAAATAGAAAACTGCGTTTGATGTTCCAGAAGTTTTTCTCGTTTTGTATTTAATTTGCGTACTTGGCTTTTCAACGTTCGCCGTTGTTGTTTCGCTGGATTTGGCGAAAGACGTTTCGTTTCCTCAACTTCTTTTTCTAGTTCTTCCAGACGTAGTTCCATCCGTGTTAACCGTTCATCTATCATGTCTACTGTCAGGGTCGTCCCTTCGGGAATCTGTTTCAGGGCATACGCTTCTCTTAGTTCCGTCATCATAGTAAGCAGTTTTTCGCGATTCATTTGATCGAACCGGATCGTGTTTTTCTTCCAGACAAAGCTGTACTTATTCGCATCCGCCAAGATTTTTGTGCCGTCAATAAACAGCGCATCATCAATCAGATTTCGTGCACGCAGATACTCTGTCAACTGATCTAATCCTTTATTGGTCAACTCCTGTACATCGTTGGATACACAAAAGCGGGCGATCGTTCGATAAGTCGGAACCCGTTCTTGCGTCAACCAGCGAGCATATAGGTTTTCTTCAGCTAAGCGTTCAATCTTGCGACTTGTAAAGGTTTCTCGCGTATATGCAAAAAGAACCAACTTCATCATGGCACCTAAATCATATTCTCTTGGTCGACCAAAAAGATAGGGGTCATGAATCTGAAGCGCTTCGACCAGTTCATGGATAAAAACGGCGACATGATTTTCTTCTGGAGAAAATGAAGTAGATAGATCCAAAGTGAGTTGATTCATGTTATAATTAGTATACATTTTGTTTAGTCCTTTCAGGATTAAATGATGGGGCAGTGGCGGGAACCGATACTCCTTTTTATTTTACCCAAAAAACCGCAAGAAATGAACGATTTCTCGTCATTTCTTGCGGTTTTCTTCTATGGACTTATGTCACAGTCCCAATAGAGACTATTTTCTCTGGAAACACTAAGCCATTAAAATTCAAAGTACATTCTGTTCGAGGACTAAAAAAGGTTCAAAAGCATATTATTTTCTACAGTAAACTTTTAAACCAAGCCAGCAACTCTTTGAAAATATTCTTTAATGTATTGAAATTAATCAACACCACAGATATAAAATTAGCAAAAACTATTGTTTTAAAAACATAGACAACCGCTCAGACATTTCACTGGAATAAATTCTTAATGCTACTTCATCTTCTGATTGATGATTTTTAGGAAGACTCCAGAATAACTGGCTATCTATAACGATAAATTTTTGATAAATGTTTTCTTTGAAAAACAATTGGTAGTTTAAATTCCTTAGTTTTCTTTATTGAATAAATTACTTTTATATAATTCTGATTGCTTATTCTCCCATAATTCATAGCCTAGTTTTTTATATGTTCGTAATCGTTTTTGGTGCATTTTATAAATCATTGGAATTGCATAATCTACATAATCATAAACCCGTAGCTCTTCCTTTCCTTCTAAGTTTCGAAGCAAACGACCTAAATATTGCTTTAAGTTATTGTGACTTGAAATAGGCATTGCCAAAAACAATGTGTCTAATGCGGGCAAATCAAATCCTTCTCCAGCATAGTTCATTGTTGTTAATAAAACAAAAGGTTTCCCTTCTTTTTTTAATAAGAGCAATTCTTTTCGTAATTCTTTTGTCTTCATTTGACCATTGAGAATATAAAGTCTACAATCTTGAATTCTCTTTTTTAGCTGTTGTTCTAACAAAGTTAGATGTTTAATAAATCTTGTTAGAACTATGATATGTCGATTTTGTTGCAAGTTTTCTAATATATCCAAAATAACCTGTTTTGTTCGTTCCTCAGACTCCATGATCATTTGATAATTCTCATGAATTGACTGTTGTTGAACCGTTGGAAGTTGTTCTCCTACAGAAGTAAAGCGCATATATAATTTTTGTATGACATGTGTAGGAACTTCTTTTTCTGCAATATGACGTATTTCTCCTAATCTCATGTAGAGAATATTTTCCAATCCATCATCTCTGTTAGGCGTAGCAGTCAATCCATAAATATATTGACTTGCAGCTTTTTTTATAACATCTTCAAATGTTTTTGCAGCAACATGATGTGCTTCATCAACTATAATCATTCCGTAGTCTTTAAACAATTCTTCCAAATTTTGTTGCTTCGCAAGAGATTGGAAAAGCCCAATATCAACTAGATTACTTCTGTTAATAGTCCCACCATATATTTTCCCGATTTTTGATTTTTTTCTCCTCCGCCCAGTAGGAGTCTGTTCTTCAAATGGGGTATCTTCAATTTCTAAAAAATTTTCTAAGCTGGCTCTCCATTGATTAGCTAAATTCTTGTTATGAACAAGCACTAAGGTACTAACCTTTTTTTCTGCTATTAACTTCGCTGCAACAACTGTTTTACCAAAGCCGGTTCCTGCACATAAAATTCCCATAGATCTTAACATTAGATCTGTTAACGCTTTTTCTTGTTTTGGATATAAAGAACCTTTAAAGTTAATATTTATTCTTTTGCCCATCTCTGTTTGATAAACAAATGAAGCATTCGAAAAAAGGTTACGAACTTGAGGTTCTAAACCTCTTGGCAAATATACAGCAGAATCAGTTATTTTAGCTAAACAAATAAATCGTGGAATTCCTCTGGTAGATTGACGTTTATTTTGAGCGACATAAAAAGCTTTGTTATGAAAGGTAGCTAAAAATTTCAGTTGTAAAAGTTCTTCCTTCGTTAACTCATTTCTTTTTATCTCTAATTGATTACACACTACGACATTGATTTTATTCATAAAAGACACAGGAAACTTATTTTCAGAATCAGTAAACAATGATAATTCTTTATAAGAAATTTTTGATTGCTCATAGGTTTTCTGATAGTATTCTGTAGGTAATACATAGTCAATCTCTTTAATAATTCGTTCTATTTGCTTTTTTTCTAACTTGGGAGTAGCTTCTAAAGTACCCCAAATATCTTCAATCAAATTAAAATGTTCATCAATAAAACGACTTGTGCCATTTTTGACTTTTGAACCTTGTAAAGGTAAAGCAATTAAATTACCAAAACCGCCGTAAGAAAGCTCATCTTGATTTGGAAACATTCGGTCATAGGAATCAAATGTCAATTTGGGTTGATCCAACATTGCATACTTTAAAAGACCAAAACCAAACTGTCTTACAAGTTTAGCTTGGATGGCTTCTGCAAAGAAAAACCAAATATGACAACCATTTCCTGATTGAGATAATTCTATTAATGGTGACAAATCAAGTTTTTTAGCCGCTTTAACAAAAGCTAAGCCTGATTGTTGCCAATCTTTTTTATCAAAATCAAAGGCTAGAAAGTACACAGTATTTCCTTCAGTTAAAGGATATATTCCATAAAAAACTTCTCTTCCGTCTCTATCGAATCCTCTCAGATGATCAATAATTTGTTCATTTAAAATAGGTTGAAAATTTTGAAATTGACATTTTGTACATGGAAAATTCAACTTTTTAATCTTTGGACAAGAATATTTTTTTCGAGAAAGACATAAAGGATAATAAACTCGTTTCCCACTATTATTTTCGAAACTTGTGGCTATCATATTTTCTCTTCCTCTAAAATACGATCGATACAGTTGAACTTTTTCCGATGTTGTTCTTTTTGCTTTTGAAATTACAACGTCCATAACAATATTTGCCTGAAATTCTAATAAATCTGCAATTGAATAACTTTCGTTTATTTTTAAAAGAACAAAGTCTTTTTTTGAAAAATAATCAGGGTAAATAGCCACTAAACGAGCTTTCTGGTTATTTTTTAATCTATATATTTCCCCCACATTAAGCATAAGTAAAAATCCCTTCTCCCTGTAGTTGAATTGAACTATCACGCTTATCTAATATGGAAAAATCCTTTATCGAAAATATTAAAAATTACTATATGTTTTCTAACCAAACTGCCTGATAAAACTAATTAGTCCTAACATAAAACTAGTAAATGATTTCTTTCTAAAACAAATCTATTCAAAAATGAATACAAAAAAGTGAAGCAGTTTTTCATTAAAAATAATTCAACCAGTTGATTATGATCTCATACAAAACAATTAGTTTGTTATAGGTTAGACTCATCCTTTAAGATCAGGTAAAAAACTTATGAAAACACAAACTATCAAAAAAGTTGCATTTGATTTAGATAATCTTTTTCCAATGATCCTATTACTTGTACTTGGTTTTTCTAGCCCCCTGAAGGAGATGCATCCCTTTTTCACAAGTTGGTTAAAGATTTTCGAAACAAAGAGTCTCCACACCTTGTTTTTCTTCATGTTGAAAGAACTTCCAGAAAGGTTAGATGATAGTTTCTGTGAGAAACTTCAAAGCCTTCTGACCTATGAAAATGCATCGTCAATATGATAACTTTACTCTAATAAGAAAATAGAAACAAAGAAATACAGTTAAAATCACATTTTATGAATCTAAATTATTTAACAACATGAGAATTAGAATTTTTTGATCAATTTATATAAATTTGATTTGAATAATAAAAAATAACTCAATTCTTGACGGAATTTGATAAATATATTTTAAAAATATTTTAATTAATATAGACTTCAGAGTTTATTCTTCTATTCTATTTATGGAATATACATAAATATTTCTGCATAATCCAATATCAGGAAATTGTTTTTGTTTACTATCTTTTAAATGAAATCGTACTTTTTCTCCACTTTTAAATTCACCTTGAGTATTCCAAATAAACAAAAACTGTCTCTTTTCAGTTTCTTCATCATTTATTTTCAAGTGTTTTGACAATATTATTTTCGGTAGTTCAAAACAACAAGCCTGGTCTTTGTATTTTCCTAAGACTTCTCTTTTTTCACCCAAAACTGTTTCGAACCAATTGTCTTCAATAGGGCACAAAGATTTACTTTCTAAAAAAACAGCATTTAAATTCTTTGTAATTGGCTCAATATATTCCACGGGACTCAAACTAACTAAATCCGGCCATTCTATATTTGCGCTTGTACTAATTTCTCTAATTAATCGAAACAGATCCGCTACTTGAAATTGATCTCCTACAACCAAGCTTAATCTATCTTGACTAATAGCACCCTCTATATCTTTTACATTGAAATTAGGTAATGTTATAGGATAATGATCTTCACTCACCATCCATGAAGCACCCATTTCATTTAGACAAATCACACTTTCATAATAGTGTTTAGATAATAGATAAATCATAATAGGTCCATCTGATAATTCGTTTTTCAAACGCTCAAAGATACGTTCCCCATAATTAATACCAGTAGAATAATCTGAACTACAAAAGATATCCTTTTCTCGAAACCCAAAACTCTTCAACAGCTCTATAAAGTTAAGAGCATAAGCACTGTCTTTTGTTGAATGACTAATAAATACTTTTTTGCTCATCACTATACCTCGCTTCAAATTACATTAATACAAGTGTTACTCAAAATAATTAATCAATCCTTTAAAATATTTTATCTCTACAATATGTTACTTTCAATGTTTTTAGTGAAATTTATTGAATGAAAAATATATCAAGTTTTTATCTATTCATTATCATTTAGTTGAATATATCAATTATGTATGGATTCATTAAATATTAAACTTTTTATCAAAGTAAGTTAAACGGTCAGAAAACATCAATATATACGAGTACTGGTTTTAACCGTAAAAACTTTAAACGTTTTGTTGATACGTCATTATTTAATTACTAACTTTACACACAACAAGAAGTGTAATAGATTAATACAATTTGTTATTGATGAAAACTCTTAAAAGAAAGTGTGTCTTCTGGAATAACTTCAACCTTTTTTATTTTTGTAAACTTTGCTGTGTCATGTATTCATAGCGATTAGTATTAACATGTTTTTTACAGAAATCGTCAATAATTCTTTAATTTTTCATCTACACTTTTAGGCTCACCTTTCCCCGCTCGTTCAATTCATCGATACGTAAATTGTTGAAAACGTAATTCATGTATTCGACAATATAACACCAATCAACCACTAATTTGACATTGAGCAAAATACATTAGATAAACTCAAAGTAGGCGACACTCATGTCAGTGACTAAGAATTCTATTTTTTAGGATTAATGTAGCTTCAAAAGTAGCTTGTTAATCTAGGTAGTTTTCTTGTTTCACATCTGTACAAATAAAGCTCATTTTTATCCTCAGCGGAAGTATGAAAACAAAATACATCCACCATCAATATTTTATTAAACGACCTAGGTAAATAGTTTTTAAACTCTTCCAATGCACGAATAACAGTTGCCAACGATACTTGACAACTGTTCGCAATAAAAGATTAAAAACACTTTTCCCAGTTCTTAAAGGACTCATACCCCTATCACTCTTTCATTATTTAAATGGATCTATATACTATTGTTTACTTATACTATCTCTAATTCATCTGCCTCTTGTTTCCGAATACACTTTTCAAGTGTTTTTTGATTTAATCCAACCATACTCACATAATATCCTTTAAAGCAAAAGCTTTTATTTTCATACTTATCTTTCAAATTCGCATATTTTTCATCAATTAAGGTTGCATTACATCCTTTTAAATAGCCCATAAAACTGGAAATACTAATTTTGAACACAATTCTCTTACTATTTGACCAATACTTACTCTTAACTTTCTATAAATCACTTTTCGTCAATGCTTCGGAGTAAAAACCTATTTGAACCTTATACTTCTATCTCGTATGTGCTAAACTTTTATCTCGTCCACACACAGAAACGTGCAATTTTTTTGTTTCGTACACTAGCAAAATTTCTCAAAATGCTTTCCATACAAGAAAAAGCCGCCATAGCGACGACTCTATTTCATAATTCACAGTAGAATACACTTCTAAAATACTTAACTTAAATCGGGCCATAATCCCTTGTTAGCTTCGTATAACTCATCTAATACTTTTTTCCCAATAGTATAATTAGGAATTGTTTTATTCAACATGACAGCTTCCAAAGCTGTTTGATATGACCCTGACAACGCAGCATCCACTGTCATTTTTTCATAGGCTTTTTGCATTTCCATCAATCCCTTTTGAAAAGCAGGAATCTCTCCAATATTTATTGTTTCAGCACCCATAGAACCAACATAAGCTGGTATTTCTACTACTGCTTCTGAGTCAAAGTTAGAAATTGCCCCATGATTCTTTTTATTTACTGTAAAGCGTTCTCTCGTATTGTGAATAATTGCATAGGCAATATCAACAATATAATTCCCATGAACCCCTGCATGAAGAGTAGAGTCCTTAGCAGAACCTGCTGCAATTACTCGACAACATTCATCATAAATTCTTTTCTCACGTCCTTGCATGACATAATCTCCGCGAGTAAAACTTGGATCATCGTGAGCAATCGTTTCATCAGGGGTCAAATAATACTGCAAGTAACAATTTGGAAAATACTCTGGAAACCTTTTGAATAGACTAATCATTTGTTTATAAGTGTCAATCCAGTATTGATCACCCTCTGTCTCTCCATTGGACATAAGTAACGTATCAATTTTTCCTGATAAAACATCTTCTCGAAGTTCAGGAAGCAAATCTTTGCCCTTTTCATCAATGACATTCGTCCACCATCCAAAGTGATTTAAGCCAAAATACTTAAATGTAAGATCTCGTAAATCCTTATTAAAATACTTGGCAATTGCACCTTCGATAGAAATTGGCATATCACAAATACACAATACATTTGCATCTGGGAATTCTCGATAAATTGCTTCAGATAAGATAGCTTCCGGATTAGTATAGTTTAAAATCCATGCATCGGGACAAATTTCTTTAACCTTACGAATGATCTCTAGCACAGCAGGGATAACACGCATCGCAAATGAGAATCCTCCTAGTCCACAAGTTTCTTGTCCCACAACTCCATTTCGTATACAGATCTTCTCATCAATTGCTCTTTGTTTATTTAAACCTGGACGTATTTGCATGAATAAGAAATCAGCACCTTGTAATGCTTTATCTATATCTGTAGTATAAGTGATATTTACTTTGGACCCAGTTTCTCCATAATACATTTTAGTATACTGTCCCAAAAGATTTACTCGCTCTTCATCATTGTCATATAAGACAAGGTCAGTTAAATTTAGCTCTTTTGCTCTTTTTCGTAAAACTTCCAAAATACCAAGTGATTGGGTGGATCCTCCACCGATCATTACAAATTTGTTGCCCACTTTTAATTCCTCCAATTGTTATATCAATACTATGCTATACTTCGGCTACTTTTAATTTAGCCATATAAGCTTCTACTTTTTCTCTCTCTTCCTCTACGCCAACACCAATAATAATTTGAATATGTTTGCCCTTATCCACTATGCCAGATGATTGGACCTTTTCTTTAAGAATCTGCATATTTACTTTATCAGCATCTTTTACATCAACCCGGAGCCTTGTATAGCAGTTAATAATATTTTCAATATTATCTGCCCCACCAAGACCAGCTACAATATTTTGAATCTGTGGTTCAAATTCAGAGTCAGCATCAATTGAATTTTGTAGCTCAACGGCTTCATCTGTGACTACAGACCCATCAGAAGAGTCTTTCTTTTCGCGTCCCAGCGTGGGAATATCTAGCTTAAGAATTAACGTTTTGAATACAAAGTATTCCAATACGCCTGTTACAATGAATACAATAGGAATTAAATACTGATGTCCCAAACGACTTGGAAAAGCAAAACTATTGATAATCATATTAATACCAGTGTCAAATTGAATGTTAATTCCGACTAAGTTTGTGATTAACATGCTTAATCCATAAACAACAGCATGTGCTATCCACAAGAGCGGTGACAGAAATAAAAAAAGAAACTCTAATGGTTCAGTAACCCCTGCTAAAAATGCTGTTGTCACTGTCGGAATCAATATTGCAGCAACTTTTTTTCGATTCTCAGGACGAGCAGTTTGCCAAAATGCAACAGCAATCCCAATAGGAAGAGAAATCGAGCCAAAGTTTGCCAAATATCCAATTGATGGATGCATTGCAGTAATCGATCCAGCATTTCCTAGTTCTGCTAACCAAATGTTAAATGCACCGTTATAAACTTGACCGGCAATTTCTGCTGTTCCTCCAAGTGGCGTGTAAAAGATTGGCATCCATAAAAAGTGATGTAACCCTAATGGTAGCAATAGTCTATTTAAAAACCCATAGAAAAAGCATCCCACTGATCCAGCAGTAGTCGTTGCTTTAACAATCGACTCGACTACCGAATTAACCGCTGGCCAAAAATAAGTAATTCCAATAGCAAATAAAATAGTTGCAAAAATAATTAAGATATAAGCAGATTTAGTTCCTGAATATGGTGCTAAATATTTATGAAGTTTGATTTCTCCAAATTTATTGACCATCACTCCTACAAAAACACCTAGCAAAATCCCTAAAAATACACCCATATCAGTGACTTGAATTCCAAAAACTGTTCCTTGTCCGGTACCATAAAGCCCTTGTTCTCCAGCTTGTGCCAGACGATTTGTGACTGTCAACCAAGCATTATTAGCATATAAAAAAACTAGATAAGTTATGATGCCCAAAATTGCCGCATCCGTTTTGTATTTAGGTTTAGCTAAAGCAGTCGCTATCCCTACACAAAAAATCGCGCTTAATTGACCAATCATACCACCAGACATAATATTAAAAACAAAATTCCCAACTTCCTTAAATCCATTAGGCATCATTTCAAGTTTAAAAATTGCACAGACAGATAAAATAATCCCCGTTACTGCCATAAACATAACAGGTTGGATTATTGCCTTAGAAAAAGTACCAGCAGACTTCATAAACTTCTCTTTCATCTTTCACATCTCCTTCTTTAATAAAAATTATTTACATATCGTCTACCTATTTTCTAGCATCACCAAATTTCCATAGTGAAAACACTCAATATTCCGCTGTTCTATAACAGCACGCATCAAAGGATCACATAGTAGAGTAACTTCTTTGACGCGTTGAACATTAAAAGAAGAATTAAAATATAAAGTTTCATCAACAAACGCTGGATGGACCATTAATTCCGTGACTTCCCCCTCCTCAACTAAGTCTAAGACTGATTGAATTTCTTCAAAACATTCTTTATACCTTTCATTTACAGTGAACTTGAGATTTCGAATCTCGTCATGATCCATCAAATCTAAAAAGCCACTGATTCCCTTTTGATAAGGAAGCTCTACATTTTCTTCAAGTCCATATACATTTCGAAAACACAAATGATATTTTTCAGCGATTCTTTTAGTAATTTCGTAGTTTTCAGGAAATGTATGCACATGATGATGGCTATCTAAATGAGTCAATTTCAGTCCTTTTTCTATTAAATAATCAATTTGGCTACACCATTCATTAAATATCTCGTGTTCATCCATCATACTCCGATTGACCTGATATTCTTTTAATCCAAAAAAATTTTGATTACAATCTGTTAATGTACGATTCTTTGTTCTTGGGGAGCCACAAGTTAACACTAAATGTCCACCAACTCCAAGACCAGGATTCTTCTTTGCTAACTCAATTGCGTTATCACATCCAGGCATGTTAGCCATTAGAGTAGTAGAAGTCAGAACTCCATTTTTATATGCTTCTACAATACCTAAATTAACCGCAGTCGAGTATCCAAAATCATCCGCATTAATAATTATTTTCTTCATTTTTTGCCTCTTTCGTAAAGAAATTACTTTCATACAATTGTATTTGCTTTCTTTATGATCGTAGTATAATCTATATAGATAGGGCATACAATACTACCAATTAAGGATAATAGTCCTTTCCGTTATCGAAAGTAATTTCAGAAAGAGCAAGTTTGAAAAAAATACTGATTGAATCATTCACATAATTGTAGAAAAAAACCACACGAAAAAGAGGTTTTGATATTGTTTTTTGGACTATACCAAATCAAGCAATTTGAAACCCATGATTTTTGACAAATTGAATGGCTTCGCGAATAGACAGTGTTTTATTCGGTGCCACATATTCTTAATAGTGACAAAGCCTCGAATCATACGGCTCACCTTTTTTGAGAATGTGGCAGATGGCCACAAACAAACGACGAGCAATCGCAATAATTGCTTTTTTGTGCCCTCTGCGCTTTTTAAGTTGTAAATATTTGTTTCGATGTTCAAGATTTTTCCCACCACGTCATTCGCGACTTCGACAAGTAACGGTTTAAGATAGCGACCACCTTTAGAGATACGCGTCGAAAACTTTTTACCAGCACTTTCGTTATTGGCAGAAACAACGCCGACTCACGAACAAAGATATCCTGCAGTAGGGAATTGGTTCATATCGATCCCAATTTCTGAAATCACTCGTAACGCAGTCAATAGGTTTTTGAATCCTAGAATGGTTTGAATCAGCTCTTGTTGGTTCTTATATTCCTTATCTATCTCAGTAATCATCTCTTCGAGATCGTATTTGCATAATGTAATCTCGTCATAGTGAGCTTTGATCACACGCAGTTTTTCTCTGCCTGTTCCTCTGATAGCTCACCATCCATCGAGAGCTCGAGCTCTTCAACAGAAGCTTTCATACGACAATCAAGTAACGAAACAATATCCGGTTTCTCGTCAAGATTATCCAAGACACTTTGAATGATTTTCTGAGCAGATTTCCCAGAAACATCGGAAACAACACTTGCGATTTGAAGATTCGACCAAGTGAGGCAATTTTGATAGCAATTCTTTTCTCCCGTCTAAAGATGGGGCAATTTCATTCGCTAACGGAATAAATCTCGTAATTGACGAATTTTAGCTGTGGGAATAAAACTACCTACGACCAAATCGTATATGTATAAGTCGGCGATCCATTTAGCGTCTTTCTTATCAGTTTTCTTCCCGCAAATCGCTTTAACATATTTGAGGTGTGCGAGACAAATGTCCATTTCGTCCTCAAGAACGTTATAAATAGGGATCCAATATTTTCCAGTTAACTCAAGGCAAACATGAAAACAGGAATAGAACTCAAGCCATTTTTTCAGCTCTTTCAACCCGTTCGTAAACGTTAAAAAGCGGTGGCGTTTATATTGAGTGACTCCTTCACTGTCAGTAATTTCGATCACCGCAATAACAAACGTTTTGTGGACGTCGATGGCACAACAATTAGGATATACGATTTTTAGCATCGTGAGAGACTCCCTCCCATAGAATTTAGAAGAAAAACTATACAGGAACTGCCTGGTTCTGCACAAACGAGTCGTTTATCCCAAAATAAGTTTACGTGCTCTGTAGCACAGTTTGTTGTGCCTAAAAAACCAAGCTACACGTATAAATATTCAAGGTCGAAAAGTGAGGCTTCGCACTTAATCTCCCCGTGATTTGTAGTGTGTCTAGGCTTCTTCAAGATAATTTTACTACAAAAAAACAAGATTCCGCTAAAAACGCAACGCTTTTTCATTCGGTGTTATGCCTTGAGCGGAATCGCGAAAGGAATGATTATAAATATGGAGAAAATTTACTATTTTAACAGATTGCTGCCGAACAGTAATCTTAGAGATGACGATGAAAAAATCATCCAAAATATAATTTCGGACATCAAAAAAAAGAAGCAAATAGAAATAAAGACTGTAGCAGAGAAAAATTTTACATCTCAGTCTTCCATCAGCCGTCTAGTAAAACGTGCCGGTTTCAAAAATTTTAAGGAGTTTATTTTTTTCTTAGAAACAGAGTTTTCTATTAAATCGAGTAGGCAAATTGATAATCTCCCATTTGCTAGTTCTTTTTACAATTGGGAGACAATTGATGAATATTTTTCAAATGCATTTGATACCAAAAAAATCTATCTATTTGGAGAAGGTTTTTGTCAATTTCTGGTAGATTATACATATCGAAAGCTTCTTCTCAAAAAAATCTATGCAATCGATCTAGATGGAGTTGAAATAAGTTTAGTTTCAGATAAAACGCCACATACATTAATTACTTTCTCCCAATCTGGAGAAAACAAGCATGGCATAATTAAAATGCAAGAATGTAAAAACTATGGTGGCAAGGTCATTGCTATAACTGCTACTGAAAATAGTACGTATGTAAAGCAAAGTGATCTTTCATTCATTGTAGAAAGAGGCACTATAGGCGTTGATCATGAGAACCAATACTTAAATTTTTTTTTTGGTAATTCTCTAAATCTAATAGAATACTTAATTGATATATACATGAAGTAAGCATTCATCCATGGAAATGGTTAGCTTTTATATATATAACCACCAACCGCTCACGGCCCTATCTCTCTTTAACTATTTAAATGGATCTACATACTCTTGTTTACTTATACTATCTCTTATTCGATCATCTGCTTCTTGTTCTCGAATATATTTTTCACTTGTTTTTTGATTTAACTCAACCGTACTCACGTAGTATCCTTTGGACCAAAAACTTTTATTCCCATACTTGTATTTCAAATTCGCATGTTTTTCATGGATTAAGGTTGCACTTCGTCCTTTTAAGTAACCCATAAAACTAGAAATACTGATCTTTGGCGGTATTCTTACTAACAGTTGAATATGGCTAGGCATTTCATGAGCTTCAATGATTTCAACATCTTTCATCTCACACAATTTCCTTACTATCTGACCAATACTTACTCTTAACTTTCCATAAATCACTTTTCGTCGATACTTCGGGGTGAAGACTATGTGATACTTACAATTCCATCTCGTATGTGCTAAATTAGACATAAAAAAGGATAGATTTCTTAAGATCTATCCTTTCTTTTTATGAACTAGCCGAGAACACCCGTGATTTTAATCATGGGTGTTCTCGGCTTCAGTTGTGGCCTAGCTTTAGCTAGGTTAAACAACTGACAAATATAAACTAAATAATAGTGGAATGTCTTGTAATAATTGATTTTGTAGAGGTACATATATTAAAATAATTGCGAGGTGTTTTTGTATGTCAGAAATTCATTATGGACGTGGTTATGTCTATTCTATTCAATATCATCTTGTTTGGTGTGTAAAATATCGACATGATGTTTTGTATGGTCAGGTAGATATTGATGTCAAACAGTTTTTGAAACAAATTGCTGATGATAATAATATAAAAATTATGGAAATAGAATCAGATAAAGACCATATTCATTTACTTATTGAATGCACCCCACAACACTATATTCCTAGTATTGTTAAAGCATTTAAAGGCGTATCCGCTAGACTGCTGTTTAAAAAACATCCTGAACTTAAACAATTCCTTTGGGGTGGACATCTTTGGAATCCAAGCTACTTTGTAGCTACTGTTAGCGAAAATACAGAAGAACAAATTAGAAAATATATACAAAATCAGAAAAAGAAATGAGGTGAATCCATATGCTACAACATAAGGCTTATAAATTTAGAATCTATCCTAATCAAGAACAAGAACTATTAATGACTAAAACCATTGGCTGTTCAAGATTTGTCTATAATTATTTTTTGAATTTGTGGAATCATGCATATGCGACTACTGGAAAAGGATTATCTTATAATTCTTGTTCTGCCATGCTTCCACAAATGAAAAGAAATGCAGAGACAATTTGGTTAAAAGAAGTTGACAGTATTGCGATTCAATCCTCATTGAAAAATCTTTCTGATGCTTTTTCTCGCTTCTTTAAAAAGCAAAATAAACGACCACAATTTAAAAGCAAAAAACATCCTATACAAAGTTATACAACTAAAAATGTGAATAATAGTATTGAAATTAGAAATAATTTCATAAAACTACCTAAGTTAGGACTTGTTAAATTTGCGAAAAGTCAAGAGCCCAAAGGGCGAATCTTAAATGCTACAATTCGGAAAAATTCGAGTGGTAAATTTTTTGTCTCCATCCTGTGTGAAGAAGAAATAGTTGAGTTTCCTAGATCTAATTCCGCTATTGGAATTGACCTTGGTATAACTGATTTTGCAATCCTTTCTGATGGTCAAAAGATTGATAACAATAAATTCACGTCAAAAATGGCAAAAAAACTCAAACGTGAACAACGTAAGTTGTCAAAACGTGCATTACTAGCTAAAAAGAAAGGCATCAATCTCTTTGAAGCTAAAAATTATCAAAAACAAAAACGAAAAGTAGCACGACTACATGAAAAAGTAATGAATCAACGCAATGACTTTTTAAACAAGTTGAGTACAGAGATTATCAAAAACCACGATATTATTTGTATAGAAGACTTAAATACAAAAGGTATGTTGCGTAATCATAAACTAGCAAAAAGTATTTCGGATGTTTCATGGTCTAGTTTTGTGACTAGGTTACAATACAAAGCTGACTGGTACGGTCGGAAAATCATCAAAGTAGATAAATGGTTTCCATCTAGTCAAATCTGTTCAAATTGTGGACACAAAGACGGCAAGAAATCTCTAGAAATTCGAGAATGGACTTGTCCTGTTTGTCATGCTCATCATGACCGAGATATCAATGCTAGTATCAATATTCTGACCGAAGGTCTAAGATTACATTCCATGGGATTAG
>NZ_NGLC01000001.1:2574585-2586197 GCF_002140755.1 Enterococcus sp. 5B3_DIV0040
TCCTTTGGGGTGGACATCTTTGGAATCCAAGCTACTTTGTAGCTACTGTTAGCGAAAATACAGAAGAACAAATTAGAAAATATATACAAAATCAGAAAAAGAAATGAGGTGAATCCATATGCTACAACATAAGGCTTATAAATTTAGAATCTATCCTAATCAAGAACAAGAACTATTAATGACTAAAACCATTGGCTGTTCAAGATTTGTCTATAATTATTTTTTGAATTTGTGGAATCATGCATATGCGACTACTGGAAAAGGATTATCTTATAATTCTTGTTCTGCCATGCTTCCACAAATGAAAAGAAATGCAGAGACAATTTGGTTAAAAGAAGTTGACAGTATTGCGATTCAATCCTCATTGAAAAATCTTTCTGATGCTTTTTCTCGCTTCTTTAAAAAGCAAAATAAACGACCACAATTTAAAAGCAAAAAACATCCTATACAAAGTTATACAACTAAAAATGTGAATAATAGTATTGAAATTAGAAATAATTTCATAAAACTACCTAAGTTAGGACTTGTTAAATTTGCGAAAAGTCAAGAGCCCAAAGGGCGAATCTTAAATGCTACAATTCGGAAAAATTCGAGTGGTAAATTTTTTGTCTCCATCCTGTGTGAAGAAGAAATAGTTGAGTTTCCTAGATCTAATTCCGCTATTGGAATTGACCTTGGTATAACTGATTTTGCAATCCTTTCTGATGGTCAAAAGATTGATAACAATAAATTCACGTCAAAAATGGCAAAAAAACTCAAACGTGAACAACGTAAGTTGTCAAAACGTGCATTACTAGCTAAAAAGAAAGGCATCAATCTCTTTGAAGCTAAAAATTATCAAAAACAAAAACGAAAAGTAGCACGACTACATGAAAAAGTAATGAATCAACGCAATGACTTTTTAAACAAGTTGAGTACAGAGATTATCAAAAACCACGATATTATTTGTATAGAAGACTTAAATACAAAAGGTATGTTGCGTAATCATAAACTAGCAAAAAGTATTTCGGATGTTTCATGGTCTAGTTTTGTGACTAGGTTACAATACAAAGCTGACTGGTACGGTCGGAAAATCATCAAAGTAGATAAATGGTTTCCATCTAGTCAAATCTGTTCAAATTGTGGACACAAAGACGGCAAGAAATCTCTAGAAATTCGAGAATGGACTTGTCCTGTTTGTCATGCTCATCATGACCGAGATATCAATGCTAGTATCAATATTCTGACCGAAGGTCTAAGATTACATTCCATGGGATTAGCTTAGATCCAATCATCAAAAACCGTAGGAACTACGGGGATAGCTTGGTAAATAAGAGAAACCGCTGTGAGTAAAGAAATACGCTTGCAAGTATGCTCTATTCCCAAGAATCTCGTGACTTTAGTCATGAGAGGTTCAAAATCGTTAACTTGCCTCAACTGCACCACATGTTAACAAATTGAATCGATAACACTCATAATAATTTATAAATATAGCTTGTTAAGAATAATAAAATTAAAAAGATTGTTCCTAACAATAAATCTTTTTTTAAATTTATCTTTTTCCCAGGAGGATACACATATTTATCATACGCAAAATATACTACAAAAACTAGCGTGCTAATTACAAGCAATTTATATAATACATCTAACAATTTTAATTACCTACACAAGTGACTAATGCTGTAGCTAATTGTGCAGCAATTCCAGCCACAGAAGTATTCATACCTAATTTAGTTAAAGTTTTTACAATGATTCTTGCCGCTCCCCAAGCTCCTAATGATTTTAATGCTTCCCCTACACCTTTGCCAGTAAATGCTTCTAACGCAGCCATTACATCACTTAAATAAGAAACAGGACTTACACTTACCAATACACACTTTGCATAACTTCCTGCACTTCTAGTGGTAGGTGCTAAATAGACATCGAATAATTTTTTTGCATACATATCTCCCTGATTAGCTCTCTCTTCTAATAACACTACATTTGTTATAACATACGTGCCATTCTCTTGGATTATTCCAATTTTTTCAAAATAAAATTCTAAATCTTTAGCAAGTTGTTCTGTTTGTAATTGTTCATCTGAACTTAGTTCTAAAGAAGTAGCACCGTTATCAAGATTTTCAGTTGCATAAACACTTGTTCCAGCACCAACTAATACACTAAACCCAATCAGCAATATACCAAACAACGATAAAAACTTTACCATTTTCGACATATAGACTGCCTCCTTATATCATTGAATTTTTAATAAATCAATTATTGTTTTGTCATTGTTTCCAAAGCTTATTTTTTCCCGTTTTTGTTTTACTCCTTTCCGCTTTGTAACAACCTTCACAATTTGAATGTGCCATATCTTTTATTAAAAAAACAGTCTATTCTTTTTGCTTTTTTCACGGTATAATTACTCTTATGACCGTTATTTGCATTATCAATAGTTCTTGTTGCTTTTAACTTTATTTTAAAATATCAGTTATTTAATATGCGCTTCGAACATAGTACACTTTGATCGCATCAATTTTCTGTTCCACTATATTTACTTGTAATAAAACAAAACGTTTTACCTCATTGGCGTGCTCTTCACTAAACAATAAATACTGATCCGAATTGTCTACATCTTGTGTGATTTGATGAAGTTTTCCTGTTGTTTTTATCTGAACATACGGATCAACATCGATACTATTATCTTGAATACAACGTTCCGTCATATATTCTCGCACTGCTTGATTGCATTTGTACACATCTGTAAAGATATATTATAACAAAAAAAGAGTTTTGCTTCGATTCACTATTCTATGTACAAGTAGCCAATGACCGGCTATCTTTTTTATTAAATAATATTGACTATTTTATTTTATCTAGTAATCTAATATAAAAGGTTGCTTCTTCCTTAGTGACTCAACTCGGACATATGAACATTCCTAAAAAATTCGTTTATTAGTGGTTTCCGCAACCTTTTTCGAACCTTCTATATCTCCACATTTATCATGTAGGTCACTCTCCGTAGAAGGTTCGTTTTTTTATGCCGTTTTCAATAAGTCGTAGATAAACTACCTTCCCTTCTGTATCCACTTAGTACCACATTTTTCTTCGTTCCGTCTGTTTGAAGAATTTCACTTGTATAAGATTTTATGTGCCCGCAATTCATATATTTATTGTAAAGTAACCACTGCCCCCTATCTTTCGTTGCACACCTAGTTGATACAACAACTTATTTAATTCGATTGCATACATCTCATAATCCGCTACAATCTGTGAAGTAGTCACTACGTCTTTCGATGCTAAAATCGGATCAAGATAAGCAATCTTAGGCTCGTACTCAGCAACCTTTTGTTCAAATATCATCTTTTCTTCTTCAAAATCAGATGATAATCGTAAAGCTTCCGCAAATGAGCAAGAAACATTCGTATAGCTGCGTATTTTTCGGGTTGTAGATAATACTTCACTTATGACTCAACATTTGAATTTCTTAGCAGATGATAACATACTACCAAAAATTAAAGCAAAAACATCTCTCATTTATCAAAATTGGATATTGATTCCTACCTAATTTATCTTTAAAAAATGGGGTGGTGTTTTAGCATCTCGTTATTTTGTCTTCACTTTCAACATATTGCTTCAAAGCGTTATTTATGTCTTTAAATCCCAAAACCTCTGCCACATCTTTCACTACAAAATAAGTCTCATCATTCACTCAAACTGTTCTCACTTGATTATTTTCAAAGTCAAAAATTTGTAGTATTTCCATCTGCTTTTTGCTCCCTCTTCACGTATCTATCATTTACTGTTCCATTCATTTCCGCTTCTTGTTTCTACGCTTCTTTTTTATCTTTAATTTCGTCTTTACCAATCAACTCTTCCTTTTATCAATTATTTACCAATTATCACACCAACAAACATCAGCACCACACTGTGATGACTAACACTGCTATGGTCATATTCACCCTCCTGCTTCCATCGCATTTCTAACTAACAGATTATTAATAAGCATCTTGTACTTCATCTGCTCATACTGCAATTGCTTTTGTAACTGATTAATCTGTCTCTGCTTATCCACAACTGTATAGATTAAACAACTAATGCCAAGACAGTTAGAATCGTTATGATATTGTTTGGCTACGGTTTATTTGCTTAATCCAATAGTTTTGAGTTAGCCCATATATTACCAACAATCTCTATATTATCAATTTCGAATAAGTCACTAAATATGTTTCCCCATTCGTATAATAATTTCCCATCAGCGAAACAACTTTCCCGTAAACTTCTTCATGATTATCCCAACCAACATCGCAAAAACTCCACGCTATCCTTATCTTTCAAGCCAGTGGATTGCATAAGCTTGATTTCTTTCAATATATACCGTACACGAACAATTTCGATTCGTAGGCAAACCATCTGACTGCTAAAATAGATTTGTAGTATATCGTATATTGTTTTCGTTTTAAATATAAAAAACGTGCTAAATTTCTGTATCCTCCTATCCCTTCATCTATGATATAATCGCCATAGGAGGCGATCGTATGAAAATTACTGTTGATTTTAATACCGCAATGAATACCGCAATGAATACCATTCTAAAAAATACTAATTACCCAGCAACAGAAATTGAACTTGTCGATGACCCAATAGATTTTTTACACGAGTTAACAATCATCTCTCAGGAATACAAGGACAAATTTTTGTCTGATATTGAATTCGAATTCAACACTCATCTGACGAAAACTATTCTTGACCAATTCGCTAAGAATGGGATAACCATTGACAATGAAGACTCCTAGAGAGTCTTTTATATAATTATCTAAAAAGGAATAATCGTATGAATGAATTAGAAAAACGTATTAGACAGTTCGAATTTGAACAGATTAGAACTTTATTTCAACTTTCATTCCTAATGGAAAAATTCGATATCTCTATCGAAGACTTACAGACCTATGCAAAGAAATGCCTACATCTGAAAAAACTCAGATATTCGCCATCATCTTCAAGACTTAATTTCCGGAAATTCTCTTAATTAACTAGCCAAACGGCTAGTTTTTTCTCTAGTCAATAATTTCTATCAATTACTGAATCTTCTTTATTGCAGATCGGGCAGTTGACTACTCTTGCCCGATTATAGTTATCTTTCACCCAAATGATTCATTCGTCTTTTCATTTACCGCAAGTCATATGATTCCCTTTTTAATTGGTTTGTGTCCATCAAATACAAATAAACAAATCCGATATCAATCACTTTTTCATTCATGATTCCGGCAACTTCACTTGGTCGATACCCTTTTTCAAACAAGTCTTTTGCCTGATTAATCCTCCCAACACACCAATAAAAATTCGCCTCTTGTAAAATAATGATTTTCTTCTCGTTATGCATCAATCGAATCCTCCTTTGTTGCTAACTCGCAATAAAGCGACTTCGCTTCTTCCCACAACTCTTCAGTCATTGCCTCCAAGAAATGATTGCCAAAATAGTCTGCAGGTACCTTCTCCTCATAAATCAGCTAGTACCGATGCAAAAACATGAACTTACGGAATTTGTACTCTACCTCTTTGCCGGTGATATCACCTGTCTGTTTGACATATGCAAGCATTGATTTGAGAAAAAACTTCATGAGTTCTTGTTGTTCTGGTAAAAACGAGTCATAAATCGATTTCACCACTTTACCAAAACTCACTGGTGTCTCCCCCATCTCCTAGGATCCTCCTTAACTCTTCATCGATCACTTCTTCTTTCCGCTTGTTTATGCTCACTATTTAATTGTGACGCCATGGTATCGTATTTCTCACACAGTTTGCGAACAGATAAGATATTTGCTGACCAGCATACATTTTTGAGACTCCGATCAATCATCCAGCTTACTTGGTCTTCAGTCCACTTGTCGATCTCGATCATTTTCTAAATGTTGTCAGTCCAACGTTGAGAGTTCTATTCTTTGATTTCCTAATTCTGACAAATCTGTTTGAATAGCTGTTCTGCGAGTTATAATAATTCGAGTCTAAGTCGTAAACGCGCACTTGGCGTGTTTGCGATGATAATGTTTTATTCTTTATATTCTTCTCTTTTTTATTTTTCTTGTTTGTTCCATTTGTTGTTCACCGTCTTGGTAAAACGCCCAATTATTTATTGATATGATGCTGTATTTCGTGGTTAATTTAATATGCAACATTTGCTCACGTTCAATTTTTTTCAACCATCGCTATACAGAAATGCCGTTCACTTGATGTTCACATTGAATCCCAGCATTCATCTCTAATGTTAATGCGTCGCGCCCTATGACGAATTCCCTGCTGTTCATCGGTATCTCTTTTCCGTTAAAAAGAATCTTCCACTGTTTGTAGCTTGCTTTCATCAGACACAGGTTCCAAAGTTTATACATATACGAATTGGTCCAGACGAATGAATGCATCACTTTCCAATACAATTTGACATGTTCTGTATTCATTCGTATTTCTAGTCAATCCAACAAATCACTTACTTCTACAAAACCAGCTATAGATTTACGCTGGCGATAATATTCACATTCCCTACATATTGACTGACATATGCTGCCAATCAGCTTCGTTGCTATAATAATTCTTCTTGTTTAGGTCCATCAGTATCAACCGCCCTTACTTCTTTTAACGGGGCTTTCTTTGGTTGAGAGAACACTCGTTCTAATTCCACGAATTCTTTCTTTTCATCAGTTGGAATCTCAAACCAATCCTCTACTTTGCTCATGCCATCTTTGATCGAGTTATAAATTTTTGCTAAGTACACACCATTTTTTCAGTAAAAGCTGTTGCTTTATTACCAAATCTTGTTTTAATCATTTCTTGTGTGACGTCAAGTTTTTTAACAATCTGAACATTTAATCCAATCGCTCTATTAATGGTTTAACATTTGCGCTATCTATCGTTTTATTGCATTCTTCAACTACAGCTTCAATAATATTTCCGGGAACCATCCCCAAAATACATGCTCGTACACGTCGTGCGCCATTATTTGCAACCAACTCATAAATATCCCTTGAATCCTTAAAATATGTAATCCCTTTCTTTGTATGGCGGCTCATGCTTTACAGTAAACACTTTTTTTACCTTGTATTGGATTCAAAGGTCCCTTGTATAAGCCATGGCCACATATTTCCCTAGCAATTATTGTAACTCCTTAATACAAAAAAAGAATTCCCTCCAATTATGAGCAACAACCTCCGCTAGCCGAATAGAAGGCCCCCAATCATTTGCCCACCATGAGGGTAGTTTTAGATAGCTGTTTTTGCTAAAGACTGGCGTTTGCACACATCTAAAATCCGTCGTTCCGCATCAAATGGATTTCTAGTAAATTGCTTTGCTATAAAAATCTGTCTTTTTACTTCCTCTACTTTTCGGCTAATTGCAGTAGTCATTAGTCCGCCTTATCCTTGGTAGTTTGCGATTGACTATTGTTTAAAGATCGTTTCTAAATCATAACTCATTGATAAAATCCTCTTGGCTTTGTTTGAGTCAATCTTTTCCACTAACAATCCCTAGCACTGGATATAATCGATGAATTCGGTGTCGATTCATCGATTATATCCAGAAAAATTTCGTGGTATAGCACAGTAACACAAATTTATTGCGTATGCGTCGTTTATTTATTCGATAGTCGATAAGTAGCCAATCCAATTCATAGATCATCGTGCCAGTATCATCTTCATTCCAATGTGCATATAAGTCTACTGCTTCTTGCATATCATCAAAATGAAAATTCGAAAATACATGGCTACGTCCATCTTGTAGTAAGATGTCGTAACTTGTTACTATATACTTACCCATTCAAACTCATCTTCCAAAATGCATGCTAAAATAGCAGAGATTTCGTTTGGATTATCTGTCACAAATGTATGGATTTGTTTCGATGACTCTTCCGTTTCAATACCGAACATTTTTTCAAGGCGCTATGTTTCGAACAATTACAATCCGTTTCTAGTAATTCTTGTTTTTCCTAATCGTATTGTTCAAAAGCAGCAATTGCTACAAGCGCTCTCTTCCTACTTGCGCTAAAACAACACACCTTTTCTTCCTAACATTCTTCTGCCAATTCTTTGATCAAATATTGATTTTTTTCAGTAATCATGATATTCTCTTTTTGTCACAATAATTTGCTATTGCTATTGAGCTTCTCTTGCCTACTGGTGAGAAAAGCTCTCTTTTACTTTTCTCTCCTTGCAATAATCGGTACTGTTTCCTCGCTTATCGATTCGGAATACAAAAGAGAACTTGAAGGGTGTTCCACTTCTAAAAACGTGCGATATGGACACAATTCAGCAGGACTTTCTACTCCTTCTTTTGTTAGTATTGCAACGCCTTCTTTACTGTGACAGTATGAGAAATTCCATTATCAATCAAATCATCACCGCCTTCGATGCGAATCGAACTGGCACAAGCAAGTATTGTTTCTGTATCCAGATCACGCTGAATCAAAGATTGAACATTAATAACGAAATCCTTTGAGTTCATAAATCAATCATATGGAAAAGTATCTAATAAAGCGGTTGCTTTGATTACAATCTCCCATTTACAATCTTTGTCAAGAGAAGAATAGATGATTACTTTTATTGAGATTCCTAATATGAAGTAATACTCTCGACTCGCTTTCTAATTGTCAAATGTTTGATTTCAAATAGCCAAAATGCCTCTACACGCTTGATTGAGTCCAGTTCAGCTAGACGAGCTTTCTTCGTGTCAGTAAAGACTTTCCTTTCTTGCTCATAAATGACATCTATCGTTTGGCATACATTTTTTCAATTCGATAACATTGACGAGTGTCTTCCTATTACAGCTTTTGCATCAAAATTGATGAAGTGTTTCTTCTGCTATCATGTTGTTTTTCTCTCTTTTTCATTTCCCGTTCAAATATGGCATCATCATAGATCATCAGACACAGCACGATAACACTCGAAAAGCCGATTTTAATCCATGTAGGAGCTTATCCAAGAGCAAACACACCAATGCCGAACATAAATAATAGTATTCCTATGCATCATAACCTGTAGATTTTTTCATTCAAACTGCGTCTCCGTCAGTTCGTAGTCTAGTTTTTGTTGCGCTTATTCAAAAAACGTTTCTAGGTTATCCTCAGTTGCAAAAGGTATTATCTTTTCAACATGTGGAAATACCATTTTGATAAAATCTAACTTTTCTTTCCTTGTCGATTTTTTAGTATTTACGACTTAACAAGCAATGCACTAACATTGTCTTCACGAATAACATCTTAGATCATATCTAGTTCACAAAAAACAGTTTTGTCATCTTGTAATAAAATAGGGAATTTGATTTTTAATTGCTCCTTACTACTCCTAATCGCTTGGAGCAATTCTTTTATTTCTTCTGATGTTCCTTCAACTATAATTTTCGTACTTTCGCCTCACTTCTAGTTGACAATTCAATCGATTTTGATAAAGCAGTTTTTGGAATTACTTAAGCTCTCTACGAACGTTCTCACATTACCTGATTCGTTCGTATCCTTCAGTCATTACTACTGGCAAGCCTAGCTTTTTAATAAATACTTACTTCAATGTGTTGTAGCTAGTATTCATTTATTGGGCAACTTGCTTGTAATTCATCAAATCAGGAATCTCCAGCTTTTTCTTATATTCATCAATGAACCCCTACGCTTTTTGTTGCCCTTTTTCAGCTACCATTTCTTTTCCCCTCTCAAGTAATGCTGGTCCTAAGTTAATTTCATCTAATTGAAGCACAGATATTCCCACACCTCCTATGCTAGTTAGTTATCTGATTTCAAAGCACTAGTTGCATTTTTGTAAACTTTTGTATTTACCATTAGTACATACCAATATATACTTGTATATAAGGAAGGTGAATTTTATAATGAAAAAAGAAATTAAGTTTGGTAAAATGTTAAACTTTTTTCGTCAACAAAAAAATGACGATGGAAGAATTAGGCGATTATCTAGGTCGTAACAAATCGACTGTTTCTCGATGGATATCTGAAGAAAGATACCCTAAAATTGAAGAAATTGAATAAATAGTCAACTTTTTCGATACTGATGTAGAAACCTTGTTATTCGGAGCTGATAAATCCGATAAAGAAAATACAAATTTATCTTTAATTACTGATGCTTCAGCAAAACCAGAAACATCTTGCCAAGAAAAAAATCTATAAAGAGCAAGCCAAAGAAAACAGTCAGAATAAGAATATCACCTCTTTAGAACAATACAACGAACAAAAACAATAAAAGAAAAACATGCCTGCCATTGATTGATGTGGTTGTACCTCTGCAGGTACTGGTGAATTCTTGTCAAATGAATATAAAGAAAAATATGGCCCCTGCCGAAATCATTCCTGATGATGCTGACTTTTATTTAACTATAAACGAGGATTCCATGGAGCCGATTTTCCATAATGATAATTATGTGTTTATATGAAACAAGGAGAAGTTTACAGCGGTGCAATTATTGTAAATGGTCAATCCTTTTTTAGCGTATATGGTTTGAAAATTACAATGCGAGGCTTCAATCATTTCTATTAAATTATAATGACATACTTGCAACTAAGATAGGAGACTTTAGAATTGTAGGAAGAATAATTATGTAACCAAATAGGGAGGTAAAATATATCATCTTCTTATATTTACTCTCTGTATTGTAATTTTACTGCTTCTACTCCTTCTATGGATATCAGGAAAAAAATAAAAAAAGGCGGTTAAAGAAATGAACAACACAGAAAAAACTACACAATTATTGAATATATAGATTAAAAATCTAGAAAATATTAAAGCTCGTTTAGAGGTTGAAAGCGGAAATACTGAATCATTTAATTCTGTAAATGAATAGCGGGATAATATATCAATGAAATTTGAACGAACTCCTGCTTTTAAAAGATCTTTAAAACGATATAAGAAAAAACATTACGATTAATAAAGTACGTACTGTAGTTGAATATATTATTGAAAACAATACTGATGTAATAAAAAACAAAAAATACAATGATCATTCACTTACTAGTTCTTAGCAAGGATATAGGAAACTTCACATTGAATCAGATTGGCTCCTAACATATAATTATTAACAATGCAATAACATTAGTTCTCACTAGAATGGGAAAACATGATGATTTCATATAAATAGACGATGTAATTGTTATAATACGATTTAATTCAGAATCTATTTATGGAAAAATGCAATCTGTTACAGCTTATGGGGGCGCAGTTAAACTTGTTTAGCTTGGAGGAATCGATTATGCTATCATTAATGAATCTAGATCATAAAACAATTTTAGGATTATGTAGAGTCCTTATCGTAGGACTTTTGCTTTTATGGTTTCTATACAAGGATAAAAATAAAAAACAATAAATATGACCAAAAACCAAATCCAATAAAAAATATACAAAAAACAGCTCAACCGCCTATATATTCCAAAAATATTTAAGAATCGATCCCGTTACCGGAAAACAAATAAAGACTACACTAAAAGGATTCTCAACGATAAAAGAAGCAACGATTGCTTTAACTAGGCTAGAAATGGAATTGAACCTCTCATGACTAAAGTCACGAGATTCTTGGGAATAGAGCATACTTGCAAGCGTATTTCTTTACTCACAGAGGTTTCTCTTATTTACCAAACTATCCCCGTAGTTCCTACGGTTTTTGATGATTGGATCTAA
>NZ_NGLC01000001.1:2586297-2595804 GCF_002140755.1 Enterococcus sp. 5B3_DIV0040
CTTTAGAATTGTAGGAAGAATAATTATGTAACCAAATAGGGAGGTAAAATATATCATCTTCTTATATTTACTCTCTGTATTGTAATTTTACTGCTTCTACTCCTTCTATGGATATCAGGAAAAAAATAAAAAAAGGCGGTTAAAGAAATGAACAACACAGAAAAAACTACACAATTATTGAATATATAGATTAAAAATCTAGAAAATATTAAAGCTCGTTTAGAGGTTGAAAGCGGAAATACTGAATCATTTAATTCTGTAAATGAATAGCGGGATAATATATCAATGAAATTTGAACGAACTCCTGCTTTTAAAAGATCTTTAAAACGATATAAGAAAAAACATTACGATTAATAAAGTACGTACTGTAGTTGAATATATTATTGAAAACAATACTGATGTAATAAAAAACAAAAAATACAATGATCATTCACTTACTAGTTCTTAGCAAGGATATAGGAAACTTCACATTGAATCAGATTGGCTCCTAACATATAATTATTAACAATGCAATAACATTAGTTCTCACTAGAATGGGAAAACATGATGATTTCATATAAATAGACGATGTAATTGTTATAATACGATTTAATTCAGAATCTATTTATGGAAAAATGCAATCTGTTACAGCTTATGGGGGCGCAGTTAAACTTGTTTAGCTTGGAGGAATCGATTATGCTATCATTAATGAATCTAGATCATAAAACAATTTTAGGATTATGTAGAGTCCTTATCGTAGGACTTTTGCTTTTATGGTTTCTATACAAGGATAAAAATAAAAAACAATAAATATGACCAAAAACCAAATCCAATAAAAAATATACAAAAAACAGCTCAACCGCCTATATATTCCAAAAATATTTAAGAATCGATCCCGTTACCGGAAAACAAATAAAGACTACACTAAAAGGATTCTCAACGATAAAAGAAGCAACGATTGCTTTAACTAGGCTAGAAATGGAATTGAACCTCTCATGACTAAAGTCACGAGATTCTTGGGAATAGAGCATACTTGCAAGCGTATTTCTTTACTCACAGAGGTTTCTCTTATTTACCAAACTATCCCCGTAGTTCCTACGGTTTTTGATGATTGGATCTAACTAATCCCATGGAATGTAATCTTAGACCTTCGGTCAGAATATTGATACTAGCATTGATATCTCGGTCATGATGAGCATGACAAACAGGACAAGTCCATTCTCGAATTAAAATCACGGGTATTCTCGGCTAGTTCATAAAAGATTACGTACTATCAGAACAATCACCCCTCCAGACATATGAAAAAGTATTGCTCGATTGGTCTGAATTAGTTTATAAGCAAAAAGTCAAAGAAAATATCTTATGAAACACTCGTTTCATCTTCGATAAATATATCTTACCAGCATTAGAAAATTAAATAATGAAAGAGCGAAGGTTGTAAGCGAGTGGTGAGCCTTTCTAAGGCTGTTAAAAAATCAACCGTCTTCACAAGTGAAGATTTACTAATGACTTTAGTCTTTATCAATCACTACACTATAGAATCCTCCTCCACCCTTCTATTCTGAGCCAGAATGTGGTTCATTCTGACCCAGCTTTAATTTTGCACAACTCATTAGACTTATTGACAAAGAGCACTTAGTTGAAGCTGCCAACTCTGTAAAAAACTATCTTCCTGAATATAAAGCTTTTTATCAAAGCAAATGTAAAGAGGTCCCAAAACATAAACACAAACGAGCACTCGTCTTAACCGCAAGAAACTTTACGCGTTTGGTGGATACGCTACTACGTAAACATCAACTATACACGCCACCAAGGAGCGTGATAGATAAATAACATTCTGTTATTGACGCAAACCTTTGAAATACCCCGAAAAAAATTAATTTTGGCCGGGGCTAGTTAAGTGCGCTTCAAAACAGGTTACACAATAAAAATATTCTCAATCTTCAACTTGACTTATTGCCATTAGACTTATTGACAAAGAGCCCCTATTCTTTAATTTTAAAGGTCTTTGGCGCGAATCGAATGATCAGTACATATCCAACAAAAACATAGAGTAATAAGACAGTCGAGACAACGATCGAGTAAGCAAATCCAGAAACATGCAGGCGCAGGTTAATATAGCTGATCCAATACAATGCTCCACTGACAAATTTGTAGACCGGATTGACCACTCTCATGTCCCCAGTAAAAGGTTGTAGCAAGTAATAGATAAATAATTCATGAAATGAGAACAATGCTGTCAAACTCGTCAATAATAAAAATAAGACCCCAATGAAATACCAGCTAGCTTGCAATCCATTTAGCAAGTCCCATAATAAGAAGCCGCCAAAAATACTTCCCGCAAAGACTCCGTTGTAAAACATTGATTTGATAAAACGGTAATTAAACCCACTGAGGATCGTTTCTTTCTTCCGATAAAAAGGATAGTAAAGCATGGAGATGTCACAGTTAACAAAAACCATTTGGACGATTGCTTTTCCCAATGAACCAAAATACATAACTAAAAATAGAGCTGGCAGTAGTGCTGTCAGATCCTCTTCATTAGGATATGGAACAATCTTCAAAAAGGATAATAAAATCAATCCTAGAAATAGAATAGACACAATACCGACACGGTTCAGCAATTTTTTGCGCAACAGTTTACGGTATCTTTGAAAGAGCAATCCGTTGAGGTATTCTGATCCTTGCAAATGAGTGAGTGGCTTCTCCTGATCCAAAGAAAGTTTTTTCTGCATTTCAATCCCTTCATTGAGATATTGACTTGAATCTGAACTGATGGTTTCTAGCACACTAAATTGCTGATAGCTTTTTTCAACAGAATAAAGGAAAAAATCATTTTCTTGTGTAAAGTGTTTTAGGTAGTAAAAACAGCCAGTGCTGGCAATCAGAAAGAACGCCAAAAGTCCCAACCCGAATGTCATAGTTGGAATAATCTGTTGAAGCAATAAGCCGTAGAGCGATGCTAAAGTCAGCATAGACATGGCTAGTCGCCAACCGATGCGCCAGCCACTGCCCCATTGATTTTGGAATCCCCAGCGAATTAGACTGGCAGCTGCCACACAAGCAAAGCCAGCACCAAAGATACCAACGAGGGTTAGCCAACTATTGCCAGCAAAAAAGCTGTACAACAAAAATGCTGGTAGATAATAAATAATGGATTGGATCGTCTTAAAGAAAAGATTCATTCGCAAATACTGTCGTTTTGACACCATGAAGTAATCCGTGAATTCAATCGCTTTTTGATCTAATGTAAATGAGAACAAAGAAAAAAAATTGCTGGCTAGTGCAACGACCACTAGCCAAGTATAAAAACCAGCAATCATTATTTGTTCTTCAAACTGATCAAAAGAGCCAAATAAATTCTCCCAACCATGAAAAGCAACCAAAGCAATTGCATAATAAAAAAGCAGCCAAATAATTTTTGTGAAAAATGGCAAGATCAAGCGCAAGCTAAATAATACAGTAAAAAGCATTTTTTTGAGACCGTATTGCCCATAAAGATCATGAGGAAGATGTTTTCCAATCAAAGGAATTTTGGTCAAAAAATAGAGAAATCCATTCGCTTTCGTTGAAAAAATCGTCTCTTCATAAAGCCAATAAAGTTTAATCCATTGCAGCATCGGGCTCCCCCTCCGTCAGCAAAGTAACGATTTCTTTCTCAAAATCTGGTTCATGAATGTGAGAAGGATCAATCCCGGTCAATTGATGATTATTTAGTAGGACCACTTCATCACATAAATCTTGTGCAAGCTGTAAAATATGAGTGGAAAACAGTATGATCGAATCCTCTTTTGCTGATCGGATCATTTGTTTGATTTCATGGGCAGCTACAACATCGAAAGAAGTCAATGGTTCATCAAACAACATGATTGGTGGCTGCACCATCAAAGAAAGAAGCATTTGTACTTTGTTTTTCATGCCATGGGAATAATCTTTCATTAAAAGATGCTGCTCTTCTGAAGAAATTCCTACAGACATTAAAAATTCTTCTGGAGAAAGCGACTGTTTGATGCGCTCCCGATTGACATCCATAAAAAAGCGCAAAAACTCAATCGCCGTCATAAAACCTGGCAGATGCGGTTGCGTGAATGTAAATCCGACATCTGTATTTTCATAGATTCGTTGATTGCCGTCTTCAACTAAATAAATACTCCCGCTATCAACGGTCATATTCCGAGCGATACATTGGAATAACGTCGTTTTCCCTGCCCCATTGCGCCCTAAGATACCATAGATTTTTCCGGTTTCAAATTGATAACTTGCCTGATCAAAAATTTGTTTCTTGTCAAAGCTTTTGGAAATAGCATTAATCTCTAAAATCAAAAAATTCTCCTTTCATTCTATGAAACACATACCAATATTACAACAACCATATTATCATATGTAACAATATGGTTGTTGTAATAATATATTGAAAACCTAAACACTTTTAACTAGTTATTCCACGCTTATTTAAATTCCTATTTTTATAGTTTTTCTTTTTTAGAGTCAGAAATATAAAATATCTCAGAAAAGTCAATATCTATCAATTTAACACAGAGTGTTAATTATTCTTTTTCAGAAATTCCTCGATAAACCAATAAATGTTGAGACAATATTTTTAAATGAACTGGTAAAGAATCTCCTTCATCCCCATCAACATTAGTTGCCAGTCGCTCTTCATTTTTAAGTGCTATTTTTCCTTCGGAAAATGTTAGATAAGCTAAATTATTCGTGGAATTATCTACTCCCTTTAACAAGTCTGGTACGGCTTTAACCGTATCCCATAAGGATTGATCTTTGATATAAATCAAGTGGAGTTTACCATCATTTACTTCGGCTTCTGGTAAAAGTGATTCAAATCCACCAATAGAATTAGTTAAACCAATTAAGAGTGTACTACTCTCTATAGTCTCTTCTTTTCCATCTAAATTTAAGTGAAATGAATACGATTGTGTATTCGCTAATTCTTTTGCGGCAGAAACAAAATAAGCCAATTTTCCTAGTTTTGTTTTATCTTCTACATCAACGTTATTAACTGCTTCAGGGATCGTTCCGATTGCTACAACATTCATAAAATAGCTATCATTGATTTTTCCAATATCCAAATCTGTTGTTTGATTTATGTCAAATTCTTGAATTGCTTCTTCTGGATCTAATGAAATATTCAATGCTCTTGCTAAGTCGTTGACGGTTCCTAAAGGAAAAAAACCAAATTTAGGACGATACTCTTGTTCTGCTAATCCACTAATCCCTTCGTTAACCGTTCCATCTCCTCCCATAACAAAAACACTATCCATTTGTTGTTTTGCTGCTTCATAAGCAAACTGTTTAGCGTCACCTTGTTTTTCTGTCTCTTTTACGATTACTTGATCAAAAAAACTGTTTAATTTCTTTTCTGCTAATTCTTTAAATTCTTTGGCTTTTTCTCCGCCAGAACTAGGATTTACAATTAATAATGCTTGTTTCATTAAAATCAACCTTTCAATTTATTTTTAGTATTTCAAAATCGTTTCTATTTTTTATTATTACAGAACTACACGCCGATATTTATAATATTGAATCTAGCCAACAAAAAATCACTTTTCAATTATCATATAATGCCTAATCATGTATATCTATTACTAAGTATACCAACCAAAATAAGTGTTTCAAGTTTCATCGGGTATCTAAAAGAGAAACTCGGGCTGATAATATTCAACAAATATGCAAATTTAAAATACAATCTTGAAAATCATCATTTTTAGACAGAGGGATATTATTCAAGAACAGTTAAACTTAACAAAACAACAATAAAAAATATATTTCGGAACAAAAAAGCTTGATATGGAAGTAGCCAAACTAAGTATTCTATAATGATTCTTTAAGCGTTAAAAATAATATAACTCCCTCTTAAGAGGGAGCGAAAGTGCTAAAGCGACTTGAAACACGAGCTAGTGTGAGAAACATTATCTGTGTTGTTTTATTTTTTATAAGAAAACATCCATGCAACTCCAACAAGTATAATCACACCAATGATAACACTATACACATTTGTTTTCTCACCTGTCTTAGGAAAAGAACCTTTAACATTCTTTTGAGACTGATTCATTTTGCGTGTATTGACAATTCTTGATGAAGATGAATTCGAGCTATTTCCATTCTTTACTTTCATCTGGTATTCCTGTTTGTCCATTATTCTTATTATTAGGCAGTTTCAAAATTTTTCCCCTATTGCGTTCTTTAGGTTCAGTTTCATTGGTCACAATCAATTTATTTTCTATCTGTTTAACTGTATCCTCTTCATCGTATTTAATAACAGTTATTCTACCATCTTTATCAACTGTAAAATGAATATCAGTTACTTTCAAATATCCTTCTGGCGCACTCACTTCATGCAAGATATAATTACCATTAGAAGAACTATATCATTTATCGTCAAAGGTTGTTCAAAATCCCAACCACCAAGATTAATAACTTCTCCTGTCGTTTCAAAGGTTGTAATTACTGCACCTTTTAACTCATTTCCCAAAATATCTTGCTTGTGAAACAAAATAGGAGGGAGGTCTCCTAAATATCTGTTTTTATCAACAGGTACTATTTATACTAAATCGATTATTATCAACTAAATCTGTATCTTGAATTACTACCTGTTTAGAATCTGTATCTACCAGATCATCCTTAGACGTTATAGTTAGAAAAACTCCATATTCCCCTAGGAGTAACCCATTACTTACATCAACTACTACTTTTTCACTTCCTTCTCCGATATCTGATGCCAAAAACTCTTTAGAAAAAGTTGCTTGGTGATCTCCTATAACATCACTTTATAACTTATAAATTTGGGCAGTGACATCATAAACTTTTTTTGATTCCAACCCCGAATAGCGAAACTCAATAGGTAGATCAAACGGATCAGTCAGATTTCCATCATAACTATAAGGAACATATGAGGTATTAATTTTAACCAAATCTACTGAGGGAAAAACGGGTATTTCTGCACCTAATGCTTTGATTTGAAAAAACAAACTAATTAAACATGTAACAAAAAAATACTATTCTATTATTTATTCTTTTGTACATTTAAAAATCCTCTCCTCTTTTTTTGAAGTTCTAACTATAAAAAACTGCCTATATTTGATAATTCGAAACAACCCCCTTTTCTATATAAGGAAATTATGAGACTTTAAATATATACTACCCGTAACGCTAGTTAATTTTCTTCTAATAAAAAATGTCTTAAGGCATTGACAAATCAACAAAATATGCTAAGCATTAAAATTAACTAGCATTATGGTTAATATGTTAATTATTATACATTTAATATGAATATATTATCGATGCTAACTGGTACCAAAAGGCTCCAAAAACATTAACACGATAAAAGATTGAATAACTTGAATATCAATTAATACCATAAAAAATAGACAAAATATTACGTACCAAGTGTTACTTATCTTTTTCTATTTAAAGTTGAAACAATATTGGACAAGTCTAATCGAATTAACTGTCCATCTTTGACAAATCCCTCTTCTCTACCTTTTAAATATCCTACTAATTTATTTTTCATTTCATAAATAATAGATTCGTATTTTATATCATTATATAGGTTTTTCATCTCATTTGGATCATTTATCATATCAAATAATTGATACGTATTTTTTACGGGAAACCATATAAATTTCCATTTCTCCGTTAATATATATTGACTAGAATCTATACCTAAACTATGCTCTCCATGAATTTCTCGCCGCCACCCCTCATAGTTTCCAAAGAGCAACTGTCTAACACTTTTTCCATCCGTATCCACACACTGTCCCAATGCTAAATCAACTAGTGAAGGAAATACGTCCTGTATTTTTACAAGTTCTTTAATTTCATGTTTTTTTGCCGCGATCAAATCTCCTGGATCGTAAATAAACGACGGAATACAAATACTCCCTTGGTAAGGATATCCTTTTCTGAATAAATAATGTTCTCCTAATTGATCTCCATGATCTGAAATAAACCAAATGATTGTATCTTTATCATGTCTAAATTCTTTTAAAGCCATTAAAAAGCGATTAATTTGATGGTCTATGTGAGAAATAAGTCCATAATATCCAGCAAGCATTCTTCTTTGAGCATCCTCTTGTAATTTCCCTCTTAAAGCACAAACATCGGGAACAATATGTTCTAATTTCTCCCAATTACCAATATGCAAATCTAGAGAGTCTGGTAATCTATCCATATACATGTCAAAATAATATTTGGGTGGATTCAATGGAGCGTGAGGTTTCTCAAATGATAATTTTAAGAAAAATGGTACTGTAGGATCTTTCCGCCTTAAAAAATTTATTCCTTCTGAAACCACCCAATTTGTTGGGTGAAATTTTTCAGGATACATCCAAGGTCGAGCTTCCCAGGAATTACAATTTAAACCATCATCAATCAAATCTGCATCTGAGCCCAATGATTCTTTTAGAAACATTAAGTAATCACTAGAGTATTCAAACTGCTCTCCATAAGATTTGTCATACTTTCGATCAACATGAAGATACCCGTCATGCAATAGTACATGATCAAATCCCAAACGTTTTCTTGAAGGATACACATGCATTTTCCCAATACACTCAGTTTGATATCCCTGTTCTTTAAAAACTTCTGGAAGAGTATTTTTAAAATCCCATGGAATCTCATCTTCATAACCTACCCTTCCCGAAGTTTCTTGATCTAATCCTGTTAATAATGCTGCTCTTGCTGGAACACAACTTGGAACAGGCGAATAACAATTCTCAAAATTATATCCTTGACTAGCCATCATATCTAATGTAGGCGTACTAATGAATTTATCTTGACTATTCAAAGATAACGCATCTGCCCTCATCTGATCTACTACAATTAAAACAACATTAGGTTGATCCTTTTTCATATTAAAAACTCCAATCATTAAAATAATCAAACAACCTCTCTTGATTTAAAAAGTTAAAATTCCTTTTGAAAGGATATTTTTTTATGATGAGCAAAAATTTAAATGGCATAACAATTCTTTTATGGCGGATGATTGATTACTTAAGAACACTTTATACTAAAATAAACCTTGATATCAAAAATCTCTAAATTTTTTGTCAATATAAAATATTATTCTTTAGATTTCTAAATACTATAATAACTATATCTTCTTTTTACTTAGCAAACAGTTTCATTATTAGCCATCTTTACAAATGGTAAATAAATCAATGTAGCTAAAATTAAATTAATTATTGATAAAATAATTGATCTCCAATCAAATCCTGTCGAAAAGAATCCATATAAAATCGGTGGCATCACCCAAGTTACATTTTGTGTTACTGGAGAGACTAATCCTAAATCTGTTGCTAAATATGCAAGCCCAGCCATAATTACAGGACACAAAATTTTAGGTATAAATAAAATAGGATTTAATACAGTAGGTAATCCGTACATTACCGGTTCTCCAATATTAAAAAGGCATGGAACTATTCCCAATTTAGCAACTTCTTTATAATGACTATTTTTTGATACCCAAAAAATCGCAATTAATAAACCTAAAGTTGCATACCAGACAAACGA
>NZ_NGLC01000001.1:2599337-2606074 GCF_002140755.1 Enterococcus sp. 5B3_DIV0040
TCATCACATTCACTCCTTCAAAACAAAATAATTAGAAAGCGCTATCTAATTATAGTATATAAATTTTTTTGACCATTTGAACATGATAATTTATACTTAAAACATGGTATTTTCTTCATAATTAGGTCTATAGAGGAGGATAATAATGGAGGATTTTGGGTATCATAATAAGTCAGTTTCTGCTCCAATTTCCCTTTCTCAATACGGATATGAATCTTATCATCCCAATTCTTCTATTTTTAATTATATAGTTCAACAAAAATGGATATTTCATTATGTTTTATCTAGTAAGAGATTCTTAGAAGTAGAAGCTCAACATTTTGAACTTAAAGAACACGATATTTTCTTTTTTTCAAGGTCAAAAAGGAATCCTGGACACTGATTTGGTTAGGTATACAAGGTGATAAGACTTCTGAATTTTTGAAAAAAACAACTTTACTAAAAATACTCATACAGCTAGTTTGACTGAGAATATGAAAAAAAGTAAAAAATTAGGTTTTAAATAATTAAAAGGGGGCATGATATAAAGGATCTTCGACAAGTAGAAAATCCATAGATTTTCCACCAACACTAAATATTGTAGAACCGATATAAATTAAATAGTTACGCCCCCACATCTATTACAAAACTGCTAAAATATTTAATGAATACATTAGTATTGATAAAACTAAAAATATCCAAATAACCTTGGTTGAATTGAGAGATTTTTTGCTCAATAACCAATACGCCAATAAAACTAAAACAACAGGTACTATAGCTGGCATAATAGGATCTAACATTTCTTTTTGAAAAGATAGTTTCTTATCACCAATAACTAATTTGAATGGAACACCAACCTTTACAACACTAGGAACCAATCCTCCTAATACTACTACACCAAGTAAAGTTGCTGATTCAGTTAAATCTTTCAACAGTCCACCTACACTGGATACCAGTTTTTTACCTTCTCGGAAAGCAATTGGTAACTCAAAATATCTTAAAAAGAGTATAATGAGAGATACTAATAACCAAAGTAGTACACCTAATGGATTCCCTTCTAATCCCATATAAGCTGCTAGAGATCCAAAAATTGTTGGAATCACTGCACCGAATAAAGAATCACCTACAGCTGCAAAAGGTCCCATCATACTCGTTTTAATTGCTGCTACAGCATCTTTCGATTTGCTTCCATCTTCTGCTTGCAATGCTAAATCAATTCCAATAATAAATGCACTTAAAAAAGGACTGGTATTATAGAATTGCATTTCTGATTGCAACACACTTTTTAACTCTTTTTCATCTTTGTATAACTTTTTCAAAGCTGGATATACAGCTCGAACATATGCCACATTCATCATTCGTTCGTAGTTCCAACCTAGTTGAGCTCCAAACATATATCTTAAGCTAACTTTTCTCAAATCTTTGCTACTTAATTTACTAACATTAGATTTCATCATCATCAACCTCTCCGTTAACTACTTCTATATGATTGATAGTAGCTAGTTTTGATTCTAATAAACGTTTATCTTGTAATTTTTTATAGTGAATAATAGCAGCTGCCAATCCTGCAAAAGAAATACCCATCATTGGAATATTTAAATAAGCGGCTAAAATATACCCAATAATTAAAAACCCCAAAAAATTCCTAATTGGCAAATAATGTAGTAAAATGGCAATCCCAACAACTGGTAATATAGCTCCTGCCAATTTTAATCCTCCCATTAACCAATCCGGTGCATAATTTAATACTGTATTTACTACTTCATTACCAAAAATTAAACATAAACCTACTGGTATTGCACGAGATAATGCAATAGGAACTAAACTTAGCCATGCTTCTAAACTAATCTTATGAAAATTTTCTTCTTCTATATGTTTATCCACACGATGTAAAAAATAAACCCCACAAAAACGAGCTAAAATATCTAATTGAACTAATAATAAGCCTACAGGAACAGAAATACCTATTGCAAATTCAATACCTTTACCACTAACAACCCCCAATGCTGTACCAATAATTGCCCCTGTACCAAAATCAGGAATTGATGAGCCACCAAATGTTCCTACACCTAAGACCATCAGTTGTAATGTTGCTCCTACCAATAAGCCTGTCTTAATATCTCCCATTATAATTCCTGCTAGAAAACCAGAAATTGCTGGTTTACTTAATTGTAATCCTGACAGATAAGGATCAATTCCTCCTAGTATAGCTAAACATATTAAAGAAAAAATCTGAAAAAAAGAAATATCATTCATGATTAAACTAACTCCTTTATATTATTTTGAACTTTTCACTGCCCCAATATCTAGTATGTCATCTAACTTATTACCAAAAAAATCAGTTCCTAAATTATAGCCATTTTTATCGACAACCTTCTTCCCGCTATGAATAGCAAGAGATGATTGTTCCAATTTATATCCATCAAATACTGTATTCTGACTGAAACGATCATATGTTAAATAGTTAAAATTAGGTTTTACGGGACCATTTCCAGGAGAAACAAATATATTCGACTCTTGGCTATTTACTAACAAAGCATTATTATCTGAACTCGGCAAATCACTATAGTTATAATATAAATTATTGCTATAGATAATACGATTATTTGGATTCCACTCTTCCTTTACTGGTTGTTTTCCAGCATTGTATATAATATTATTCTCAATCAGAGCTGATCCAGTATTCATATCCTTTCGTACAAAAAGTACACCTTTATCTATATAAAAAATGTTATTATAGATATGGGCATCAGGATTATTAGGCAAATTCAAAATACCTTTTTTATCATTTTGACTAATATTAAATCTGAATGTACTATTTACTGCGTTTTCTAAACAGAACATAACTGTTCCTCCAGAATTTCCACTACTATAATTATATTGATAAATAGTTCCATCAGCCGAATCTGCATCCCATGCTTGACCATCACCATTTCCTTGGTCTGCATTTTTTGTACAATATGCTTCATTATATTGGAATAACGCATTTTTACACTTTCACGGCCACATTGCTGCTGCAACACGTTGTGTGGCAATTGGATAGTCTGTTGTATTCATTTGCCTTCCTGCTCCATTAGAAACATTTCTTTGAATAATTGGAGAACTACAATACATCGTTACAATACCGTCTCCACCTGCATCTTCGATATAATTGTTTTCAATTAAAACATTTGTATTTCCATAATTGTCTATTAACTCCTGATCTATTTCTGCAGAGTTTTGAAATAAATCAAAATAGGCAGAAGATGCAACTGCTGGTCCTGTTCGGCTAACATTTTTAATTCTATTACCTTTAATGATAATATTGTCATACTTTGGAATACCTGTTTTTTCTTCATTATCCGGAAGTTCAGAAATGAAATATATTCCACCATTAGCCATATGCTTATTGTATATATTCCCATCTACATCATGAATATATAAATTTTCTAACACAATATTCTCAAGAGTTCCTTTATTTTTAGCAACACTTGCAACCCCGGTTCTATCCATTACTTTTAAATCATTAAAAGCTAAATGATCTGGTTGACTTTTTTCACGATCATTTGTTATCTCTATATTTTTAATCTTTATATACTCAATATCTTTTAATAAGATAGAGCTAGACACATTACCTTTATATTTATGCCATGAGTTTGGTAAAGGTTTTCCATAATCTTGATACCAGACCCCTTTTCCATTAGTATTGATAATCGGAAGGTTCCCTCTATCACCATAATTACTGATTTCAATACACGCCTTTATATTTCCTGAATTTTTTATTTGTAAATACTGATCATCAAAAACCGATCCATTTTCTAATAAAACTTTATCCCCTGGATTTAATTTAAGTTCATTTATTTTGTTTAAACTTTTAAAAGGCTCAGATTTAGATAATCCTGAATTAGTGTCACTCCCTCTTTGCGAACTAACATAGTAACAATTACCAATGGGTTTACTTTCAGCATGAGCGACTTTTGTTAACATAGATAAACTGATCAAACAGCAAGTTGCAATAAAATATATTTGAAATTTTTTATATTCATATTTTTTCCCACATTCATTCATCTTCTAAATCTATTGGATTTGCTTCCAAATATTCATTTACATGTATAATATTTTCTATTCCTTTATTTACCAAAGAACTATCTTCTCCTAAAAATTGATTATTAACAAAGCCTATAACCATTGGCATATTCATTCCTGCATATAGTTCTATTTCTTTTCCTTCTAAAATTAATCGAGAAACAACATTGCACGGAGTGCCTCCCATTAGATCAGCCAGAACTGTAACTTTTTTCAAACCATTAATCGTTTTTTCGAACTTTACTCGAAAATCATTTGCTGACTCTTCAGGTAATAACCCTACAGCATAAATATCTTTTTGTGTTCCCATGATCATTTCAACACTTTTCTTTAACTCTTCACAAAATCGTCCATGACTAATTAAGACTAAATGATCCGCCATCTTTTCTCCTCCTATATATATTTTTATTTATTTAACAGAGACATAAAGTCATCTGCTTTATCACTTGGTACCATCTGTGCAATCAAATGAACCCCTTTTTCATTTAATTGCTTGAAAACATCTATATCATCATCTACAACATTAATCGATTTCGTAATTGATCTAGTCTCAGAAGTTTGAGACATGTTCCCTACATTAATCTCTTCTATCAGAACACCTAATTCCACTAATTTTAATAATCGATCTGGTTTACGTGCAATAATCAGTAACCTCTGAGAATCATATTTACCAGCTAAAATATTTTGAGCAGCTTTTTCAATTGGCAAAACACTTAATTTTACTCCTGCTGGGGTAGCCAATTTCAATCCGCTTTTTTCAATATCATTTTGAGCCACTTCATCATCCACAACCATAATTCGAGAAATATTCAATTTGGTTGTCCATAAATTGGCTACCTGTCCGTGAATTAAACGTCCATCAATTCTTACTCCAATAATACTCATTATTCATCCCTCTTTCATTTCTTTATACAATGGCGCTTTTAATAAATTGATTTCTGGTTCATAGGTGCCTTCTGTCTCAAAAATAACAATTTCATTCTTACCAACTTTTAGAAAACCACTAGAGACGTACAGCGAAAGCATTGGTCCTACTTCCCAAAAACGACCGATATTGGTCTGATTAACAAAGACAATTCCTTTACCAAATTTACTTAAATCAATAAAACAATCACCGACATCCTCTAAAAGAAATTCATATCGATAAAAACTTGGGTGTTGAGGTTGCCATCCTTTTGAATAATCCACAGTTTTACAATTCTCCAAAGGCAATGAATATTGTTGCCAATTCGTAATAAAATGTAAGTCTGCCATTACTCCCGTTCTAATTCCTTTTTTTTGCGTTTCTGCAAAGAGTTTATGTCCATAATTGACACGTCCCATATTTTCAATCAAAATATCCACTTGATTGATTTCTTCTGCCATACTAACTTGTATATCTTCACCTATTTCTGTTTGATATTGGGTAACTTGTAATTTTTGATTCAAAAATAATTGACTGCGATCTCTGCCATCAATCACCCGTAATCGTTCTTCCTCTGCATCCCTCTCTATCATTGTTCGGTAAAGTAGATAACCTGTATTTTGTCCTAACTCTTCCATTGTCTTTGGATACTTTGATTGAACCGGTTGACTAATGGTATCTAAAGTCGCGAAAAGACTTACTTTATTCGTCAAAGAAATCTTTTTCTTTTCGATCGTGGGTTTAATGACAGGATCTAACTGCTTAATCTCTGGATAATTGTCATGAATCATTTTACGCAATGCATAATATTTTTCTGTTGGATTCCCCTGCTCATCTAATGGTGCGCCATAATCATAAGAAGTAATTTGTGGTAAATCAATCACTCCTCTTGCAGAACAACCATTCATAAACCCAAAATTCGTTCCTCCATGAAACATATATAAATTAATGCTTCCTTGTTCTAATACCTCTTTTACCGCTTCAGCGAGTTCCTGTGGATCTCGTTGAATAATTGGTTCTTTCCAACGATTAAACCAACCATCCCAAAATTCCATACACATCAATGGCCAATTTTTATCATATTCTTTAAAAAACTGCTTCATAGAGTCAAAGTTATCTTTTGCTTTAGAACCAAAATTACCAGTAACCAAAATATCATCTTCAATCATGCTTCCCGCTCGTAAAGTAGCCCGCCACGGTCCATCTGAAGTGAAAAAAGGAACGGTCACTCCTCGCTCAATCATCAAATCTCTTATCGCACGCAGATACTCCTTTTCTTCCCCAAAAGATCCATACTCATTTTCAATTTGAATCATCAAAATATTTCCCCCATTTTTAAGTTGATGGGGAACAATCCTTTTCATCAAGACATCATAATAATCCGCCACATGTTCTAAATAAGCGGTTTCATTCCTGCGGATATGGATATGTTCACGGAGTAGCCATGACGGAAACCCTCCAAATTCCCATTCAGCACAGATATAAGGCGATGGTCGTACAATAGCATATAATCCTAAGTCTTGAGCTATTGTCAAAAATCTCTCTAAATCCAATATCCCTTCAAAATGAAACTCTCCTTTTTGAGGCTCATGTAAATTCCAAGGAACATATGTCTCTACTGTATTAAATCCTAGTGCTTTTAAATTATACAAAGAATGCTTCCAATCACATGGAGGAACCCGAAAATAGTGAACTGCACCAGATAGTATTCTAAATGTTTTTCCATTTAATAAAAATTCTTCTTTTATTTCAAATTCTTTCATAGTTTACCTCTCACACCTTAGTATAC
>NZ_NGLC01000001.1:2611405-2620038 GCF_002140755.1 Enterococcus sp. 5B3_DIV0040
CGAAAGTTATAAGAAATGGAATTTCTATAAAATTCAACTCCTATCAAATAATTAACCGTTACTTATCTGGTTCTACTTTGTTCGTTGTAGCAATTTTTGTCAATTGTCAATATATTTTTTTAGAATTGGAGTTCTTATCATGAAACATATTTCAGTATTGATCAAACCCACATCTTCCCTCTGCAATCTTCGCTGCAGCTACTGCTTTTATGCCAATGTTAGTTCCTTGCGGGAAGTCCGCTCATTTGGCAAAATGAAAGAAGAAGTGACAGAGAAAATGATCGAAAATATTTATGCAGACTTAGAAGACGGTGATCAATTGACATTAGCATTTCAAGGTGGAGAGCCAACGATGGCGGGCCTCAATTATTTTCGAAAAGTGACCCAACTAGTGGATCAACAGCAAAAGCAGGTACAGGTCCATTATGCGATTCAAACGAACGGGACCATGATCAATGAAAAATGGTGTGCTTTTTTGAAAGAACATGATTTTTTAGTGGGCCTGTCCATCGATGGCCATCCACTTTATCATGATTTGAATCGGGTTGATCCGCAAGGAAGAGGAACTTTTCAGCGGGTGCTGAAAACAAAGCAGCTGTTTGACCACTTTGAGATTGATTATAATGTACTTTGTGTCCTGACCAATCCATTGGCTAAAGAAGCCAAGAAAGTCTTTCGCTTTCTAAAAGAACAAAAAATTACTTTTGTCCAGTTTATTCCTTGTTTAGATGATTTAGATGCGAAAAAAAGAAATAGTTATGCCCTCACACCAAAACGTTTTGCAGGATTTTACCATCAGCTTTTGCAGTTATGGCTGCAAGAATTAGCGGAGGGGCATTATATAAGTATCAAGCTTTTTGATGATCTTTTGAATCTATTGATCAAGCGACAAGTCACTGCCTGCGGGATCTTAGGAAACTGTCAGGTACAATATGTCATTGAAGCAGATGGCAGTGTTTATCCTTGTGATTTTTATGTGCTAGATGAGTATCTCATGGGGTATATTCAAGAACAGACCTTGCGTCAGTTATTTGAACAGGACATTACAAAAAAGTTTGTGTGTGAACGCCCCGAAATATCAAAGAAATGTCTGAATTGTCCGTTTCAAAAAATGTGTCGTGGCGGCTGTAAACGGATGAAAGATGCCATCTATGTGGATGGAAACTACTGCGGCTATCAACAACTGTTGCAAGAGTTTGTGCCGCAGATCGATCGGATTTTAGGTTTGTTACAGGGGGGAAGTGTGTGATTGGGTTCATTTATTTTATAGTGATCGTGTTGGCGAATACGGTTGGTGCCGTTTCAGGCATGGGGGGCGGCGTTCTGATCAAACCCATTTTTGATTTTATCGGCGCCCATTCTGTTGCGGCCATCTCATTTTATTCTGCCGTAGCCGTCTTTACCATGTCGCTGGTTTCTACCGCAAGACAGTTGGCTAGCGGACATAAGATCAATTGGCAAATCGTCCTTTGGGTTTCAGGAGGAGCCATCTTAGGCGGTATCTTGGGCAATGTCGCTTTTGATCAGCTGTTGCTGTTTTTCCAGAATGAAGACCAAGTACAGATGGTGCAGATCTTTTTGACCGTCGTGACGTTGTTGTTTGCTTTCTTTTATACCAAATATGACTGGCCCGGATTCCAACTGAAAAATAACTTCTGGTATTGCTTCTGTGGTTTAGTCCTTGGTTTTCTAGCCAGTCTTCTAGGAATCGGCGGCGGACCGATCAATGTTTCTTTGCTGATGCTGATGTTTGCTTTGCCAATCAAAGAAGCGACAGTCTATTCGATTTGTACGATTTTTTTCTCTCAATTGGCGAAAATCGTGACAATCGCTGGGATCACTGGATTTAGCCTCTATGACTTAAAGATTTTGTGGTTTGTGATTCCAGCCGCGATTGTTGGTGGTTTACTTGGGGCAAAAGTCAGCACTGTCCTCTCGCCGCAAAAAGTGACACTGATCTTCCAGCTAGTCATCCTTTTGGTGCTCATCATCAATCTTTATAATGGATATAAGTTACTATAGCTCATATCATTAATTAATATTTAGTTAAAAAAAGATTATGTAAAACTAAAAATACAACTAATTTTGGAGCCCTAATTAACAAGATTAAATAACTACCCTCCTACTCGATTCTGAGTAAAAGGACTTAAATTTTAATCCGTAAAAGAGAATTTACATAAAAATACTACCATATTCCGACTAAACATGCTCAAAAAATAAAACATGTTGGCATAAAAAGTGAAAGAGTATTAGGCGAGAGAAAAGCTTGGAGAAGTCTTTCTCTCGCCTAATACTCTTCTAAGATTAATGCACTCTATACTGTTATATAGAGTAAAATCTTTTTTTTCAACTGATAAAACTTATAATACTGCTTTTGACAGTTTTCAAAATCGGGGGGCTCATGATTCTGATGCTGTAGATGCCTGGAAACGGAACTTTGCACATGTTGAACAACTATTTGATTATGATAGTGCCATTCGAAAAATTATGTACACTACCAATGCAGTTGAAAGTGTGGGTTCACTCCATCTTCAGAAAGTCACAAAAAAGGAGCGTTCCCTAATGAGAATACACTCCTAAAACTACTTTATTTACACACGAAAGAATTACATGGGAAGTGGTCAGGTGGTCGAATTCAAAATTGAGTTATGGTGCTTAATCAGTTAATGAACAACGAGACCTTCTCCTCTAGAATTGAAAAGTATACCGATTTACCTTCCATAACAACGGTAGGTTTATTCAACTACGTATCCAATCAAAATTTATCTGATTTCAAATACAGCCAAGAGAATTATGGTTGTTAAAAACTCTTAACTATTTAACTTCCACAGTTTAGTTGACAAACCCAGCTGATTTCTCGAGCTATTATGCAATAAACTTTTCACATTTCACACTTTGAGTATGCCATGCTTATCCTTTTTCTTTCAAAGCTTCTGCCTGCTTTCTTGCTTGATAGTCGATAAACGATTGAATAGCGGAACGATAACTTTTGTTTGCTAAAACTGGTTTCCAAGATCGTTTGTACTTGCTAGCACGTAAAAAATCTTCAAAACAAGTAATTTGCTTTGCTTCCACCAAATCCATCATTTCGGCTAAATAATCCATCTCTCTCATTTTTTCCTTTCTCCTGAGTGTAAATTGAACGAGAATAGTTTTTATTCACAACTCTGCCGTCTTAGAGCCGTTTAAAATCATTTTGTTTTAGGTCTAAAAAATTCAAAAGGTTAGAACGCATTTTAGACGCGTTTTGGAAATAGCGGTCTTTTTGTTCGCGCAAAAAGTATTTATTTTGTGCTTTAACTTACTCGACAAATAACAGATTGCATATTCTTTTTGTTGTAAGGGAGGGCTTTTTTACACTCAATATTATCGCTAATACTACTGAAAGGCGAATAATATCTAGAGGAAACTGCTACTTTATCAGTTGGTAAAAAGGAAACCAAACTTAACACACCCGCTACAAATAAACTGACTAAAAATTTAGGTTTACTAAAAAATTATTTTTGTTCAAAAGTTCCTCGATAAACCAATAAATATTGAGGCAATATTTTTAAATAAACGGGTAAAGAATCTCCCTCATCTCCATCAACATTAGTTGCTAGTTGTTCCTCATTTTCAACTGTTATTTCCCCTTCGGAAAATGTTAGATAAGCTAAATTATCCGTTGAATTATCTACTCCCTTTAACAAGTCTGGTACAGCTTTAATCGTTTCCCATAACGAGCTATCTTTGATATAAATCAAATGGAATTTTCCATCATTGACTTCTGCTTCTGGTAAAAGAGATTCAAAACCACCAATAGAATTGGTTAATCCAATTCTATTGGTGCTACTTCCTATGGATTGTTCTTTTCCGTCTAAAGTTAATTGGAACTAATAAGATTGTGTATTCGTCAGTTTTTTTGCTGCTTCATAAGCAAACTGTTTAGCATCACCTTGTTTTTCTGTTTCTTTTACGATTAATTGATCAAAAAAATGTTTAATTTCTTTTCTGCTAATTCTTTAGCTTTTTCTCCACCAGAACTAGAATTAACAATTAATAAAGCTTGTTTCATTTGTATTCATCAGTGCGTATCAATTTTTACATAAGTAATCTGATTGTTATTTTCACTTCTTAATAAGTAGATCTAGCTCTGATATTATGTTCTCGATCTATTAATCCTATTTGATAAAAGTAGGATTATATGTTACTTAACCGGTTTACATTTCATTTTCAAAATGATGAATCATTGTTTATTATCCACTGAAGAGTTAAGGAATTTGGTAATATACTCACAACCAAACTCCTTAACATTTTTTAGTGTTGTTAAATATGCTTTATATACTCGTTACTTAGTATTTTTCTTTCTTATTGCTAATCCCATACCACTTAAAGCTATAAGAATCGATCCTAAAATTCCTGAGAAATAAAAATTGCTTTCTCCGGTTTTAGGTAAAACTTTATTATGAGAATCTTTCTTAATATGCTCTGTAGAAGTTGATTTAATGTTAGATTCTCCTTTGGAAATATTGATATCGTTAATACGAGCACTATGACTATCTAATATTTCATTTCCTTTTTTAGAGACATCTAACTCCCCTCGATTTGCCCGAGAATTCAAATCCTCTTTTTTCACACCAGTATTTTCCCATAAAACATCGTCCGAATCATCTTCTTCTGGTTCTAATGATGAATCTTCCTTAATAGATGGTTGAGGCTTACTAGAATCATCCAACTTAATAAATTTTGAAGGGATTGAAATAAATATTTTTCTTTCTCTTCCGTCACTAACGCCAGAATTAACTTTCTGTTTAAATGTAGCTGCATAAGATGTAGATGTATCAGAGTCAATAGTCAAGTCTCCGTCGTTCCAATTCCAACCATCTGGCAACGAAACACTAGATAATTTATCTCCAACAGCTCCACTTAATCCTTCTTTTGGTAATACAGTAAGAAAAACAGTTTTTCTTGCGAGTTTATAACTAGGAGTAACCCACCCATTTAAATTTTGACCATCAGGTAATGCAGTATAATGAAGATTGTATACTCCTGGTTCTAAACGCTTCAAAGCATCAATATCATTTTTATCTTTAACCAGTGTCGTAACTTCATTTCTACCACCTACAGCTCCTGTGTTTTCAAACATGAATTCATTATCAATAGAAAAATCAACGACATAACCATTCTTATCTGTCGAAACATTTTGCAATAAATCTACGTCACTTCCAGATAGAATAGTAATATTTTCAACACCATACAATTTTGGTGCATCTCCATAATACTTTTCCATTGCAATCTTTTGTTCATCTGTTTGCAACCATCTAACCCAGTCCACTTTTAATTCAGTACCATCCTTGGCTAAATAATCTCCAGCATCTCCAGCCCAGTTACCCCCAGTTGCTAAATTAAATTGGATATATTGTGGCCGATTCAAACTTGCTGCTGCAGCTTTTAATCGTTTATCATTAGCTGAATTTGTAGGATCACTAAAATTGAGTGTGTTATAGACAACACCATCCACATACCATTCAATCTTATCTGGCGTCCAATTGATCCCAAAAACATGATACTTATCATAAAAATCTTCTGTTATCTTCAAATTACCACCCAGACTTGAAGCAATGTATTGACCATCTTCATCGTAATAGCCATAACTTCCGTCCCTATCACCATCCTTTGTATTTGCATAATAAAAGTGTGGTGTACCTACTGCATTTTTATTACTATTACTTGTTCCACCTTTTTCCCCTTCAGCTAACCGTTCGTCTGTTGGAGCTCCAATTAATTCCATAATATCTATTTCACCTACTGAAGGCCAATCATAACCCTGTTTAGGATTAATTCGACCATCCATATGGAAATCAGAACCTAACGTCCAAAAAGCAGGGAAAACTCCTTTACCTTTTGGCAACTTAATTTTAGCTTCAATTCTACCATATAATAATTCTTGTTTCCCTTGAGTTCGAACACTTCCAGAATTATATTTTACTAATCTAGCATTATCTTTCCATCGGGTCGTATTTTTATATTGATCTTCTTTAGGACGATCTGTAACTTTTAAAACTAAGTTACCATCTTCAATAGCAACATTATCTTTACTACTACTATAATGTTGCTGTTCATTTCCTCGAATATTTCCTAACTCATATCCCCATATAGTTTGATCTAGTTCTTCAGCCTTAAATTGATCTTCCCATACTAAATTATACGTTTCTAACTCTTTAACTGAAACATTATCTAAACAAATCGAGCTATTTTGTATATCTTGATTTCTTGCTTCAGACCATTTTACAATTCCTACATAAGTTTCATTAGATTCAGCAACAAATTCAATTCTGTATCTTTCTTTTTTACCTTTAGCAAAATCAGAAGACTGTAACTGTTTAATAACTTTCCCTTGTTTTCCATTATTAACTTCCTTAACAGTTAGATAAACTCCGTCTAAAGTGGTAGAGGAATCAGCTAAAACATCTGCTTCCAGTACATATTTTTTGCCAGGAGTTGTTGGTATTTTTTGTAAAACGTATTCATCAGTCGAATTAGTAGTAATCATTCCTACAGAGTTTCCTGTCTTAGGATCCAATTGAACAATCGAATTTCCGCCTTCTTTAAATTCCCACTCTCGTTTAGATGAAACGTAATCGTTCTCAAATTTACCATTCACTACTTTATTTAGATACCCAATAGTAGATTCGTCTCCTTGATTGGTTACAGAAACAGGAACATTTACAAAAATCACGCGTGAATCTTCGCTTGTGCTAAATTTTACTTTATAAAACTCTTGCTCTCCTATTATTAACTGATCATCCTCCCAAGCCCAACCTTCTGGAAGCTTAATTGTAGATAACTTAGCTCCTGATTGACCTGAAAGACCTGATTCAGGAAGAACAATTAGTGAGGCAGTTTTCAAAAGTGTTTTATATATATCCCCTGTAGCTAATCCATCATTATTTAATTTTTTATTTTTGGGAACAACGCTATAATGAACATTGTAAATGCCTGGTTTAAGATTAGAAATATCATTTTTATCAATAGTGTTCACTAGTTTTAACTCTCCAGTGTCAGTATACATATATTCATCATCTATGCTCGCATTAACCACATAATCGTCTCTATCTACTTGTACATTAGACAAAACATCATAATTTGTTCCTTCTTTAATTACAATGTCTGTTACACCTGTAAGTTTTGGAGCATCAGCATACCAAGCTTCTGCAGCCTTCTTTTGCTCTTCATTTTGTGACCAGCGAATCCAATCAACAGTCATAGAAGTATTGTCATCAGCTAAATAATCACCTGCATCGCCAGCCCAATCACCACCTGTTGCTAGATTTAATTTTAAGATTTGTGGACGATTGATACTTCTAGCGGCAGCTTCTAATCTTTCATCTCCAACAAGATTCATAGAATTATAAATAACCCCGTCAAGATACCAATCAATCCTTTCTGGAGACCAATCAATCCCAAAAATATGGTATTCATTCCAAAAATCATCTTCTATCTTAGCATTACCGCCCAACTCATCCGGATCATAACTACCATCTTTATCTACATCGCCATTGATATAGTAAAAATGAGGAGTTCCATAAATAATTTGATTACTTTGTCTTGCATTGTCTGTTGGATCTGTTTCACCATTCTCAGCTCTTTCTGTAGTCGGAGCCCCGATTAATTCCATAATATCTATTTCTCCGCCACCAGGCCAACCATAGGATGTTCCCATTAACCAAAATGCGGGGAATGCCCCTTTACCTTTAGGTAGCTTAGCCTTCATTTCAATGCGACCATATAAAAAGTCCTTCTTACCAGATGTGTTAATAAAACCTGAATCATACTTAATAGTTCTACCATTAGGTTTTCTTGGATTGCTTTCTTCTTTTTCACGTTTAGTGACTGACAAAACTAAATTTCCATTTTCAACATTAACGTTATTCTTACTTGTAGTATAATTTTGTTGTTCACTTCGTCCCACAGTACCCGGCATGTAACTCCAAGTATCTTTATCTAATTCTGACTTATCAAAATCTTCTTGCCAAATAATTTCATAATTACTTTCTGATTTCTCCACAACAACTAAATTGTCAATACTGATTTCTGTTTTTTCGGTATTAATAGTCGGATCATCGGGATTCCACTTAACAATACCAACAAGTGTTTCTGCTCCTTCTGCAGTAAATTCAAATGTTTGTTTCGTCCAATCTTTTAGCGTTTGATCTAAATATAGTTGGTTGTATACTTTCCCTTGTTGTTTATTTTCTGTGAATTCCTTTGCAGTAAAATATGCTCCCGTAGGTGTAGCATTTCGAGCAACTACTTTCAAATCAGCTGTAACTACATATTTTTTCCCTGGTGTTGTTGGTATTTTCTGCAAAACATATTCATCTTTTGTTTCACCATTAATTTTTCCAAACGTATTATTTCCCTCAGTTACAATAGTAGAGACCCCCCAAGGCTTCATCGTCCATTTTGATTTATTGGAAACAATACTTCCTTCAAAATCACCATCTGCTGCACGATTCAATTTACTATTTGCCTTTTCTGCGGTTACTTCTTCACTTACTGTTGATGGCTCTTCGACTTCTGTAGATGCAACTCCGTTTAATGTTTCTGACCTATTCTCTACTGTTGTACCATCACTTACTGTTGTTGGCTCT
>NZ_NGLC01000001.1:2620138-2622023 GCF_002140755.1 Enterococcus sp. 5B3_DIV0040
CACTTGATGCTGCTGACCCATTCGCTACTGTTGCTCCTTCGCTAACTGTTGATGACTCTTCTATTAATGTAGCATTATTACTATTTACCTCTGTATCAGTAACCTCTGCAGCGGATACAGAATTACCTAGATACAGAGCTGTTCCTACTAAAACTGATGCAACTCCAATACTTAATTTTTTGATAGAGTATTTTTGAACTTTACAAGCATATTTTTGTTTTCGCAATAATACATTTCTTTTAGACACCATTATTTCACTCCTATATTTATATGAAAATAGATATTATAAAACTCTACAACACTTTAGAAGAGTTTAATCCACCTCAATGTATTAATAAAACGCTCTCATTTATAAAAAAATGCACTATAGAGTTTAAACCGCCTTCCGAGATTTGTGAAATCACTTATATTCATACCAGAATAATTATAATAGCGATTATTCTGGTATGAATTAGCAACACTATAAAATGTTAATTATATATTATCTTTATATTGTTCACTAGCTTTCCATCTTCTTTCAACATTAAAGATAAACGGTAAATAGAGCAGAATATCTAATACAATCAAAACGACTTGTAAAACAGAAGCTTGCCAGCTACCAGTTGCTAAAAAACCTGAAATAACTGGTGGCATTGTCCAACCAGGATCTGTATATGTTCCAGGGACTATGCCTGAGCTGAACGCAAAATAAGCAACAATGAGATTTACTGCTGGAGCTAAAACAAACGGAATAACTGTTAAAACATTCAAAACGACAGGAACCCCGAACATTGTAGGTTCGTTAATATTAAAAAGACCAGGTAATAATGTTAAAGGAGAAAGAACCTTGGCCTGTTGACTGGCTTTACGACGTTTTGCTAACCACGCTAACGCAATAACTAACCCAATTGTCGCACCCGAGCCACCAATAAAAACAAAATTATCCATAAATACAGATGTGAAAACATGAGGAAGTTCTTGTCCAGCTTTATGAGCTGTCGCATTTTCTGTTAAATTAGCTAACCAAATAGGCTTCATAATCGGATTATTTAAAACATTTCCTCCGTGAACACCACAGAACCACAATAAACCATTTAATAAAACTACAATAAAATTACCAAACAACGTACTTCCCAACATACTAAATGGAACACCTAAAACTGTTTTTACTATGTCATGTACATTAGGTAGTTTCAGACTATCTAACAATCCATAAATAATAAGCCAAAAAACTAGAATTACTGTTCCAGGAATAATAGCACTAAAACTTTTTGACACCGCTGGAGGAACTCCTTCAGGCATTTTTATACGAATATCTTTTTTCATAAACCACTGATACGCATAACCATTAAGCAATCCTAAAACAATGGCTACAAATAATCCGCCAGATGATAAATATGATGGTGCGATTCCTCCAACAGAACCTAACGTTTTACCCGATTCATCTAAAAAAGGAATTGTAAACGGAGTAACCATTAAGAACGCTGATATATTAATGACACCAGCTGAAATTCCATCTTCTTTATACTGTTTGACCAGACTATAAGGAATGGCAAAAGCAGCAATTAAAGCGATCAAATTAAAACTAGAATCGACCCCTTTCCAAAGATACGTTGAAATGCCCACTTCCCCGAGCCAAGTTTCCCAACCTGGAACTGGAAAACTTGCAATCACCATCAAAAATGAGCCAATTAGAATTAACGGCATTGAATAAGTAATACCATCCCGAATAGCTATCAAAAACTTATTACTTCCAAAACGACCAGCAATAGGAACCAATTTTGTTTGAACTACTTCTTCAAATTTATTCATTAGCCTTCTCCCTTATAAATAAAAATATCTTCAAAGTTTATAAATTAATTATGATTAACACGTTTTATTCAGATGCTAAGGATTTATATAAATC
>NZ_NGLC01000001.1:2622615-2624431 GCF_002140755.1 Enterococcus sp. 5B3_DIV0040
ATTCAGATGCTAAGGATTTATATAAATCAACGATTTCTTTAGCTAAATCAGTAAATGTAATGCTTGTCATTAAATGATCTTGACTATGCACCATTAACAAAGTAATAGTATTTTCTTTTCCTTGTGCTTCCGCTGTTAACATTTTTGTTTGAGAATTATGTGCACAAACCAAAGATTCTTGAGCAGATTTTAGCTTTTTTTCTGCCTCTTCAAAATCAAATCGTTTTGCTGCTTGAATTGCCTCCATTGCATTATTTTTTGCATCACCTCCATACATAATTAATCCCATTACTGCTTGCATTGTTTTCTCATCCATATTTTCCATCTATTTCATTAATCCTTCCGCTAAATCAATTACTTTTGATCCATTCATCATTCCATAATCAGTCATTGGAATGACTGCAACAGGAATACCTTTAGGTTTCAAATTTTGTTCAAATTGTTGAAGCATATATCTTACTTGGGGTCCTAACAGTACAACATCAACATTTTTATCTTCTACATATTGATCAGCTTCTGCCACTGGAACTGCAAAAATTTCTACATCTAAATTCTTTACCTCTGCAGCTTTTTGCATTTTTGTTACTAACAAACTAGTACTCATTCCAGCCGCACATGCTAACATAATCTTTTTCGACATCATTATTCTCCTATCTATTAATTGATCTTGCGATAACAGACACTGTATGTCTGATTCCTCTAATTGCTTTACTTAGTTCATAAATATTTTCTACCGGTGCTACACCACCATATCCTGCATCACCAATGTGCTGAATATCAACACCACAAATCTTATTACGAATTGCAATATCTCGAATTGTTGAAACATCAGAGCTTTCTTGACTGGTACCAATAGCTGAAAGGACTAAGCCGCCCTTCTTATGAACTTCTTTTACAATTTCAACTAAATCTTTTTCTTGAAATCCTGGAACTGTTCCGACAGCCGGTACTAAGATAATATCTGCACCAGCATTTAATAATTTTTGTGTAATCTCCACATCTACAATTGCTTCATCTACTCCAGCCCCATGCATCTTACCCGCAATAATCAACCCAGAAAACGTTTTCCTTGCTTCTTCAATAACTTTAAGAATCTGTTTATTTGATACACCAGTTCCTGGATTGCCTGTTAAACAAATAAAATCAAACCCTAAATCTTCTGCACGTTTTAAAGTTTGTATATTTGCTTGTCTCCCAATTTCTAATTCTAGACGTTCTTCTTGTAACTCGGCATTTAGATCAACAGGTTCTAAATTTACACCTATCGGACATCCGATTAAAGAATGTAACTCTTCAATAATATTATTTTCTTTACTATCTAACCCAAAAATTTTTGGATGCAATACATCTAAACCATTTAATAAAATTAAATCTGCGCCAAATGCTCGAGCAATTTCAGCATTAGTAATATCACCTATAAAACTTTCTCTTGGTGCAACATTTTCTGACAGTACAACTCTTCCTTCACTGGCCCTAATACTCTGCTTTAATTCTTGGGCATTCATCTTCAAAATTTCTGAAGAGTTTGTACTAATAAGCCTTTTAACCACGGAAATCTCTCCATCCTTATCTACAGTTCTATTAAATAATTGTTTCTTATTAACAATGAACAATCATTTTTATTATTTTTGCTTGAATATTTTTGACTACATATAGAGTTATAATCCTTTTAAAATAAAAAATCACTCTTTGAAAAACTCATAAAAACTAAATCAACTCCCTTCTTATTCAAGACATTAATTTAAGATACTTTAGTTTGTTTTTATAATTATAAAACCCCTTTCATCATTGCTTTTAATAATATTCTATTATCAAT
>NZ_NGLC01000001.1:2626069-2627823 GCF_002140755.1 Enterococcus sp. 5B3_DIV0040
CTCTTATGTTTTAACAGATAATACTGGAAAAGTTTTTTCAAAAAAAATTCATTCCATAAATACATCAGAAATATTTATTACTAGCGATATATTTATTAAAAATCTTCTATCTTTTTATAGATCACTAACTGTTCCTGTCTCTGCAATTGGAATTGCATTACCTGGTCATTATAATTATTCCAGCCAAATACTTACAAATAACTGTATATGGAAACAATTTGATCTAGAAAAAATTATTGACTCCGTAGAGATTCCAATTTTTTTTGAAAACAACGTAAATTGTATGGCATTGGCAGAGCATTTCTTCTATAGTAAAAGGAATGAAAATTTTTTATTTTTTCATATTGGTCGAGGAATTCATTGTTCTTATTTCTATAAGGGAGATATTTTTAGCAAGGAGAATTTTTTAATAGGTGAAGTAGGACATACTGTAGTAAATTTAGATGGCCAATATTGTGAGTGCGGTAAAAGAGGGTGTTTACAAACTTACACTAGTGAAGCATGGTTATTAAAGTATTCACAATCAATTTATAGAAACTCCACTTCTACTTTTTTACATCAACTAATTGATACTGAAGAAGAAATCTCTATGGAAACACTTCTTACTGCATATGATCTTGGTGATCCTGCTATTTTAAAATTATTTGACAATGCGCTCAATTATATTGCTTTAACTCTAAATAATCTAAATATGATTCTTGATTCCTCTAAAATATTTTTACATGGAAAAATATTTGATAATGAAAATATCTTTACTGCTTTAACACGGTTATTAAATGTGGATCCTCAATTATTAATTTTTCCTCAACAAGAAGAAATTATAAAAAAGCCCTATCAAAGAATTAACGGAGCTATTGGAGCATCTGCATTGTGTATATATAAAAAGCTAGGGAATTATGATTTTGTGGTTTAATCTTCAGTGAACTCCTCATCACTTAGCTAAACCTGCCGGTTTTTAATGCTTGAAGTGGAAGCTTCTTGGGAAGAGAGCATACTTGCAAGCGTATTTCTTTACTCACAGCGGTTTCTCTTATTTACCAAGCTATCCCCGTAGTTCCTACGGTTTTTGATGATTGGATCTAAGCTAATCCCATGGAATGTAATCTTAGACCTTCGGTCAGAATATTGATACTAGCATTGATATCTCGGTCATGATGAGCATGACAAACAGGACAAGTCCATTCTCGAATTAAATCACGGGTATTCTCGGCTAGTTCATAAAGAAGAAATACCGAATGGTTATTTGTATTAATTCCATGTTATATCAACTCATTTCTTATATAGACTGATGGTAACATAGGACAAAATAAAAAGGCAATATGCCTTAGTTGTCGGTCTTCGAGTTACCAACGATATCCCCTCATACCGAACGGCATTCATCACCCACCTATAGAGGATGGGCGACTTCTGCCTATATAGTTAAGCAAACAGCGAAATTTTTTCCCGCTGTTTGTTTAACATTTTAGAAAACTATCATTCTATCTCTCTTCTTTTTTTATAGCCTAACAATCCTACAGCTCCCAAAAGAAATACCCCCCAAGTAACTTTTAAAATACTATTATCTACTGAACCTGTTTTCGGAAATTCTAACATCGAAGCATTAAGAGTCTTCGCTTCTGTTACCTCATTTAACTCATCAACTGCAGTTTTATCTGCAACACTCACTAACCCGTCAGCTACTACTTCTGTCTTCTTCGTTACTCCCGCTTGACTTGCCGCTTCTGCTGCCTCAACTGCCACTTCTGCCGCTTCAA
>NZ_NGLC01000001.1:2627923-2656119 GCF_002140755.1 Enterococcus sp. 5B3_DIV0040
TCTTCGCTTCTGTTACCTCATTTAACTCATCAACTGCAGTTTTATCTGCAACACTCACTAACCCGTCAGCTACTACTTCTGTCTTCTTCGTTACTCCCGCTTGACTTGCCGCTTCTGCTGCCTCAACTGCCACTTCTGCCGCTTCAATTGCAGTGATAACTTTGCCTACTTCTATTGAACTGTCTTTTATTAACGCAACATTATATCTGTTTTCTACAATAGAACCATCAAAAGTAGAAAGAACTTTAATTATCCCTTCATCTTGTTCTGTTACTGTATAAGAAAAAATAATATGATCAGATTGATCGCCTTCAACATAAGTTGCTTTTCTCTTTTCTCCTCCAATAGTAAAATCAAGGGTACGCTCGCCCACAATAAACATTGGTTGATTCATCGCTACTGTGAACTTTAAAACATCTCCTTTTTGAATACTATTTTTATCCTTCCCTGATATAACTTCGATTTCACTTTCAATTACATAAGAAATATCAAAGCGGTTTCCTTCCTCAATCATCTCTTTAACATTAAATGTTGAATATTTAATATGACCATTATGTTCATATAAAACTCCTACATTTTCATCATCCAATTGTACTAAACTAGAATATGCAAAACGTCTTGGTTCATACATGATACTTGCTATCCAATTAATAGAGTCATCTGATTGAACTTCTCCAATACGCAAAGCGCCCTTCATTCTTATGTTACGAGTTCTCGTATCTGTTGTTTCAGCATCAGGATGTCCTACAGGATTAGATAAGATAACATACTCTTTGTTATTCAGATTGTAATGAATCGCTGATAAATTAACAAAAGGTTCGGGTATTTTGGAATCAATGAGGACATCATCCCAAGTTTCACCATAATCCGTACTTTTTGCAATCATCACAGTTTTTCCAGTATTACGCATAAACTGTAATAAATGCCCATTATTTAATTGAACAATTTGATTTTCTGTTAATTCAGTAACAGCTGTACTAAAATCCCTTGAGTTTGTATGTTGATCTTTTCCGAAAACACGACCATCATTTGGTGATTCTCCCAAATGCCAAGTTAATCCACCATCATCACTATAGACATTAGCACTACTAGAACGTCCCAATGATTCTGGTCCAGTTATTCCTTGCTGGTTTGTATAGTATACAGGAAACAGTAATCTCTTGAAGGAATTCCCTTCTGCATCCTTTGCATCAATTTCCAATCCGGGTGCAGCTCCTGTTCCCAAAAATCCCATCCAATCTTTCTTTAAGCCGCCAGTGATATCCTGCGGAACAGACCAAGTAACACCACCATCATCACTGGTAAACAGCCACAAAAAATTGGTCATGTCAGTCCACAAAAGATTATGTTTAGAGTTGGGTTGAAGTTGTCTATTTGAATTATTTTTTGAACGCATAAAGATATTCCCAACAATTTTTTCAGTACCATCATCTTGCATTTCATATATGTCTCCACGAGTAGCAAATGCTGTATCAAATGTTCCTTCGTCAATACGCCATTTGGTTTTATTATTTCCTGAATTATATACAATACCATTCTCACGAACAGTATATTTATTTTGCTTTTTATCATTCAATGTTAAATAATACTTATTACCAACCAGAGTATATCCATCTCCTGGTTCTGAATGAACTGAACCTCTAGATTCTGGGAATACATCTACTAGTAAATATAATTTACCATTACTATTTGCAATCAAGACTGGATCAATAGAAAATGCTGATTGTGTATGATTTTTGTTCCAGTCTGTTGTTAAATACTCTGAGGTGTAATATGGCTGAGTTGGCATATCGAGTACAGTTACATTTTTACTCCAAGTTTTTCCACCATCCTTACTGATACGAACTACCGTCGCAATATCTCCCCAATCATTATAATGTTTTTTTCTAGCATCCGCCGCTGCTACTAATGTACCATCGGGTAATTTAACAATTGACGGAATACGGTATTCAAAAATACCTTCATCATATTTATCCCACATACTCGCCTTTTCACCTATAGCATTATTATCTGTAATACGATGAAGTACTTTAATTTCATCATCGGAAACAACATCTCGAGTAATAATTACTGTATCTATCAAACCATTTAACGGCCACTGAACAGTATTCTTTCTAATTGTACCGCCAACAGATAATGTATCAGCATATTCAGCCCATGAATTACCATAAAATAATCCTGTGAACGGTATTTCTCCATATAAAATACCATCTAAATAGACCTGCATATATACACCATTAAAAGTATACGTAATAGAATGCCAATCAGCATTGTTTAGTAAGTTAAATCCTGTCCCGACCTCTCTAAGATAGGATTTGCCACCTCTGCTAATTTCAATACCTATTTTTCCGTTTTTAGGACGTATATAAAAGGACGCATAGTTAGATTCGACTTTACCATATGAAATAGAAAATAAAGAAGTTAATTCCCTATTAGTTACTTCAGAATCAAGGCTGTAACGGAAAGTAAAACTTCCAGTTCTCATACTCATAATATCTTTAATCTTATCTTTGTTTTCTTCACTAATAGAATCAATGGTGGATTTTTCTCCATCAGAAATAATATTATCGAGTGTCAAAATATTTCTATCACTTTGATCTACATTAGTTGCTTCTTCCGTAATGTACATTGACGGAATTGTTATTTCATATCTTCTCCGATTCATTTCATCTACTGTATCATCTGAAGAGTTTGTATACAGTAATGAATAGTTGGAATCTGTTGCTATAATCTCATTCGGATTTTTCCATGACCAACCTTCTGGTAAAGCTACAGAGGATAATGCGACTCCTGTTTCACCAACTAATCCACCATTTGGTAAAACAATCAATCGAACAGTTTTTCTGGCTATCTTCTCTGTTGGAGCAATCCAACCATTTATATTACTATCTATAGGAATAGCACTATAATGAAGATTGTATATACCAGATTTTAAATATTTTAATAAGTCAGCTTCGGAACTGCTATAAACAATTGCAGAAACTTCATTTCTGCCACCGACACTTCCTCCATTAACATACAAGAATTCATTATCAATAGAATAATCTGCTTTATGTGTGTCTAAATTCACATGTATATTCTTTAATAAATCCGGTGTCTGTCCTTCTATCATAATAATATCTTCGGCACCAGAAATCAGAGGTTGTGTCATATAATAATCAGCTCTAGCTTTCTTTTGTGCATCCGTTTGAAGATATCTTACCCAATCAATCTCTAATTTCTCTCCTGCTAAATCATCTCCAGCATTTCCAGCCCAATTACCTCCTGTAGCTAAATTAAACTGCAAATATTGCGGTCTGTTCAAACTCTTAGCTGCAGCTTTTAATCGCTTATCGTTATCTATATTCTGAGGATCAGAAAAATTCAAACGATTATAGACAATCCCATCAACATACCATTCAATATAATCTGTGGTCCAATTAATACCAAAAATATGATAAGAATCATAGAAATCTTCATTGATAGAAATATTACCACCTAATTCTGAATCAACTTTTTTATTAGTTTTACTTGATAAATACTCATAACTACCATCTTTAAACGAATCACCATGTTCATAATAAAAATGTGGTGTACCGTATACCTTACGATTACTATTATTTTTATTTTCTCCTTCTGTTTCAGCCCCTATTAACTCCATAATATCTAGTTCACCTGTAGACGGCCAGTCATACCCATGTGCCGGATTAATCCGTCCATCCATATGAAAATCCGCACCCAACATCCAAAAAGCAGGGAAAATCCCCTGTCCTTTAGGTAATCTCATCTTTGCTTCTATTCTTCCATATAAAAATTCTTCTTTCCCTTGGGTACGTACGCTACCAGAATTATACTTAACTTCTCTAGCAGCATTTCCATGTTTTTCGGTATTCTTATATTTATCTTCCTCAGATCTTTCTGTTACTTCTAGTACTAAGTTACCATTTTGTATATAGACATTGTCTTTGCTACTGCTGTAGTGCTGTTGCTCATTCCCTCTGATATTTCCAAGCTCATATCCCCATGTTTCAGGATTTAACTCCTCCGTATGAAAATCATCATACCAAACTAATTCATACTTATCTTGTTCTAAAACAGATACATCATCAATCGAAATATTAACATTTCTTATCGTGTCATTAGATTCTATTGCCCATTTTACCAATCCAATAAAAGTTTCCGTTCCTTTAGCAGTAAACTCAAAACTGTATGTTTTAGTTTCTGCATTCTGAATTATATTTACTTGATTTAGTACACTTCCTTGTCCACCTTGCTCGTTGACTTGTTTAGCAGCAAAATAAATCCCCTCACTGCTCACTATTTGATCTGTAGTGACATCAGCTGAAACAACATACTTCTTCCCAGATACAGTAGGAATCTTTTGTAAAACCGAATCATCTGTAGTTCCTCTAATTATTTTCCCAGTTTTTTCTTCATTATTTATATTTCCATTACCATTTTGTTTAATATTCCAACCCGTTTGACTAGAAGTATAATCCTTATCAAAGTTACCATTGGTTATTTTATTCAACATATCCGGTGAATCTGTTACTTTATCAGAAGCAGATGCCTCATCTGATAATATACTAGTACCAGTATCTTCTTCATTTGTTGGTAGTAATTCTGTTTCATCTGGATTATCGTTCAAGAGAGTTGTATCTGAAGAAGATAATGTATTATCTGCATCTGTAATTTCGCTTAATTCTGTTTCATCATTTTCAGAAACAGAATTAACTATAACCTCTGTCTCAGAGACATTTTCTACTGATTCTCCAGTTTCACCAACAGTATTATCAATTAAATTATCAGAATTTAAATCTTCCACAGTAATCGCATCGGAAAGAATCTCATTATTAGTTCCATTATTAAGTTCTTCTGCCTCAGCAGAATGAACAAATCCAAAACAAATAGCTGTTCCCACTAAAACAGAAGCAACACCAACACTTAACTTTTTAATTGCATACTTTTGTAATTTTTCAGTACATCTTTCTTTTTTTCTCAACATATTTCTCTTCGAACACATTTTTCTTCCCCTATTCCTATATAGTTTTATTCAAATAATGATTAATATTCTACCCTCCATCCCCATCGTTGTTAAGCGCTTACTTTTCGTTGAACTTAGAATTTATTGGCAATAATACTTACCTGCTGGACACAGAAAATTTCTACAATATTTATTTCACTGTACGTTATAAATTCTAATCCGGACAAAATAAAAGCGCTACATTGCAATAATGTTTTGCAAATCTCTAAATATATTTTTGATAATAAAAAATAACCAAGTTTTATTTGATAAAAACTCTATGATATTAAAACTATATTTTTTCTATAATAAACATTGAAAATATAGCTTTTTAAAGCTGTATATACGGATAGAATTACATTTAGCTTTACTTTGTTTTCATTATTAACTACCTTACTTCAATAAATCAAGACGAATGTATAACTCATTAAGATAATTAAAAACAAGCTTATCGCTTAATGTAGTGACCCAAAATAGTTAAACCAAAAATCTAATTTCTGAAGATTGAGATTGATAAATAAAACAAGACTGTTTTATATCAACTAATTGTGATTGATCTAAACTGTGTCCTAAGCATAATTTAAAATACAGATACGGACTGACACTATTCACAATTGAAGCGATACCTAAAAAAGCATCCGCAAAATTTCGATGCTTTAAATCTCTTAAACGATTACATGATGTAAATATTCTCAATTTTTACCTTAACTTACTATTTATGAAACTATAGAGTTAAACCAATATAAAACCCAATCAAACAAAGCATTTCCAATCACTCAAAATTCTTTTTTAGGGGGAATGAACAATAATTACTTATTTATGTATTAAATAAAACTCAAACAACACTCATTTCAATATTAAGAGAAGAATTTCACAGAGACTTCCCCACACAATTTACTATTATTGCTCTCTGTAAACTCCTTCTCTAATTAAATAATATCATATTATAATTAATTATTTCAATAAAAGAATACACAAAACCGTTAAAAAACCATTAACATACTTCGTTCCCTATAAATTCTCATTTTAAGAGTTAAGACCCCTAGATTTAGCTTATGTGGTGAATCACTCACTGATTATCAAAAAAAGTAACATACCTCTCTAAAAGTCTAAAATCTTGCTCAAGATTTCTTTTAATAATAATTTGATCTCCCAAAAAACTTTTTTTAGACGTACGAATTATTTTATGATAGATATTATTTTTAATTAAATAGTCTAATTCTTCTTTCATCTTCTCAACATCGCTTTGATTAGCTAAAACTTGAAAGTACTGTATTGCGTTGAATTCTAAGTATTTTGCACTATTGATTACTTTCCTATAGCGTAATTTATCAACCTTCATCGAATATCCTCCTTAATACAAAAATAACCCGTATTTTATATACTTTTTCTCCAAAATAAAAAAGATCAGTGTATAACTAATATGGTAAATCCGCTTTCGAACAGAACTTTCATTTTTCATAAAATAATAGACCTTAAATTGAAGAAAATCCAAGAGAGCATTATCCACAAAAACCATGGAAATAACCAACTAAATGTGCACAAATTACTATTTCCTTCTACCAAAATAAAAAATATTTGATACAATAAAAGAAAAAGAAATGAGGAATTGTGATGGGACTATTTGATGGATTAATGGGAAATGCAACCCAACTTTCAGATGTATCTATAACAGAAGAATTACAAGGTGTACTGACTATAGAAGAAAAAGTTGATTTATCATTTAAATTAGTTCGTGATTTGATTATATTTACCAATAAACGATTAATTATTATCGATAAACAAGGCGTATCCGGGAAAAAAATAGAATATAAATCAATTCCCTATAAATCAATTTCTAGATTTTCTGTTGAAACTAGTGGCCATTTTGATTTAGATGCTGAATTAAAAATATGGATTTCTAGTGCAGAACTTCCCGCAGAAACACTTCAATTCCGTAAAGACAAAAACATTATTTCTATTCAGCAAGCATTAGCTTCCGCTGTACTACAGTAAATGCCGCATGTATATATTTTGCTTCCTAAAATATTCTGAAAATAAGAACTAGATTATGACTAAACAAAACACCTCTTACTCACAATTGAGTAGGAGGTGTTTTGTTATATCACCTGTTAGGACTCGAACCTACGATCGGACGGTTATGAGCCGTCTGCTCTAACCAGCTGAACTAAAGGTGCGAAAATCCACACCCTAGTAAGAGAGGGATTAACAAAAAACTAGAACAACAATAACTATACCTATTCTCCATTGATTTTTAGAAAGTAACTTCAAACATAATAATGATAATGAGAATCCAATTCCCCAAACACTGCCGGGCAGTGTTTTTTTCATATAACTAAATTTCCAATAACCATTGTTAAGTATTATGTTTATCAATATATTTTGCAATTGCACCTCCAAACTCTACCGCATTCATTTCAATTTCAAACAATATACCATAGTAACTGGTAACTACTTTGATTCCCCATTTAACAAACAATTCTTTTACTCAAGATCGAATTACATTTTTAGCATTTGTGATATAAGAGGTTAAAACTGCTCCAATCCCTGTTGGTGCAGAAAAAACGCTGGTTGTTTCGCAATGGGAAAAACGAGCTAAGCGATTTTTTGTGTCTCTTATCACGTTTTTCTGTAAGGGCGCATTTTTCCTAGGCGCTCGACTTCTTTTTGAAGTTTTCTAGCATACTCCACTTCTGGTGCATCATCTGGTAACCGAGACCAGTTAGGAGTGGAATCAATCAAATTTTGAATTTGTGTGCGAATTTCTTTTTGCCGTTGTTTGATTTGTTTTCTATCCATACCTTTCACCTAAGTTGCTTTTAGAGTAATTAAACAATTTTTGATAGAAGTTAAGTTTTTTAACTTTTTGAATATATGTTCTAAATTCTTTTTATTTCATTATTTTTCGAATTTTATCCACCCAAATGCAGGTTAAATCTTTTTTTGTTCTGTAAAATGAACAAAGAAACTTTAAAAAAACTATTGTAAAAAAAGAGATTCAACAAGGATAGTTTATTTGGGTAGGATCATAAACAATAAATGTTTCTCTACAAAAAATGCTCTAAATAATCTTTTAGAGTTTTTTGGTTGCTATTCATTTTTTTGCTCTCTAATAGCCCTATAAACGTAACCACAAACATGAGGACAAACGTCAAAAGAAAATCATAAAACGCTTCTGGAAAAGAAGCCCCTAAAAATACCAGATTGATAACAAAATAGCCTAGCGGAAGAATGAGAGAAATTGCTGCACACGAAAGTATAAAAACAAGCACTTTTTTATTATTTTTTATCCCACATTTTCCTATACTAAAAAAAATCTGCGCTGGAATGCCTCTAGGTACCATTTTCACTATCATTTTTTGTCCCCATCTTTAGAAACAAAATCTTCTTTATTCTCCAATACTTATAGAAACCAAATCCAAGATTTTCTTTTATTCATTCTTTAATAATCCTCTATTATTATTTACTATATCTTGAGATTACAGCAACAACAGGCGTTGCGCACGCAACACTTTTAAAATGAGTCTATTTCTTGAAAGATTTTCTTAAGCAAACCGATTTTTCTGCATAAAAAAGGCTTCACGAACTCGCTCAGCTTTTGAGCACCAGGTAGGTACTGTTCCACATCAGCTCTGCAAGTAGTCGCTGTGTGTCTCAGCAATAAGACCAAAATATTTCTAAATTGCCAAGAAACACAGTGATCGAAGAGAACTGATGTTGATTGGTACCTACCTGGTGCTTCTCAAATTTAGAAATATTTTTGCTTATTGCCGAAATGTTAGTTCTGCTTAACGGAGTTTAGCAGTAACTGTATGCGTAGCTTGCGTAGAAAAGCTAGTTCGTGAAGTCGGACATGAATACACCTGCTGTAAAGCGATTTATTCATGAGAAACTTTTATACTTTCCGCATAAAAAAATAGCCCTCAAAGCTGAGGACTAGATTTTTTATTCTGGATTATTTTTTTCGACTTCTTCTTTTAATTCTTCTTTGACTTCCTCGAAAGCCGGTTTTTCTTCATTTACTTCTTTGGCTTTATCTGCTAACTCATCGGCGCCTTTAGTAACGGTTTCCTTCGCCGCTTCTTTTGTCTCCTTAGCATCAATCACGATATCCTCTGAAACATCTTCTGCAACATCTTTGGCATCGCCGGCTGCTTTGCGGAAACGATCAGATAGATCAGAGCTTTGGCGTTTTAAATCTTCTAACGTATCAGAAGTAATATCGTCCATGTCATCCATCGAATCACTTACTTTACTCTTCACGTTTGAAGCTAAGTCATTGGCTTGATCGCCCAAATCAGAAGCACGTTCTTTTACAATCGATCCCACTTCACTGGTTTTTGAAACAAAATCATCGGTATAATCTGAAGCTAAGTCTAACCATTCATCTGTCTTCTTCGCTAAATCTTCACGCATTTCCTTACCCGATTTTGGTGCTAATAGCAATGCTACTACAGCTGCTGCCGTTCCACCAATTAAGGCTCCTGCAAAAAATCTTCCACGTCTAGTCATGTTGTTATCCCTCCGTTTTCGTTGTTGTCTTACGATCTCTAAAGAATCTCATCGTTGTCGCGCCAACTTTTCCTGAGACACTCGCCTTTGCCGCATTCTTTCCGACACCGCCAACTTTTCCAGCCAGATTTCGACTCGTCGTATTTAAATCAGAAACACTCTGACTCAAGTAACACATCCACCCGTGAGAACGGGTGGCTTTTTAACACCTCTAGAAGAGGTCACTACTCGCCTACTCCATAAATGGAGCTTTCTAAAAGACCACCAACCGCTCTTCGCTCGCTACTTTATTTCTTTTTCTTCATTTTGAATGGATCAACGTATTCTCGTTTACTTATACTATCTCGGATTCGATCATCTGATTCTTGCTCTCGTATATATTTTTTAATTGTTTTCTGGTTCAGACCGACTGTGCTCACGTAATACCCCTTTGACCAGAAACTTTTATTTCCATATTTATAGACTAAGTTTCCATGCTGCTCATGGATAAGCGTCGCACTTCTTCCTTTCAAGTAGCCCATGAACTGCGAGATACTTATTTTTGGTGGTACTTTTACCAACATGTGAATATGATCTGGCATTGCGTGTGCTTCGATTATTTCTACCTCTTTCATCTCACAAAGCTTCCTCAATATTCTTCCAATATCTTTTCTTAATTCCCCATAGATTACTTTTCTTCTATATTTTGGGGTGAAGACTATGTGATACTTACAATTCCATCTAGTATGTGATAAACTTTTGTCGTCTTTAGACATAGAAAAACTCCTTTCGATAAAATAAGCGGTTGGTAGCCACTTATTAGTATATCGAAAGGAGTTTTTATCGCTAAAGCTATTCCATCCACGCGTAGAAGCGCGCGGTTTTCTTGTTTCGTACGCTCCGCGAACGAAACTGACTAAAGTCATTAATAAAAATCCTTCTGTAAAATGATAGAACAATCAAATTACAGGAGGATTTTTCTATGAAAACTATATTTGAGCAGCAATGTGTTGAGTTTTATCAAGCGGGAGATTATATGCTTCCTAATGTGGAATTGGATGAACAGAAAGAATATGAAATCGGCATATGGGGACAGCGATACCGCAGACATTTGAAAGAAAATCATCGCATAATTTACTACAACTATTTGACTAAAGGCACGCTCAACCAGTACATTGCAGAAGTTGATACACGAGCTGAAGAAATGTTTCAGCAGCTTGTAAAATCACTTGCCGAGAAAGAAAATATCACGGAACGCCTGAAAGATGACGATATGATGTTATGGGTTCAAAAGATGAATAACATCCGTAATCGAGCAACCGAAATCGTTAATACGGAAGTGATATTTGTATGAGAAAGTATCATATTTATCTCACATCGGAAGAACGAAAACTGATAATCGAAAGTCTTATTTCAGAGAAAAACGCTCTTATCTCGGCGGGCAAATATACGGACTGCGTTGATGATGTTCTGCTCAAAATTTTGCAAGCCAAGAAGAAAAAAATCAAAGTAATTTATACATAGCATAACGAAAAGGCACAGCCTTCGGAGTAAAAGAATCCGTTGGTGGTGCCTTGTTTTGTACGAACCCAAATTTGTTTGTTTAATCTTAGCGAGCAGACCATTTTGATAGCCAAAACGGTAGTCATTAGGGACACCCTAAAACCTTTAACAAAAACACATAAATCGCTGTTTGCTGTATCGCAACTACTAAATAAAATAATGGTATTGCTCGATTATCATTGAAATTTTTAGATTTTGTTATATACTTGTGTAGTAATTATTAAATCTTTAAGAGGTAGATTATGACTGTGAGTTATAAAAAATTGTGGAAGTTATTAATTGACCACGATATGAAGAAGAAAGACCTTGCTAAAGCTGCTGGCATTAGCAATTACACAATTACAAAAATGAGCAAAGGCGAAAATGTGACGGTAGATATTTTAGGTAAAATTTGTTTAGCGTTAAATTGTAATATAGATGACATTATGGAATTCCTTCCTGATGACACAAAATAAAGTTTAGCTTAAAATCAGTAAAGCCTACATAGAGTTTGTAGAAAATCATATTTAACTTCCGATAATTTTAGTTATCAGGAAGCAAGACTTTTACAGGAGGATAACAGATATGTTACCTGAAGAAAAAGCAAGAATAAAAATAGACAAGCAATTAACTGATGCAGGATGGGATATTGTCGCTCGTGACGAGTATATTCCCTTTAATGCTTCTGCGGTTAAAGAAGCCTTAATGCAAGGAAATAAGGAAAGTGACTATCTTCTTTTTGTTGATGATAAAGCGATTGCCGTTGTCGAAGCCAAAGCTGAGGATAATTCTCTCGGCGATATTGTTGCACAACAAGCTGAATGGTATTCTAAAAATCCGCAAGGTTGGGTTGGTTTGTGGTTTCCAAATCAGATTCCCTTTGTATATCTCGCAAATGGTAATAAGATTTATTTTAAAAATATGCTTGAAGCGGACAGCGAATATATAGAGCTTTCGGAGATGCGCTCACCGAAAAAAATGCTAAAAATGCTTGGTAAAAAATCTGAATATGGTGCGTTACCGAGAATTGAGAAAAAAGGACTTCGTGACTGCCAGTATGATGCTGAAGTAAAACTTGAAGCATCGTTGAAAGCCGGCAGGAAAAAGGCTCTTGCAATTCTTGCAACGGGTTCAGGTAAAACATATCTTGCTTGTCTTGCGTCCTACCGTCTGTTGAACTATACGCTTACCAAGCGTGTACTTTTCCTTGTTGACAGAAATAATCTTGCTCGACAGACAGAAACAGAATTTAGTTTGTTCGACCGCACCGAAAAACAAAAGCCGATGAACGAACTTTATCAAATTAATCGCCTTATAAAACCCGAAAATATTCAGGGCGATATCATTATATCTACAATACAAAAATTATTTGCGGTGCTTACGGGACAGACTATAACGGAAGATGACGAAGATAAAGAAGACGAAAAATTGGGCTTGAAGGATGTTACTAAAAACGAGCCTGATATCGTTCTTGGCGAAGATTTGAAATTACCTCCGGATTACTTCCAGTTTATCATTGTTGATGAATGTCATCGTTCAATTTACGGCAAATGGAAAGCAGTTCTTGATTACTTTAAGGACGCAAAAGTTCTTGGCTTAACTGCAACACCTACTCCCGAAGCATATGCGTATTTTAATAAAAATATTGTTGAAGAATATACATACGAAGATTCCGTTGTTGACGGTGTTAATGTTCCTGCACGAGTTTACAGAATAATTACCGACGCAACAGTTCACGGCGGCACAATCAATCAAGGCGAAACAGTTACAGATGTTAATCGTTCCGGTGAAATCGTTGATGAATACAAGGCACAGCAACGCATTGACTATGCGCCAAACCAGCTTGACCGCTCTGTTATCAATCCTAATCAGATAGAGTCCGTCTTGAAATCCTATATGGAATCAATTTATACTGACTTATATCCGGAAAGAGAAGAAAATTGGAACTATATCCCTAAAACACTTATCTTTGCCAAGGATAATAATCACGCAACAAAAATCGTTGAGATTGCAAAAAAGGTGTTTGCCGAAAAATTCACAAGCGAAAAAGTGCCGGACAACTTTGTACAAAAAATCACTTATTCAGCAGGAGATTCCAATGCCCTTATTCGTGATTTGAGAACGGAAAAGGATTTTAGAATAGCTGTTACGGTTACACTTGTTGCAACCGGTACGGATGTAAAGCCTTTAGAAGTTGTGCTTTTTATGAACGATGTGAAATCTGATGTTTTATATACTCAGATGAAAGGCAGAGGCTGTAGAACACTTAACGAGGATAAATTAAGAGAAGTTACGCCGAATGCAGATAATAAAAATTGCTTCTACATTGTCGATGCTGTGGGCGTAACAGAATCTGATAAGCATATTCCGCAACCGGGCAAAGGCGGAAAAGGAGGGAATCCAAAGCCTTTGCGTTTAGACCAGCTTTTGGAAAGACTATCACACGGCGAGGTTTCTGATGAAAATCTCGCTCTGCTTCGTGATTATTGTGCAACAATACAAAAACGATATGAGGACCACCCTCTTTTCGAAAGACATTTAAATATGTTTATTTCCGATTATGGTTTTTCACCAAGAGGATTAGCAAATAATATCAATCAAGCACTTTCGCAGAACTTACTATCTCCTTTTGAGAATATTTCGGATGAAAATTCTGCTCGTAAAAACTTGATTTTCTGTTTGATGAGTAATTTATCAGCACGAAAGAAACTTCTTGAAATGCTCCGGGGTTATTACGCTGTAACTCCCGAAAAAGAGGATGAGGTAATTTATAAAGGTTTCTCCAAAGAAACGGCAAAAAGCTTTATTGCTAACTTTGAGCAATATTTGAATGATAATGCAGATAAGATTGAAGCTCTCCGAATTATCTATAATTCCGAAGATACTGTAATTACATATTCAATGCTTACAGAGTTGCAGGACAAATTGATTGCCGAAAACGGACAATTTACGCCCTATTACATTTGGAAAAACTATAAAATTCTCGATAATGACGGCAATGTTGAAGAATTGGATACAAAGCAAAACATCAGGGCTTTAACACATCTTATTCAGCTTGTTCGCTATGCATATAAGAAAAGCAATAAACTTGTAAGTCTTATTAAGGGCTATTCCCAAAGATTTAACCTTTATTGCGGACAGGCTCAGCGTGAACTTACAGATGACCAAAAAGAAATTATGAAACAGATAGCTGATTACATTATTGAGGAAGGCGCAATCAGCATAAAAGAATTGAATGCTTTTGATACAGACCTATGGCGTAAAGGAATAAAAAACTTTGGCGCACCTGTTCTATCGGAAGAAATTATTACACTTGCAAAATTTATTTTAAAGGCGGCATAATACTATGGCAGATATTCAAAAAAGCGAAGCAACACTGGTAAAAAAAGTATGGGACATTGCAAATGTTCTTGCGGCTGCCGGTGTTGGATTTACAGACTATATCACTCAACTTACATATATTCTTTTTCTCAAAATGGATGTGGAAAAGGAAGAATTAGGTCTTGGCAGCTCTATCCCCGATGGATATAAGTGGAAAGATATTGTTGAACTTAATGGGGATGACCTTATTGACAAGTATGAGGAAGTATTGAAAGAGCTTTCAAAAGATGATGGGCTTATTGGCACTATCTTTACGAAAGCATCTAATAAAATCAATAGTCCTGTTCATCTTGCAAAAGTGTTCCAAATGGTTGGAAATGAAAACTGGTATATGATGGAGGGCGATTTCAAGGGTGCAATTTATGAATCAATCCTTGAAAAGAATGGTCAGGATAAAAAAAGCGGTGCCGGACAATACTTTACACCCCGTGCGCTTATCAAAGCAATGGTTGATGTAATTGACCCTAAAATCACCGAAACGGTTGCTGACCCGGCTTGCGGAACCGGTGGATTCCTTCTTGCTGCTTTTGACCATATGAAACCCCAAAGTAAGGATTTGTCAAAGCAGAATTTTCTAAAAAACAATGCTTTGTTTGGTGCAGATAATACAGCGCTTGTTGTTACCCTTGCATCAATGAATTTATATTTACACGATATTGGAACAGAAAAGAGTCCAATCGTTTGTCAGGATTCATTGCTGGATACATCGGACAGAATGTTTGATGTAATTCTTGCAAACCCACCTTTCGGCACAAGACCGCAAGGCAGCGTAGCAGTTGACAGTGCAAGACCGGAATTTATAAAAACATCGGATAATCAGGTTAACTTCTTGCAGCATATAATGTCCATCGTTAAAACCGGTGGTCGTGTTGCTGTAGTTCTTACTGACAATGTTCTTACTGACGGAAATGCTACGGCAAAGGTTCGTGAAAAATTATTATCTGGCTTTAATCTGCACACCATTCTCAGATTGCCGACAGGTATTTTTTACGCTGGTGGTGTTAAGACAAACGTGCTTTTCTTTGAAAAGGGCGAAAAAACAAAAGACATTTGGGTTTATGATTACAGAACAGGTATAAAACACACAATGGCAACAAAGCCTATGACTCGTGCAGACCTTGATGATTTTGTGAATTGCTATTGTTCGGGTCACTTGGAAGATAGAAAAGAAACTTATTCTGAAGAAAACCCCAATGGTAGATGGAGAAAAATCAACGAAGAAGAAGTTTACTCCCGTGACCAATTAAAACTCGATTTCAAATGGATAGATTTAACCGAAAAAGATGACCGCACAATTACGGAGCTTCTTTCTGAAATGCAGGAAAAAGCAACTGCAATCGGTGATGCCGTATCAAAACTCCAAGAAATTCTCGGAGGAATTGACTTATGATTGATACAAAAGCGTTAAGAGAAAAAGTGCTTGACCTTGCCATTCGTGGTAAACTCGTGCCTCAAGACCCGAATGATGAGCCGGCAACCGTTTTACTTGAAAGAATTCGTGAGCAAAAAAAGCAAATGGTCAAGGAAGGAAAGCTAAAAGCAAAGGATATAAAAAATGATACAATCATCTTTAAGGGTGATGATAATTTACATTATGAGCAGTTTACAGACGGAACAGTGAAATGTATCGAGGATGAGCTACCGTTTGACTTGCCAGAGGGGTGGGCGTGGTGTAGATTAAGAAATCTTTTTCTTGTAGGTTCGGCAAAAAGAGTATTGCAGTCAGAATGGAAAAGTAAGGGCATACCTTTTTATAGGGCAAGAGAAATTGTAAAATTAGCAAACGACGGTTATGTCAATAACGACTTGTTTATTTCTGAAGAACATTATAGAAATTTAAAGGAAACATACGGTGTCCCAGCAGCAGGCGACTTAATGGTGACTGGTGTTGGAACGATAGGTAAAGTGTATGTAGTGAAAGAAAGAGATACCTTTTATTACAAAGATGCAAGTGTCTTATGTTTTGAAAACAAATACTCTGGTATCGTTTCAGAGTATGCAAAACTTATGATAGACTCTCCTTTGCTTCAATCACAAATACACACAAAAACATATGGAAATACTGTAGACACAATCACTATTACAACAGCAAACGAGTATCTATGTGCATTGCCTCCTGTAGCTGAGCAACAAAGAATAGTAGACTCCGTCAATAATACTATATCACTAATTGCTTCACTTGAAAGCAATTATCAAGATATATCTGCAATGACGATAATATTGAAATCTAAAGTCCTTGACCTTGCAATACAAGGCAAACTTGTACCACAAGACCCGAATGATGAGCCTGCTTCCGTACTTCTTGAACGCATAAGGGCAGAAAAAGAAGAACTCATCAAAGCAGGCAAAATCAAGCGTGATAAAAAGGAATCTGTCATCTTCAAAGGTGATGATAACTCTTATTATGAGAAGATTGGGAATAACATCAAAAATATCGATGATAAAATTCCTTTTGAAATTCCTGAGAATTGGCATTGGGAAAGGCTTGGTAATATATGCACTATTTCTCGTGGTGGCTCACCAAGACCAATAACTGATTATTTAACCACAAAAAGCACCGGCATTAATTGGATTAAAATAGGTGATGCCGAACAAGGTGGGAAATATATTTATAGTACAAGAGAAAAAATAATCCCTGAAGGATTGCCTAAAACTCGTTATGTAAAAAGCGGAGATTTCCTCTTAACAAACTCTATGAGCTTTGGACGACCATATATATTAAAAACGGACGGCTGTATTCACGACGGTTGGCTTGTTATAGGCGATATTGATAATGTTTTCAATCAAGATTTCTTGTATTATGCTTTGAGTTCAAGCTTTATGTATAACTCATTTCGTGAGGTTGCTGCGGGTTCAACTGTAAAAAACTTAAAATCTGATACTGTGCGTTCCGTTCTATTTCCTGTCCCGCCTCTTAAAGAGCAAGAAAGGATCTCAAAATATTTAGAGAATTTATATTTTGTGGTATCAACAATAGAACAGTGCCTCAGTTGAGGCGCTGTCCTATTGTATCAAGAAAGCCAAAAAATTCGTCAATTATATGAGTGATTCTGTTTTGCTCATTCAATGGCGGAAGAGGAATTATCAAATTGTGTAGAGCCTTGGATGAAAAGCCTTGCAGTCCTATACCTTGACCGCCGATAAGTCCTATCTGTTTCCAAAGCCAGAGCACATAATAATAAAACCTATTTGATAAATTCACATACGGGCGCAATCTGTGAATGTGGTTTTGTATTCGCATTTCATCATAGCACCATATTGCTGAACGACCAATATCGCCGCCTTCACAAACCAACAAATCGCCTTTTTTAACAGTACATTTTTCAATCTCTGAGTCGGTAAATAACATTTCTTTTAATGTTTCCAACTCAAATCTATCCCAATATAAGTTTGATGTCGTGATATAAGTCATCAATCTACCTTCTGTATTTGATGAATTTAACGCTTTTCCGGTATTGTGGGAAAATATACTTCCGAGCCTACACCAACACCACGAAGCAGGCAACTCAAAAGGTATTTGTTCATTGATACAGTTAGTATCCTTCCCGACCTTCTCATAATAAGAGCCATAGACTTATTGAAAGTATAATATATTTGCGGCTTTTGTCGTGAATATATTATATGGAGGTCTTTTGTTATGAAAGGACAAAAAACATTTGAGGAACATTTGAGAAAGAGTAATCTTTCGGAAAACACCATTACATCTTATCTGTGGACAGTGAACTACTATCACGAACACTACGAAACAATAAGCAAGGAAAACCTGTTGGCATACAAGGGGTATCTTATGGAGTTTTACAAACCTAAAACCGTAAATCTTCGTATTCAAGCTATGAACAAATATCTTGAATATCTCGGAAAGGAACGGTTGCAGTTAAAAGCGGTGAAAGTCCAACAAAAGAATTTTCTTGAAAATGTAATCAGCAATGCAGATTACAAATTTCTGAAAAAGCAGTTGAAGAAGGACGGAAATATGGAGTGGTACTTTGTAGTGTGGTATCTTGCCGCAACCGGTGCCCGTGTAAGCGAGTTGATTCAGGTTAAAATTGAACACGTGGAGCTTGGCTATTTTGATTTGTATTCAAAAGGTGGTAAATTGCGAAGATTATATATACCGAAAAAATTGAGAAATGAAATTTTAGCTTGGCTGGATGAAACAAACCGTTCCTCCGGCTATCTTTTTCTTAACCGCTACAGTGAAAGAATTACTACAAGAGGTATTTCGCAGCAGTTAAAAAATTACGCCGATAAATACGGTCTTGATAAAAAAGTGGTTTACCCACATTCTTTCCGCCATCGTTATGCAAAGAATTTTCTTGAGAAATATAATGATATTGCTTTACTTGCTGACCTTATGGGACACGAAAGCATTGAAACGACAAGAATATATCTTCGCCGTACTGCAAGTGAGCAACAAGCACTCGTGGATAAAATAGTCACTTGGTAAAATCAGAACCGCCCTCACACGAGAGCGGTTCTTTATTTATGCTACTTGGGTTGCAATATCATCAAGTGTAGCAAATATTTTTTTAATTTCGTCTACAATTCGTTTTTGTTCTGCAAGAGGCGGAAGTGGAATATTAAGACTTAACATATCATCTCTTGAAATTCCAGGTATTAACCCATTTGCAGTCTTTTTAATTTCCATAACTATTGACTCCAAAAAGAGTTTTATGTATTCAAGATTTATATTTTTGTATACTCTAATTGCCATTATTTGACGAGCTATATGAATATTGCCATATTTATTTATAGCAAGTTCTCCAACAGTTCCTTTGCAAGTTATAAGTATATCATTTACTTCTGAAATAGTTTTTGGAACTGTCGTCCAGCGATTGATTAGTATGTTTCCATTTATAAAATTGCTCGCACCAGTTATATACGGAATTCCTATACTCTCTGCGTTATATTCATTCTTGTTTAAATCTCGTCCAGAAATTAAGGTTGCACAATCTTTAAAATTAACCAATTCCCACATTTCCGGCAAATCTTGATAATAAGAGTTATCATCACCTTTGAAGATGATGGATTCCTTTTTATCACGCTTGATTTTGCCTGCTTTGATGAGTTCTTCTTTTTCTGCCCTTATGCGTTCAAGAAGTACGGAAGCAGGCTCATCATTCGGGTCTTGTGGCACAAGTTTGCCTTGTATTGCAAGGTCAAGGACTTTAGATTTCAATATTATCGTCATTGCAGATATATCTTGATAATTGCTTTCAAGTGAAGCAATTAGTGATATAGTATTATTGACGGAGTCTACTATTCTTTGTTGCTCAGCTACAGGAGGCAATGCACATAGATACTCGTTTGCTGTTGTAATAGTGATTGTGTCTACAGTATTTCCATATGTTTTTGTGTGTATTTGTGATTGAAGCAAAGGAGAGTCTATCATAAGTTTTGCATACTCTGAAACGATACCAGAGTATTTGTTTTCAAAACATAAGACACTTGCATCTTTGTAATAAAAGGTATCTCTTTCTTTCACTACATACACTTTACCTATCGTTCCAACACCAGTCACCATTAAGTCGCCTGCTGCTGGGACACCGTATGTTTCCTTTAAATTTCTATAATGTTCTTCAGAAATAAACAAGTCGTTATTGACATAACCGTCGTTTGCTAATTTTACAATTTCTCTTGCCCTATAAAAAGGTATGCCCTTACTTTTCCATTCTGACTGCAATACTCTTTTTGCCGAACCTACAAGAAAAAGATTTCTTAATCTACACCACGCCCACCCCTCTGGCAAGTCAAACGGTAGCTCATCCTCGATACATTTCACTGTTCCGTCTGTAAACTGCTCATAATGTAAATTATCATCACCCTTAAAGATGATTGTATCATTTTTTATATCCTTTGCTTTTAGCTTTCCTTCCTTGACCATTTGCTTTTTTTGCTCACGAATTCTTTCAAGTAAAACGGTTGCCGGCTCATCATTCGGGTCTTGAGGCACGAGTTTACCACGAATGGCAAGGTCAAGCACTTTTTCTCTTAACGCTTTTGTATCAATCATAAGTCAATTCCTCCGAGAATTTCTTGGAGTTTTGATACGGCATCACCGATTGCAGTTGCTTTTTCCTGCATTTCAGAAAGAAGCTCCGTAATTGTGCGGTCATCTTTTTCGGTTAAATCTATCCATTTGAAATCGAGTTTTAATTGGTCACGGGAGTAAACTTCTTCTTCGTTGATTTTTCTCCATCTACCATTGGGGTTTTCTTCAGAATAAGTTTCTTTTCTATCTTCCAAGTGACCCGAACAATAGCAATTCACAAAATCATCAAGGTCTGCACGAGTCATAGGCTTTGTTGCCATTGTGTGTTTTATACCTGTTCTGTAATCATAAACCCAAATGTCTTTTGTTTTTTCGCCCTTTTCAAAGAAAAGCACGTTTGTCTTAACACCACCAGCGTAAAAAATACCTGTCGGCAATCTGAGAATGGTGTGCAGATTAAAGCCAGATAATAATTTTTCACGAACCTTTGCCGTAGCATTTCCGTCAGTAAGAACATTGTCAGTAAGAACTACAGCAACACGACCACCGGTTTTAACGATGGACATTATATGCTGCAAGAAGTTAACCTGATTATCCGATGTTTTTATAAATTCCGGTCTTGCACTGTCAACTGCTACGCTGCCTTGCGGTCTTGTGCCGAAAGGTGGGTTTGCAAGAATTACATCAAACATTCTGTCCGATGTATCCAGCAATGAATCCTGACAAACGATTGGACTCTTTTCTGTTCCAATATCGTGTAAATATAAATTCATTGATGCAAGGGTAACAACAAGCGCTGTATTATCTGCACCAAACAAAGCATTGTTTTTTAGAAAATTCTGCTTTGACAAATCCTTACTTTGGGGTTTCATATGGTCAAAAGCAGCAAGAAGGAATCCACCGGTTCCGCAAGCCGGGTCAGCAACCGTTTCGGTGATTTTAGGGTCAATTACATCAACCATTGCTTTGATAAGCGCACGGGGTGTAAAGTATTGTCCGGCACCGCTTTTTTTATCCTGACCATTCTTTTCAAGGATTGATTCATAAATTGCACCCTTGAAATCGCCCTCCATCATATACCAGTTTTCATTTCCAACCATTTGGAACACTTTTGCAAGATGAACAGGACTATTGATTTTATTAGATGCTTTCGTAAAGATAGTGCCAATAAGCCCATCATCTTTTGAAAGCTCTTTCAATACTTCCTCATACTTGTCAATAAGGTCATCCCCATTAAGTTCAACAATATCTTTCCACTTATATCCATCGGGGATAGAGCTGCCAAGACCTAATTCTTCCTTTTCCACATCCATTTTGAGAAAAAGAATATATGTAAGTTGAGTGATATAGTCTGTAAATCCAACACCGGCAGCCGCAAGAACATTTGCAATGTCCCATACTTTTTTTACCAGTGTTGCTTCGCTTTTTTGAATATCTGCCATAGTATTATGCCGCCTTTAAAATAAATTTTGCAAGTGTAATAATTTCTTCCGATAGAACAGGTGCGCCAAAGTTTTTTATTCCTTTACGCCATAGGTCTGTATCAAAAGCATTCAATTCTTTTATGCTGATTGCGCCTTCCTCAATAATGTAATCAGCTATCTGTTTCATAATTTCTTTTTGGTCATCTGTAAGTTCACGCTGAGCCTGTCCGCAATAAAGGTTAAATCTTTGGGAATAGCCCTTAATAAGACTTACAAGTTTATTGCTTTTCTTATATGCATAGCGAACAAGCTGAATAAGATGTGTTAAAGCCCTGATGTTTTGCTTTGTATCCAATTCTTCAACATTGCCGTCATTATCGAGAATTTTATAGTTTTTCCAAATGTAATAGGGCGTAAATTGTCCGTTTTCGGCAATCAATTTGTCCTGCAACTCTGTAAGCATTGAATATGTAATTACAGTATCTTCGGAATTATAGATAATTCGGAGAGCTTCAATCTTATCTGCATTATCATTCAAATATTGCTCAAAGTTAGCAATAAAGCTTTTTGCCGTTTCTTTGGAGAAACCTTTATAAATTACCTCATCCTCTTTTTCGGGAGTTACAGCGTAATAACCCCGGAGCATTTCAAGAAGTTTCTTTCGTGCTGATAAATTACTCATCAAACAGAAAATCAAGTTTTTACGAGCAGAATTTTCATCCGAAATATTCTCAAAAGGAGATAGTAAGTTCTGCGAAAGTGCTTGATTGATATTATTTGCTAATCCTCTTGGTGAAAAACCATAATCGGAAATAAACATATTTAAATGTCTTTCGAAAAGAGGGTGGTCCTCATATCGTTTTTGTATTGTTGCACAATAATCACGAAGCAGAGCGAGATTTTCATCAGAAACCTCGCCGTGTGATAGTCTTTCCAAAAGCTGGTCTAAACGCAAAGGCTTTGGATTCCCTCCTTTTCCGCCTTTGCCCGGTTGCGGAATATGCTTATCAGATTCTGTTACGCCCACAGCATCGACAATGTAGAAGCAATTTTTATTATCTGCATTCGGCGTAACTTCTCTTAATTTATCCTCGTTAAGTGTTCTACAGCCTCTGCCTTTCATCTGAGTATATAAAACATCAGATTTCACATCGTTCATAAAAAGCACAACTTCTAAAGGCTTTACATCCGTACCGGTTGCAACAAGTGTAACCGTAACAGCTATTCTAAAATCCTTTTCCGTTCTCAAATCACGAATAAGGGCATTGGAATCTCCTGCTGAATAAGTGATTTTTTGTACAAAGTTGTCCGGCACTTTTTCGCTTGTGAATTTTTCGGCAAACACCTTTTTTGCAATCTCAACGATTTTTGTTGCGTGATTATTATCCTTGGCAAAGATAAGTGTTTTAGGGATATAGTTCCAATTTTCTTCTCTTTCCGGATATAAGTCAGTATAAATTGATTCCATATAGGATTTCAAGACGGACTCTATCTGATTAGGATTGATAACAGAGCGGTCAAGCTGGTTTGGCGCATAGTCAATGCGTTGCTGTGCCTTGTATTCATCAACGATTTCACCGGAACGATTAACATCTGTAACTGTTTCGCCTTGATTGATTGTGCCGCCGTGAACTGTTGCGTCGGTAATTATTCTGTAAACTCGTGCAGGAACATTAACACCGTCAACAACGGAATCTTCGTATGTATATTCTTCAACAATATTTTTATTAAAATACGCATATGCTTCGGGAGTAGGTGTTGCAGTTAAGCCAAGAACTTTTGCGTCCTTAAAGTAATCAAGAACTGCTTTCCATTTGCCGTAAATTGAACGATGACATTCATCAACAATGATAAACTGGAAGTAATCCGGAGGTAATTTCAAATCTTCGCCAAGAACGATATCAGGCTCGTTTTTAGTAACATCCTTCAAGCCCAATTTTTCGTCTTCTTTATCTTCGTCATCTTCCGTTATAGTCTGTCCCGTAAGCACCGCAAATAATTTTTGTATTGTAGATATAATGATATCGCCCTGAATATTTTCGGGTTTTATAAGGCGATTAATTTGATAAAGTTCGTTCATCGGCTTTTGTTTTTCGGTGCGGTCGAACAAACTAAATTCTGTTTCTGTCTGTCGAGCAAGATTATTTCTGTCAACAAGGAAAAGTACACGCTTGGTAAGCGTATAGTTCAACAGACGGTAGGACGCAAGACAAGCAAGATATGTTTTACCTGAACCCGTTGCAAGAATTGCAAGAGCCTTTTTCCTGCCGGCTTTCAACGATGCTTCAAGTTTTACTTCAGCATCATACTGGCAGTCACGAAGTCCTTTTTTCTCAATTCTCGGTAACGCACCATATTCAGATTTTTTACCAAGCATTTTTAGCATTTTTTTCGGTGAGCGCATCTCCGAAAGCTCTATATATTCGCTGTCCGCTTCAAGCATATTTTTAAAATAAATCTTATTACCATTTGCGAGATATACAAAGGGAATCTGATTTGGAAACCACAAACCAACCCAACCTTGCGGATTTTTAGAATACCATTCAGCTTGTTGTGCAACAATATCGCCGAGAGAATTATCCTCAGCTTTGGCTTCGACAACGGCAATCGCTTTATCATCAACAAAAAGAAGATAGTCACTTTCCTTATTTCCTTGCATTAAGGCTTCTTTAACCGCAGAAGCATTAAAGGGAATATACTCGTCACGAGCGACAATATCCCATCCTGCATCAGTTAATTGCTTGTCTATTTTTATTCTTGCTTTTTCTTCAGGTAACATATCTGTTATCCTCCTGTAAAAGTCTTGCTTCCTGATAACTAAAATTATCGGAAGTTAAATATGATTTTCTACAAACTCTATGTAGGCTTTACTGATTTTAAGCTAAACTTTATTTTGTGTCATCAGGAAGGAATTCCATAATGTCATCTATATTACAATTTAACGCTAAACAAATTTTACCTAAAATATCTACCGTCACATTTTCGCCTTTGCTCATTTTTGTAATTGTGTAATTGCTAATGCCAGCAGCTTTAGCAAGGTCTTTCTTCTTCATATCGTGGTCAATTAATAACTTCCACAATTTTTTATAACTCACAGTCATAATCTACCTCTTAAAGATTTAATAATTACTACACAAGTATATAACAAAATCTAAAAATTTCAATGATAATCGAGCAATACCATTATTTTATTTAGTAGTTGCGATACAGCAAACAGCGATTTATGTGTTTTTGTTAAAGGTTTTAGGGTGTCCCTAATGACTACCGTTTTGGCTATCAAAATGGTCTGCTCGCTAAGATTAAACAAACAAATTTGGGTTCGTACAAAACAAGGCACCACCAACGGATTCTTTTACTCCGAAGGCTGTGCCTTTTCGTTATGCTATGTATAAATTACTTTGATTTTTTTCTTCTTGGCTTGCAAAATTTTGAGCAGAACATCATCAACGCAGTCCGTATATTTGCCCGCCGAGATAAGAGCGTTTTTCTCTGAAATAAGACTTTCGATTATCAGTTTTCGTTCTTCCGATGTGAGATAAATATGATACTTTCTCATACAAATATCACTTCCGTATTAACGATTTCGGTTGCTCGATTACGGATGTTATTCATCTTTTGAACCCATAACATCATATCGTCATCTTTCAGGCGTTCCGTGATATTTTCTTTCTCGGCAAGTGATTTTACAAGCTGCTGAAACATTTCTTCAGCTCGTGTATCAACTTCTGCAATGTACTGGTTGAGCGTGCCTTTAGTCAAATAGTTGTAGTAAATTATGCGATGATTTTCTTTCAAATGTCTGCGGTATCGCTGTCCCCATATGCCGATTTCATATTCTTTCTGTTCATCCAATTCCACATTAGGAAGCATATAATCTCCCGCTTGATAAAACTCAACACATTGCTGCTCAAATATAGTTTTCATAGAAAAATCCTCCTGTAATTTGATTGTTCTATCATTTTACAGAAGGATTTTTATTAATGACTTTAGTCAGTTTCGTTCGCGGAGCGTACGAAACAAGAAAACCGCGCGCTTCTACGCGTGGATGGAATAGCTTTAGCGATAAAAACTCCTTTCGATATACTAATAAGTGGCTACCAACCGCTTATTTTATCGAAAGGAGTTTTTCTATGTCTAAAGACGACAAAAGTTTATCACATACTAGATGGAATTGTAAGTATCACATAGTCTTCACCCCAAAATATAGAAGAAAAGTAATCTATGGGGAATTAAGAAAAGATATTGGAAGAATATTGAGGAAGCTTTGTGAGATGAAAGAGGTAGAAATAATCGAAGCACACGCAATGCCAGATCATATTCACATGTTGGTAAAAGTACCACCAAAAATAAGTATCTCGCAGTTCATGGGCTACTTGAAAGGAAGAAGTGCGACGCTTATCCATGAGCAGCATGGAAACTTAGTCTATAAATATGGAAATAAAAGTTTCTGGTCAAAGGGGTATTACGTGAGCACAGTCGGTCTGAACCAGAAAACAATTAAAAAATATATACGAGAGCAAGAATCAGATGATCGAATCCGAGATAGTATAAGTAAACGAGAATACGTTGATCCATTCAAAATGAAGAAAAAGAAATAAAGTAGCGAGCGAAGAGCGGTTGGTGGTCTTTTAGAAAGCTCCATTTATGGAGTAGGCGAGTAGTGACCTCTTCTAGAGGTGTTAAAAAGCCACCCGTTCTCACGGGTGGATGTGTTACTTGAGTCAGAGTGTTTCTGATTTAAATACGACGAGTCGAAATCTGGCTGGAAAAGTTGGCGGTGTCGGAAAGAATGCGGCAAAGGCGAGTGTCTCAGGAAAAGTTGGCGCGACAACGATGAGATTCTTTAGAGATCGTAAGACAACAACGAAAACGGAGGGATAACAACATGACTAGACGTGGAAGATTTTTTGCAGGAGCCTTAATTGGTGGAACGGCAGCAGCTGTAGTAGCATTGCTATTAGCACCAAAATCGGGTAAGGAAATGCGTGAAGATTTAGCGAAGAAGACAGATGAATGGTTAGACTTAGCTTCAGATTATACCGATGATTTTGTTTCAAAAACCAGTGAAGTGGGATCGATTGTAAAAGAACGTGCTTCTGATTTGGGCGATCAAGCCAATGACTTAGCTTCAAACGTGAAGAGTAAAGTAAGTGATTCGATGGATGACATGGACGATATTACTTCTGATACGTTAGAAGATTTAAAACGCCAAAGCTCTGATCTATCTGATCGTTTCCGCAAAGCAGCCGGCGATGCCAAAGATGTTGCAGAAGATGTTTCAGAGGATATCGTGATTGATGCTAAGGAGACAAAAGAAGCGGCGAAGGAAACCGTTACTAAAGGCGCCGATGAGTTAGCAGATAAAGCCAAAGAAGTAAATGAAGAAAAACCGGCTTTCGAGGAAGTCAAAGAAGAATTAAAAGAAGAAGTCGAAAAAAATAATCCAGAATAAAAAATCTAGTCCTCAGCTTTGAGGGCTATTTTTTTATGCGGAAAGTATAAAAGTTTCTCATGAATAAATCGCTTTACAGCAGGTGTATTCATGTCCGACTTCACGAACTAGCTTTTCTACGCAAGCTACGCATACAGTTACTGCTAAACTCCGTTAAGCAGAACTAACATTTCGGCAATAAGCAAAAATATTTCTAAATTTGAGAAGCACCAGGTAGGTACCAATCAACATCAGTTCTCTTCGATCACTGTGTTTCTTGGCAATTTAGAAATATTTTGGTCTTATTGCTGAGACACACAGCGACTACTTGCAGAGCTGATGTGGAACAGTACCTACCTGGTGCTCAAAAGCTGAGCGAGTTCGTGAAGCCTTTTTTATGCAGAAAAATCGGTTTGCTTAAGAAAATCTTTCAAGAAATAGACTCATTTTAAAAGTGTTGCGTGCGCAACGCCTGTTGTTGCTGTAATCTCAAGATATAGTAAATAATAATAGAGGATTATTAAAGAATGAATAAAAGAAAATCTTGGATTTGGTTTCTATAAGTATTGGAGAATAAAGAAGATTTTGTTTCTAAAGATGGGGACAAAAAATGATAGTGAAAATGGTACCTAGAGGCATTCCAGCGCAGATTTTTTTTAGTATAGGAAAATGTGGGATAAAAAATAATAAAAAAGTGCTTGTTTTTATACTTTCGTGTGCAGCAATTTCTCTCATTCTTCCGCTAGGCTATTTTGTTATCAATCTGGTATTTTTAGGGGCTTCTTTTCCAGAAGCGTTTTATGATTTTCTTTTGACGTTTGTCCTCATGTTTGTGGTTACGTTTATAGGGCTATTAGAGAGCAAAAAAATGAATAGCAACCAAAAAACTCTAAAAGATTATTTAGAGCATTTTTTGTAGAGAAACATTTATTG
>NZ_NGLC01000002.1:0-106199 GCF_002140755.1 Enterococcus sp. 5B3_DIV0040
CTCTTGGGGGAGATAAGCCTGTTATCCCCAGGGTAGCTTTTATCCGTTGAGCGATGGCCCTTCCATGCGGAACCACCGGATCACTAAGCCCGACTTTCGTCCCTGCTCGAGTTGTAGCTCTCGCAGTCAAGCTCCCTTCTGCCTTTACACTCTTCGAATGATTTCCAACCATTCTGAGGGAACCTTTGGGCGCCTCCGTTACCTTTTAGGAGGCGACCGCCCCAGTCAAACTGCCCATCTGACACTGTCTCCCAGCCCGATAAGGGCTGCGGGTTAGAGTGGCCATAACGCAAGGGTAGTATCCCACCATTGCCTCCATCGAAACTGGCGTCCCGATCTCTACGGCTCCTACCTATCCTGTACATGCGGTACAGACACTCAATATCAAACTACAGTAAAGCTCCATGGGGTCTTTCCGTCCTGTCGCGGGTAACCTGCATCTTCACAGGTACTAAAATTTCACCGAGTCTCTCGTTGAGACAGTGCCCAAATCGTTACGCCTTTCGTGCGGGTCGGAACTTACCCGACAAGGAATTTCGCTACCTTAGGACCGTTATAGTTACGGCCGCCGTTTACTGGGGCTTCAATTCGTACCTTCGCTTACGCTAAGCACTCCTCTTAACCTTCCAGCACCGGGCAGGCGTCAGCCCCTATACGTCATCTTTCGATTTTGCAGAGACCTGTGTTTTTGATAAACAGTCGCTTGGGCCTATTCACTGCGGCTGCTCGTTAGAGCAGCACCCCTTCTCCCGAAGTTACGGGGTCATTTTGCCGAGTTCCTTAACGAGAGTTCTCTCGCTCACCTTAGGATTCTCTCCTCGACTACCTGTGTCGGTTTGCGGTACGGGCCGTTGTTTTCTCACTAGAAGCTTTTCTTGGCAGTGTGACATCAGAAGCTTCGGTACTATTATTTCCCTCCTCATCACAGCTTGTCCGTATAGGTAGAAGCATTTGACTCCTACCAAGACTTACTGCTTGAACAGACATATCCATCAGTCTGCACTTCTTAGCCTCCTGCGTCCCTCCATTGCTCAAACAAAAACAACGGGTACAGGAATATCAACCTGTTGTCCATCGCCTACGCCTGTCGGCCTCGGCTTAGGTCCCGACTAACCCTGGGCGGACGAGCCTTCCCCAGGAAACCTTAGTCATTCGGTGGACAGGATTCTCACCTGTCTTTCGCTACTCATACCGGCATTCTCACTTCTAAGCGCTCCAGCAGTCCTCACGATCTGCCTTCAACGCCCTTAGAACGCTCTCCTACCAATGCACCTAATGGTGCACTCCACAGCTTCGGTAAACTATTTAGCCCCGGTACATTTTCGGCGCAGGGTCACTCGACTAGTGAGCTATTACGCACTCTTTAAATGGTGGCTGCTTCTAAGCCAACATCCTAGTTGTCTGTGCAACCCCACATCCTTTTCCACTTAATAGTTATTTGGGGACCTTAGCTGGTGGTCTGGGCTGTTTCCCTTTCGACTATGGATCTTATCACTCACAGTCTGACTCCCGGATATGAATGAATGGCATTCGGAGTTTATCTGAATTCGGTAACCCGAGATGGGCCCCTAGTCCAAACAGTGCTCTACCTCCATCATTCTCAATTCCGAGGCTAGCCCTAAAGCTATTTCGGAGAGAACCAGCTATCTCCAAGTTCGTTTGGAATTTCTCCGCTACCCACACCTCATCCCCGCACTTTTCAACGTACGTGGGTTCGGTCCTCCAGTGCGTTTTACCGCACCTTCAACCTGGACATGGGTAGATCACATGGTTTCGGGTCTACGACAACATACTCATTCGCCCTATTCAGACTCGCTTTCGCTACGGCTCCGTCTCTTCAACTTAACCTCGCATGCTATCGTAACTCGCCGGTTCATTCTACAAAAGGCACGCTATCACCCATTAACGGGCTCTAACTTGTTGTAGGCACACGGTTTCAGGATCTATTTCACTCCCCTTCCGGGGTGCTTTTCACCTTTCCCTCACGGTACTGGTTCACTATCGGTCACTAGGGAGTATTTAGCCTTGGGAGATGGTCCTCCCGGATTCCGACGGAATTCCTCGTGTTCCGCCGTACTCAGGATCCTCCTAGGTGTTATCCAAATTTCGCCTACGGGGTTTTTACCCTCTTTGACATACTTTTCCAAGTATTTCGACTATCTGAATAGACTACCATATCGGAGTCCTACAACCCCAACAAGCAAGCTTGTTGGTTTGGGCTTTTCCCGTTTCGCTCGCCGCTACTCAGGGAATCGAATTTTCTTTCTCTTCCTGCAGGTACTTAGATGTTTCAGTTCTCTGCGTCTACCTCGACTGCGCTATGTATTCACGCAGACGTAACATCCTATAAAAGATGCTGGGTTCCCCCATTCGGAAATCTCTGGATCATAGCTTACTTACAGCTCCCCAAAGCATATCGGTGTTAGTCCCGTCCTTCATCGGCTCCTAGTGCCAAGGCATCCACCGTGCGCCCTTATTCACTTAACCTTTGACCTTACGGTCGGTTTTGAGTACTTCTTCTAGCGATAGAAGGTTGCTCAAGAAAATAAGCGTTGAACTTATTAAAAAACTCTTTTAACATTTCAACTCGGTGTGTGTTACTTGTTTTGATTATTTCTTCGATATCCAGTTTTCAATGAACAAAGCTTAACGACCATTGTCGTTAATGGAGCCTAGCGGGATCGAACCGCTGACCTCCTGCGTGCAAAGCAGGCGCTCTCCCAGCTGAGCTAAGGCCCCGGGTATTTACTTGAGAGTAGACCTCTCAAAACTGAACAAAGGCAAACGATGTGTAGTCTTCCGAAATATTCCTTAGAAAGGAGGTGATCCAGCCGCACCTTCCGATACGGCTACCTTGTTACGACTTCACCCCAATCATCTATCCCACCTTAGGCGGCTGGCTCCAAAAGGTTACCTCACCGACTTCGGGTGTTACAAACTCTCGTGGTGTGACGGGCGGTGTGTACAAGGCCCGGGAACGTATTCACCGCGGCGTGCTGATCCGCGATTACTAGCGATTCCGGCTTCATGTAGGCGAGTTGCAGCCTACAATCCGAACTGAGAGAAGCTTTAAGAGATTAGCTTAGCCTCGCGACTTCGCAACTCGTTGTACTTCCCATTGTAGCACGTGTGTAGCCCAGGTCATAAGGGGCATGATGATTTGACGTCATCCCCACCTTCCTCCGGTTTGTCACCGGCAGTCTCGCTAGAGTGCCCAACTAAATGATGGCAACTAACAATAAGGGTTGCGCTCGTTGCGGGACTTAACCCAACATCTCACGACACGAGCTGACGACAACCATGCACCACCTGTCACTTTGCCCCCGAAGGGGAAGCTCTATCTCTAGAGTGGTCAAAGGATGTCAAGACCTGGTAAGGTTCTTCGCGTTGCTTCGAATTAAACCACATGCTCCACCGCTTGTGCGGGCCCCCGTCAATTCCTTTGAGTTTCAACCTTGCGGTCGTACTCCCCAGGCGGAGTGCTTAATGCGTTTGCTGCAGCACTGAAGGGCGGAAACCCTCCAACACTTAGCACTCATCGTTTACGGCGTGGACTACCAGGGTATCTAATCCTGTTCGCTCCCCACGCTTTCGAGCCTCAGCGTCAGTTACAGACCAGAGAGCCGCCTTCGCCACTGGTGTTCCTCCATATATCTACGCATTTCACCGCTACACATGGAATTCCACTCTCCTCTTCTGCACTCAAGTCTCCCAGTTTCCAATGACCCTCCCCGGTTGAGCCGGGGGCTTTCACATCAGACTTAAGAAACCGCCTGCGCTCGCTTTACGCCCAATAAATCCGGACAACGCTTGCCACCTACGTATTACCGCGGCTGCTGGCACGTAGTTAGCCGTGGCTTTCTGGTTAGATACCGTCAAGGGATGAACGTTTTACTCTCATCCTTATTCTTCTCTAACAACAGAGTTTTACGATCCGAAAACCTTCTTCACTCACGCGGCGTTGCTCGGTCAGACTTTCGTCCATTGCCGAAGATTCCCTACTGCTGCCTCCCGTAGGAGTCTGGGCCGTGTCTCAGTCCCAGTGTGGCCGATCACCCTCTCAGGTCGGCTATGCATCGTTGCCTTGGTGAGCCGTTACCTCACCAACTAGCTAATGCACCGCGGGTCCATCCATCAGTGACGCAAAAGCGCCTTTCAACTTTCTTCCATGCGGAAAATAGTGTTATACGGTATTAGCACCTGTTTCCAAGTGTTATCCCCTTCTGATGGGCAGGTTACCCACGTGTTACTCACCCGTTCGCCACTCTTTTTCTTTCGGTGGAGCAAGCTCCGGTGAAAGAAAAAGCGTTCGACTTGCATGTATTAGGCACGCCGCCAGCGTTCGTCCTGAGCCAGGATCAAACTCTCATAATGATTTGTTTGAATGACCATACGGTCATTAAGCTCATAAAAATTAACTTTGCTAGCTATTGCTTGCATGTATTTGTTTCAATAAATTGAAACGTCCTACACATTGGTTCGTTTGCTTGCTTTGTTCAGTTTTCAAAGGTCTACCGTGCTGTGTTAGCAACTTTTATATCATATCAGAGTGACATTTAATTGTCAACTCTTTTTTAAAAGTTTTTTTCGCTCGTTGTTTTTCAACTTCGTAGCGGCTGTCTCAGCGACTTAATTAGAATAACAAATGATTTGTTATTTGTCAACAACTTTTTTCAATTAATTTTGTTGATCTATCAACATCAATTAACTATTTTAAAATTGCGACTTCGTTATAATATCATCTGTCGAGCTGTGCGTCAACTACTTTTTTCAATTCTTTTTAGGAATTCATTTAGTCATTTGGCACATGTAATAATATACCAACTAAATCCCTTGCGGTCAATCATTTTCTATGGCTTTTTTCAATTTTTACAAACCCGTCTAATCGCATTGGATCCAGCTTTTATCGTTCGCATTTAATCCGTTTTCTGGCAACTTTCGTGGCGTTTTTCCCTCTAATTCCTCGCTGTTTTTCTCCCTGATCCAGCAGACAAGAAAAAAAGCCGCCCACCTCTTGCGAGTGGACGGAGTTTTTTTATCTCATTGTTGGGAATAATAAAACGTCGCGAATCGATTGCGCATCTGTCAACAGCATCACTAAGCGATCGATCCCGATCCCTAATCCACCAGTTGGCGGCATACCGTATTCAAGTGCTTCTAAGAAATCTTCATCCACCCCATGGGCTTCATCATTTCCTGCTTCGCGCTCTTTTTCTTGCCCTTCAAAACGTTCTCTTTGATCAATTGGATCATTTAGTTCCGTGAAGGCATTCGCAAATTCACGACCAACGATAAATAATTCAAAGCGGTCGGTAAAGCGTTCATCTTCTGGATTCTTTTTCGCTAATGGCGAAACTTCCACTGGATGACCGAAGACAAAGGTTGGCTGCTGTAACGTTTCTTCAACAAATGTCTCAAAGAATTCATTGATGATATGGCCAACAGTCATGGCATCAGTGATTTCAACATGATGTTCTTTCGCTAAGCTGCGGGCTTCTTCAACGGACATTGGTTGCCAGAAATCAACACCTGTTTGATTTTTGATTGCATCGACCATATGGATTCGTGCAAAGTCGCTAGCTAGATCGACTTCTTGTCCATCGTATTGGATCGTTGCTGTATGCAAGACTTTTTCAGCAGCATTACGGATAATGCCTTCGGTCAGATCCATCACATCTTTGAAATCTGTATATGCCGTATACGCTTCTAGCATTGTAAACTCAGGATTATGGGTCGTATCGATCCCTTCATTTCGGAAAACGCGACCGATCTCATAGACTTTTTCCATGCCGCCCACGATCAATCGTTTTAAGTGAAGCTCAAGAGCGATCCGTAAATACAGATCCATGTCTAAGGCATTGTGGTGGGTAATGAAGGGACGAGCCGCTGCACCACCTGCTTGATTATGCAATACTGGCGTTTCGACTTCGATATACCCATGACCGTCAAGGTAACGACGAATTTCGCTGATGATTTGGCTTCGTTTCATGAAACGATCAAAGCTTTCTTTATTACTGATCAAATCCAAGTAACGTTGACGGTAGCGTTGTTCTACGTTCGTCAAGCCATGGTATTTGTCAGGCAATGGACGCAATGCTTTTGATAAGATCACGATTTCTTTGGCTTTGATGGTCACTTCACCGGTATCGGTCTTCATGATTTCACCAGATACGCCGAAGAAATCACCTAAGTCTGCGTGTTTGAATACTTCGTAAGGTTCATCCCCTACTTGGTCTTTACGTACATATATTTGAATACGGCCTTCGCGGTCTTGTAAATGTGCAAAACCAGCCTTACCTTTTCCACGTTTTGTAACGATTCTTCCTGCAATGCTTGCTGAAAGATTCATTTCGGCTAATTCTTCTTTGGTTCTTTGATCAAATAACTCATGTAACTCGGCAGAATTATGGGTGCGTTCGAATCGCTTGCCAAAAGGATCAATGCCTTCTTCCCGTAGTTTTTCCATCTTTTCACGGCGAACCAACATTTGATCATTCAATTCTTCTTGTGTTTGTCGTTCCTCTGTCACGAGTTTTCCTCCATTCTTAACTTGGGTTTCCTTCTTATAATGCCAATGATGACGCAAAAAATCAAGCCGAACTTTCGAATCGACTTGATTTGTTTCTTATTCCTTAAGAGTTGCTAGCGGCTGTTTTTCGGTCTTTTCCACAAATGCATCTAATAAATCAAAAATCGTCTGCTTATCTTCCGCTTGGTTGATAGCTGCCTTCACTTTGGCTGCCCGCGAAATACCTTTTAAGTAGTACGCAGCATGTTGACGGAATTCTCGCGAAGCGATTTTTTCCCCTTTTAGCTCAGCCAAACGTTCTAAATGAAGTTTCGCTGTCGAAATTTTTTCTCGCGGTGTTGGTTCTGGCAATAACTCGCCTGTCTCCAAGTATTGCTTGGTGCGGTGGATCATCCATGGATTGCCTAACGCTGCCCGTCCGATCATCACTGCATCTGCACCGACTTCTTCCAACATTCGCTTGGCATCTTCAGGGGTTTTGACATCGCCGTTGCCCATAAAGGGAATCGTGATACTTTGCTTCACTTGTTTCAACACGTCCCAATCAGCCGATCCTTCATACATCTGTACACGGGTTCTGCCATGCATACCGATCGCTGCGGCACCCGCTGCTTCTGCGGCTTGGGCATTTTCAACCGCAAAGATGTGCTGCTCATCCCAGCCGATCCGCATTTTTACGGTAACGGGCTTGCCGATCGCACTGGAAACAGCATGGACCATTTCATAAACCTTGTCGGGATCTAAAAGCCACTTCGCACCAGCTTCTGCTTTGATGATTTTGTTTACAGGACACCCCATGTTGATATCAATGATATCGGCAGTTGTGTTTTCTGCGACAAATTGCGCTGCTTCTACTAAGGATGCTTTATTCCCACCAAAAATCTGAATACTAAGAGGATGCTCGGTCTCGTCAATAAATAGCATCTCAAGGGTCTTCTTGTTCCGCAGTTGAATCCCTCGATCACTGATCATCTCACAGACGACTAAACCCGCGCCAAATTCTTTGACTGTCACACGAAACGCAGAATTGGTGATCCCTGCCATTGGCGCAACGACGACGCGGTTGGGAATCTCAACCGAGCCGATCTGCCATGTTTGTCTATCTTTCACTTACGCTTCCGCCTCTTTCTTCAATGCCGCCAATTCCGTTTCATCAAAATGATACTTGTTGCCACAAAACGAGCAGACTGCCTCTGCCCCGTGGTCTTCATCGATCATCGCTTGGATCTCATCAGCCCCCAAGGTAATGATCGCCGTCGCAAATTTTTCTTTCGTGCAATCACAATGGAACTGGACTGGCATTTTTTCTAGTACTTCGATCGTCGTGTCTGGCAACAATGTCGCTAAGATCTCTTCTGGTGATTGTCCTTCATCGATCAAGGTTGATACTCGAGGCAATTCTCCCAAACGTTTTTCGATGGCATCAATGATCTCTTCACTGGCACCAGGCATGATCTGCAGCATAAAGCCACCGGCTGCCCGAATTGAATCATCGGTTTCTACTAATACACTCAGACCAACAGCAGAAGGAATCTGTTCTGACACTGCTAAATAATAAGTAAAGTCTTCCCCAAGCTCCCCAGAGACGATCGGTGTTTGTCCAGAGAAGGGTTCTTTTAGCCCTAAGTCTTTGATCACGGTAAAGATCCCTTGGTCACCCACTGCGCCCCGAACGTCCAATTTCCCTTGAGGGTTCAACGGCAGACTGATCTGCGGATTTTTTATGTATCCTTTTACGTCCCCACGGCCATTGCTGTCTACGACGATTGCCCCAGCAGGACCATTTCCTTGAATTTTGACGGTCAATTTGTCTTCCCCTTTTAAGGTACTGCCTAATAACAAACTTCCCACCATCGCTCGCCCTAAAGCAGCGGATGCCGTATTCCATGTTTCATGGCGTCGTTGTGCTTCGGCGATCGTTTCTGTTGCCGATACTGCATATGCTCGGACGAAGCCGTCATATGCTAGTGCTTTTACTAAATAATCCTTCATCTTGATTCTCCTTTTTATTCATTAATGAATCATACTAGGAAGCGCCGCTTTTTTCAACTGAATGTGTTTGAATTTAAGGAAAGTCTTCTTAAATAGAAACAAAAAGGCACCGAGTTTCCTCGGTGCCTTGATACGTCTTGTTTTAGGCGTTATCATCTTTGTTTTCTTGATCAGTCGGTTGACTTTCGCTATTGCGGCGAACGTCTTCCAATTGTTGATCAAAATCGTTTGATGGTGCATCTTCGCTGTGTTTTTCTGCAGCTTGCTTCTCTGCATCTTTTTCTTCCAGCGCACGTTTCGCTTCTTCAAACGTTTGAGCTTTTTCACTAGGATACTCAGAGCTTTCGGTTCCTTCAGGCATTTTGCCTTCTTCAAACAAGGATTTGATTGCTTTGGCATCTAATGTTTCATGTTCAAGCAGTTTTTCAGCGATCAATTTGTGCTGTGCACGGTGTTCTTCAATGATTTCATGGGCTTTTTGATGAGCATCCATTAAAATCTTGCGAACTTCTTGATCGATTTCAAAGGCAACTTGTTCAGAGTAAGCTTTTGTTTGACCATAATCACGACCAACAAAGACTTGATGGTTTCCTTCATATTGAACTGGACCTAACTTGTCACTCATTCCATATTCTGTCACCATGCTTCTTGCAAGCGCAGTTGCTTGTTCAAAGTCATTGGAAGCACCCGTTGATTGTACACCGAAGATGATTTCTTCAGCCGTACGACCACCAAGCAACCCAACGATTTGTTCAAACATATCTTCTTTGGTCATCAAGAATTGATCTTCTTTCGGCAAGGCGATCATGTAACCACCCGCACGTCCCCGAGGAATGATCGTTACTTTGTGTACCACACGGGCACGACTCAAGACTAACCCAACAATGGTATGTCCTGCTTCATGGTAAGCAACCATTTCACGTTCGCGTTTGTTGATGACCCGGTCTTTCTTCGCAGGACCAGCGATCACGCGGTCTTCTGCTTCATCGATATCTGAAGCATCGATTTTTTTCTTGTTACGACGAGCAGCAACTAATGCCGCTTCGTTCAAGACGTTTTCCAGATCCGCACCGGCAAAGCCTGGTGTTTGTTGGGCAACGACTTTCAAATCAACATCATCTGATAAAGGTTTGTTGCGGGCATGGACACGGAGGATCGCTTCACGACCTTTCACGTCTGGACGACCAACCAAAATCTGACGGTCAAAACGACCTGGACGTAGCAACGCTGGATCTAAAACATCCGAACGGTTCGTTGCGGCAATGACGATCACGCCTTCATTCCCATCAAAACCATCCATTTCAACCAACAACTGGTTCAATGTTTGTTCCCGCTCATCATGTCCGCCACCCATACCGGCACCACGTTGGCGACCGACGGCATCGATTTCATCGATAAAGATGATGGCTGGTGCATTTTTCTTCGCTGTTTCAAATAAGTCACGCACCCGGCTTGCACCGACACCGACAAACATTTCAACGAAATCTGAACCAGAGATCGAGTAAAACGGTACGCCAGCTTCACCAGCAACGGCTTTGGCTAGTAATGTTTTCCCGGTTCCTGGAGGCCCCTCAAGTAAGACACCTGCTGGGATACGAGCACCTAATTCAACGAAGCGTCGAGGGTCTTTCAAGAATTCCACGACTTCGACAAGCTCTTGTTTTTCTTCTTCTGCACCGGCTACGTCTGAAAAACGCACGCGGTTGGCTTTTTTATCCGCTTCTTTGGCTTTAGATTTGCCAAAGTTCATCACACGGCCGCCACCGCCACCGCCGCCACCTTGTTGGCTCATCATCATGTAGAAGAAGAAAATGATGATCACAAGTGGTAAGAAGCTAACCAAAAGCGATAACCAAATGCCGCTGTTGGATTCTTCTTCGATCGTGGTTTTGACCCCTTCTGCCGAGGCCAAACTGGTGACTTCGCTTAGTGTGGAATCATTCGGTAAAATGATCGTTGAAAAGCGGGTCGAACTCGCCTGTGTATTACCTAAAACAGACAAGCTGTTGTCATTGCTGACGGTTTGTTCTTCATTGTATTCACCCACGATTCGATACACACCGTTAGCGGGTTGAACAGTAAACTGTTTGATCTTCCCGTCTTTCAGCTGCTCTGTAAACGTGGAGTACTCGATCGTTGGGGTCTGCTGATTGCCATTTCCAAAAATGAAATATACGACCATGACCATCGCCAACAAGACAAGTACATAATATAAGGTATTTTTTACCATACCGTTATTTTTCTTATTCATGCGTACCTCCCTGGCTATTTTGTTTTATCAATCCTGACCATTTAATTGTATCACAATTGATTTAGAACAGTCACTAATTTGACTGATAAACACTAGGTTTTAAGACGCCAACGTAAGGTAAGTTTCGATATTGCTCTGCATAGTCCAGTCCATATCCAACAACAAACTCATTTGGCACATCGAAGCCGACATAATCTGCATCGATCTCAACGACACGACCTTCTGGCTTATCTAATAACGTTACGATTTTCACTGATTTCGCTTTACGGTATTTGAATAGATCCACCAGATAAGCCAATGTGCGACCGCTGTCAATGATGTCTTCAACGATCAAGAGATCACGGCCCTCAACATTTGTATCTAAATCTTTGATGATCTTGACTTCCCCAGATGAAATCATGGCATTGCCATAACTTGAGACATCCATGAAGTCTAACTCCAAGTAACAATCCATCTCACGAACGATGTCTGCCATGAAAGGAACGGCACCTTTCAGCACACCTACGACTAGAGGATTTTTATCCGCATAAGCCGCCGTTAATTCTTGACCAAGTTCCACACAACGATTTTTGATTTCGTCACGGGAAATCAAAATTTTCTCAATATCTTTATCTAGCATAAAGTTCTCCTTCCAACTCTTACTTCTGGTATTTATAAAGAAGTATGTAGTGTATTTTATCAGTTTCTGGCGCAATACTCAAATAGGAAAATGTATGAGGTAGTAAGGCAATCACCTCTTTTTCAAGGTTTGTGACGACCCAACTTTTTTCTCGCGCTTCATTAGGAATTTTTGAATCGATAAAAAAACGACTGATCTTTTTGGTCAGACCACGCGCCAAGCGGATTCGGTCTCCCGGCTGGCGCTTACGCACCACCAGCTCAGAGGAATAGTTTAGCGGTAAATCTCGGGAAAACTCTGACCAATTTGTGATTTTTTTGGGAATATGCTGTTCATTTATCGGAAAATACCCAATCCATTCCTTTTCAGAAAGATAGATCCCCTCCCCTAAAACCAGTCGCTGACTGACTTCTGTCAACGGCGCTGCAGGCTTTTGGGGAACAGTAACAGGTTCCAATAACAATTGGTCATAACTGCGCCGCAGCTGCCACTGTTTGTGCAACGCCAATTGCCATTGCCCTTTCTTTTCATCTAGCAGACGCAATAACTGCGGCAGCTGTTTTTGATTGAGGGGCTGCTTCGTAAAAGCCTCTGCTTGCTGTAAAAAACCCGCATAGAAAAAATAGCGTTGCGCTGGCGAAAATGTCGGCAGCTGCTGCAGATCGATCACTAAGCGAGCAGCTTGCTGTTGAACGAACGCAGACAACCATTGCTGCTGCTCTTGTTGGATCAGCTGATTGGCGAACTGTACTTCTTCAGAAAGCTGTTGAAAATGCGGCAGCAGCTGCGGATTTTCCACTTTTAAGGCTGGCACTACTTGCTGGCGTAGTCGGTTTCGCAAATACAGCGGTTCGTGATTGCTTTCGTCTTCAAAGTAGGGAATCTGCTGTGCTTGCGCATAGTCGTAAATCGCTGCCTTGCTGACAGTAAGCAGTGGACGCAACAAGATCCCTGTGTGAAAAGGCTGCTGCTGTTTCATCCCGCCAGCCGATCGCAAGCGACCTTCTCGCATCATCTTCATCAACATCGTTTCTACTTGGTCATCACTGTGGTGAGCAGTCAGCAAAACATCATAGCCTTCTTGAGACATGACGTCGGAAAAAAATGTATAGCGAAAGTTTCGAGCGCTAGCTTCTACGCCGGTTTCTGGCGGATTTTCCCAGCACCGTTCATAAAAAGGAATACCGCGTTCTTGGCAGTACTGCCGTAAAAAAGCCGCTTCCTTGGCAGATGCTGGACGCAATTGATGGTTCACATGCGCCACACTAAAACATGGCTCTTTTTGCATTTCAGGAAACAACTGACAAAAGATCTGCAACAAGACCATCGAATCGACGCCCGTCGATACCGCCAGCAAAAAGCGGCGTTTTTTTTCAGGATCGATGGCAGTGAGTTGCGCTTGAACGGTTTGAATGACCATCGTTTGACCTCCTTCTCATTTGGTAATCCCACAAGAAAGAAAGCTGAAACAAAACGAACCAACAGTTTTGTTCCAGCTTTTTCCAACTTGCTATTCATGTTTAGTTACGGCGTCCGCCGCGGCCACCGCGTTTTCCTTCTGTATTTCGACGTAATGACGAAAGACGATCATCACTATCTTTTAGAAAAGAACTCATCAATGAATCGAAGTCTTGTTTATTTACATTCGTATTTTGATTGCGTGAAAAAGATTTTTTCGGATTTGGTCGATTGAATTCTTTTTTCGGGTATTCACGTTTTTCTTCCGGTTTATCTTCTGCTTTGCGGATCGATAGGCCGATTTTTCCATCGTTGCCGATTGCCGTAACAAGTACTGTCACTTCATCCCCAACAGACAACACGTCGTGAATGTCTTTGACGAATCCGTTTGATACTTCACTGATATGCACCAAACCAGTTTTCCCTTCACCAAGATCAATGAACGCACCAAAATTTGTAATACCAGACACTTTGCCCTTTAGTTTCGCTCCAACTTCGATTGACATATAAAAAATGTTCCTCCTAATTTTTACCCATTTAAAATAATTCAAACTACTGCGCTGAGTAGGTATGACATTGCTTAATCTTGTGACTCTGTGGATGATGATTCTTGTCCGCTTTGCGAAGAACGCTCATTGGTGTTTTGAGAATCCGTCCCGTCTGGCAAGACTGGATAGATTTTTTCGCCATCTTTTGAGTAGAAGAATCGGCTGCGGGCCAATTTTGCCACATACTCATCGTCTTGCAACAAGGCAACGTCTCGCTCCAGTGAAGCCACCTTTTGTTCTGCCTCTTTTTGTTCGGCGACTGTTTCCGCCTTATATTCCTTTAGCTTTTGCAGGCGCATTTGATCGTTGAACATTTGAATCCCTACGATCGCAAATATCGCTAATGCCGCCACGAAAAACGCCACCAGCCGACGTCGGCGAAACACGACTTGCCGCCGCTCTTTTTCAAACTTGGCAAATTGCTCTTTCGCATAATCGGTCTGCAATAGTTCTATTTTTTTATTTGATTCTTTTGCCACCTGAACTCGCTCCCGTCGCTGTCTTTGTTTTTTACATTATACCAACATCCGCAAAGCTTGTCTAACTGAAAATGCCGTAAAAATCAAGCATTTTCTGAGATTCTTTCCTCTGAAACGATCTCATACATTTTTGCAGCGTCTTCTTTTTTCGTCGATTCATGCAATTCATTGACTTTTACTTCCAAGACCTTATTCCCGAATTGAATGCGCATGGTATCGCCTACTTTGACGTCACTGCTTGACTTGGCTAATTTGCCGTTGATCTGAATGCGTCCCTTGTCTGCCACTTCTTTGGCCACAGAGCGACGCTTGATGATGCGGGAGATTTTAAGAAATTTATCTAATCTCATGTTTTTCACCTCTTCTTAATAGTTTCTTTCCAAATGGAACTAACAGCCATTCGCGAATCGTTAACAATTTGATTTTGATCGCTGCCCCGATAAAGGCTGCACCTCCCAGACCGACACCGCCTAGGCAAAAAAGCAGTGCCTGTAGTCGATGGGTCAAAGGACCGTTCAATAAGATCGCAACGAAGCTATAATATAAGAATAGCACGCTTGCCATGATCCCTAAACAAATAAATAGTTTTTTTCCATAATTTCCTTCATGCCAAAAGTGATTGATGCTGCTTTTTGCTCGACGCTGTTCGGAAACCACAAAACAGCATAAGGTCGCGCCTAACCCCAACAGCGTACTGATACTCGCTCCTGCAGTCCCATAAGAAGCAGTCAGCGGCCACATCGATAGACATTTGATCAAAAGACCGATCCCCGCAGCCAGCAAGCCGAAGGTATAGGTATTACGACTTTGTTGAATGCTTTGATAGGCTTGGATCGTCGCCATCAGAGCGATGGAAAAGACAAACAATACCAGCGCCGCATTGCCAGAACCGTCTTTGAATAAGGCAAAGTTAATATAAGGCAGCAAAATCGCTAAGCCCACGGCGGAAGCCGAAGCAATCCCGATCGTCAGGCGCAAATACATTTTTGCCGACTTTTCAAACAGCTGCTGATTTTTTACCGTCAAATACTTGGTCAACGTTGGCAAAAACGTCGAGCTTAATGCCATCGCCACCACAAGACCTAGTTGGACGAGGGGTTGTCCGCGATCATAGATCCCTTTTGAAATTCGGGCTGCTTGTGCCGTCATCCCCCCCGCTTCTAGCGCATTGGTCAATAAAAACGAATCCGCTAACTGGAACAAGATCAAATAGCCGCTATAAATCGTCAACAGACCGCCTTCTAAGAAGAACCGTTTCTTCAACGAGGCGGATAAACCAGCGGGATTTTCTCCTGTACTGGTGACTGGTTTATGCCATAGCGATAGGCGTTTGCCGTTGATTTGTCGGCTATAATAACTTAAGATCCACCACGCCGCAAGGCCCCCGACTAAGGCACCCATCATGGCGACAGTCCCCGTTTGATAAATCGTCCAGCCCAATTGCTGGAAAGCTGCCGCAGCACCTAAAATCACACCAACTCTAAGCAGCTGCTCTACGACTTGGGAAACTGCTGTCGGCACCATTTGCAAATTTCCTTGAAACATTCCTCGATAAAAGGTCAAAGGCGGGACAAATAAGAAGGTAAAAGAAACGACTCGAATCAAGCCCGCCAGTTGGTGGTCCCCCATCACTTGTGCGATCGGACCAGCAAATAAAAAGGTCACCGCCCATAAACCGATCGCAGACCAAAGCACGAAAGGCGTCAACGCTTGCAGCCGTTCCTTGCTTTTCAAAGGATCGGGTTCTTCAGCGACGATGCGGGAGATAAACTGTGGCAACCCTGACAACGCTAACGTCATCGCCAATCCATAAATCGGATAGACTTGTTGATACACATAAAACCCTTCGTCCCCTACCAGGTTCTGAAAAGGGACCCGATAAACGGCACTTAAGATTTTTGCGATAAAGGAAGCGATCGTTAAAATAAACGCCCCTTCCATCGTACGCTTCAATTGTGATTTCGGCATCCCGCTGGTTCCTTTCTAGCCTTGGCTGGCGTATTTTTGTTCCCGTAACGCTTTGACAAAATCTTGGATTTCTAATAGCCAGGTGCTTTCCTTCATCACTGGCGGAATCTGTAATTTGATGGTCATTTGCTCATGATCGACACCCATCGTGGCTTTTAATTTAGTAGCTTTCAATGCTTCAAACAGCTGCTCCACCGAATAATTTTTCGTGCCGACTTTACTCAAAGTAAACGACACCGTCTGCTGCTGCTTGCGGATAGTTTCTAACAAGGCACGATCGCCGTTCATTTTGATCTCGCCCACCGTTAAGAGATGTGCCACTTCTACAGGGTATTCACCGAAACGGTCTAATAGATCATCTTGAAGTTCATCAACTGCTTCTTGGGATTCCAGCTCACGAATTCGTTTGTAGATCTCGATTTTTTGCCGTTCGTCTTCAATATACGAAGTCGGTAAGTAGGCATCGATCCCCAGATCGATCTCGACGGTCGTTTTTTCTGTTTGGGTATTTTTCCCTTGTTTCCGAGTGACTGCTTCAGACAGCATTTGCGAGTACATGTCAAACCCGACTGCATCGATAAAGCCGTGCTGCTGCGCCCCCAATAGATTTCCCGCTCCACGAATCGAAAGATCTCGCATCGCGATTTTGAAACCTGACCCCAACTCGGTAAAGTCCTTAATGGCTTGCAGCCGTTTTTCACTGACTTCATTCAACACTTTTTGCTGTTCATACATGAAATACGCATAGGCGACCCGATTGCTCCGACCGACACGGCCGCGCAGCTGATACAACGTCGAAAGCCCCATGTAATCGGCATTTTCCACAAACAACGTATTGGCATTGGGAATATCCACACCGGTTTCAATGATCGTCGTCGTCACCAACACATCGTATTGCCCTTCAATAAAGTCAAACAGGGTATTTTCCAATTGAATCTCGGTCATTTGCCCGTGGGCATACGCGATTCGTGCGTCTGGCACTAACGCCTGCAGTTCTTCGACTTTCCGCTCGATCGTATCGACACGATTATAGAGATAAAATACTTGACCTCCCCGTGCCATCTCCCGTTGGATCGCTTCTCGCACTGCTCCTGGATTCATCTCCATCACATAGGTTTGGATCGGGTAACGATTTTCTGGTGGTGTTTCGATCACAGATAGGTCCCGTACCCCCAGCATCGACATATGCAATGTTCGTGGGATCGGCGTTGCCGTCAACGTCAACACATCGACTTGCGAACGCAGTTGTTTCAAGCGCTCTTTGTGTTTGACCCCAAACCGTTGTTCTTCATCGATCACCAACAAGCCCAAATCAGCAAACTCGACATCTTTTGACAATAATCGGTGGGTCCCCACCAAAATATCGACTTGCCCTTTGCGCACTTGCTCGATCGTTTCATTCTGCTGTTTTTTCGTCCGAAAACGACTCAGTACCCCAACATTGACGGGGAATCCTTCAAAACGATCGACCATCGTTTCATAGTGCTGCTGCGCCAAGATCGTTGTCGGTACTAAGAAAGCCACTTGTTTGCTTTCTTTGATCGCTTTAAAAGCAGCCCGCAGCGCCACTTCTGTTTTCCCAAAACCAACATCCCCGACTAACAAACGGTCCATCGGCTTTTCTTTTTCCATATCCCGCTTGATCTCTGCCGTACTGCGCAGCTGATCATCGGTTTCCGAATACGGAAAGGCATCTTCAAATTCTTTTTGATAGGCATCGTCTGGTTGAAAGGCATAGCCTTTTTCTGATTCGCGTTTGGCATACAATAAAATCAAATCATCTGCGATGTCTTCAATTTTTGCCGTCACTTTGCGCTTGGTCTTCGCCCACTCGCTGCCACCTAATTTATTGATTTTCGGTGTTTTCGATTCGGAAGCCACATATTTTTGAATCAAATTCAATTGGGTGACTGGAATAAAGAGCTTGTCTTCGTTTTGGTACAAGATCGTCATGTAATCTTGGTGGACGCCATCGACTTCTAAGGTTTCCATGCCGATGTACTTCCCGATCCCATGATTCGCATGGACGACATAATCGCCCGCTTTTAACTCATTGTAGCTTTTGAGCCGTTCCGCATTGGTGACATTTTGCCTGCGGGCTCTTTTTTTGTTCATCTTTTGGAAAATTTCTTTTTCCGTAACCACCACTAGCTTGTCTTGCGGCATTTCAAAGCCGCTTTGCAAACGTTCCACCACGATTTGGGTGCGTCCTGTAAACAGGCGGTCTTGTTGCGTCTGCACGGCATAGATATCATGATCTCGCAGATCTTGCTCTAACTTCTTGGCCCGCTCTTGGTCACTGACCAGAAAAATCACCGTCTGCTGCTGCTTCTCCCAGCGATCGATTTCAACTTTCAAGAGACCCATTTGGCTGAAAAACTGCTGCATCGGCCGGTATTGGAATTGATGGATCGCTTGGAAGCGAATGTTCCCCATTCCTTTTTGGAATAAAGAAAAGAAGCTGGTCACAAAGGTTTCTTTTTGCAGCAGCTGATGGACATCGATCCCGAATTGCTGTTCAGAAAAGACCCGCAGCTCCGCTAATTTTTGGGTATGCCACTCCGCCTCTTCCCGTTCGATCTCACGATTGGTCTCCATGATCCGAGCATAATCATCGATCATCAAAAAGGCATCTTCAGAAAAATAATCTAAGACACTCGTTTGCTGACGATACAGTAAATCCGTGTAATAACGGGCACTTTCACCAGGAATCCCCGCTTGCCATTGAGAAGCCAACTGGCCAAAATAATCTTCTAAAAAGGCGCGATCGGTTGCTTCTTTGGTGACTGCCAACCGTTTGTTCAATAATTCTTGCAGCTGCTTTTGCCCCGCAGCTAAATCTTCCGCTGAGAAAACCAATTCGGTAGTGGGTAAAATAGCCACTTGCTGCAGCGTTTCCACTGAGCGTTGCGTTTCCACGTTGAAAGAACGCATCGAGTCGATTTCTACATCGAATAACTCGATCCGTACGGGATATTCGGCGTTTAATGGATAAATATCGAGGATGCTCCCACGAATACTGAATTCGCCAGGTTTGCCAATCATTGACTGACGTTCGTAACCCATCAAGATCAATTGTTGCGGCAAACGCTCTAAATCGATCTCATCGCCGATCTGCCATTGAAATTGATTGGCTAACCAGGTTTTCTTTTCAGGCAAATACTTTCGCAAAGCCGCCACCGGCAACACATAGATCCCCGTTTTCCCTTGAGAAACAGCATTCAGCGCTGCCACGCGTTCTTCTCTGGCTTCTGGTGAAGAAAAAGCCATTTCGGCTGACAACACTTCATCCACTGGAAAAACGTAGACATCTTCCGTCACATTGCGCAGATCTTCGGCTAGTTGATTTGTATAATAGAGATTAGGTGTCACGACGATCACTTGTTTTTGAAATGCCTGATACACACCAGTGATCGCTAATGTTTTTGCCGATCCAGCTAGACCGGTCAGTAATTGCCGGGGGGCCTGTTCACGTAAACCTGTATGCCAAGCCGCCACTGTCGGCACTTTATTTATTAATTCAATTAAATCCATCTCGGCCCTCCTTAGTTAAATCGATTCATTGTGGCAAGAAAGTCGCCGTTGGTCAAGTAATCACTACTTGCCTCGACCGCTTTATCAATACTTTGTAAAACGATGGGCAGATCGTCTTTTGCAAAAGGACTCAGGACATGATTGACCACGGTTTGTCCTGGACGTGGACGATCGATCCCGATTTTGATACGGTCAAAGACTGTTGAATCCAAATGAGCGATCAAACTCTTGATCCCATTGTGGCCACCTGCACTGCCTTTTTGGCGCAAACGAATTTTCCCTAACGCTAAATCGAGGTCATCATAGACCACCACTAGTTCTTCTTGGTAGATGCCAAAATAGGTCATCAACGGGCCTACCGCACGACCGGATTCATTCATGAAGGTTTGTGGTTTGACCAAAAGGATTTTTTCACCCTTCAAGAAAAACTCTGCCACCTCTGCTTCAAAAGCCGACTTTTTAAAGGTTGCTTGGTACTTTTGTGCCAACGCATCCACTACCATAAAGCCAACATTATGTTTGGTTTTTTCATATTTTTTGCCAGGATTTCCCAAGCCTACAATCATTTTCATTTTTTATTTACGCTCCATTATTTCTAGTTTCAAGCTGATTCTTCATCTATTTTATCGGTTTTCTTATCCAAACACAAAATACTGGGCACACAAATGCGCCCAGTTCTTTTGCTTAGGTAATTATAACACGAAATGGACTGTTATGGTGGCACCCTCTTGCTCAGTTTTTATCTTTCTTAACGAATCTTAATAAAACCTTGATATATCTTCTTTTTGACGTAATAACAAAGAAAGCATTTACAACTGAAACAGCGATATTTTGTGTAATATTGTTGTGCAAATCACATGACAAACATACTTGAAAATGGTAGGATGATAGCGAGTAAAACAATTATGCGGAAGGAATGATACACAGATGACTGCAAAAACGAACAAAAAAGATCACCAAAAGGTAATTCTTGTTGGAGACGGTGCGGTTGGTTCTAGTTACGCGTTTGCGCTGGTGACCCAAAACATTGCGCAAGAAGTCGGAATCATTGATATAAATACAGCAAAAACAGAAGGCGACGCAATTGACTTGTCCCATGCTTTGGCATTTACTTCCCCTAAAAAAATCTATGCCGCTTCTTATGAAGATGCACATGATGCTGATTTAGTCGTTATTACTGCTGGTGCGCCTCAAAAACCAGGCGAAACCCGTTTAGACTTAGTTCATAAAAACTTGAAAATCAACCGTGAAGTAGTTACCCAAATCGTTGATTCAGGCTTTAACGGAATTTTCTTAGTTGCAGCAAACCCAGTCGATATTTTGACTTATTCTACTTGGAAATTCTCAGGCTTCCCGAAAGAACGCGTTATCGGTTCAGGTACCTCATTAGACTCTGCCCGTTTCCGTCAAGCATTGGCTGAATTGGTCGATGTCGATGCCCGTAATGTCCATGCCTATATCTTAGGGGAACACGGCGATTCAGAATTCCCTGTTTGGTCTCATGCCAACGTAGCTGGCCTACAAATCTATGAATGGGTCAAAAACAACCCAGACATCGATGAAGAAGCAATGGTCAACATTTTCTTCAGTGTTCGTGATGCAGCCTACACCATCATCGAGAAAAAAGGTGCGACCTTCTACGGGATCGCGGTAGCCTTAGCACGGATCACTCGTGCGATCTTAGACGATGAAAATGCTGTTCTCCCATTATCTGTGTACATGAACGGCGAATACGGCTTAAACGACTTGTACATCGGTGCGCCTGCAGTCATCAATGCCCAAGGGATTCAAAAAGTAATTGAGATCCCATTAACAGATGGTGAAAAAGACCGGATGGCCGCTTCGGCAAAACAATTAAAAGATATTCTTGATGAAGCTTTTGCAAAATTAGATGCGGAAGACAATCAATAATTTCTTTTCCCTCGTGTTAAATAGTCAATTTTAGTTAGTCAATTATGCGACTGAACGAATCCTCCAGCTCACTCTTTTTCAGAATCCTTTGATCAAGATGGCTTGCTGCCGATTCGTTCAGTTTTTTTATCGTAAGAAATGCGTTTCTACAGCTTGCCTAAAGATAGTTTAAGAATTTTCTATTTTTCATGGAAGTTTCATTTGCCATATTCGCTTTCCCGTGGGAATATGGTATGATTTAAGCGTTATTATCTATTATGCCATTAGAAAAAAGGAGTAGTTGAATGACTCGTTCAAACAAACATACTGACGCCAAGAATAATACGAAGAAAATTGTTCTGATCGTTGTGGCTGCTTTACTCGTAGTGATCGCTGGCGGCTATACCTACCGAAGTACATATTATGCAAACCGTTTTCTACCAAAGACTGAAATCGATGGGATCGACATCAGCAACAAAACCGTTGCCGAGGCCAACGACCTGCTGCATGATCGCTATTCACAAGAAGACTTTACCATCAAAGATGGTGATAGCGAATGGAAAACAGTCAACCTTGCTCAATTTGGTTTGCAGACGGATTTCACCGATGAGCTGCAATCATTAAAAGATGAACAAAATCAGTGGAGCTGGGGAATGGCTTACGTTTCGGCTGCCGAAGAAAAGAAGCTAGACAATCTCTCAGTAGACCAAGACACCTTGACTAGCGAGACCAACACGATCCAAAAAGAACTCGAAACCTTAAATGAAGATCGTACCAAATCGGCTGATGCCACGTTGGAAAAAGGCGAAGACGGCTTTTCTATCAAACCAGAAGTTGACGGCGATGCCATCGATGTTGACAAAGCAGTGGCAGACTTGCAAGAAGCCATCGTCAGCGGCGAAAAGGAATTGAATCTCGTTGATTATGTCACAAAACCAAGTGTGACCGCCGATGATCCAGACTTAACGAAAGAAATGGATTCGTTGAATAAAATCGCCAAAGTAACCGGCAATTATACGATCAACGGAAATACGTTTCAAATCCCAAGAGAAACGATCATGGATTGGCTCTCTTATAAAGACGGCAACACAACGATCGACGAAGACAAAGTAAGAAGCTATGTCACATCGATCGGCGAACAATACAATACTAGCACCAATTCTTCGACCTTCCAAAGTACCAAGCAAGGCGAAGTGACAGTCCCAGCCGGTACTCTTAGCTGGACGATCCAAACCGATGCGGAAACAGAAGCATTGATCGAGGCGTTAAAAGCAGGCGAAGACTTCACCCGCACACCGATCGCTCAAGGAAGCACCGATGCAGGCAGCCCGCTGTTTGGCAACACCTATATCGAAGTTGATCTAAAAAACCAACACATGTGGTATTACAAAGATGGCGAGTTAGTGTTGGATACGAAAATTATCTCTGGGAAACCAGCCACACCAACACCAACTGGCGTCTTCTATGTCTGGAACAAAGAAGAAGATGCAACCTTGACTGGTGAAGATTATGCGTCCCCTGTTGATTACTGGATGCCCATCGATTGGACCGGTGTCGGTATCCATGATTCTGATTGGCAGACGGAATACGGTGGCGATCTTTGGAAAACCCGTGGTTCTCACGGCTGTATCAATACTCCGCCAGGCGTGATGAAAGAATTGTACAGCAAAGCCGAAGTCGGTACACCCGTGATCGTGATTTAATCAAAAAAAGAATCAAACCTTTTTATAGACGAACCAAAAGCCGCAAAAGAAAAATCTTTTGCGGCTTTTTTGTTGTCTCCCAAATGTTCCTATTTACAAAGAACGGTTTAATTAATATACTTAATTAACCAATTTAATTAATAAGGAGAAACATTTTGGAAAAAGTCATTTTTATTGATCGTTCTACTTTGGCTGGAAGTCTGATCAAAATTTTCGCCCGCAACATCCAACTGCTGTCCGAGGATCAAATCAGCGTAACTGTTGTGACACCAGAACGTCTGGCGAATTATCGTTTTTCGCAAGAAAAACTCGTTTTGGTCGATCCCTTGCTTTCTTTAACAGATCCGATGATCAAGCAGGCCATCCCACCACGCATCAACCGCCTTTCGTTTCCCGTCAATCATTACAGCGGGATGAATACTGAAGCCATTCTAGAATTGATCCAACAAGCATAACCTAAAAAGGCGGACGGAAACCAATGGTTTCTGCCGCCTTTTCTCATGCCACTTCCCCTTTGCTAGACTATCGCTTCTTCTTGTTCTAACAAAGTAACTTGCTCTCCTTTGTCTTGCAGTGCAGCAACGTGCATCGTGCCCCATTGGCAAAGTGTATCCAATAAGCCGCCTAAGGTTTCTCCATATTCACTCAAGGAATACTCAACTTTAGGTGGTACTTGATTATATGACTTGCGAGTAACGATGTCAGATTCTTCTAATTCCCGCAATTGCTGGGTCAACATTTTTTGACTGATGCCAGGGATCTTCCGCCGTAAATCACTGGGACGTAATGCCCCATGGCGTAAATTACAAAGAATGATTGGTTTCCACTTCCCGCCGATGACATCCATGGTTGCTTCAACACCGATATTATAAATTTTTTCTGCCATTTTTTTCACCTCATTACGCTTGATACCACACAAAGGTTACCAAAAGGTGGGTATCAAACAAAAAAGTACGTACTATACAGTATTACCACCTCATTATATGATGATACCAGAAAAAAATAAAGGAGATGTTTTTATGATCGAAAAATTATCAGATACCGTCACCCTGAACAACGGCAGTGAAATCCCCGGGTTGGGGTTAGGTGTCTTTCAAATCCCTGAAGCTGACACAGCAGAGGTCGTGAAGCAAGCGATTATCAATGGCTATCGCTTGATTGATACAGCAGCGATTTACGGCAACGAAACAGGAACAGGGGAAGGAGTCAAACAAGGCTTACAAGAAACGGGGTTGGCTCGTGAAGAACTCTTTGTCACTTCCAAACTTTGGAACGATCATTTAACTTATGATGAAACGATCCACGCCTTCAATGAAAGTTTGGCCCGCTTAAACCTTGAGTATCTCGACTTGTACTTGATCCATTGGCCAGGAAATCAAGCATTTCAAGAGTCCTGGCGTGCCTTGGAAGACCTCTATGCGGCAGGAAAAATCAAAGCGATCGGAGTCAGCAACTTCCAGATCCATCATCTGGAGCAATTATTGTCCATTGCTAAGGTCGTTCCTGTTATCAATCAGATCGAGCTGCATCCCAAACTGACGCAGCAAGATCTGCGGGCTTTTTGTGCCGAAAAGGGGATTGCGATCCAAGCCTGGTCACCTTTGATGCAAGGCAAACTGCTGAAAGATGACACCGTCTTGGCGATCGCCGATGCACAGCAAAAATCAGCGGCACAAGTGCTTTTACGCTGGGCTATCCAACAAGGGATCTTAGTCAATGTCAAATCGACACACCCCGAGCGAATGATCGCCAATGCAGCGATTTTTGATTTCCATTTATCAGAAGCTGACATGGCCCGCTTGAACGCATTAAATGAAGACTTACGAGTGGGTCCAGATCCAGACACATTCGATTTTCATTAACCAAACGATATACTAAACAAAACCTTAGGAGGAAGTATAATGACAAACACAAACACAGGCTTTTCAATGGTTAACCACGTGGGAATCACCGTCAGCAATCTCGAACGTTCCATCCAATTTTATGAAGCATTAACGGGAAAGAAAATCGCCAATCAAGATACGATCGGCGGCAAACGCATGGCGCAAACGCAAGGATTAGCAGATACACTGATCAAATATGCCAATCTTCATTTAGACAATCTCAACATCGATCTTTTAGAATACGTCGAACCAAAATCCAACAAAGCCAGTTATTCCAATGAACAAATCAGCGCCATGCATCTTTGTTTTGAAGTCGAAGCGATCGATGAAGCCGTTGCTCGTCTAAAAGCCATTGGCGTTGAGCCTGACGGCACCCCCATCGTTTTTGAAGAACAAGATGGTTTAAAAAGCGGTTTCGGGACAGGTGTTGCCTACTTTACAGATCCAGACGGTACCAATCTTGAATTGATTGCACCAAAAGGCCCTTTTCAACGGGGATAAAAAACCGGATGGCGCTGCAAATCGCCATCCGTTTTTTTGCTAGAAGCACGTATTTTTCGATTGTTCCCCTTCATAGAAGCGTTCATAGCGGATACAATAAGTATGTACTCCTCTTTAGTGGCTTCACTTACTTATCCAACAAATCGCACGTGAAAGGTAGTGATCTCGATCGATATTGGACTTTTGTTGTTGATTTTTACGGGTATTTTTTTCATCGTCTTCTGGTGCTTTTACCGAGAAGAACCCAATTATGTATTCGGCTTTCGCACCAAGCGCAGTACAGCCAGTGTCAGCAATTGGCGTTTTGCCCAGCAGTGGTTCTCCTTGTTAGCGATGCTCTTTCTAGGCGGGGTCGTTTTATTGCAGCGCAACGAGCTGATCGCAGAGGCTTTTTACCAAGTAGCCGTTTTTGGCAGCTATCTTCTAGCAGCGCTACTCGTAGAAACGGCACTGTATCTCAAAGATTCACGCACAAGCACCAAAAAGTAAGACAAAAAAGACATTCCAGCGAATGTCTTTTTTCTATTGTTTATTTTGATGATGGATCGTGATCCCCAACACCAAGGCTAAAATCCCTGAAACCACCCAGATAGTGCGGTGGAATAAGATAATCCCTAGCAAGCTGCTTAAGACTGCACCAAAAAAGAAGCCGCCGATGATCAAGGAAATAGAAATGATCTTGGGTGTCACTGATCGGTCCTTCTTAAACCAGCGCATATACAAATAATCAGCCAGTGAACGTAAGTTGCCGGTGGTCATCGTGGTGGCATAGGGCATCCCTGCCAATCGACGATAGGCGGCATATTGAATCGCTGCAAAAAAAGATAACCCCGAATCGATCATGACATTGGGTAATGATCGAGCAAAAAAGCCCAGAACCAAAATACCGATTGCTTCAAAGATCAATGCGGCATTTTGCCAAACGATCCAGCCCCCTGTCGGAAAATGATGCTGCAGATAATTCGTCACTACGATCCCCACTAAAAACATGAAGATTGGTGGCAGATACCGAAAGGCTTGTTCAAACTGCCCCGTTGAAAGATTGATCCCTAACAAAATGACATTCCCCGACTGCATACTTGCAAACACTTCCCCGTGAAACAAGTAGGTATACGCATCTAAAAAACCGCCCGCCATAGCAAGAAGAATCCCCACTGGTAAACTTTCATGCACGACAAACTCCGATTTTCTTTTGGCACTGCTCAAACTTTTTTCCATTGGTTTCGCCTCTTGTTTTTTATACTTTCTGACAGCTTAACGCTTAAAAACGCCGACAACTCGTTATCTTTTGCGGCGTTTAGGTGACTTTTTCGATAGCTGACAAATCAACCACCCCAAAAGAACGGCGGTCAGTGCTCCAGCTGAATCTAGCATGACATCTTGAAAAAGCGGCGTCCGTCCTCCCGTCAGCATTTGATGGTATTCATCGATCCCAGCGTAGCCGGTGGCTGCCAACCAAGCAAAAAAAGCGGCTAGCCAAAAAGGCTGTTTTCGCAAACTAAGCGTTAAGAACAAACTGCCCCCTAAGACAAAATAAGTGAAGAAATGCGCACCTTTGCGAATGAAAAATTCCACAAATGAGAAATAGCCTTTTTCCGCAATACTGATCTCCGACCCAGCATAGGAAAAAGAGATCGTCTCCAGCCAATCTTTCAATGGTTCATTTTTTAAGATTCGTGAAAGCAACCCGATTTGTGATTGCTGCTCATAGGTTTGTGAAGAGCTGATAAAGAGGATGACCATTACCGCAATTGCGATACAAAAGTAAAAGTTCGGTTCTTTCAGTAATTTTTTCATAGTTTTCACTCCTCATTTTCCTATCTTACCATTTTCATTTGGTGATGCAACTGTTTTTCCCGCAAACCGTGGAGACATTGCACACACAAAAAGAGTGCTTCCATGAAGATTAGAAGCACTCTTTCTTTTTAAAAATAGCCATCGGTATGAAAAGCCGTCACCCGTTTGGTTGTGAGATCTTTGGGCTTGTGGCGTTCAGCTCCTTCAACGATTCTCAGGGCTGTTTTGCGTTTTTTTCTCCAGTAAATAATGACGAACCCATCTCGTAGCCTTCTACATAATGATTCAACCGCTCGACGACCTCTGCTGCCGCTTCTTGTGACGGCGTGATGATCAATAAAATATCAAACCCTGCAATCGTGCCGACAATTTCTGGCAGCTCCATTTCATCAAGATAATTGGCGATTACATCGGCGCCATTTTCAGCCGTATGAACGACAACTAAAAAGTCAATCTGCGTAATCTTTTTTAGGTACTCATACATCGAAAACGCAATTCTGTCTTCTAGATCCTGCTCTTTGGATTCAAAGATCGAATAATACGGTCGGCCATTTTTGGCATAGGTTTTAGCGATGTTCATTTCCCGCATGTCCCTAGAAATCGTGGCTTGGGTAGCTGAAACATTTTCTTTTTTTAATAAATTCATCAATTCTTCTTGAGACTCAATCCGATGTAGGACAAAGAGTTTTTTGATAATTGCTTGTCGCTCTTTTTTTTTCATTTACTTGATCCGCTCCTCTCACGTCGCCTCGCTTATTGAAATAGTTGATTCATCTTGTTCACTTCTTGAAACGCAGCTTACAAGAACAACATCGAGAAGATTAAAATGGCAAGATTGGAAATTCCGATAACCAGTAACGGTTTGCGCATAAAGCGAGTCCAAGTAGAATAGTTGACCCGCGCCAGCTCCAATCCGCCCATCACGACGCCAGAAGTTGGTGTGATCAAATTCACTAATCCACAACCAGCAGTAAAGATCATGACCATGACGTTCGGATTGAGTCCGATGCTTTGCGCCAAAGCACCCATGATAGGGATCGATACATATGCCAGTCCTGAAGTTGATGGAATCAAGAACGATAAGAGCAGATACAAAATATAAGCGCCAATTACGAACAGGACAGGTGATAACCCTTCTAAAAGATGGGAAGCCCGATCCAAAATAAACAGATCCAAGTACGTTGTTTGCATAATGTAGGAAGCCCCCCGTGCCACAACGATGATCAAGACAACGGATAAAATGTCTTTGACCCCATCGATAAAGTTGGTCACGATTTCTTTTTCTGAGAATCCTTGAATCAATGCAATGATGATACTGATGTAGAAGAACCACATAGCCAAATCACCAAAATACCATTCACCGAAGCTATTCCCGGTCAAAAAGGCGGTCCAACCGTCAAACACATGGATATCAAAGTCGCCCCAAGGAATCAAGGAAACCACCATGATCACAAAGGATAAGCCAAAAATCGTCAAAATCAGGCGATGCTTTTGCGTAAACGCCAAGGCTTCGTTCGTGTCTTTGACAAAATGCTCTTCCATTTCTTTTTGCTCTTGCAGCGATAAGATTGTGGAGCCTTTGTCGGCTTTGACTTTTTTGGCATAAGACATCACCACAAAGATACAATACGCGGTCGTGACTAACCAAAGCAATGCGCCAACTACTAGGATCGTGCCATTATTCGGAGCAATATCGATGCTTCGTAAGGCATCCATTGCCACTCCCGTAGCAAAGGGGTTAACGGTGGAGCCGATCACACCAGCACCAGCACCCAACATGACGGTTCCTGCTGCGACGATCGTATCAAAGCCCGATGCCACCATTGTGATTGCTAATAAGGAATAGAACGGAATCGTTTCTTCCGCCATTCCATAAGTTGAGCCACCAATTGAAAACAACACCATCAAAATCGGGATCAAAATCAACTCGTTGCCTTTGAGTTTTTTGACCAAATGCTGAATACCAGCTTCTAAAGCGCCTGTTCGTGTGACAATATTCAAAAAGCCACCCAAACAAAGAATAAACACACAGATCTCGATCGCATCACGAAATCCGTTAAAAGGCGCCATAAAGAAATCAGAAAACTTGGCACCGACGACTTGGCTGACCATCTCTTCTTGGCCTGCTGGTAATGAAGGTGCAAAGGGCTGACCGGCTAGTAGCCAAGAAGCGACCGTCAACGCAATAATGATCAGAAATAAGATACTGAAAGATGTCAGCGACTTTTTTTCTTTTTGCTTTTTTTTCATCTTCGTTCCTCCTCTATTGAATCAGTCTTAGGTGCAAATTGCCAACAGCTAGTCTGTCTGTGGTCAATTCGCAACATGGGAAAAATAATCTTTGTCATAAATAATGAGTTCTTTGTAACGATAATAAATCTTTCTTTTATGCACGAGCGCCTTGATGGTTTGACTGACCGTCTCTCGGGTCGTTCCACTGTATTTAGCAATATCATTGATAAAAACTGGAAAAGGAATGCGAATCTGCTCTCCTTGTGACTGTCCGTGCTCAATCATCAAGAGACCGATCGTATTGACGACTCTTGTCTGCGCGCTAGAGGTGACACAGTACTCCACTCGGCGTCTTTGCTTCTCCAACTGCTGGCTCATTTGCTGATTCAGCCACAGCAACTGACTTGTAGATGAAACAACCAGCGGTTCAAACAGCGACATCGCTGCAAACTGCACGACAATGTCTGTTGCAGCGAATGCCGATACATCATAGTTGTCTCTTTCAAACAAGCCAATCAAAGGAAATAACTGATCAGGCCCAACAAAATCTACATAACAATAGGAATCAGTTCCGTCGGTTTTTTCGATCCGTACGAGACCTTCGATCACATGGAATATCCGATCTCTTACGTCGCCTTCATAAAAAAGCACTTGGCCTTTTTTGTACGTACGGCAGTAAATATGCTCCTTCAATCGCTGTTGATTTTCTTCTTCCAGCCATTGAAAGCTATTCGCTCTTGTTGATGGATCTTTTATTTGGTAGTCGATCATTTCTCTCACTCCAATGTTTTGGACTTGCTTTGCTACTTCGCTTATTTCCAGGTGATCTGTGTACCAGCGTCTTCAATTTCTGCCAGCTTATCTAAGGAAGTAATCACTGCTCGTTTTTCTGTGCCCATTTTGACAAAATTCAAAGCTGCTTGTACTTTCGGTAACATGCTTCCCGGTGAAAAATGCCCTTCATCGACATAGGTTTCCAATTCAGCGGCGGTCACATGATCCAACCACTGCTCATTTTCCTTGCCAAAGTTCAAAGCGATTTTTTCCACGCCCGTCAAAATGATCAGCTGATCCGCATCGATTAAACGAGCCAATTTTTCAGAAGCAAAATCTTTATCGATCACGGCTTCAACCCCCAGCCCATTATCTAACACGGGAATGCCCCCACCGCCTGCGCAAATAACGATCGTGTTTTGTTCAATCAGCGCCTTGATGCTGGCAACTTCTTGAATCGCTTGTGGTGCTGGACTGGCAACGACTTTCCGCCAACCACGACCAGCATCTTCACGATAGATGGCATCTGTTGCCGCCATGGCTTCTTTGGCAGCTGTTTCCGTTAAGAAAGGACCGATCGGTTTGGTCGGATGGGCAAATGCTGGATCTTGTGCATCGACTGTAATTTCCGTCACCACTGTCACCACCGGCTTAGCCATTTGGGCTTCTTTCAACTGGATTCTCAGCTCATTTTGTAACCAATAGCCAATACTGCCTTGCGTCATTGCCACGCAGGTATCTAAAGGCATCGCTGGGTTTTTGCTAGAATCACTGGCTTGTTGCTGCAAAACCAAATTTCCCACTTGAGGCCCATTCCCATGGGTAATGATCAAATGAACGTCTTTTTGGATTAGGGGAATTAAATACTCGACGGTCTGTTTAAGCCGTTCTTTTTGCCCTTTGGCACTGGCATCATCTGCTAGGATAGCGTTGCCGCCAAGGGCGACAACGATCGTTGGTTTCTTTTCACTCATCTGCTCACTGCTCCTTCTTACACGCTAGGAATAAAGAGATCGCCTAAGGTTACTGCCATGATTGCTTTGATCGAGTGCATTCGGTTTTCAGCCTCTTCAAATTGACGGCCCCATTGACTGCGGAAAATGTCGTCTGTGATCTCCATTTCAGAAATGCCGAATTTTTCTTCGATCATTTTTCCATACGTCGTATTCGTATCATGGAACGCTGGCAAGCAGTGAAGCACGATCAAGCCATCGTCTTGTTTTCCAGTCGCCATTACCATTTCGCGGTTGATTTGGTAATCTTTCAACAGCTTCACCCGTTCTTCAAACTGGTCTTCTTCCCCCATTGAAACCCAAACATCGGTATACAGAACATCGGCATCTTTGACGCCTTTTTGAATATCGTCTGTTACCATCAGCTGACTGCCAGATTCTTTGGCAAATTTGTTGGCATAGTCTGTCACTTCTTCAGCTGGGAAAAGTTCTTTTGGTGCACAGATGCGAACATTGACACCTAAAATCGCCCCCGTCACTAACAAACTATTCGCCATATTGTTTCGGCCATCGCCCACATAGACTAACGTAATGTTTTCTAATGTACCGAAGTTTTCTTTGATCGTCATGAAGTCAGCGATCATTTGGGTTGGATGCCATTCATCGGTCAAGCCATTCCAAACAGGAACGCCAGAGAATTTGGCTAAATCTTCAACGACTTGTTGGCTGAACCCGCGGAACTCAATGCCATCAAACATGCTGCCTAAAACTCTGGCGGTATCTTCAACGGATTCTTTTTTGCCTAGCTGGATATCATTCGCACCTAAAAATTCTGGATGGGCACCAAGATCGATGGCAGCCGTCGTAAATGCCGCCCGTGTCCGAGTCGACGTTTTTTCAAATAAGAGGGCGATGTTCTTGCCTTCCAAATAGCGATGAGAAATATTTTGCTTTTTCAACTGTTTCAAATAGATTGAAAAATCAATCAGGTATTCTAACTCGGCTTTCGTAAAATCTTTTTCTGCTAAGAAGCTTCTTCCTTTAAATACTTGTTTCATTAGTAATTCCTCCTCTAGATTAAATATCTTCTCTAATAAATGGCATGCTCATGCAGCGAGGGCCGCCACGGCCGCGAACCAATTCACTGCCGGAGATTTTATGCAATTTGATGCCGGCTTCAGTTAATTTTTGATTGGTGATCGTGTTGCGGTCATAGACCACGACTTCGCCAGGTGCGATCGTCAAGGTATTGGAACCGTCATTCCATTGTTCCCGAGCTGCAGCGACCAAATCGTTCCCCCCACAGCGAATCAATTCCACTGCATCTAATTCTAAGTAGCGGCACAAAATGTTTTCTAACGTATCTTTTTCTTCTTTGATGGTTACGCCATCCCCGTCACGTGAGATTGAATAAACGGTCAGTTCTCCTTCAATTTCTGGATGGATCGTAAATTTGTCATAATCAACCATTGTAAATACCGTATCTAAATGCATGAATTTGCGTTCTTGACCAATATCAAAAGCTAAGACGTACTCAAAACTTGGTTCATGTTGGAACACATTACGAGCCAACTGTTCAATGGAAGTGGCATCTGTTCGTTGGGAGATCCCGATCGCTAACACTCGTTTTGACAGAACCAATTCATCGCCACCTTCAATTCGTGTTGGCTGATCACGGTCATAAAGCAAGTGCGGTGGCTGTTGTTGGAACATTGGATGATGAGCAAAAATGTATTTGCCATACAACGTTTCACGACGTCTTGTTTCTGAATACATGCGATTCAAGGAAACCCCGTTACCGATCGTCGCAAACGGATCGCGAGTGAAATACAAATTCGGCATTGGATCGATCAAAAACGGATACTGGTCATCCACAGCACCAGCTAGGCTTTGACTATGGGGCAATTTCAATTCATTTTTCGCTAGACCTGCCATCGTTTTATCGATGAATTGACGGTTATCTTCAAAAGATAAGAAATAATCGGTAATTTCAGCAATGATTTCTGGGCTTTGTAACGTTGTTTCTTCTAAATATTCCTTGATAAACTGCTCTTTGATTTCTTGACTAGTTAACGCTTCTGCTGCTAAATCTTCTAAATACAACACCTCCACATTATTATTACGCAATACATCGGCAAATTGATCATGTTCAGCCCTTGCTTGTTCCAAAAAGGGAATATCATCAAATAACAAGCGATTTAAATGATCGGGCACGAGGTTTTCTAATTCTCGACCAGGGCGATGGAGCATGACTTGCTTCAAGCGGCCGATTTCTGAAAAAACATGAATAGCATTTGACATTTCTTTACATCCTCCTTTGTTTTGATTACGCCTACATAGTACAAGAATGTATGCGCTTACCAAGCGACGTATTTCGCCTTCATTATGCAAAGCATTTGTCATTATGCAATAAAGAGTGAATATCTTCTTGCGAGCGTTTTTTTACTCGTTGTTATTTTTTTTATGTAATATTTATTCAGCAATTTTTAAATAAGAATTTGATGAGAATTAAAATTTGATCGATTTTGTTCTTTTCTTTGATTTTGACGTCCCCGACCAATGCAGGCAAAGTTTACGAAAGAAAAGAACTTTTTCAACCAACAGCTTTCCTTTTTCGATTAAAAAAATCCGATGGTTGCGACTAAATGTGGCTATGCTATACTTAATAAGATCGTAGGAAAAGAAAGGGGTTTGATAGGAATGACCTATTCAATCAATTGGGATCTAGAAACAATTTTTCCAGGAGGCAGTGATTCTGTTCAATTAAAAGAACGCATGAGCCAGCTGGAAGAAGAAATCAAAACTTACCGTGAAAAAGTTGACGCTTGGGCACCAAACGCTACAGACAATGCGACAAAATTAGAGGAATTAATCGAACTTTCTGGCACAATCAATCAGGGATTTTCACAATGTGGCAGCTTTATCAATGCCTTGCTTTCAGCGAATGTCAACGACAGCAAAGCCAAAATCCTGACAGGCGACCTCTACGCAAAACTGCCAGCATTGCAAGCAGCACAAACCGTTTTCTCGAAAAAATTGACAGAAATTTCTGAGGATGATTGGACTGCGTTACTTACCGCGGAAAACTTAGCACCAATCGCCTTTCGTCTAAGCGAGATTCGTCGCGACGGCAAAGAATTGTTATCTGAAGCAGAAGAAACCATCATCAACACGTTAAATTTAGATGGCTTAAATGCTTGGAGCCAACATTACGATACGATCGTTGCCTCGATCGAAATTCCTTTCCTTCAAGAAGACGGCACGACGATCAACTTGTCCGCTGGTCAAGCCTTCAATAAAATGATGGGTGATCCAGATCCAGAAGTTCGTGCACGTTTATTTGACACTTGGGAAAAGACTTGGGCAGAAAAAGAAGACCTCTTTGCAGATACCTTGAACCATTTAGACGGCTTCCGCCTTTCTACCTTCAAGCTTCACGGGGTCACTGATTACTTGAAAGAACCATTAGAATACAATCGTCTGCAAAAAGCGACATTGGATGCTATGTGGGGCACGATCCAAAAGAACAAACAGCCGATCGTTGATTTCTTGACCCGCAAAGCCCAGCTTTTCGGCAAAGAAAAAATGGAATGGCAAGATCAAGATGCGCCGATCATCCTTGGGGACATGGAAGAAAGAACCTACACCTTTGATGAAGCAGCTGACTTTATTTTGACCAACTTCCGTAAGTTCAGTCCGAAAATGGCTGACTTTGCCCAAGTTGCTTTTGAAAAAAGTTGGATCGAAGCAGAAGATCGTCCTGGCAAACGTCCTGGTGGCTATTGCACCAGCTTGCCAGAAACCAAAGAGTCACGTATTTTCATGACCTACAGCAATTCAGTCAACGAAGTAGCGACGCTTGCCCATGAGTTAGGTCACGCGTTTCACAGCAGCGTTCTTTGGGAGCTACCAGAATTAAACCGCAACTATGCCATGAACGTCGCCGAAACAGCAAGTACCTTTGCTGAATTGATCGTTGCTGATGCAACCCTCAAAGAAGCGACAACGAAGGAAGAAAAAATCAATCTATTGGATGCCAAAATGCAAAATGCGATCGCGATGTTCATGAACATCCATGCACGCTTTATTTTTGAAAACAGCTTCTACCAAGCCCGTCAAAACGGCTTAGTTTCAGCGGAGCAAATCACGGAAATGATGACAGCGGCGCAAAAAGAAAGCTATGCGGATGGGTTAGCGACTTATCATCCACATTTCTGGGCAGCCAAATTGCACTTCTTTATTGATGATGTGCCATTCTACAACTTCCCTTACACCTTTGGTTACCTCTTTAGCATGGGGATCTATGCGTATGCCAATGAAAAAGGGTCTAGCTTTGAAGAAGAATACATTGCTTTATTGCAAGATACTGCTTCAATGACGACGGAAGAACTGGCACAAAAGCACCTTGGTGTTGATTTAACAAAACCAGACTTCTGGCAAGCAGGGATCGACATGGTCCTAAAAGATGTTGCCAGCTTTATGGAATTGACTGAAGACTATATCTAAAAGAAAAAACCCTCTTCCAACACGACGCTTGGAAGAGGGTTTTTCTATCAGGCATTCAATAAAGTTAAGCCAATCGTTAAGTAGCCTGCGTACAGACACCAAATCAAATAAGGAATAAACAAGTACATTGCTTTTTTGTCGATGCGAGCAAAGAGGATCATACAAATAATCACTGATAGGACTAACAAGACAATAATGACCGTTCCTGCCCAGTAAGCATTCCAGCCAAAGAAAACGATACTCCACAAGAAGTTTAGTACTTGCTGGATCGCAAAGAAGATATAGGCATTCTTTTTAAGCGCTGGATTGACTTTGGCTACGATCAACAGATACAATGCTGTTCCCATAAAGGCATACAAAATCGTCCAAACGATCCCAATGATCCCACCAGGAGGGGCTAAAAAGGGTTTTTCCATTTGCGCATACGTTCCAGCGATGTCTCCTGCAAACAAACTCGAGATGATTCCTGTTGCTTCGATGCCGATCACACAGACCAGCCAAATCAAAAATTTCATGTTCTCCACTCCTTCTTTTTTTCATGACGCTCTCATTTAATCGTACCATCGAATCGAAAAAAAGCAGAATAGAACGCTTAAAAAAAGAAACGCCCGTGTGGACGTTTCTTTCAAGGTAATTTTGATTATATTCAATGACAGCTACTTTGATTGTTCCTCTTCAAACTTCCGTCGTTCATTTTCCACATACTTGTATAGGGCCCCGTAGCGGCTGCGGTAGCCTTTTTTCCATGGCTTCTCTTTACCGCAAAAATGTAACAAAACGGTATGCTCGATGACCCAATCCAAACTCCATTCCCCTAAACTGATCGTTTCATAGGTACGGTTTTTTCGTACGTCATAGTTGTAGAGCTGATCAGGGATCGCCAGCACCCGATCGCCGTACAACCCATTCAAAATGTCTTGATCTGGCAAAAAGAGGTTCAAATGATTTTTCTCAATGAACGCAGCGATCTCTGTTTCTTTGACCTCTTGCCGCAGCTGGTGCACATTCATCAGCAAAACGCCTGAATTATAGTAGCCTTCCGACTCATAATTGCGCAAACGGACTTTATTGATGACTGTTGTTACTTCTGTCAGCTTAGAATGGCTGGCGGCGGCATACAGAAAATCCCCTAACGTCAGTTCATACAAGGGGCGCAAATCATTGATGCACAAAATATCCGCATCCAGATACAAGATTTTTTCCACCTGCTGCGGCAAGTAATTTTGTGCCAATAATCGATAGTAGATCGACTCAGGGTAGCGATCACTGACTGGCGCGGTTTTAAAAATCGAGCCAGAACCAATAATGATGGGATGATAGGTCATCGCCAGCTTTTGACAAAAAGCCTCCAGCTCTGCAGCATGGCTCAATTCTTTTTCTTGTAAGACATAGACATCAAAGGATGCTACTGTCGTATGACGTTTGATTGAATATAACGTTGTTTTTAATTGTTCACTGAATCGATCATCAATCGCAAAAAGTAGATTCATGCTCTTGTTCACTCCTCTGTTACTGGCAGCGTGCAGGTTTTTGGAAAAAAATCGATTGCTGTTGCACGCAGCTTCTGTTCTTCTAGTATACCCGATTTTTGGTCTTTCTTTCAGTGAAACACCCTTGCCAATCGAACCCTTGCTTGGCAGACGCCAAAAAAGCTGTTCCATCCATGGGATGAAACAGCAAAGGATCGCTTATAAATGATTGTGTCTTAAAAACAGATCAGCGGATCGTTGCAAAAGCTTTTGACCACAACAATAATTCATCTAGCATATCATTGACACCCGCAGCCATGTGCTCACCGGGTTTGAAGGTACTGAAACTTTCAAAATCAGTAAATAAGTTGAAGGCTGGGTTGGTCCGCACGGTGGCAACTTTTTGTTCAGCTAATACGTTGCGCAATTGTTCAGCGGCCCGAATCCCACCGCCAGAACCGTAGCTGACGATCCCAGCAGCTTTATCAAACCATTCTTCCCGAGCAGAATCTACGGCATTTTTCAAGGAAGCTGCAAAACCGTGGTTGTATTCTTGCACGATAAAGATATAGCCATCTAATTCAGAAATTTTTTTGTTCCATGCTAGGTTTGGCTCAGCCGTTCCCATAAACGGTAAATCAAATGCCTTTACATCAACGATCTCGAACTGATGCTCTGACCGTTGATTAGCAATTTCTTGAATATATGCTCCGACTTGCGGACTTACGCGTCCTTCTCTTGTACTGCCTAAAATAATACCAAATTTCATGATAGGTTCCTCCTAAGATTGTTTTCGTTTGTTTTTTTAACGATTGGCAAATGTGTCTGCCCAGTCCAATAATTCCGTCAACATGTCGTTCATTCCTGCAGTCATATGCTCGCCAGGGGTAAAGGTGGCAAAGTTTTCAAAATCAGTAAATAAGTTGAAGGCAGGATTGGTGCGCACCGTGGCTACTTTTTGTTCCGCCAAAATCAAGCGAACTTGCTCAGCGGCACGAATCCCTCCTGCCGAACCATAGCTGACGATCGCTGCTGCTTTGTTGAACCATTCCTCTCGAGCGCTGTCCAACGCATTTTTCAAGGAAGCTGATATGCCATGATTGTATTCTTGTACGATGAAGAGGTAGCCGTCTAACTCAGCGATTTTTTCGTTCCACGCTTGGTTCACTTCACCTGTCCCCATAAATGGCAAGTCATAATCTTTGATATCAATGATTTCAAACGAGCGGTCGCTATGCGCGCGTGCTGTTTGTAAAACATAATTGGCTACTTGCGGACTCACACGGCCTTCTCTCGTACTGCCAACGATGATCCCGATTTTTTGCGCTTTTTTCTTTTCCGGGGTGCGATACACCTCTTTAATTACTTCTTTTTCAATTATTTGTTCTTTTTTCCCAAATCCAAAGACCATTCTTTTGTACTCCTTTTGTTGTGGTTTCTTTAACGATGGACTCAGCATACCAAACTTACTTTTAGTAAGTCAATCATTCTGCTTACTTTTTGTTAGAAAAAAATCTCAGCTGCTTCTTATTGACATTCGTTCGGTACCGAACTATAATCAACTCATCGATATAGTTAGGTACCGAACGATAAACCAAAAGGAGTGTACACCATGAGTACAATGACCGACCACTTAATGAAACAGCTTCGTTTTATCAGCGAAGCCAGCAATGCCTTTATGAGTCAAAACAACCAGCGCCTTTCGGGACAGCAACGTGTCCTGGCCGTATTAAATTTAGAAGACGGCTTGGTGCAAAGTTATCTTGCAGAAGTCTTAGACCTACGGCCAAGCTCTCTAGCGGAACTATTGAAGAAAATGGAAAATAGTGGCGATATTCATCGCAAAGAAGATGCTGCTGACAAACGGATCAAACGAATCTACCTGACAGAAACTGGAAGAAAAAAAGCGGAAAAATTACTAGCACAAAAAGAAGCCACCAGCAGTCAGTCGTTTTTTGCTGGGCTCTCAGAGGAGGATCAAACCGAGTTTGCTCGTCTGCTTGAAAACATCGCCGCTGGGTGGGAGACGGACTTCCAACAGCAGGCACAACGCTTTATTGACCCAATGGATCGTTTGCAAGCCATGCAAGAGATTCGGGAAGAAATGATGAAGCAATGGGGCGGAAATTGGCAGGAAATGACGAATGACGAGCGCCGAAAAATGAGGCAACAAATGAAAGATACTTGGCAAGAAATGGGCGTTGATGAGCGACGCAAAATGAAAAAACAGATCAAGGAAGCCATGCGGCAAATGCCGTTTCCTGGACATCGCGGCATGGTTGGCAATCGACCATTTGAGCCGTTTGGGCCGTTTGGGCCATTTGATAGTAGCGAGGCGAATGATCCACGGTACACATGGGTAAAAGGCAACTTTTTTGATGCCTACGGGTTTAGACAAGACCGCAAAGCAAGACCGACTTCCGCTTCTAAAGACGAAGCAGCCGAGGAGGATTGGCAGGATTTCTAATAACACCTAATTAAAAAGAAAAAGCGGTGAGCCATCTTGCTTGCTGCGGAGAAAAACGAATGGAAACAACGACACCAACAGTGAACAAAAACAAATTTAAAATGAAAGACTTTATCCACCTGATCGTCAGTGTCAATCCTAAGAAAGGCTTGTTTCTTTTAGGGATGCTCTTTAGCCTGATCACAAGTGCCGCCAGTTTGGTCGTGCCGCAGCTGACGAAAACACTGGTCGATGCCAGCGGCACCCCCACGTTCAGCACCTCCATGCTGGTCGTTTTGATCCTAGCCTTTGTGCTGCAATTAGGCGTAGGGACTTTAGGCGGCTTTCTCTTGCGCTATGTGGGAGAAAGTGCTGTGAAAACGTTGCGGGAACGTCTTTGGAAACATCTGCTGCATTTGCCAGTCAGCTATTTTGATGACCACAAGTCGGGGGAAAGCAGTTCGCGACTCGTCAATGATACGTCAGTGATCAAAGAACTAGTCACCTCGCAATTTCCCAGCTTTGTCACTGGCTTGATCCAATTGATCGGTTCGATGATCATCTTGTTTTTGATGGACTGGAAGATGGCTGCGATCATGTTCAGTGCGGTGCCTTTGATCACCTTGATCATGTGGCCAATCGGCAAGATCATGTCAAAACTGGGACGCCAGTTGCAAGCAGCGACCGCCGATTTCAATGCGGATGCCAGCGAAAAGCTCTCAGAGATCCGTTTGATCAAAGCCAGCAACGGAGAAGCCAGTGAACAAGAAAACGGTCGGCGCAACATTGGGGCAATTTTTACCCTCGGGGTCAAGGATGCGAAAGTCAGTGCGATTTTGCAGCCAATCATGACGACGGCCATGCTGGGCTTACTCGTAGGAATCCTCGGTTATGGCGCGATCCGTGTGCAAGCCGGCACCTTGACGAGCGGCGCATTGATCGCTTTTCTACTGTATCTCTTTAATATTATTGCGCCTGTAACGACGTTTGCGATGTTCTTTTCACAAGTCCAAAAAGCGATGGGTGCTACGGAACGGATCCAAGAAATTTTGGATACGCCGCTGGAGCCGATCCAGGCAGCACCCAAAGCCGCCATCGATGGCGCAGTCTTACGAGCAGAACAAATCGATTTCAGTTACGATCCCAAACGGCCGATTTTGCAAAACATTTCTTTTGAAGCCAAACCCAACACCGTGATTGCTTTTGCAGGACCAAGCGGCGGCGGAAAATCCACAATTTTTGCTTTACTGGAACGCTTTTATGAGCCCACCAGCGGGCGCTTGCTGATTGGAGATCAGCCGATAGCTGACATTGATCTGCAAAACTGGCGGGCACAGATCGGCTATGTTTCCCAAGACAGTGCGGTCTTTGCTGGTACGATTCGGGAAAACTTGCAATACGGATTGGGCCGAACGCTGTCAGAGGAGGAATTGTGGCAAGGACTAGCATTGGCTTATGCCGATCAGTTCGTCCAAGAGTTCCCCGAAAAACTAGAAACACAAATCGGCGAACGCGGCGTCAAACTATCTGGCGGGCAAAAACAACGGATCGCTATCGCTCGAGCATTCTTACGGGATCCCAAGCTGCTGATGCTGGATGAAGCGACCGCCAGCCTAGATTCTCAGTCAGAAGAAAAAGTCCAGCGGGCGTTGGATCATCTGATGGAAGGGCGTACGACATTAGTGATCGCCCATCGCTTATCGACCATCGTGGATGCCGACCAAATCTACTTTATAGAAAAAGGCACCATTACCGGTCAAGGTACCCATGCACAATTGATCAACAACCACCCGCTTTATGCTGCCTATGTCAATGAACAAATGATCAACTAATCGAAAAAACTGCTTATTGACGGATAAGCAGTTTTTTTCTATTAGCCAACGGCTGAATGTTGCTTCTCTTCACGCGTCCCAGGCATTTGATTTACTCGCTGTAATTCTTTCAGCACCTGATTTTCTGCCCGCAAAAAATCCCGTTCGCTTTGGGCAGTAGCAAGCTTTCCTTGATAAACTAAGACTTCTTCTTGGTAGGTTTTGGCGGTCTTTTGGACTTCTTCTTCTAACTGATCGATTTTATGGGTCAATTCTTGATTGATCTGTTCATATTTTAGGTAAAGCTTCTGGGCATTTTCGATATTCGTTTGTTCCAAATTCGCTTTGCTGGATACTCGGGTAGCCAAATAAGTAAGTACACCAGTAATGAGTGACGGCAAGACAACTGTTACGATCGATGTATCCATGATCCTCCCCCATTCTTTTGATACGATTCATATCATCTGTTTCCAGTATAAAAGATACGATTCGTATCGTCAACTGATGTGATATTTTTTATATCAAATAATACAAAAATAGATACAAATTATATCAAACGTGCTATACTACAAAAAAGGAGGCGATCACTCATGCTTGGCGAACGGCTAAGAACACTCAGACTACGAACCAATCAAACCCAACAGCAGATCGCAGATCAGCTGGGAATCACCCGCGCAGCCTATTCTCATTTCGAAAATGATCGTAACGAACCCGATGGCGAGACCATCGTCAAACTCGCGGAGATTTTTCAAGTATCCACCGATTTTTTATTAGGCAGACAAGTCCCGGCAGGCTTTACGCAGCCCTCTGCAAAAGTTCAAACCGTTGCGGCCCATATTGATGATGACGTCACCGATGAGCAGATGGAAGATATCCTCAGCTATATTGAATTTATAAAACAGCGGCACGCCCAAAAGGAATGATGGAAATGGATAAAGTAGAAGAACTGATGGCCGCCTACCCAGACTTGCACTTTATTTTCGATAAAAATATGCCTGATGGTCAGCAAGGATTGTACATCGATCACCATATTTACTTGAACCCTGACCAATCACAAGAAGACCTCTTGAGCACCATCGGTGAAGAAATCGGTCATTATCTGACCAGTGCTGGCGACATTACCGCCCAAGATACCAACGAAAAGCGCAAACAAGAACGCAAAGCCCGCGACATTGGTTCTGCGATCGTGGTCACGCCCTATGATATCATCGCTTGTTTTGAAGAAGGCTGCAAAACATTGGCGGCATGCGCTGATTTTTTAGGGGTTCCCCCACAAACCTTCAAAGACGCGGTCACCTATTATGCCCGCCGCTTTGACGGTATCAAAACCGAAGAAAATTATACCTTGTTTTTTCATATCGACGGCACGATTGAAGTTGTCAAAACCTTTGGCAATCAAGGCTAAGCCTTTTTCACACAAAAACAGACGTTCCTTTCCTGCTGCTAAAGGCAGCGTTGACGGAACGTCTGTTTTTATCCTTGCATGTTGACCCGCATCAATACACGGTTCGGTCGATAGTTTTCTGAGGATTGATGAACCAATGCACCTTCCTCAAAACGATACAAATTGTATCCATAGCGTTCTTCAAAACGGACCATTCCATCGCCTTCATCTTCCCCGACAAACGACATACTTGCCACAGTATAGTAAGGAATCCCTGCGATCGTTCCCGTAAACGCATGATGGGTATGTCCACTGAGAATACAAGAGATTTGATACTGCTGCAATAATGCCACCAAACGATTGGCACCGGCCCATGCCGGCGTGCTTGCTTGGTCGGGCAACAAATGATGGTGCGTCACAAAAACGATTTTTTTCTCTTTGAGCTGCGCCAGCGTGGCTTGCAGCCATTCAAACTGTCGCTCATCTACGATACCGTCGGCATAGCCATAGCAGGAATTATCGAAAGTCACGATCGCCAATGTCTCCGTTTCATAGACTTGATTAAAAGGTGTATCACTGGCGGTTTCTACTGACTTGCCTTGCCAGCCTTGGCGAAAATGCCGTTTGATATCATGATTACCTAGCGTTACTACGATGGGCACTGAGCCAAAGGCTTTTTCTAAATACTGCTTCAAAGAGGCATAGTCGGCAGGCGCGCCATCTTCGGTCAAATCGCCGCTGATCACCACCAAATCGATCGCTGCTCGCGCCTTGGCATCTTGGATACACTCTTCAAGAGGAATCAAGGGATTTTGCATGGCTGCCAGCATTCCTTGATACCCTTCTTCACAAGGCAGGTAACTTTCTCGAAAGTGGATATCTGATATATGCAATACATTCATAGGTTTATCTCAATTTCTTTCTGATGATTCCAGTCAACTGGTCTAATAAGAAGACGGTCACAACGACGCCCAACAAAATAATACTTACCTTGCTCCAGGTTCTGGTTTGAATAGCAAAAATCAATGGTGCACCGATCCCGCCAGCACCGACTAACCCTAACGTTGCCGCACTGCGGACCGCAATTTCAAAATGATTCAATGCAAAGGAACTATAGATGGGTGCTAAGTAAGGGACCCGCACGAAAAACATCGTCTGCCAAAAATTGGCACCGACGGCTTGCATCTCTTCCGTCAAGCGCTCATCCATGGCTTCCATTTCTTCGGTAAACAACTTGCCTAGCATACCGATCTGGTGGACACCGATCGCCATAACTCCAGCAAAAGGTCCTGGACCTACCACACGGACAAAAATAATCGCATAAACCAGCTCGGGAAATGCCCGCAAGATATTGCAGATCATTTTGCCGATTTTTGCGACCCAGGGTGTCGAGGTCCATAGGTTGGCGGCACTCAGCAAGGTCACTGGAATCGCGCAGACTGTTGCGATCATCGTTCCTAGACAAGCGATCCCGATCGTCAGTAACAACAAGCTCCACAGATCTTCCCCACTGCCGTCATAAAAGAAAGACCAGTCTGGCTGACTCAGCCCTTGCAAGACATCTCTTCCCATCGCTAAGGAAAAGGTGCTTAATCCAGAATAATCCAGCGTCGCAGCAGATAAAACTAGTAAGACAGCAAAGAGCCCCCATAACAGCCAAGTCGTTTTCTTCACTTCTCTGATCATCATAGGAAAGACCTCCTTACCCGCTCACTGAGAAAATCAACGATCGCTACCGTCAGCAAAATCGTCAAGATAATGATCGAGACCCGCTCATAATTCAACAATGCCAATGAGGCGTTCAAGATGACCCCGATCCCGCCGGCACCCACATACCCTAACACCGTCGAAGCTCGAACATTGACTTCAAAGGCATAAAAAGTATAGCTGGCAAACTGGCTGATGACTTGGGGAATGATCGCCCAAACGGTCACTTGAAATTTATTCGCTCCTACCGCCGCTGCTGCTTCAATCGGCGCAAAATCAATGGTTTCGATCGCTTGGAACATCAACTGTGAAACCATACCAAAGGTAAAGACCGCAATGGTCAAAACACCAGTGGCTTCACCGATCCCAAAAATCGCTACGAACAATGCCGCCAACAATAGATTGGGGATCGTCCGCACCAGCCCTAAGAGAAAACGCATCGGCACCGAGACCCCACGGCTTTCTGTCACGACTGTTGTCGCCAACAGACTCACCGGTATCGCTGCGACTACTCCTAAAACGGTGCCTAAAAAGGACATCTGCAATGTCTTGATCAAGGGCATCATCAGTTGCGGTAGATAACTAAAGTCTGGGTGCAAAAAGCGAGCCATGAATGCCGTCATCTGGCTGCGATTCGACCACACTTGTGCAAAATCAGCCCCTGTGATCCAGGCACTACTTTGAAAAAAGAGCAGCAATAAAAGAACCAGCAGCAGGTGTTTGTACCAATTAAAATGAACTGTTTCTTTCAGTTTCATCGATTTCTCCTGCCTTTTCTTCAAAAATTGCTTTGCCATAGATTTGTTCTAAACGCTGATCTGTCAAAGCGGCTGCGTTGCCGTCAAAAACGATCGCACCTGCTTTTAAGGCAATGATCCTTGTCGCATACTGACGAGCCAAGGGAATCGAATGCAGATTGATGACAATCGTTTTTCCCATTTCTTGATTGATCTTCTTCAGATCCTCCATCACTTTCTCTGTCGTGATGGGATCTAGTGATGCCACAGGTTCATCTGCTAAAATCACCGGCGCTTGTTGGACCAAGGCACGGGCGATGGATACCCGCTGCTGTTGCCCCCCACTCAACTGGTCGCTTCTCGTTTGCAGTTTGTCTGACAAGCCGACAGTCGCTAGCGCTTCTTTCGTTCTTTCGTAGTCTTCTTTCGTAAACAACCCTAAAATACTTTTCCAGGTCCCGTAATACCCCAAACGCCCAGACAAAACATTTTTTTGAACGGTACTGCGTTTGACCAAATTGAAGCTTTGCGAGATCAATCCGATTTGTCGACGAATCAAGCGCAATTCTTTTTTATTGGCTTTCGTGACTGATTTGCCGTCTACCCGGATATCTCCTTCAGTGATTGGCACTAAGCGATTGATCGAGCGTAAAAAGGTACTCTTACCAGCACCGCTCAAGCCAATGATGGCCACAAATTCACCTTGCTCAATCGTCACATCTATGTTCTGTAATCCTTTGACCCCATTTGGGTAGACTTTGGATACATTCTCAAAAGTTATCATCTGTTTTCTCCATTATGTAGGGACCGCGGCAAAGTTTCCCCAATCGGTCACGGTCTATTTCACTAAAAAATGCACTGGTACTGCGTATTCCACCTATTCCCCTAGTAAATCGCTGCACATCTCCGTGTCCCGTTATCCTTCTACCGCAATCCCTGATTTTTTACTCTGCTGCTCGTTGTGTATAATCGCGAATGGTATCGTAAGCAGAATCTGCTGCTTCTTCATACCCTTGGTGTCCCCACAAGCTCATTGCTTCGGCACCCTCTTCATCATCTGCCATGTTCAAGAACACTTCTTTGATCTGCTCTTTTAGTTCAGCATCCATTGATGGTTGGACGGCAATGGCGTCATTTGGAATATCCCCTTCAGTCAAGTAAAGGACTTTTAGGTCTTTGAATAAATCGTTGTCTGGAAAGCTTGATGCAAAGACATTTCGTGCCCCTTGGAACACAAAGGCGGCATCCATCTGACCATTCAAGACTGCAGTGATCTCACTTGGAATATCATTCACCGTCGTTAATGTAGCATCCGTCGTTGGATCAACTCCTGCATCTTTCAACTCGGCAACTGGGTAAATATAGCCGCTGGCAGAGTTTGGACTCAATGTGGCGATTTTTTTCCCTTTTAAGTCCGTCAATTCTGTCATGTCGCTATCCGCACGGACCAAGATTTCCCCTTTGAAGGTATTGGTTTTTTCCCCTTCTAATGGCAAGCCCGTCTCTGGATCATAAGCACCTAATTGAGAAGTCAAAATCGCTTCAGCTGCATCCATGTCTTTGGCTTGAACATAAGCGGCTGGCGGCATGATCCCTAAATCAACTTGTCCAGAAGCCATCGCTTCTACGATCGTCGAATAATCCGTTGCTAACGTTACTTCTACTTCACGGTCTAATTTTTTTGATAAATACTCAGCAAACGGTTTTGCTTGGGCTTGCATCGAGCCGTCATTATTGGTCGGTACGAATTGTACCACCAGCTTTTCTTTTTCGGCTGCGGCACTGCTGTCGCTGCTGCTGCTCCCATTCCCACAGCCGGTCAATGCGGCAACTAACGCAATTCCTAACATTCCTTTAACAATTCGTTTCAATGGCATTTTTTCTCCTCCTAATGGTTTGACGCTTTCTTACATTCAAATCATACCAAGTATCCCATCAAAATGAAGTGACACATGTCCTATTTTACCTTATTTTTACATACAATTTACATTAGATTTTATTTATCGTTCGTGTTGAGTCGAAAGGGGAACTAAGCTATACTTAAAGAAAACCATTCAGGAGTGGCTGATTTCCATGAAAAAAATCGATGATACCGTACGCCTCAGTAATTACATTGACACCTTCGATCTGCAATCTTATATGGACAATGATTTGTTAGCGATGGCCACTTTGCATTCCTTTGAAAAAGAAGAGCACCTGATTCGAACGGGTACGCCTTCTGAATACTTGTATTTTCTCGTAGAAGGAACCGTGATGGTCTATTCCTTCTCTTCGGATACCCAAACGATTTGTATTGATTACGCCAAGCCAGCTGCACCTTTAGGAGAAGCTTCCTCTTTATGGGAACTCTTGCCGAAAAGCAGTGTCAAAGCCGCTTCTGCTTGCGTCTGTGTCTGCATCCCTTTGAATCGCTACCGCAACACCTTGCAACAAGACGTCCGCTTTTTGCAAACCATCTGTCAGTTGCTCAGTTCCCGCTTGAATTCGGGGATCAACTTAGCGAATTCATTGACGGAACCTGTAGAGACACGGTTGGCCAAATTTATTCTTGCGCATCAAGAAAATCAACACTTCTCCTTCCAGTTGACCACCTGTGCGGCGATCTTGAATGTCAGCTATCGCCACCTGCTGCGAACCTTTACCAGCTTTCGAGAAGACAAGCTGATTGAAAAACAAAAACAGGGCTATGCAATTCTCGATTTCCCCGCTTTAGAGTCGCTTGCCGAAAATTTAAGCCATGTGTAAGGATCAGTTCCCAAGAATGTTCGGGTTTTCCCTGAGTAGGCATTCCTGATGTTGGTCTTGCTCTTAACTCGCGCTGTGACAAGCGTTTGCCACCGTGTCAGGCAAGCGAGAAGGGCAACTGCGCCTTATTTTCTTACAAAAAACCCGATCCTTGCTGATATTCAGTCGAGGATCGGGTTTCTTTTGCTTATTTCACGATGGCTAAGAAGTCTTCTCCTTGCAAGACATCGGTTTGGTTCATATCCATCACATCTAAATATTGCGGGGTGTTCGTCACAACGATCGGTGTGATCGTGGATAAGCCAGCTGCTTTGATCGTATCTAGATCAAACTTCACTAACAAATCGCCGCGTTTGACTTGATCGTCTTGTTTAACAAAGACCTCAAAGCCTTTGCCGTCTAGTTCCACAGTATCCATACCAATATGCATCAAGACTTCGGCTCCATCCGTGGTGGTCAAACCAACGGCATGGCCAGTAGGAAAGAGCGTCGTGATGGTGCCATCTGCTGGCGCATATAAAGCCCCGACGGTCGGTTCGATAGCGATACCTTTTCCTAATGCACCAGAAGAAAAGACTTGGTCTTTGACTTCTGCTAAGGGAACCACTTTGCCTTCTAACGGACTGCTGAGGATCACTCGTTCTTTAGACGAACTCTCTGTGGGTGCTGCTGGCTCTTTTGCTGGTGCTGCACTGGCATCAGTTGCTGGCTGATCTTCAAAACGTAAGAAGAAGGTCAAGACAAACGCTGCGCCAAAAGCGATAGCCGTGCCGATCGAAGCTGCGATCAGACCACTTAGATCTTTCGTATCTTGTGGGATAAAGGACGGCAGACTTAGTAAGCTGACTAACCCAAAGGTATAGTTTTCGACTTGGCTGAAGCCAATGAAGGCACCACCGAGGGCACCACTGATACACGCGGCGATAAATGGTTTTTTCAATGGCAAAGTCACCCCGTACACCGTCGGTTCTGTGATCCCAAAAATTGAGGTGATTGTTGAAGAAAGGGCCAAGCCTTTCAATTTCACATTTTTTGTCATAAAGAACACTGCTAGCGCTGCACCCCCTTGAGAAAGGACAGCTGGCAATAGCATTGGTACCATGGTATCGACACCAGTTTGGCTGAGATTCAACATGATGATCGGTACAAAGCCCCAGTGCATGCCAAACATCACAAAGACTTGCCATAAACCACCCATGACAGCCCCAGCGATCAGTGGGCTGAAGTGGTAAATGCTGTCATAGGCACTACCTAACAAGTTTCCTAAAATCGTTCCTAGTGGACCGACGACAATAAAGGTCAATGGCGCCATGATCAAGAAGACCGCTAAAGGCACACAGATGATCTGTAAGAAGCTAGGAATGACTTTTTTAAAGAAACGCTCCACATAGCTTTGTAAAAAGACCGCTAATATAATCGGAATGACGGAAGACGTATAAGCACTCGCACCAATAATGACCGGAAGGCCTAAGAAACTCAAGGTTTGCCCAGCTAAAGCGGTGATGTCTGGATGAACCAACGCCATCGCTAAGGAAACCGCTAGAAATTCATTGGTACGAAACTTCTTCGCTGCAGTAAAAGCCAACATCACTGGTAAATAGGTAAATAACCCATCGGCAATCGCATACAATACGGTGTAGACCCCAGAATCAGCCGCTAACCAATTCAAGGTGACTGCCAGCGTCAAGAATCCTTTTAAGACCCCGGCACCTGCCATTGCGCCTAAAAATGGCGTAAAGATCGACGAAATAATATCCACCAGTTGATTCAACAAATTGCCTTTGTCGCCTTTGCTGTCTGCTTCGCCATCAAAGTTCGCTACTCCATTCAATTCACGGTAAACGTCACTGACATGACTGCCGATCACCACTTGGTATTGTCCGCCGCTTTGAACGACTTGGATCACATCGTCGTCTTGATTCAAGCGTGCCGTATCCGCTTTGTGCTCATCTTTTAATTTGAAACGCAAGCGGGTCGCACAATGCACCACGCTGTTGACATTTTCTTTGCCGCCCACCGCATCAAGGACGCGAACGGCAATTTCTTTATTTGAACTCATTTTTTCAACACTCCTTTTTTTTATAAAAAAACCCAGATTGAAAAAACGACCGTCTAACGAGTTTTTTCCTCGCTGACTGTTGTCTTTTCAATCTGGGTATTGCCTGCCTGACAGTAACAATCCGTTAATGATTGAATGTTAATTGGTTTGATCATTGACGACACGTTCGATGTGGATCGTTAAGTAGATCATTTCTGATTCACCGATCGATTTGTCGTAGGTTTTGATCAAGTACTCGTTGATCCGTTGGACCGTTTGAAACGCTTTAGGGTACTTCGATTGCACAAGGGCAAATAAAAACTCATCTTTTTCCCCTGAAAGTTCATCGCTTAAATAACGCTGCGCAAAATACTGCAAATGCGTGGTGATCCGTTGATAATTCAAGGAATCTGGGTTAAAGACTCGTCCATAAAAGCGACTGATGATCGCCAGTACGTCACGTACGATTTCTACCGCTTGCATCGTGGTTTCCATCGTGCCATTGGCTTGTTCGCTATTGACGATATGAAAGGCGATAAAGCCGATCTCCGATTCTGGCAATGTAATCCCGAAGACTTTTTCAAAATAAGCAACGGCATCTGCTGCAACCGCATACTCTTTCGGATAAAACTTGCGGGTCTCAAACAACAATGGATTCGGCAGCTCAATGCCTTCACGTGCCCGAACCAGCGCATAATGGATATGGTCGGTCAGGGTCAAATAAATATTTGGCGACAGCTCGATCCCCAAGGATGCTTCCGCATCATCCACCACTTGCTTGACAGCTTCGACTTCTTCCACAGGAATGTCTGAAAACAATTGCTGAAACTGATTTGCAGTAAAGGTATCCTTTAACACAAATTCTTTTTCGACAAAGGCTTCATCCACTGGATCGCCGACTTTTTTCTTAAACGCAATGCCGCGACCCATATAGATCACTTCCTGACCGGCATCATTGGTCGAGATGACGACATTATTATTTAAAATTTTTCCAATAATCATCGCTTTCCCTCACTCCAAAATAAAAAAACCTAGAATCTCCCCGTTAGCGCGCTGCGGTCAATTCTGGTTTTGCCTGCCGAACAGTAACAATCCTTGTAACTGAAAGAATAATAACACACCCCTGTGGCAGATGCAACCCTTTTCAAGCAGAATTTCTACAACGGGTTTTTCCTTTGTTATACCATTGAAGGGTTCTCCTTGCAACATCCTTCACTACCTAAAATGCTTTGTTTTTTAATAAAAAAAGGAACGGCCCAGCTGCAGCCATTCCTGATGTATCAAAGTTGCTTTCTTTGCTGTCCCATGCGCCGCTCTTTCATCGCCGTTCCTAACGTACCATAGGTGAAGACAGCGATCCCCAGCCAAATAAACGCAAAGGCGGAAAATTGGGCCAGTGAATAGGTTTCGTGAAACAAAAAGATGGCTAACAAAAGCATGATTGTCGGGTTGACGTATTGAATAAACCCAAGCGTAATGTAAGAAACATTTTTCGCGGCTTCCGCAAACAGAAGCAGCGGAATAGCCGTCACGATCCCAGCACCCATCAATAAGAGATTGGTTTGCAAGGGATAATTCATAAAGCCGACGGTTGAAAATCCTAAAATATACACGAGCGCAAAGGGGAAAATCACCATCGTTTCGATCGTTAACCCAGTAACCGAACTAATGGGGATCCTTTTTTTGATCAAGCCATACGTACTAAAGGAAAAGGCCATGATCAGTGAGGCATAAGGAATCGTTCCTGTTTGGATCGATAATAAGATCACCCCGATACTTGCCAGCAGACACGCCAGCATGCCAGTACGACTAAGATGTTCCTTCAAAAAAACGGTCGCTAACAAGACATTGACAAGCGGATTAATATAATAGCCTAAGCTGGCTTGCATCACGTGGCCCGCACTCACCGCGAAGATAAAGGTGAACCAGTTGATGGAGATCAGCACAGAAGCTAAAACGATCAGTCCAGCAAATGCTTTGTTCTTCCACAGCAGACGCGCTTCTTGTAAAAATTGCGTTTTCTTCCCAGAAAGCACGATAAACAACACCATAAAAACAAAGGACCACACGATTCGGTAGCACATCGTTGCTAATGGCGAAACCCCAACGATTATTTTCCAATATAGTGTGACCAAGCCCCACAAGACATAGGCAGACAATCCAAAATAAACGCCTTTATTCTTCATTTTCTCCCTGATTTTTTTCCATTAAAGCAAGCCTTTAATGAAAAAAAATACTCCTCCTAAACCATAAGTTATCTTATTATATCGAATTTTTTGGTTTTTCATAGAGTTTCATGAAATAAATCAAGAAAAGCACCCTTCAAAGAAAGGTGCCCCTCTTTATTCCAGTGGTTCTTCTGCCCCTTCTAGCCAAACGGCTTCTGGCTTCTGATCACGAATCAAGAATAGCCCCGTTGCAAACAGCAGTCCAGAAGCGATCGTCATCAATAAGAAAGAAACATTCATCCCATGAAGCAGTGCACTTGTTCCTGTTAAGGTCGTGCTTTTTTGCGCCACACTATTCATGATCCCGACAAATAGTGCTGTCCCGATGGCGCCTGCCACAGTCCGCAAAGAAGTCAATAACGCTGTTCCATGCGCCGTCAGCTGCGGCGGAATATTTTTATTTCCCCATGTCACGAAGGGCATCAACAAACAACCTGTGGCGGCACAGCGCAGCATGTTCAAAACCACTGCTACCCAAATACCCGTGTGCATATGGATAAAATACATGCCGATGTTGCTCAAGACCAGTGAGCCGCCGCCAAAAAGCGTCAACAAACGGATGCCGACTTTGTCATAGATTCGCCCAGCCACGGGACTTAAGAAAGCCGAGACCAGAGAGCCTGGCAAAACGACTAATCCCGAAATCGTCGCTGATTTGCCTAAAATCGACTGCACGTATAGCGGCATCAGCATCGCCGAACCCATCAAGACCAAGTAAAGCATGATACTGCCAAAGACACTGATGGCATACTCTTTTGTTTTTAAGACCCGCAGATCCAAAAATGGAGTTTCCGCTCTTAACTGACGGAAGACAAAGAAGATCCCTGCTACCAAACCGAGCCCTAAGGTTCCTAAAACGGGTAAGCTGAAAAAGCCATAGCTGCCGATATTGCCAAAACCTAAAGTAATCCCACCAAAGGCGAAGGCACTCAAAACAAAAGAGGTCTGATCAAATTTGCTGTTGCTTACTGGCAACACATCATCAAAAACCTTTATGGCCCAAATCAGTGAAATCAAAACGATCACGGCAACGATATAAAAAATCGCATGCCAGTTCAAGCGGTCCACGATCACCCCAGCAAGAGTCGGTGCGATCACGGGTGCCGCGGTGATCGATAGTCCATACCAGCCCATCACGACACCGATACGATTGATCGGATAGATCGATAAGAGGATCACTTGCGCCATTGCGGTCAAGATTCCATTGCCTACGGCCTGCAAAATACGAGCAAGCATCATGACTAGAAAATTGGGAGCTGCAGCACAAAGCAGCAAGCCCACCAACGCAATTCCTAAGGCAGCGAGATACAGCTTTTTGGTTGCCACACGATTCATAAGATATGCCGTCAAGGGCATAACGATCGCCATCGCCAAGGAATAACCGCTAGTCAGCCATTGTCCCGTAGTGACGGAAATCTGCAGGTCAGTGACGATGGCGGGTAAAGCCGTCGTCAAGGCAGTCGCCAACATGGATACGGCAATACATGTAATCATTAAATTAATAAAAATCAGCGTCCGCTGACGTTCCGTTCGTTGGACTGTTTCACTCAATCAACGTCCGCCTCCTTCTCAAGATAAAACTGTTCGATTTTTGCTAAGGCTTGACCAAAGGCTTGTTTTTCTTCTGCCGTCAAATAGGTCAGCATTTCTTGGTGCGCCTTACTGCGTTTTTCTTTCATTCGCTGTGCCTCTTCCTTGCCTGCTTCCGTCAGCGAAATCAGATGGCTGCGTTTATCTTTCGGATCGACTTCTTTTTGGATCAGCCCTTTTTCAGCCAGTTTTTTTAGTAGCTCGCCAGTGGATGTCGAGCGAATCGCTAAATACGCGGCGAGATCTTTTTGGGTCAACGTCCCTTTTTCGTCCAATACCAGTAGGCAATTGAACTGTCCCCGACCTGGCATAAAACGCCCATATTTTTGTTCCGCATACCGCCGATTTAATTTATACACTTCAAACAATCGTTCCACGATTTCTTGTTCGGAAACCATCGACCTTCAGCTCCTTTCGCCTCTTCACTATTTAGATAGGTACCTAGTTAAAAGTCCGCTCTCCATTTTACATAGGTACCTATCTATTGTCAAGAAAGGATTGACAATGAGAGCGGGTACAGCAACCAAAAACAAAAAAAGCATTGAAACTTACGCTTCAATACTTTCCTCGTGGTTCTTTTTCTCAGCAAACTCTGCCAGCAGTTGCCGAACTTCATCCGTTGATTTAGTATTCATCAATTTTGCCCGCAAATCACTGGCTCCAGGGAAGCCTTTGACATAGATTTTAAAGAAACGATGCAATCCTGCGATCGAGCGTGGCACCATTTTGGCGTAATGGTCCTGCAAGTCTAATTGCAGCTGCAACAAGCCTAATAGCTCTTCTGAGGTATGCTCTTTCGGTTCTTTTTCAAAGGCATAGGGATTCTTGAAAATACCCCGACCGATCATGATTCCGTCTACGCCATATTTTTCTGCTAGCTCTAAACCTTTGGTACGATCAGGGATATCGCCGTTGATCGTCAGCTTCGTTTGTGGGGCGATTCTATCCCGCAAGGCAACCACTTCAGGAATCAATTCCCAATGGGCATCGACCTTGCTCATTTCTTTGCGGGTTCGCAAATGGATCGAAAGGTTGGCGATATCCTGTTGCAGGACATGGGTCAACCAAGCTTCCATCTCCCCTAGTTCGGTATAGCCCAGACGAGTCTTGACACTGACCGGCAGACCGCCAGCTTTGGCTGCTTGGATCAGCTCAGCAGCAACTTCTGGTCGCAAGATCAAGCCGCTACCTTTGCCTCGTCCAGCAACGTTCGGCACTGGACAGCCCATATTTAAGTCGATCCCTTTAAAGCCCATCTCCGCTAAGCCGATACTCATCTCACGGAAATACTCTGGCTTGTCGCCCCAAATGTGGGCCACCATCGGTTGCTCATCTTCGGTGAAGACTAAACGTCCTCGCACACTGTCGCGTCCTTCTGGATGGCAGTAACTATCGGAATTGGTAAATTCCGTAAAGAAAACATCTGGTGCGCCGGCAGCTTGAACGACATGCCGAAAAACGACATCGGTGACATCTTCCATTGGTGCTAGGATAAAAAAAGGCTTCGGCAATTCAGCCCAAAAATTTGTTGTCATGATTTACGCTCCATTTCTTTGTCCAAGGATCTTATCTTATGACCCCACTTGCAAAACAAACCCCATTATACTAAGAATGCGTCAAAGAAGCAAAAGAGCAAGATACGCGTATCAGACCTAGTACGAAATTTCCATTTAAGCTTCCCAGTCATCCTCCCATTCTTCTTCCCAATCTTCCTCTTCTTCATCCCAGTCATCCCAAGCTTCTACTTCTTTCTCCTCAGCGAAATCATCTTCGCTATCCGATACAACGTTCTTCACAAAAAGGGCTACAGAAGTATCGTCAACCATCAAACTGAGTAAAATCTGCCGCATATCTGCTTCATCTAGCTGATCCACCAGCTTCTGATAGACCTCACGGCGTCCTTTACGTTTTGGGGGAGTCAGCGGCTTATTCTTTTCTTTCGCTCTCGTATAGGCGAATAAAACAGCCGCAAGATGTTTGCAATTAAAACCAGCCGCAAAGTGAGGACAATTACAAAATTCCTCCACGACCTTGCCCTGTTTTAGCGCAATTTCTACTTCATAAAGCTCTGTGCCGAATACTTCGGCCAGAATAAGCTGATCATCCGCTCTCAGTCGCGCCACACAACCGCTTAAATAATACTCTTTTCCTCTTTCCAAAATATGGGATTCAAAATAATCTTGCCATTCTAGCATTACTTCTCTCCTCCTCATTCATTAAACTAGAGAACTATGATAGGATTTAATCGATTGCTTATTAATACTGCCGAATAACTGGCGGTTCGTAGGCTTGAATAAAGGCTTCAAGCTCCTTCGTTGTTTGCGCAAAGCCAATTTTTTCGCGATCGGCCTGCGTCAAGAACTCATTTTCCACCATATTGTCATACAAGGCTCTCGTTGCGCGGTAAAAATTGTTCACATCATAAAAAGCACACGGATTCGGGTTCTGACCGATTCTTGACCATGAGATCATCTCCGTGATTTCTTCCAGCGTACCAGGACCGCCTGGTAGTGCGACAAAGGCCTGAGATAATTCGAACATTTTCCGTTTTCTTTCTGACATCGTCTCGACGACATGGAGCTCGGTCAATCTAGGATGTGCTAGTTCCCGATCTTTTAAAAAGATTGGGATCACCCCGATCACCTGACCGCCATTTTCTAAGACAGCATCTGCCAATACGCCCATCAAGCCCGCTTTTCCGCCACCATAAACCAGCGTATTTTTTCGTGAGGCGATCCACTGCCCCAATTCTTGGGCGGCTGTTGCAAAACTAGGTTCATTACCGACACTGGCACCACAATAGACTGCAATTTTCATAAAACTCTCCATCATCCTTCTCAATCATTTTGAAATAGTATATCATGATTCTGATAAAGGTTCTGGGAAAGGATGGAAAAAAATTTATGAACATTGAGGAGTATCAACGATTTATCAGTGACTTCTACAAAGCCCGCAACTGGTATCAGTACGATCCGTTTATTCGGGCGAATTTTTTAGCAGAGGAAGTCGGTGAAGTGAGCCGTGCCATTCGGACATTGGAGATCGGTCGCGACCGTCCCGATGAACAAGAAGGCTTGCCAGAAGAAAAACTGGCAAACCTGACGGAAGAATTGGGTGATGTACTGGATAACTTATTTATTCTCGCCGATAAATATGATATTTCTCTAGAAACGATCATGCAAAAACACAAAGAGAAGCTATTATCTCGCTATCAAATGGACCACGTGACAGAAAAAAACAGCTAACGGGCTACTTGTTGCGGAACGGGCAGCGGCAAAGGTTGCTTTTCCCAAATACAAAAAACCAACGTTTCTGTGGTCGATCGGCCAGTGAAACGTTGGTTTTCTTCTATTATATAAAAAGTTGGTTCTCCTTTTTATGCAGTAGGAGGTGCTTATTGTGCCATTTGCTCTACCAGTTCTTCCAATCCAGTCAAGGCTTGGTAGCCGTAGCCAAAGAGATAATTGTAGTCCATGCTGTAGACTTGTTTGTTTTTGATGGCTTTCATGCTGGAGAGTTTGTCATTTTTGTACAAGCCTTCAATGATTTCTTGACCAGAAACACTGCCTTCGATCGTTGACCAGTCGCCGACGATCAAGACATCGGGATCCGTTTCGATCAAGGTTTCGACACTGACTTCTCCTGAATAGTCTTGAAACACATTGTTCAGTTTGATCATGTCAAAGTTGCTGTTGAAAAAAGACTCATCTTGAGCGGCATAGACACTGACCACACTTGGATCAGACATAAAGAGATGGGCAAAGGTTTGCTCTTCTTTGTCTGCTACTTTTTCTTCCAAGGCACTCTGGCGATCCTTTAATTCTTTTTCAAAAGCAGCGGCTGCCTCAGGGACATTGAAGAGCTTACCAAGGTTTTCAATGTCTTGATAAACGGAATCAAATGTCGCCCCAGTGACAGAGGTTTCTTGGACGTAAGTCGGAATACCCATCTCGTTCAAGGAATCAACGGTGCCGACGCCCCAATCTTGGTTATCGAAAAGTCCCCCGCGACCAAAAATCAAATCTGGATCCACACTTAGCGCCGTTTCTTTACTGATATAGTCACTGCCAAGGTCGTTTAGTTCTGCATAATCAGCAGCAACTTCCTCATCGGCGGCACCAAAGGTTGCACCGACACCCGCAATCTGATCCTTGAGGCCGAGATGCAGCAGCAATTCCGCTGCTGGTCGTGTGTTGGCTACGACTTTTTTTGGTGCCTCATTAAAGGTTTGGTCCTTGGCAGTCCACTGCGTGCCGCCCTCTGCTTTGGTGTAGTTGCTGATGGTTAAGGGATACGTACTTTCTGTCTGTGAGGAAGAAGCCGAAGTTCCTTCATCCTTCGTATTGCCGCAAGCGCTTAATGTAAAGACTGCCAATCCTACCCCAATCATTTTTCCCCATTTATTCATCTGTTTGCTCCTTTTCAAAATAATAATGAAACCCTAATCCGCCTGTGATCGGATGATGGTAAATACTGCATTTCACGCCATAGATTTCTTCGATCAGTTCTTCTGTCAGCAACGTTTCTGGTTCGCCATACCCTACGACCCGACCATCTTTTAAGGCATAGATGATGTCGCAATAGTTAGCTGCTTGTTCCAAATTGTGCAGCGCCGCCAACAAGCCAATCTTCAGATGCTTGACGGTTTCTAAGATCTCCAGTTGATATCGGATATCCAAATGATTGGTCGGCTCATCGAGAATCATAAATTTCGGTTCTTGGGTGATGGCACGAGCAAGGACGACCCGCTGTTTTTCGCCTCCTGATAATGAGAGATAGCTGCGTTTTCTGTAGGCACTTAACCCTGTTTTGGCTAAGGCTTCAGTGACCAGCTCATGATCGGCTTTGGTGTCTTGTTCCAACAAACCCTTGTGGGGCGTGCGGCCTAAAAGCACCATCTGTTCTACTGTTAAATCAAAGCTCAACTCATTGAACTGACTGACGACGCTGACTTGCTGGGCGACTTTTTTTTCGGAACTTTTCAAAATATTCATCTCACCCAAATAAATGTCGCCGCTGTCAGGTTTCAATGTTTTGTAGATAGCTTTTAACAATGTAGATTTGCCGCTGCCGTTGGAACCAATCAAGCCGACAAATTGCCCCTGTGCGGTTTGGACGGAGATGTCTTTTAGTATCTGCTGATCCCCGATCGTCAGATTGAGCTTTTCAACTGCTAATTTCATTCCGTCACCCCCCAAAGTTGTATTGCCGTTTGACAATGATATAGATAAAGATCGGTGCACCGATCAGCGCTGTAATGATCCCGATCGGCAGTTCGACTCCTTGCAGAGTCGAGCGGGCGATCACATCCGCCCAAATCAAAAACAACGCGCCTGTCAAAGCGGTCAAAGGCATCAACAGGCGATGATCCGACCCGCTGACTCCACGTACGATATGAGGAATAATCAAGCCGACAAAGCCGATCATACCAGAATTCGCAACGATGATACTGGTTAATAGCGCTGCTAGCAGCATGTAAAAACGACGATAGAAAGTCAGCTTGACCCCTAAGGTGGAAGCAACTTCATCTCCCAGCAAAAGCGTATTCAAAACACGGTATTGCGTCAGGAAGAACAGCGTGATCAAAGAAACCAGAACCACGATAAAGCCTAATTTGTTCCAAGAAGCCGAGGCTAAGCTGCCCATCGACCAAAACGCCACAGTCTTCATCCCTTCTGCATTGCTAGCCAGATAGATGATCAAGTTTGAAACAGAGCTGCATAAGGCACTGACGATCGTCCCCGACAGCACGAGTTTTGTGGAAGTCATTTTCCCACCGATACTAGCAAGCAGCAGCACCAAAATGGTGGCAATCCCCGCTCCTGCAAAGGCACCAAACGATAAGCCCAGCTGCAAGACTAGCGCCGAGCCGCCAAAACCGACTAAGATGGCGAAGGTCGCCCCTAAGGATGCGCCAGAAGAGATCCCAAGGATATAGGGATCTGCCAGCGGATTTTGGACCACTGCCTGCATCACTGCCCCGCTGATCGCTAACCCCATGCCCACAAAAATAGAGAGCAAGACCCGCGGTGCCCGAACAAACCAGACGATATTGATGTTTGCGTCTGAAATGCCTGAAAGATCACCAACCAATCCATGGCTGATTTTATAGAAGAGAATTTGGTAAACTTCGCCAAGGGTGATATTGGCTTGACCGTTTGCCAAAGCAACTCCTGCAGATAAGAGAATGGCGACAACTAAAACACAGCAAATGATTGTCGAAACCATCCAACGATTTGATTTAATCAACCCTACCGACATGTGATTCTCCTTTATTCAGCACGACCCCCTCCTAATTTCACAGCAAAAACAACCTTGACTGTTGCCTCGCCACCATCATAAAAGAAGCATCTGTGCGTTTTTTCGCTTATAACAGTTCTTCTCATGAAAAGCGCCAAAGCCATGTGCTGCTTTGACATCTATTTGCAAATGAGAATCACTCTCAATTAATAGAGTCATTATAAGGAACCTTTTGTGAAATGTAAATAATTTTCTGAAAATTTCCTTAAATAAGAGTTATTCTAATGTTCGTGATTGATTGGGCGTTTTCCTCTCCATTGACCTATCGAAAATACGGTACCCGTGAAGAAGCGAATCCTTTGGCATAATAATCAAGTGTTTTTTTTATGATGAAAAAAAGACAGACTTCATTTTGTACGAAGTCTGTCTCCAGTCTGATGCCTATGCTCAGGCAGGCTTTTTCTTGCTAGCTTCCCTTTGTTCGAACGTGAAACCTATGCGTTGCCAAGGATTTGCTGATTCAACGAAATCATCTCCAAAAGACCTTGAGCGGCTTCGCTGCCTTTGTTGCCAGCTTTGGTTCCCGCCCGTTCAATGGCTTGTTCAATCGTTTCAGTCGTCAACACACCAAACATGATCGGAATGTCGGCATTCAGACCAATTTGGGCTACGCCTTTCGCCACTTCATTTGAGATCAATTCATAGTGGGTCGTTGCTCCGCGAATCAAGGCACCTAATGTCACGATCCCATCGTATTGCTTGTGGTCAACGATTTTTTTGGTAATATACGGAATCTCATAAGCACCTGGTACCCAATACACGTCGATGTTTTCTGACTTGACTCCATGACGCAACAAATTGTCTTTGGCGCCTTCCACTAACTTGGAAGTGATAAACTCGTTGAATCGTGAGACTACGATCCCTACTTTGACTGCCTCTCCCTGAAACGTTCCTTCAAATACTGTCATCGCTCATTCTCCTTTGGTTGATTAAATAGATAGGTAATGGTGAAACTTTTCTTTCTTCGTTTTCAAATAGCTGCTATTTTCTTTATGCGCAGGCATCTCCAGCGGTACTCGTTCTGCTACCTTAATCCCTAAGCTTTCTAATTCCTTCACTTTGTCAGGGTTGTTGGTCATCAATTGAATCTCCTGCACTTCTAAGGAACGTAAAACATCGGCGGCAAACGTGTAATGACGGGCATCTGCTGCAAACCCTAATGCAATATTTGCTTCATAAGTATCCATGCCTTGTTCCTGCAGCTGATAGGCACGGAGCTTGTTCCGCAAGCCAATACCGCGGCCTTCTTGGCGTAGATACAAAATCGCACCGCGGCCTTTTGCTTCGATCTGCCGCATCGCTTCTTGCAGCTGTTCGCCGCAATCACAGCGATGAGAGCCGAAGACGTCGCCTGTTAAACACTCTGAATGGATCCGTAGTAACAGCGGCTCGGTAGTATGTTGAATCTCGCCTTTGGCTAGTAAAAGGTGTTCATTGCCGAACTCATCTTCAAATAAGGTCAATTGGAACGCCCCATAAGCCGTTGGCAGATCCACCGTGATAGGCGTGGTTCCTCGTAGATATTCCGCCAACTCATCAATGGTCAAAAACGGCAGCTGCCATTTTTCTGCTAATTTTTTCAATTCTGGGACCCGAGCCATCGTGCCATCTTCATTTAAAATCTCACAAATGTAGGCTGCTTCCACGCTGCCAGCAAGCTTTGCTAAATCCACAGCCGCTTCTGTATGTCCTCTGCGTTCCAACACGCCGCCAGGTTGAGCGGTCAATGGGAAGATATGGCCAGGGCGATAAAAATCCGCAGCTTGTGACGCTGGATCAGCCAATTTTTCAATCGTCACTGCCCGGTCTTTCGCAGAAATTCCCGTACTCGTCGTCACGTGATCGACACTGATGGTAAACGCGGTGCCAAAGGCATCCGTATTATTGGCGGTCATCTCAGGCAATGCCAGCTTTTCAGCGATCGCTTGTGAGATGGGTGCACAGATCAAGCCGCGGCCATAAGTCGCCATAAAATTGACAGATTCTGGCGTTGCGTATTCAGCGATCCCAATCAAATCTCCTTCTGATTCCCGATTTTCATCATCGGCGACAATCACTAAGCCGCCTTTTTTTAACCATTCCACTGCTTGTTCTACTTTATGCATCGTCTGCCTTCTTTCATTTTCGTTGGTATTTGACATATTTCCCGATCATATCCGTCTCGATATTGACCCACTCCCCTTGTTTCAACTGCCCCAGCGTCGTCTGGTCTTTGGAATGGGGGATCAAGCTAACGGAAAATGCCTGTGCCGTCGTTTGGGTAACCGTCAAACTGACGCCATTGATCGCAATCGACCCTTGCGGAATGATTTCCCCTTGCACACTGACAGGGTAAGCAAACGTCAAGATCAAGGCATTTTCCAACTGCTTTTTCTGGATCAAACGGGTCGTTACATCAATGTGGCCTGCGACAAAGTGGCCTTCAAAACGCTGCGTTGCTGCCATCGCTCGCTCCAAATTGACTTCGGCACCCACCGAGAGTTGTTTAAAGGTCGTTCGTTGAAAGGTTTCTGGCATGATATCCACCGTAAACGTCGTCGCTTGTTTGGCGATCGCCGTCAAACACGTCCCGTTGATCGCCATACTGTCTCCGATTTGGTAATCCGCCAGTAATCCTTCGGACGCACTGCAAGTTAGCTGGATCGTGCGGCTTTGCTTGCGGATCTCTTTGATGCGGCCTTTTTCCTGAATCAATCCTGTGAACATTCCTCTGGTCTCCTTCCTCGGATGCAAACATCTTCCCCAACTGCAGTCACCGTCACCTCTGTTAGCTGCTGCAGCTGTTTCGGGGTACGCTCACTGGTAAAACTTGCGAGACTATTGCCCCCAAGAAACTTTGGCGCCACATAGGTAATGCTTTCTTGCCACAGTCCGCTGGCTAAAAAGGCATCATGGATCGCAGCGCCTCCTTCTACGTATAGCGATTGGACCTGTCGTGCGGCAAGCTCCTTCAGCAATGCAACAATTGTCAACTCTTCCAGCTGGATCACTGACACATGAGCTGGCAAATCACTGACAGTTGTCTGCTGCGTAAAAATCCACACAGGTGCCGAATCATCGGCAAACATTGCCAAATGGGGTTGCGACAGCGTTCGCCCCCGACGGTCTAACACGATGCGAATCGGCGGAAAGCTGGTTTCAACCGTGGTCAATAACGTGGGATCATCCGTCAACACCGTCTGACTGCCCACTAAGATTCCTTGATAGTCTCCACGTTCTTGATGGACGTTTTGCCAAACCGCTGAACCAGTGATCGCACTGCGGGTTAACGCATCATGAGCGATCCGGCCATCTAAAGTGATCGCTTGCTTCAACGCCACGTAAGGTCGCTGATGCTGATGGTAAAAATTATAGTGTGGATTCAAACGGCGCACCGCTGTTTCTTCGATGCCCACCAACACGTCGATGCCCTGTTCTTCTAAAAAGCGCTTGCCTTGTCCTGCCACGATCGGGTTAGGGTCTAACTGGCCGATGACTACCTTTTTGATGCCGCTGTCGATGATCAGCTGGGTGCAAGGCGGCTGTTTTCCTTGATGGTTGCAAGGTTCTAACGTCACGTATAAAGTCGAATTGATTAGGTCTTCGGAGGAATGGCATTGTTCGATGGCGTTTCGTTCCGCATGGGGCTGCCCATAGACTAAGTGAGCCCCTTTGGCAATGACCCGTTGCTCTTTGACGATCACAGCGCCCACTAGCGGATTGGTAAAGGTTTGGTAACGCCCTTTTTTGGCTTCTGCGATCGCCAAACGCATGTATTCGTTATGCATCTTCCTTCCTCCTTTCAATAAAAAAATGCCTCGTGAGAATCTCACGAGGCATAGACAAACAAGACCGGCAAAAAATCAATTTTAGACGCACTGCGCCCCTTGAAATTTTGTGGTTTCTCTTCTCCCATCCAGACTTTCACTGTCGGTGCCAGATTCACACTGGCTCCACCGCATAGCTATGCGGGTCACGGACTTCAAGCATTGCGCTTGTCACCGTCGGTCGGGAATTACACCCTGCCCCGAAGAATACTATTCAATTCATGTGCATTTTAGCCCGACCATTTTTGTTTGTCAATAGGCCTGATTACAAGCCGATAGGAATTCCTCTTGGCTTTTTCTTTTGGCAACCCAAAAGCAGCGACAGCAGAAACCCCTTGTCGTTCCGCCATTTTACTAAGCTGCAGCAAGGCGATTTTGCCTGTAAAAAAACACAAGAAAACCTAGGTTAAATATTTTTTCTCGAACGAAGCCATTTATCAAACTCCGTCACGAGTAAGACGACCATCCCAGAAGCTGCTGAGATGACCCAGCCGATCAAGGACATGTCCTCCGTATGAAAGGCGCTTTGCATAAATGGAACATAGGTCAATAACAGTTGCAGAACTAGCATCACACCAATGATCACGAACGCTTTTGGATTGGTGAAGGAAGCTTTAGAAAACGCTGGTGCACTGGTACGGATGTTGAATAAATAGAAAATCTTACTTAAGACCACGATATTGACCATCATGGTACTAGCAACGGCTTCGCTGACGCCTTGCAGCAAGAGCCAGTCATGAGCGATCAAACTGATGACTGCCATCAAGATCGACACATACGCCATCTGCCAAATATCGTGGCGATTCAACAATTTATTGCCTGTCTTTCGCGGTTTGCGGCTCATGATCCCAGACTCTGCTGGTTCAAAGATAAACGCAAACTGGATCGTAATAGCAGAAACCATGTTGATCCACAGCAGTTGTGTCGCCTGCAGCGGCAATTCTTTTTGCATCATGATCGTAAAGGCAATGATCAGCCCTTCGGCAAAAGATGTCGGCAACAGAAACAGAATGCTCTTTTTGATGTTGTCATAGATCCTGCGTCCTTCGCGAATCGCTAAGGACATGGTACCGAAATTGTCATCGGTCAAGATCATATCAGCAGAATCTTTGGCTACATCCGTGCCGCTGATCCCCATCGCTACACCGATATCCGCCCGCTTCAACGCAGGGGCATCGTTGACACCGTCCCCTGTCATCGCCGTGACTTTGCCTTTAGCTTGCAGCGCTTTGATAATGTCCAATTTATTTTTCGGCGTGGTTCGTGCAAAGACTTGATTCGTCAAGGCAGCATCTTGAAATTCAGCTTCGCTCATCTGATCCAACTCGGCACCAGTCACGACGTGAATTTCATCCGCTAAGCCAAGCTTTTCCCCAATCGCTTTGGCGGTCAGAGGGTGATCGCCAGTGATCATTTTCACTTGAACACCGGCTTGGTTCATTTCCTTCAGGGAGGCAATCACTTCTTCTCGCGGCGGATCGATGATCCCAGCGATCCCTAGTAATTGCAGCCCTTGCTCAAAAATCGTTTCATCAATGTGATCGATCGAAACTTTCTGATAGCCCACCGCTACCACTCGTTTGCCTTCTGCCGACAAGCGGCGGACATGGCCTGTCCAATAGGCTTCATCAAAAGGCGCCGCTTGTTTTTGCACCATTTCAAACAATTTATCTGGGGAGCCTTTAACAAATAGCAAGCGTTCCCCCGCAGGGTTTGCCACTAGTTTCGCCATGTAGCGGTTGTCCGAATCAAAGGGCAGCATATCCAGCTCTTGGTAAGCAGGTGCTTGCGGATAGGCAAACTGCTTATGATACAGCGTCAAAAAGGAGCCGTCTGTTGGTTCCCCATTGATCGTCCAGTGATTTCCTTCTGGGACCAGTACCGTATCGTTGGCTTCGTAACCAGCTTCCAAAAACAACTGCAAGGTGTCTTGCGCGTGGACCTCCTCCTGCTTTGGACGAATTTCTCCCACCGGCGCATAGCCGTCACCCGTCACTTCATATTCCTGCTCAGCCAATACGATGTCTTTGACCGTCATTTCATTTTTGGTCAGGGTACCTGTTTTATCCGTCGCGATCACATCCACTGAGCCTAGCGTTTCAACCGCTGGCAGCGTTTTGATGATGGTGTGCTTGTTTTTTGCCATGTCGCTGACACCCATCGCCAAAACCACCGAGGTCGTTGCTGGCAATCCTTCTGGGATCGAGCCGACGATCATGGTGACAACGGCTAAGGATAAGACAGAGATCGCATAGGTTTGCTGGAACAAGCTGACGACAAATAGCAAGACCGCCACGCCCATGATCACGTAGGTGATGCCTTTCCCCAGTCCATCGATCTCTTTCATCAATGGCGTTTTTCGTTCTTCCGTTTGATTGACTTCAGCTGAGATTTTCCCAATTTCAGTCTTGACGCCAGTAGCGATCACGATCCCTTTCCCGCTTCCTGACGTCACGGAAGTCGAAGCAAACGCCAAATTCCGTTGTTCCGCTAATGGAGTTGCTTCATCCATTAAGGCATCTGTTATTTTTTCCACCGAATCGGCTTCACCAGTCAAGGCGGATTCTTGGATACGCAAGTTGTCGGCTTCGATGATCCGCAGATCTGCGGGCACATTGTCACCAGCTTCTAGGAATACGACATCCCCTGGAACGACTTCGGCAGCTGGAATATCTTGCCGAATCCCATTCCGATAGACCGTGGCTTCTGCTGATAGCATCTCTTTGATTCGTTCTAACGCATCGGAAGCATTGGCTTCTTGGTAATAACCGATCAACGCATTGACCAGTACGACGATGCCAATGATCACGGCATCAGAGAAATGCCCCATCAGCAGCGTTAAGATGGCGGAGAAAATCAAAATGTAGATGATCGTGTTATGGAATTGTCGCAGCAGCAAACGCCACTTGGCGGTTTTTTTAACCGCTAATTGGTTCAATCCGTAGGTTTCTAACCGCTCGGTTACTTGCGCCTCATCTAATCCTTGATCGATTGACGGCACCTGATACTGTTCGATTGTTTCTGACACTGATAACTGAAACTCTTTTTTATTCATTTTTTTCTTCTTCCTTTTCTTTTTCATTGATGGATAACACAAATAAGCCCCTTATTTAGAAACTGCTCCTAAATAACGCGCTGTTGTTTGTCTCCTATTCAATTAAAAAGTAAGGCAAGTCAAAATAGTGTTTCTGCTCACCGTCACTCGAGTCGCTTGACATTCGTTTACCACCCCCTCTAAAGTTAGCAATAAGCGTAACAAACTATTTTTCCAAAGTCAAGAGTCACCGCTTTCAAAAATGAAAAGTGGCTGGCTTCTTCACAAAAAAAGCCGCACGCCAACGATTCGTCGCCGTGCAGCTCCTTCAGTACATTCTCTTCAAGCCCAAAGGCTCGCCTTAAAGCTGATCCAGTGACTCGCTGATGGGGGTTTCCCCAGCTTGGACTTTGATGACTTTTTGATAAGTTGCTGGACGTTCCAGCATTTCACCTAACAAGACGGCGACATCCTCGATGGGGATCGCACCAGAGGTCGTTTCACTGATCTCGATCAAACTAGATCCTGGTGTTTCTTTCAACGCACCCGGCTGCAAAATCGTATAGTCTAGTGCGGTGTTGTCGATCAGCCAGCGATCAGAGAAAAATTTGGCGATCGTGTAATCCATCAATGACGCCATGCCTTCCCTTTGCCACTGTTCAGGTTCTAAGGCATAGGCTGAGCTAAGGTGGATGTAGCGCTTGATTCCTTTTGCTTCAGCGGCTTGCATCACTTTGACCGCACCATACAGATCAGATTGCAGCAAGTCTTTGCCTCGGGAACCCGCCACGAAGTATACCGCTTCCGCATCTGCGAATTTCGCCGCCATCTCTTCCGGTTCCGTGTGTAAATCAAAGAACACGGGCTTGATCGTCTCCGTTTCTGTGATTTTCTCACTGCTGCGCGCACCAGCATAAACGATGTGTCCTTGTTTTTCTAGAAAGGTGATCAATTTTTGGCCTACTCGTCCAGTAGCACCAACGACAAAAATTTTCATTTTCTTTGCTCCTCTCGTTTCTTTTTCCAACTCTTGCTAGTATCATCGTAGGACAAAAACCAAGATCCAACAACTATTCTGTTTCTAAACGAAGGGGAAAAAAGCACAGCACAAACCAATTCTTGCTGTTTTTCCCCATAGAAACCCATGTTTTTAAAAAAACACCCAAAAAAATGAAAAAAATTTTCTCAAACGATTGACAAAGCGTTGACTCTTTTGTAGACTAGGTAGAAATAATTTAAATATTTAGAAAATTCAAAATAAAGTAAAGGACGGTGGCGTATATGACCCGCACCAATGTTAGCAAACGAATTATTTTATTATTATAGTCGGGACTGTTTGATTTTATACATTCAAAGAGTCCCTATTCACATTGCATCCAAAAAGAAGAACAGCTTCTTGAGATGGAGTGTTTTTTTATACCCATTTTCAAGAAAGCGGCCTTTTGCAAGCTGACACCTTGATGTCAGATAGATCCAAAACGCTCGTTGACCAACTGCTGCCGATTCCCCGCGGTTATGCACTGCACTTATTCTAAAGACCCCTTCTGTTTGGACACTTGATTGGTCAAGCAGAAAAAGGAAGGATGATTTTTTATTATGAAAACCGTCAACACGATCGCTGCTTTTGTAAACAAGTATTTGATCTACATCATGATTTTATTGATGATCGTCTCTTATTTTTTCCCGCAACCCTTCTTATGGATTCCGCCTCGTACAACGATTCTTTTAAGCATCATCATGTTTTGTATGGGGATGACTCTAAACGTTGCTGCGTTTAAAATGGTCGTCTTACAGCCCAAAGCATTCATCTTAGGGGTGCTTTTCCAGTTCACCATCAGTCCTTTGGTGGCTTACGGCTTAGCGCAGCTGTTTGGTCTTTCTTCCGGTTTGATCATCGGTTTTGTCTTACTAGGCTGCGTTTCTGGCGGAACCGCTAGCAATGTCATGACCTTCATCGGCAAAGGCGATGTCGCCCTCACCGTTTCCATGACCACGGTATCGACCTTGTTAGCGACCGTCGTTACACCCTTTTTGGTTTATGTCTTGGCTGGTCAGTACACCGAGATCTCCTTCTGGGAAATGCTCTTGTCTGTCTTGCAGATGGTGCTTTTGCCGATCATTTTAGGGGTGATCGTCCACAAACTCATTGCCAAGCACATCGAGCGATTTCTGCAATCATTTGTGTTGATTTCTTCCGTCAGTATCTTATTGATCGTTGCAGGAACTGTCGCTCGCAACGGTGCCGTCATCGTCCAATCTGGCTTGATCGTGATTTTCTTAGTCTTGCTCCATAACTTGATCGGCTACGGCGCAGGCTATGGTCTGAGCCGTGTGATGGGCGTCAGTGCTACCCAAGCCAAATCCATCATGTTTCAATTAGGAATGAAAAATACTGGCCTAGCGATCTCGTTAGCCAATGCCCACTTTGCCGCCATTGCTGCAGCCGTTACCCCTGCCGCAGTCGGCATGGTGATCCATCAAATTACCGGACCAATTTTAGCCAATCTCGTGGCCAAGAAAGAAGGAGAAAAGTATGAGTCAAAGTATCTTTTTGCCAAACTACACAATCGGGGCGGACGCCTACGAAAAAGTAAATGACATCGTAAAACCATACGGCACCAATGCCGTGATCATCGGCGGAAAAACCGCCCTTGAAAAAGCTGAAGACAAGATTAAAGCCGCTTTAACGTCAGCAGTCCAAGTGACGGATACCTTGTGGTACGGCGGCAACTCGACCTATGAAAACGTCGATCAGCTGTTCGCTACTCCAAGTGTCCAAGCCGCCGATGTTCTATTCGCCGTTGGTGGCGGCCGCGTTTGCGATACCGTCAAAGTGGTTGGGGAAAAAGCTGGCAAACCAGTCTTCACCTTCCCAACGATTGGCTCCAACTGCTCACCAGTCACCGCGGTTTGTGTCATCTATAAAGAAAACGGCGAGATGCAAGGGTTGTTTTTCCCTTCGCAACCGCCGACCCATGCCTTTATCGACAGTGAGATCATCGCCCAAGCCCCCGACAAGTACTTATGGGCAGGAATCGGCGATGCCCTCTCCAAAGAGATCGAATCGACATTTTCAGCGCGGGGCGATCAGTTAGATTACACCGATGGGTTAGGCATCCAAATCGGCAAAATGTGCACGGAACGCTTATTGCAATACGGCACACAAGCCTTGAAAGACAGTGCCGCCAATCAGCCGTCTTATGCCATTGAGCAAGTCGTCTTGGATATCATCGTAACCACCGGCTTAGTTTCCGTCTTAGTCATCAATGATTACAACTCCGCCCTTGCCCATTCCTTTTACTACGGAACGACCGTTTTGGAAAAAATGGAAGACTATTTACACGGCGCATCCGTTAGTTACGGCGTTTTGGCCTTGTTGCAACTCGATCAGCAAGATGCCCTCTTCCAGCGCATCTACGCCTTTATGAAGGAAAACAAACTGCCGGTTTGCCTAGCGGATATGGGCCTTAACGACACCAGCGATCTTGAGGCAATCTTAGACAAAGCAATGACCACCAATGACATCGTCCACGTGCCTTATGAGATCACGCGAGAAATGTTTAAACAGGCAATCCTAGACGTGGAAGCCTATCATGCCAAACAAAACCAAGCAGCATTGGCAGCTGCCAATTAAATGAAACCCTCCAGCAATTCGTTGCTGGAGGGTTTTTGTATGGCCTTTTTTTCGCTTCTTCGTACTTGTCCTCCTTCTTCTTTCTTACATGTTAAAAAACATGCAATCGTTTACTTTGATTTATTTTTAAAAACTTATTACTATTTTAGTATAACAAAGGAGGAGATTGGTTTGGAATTGGTTTATTTATCTGGGTTGTTTTTGGTCATTTTCTTGTTGTATTTTCTGGCAAAGAAAAATAATCGAATCAAACAGCTGTTTTCGAAGATCACGATTGCTTTTCTGCTTATTTACTTGGTTTGGCGTTTGTTTTTCACGATCCCTATGGATAGTTCTGCTTCACTAGTATTTGGGATCATTCTCTATATTGCAGAAGTCATTGGTTTGTTTGTCTATGGCTTTTTTGTTTACCTTTTTTCCAACAAGCTCTCAAAAGAATACCGCTACGAGGGAGATGAAGCAGAAGAATTCTTGCCAAGTGTCGCCGCTTTTATTTGTACTTACAATGAAGACATCAAGCTGGTGATCGCCACCGCACTGGCTGTCAAAGCCTTGAAATACCCCAACAAAAAAATCTATATCTGCGATGATGGCCATCGAGAGGAACTAAAAGAAATGGCCGAGCGAATGAACCTCGGCTATTTGACCCGCGAAGGAAATGCCAATGCTAAAGCTGGGAATATCAACTATGCCTTGTCCCAAACCAGCAGTGACTTGATTTTGCTTCTGGATGCTGACTTTATCGTCAAAAAGAACATTATTTTTGAAGCTGTCGACTATTTCCGCAATCCTAAAGTTGCATTGGTGCAATATCCACAAACATTTTATAACAAAGATCCTTTTCAATTACTGCGCAAATCCATGTACAACGAACAGGAATTATTCATGCGCTTTCTAGAACCCGCACTTTCTCGTGAGAATGCTTTGATCCATATCGGTACCAATGCCATCATTCGTCGCAGTGCCCTTGAAGAGATCGGCGGCGTTCCTACCAGCAGTATCACCGAAGATATGGCGACTGGGATGCTTTTACAAGACGCCGGCTATGAAACGATTTTTATCAATAAAGCCTATGCCTTGGGGATCACTCCTTACACTGCCAAAGAGCTGACCTCACAACGGACTCGGTGGGCGCAAGGAACGAAACAAATTTTTGACCACTTCAAACCGCGCCGCTTAAAAGGATTGTCGTTCATGCAAAAACTTTGTTATTACAACTCCTATTTGTATTGGTTTACCTCTTTCCAAAAAATCATCTTTTTATTGGCACCAACCTTATTTATGGTTTTTGATATCTTTATCGTCAGAAGCAACAATCACCAATTGTTGCTGTTCTTTTTACCGCCTTTCATTATGATTTCCCTGTCGTTTCGGCTGTATGTCCCTAATATCAGGAACCTGACAAGCTCCCACATCTATGATTGCTTTGTCGCTCCTATCCACACTGGGGCATTGATCAAAGAATTTATGAAATCACAGAAAAAATTCAACGTGACCAAAAAAGAGATCGTCGGCAGCAACGCCTTTGATTGGCGGACCGTCTTGCCCCACATCATCCTCTTTACTTGGATTTCCTTTGCCTGTCTGGTGGCTGGGTATCGTTTGTACCGAGGAGAAGGCTATGAATTCGGCTATATCGTGACCTTGGTTTGGTCGCTCTATAACCTCTATGGCTTGTTTTATGCCATTTTGATCGGGAAAAACCGTTTTATCGAAAGTGATAGTGAAGCCTTGAGTATCGCCATCAATCGTCAGCTTTCTTATGATGCGAAGACGTTCGAAATGTATCAAATGAGTTTCAACGGCTTCCGTATCCGTACTCATCCCGAGCAACTATTCGTACCAGGCGAAAGTTATACCTTTTATGATGACAAACACCGCTTCACCATCAATTCGATCTGTCTGGAGGATCATGGCACCTATGTGACTTTTGCCTTCAACAATCTAACACCGCAATCTGCTGAAGAGCTTGCCAGCTACTATAGCGACCAGCTCAACGCTGCCAAACAGTTGGAATTTGATATGGAGGAAGAAGTCGCAGAAATGAATAGTTAGCCCCGCCCCCTTTGTCGCAAGAGACAAAGGGGCTTTATTGATTCCAGAAAGCTCCTTAAAGGGCAGTTCTCCATCTTCTGATGATTCTCTTCCTTTAGATAACACTTAGACGTCTGCTTTATTTTTTTTCAATGATCATTGATTGAAAGAGCCATAACAGAATCTTGATGATGTCTCGATGGCAAATACTTTTTAAGCCTTTAGAAAATATTAAAAAGTCTGCTTTTCCTATGACCTGATTGAGCTGATACGCTTGTCACTGCTCACCTGTTTGTGAATAAAAGCGCATGGAAAAGCAATCCTTGTTATACTTATAAATAACACGAAGTCCTTAGAAAAAGGAGGAAAACACATGACCCGTTACAAACGATTTCGCTTTGTTCATTTAGGCGCTCTTTTGGTGTTGGGCTTACTCCTCACTGGCTGCAGTGCGGATACGGCACCAATTGAAGAACAACCGACTACCAACACCGCCACTTCTTCTGAACCAGCGGTTTCCTATGAAACCTTTCCATTGCCGCAACCAATCTTAGACGGGGAAACCAGTGTGGCGGAAGCTCTCTTCGAGCGGCGCTCGCAACGGGATTTTCTAGACACTGAGCTAACACAAGAACAGCTGGCACAGCTTTTATGGGCCGCTGCCGGTGTCACTACAGAAGATGGTCGCCGGACAGCGCCTTCGGCTGGTGCCTTGTATCCCTTAGACCTCTATGTCGTAGTCACACAGGTAACGGGGCTTGAGCCAGGGCTGTATCTGTATCAACCTGAGCAGCATACCTTAGCAAAAGTTCTTACCGGCGATTTTCGGACCGCACTGGCGGAAGGTTCGTTGGACCAGCCAGCAATCCAACGGGCACCTGCCACATTGCTTTATACAGTGGTTTATGAACGACTGATCGAGCGCTATGGGGACCGAGGAATCGAACGTTATGCCTATATCGAAGTCGGTCATTCCGCCCAAAATGTCCTTTTACAAGCCCAAGCGTTAGGCTTAGGTGCTGTGCCGATCGGCGCCTTCACGGATCATGAACTTACAGAGCTGCTGCAGCTGCCACCGGAAAATGAACCCCGCTATTTGATTCCTGTAGGCGTTATTGAGTAACACTGCCGACGAACAAAACCCAATTTTCATGGGACTACCGAACTGCCGTTAGAAAACCGCAACTGGCAAGGTTGATTTTCCCAGAAAAACCAGTAGAATCGAAAAACCACCTGCAAAAACAGCAGGTGGTTTTTCGATGGGCTTACAGTTTGTATGCTCGGACTTCTTCGGGTATTTCTTCTAGCGGCAACTCTTTTACCACCGCTTCGGTGCCTGCTGCCATCGCGGTATCGTAGTACCAGCATTTGTATTTGATCGTGTTCATGGTTTCTTGCAAGGCTGCCATTTGCTTTGTGACTTCTTCCAGACGTTCATGAAACAGCTGCTGCCGTTTCTGCAAAGACGCATCGCCTTCCTCGCCCCAATCCAAGAAATTCTTGATGTCTTTGATGGGCATGCCAGTATTCTTCAAACAATCGATCACTTTGATCGTCGCTACTTCTTTTTCTGAAAACACCCGAATGCCGCCATTACTGCGGGCCAGCTTCGGAAACATCCCTTCTCGATCGTAATAACGCAGAGTCGAGATGGGGATATTGGTCGTTTGTGATACTTCGCCAATCGAGTAACTCACTTGCATCGCTCCTAAAAAAAATTTTGTTTATCGCTTGACCTAAACCTAACTTCAAGTTCTACAATTAAAATACACCGCAAGCACTGAACTGTCAATCACCTATCGTCTCATAGGTTCGCCATTGGCAGTAGCAGGATTCGATGAAAAAAATCATTCACTGGAGGAAATACAAATGACAGAAATCAAAGAAAAAGTTATCGTAATTATGGGAGCATCTTCAGGAATTGGGGAAGCAACCGCCGTTAAACTAGCCGAACAAGGGGCAAAAGTAGTGATCGCTGCCCGCCGTGAAGAGCGCATCAAAGCACTGGCTGAAAAATTAGGAGAAAATGTCTTGTATCAAACAGCCGATGTCACCAATCGCGAACAAGTCCAGCAAGTCATTGATTTAGCCATGACCTCCTTTGGTCGGATTGATGTCCTTTTTAATAATGCTGGCATCATGCCTCAAGGAAACTTGGCAGAGTTGAACTATGACAGCTGGCAAAAAATGCTGAATATCAATATCATGGGGGTATTGAACGGGATCGGCGCTGTGCTGCCCATCATGCAAAAACAGCAAGACGGTTTGATCATCGCCACTGACTCAGTTGCCGGACATGTCATTTACCCGGGTTCTGCCGTGTACAACGGGACAAAGTTTGCAGTTCGTGCAATTATGGAAGGCTTGCGCCAAGAAGAACGTGAACATGGCATTCGCTCAACCATCGTCTCTCCGGGAATGGTCTCCACGGAATTGTTTGAAACCGTCGGCAATGCTCAACTAGAAGCAGCCTTGAAAGAAACCTCTCGCGTAGAAGGCAACAGCCTAACGCCAGAAGACGTAGCAAATGCAGTGGTTTATGCCATTCAACAGCCCAAACATGTGGCGATCAGCGAAGTCTTGCTGCGCCCAGCAAAACAAACCGTTTAAGCTATTTCTACTAATCTAAGAAACCTGCGACCGATTCAAGCTGGTCGCAGGTTTTTTTGTCGTCAAAGCCCACCGTTTTCTTGGAAAAATTACTTGATTTTCTTGTAACACCCGCTTGTCCAAAGAATGTAAACCAATGGTTGCTTTATGTAAACGACTAGGTTCTGTTGCTTCGGGGGAAATTTTTTTATACTTAGTACAAAGCTTCCGTATAAACCCGTTTGATCAGAAACAAACCGGACGTTCTCCTCATGAACGATGAATAGCCAAGCAAGCGCGCAGCCCTACCTTCACCGTTGACTTGCAAGTACTGCCTTAGCTGTCCTCTTTTTAGTACTTGCTTTTTATAAAAGAATGGAGTGTGTATATGAATGTAAAACAACTACTCATTATTGCCGAGCAACGAAGAAACATTACGAATCAAAAATTGAGCTATGCTGAAAATTTCTTGGCTGCCGGCTACTCTGCTGCCGAATTGCTGGCAGACGAAACCTTTCTTGAATTAGAGCGAAGGGAAACCCAACTGATTGCAGAACGCAACGCCATTTTTTACGAAGAAGTCAGCCACAATTAATCCCCCTGTCCAATTGTAGGCGACGAAAAAGCGAAGGCTCAGCAGCACCTTCGCTTTTTTAACCCTCAAAGGCGTCCTTTGCCCTGAGGATCACGCCGCTTGATCGTCCAATAAAACAGCCCTGCAAAGAAACCACCGAGAATCAGGAAATTCATGCCGTATAGACAGTAGAGGAAGAAAAAGTTCAGCTGCCCACTACTCCAAAAGACCATGATTCCCACTAAAACCAGACTGTTGACGCATCCTGTCAACACACAAACCGTGCGACTGCACTCCAAGCTTTGTAATAGGTATTTTGTGATTTCATATAACGGACTGACGAGCATTATCCCCAGCATGATTGGTAGAATAGCTGGCAACAAGTCTAAAACAGCGACATCTGTAGTAAACAACTGAAAAAAAGCAGGACGAAAGACCCAGATCAGACTGGCGATTCCGACATAAGCCACAAAAGAAGAAACGAAGGCACTTTTCCCCACTGCTAAAATCTTCTGACGGTTTTTCTGTCCATTCGCCTCACTAGCAAAGACGGTCACTGCGTTGCCATACATCAAAGCAGGCAACCGTGCGATCATCAATCCTTGGCTGCCGATCGCATAGGCTGCCAGCGTACTGACACCCAATCGTGAGACGAAAGCTTCAAAAGCAATAATAAAGACTAAGCCTTCAAAGCATTCCTGAATCATTAAGGGGACCGCTTTTTTCAATAAAAAGGTGCGTTTTCGTGGTCTTTGTTTCAGCCCCCTGGCTAGACTTTCTCGTAAAAGAACCCCATAAATCCCCAGCAAGCACAAAGTCGCAAGCATATTTGCGATGCCACTGCCTAAGACCCCCATTGCGGGAAAACCGAGATTGCCATTTATCAATAGATAGCTAAGCAACACCTGTACCAACGCACTAATAATGGAAACGCCGAGGATGTAATTCGTTTTCTTTTCAATTTTTAAAAGACTAGTAAAAACAAACGTGACTAACGTAAGTAAAATATAGGGAGACATGATTGCAAGATACAATGTTGCGGTCCTTAGCAGCTCCCCACTAAATCCGTAGACAACCTGCAAAATGCCGTGTCCAAAAAGCAGGAAAATCAGGAAAAAGCTCACGCCGATCGCGACTACTAGAAAAAGAACCGACGACAGATAATCATTTAACTGCGTCTCTTCTCTTTGTCCGACTGCCTTTGCGCCATAAATATTAAAAGCTAGACCAATCGCACCTAAGATACCCGCAAAAGCATAGAGAAACCCGTCGATCAGTGCGATCGCCGCCAATGCTTCCGTGGATCTTCTTGAAATAATCGCTAATGAAACTTGCGCAATAATGATTTGAAACAAATTGGAAGCAATCAAAGGCAATGTAAAAGACTGTATTTTTTTGTTCAAAAAGCTCTCCTCTCTCATTCGTCATAACTGCGCAACACCCACTCGCTTATTGTGATTTTAGTCACAAGAAAAGCGATCGTTGGTCGCTACATATACTCAACGACCCATCGGGCGTTTTGACGTTTCTCCCTCCATTTAACCATACAGCCTTCTCGGTGTATATTCCTTCGTAATTAAAAAACAAAACATACCGACAATCTCCGCTTATTTCCTCTATTGGTGTCGACAAGCAATCACTGATGAAGAGTAAAAAGGTTCAGAAGAACATGCTGCTCTTCTGAACCTTTTCCATAGGATGATAAAAAACGCGACAAACCTTTCAAAAATCCCGTTATTTCTTCACGATCAGCTGAACGGCTTGATCGATTTTCTGCTTTTGGGTTTCCGTGTCGCTGTCTGGATTTTCCAAACAATTTTTCAAATTTTCAGCGACAATGATCCCCATAATACGGTTAACACTGGAACTGACGGCGGACAATTGCGTGATGACATCGACGCATTCTTTCTCGTCTTCGATCATTTTTTGAATCCCCCTCAACTGGCCTTCGGTTCGTTTTAACCGATTCAAGATATCTTTGTTGCATGCGGTCATCGTTTGATTTCTCCTCTCCATGCTGACATGCCGCCGAGGACATTGGTCACTTGAAACCCTTGCTGGCTCAAAAACTCAGATGCCATTTGCGAACGAGCCCCTGAATGACAGATGACATAGTAGTTTTTATCCTTCTCTAAGTCGCTGATTTGTTCTGTCAGCTCGCTCAACGGTAGGTTTTGTGCTGTTTTGATGTGTCCTTGTGCAAACTCATCGACTTCTCTGACATCAAGGATCTCAAGTGGTTCACGTTTTTCTTTTTGGGCAAATTCCTCCATAGATATTGCTTTAATCATGAATAATCATCTCCGGCTTAATAGTATTATACAACGAAAAGGCACCATCGAGGTTTTGACAATTGATGCCCGCTTGTTTTAAGATGCGTTCGGCAATGTAGCTTCTCAATCCGCTATGACACGTAACGACATACGAAACGCTTGGATCCAATTCAGACAACCGATCCCTCAATTCATCTAACGGAATGTGGAGCGCTTGTTGAAAACGTCCATTATTGGCTAATTCCATCTCTGAACGAACATCCAACAACTGCTTACCGTTTTCTAAGGCATCCGTCAATTCGTGCCACTGAATATTCTCACTGATTCCTTCCGCCAGATTGATCGCTGCATAGCCAAGCATATTCACTGGATCTTTGGCTGAGCCAAAAGGCGGTGCATAGGTGAATTCCAGTTCAGGCAAGTCAAAGATCGTTAAGCCGCCTTTGATCGCTGTTGCCAATATATCGATCCGTTTATCGACTCCTTTGGCACCGATGCCTTGCGCACCGTAGATTTTTCCAGTATCCGCATCAAAAATCAGTTTCAAATAAATATCCGTCGCATCCGGATAATACCCTGCATGGTCTTTGCCTGAAAGATGAACCACCTGGGGATTTAGCCCTGCCAGTTTGGCGCTGCGCTCACTCAACCCTGTGGAAGCTGCTGCAAGATCGAATACGCGCACGATCGCAGTCCCGATACTGCCTTTGTTTTTGCGAGCCAGTCCTCCCAACACATCAGCTACTTGCCGACCTTGGCGATTGGCTGGTGAAGCCAGGGAGATCAGCGTGTCTTCGTTGGTGATTTGTTGTTTCACAACGATGGCATCACCCACCGCGTAAATATCTTTCTTGCTGGTTTGGTATTGCTCATCTACTAAGATACCCCCCCGGCGTCCCAATTCAATACCAGCACGTTTCGCCAAATCCGTTTCTGGTTGGACACCAACCGAAAGAATCATGAGATCTGAAGTCAGGACCGTGCCATCTTCCAGAACGATTTCTTGCCCTGCTTTTTCAAAAGCGGTCGCTGACTGCGAGGTCAAAACTTTGACCCCTTGCTTGATCAATTCATTTTTGACATACGCAGCCATTTCTTCGTCCAAAGGTGGCAATACGTGGGGTGCTTTTTCTACGATCGTTACTTCGAGGCCTTTTTTATGTAAATTTTCAGCGACTTCTAACCCAATAAACCCAGCGCCAATGATCGTGGCTTTTTGAGGCTTTTTGTCTTCAAGATGCGCCATGATTTGGTCTAAGTCAGGAACATTGCGCAAAGAAAAGGCGTTGGTTGCTTCTTCTAGCCCTTTGATCGCTGGTACTAGCGGTTTTGCCCCCGGCGATAAAATCAACGCATCATAAGATTCCGTGAAGACATGTTCGCCATGTTTGACCGTCACCGTTTTCTCCTCTGGCTCGATCGACAGCACTTCATGAAAAGGTCGCACATCTAAGTTGAACCGTTTCTTTAATGCTTCAGGTGTTTGGACCAATAGGGCATCTCGCTCTTTGATCTCACCAGAAATGGCATACGGCAACCCGCAATTCGCAAAAGAGACAAAAGGACCTTTTTCAAAAACAATGATCTCCGCTGCTTCTTTAAGCCGACGTAAGCGCGTGGCTGCCGACATTCCCCCTGCTACCCCACCGACAATAACTATTTTTTCCATCATTACTTTCCTCCTTTGGTTGTTCCGCGCCATTGATTCATTCCGCCACGAACGTTGACCACATCAAAACCTTTTTTACTTAGGATTTTGGCTGCTTGTTTGCTTCGCATCCCCGATTGGCAAATGACTGCCAGTTTCTTGTCGCCTTTTTGAGTAAATCCAGCAATCTTATTTAACGGTACATTTTTCGCATAGGCAATGTGCCCGCTGCGGTACTCCGCCGGCGTGCGTACATCCAAAACCGTCCATTCTTTGGCTCCTTCTTTTTGTAAATCTGCTGTTGACATACTTGGTATGCGCTTAAATAGTGAAAACATTTCTTGCTCCTTTCATATACCCCTAGGGGTATATTAAACAAGATGTTTCGCGATTTGTCAACTAAGTGATTTTCTTTAAGAAAAGAACCTTGCTGTTGCGCTGCTCCCCGCTCGATACTCTCGACAGCTGTCGGACAGCTACCGATCAAGCAGCGAAAGGCCTGTATCCCACATTTCCCTCCCCTCGATCACAATGCTATAATAAAAGAAAAGATACATTGTAAAAATAACACACATCAAATCGTTTACTTAGCAGCTGATCGCTTTGATTATTAAAGATGATTGGCTCCCGCCCTAACCAAGAGCGGACAAAAAAGCGACGCAAGCACCACTTTCCCTTGATTTATCAAGCAGCAAGCCCTGCTTTCTTGGAACCAACGAGGGTTTCGACTATGCTTAAGTCACATCAGCGAAAGGAAGAAAAGATGGAATTTGGCGAAAAAATCAAAGAAGTACGTACGAGAAATAACTTGACCCAAGAACAATTTGCCACTCAACTACACGTGACGAGACAAGCCGTTTCGAACTGGGAAAACAATCGCAATCTACCGGATTTAGAAATGCTGATTGCCATCGCCACGATTTTTGAACTCTCGCTTGATGAATTGATTTTAGGAGGAACTCAAGTGAACAAGATCACTGAAAAACTAATCAAAGACGGCAGCGAGACCCGACGCGCCAAACTCAATTTGATCACGACCTTGATCGGAACATTTTTACTACTATTCGGCTTTGCTTGCTTCTTCATCAAAGCAAGCGCCGTGGAATATATCGATCAAACCGGCATTTTACATGAAAATTTCTACCTGATTCCCGTAGGATTCTTGTTTCTATTGGCTAGTTTCGTAGTATTTGCAGGAACCGGGATCAATTATTTTCGAGCTGTTAGGAGAAAATAAATAAGAAGACGGTATAAAGCGACCCTCGAAAAGCAGATCAAAATCTGACTTTGGCGGGTCGCTCCATTTAAATTGCCTTGCTAAATTGTTTGATTCCAGTAAATACTGTACCGATACTTTATCTCCTTACAAAATCCCCTCTATTCTTCTTTCGTTTCACAAATTGATCCCACTGATCATTCCTTAAAGTGTTTAAACTATTTACGACTATTCGTCAAGCAATTATGCTTAAAATAGTATAAAAAACCATTCCAATCATTTTTTTTGACACAAAAAATGTCAGATGATAGCCTTGAAATAGAAGGTTATCACTAACAATGACCTTCTTGCTTTTGGAATAAATAATAAAAAGGAGTGTATGAAATGAAACATCTAAAAGCGTTGGTTGTCAAAGCACTAATGATTTGGGCGATTTTGTGGATTGTGTTGTCAGGGATTTACGATGTCAGTTTTATGGACTCGACGATCGTCGGTGTGATCATTGTGGTGATGATCTATGTGCTAGGCGACTTGGTCATTTTGCGAAAGATCGGTAACATTGCGGCAACGGTTGCAGATGCCGGCGCAGCAGCCCTTATCCTATGGCTGTATCTGACTTATATGGACTATACAAATGACATCTGGATGCTAGTATTGATCCCAGCAGTATTGATTGGTGTGGCAGAATGGTTCTTCCACAAATGGTTGTTAAAAGCAGACATCGTGCCAGATGAACGGAAAATGAAATAATTTTGTTGATTGCTAGAATCGAACGCAGACTCTTGTTCTGTGTTCGATTTTTTTTGTTTACAAGATCGGCTATTGAAAAGCGACGCATCTTCATGTTCCATACGTTTTCTATAGTCACGCACGCTTGCCAAGATTTCTGGTTAGCTAAAGCAATCGCCAAATTTGAATAAATCCCATCTTTCCATTACTATAAACGAAATCCGATCGTTTTTGCACGGTTATACTATCAAGGAGGTTTGTATGGCAATTCATGTGATGTGGTTTAGAAAGGATCTACGCTTAGAGGACAACACGGCACTGACTGAGGCGCTTGCGTCTCTTCAAGAAAACGACCATTTGTTGTGTGTATTTCATCTCAATGACAAGCAGTTTCTCCCCGAGGCGCCAAGCCATGATTACTTTTTTAGCGCAGTTGCTCACTTTATCGAGGCTGCCAAAAAGCAAAATCTGACGATCCACCTATTGACAGGGACTTTGACAGAAGCCTTTGATCAATTGTTCGCTTGCTATCCAGAATGGAGCCAACTGTACTTCAACTTTGATAACCGTGGATTTGGTCGTAAACGCGACCTCTACATAAAAGAATTGGTCGAGAAAAAAGGCATCACTGTCCATTCTTTTGAAGACCATCATCTGCATCAACCAACAGAAGTCACCAAAGAGGATGGGACGTATTACAAAAAATTTACCCCCTACTATAAGAAATGGATTCAATTGCCCAAACCGGTGTATCAAAAGCAGGCCCTCGATTTTGAAAAAGCCGTTCATTTTGATGATGCCCCTCACTTCAAAGCAGGGACAACACTGCTTACTAAGCTGCTAGAAAATAGAAAGACCGATTTTTCAACGATCGTTGGGGAAGACTATGCGCATAAACAATTGCAGGCATTTGTGCAAAAGCGTTTGGCCGCCTATGAAAAAGACCGTGATCTCCCTTCGATCAAAGGAACGAGCCGCCTGTCCCCTTTCTTGTCTTTTGGACAAATCTCCATTCGGAAGGTTTGGGCCGCTTGCCAAAGAATGCCATCCAGCACTGGCAAAGCGACCTTTTTAAAAGAACTGGCTTGGCGAGATTTTTATCATATGATCTACTTCAGCCATCCTGAACAAAAAAACTATGAACTCATTGAGAAATATCGAAACATGGATTGGCGAAAGAATGAAGAGGAGCTAACCAAATGGCAAGCAGGGCAAACCGGCTATCCGATCATTGATGCCGCGATGCGGCAGCTGAATCAAACTGGTTGGATGCATAACCGTCTACGGATGATCGTCGCTTCCTTTCTAACCAAAGATTTACTGATCGATTGGCGGCAAGGAGAAGCCTATTTTGCTCGACAATTGATCGACTACGACGCTGCCAGCAATATCGGCGGCTGGCAGTGGGCAGCTTCGACTGGCACCGATGCGGTTCCTTACTTTCGAATTTTCAACCCCATTACACAAGGGAAAAAATTCGACAAGGATGGGACGTTTATCAAACAATTTGTTCCCGAACTCGCCCAGTTGCCGCTAAAATTCATCCATGAACCCTACTTGATGACTGACGAAGAACAAGCCGACCTAAAAGTAGTTTTAGGCACCGACTATCCGTTGCCTGTAGTTGACCACAACGAAGCCAGAAAAAGAGCCCTCGATTTGTATAGTAAAATCGAACCATAAAAAGCTGCCATGGACTGCTCTCAAGCATTTTCGGTAAAAAAAACCAGCAAAGACGGTCTCTTACGGAGCGCCTTTGCTGGTTTTTTATTAAACTGATGCGCTATTTTTCACCTTTCTATAGTGAAAAAACAAGCGGCATGTCTCATCAAGCTGTCTGCTGCTGGGCATACATAAAAGAAGTATTTTCCATGCTGTGTTTTTTAATTAAGGTCTTGTTGTCTACTTCTCCTCTTATTTCTAGTCGCTCTAAGTACCAATCCCCTGACGATTCATAGATCGAACCCTTTACTAGCGGCGTTCCCTGCTTTTTCACGACTGGCTAGCAATGTTTCTCCTTGCAAAACTGTTCGTCTGATGAAAGGTCATCTATAGAACCATTCTGTTATAATAGCTCCATATTTGAGGATAAGGATGGTTTATATGAAAAAAATAATCGGATTCATCTTAGTCGTACTTTTAGGGTTTGTTGGATACAAAGGATATGAATATTATCAATCCACCTACTCAGGACAAACAGCTTACGCGTATGTCCCGTCTGAGATTCCGCCTAAAGTCCAACACGAAAGTAAGAGCGGCATCGGCGACCAGTCTCCTTGGTATTCTTACGATTACACATTAAACTTTGTAAAAGAAGATGGCAGCACCCAAACCCTTGAGGTTTCATTATCAGAAGATAACGCAAAACCCTTAACACCAAATTCTTATGTAAAAGCGGTGATCAGTGAAAAGCGTACAATAAAAGGCCCGAATGGCGTTGAAAAAGACGCAATTCCCAAAAAGGTTCTAGAGAAATTAGAAAATCAGAACTAACGATGCCAGACTCACATCTCTATGTGGGTCTTTTTTACCTCCTTCCAAAATCAGCATTTTGAATCCCTTCTGTTAGTTTCATTGATGTCTTCTGCTCTGTTGCGATACGTTATACAAGGATACTGGGCACATTTATTTAGCAGAAAGCTGCTTGACTGATCCCTGTTTTCATTCCGTCATCAATGATAAGAGCAATTCAAGCTCCTTTTCCTTTCCCTCCTTCGCAGATAATTGAAAAAGCAGCGAATCACCTATTCGTTGACTCACTGCTTTTTAACTAACAAGTGATGGCTCACACCACAAAAGAATGGTACTTAGAGTAAGCAATTTGATCGACGATCGCAGAAACCTGATTGACATCTAAATCGGCACCGATGGCAGTCACTTGATAAAATTGACCATAATTGTTGCCAAGTTGAGGGACACGGGCGTTTGAAATCAGCAAATCGTATTCTTCCTCATTGTTATAAGGAGAAATAGTCACATTTTGTTTCCCTTTTAGTTCATTTTTTAACAAGTAAATGGAAGCATCTGCCAAAAGACTGGAGCCCATATTTAAGACTCCGATCCGTACTCGATATTCCTCTTTCGGTGATAACAGATAGATTAAAAAGACCAGACGTTTCTTGAGGTAGTTGAGTTTCGTGGGCGTAAACAAGTTGGTTGGTGCAATAATGTGTTGCAGGATGTCTGTAATCACTTGATCTCGCAAGGAATTGTGAAATAGCTTGTGGTAATAATTCAAGGTGACTCTGTCAATGGAGTAATTTACCCCATGAAAGTAATAGACTTGTGCAATCAAGGAGAAGACACTGGCTTTAATATCGATCGTCGTATGCGAGGCTTCAAGACAATAAATGGACTGGATCGCTGCCATCACTTCATCGGTAATCTCAAAAACAGGATTTTTATTGGTATACAACCCTAAGCGAAGCTCCTCGTAAGGAATTCCTCCTACCGTAACGAGAAAAAGACAGATAAAGAAGGGGACGATCTTGGCTTCGTCTACTGAACAGATGCTTTTTTTCGACACATAGGCCTGTCGAATAAAGCGACAAATCGGCATTTCTTGGCAGCGATTGATTTTGATTTGTTCCTCCGGACTTAAGCTTCCCAAGGTTGTGTGAGGCGTGACTTTTTTCATGATCACAAATAGCCAGATCTTCAACTGCTTTTGTTGCGCAATCGAGAGGGTTATTTTTTTCGCTAGCTCCGCCACCAGGTCATCGATCAAAACAGAATCGATCGCTGTTTCCCCCATTTTTAAAAAATTATAGTAAAAATAAATGCGTTGCGTCATCGTTCCCGCTAGCTTTTTGTTCTTTATCTTTAATTCAAAATGCTGCAGCAGCTGATTGCACTCTGCAATCACACGATTCAGTGTCCCCACACTTATTTTTAATTCATCAGCTAATACGAAAGCATCATAGCCTGCATGTTGAAACAAATAATGGATAATTTGATATTTTACAGATTTTTTCAATAACGTGTCGGTCAAATCATCCAATGAGACGCTGTCGTTTACTTGCAAATCAAGGGTATAACGGTTGATTGCAAAAGAGACCTTCTCATTTTTTAGTTGTTGCTGAAGATTTTCTGATAGTTTCGTCAAGGTTGGCATCGTAATCTCTAATTCCCGACAAGCATCACTTTTTTTGATATGACCCGTCGATAAATACAAAAATTTGAGCAAGATATACTCTAATTTCAAGTCCTTATCCAGTAAGTCTTCTTTATACATGACTGTTTTTCCTCCAGTGTAAATCTATATTCATTCAGAATAGTTACAACCAATTTACAGAAAAAGATAGCAGTACGTTACTTATGAAACAAACAAGCGCAGTAAAAACAGGCCCTTTCTACACATACTTTTCCTTCACTTACTCCCCAACAAACCATGACTGACAAACAAAAACCCTCGATGCAAGACGAATTTCCCTAATAATTCCCTCACGACAACGTTCTAAGATTTCCTTTTTGTTTATGTAAAACGTTCTTCTCTAAAAAAATATATTTAGACCATAATAATTAATACTATCACAAGCCAGAAATGTCAATAAATGAAATTATCAAGCACTGTTTTTTTACTTTCTCTTAAAAAACGACACTGTCAAGTGCTTACCCGTTCTTACAAACAAAAAAATCAAAGGCAGTCGATGCAACCGCCTTTGATTTTTCTATAAACCATTGTTCATTCAGTCTTGCAAAAAACGTTTCATAAAGGGTCTTTTTATTCATTGAAAAAAGCAATGAACGGGTTTCTAGCGATACCGTTTCTTAATGTGAAAAGCCATAGGTTTGGTCGGATGAAACATGACGGCTTGGTCGCTTGTTCAATCGCTCGATTCCTTCTTTCATGTCTTGCACCAGATCCATTGCCATTTGCATACTTAAATCTGCCCGGCAGACAAAACGTTGGATATTGATATGTGATAGATTATCAGGTAATGGATAGGTAGGGACTTGCCAGCCTTTCATGGCAAATTCATCCGTCAAATCATACAGATTCCAAGAAATATCGGCATCTTCTTTTAATTTGTAGCAGACGATCGGCAACCGTGACCCATCATTATAAATATCGAAGTAGCCCATGTTTTCAATCTCTTTTGCCAAATATTGGGCAACATCGCTGGTCTTTTTGTGGATCAAGCGGTAGCCTTCAAACCCATTGCGGATAAAGGTGTAATATTGTCCGATGATTTGGCTGGCACTTCTTGAAAAGTTGATGGCCATCGTTGGCATTTCACCGCCAAGATAACTTACTTTGAAGACCAATTCTTCTGGAAGGAAATCTTTTTCTTTCCAAAGCACCCAACCGATACCAGGATAGACTAACCCATATTTATGTCCAGACGTACTGATGGAACGAACGTTTTTCAAACGGAAATCCCATTCAAGCTCTGGTTCCATAAATGGTGTGTACAATCCACCACTAGCCGCATCCACGTGGATGTAGACTTTGTAGTCGGTGTGTTTGTTGTATTCCTCTAATTTCTTATCTAGTGCTTTGATGTCATCGTATCGTCCAGTGTAAGTGATCCCTAAGATGCCGACGACCCCGATCGTATATTCATCTAAATAGTCCGTGACCTTATCGACATTGATGCTGCCATGTTCTTCATCGATAGGGATCGTCCGCATTTCAATGTCCCAGTAGACACAGAATTTTTCCCAAACGACTTGATAGGCAGAAGAAATCACTAAGTTTGGTTTTCGTTTATTGATATCTAAACCAAGTTTTTTTGCCCGATTGCGCCAAGCAAATTTTAAGGCCAATCCACCTAGCATACAGGCTTCACTTGAGCCTACCGTTGATGTACCGATAAAATCAGACGCTTCTGGGGCATGCCATAAATCAGCGATCATGTTGACACAGCGGTTCTCAATTTCTGCTGTCCGTGGGTACTCGGTTTTATCAATGGCGTTTTTATCAAGGGTTTCACTCATGATTTTGACTGCTTCTGGTTCCATGTAGGTTTGACAAAACGTCGCCAAATTTTGTCTTGAGACCCCTTCATCGATCAATTGATCTTTGACTAATTCATAGGCGTCCCGCGGTACCAAGGACTCTTTTGGCAATTTATACATAGGGATCGCCCGATCCATTGCCTCATTCCCATAGATAGGTTCCAAATATTGGGCTTCTTTTCGATTTTTTTTACTAAATAACATGCAGCTCTCCTCCTCATAGGTTGTGCTTTTTATTTTTTATCGCTTGCTTTTTCACCTACGTATTTATAGATGACAAACGGTATCACGACAATTATCAGCCAGCTGATGATCAAGATGGCCAAATAGGTTCCGCCTTTTCCCGATCCAATATCGCTCGGTGGAAAGAAGGAAATAAAGAAAGAAAAAATAGAAACAAGCAAACCAACCATCGCAACACCAATTTTCACATTTTTCCCACCAGGAATATGATACGTTCTTGTTAAGTCGTCTTTTTCCTTGACTAACTTAATATACGAAAGAAACAAGAGAACATAAGCAACCAGATAGATGCAGACCGTCAAAGCCATCGCAACGAAGAAGGATAGATTGGCGCCCCCGCCGCCTAATGTCAAAACAACCGCCCAAATAGAAACAATGATGCCTTGCACCAAAACGATGTTGATTGGGACATTGTGTTGATTGACTTTTGCCATTTGTTTTGGCAGCAAGCCATTTTCAGCTGCTTCAAGCATCGCAGTTGATGGGCCGACTACCCAAGCGGCAATTTCTGCAATGACACCTAAACAGATGACCACGGCAATCAAACGAACCAGCCATTCCCCGCCGCCAAAATGATGGATCAAATAAGAATAGGCTTGAATCACACCAGTATCAAGAGACAATTGATTTTGGGGAATCGTGGCAGCCACCGTTGCTCCGCCGAGCGTATCCAAAAGAATCGTCGCTACGACTAAAATCAAAATGGCTTTCGGGTAATTCTTCCCAGGATTGTCCATGTCTTTTACGTGACTGGCAGAAGATTCAACCCCTGCATAGGCCAAAATAAAGGAAACAAAAACGACCAGCGTATTGATTTTCGTAAAATCAGGAATCCAAGCGCCTGAGCCAAAGGAAACTTTGATGGGATTTCCTTGAGCAATGTAGACAATTCCTAGGATAAAAAGTATGATCCCAGTTGCGACGATCCCCACAAAGAACCCTACTTTGGCAATCTTCGCAGTATTTTTTGTTCCGCCAAATTGCGAGATCGTAATCAACCAAAAGATCACTAAAGTGGCAATCAGCTTCAGCCAAACATTGGTATTAAGAGCCGGCCAATTTAGGGCATAGGAAAGCGCCCCGACAATAAAGTAAATCATCGTAATAAAGCCTACCGTGATTTGGAACCATTGGAAGAAAATGGCAGCAAAGCCCCATTTTCTGCCTAATGTTTTTGAGACCCAGGTATAGAGTCCCCCTTTTTCCCATCCTTTTACAGTAGCCATCTCCGCAGAGCAAAGGGCTACAGGGATAAACCAGAGGAAACCGCCGACGAGTAAATAAAAAACTAGATTCATCTTCGATGTCGCAAAGGTTGGATACTCATATACCGTCATCACCATTGAAGCAGTTATCGCAAAAAAACTCAACAATGATAGTTTTTTCTTGCTAGCATCCATTTTTTTCAACCTCCTATCGTTAGATACTATTTTTCAGCAGCGGAAGAAAGATCAATATGGTACGTATGTGTCAAATCGCCATCTGCTTTAAATTCGATTTCGATTGCTTTGATCGCTGGCAAACTTTGTTCTTGCGCTACTTTAAAGTGAATAAAGCCATCTTTGTGTTTGTCATGGGTCAAAATTTCATCATCTAAATAGTCCACAAATACTTCCGCTTCAATTTTCTTGCCATCATTCAACACCAAATATGCTTTGTCAGGTTTGATTTTTTTGTCTTTCGAATCTTCATTAAACAATTGATATTTCAGTGAAAGCAATGTTTTGTATTCTTTGTCTTTGTGTTTGAACGCTTCTACATTCACAATTTTTACATGGTTCACTAAAAAGCGAATGTGATCCCAACCAGCATTTTCATAATTCGTTTCATACCAAACAACATCTTTGACTTTCGGATCGATTCCCTTGGTTACGATTTCTTCAAAATACCCGTCATCACTCAATTTTTCACTTCCCACGATCACCTCATCTGAAGAATCACTGATCAACGTTTCGGTTCCTGACCCAGAGACCACTTCCCCTGACTCTTCCACTGTTGAGCACGCACCTAGAGTGAACAAAACGCCTACACCTAAAACGAAACCTGCAACTAATGATGTTTTTTTCATTGTAAATCCTGTCCTTTCTTTTATTATTTTTATTCCATCTCAGGTATACCATTTATCTAAAAAAAGCGAATATCTAATTTTTTATTTTAAAAACAAAAAAACGCGAAAATTACTTCGCGTTTCGGTGCTATCATGAAGTGCAGATAAGAACAATGACCATTGAAAAGAAAGGACTGAGTTTTTTGAGAGCGCTTGTGGTCGTCATAACCGCCTTTTTGTTGGGTATCCGCCCACTTTCAGCTGCCTTTTTTCTGGAAAGTACGGACGGACATACTTCTAGCGCAACGATTTCTCGGATAAAAGTTGCCCAAAATGAGTGGTTTCCTTCTGGGTCACAAAGGTTTGTTGGAACGCTGATGCTTCCTGATGCAAAAGACAACGTGCTGACAGCTGACGGGCATTTTCTGAGAAAGCCTTCCAAGCTTGCGACGAATAGACGAGGAGCAATAGCAGCTTGTAGGGTTCAAAAAACACCAAAAACCGCACGGAGCAGCCAACTTACTCAGCGTTGCAGCTTTTCAGCCCTTACGACTTTGCGGTTAGAAAAAGCGTGTCAGGCACGGGCAATCAACCGTCCTTAGTTCTCATCCGAGTATCTGGTGTCGTACACGACGCCTTCATCCACAGGGTTTTCGCAGTGATGGCACATAGGTAAGTCAAAAACAAATGATCCTCAAACGTTTATCCTCACGTGTATCCTAGACAAATCTACTTCCCCATCCTGAACACAAAAAATAGCCACTACCTACTTTCCACTTACTTGTGCCATCCTCTGCTTGATAAAACGATCAACATTTTTTGATTGAAAACAAAAAATTGCCTATTCTGTTTTGATCACTTTTTAGTGATCGATCATTGCTTAGCTAGCTAAGCCCCCCAAACCAAAAGCAGCCTCCGAAAAACAGTTTCGGGGGCTGCTTGGGGTGAGCTTTGCTCACTATTTAGTTTTCTTATAAAAATTTTAATATGAGAAATCATTTATTACAATATGAATGAGAAAATTGAGTTACGCTTTCTATTTTCATAAGTAAGTATAGATTCTATTCACAATGTAACATAGTAACCTTATTTAACTAAGCTATTTTTTTAAGAAGACCTTATCAATCTTCTGAAGCAAAAATATTCCACCAGATTATATTAGTCTTGCCGAAGCCATTTTTATATGCTCTTCAATATTGTACTTATAGCTAACGCACTTCGACTCACCTGTATTCATTCGAATTAACGGACAGCCTCCTAAACACAAAGGTTGAACTTTACAACTTGAACATTTCGCTTTCGAAAAAAATTTGTACTCTGTAAATGTTTTATGCACACTGTTCAATTGTATTCCTGTATAGATATCTCCTACTCGTCCAATCGTTTTACCAATATGAACCCAGCATTTATATAAAAATCCATTAGGGTCGATTACATAGTCGTCTCGATTGATAGCTTCGCAGAACCCAATCGTTGTCCGTGGTATGGCAACAATATTTATCCCTCTTTCCAAAAGACTTTTATAAACCATTATTTCTTCTTTCGAAAACTCTTGGGATGTATAACATGTGGGTGTTTTGTAGGTATCAAAATCCTCTACCGGCGCAAGATAAAAGCCAACTTTCTTAAGTAAATTAAAATTATCCAGCGAGTTCATCAAACGAATAACATCTTCATGATTATTCTCCCTATCTATATTTACTCTTACAGTTACTGGAATATATTTTAGAGTTTTAACTATATTCTGTAATATTCTTGCAAATGTCCCTTTCCCATTTGTTAAACATCTTCTAGAATCATGATTTATCTGATCCCCATCCAGAGTAATTTGAGCATAATTAACGTGATAACTTTTTAAAAGTTGTGCAACTTTTTCTGTTAGCAAATAACCATTGGATACAATTTCTGCGTTGAAACTTTTATATTTTTTTCGTTTTTCATTATTATTTCACTTATAACTTTAATAGAGTTCAATCCCATCAAAGGCTCTCCTCCATACCAAATTACTTTCAATGACTGATGGGGTAATACATTTTTAAGAATAAACTCGGCTGTTTTCTTAGCAGTTTCAGTAGTCATAGTATGTTGTCTAAACCCTTGCTCGTAACAATAAAAACAGGAGAAATTACAGTTCATCGTAGGGGCAATTGTGAAAGTTACTTGACTAGGATTATATCGTTTTTCATTTGCCACAGACACTAATCTTGCTTCTTCATCAATCTCATCGGAAACAATGATATTTTGATTTTCTAAATAAGAGAATAATTCTGTTTTCTCCAAGTTATCGTTATTAATAAAAGTCTGTAGATCATGGAACTCGCTTTGAGTTAGTAAAACGATAGCAGAGTATACCGAATTGTACAAAAGTATTTCATTATCCACTTCTTCAACAATCGTATATTGCGATAATTTCATAAAATCACTCCTAATTAAATTGGGTAAAAAATTTCCTGTTACCTAGATTTGTATGCTTTACAAAAGAACGTATGAATGTTTCTCTATCAATTGAATAGTTTGGGTTACATGAAGTATCACACTGTACCTTTCCTCGACACACTGCAATTAATTCACATGAATTACACTGATTGTTGCTTTTCGGAAGAACACTCTTTTGGTCATAAAGGCTATATTGAACATCTTCTGCAAAAGAAGATGATTCTGGAAAACTTTTTATTATTCTACGTTCATAAAAATTTGTTGCATTACATAACCCTATAGATCCATCAGAGAAAAACTTTACAGACCAAGGATTATACGCATCGCACTCAAAGCGATACGAAGAAAATGGAGAGATATTCACCAGGAAACCGTTTTCAATTAGGTGATCAATTGCAGTTGAAGATACCCACTTTAGATATTTCTCATAGGATAATGCATTGAAATAATTTTCATTAAACTCATAGTTATTAATGTAATAGCAATTGATATGGGCTTTGATATCACTTTGGCGGATCGTAACGAGAAAAGACTGAAACTCTTCTGTATTTTTATCAGATGTATTATAACCAATATGGATTTTAACACGTCCGCTCTTAGATGCTACCGCTAGATTTTCAAAAATCTTATCATACGTTCTGCTTCCACTCTTAAGAGATCTATTTCTATCATGATCTTTTCTAGATGTTAGTGTAGTATCGACAATTAAAGAATCAAAATGATTTACAAAATCTGGAGTGAGTAGATAGGCGTTTGTTCCTAAACCATAAGAAATTGAGAGTGATTTCTCTGACGCAATTTGATCAATCTTACTTTTAATTGCGAGAATTCTTTTTTTATAAAGAAGTGGCTCGCCCCCGAAAAAATAGATATATAGTCTCCGAACGCCTAGCTGAGCAATGTCTAAAATGTATTGCATTATATTATTTATCGTCTGATCAGTAATAACATTTTTAGAAAGGAAATCATTCTGGTAACAATAAGTACACGAAAAGTTGCAATCTTCTGTAATATTTATAGTGATAGTAACTAAGTCTCTCTTTAAATTAATTGTTTTCTGTTTATAACTTTCCAAATCACCGTGTATAAATCCATTTTCAAATAAATATTTTCGTTCATCTTCACTTATTTCGCTCGAAATCTCCGTTTTACTTTTCATTTTTTTTGAATCAACAGTAACTATTTCTTGCGTTAATGTATTGCAAAGAATAGTCTCGTTACCGTTCTCAATGATATCGACATACCGTGAAAAACGCATCACCTAACCCCCTTTTTCAATAATTATACATTTCACAAAATAATATTTCAATTTTTTTTTAATTTGTGATATAGTTTTTACATAGGAGGGAGAGAATGAAAAAAATATTAAAAAGAAACCGCTCACTTTTCTTTTTGCATGTGATTTTATGCGCAATCGTAGCGCTCATTCAAGTTGGGGTTGCTTTGGTGTATAGACAAATCACTGAGGTTGCTATGTCAGGAGATGTAAAAAGACTTTTATTTATTGGTATATTCGCCTTCTTTTACATCTTATTGAACACGATGAGCGATTTTATTCCAAGAAGAAGTAAATCCATCTTAGTTCAATCAATAATGAATCAACTGAGAGAGAGTCTCTCGCAGAAAATCGTTCGAATGAATCCGGTACTATTTCTTAAAAATGAGAAAAACGAGTATCTCTCAAAGTTGGCAAATGAAATGAAAGTCGTTGAATTAGAATTTTTAAAGCCCGGATTTGGACTGATTTTAAGCATTTTTACCTTTCTATTCTCTCTTTTATTCACACTAAAATTAAACACTTCTTTTTCATTGATTATGCTGCTCTTAGCTTTTAGTCCTTTGCTAGCCCCTTATTTCGCTAAGCGAATCCTTAGTGATCGTCGCAAGTCCGTTGTTCTGGAGCAAGATCGTACACTTAGTTTATTTGACCAACTTCTCTCAGGATACATGACCTTACGTGTCGGCAAAGGTTTTCCAAAATATACGAAAATTTTTACTAACAGTAGTGAACGATTAAAAAAGGAAAGTATCACTTTTGAAACCTTACAAGGACTGACTTATGCAATTTCTTTTGGACTTGGGGATCTTGCTTATTCGGGGACATGGATCGTTGGTGGCTTCTTTGTTGCTGCCAAAATAATCACCATTCCCGATCTTATTGCGATGACTACACTAATGAGTACGATTGCCGGGCCGTTAGAGTATTTCAGTACATCAGTTACAGATATTTTAGCGAGCAAGAAGGTCGCGGACGATCTTATAGCTTTCATTGATGGTACCGATGATGATGAGCCCAATCGCTCACTTGAACTTGCAGAACCAATAACTACTTTATCGATTGAAAATCTGCATTTCCATCATGGAAATCGTTTGATTTTTAATGGTTTTACTCAAACATTTGAGCGTGGAAAAAAATATGCTATCACTGGCGCAAGCGGTAGTGGGAAGTCGACACTATTGAATATTTTAGCGGGAATTTACCCTATCGACGATCATCAAGTATTGGTTGACCAGCAAGAGATGAATCAGCTATCTAGAGACTCCCTTTATGAGAAAGTCGCACTTGTCCAACAAAAAACTGCTATCTTCCAGACGAGTATTGCTTACAACGTTTCTATTTTTAGTGAATACGAACTTGAAAAAATCGTTGATGTTTTAAAACGAAGTGGATTAGATGATCGCTTTGATAACAATGATTTAACCGATACGCAAGATAATACATGGATAAACTTTCTTTCTGGCGGCGAGCTTAGACGGCTTGAGATTGCTCGGGCAATCTTTAAAGATTCCGATGTTATTCTTTTTGACGAACCAACATCTGGTCTAGACAGTATAAACGAGATGATTATCAGTGACTTAATCTGCTCACTTACAGATAAAATAATCATTGTCGTTACTCACTCAACAAATCAGGAATTTCTAGGTTCATTTGATGAGCTAATTCAGTTACATAAATCATGAATTTAGATGATATAGGCCTACCTTATGTCATCTGGAAATATAAAAGAAAGGAGAGGTATACAATGAAAGTAATCTCTGAAGCTTCAAAAGAACAAATCATCACCATGTGTGGAAGTAATCAGCATTCCCATCATCCACCAATCATCTTACCTGAAGAGACTGATACACCATTTTCAAATCAGAAAAAAGAAGAGATAAAAAAAGAAGAGAAAGCTAGTTAAGAGAAAATCATTTGATCCTTACTTTACTTATTAATAAGGATAATAGCAATCAAAGAAGGGGTCGTGACTAGCTATATATGTCTCGACCCCTTCTTACATATTTCCCGCAAACACAAATAATTTTTAACAGCTACTTGTTATCAACTTTCTTCATATACAGAATTGGATAAGGGTTTCCTTGTTCGTCTAACTCGCTTCTTTTGTATACCTCAAATCCCATATGCTCATAAAATCCTTTCGCCTGAGGATTCTGTTCATTTACTCCCAGTTCATTTACAGCATAGTTTTCCATCCCGTAAGCCAAGAGTTTTTTCCCTAGTCCCTTACCTCTTTGTTCATTTGCTATAAAAAGCATTTCAAGATTTCGATCCGAGATCCCCATGAAGCCAGCTGGCTCTTCATTTTCACTTTCTACGATAATCAAATGTGACACATGATGCAATGCCTCTGGAATGTATTGCTTAATGGCTTGGATTTCGGTCTCTGACAAAAAGGTGTGCGTCGCCTTAACAGAACTCTCCCAAACTTCAATTAATTGTTGCTCTAACTTTTGATTCATACTACTTACTTCTTTTATATTCATAGATATTCACACTCTCATTAGCTTATTTTCGTTTTTCATAACAAGAACCGATTGTTTCCTTGATCCAAGTTAAAAATTTTCATCATCATCATAACATGAGATGGATTTATTTAAAATCTATGGATGATAAATGCCTTGCTCATATAGATAACAAAACAATCATCTATGCATGTATTTCTGAATACTAAGAGAGCATGATATGCTTTGAAACACACTAAAAAAGGAGCTTTCAATGCTGATGATTGCTCAAATCAATCTGTTGAAATACAAATGCTTGAAGCTTTTTCTTCCTATATAGTCGTCCTGACGAACAAAATATATTCTTTTAAATAAATAATTTTCAACCACTTGCCCTAGAGTCCACTTCAGGGTTTATGATTACTTATAGAAAAAGATAAGGAGAACCAACGATGAATATAAAAAAAGCAGCGGAAATGTTTGATTTGAGCGTAGACACATTGCGCTATTATGAACGAGTCGGTGTGATTCCACCTGTCCAACGCAATGAGAGTGGCTATCGGGTGTACACAACGAATGATCTAAACTGGATCTATCTAGCAAAACATTTACGAAATGCAGGATTGTCCATCGAATCGCTAATTGAATTTGCTCAATTGGCACAAGTTCGTGAAAGGCAAAATGTCGAAAAAGCCCAAAAACAGATTTTAGCCGATCAACTCGAAGAATTAGAGAAAAAGTTAGCAGAAATGCAGGAAGTACGAGACCTGCTTATTTATAAGATAGAAACGTATGATGAGCATATCGCAAAATTCAAAGCAGGAAATATGACTCCTGATAAAGTGGAAAAATTATGGGAACGAAAGAAATAAAATCTTTTACTTGCTATAGACCTAACTCCAAGGTTTAGGATAGAACATGTAATGAAAATTAGAGGAGGAAACACTATGCAAACAATCATACTCAATAATGGTGTCACCATGCCGCAACTAGGATTTGGCGTTTATCAAATTCCTTTGGAAGAAACAGCTGAAGCTGTTTACCAAGCAATCAAAGCTGGGTATCGCCTGATCGACACTGCTTCTATTTATGGAAATGAAAAAGAAACCGGCGAGGGAATCAAGCGTGCTATCAGTGAAGGTCTAGTCACTCGAGAACAACTTTTTGTTACCTCTAAATTATTTATTCTCCAAGCTTCCGAAGATAAAGCTAAAGAAACGATTGAGCATTCGCTTGAAACAATGGGATTGACTTATCTTGATCTCTACCTTATTCACCAACCATATGGAGATATTTATGGTGCTTGGCGCTCAATGGTTGCTGCTCAAAAAACAGGGAAATTACGTACAATTGGCGTTTCAAATTTCAAATCAGCTAAGATGATCGAGTTTGTCGGCTTGAATGAGGTGAAACCTCAAATCAATCAAATCGAAGTGAACCCTTGGAATCAACGAGTGGAAGATCAGGAATGGCATGAAAAATACGACGTTCAAGTTGAAGCTTGGGCACCTTTTGCAGAAGGACGCCATGACCTATTTACCAATCCGACATTAGCAGAAATTGGCAAGCAATATGGCAAAACGGTTGGTCAAGTTGTGCTTCGCTGGTTGATGCAAAGAGGGATCGTCGCTTTAGCAAAAACAGTTCGTCCAGAACGGATGGCTGAAAACATTGCTATTTTTGACTTTGAGCTTTCCCAGGAAGACATTGAAAAAATAGCCGCTTTAGATAAAAAAGAGTCCGCATTCTTTGACCACGATGCCCCCCAACAAGTGGAATGGTTTATGAATCGAATGTTAGATACTGAAAACTAATAGGGTTTTTATTGAAGGAAACCAATACAAGTCCGCTTCCGTTTCGAAAGGAAGCGGACTTGTATTGGTTCTTACTGAGTTGTATCTTGTCTCTTTTCATGGTAATTCTTACAAAATTTTTGGAAATTCTGCCTTGATCAAGTAACTGAAGAATCCATCGATTAAACTCATTTCTCTGGAGCACTGTGCTTGTAGCTAAAAAACGGACAGTGTTCTGTTACGCTCGCTCTTAAAATCTCTATTGTACGATTTCTATTTACTACTCCCTATTTATCAAAGACAATGATCTTTTTGCCAGTATTTCCGCCTGCTTGGAAATCAAGGTGAGCTTGCTTGATTGCTTCTAATTCAAAGGGATATGTCTTGTCTACAAGGACATCTAGTTTTCCTTGCGCATAAAGATCAATGACTTTTTCCAGCTCTTCAACAGTCATGAACCCCATAGAATACATACCAGTAATTCCTCTACGCTCCGTTTCTTCTTGGTTGATTGGCGCATGAACAGAAGTGACGCGCCCGCCTTTTTTGATTACTTGATAACTGTTCTCCAATGTTTTAGGACCAGTTAAATTAACCACTAAATCGGCATTAGAAACCAATTTTGTGAAATCTTCTGTTTGATAATCGATCGTTTCATCTGCCCCTAACTCCTTCATATAGTCAGCTTGTTCAGCGCTGCCTGTTGCTATGACATACGCCCCGGCATGTTTTGCCAGCTGAACAGCTTTAGACCCGACACCGCCAGCACCGCCATGAATCAGCACTTTTTGTCCAGCTTTTGCTTGACCATCACGAATGGTTGCACCATAAGCTGTGGCTACGCCAAGGAAAAATCCACCTAACGGCACCAAGACCAGCTCCTTCGGTACAGCAGCAACAACTGCTGACTCGTCTAACAAAATGTATTCAGAATATGTACTCATAAACGCCATCCCAACCACATGATCACCTACTGAAAAGCGGGTCACATCATCTCCGACAGCTGTTACGATACCAGAAAAGTCTTGTCCCAAAGAGTGTGGAAGCACAGGTTTCAATTCTTTTGGCATCGTTGGAAATGGTCCATTCGCACGAATAACAATATCAGGATCATTCACGCCGATCGCTGCGGTTTTGATCACAATTTGTTTAGCAGCTGGCTCAGGGATAGCAGTTTCAACCATTTGCATAACATCTACAGAGCCATATTGATTCAGTATCATTTTTTTCATAAAAAAAACCTTCTTTCTTAAGATGATTTCATTATGACCTGTTACCTCAATAATAAAAAGTACCATATTTTTTGATAGGTACTATCGTTTTCAATAGATTTGTGTAATCATACGGATTTCAGGCACAAAAAAAATCCTTGAACGCTTCAAGGATTGACTACTTTTTCGTTTTCTGACTCATAGGTAGAAGCAAATGTTTCTAAGGCATCCAAAACTGGCATGAATTTATGCCCCATTTCGGTCAGTGAGTATTCAACTTTTGGCGGCACTTGCGGATAGACTTCACGATGAATGAGGCCATAGCTTTCAAGCATGCGCAATTCCTTTGTCGAATTTGCTTGGGTCACCATGGGCATTTTACGACTAAGCGCACCGAAACGAAGCGTTTTGTGCCGTAAAAAGGACAAGATGACCATGGACCACTTGCCGCGTACGACCTTCTGGACGCTAGCCACTGGGCATTCTACAAATAATTCAGTTTCTTCTGTTTGCTGCATCACTACTTCCTCCTATTCGCTCACTTTTGCTGCGGTCTTTCATATCAGCAATACTACCGAAATGATGACGACATACGAAAACATGAAGTATAGACATCAGTATATAACGACTGCAAAAAATAGCAAGCCCGTAACGCTTATCTGAACTCTCAAATCGGCTTCAATCAACCTAATTTTAGAGCTTCTAGGCGTACAACCAAGCCATCCTCAATTCCTTTACGCTTATAGGCAGTCACTGCACAGTAATTTTTATATCAAGATGGTTGCTGCCAGCACAACGAAAGAAGAGACGACATGCGCAATAATCGGTTCTCCACTATTATCTCTGCATCAAAGGCTACCCCTTTATTTCAATTAAATGATAGAAAGAGTGATCAAGGCAATCCCAAAAGTGATTCCATCTAGAACAAACCATTCTTTTTTACCTTGAGACGCCTTGGTAGCAATCAAACAACTTACTCCATAAAGAATCAATAGAATTCCTATGTTTAGGGGAAAAGATAACCAAGCTGTTAGGGCATTAACAAATAAGAGAAGCATCAATGGTAAAATATAAAATAATGCATACCACTTTTTTAAATAGTGCGGCAGCTTCTGGTAATTTGAATACATCTATTTATCCTCACAATTCATTTCATATTGGTCATTTATTTCTGATATGAGCAGTAAGTACTTTCGTTATAAAATGAGACAAAACAAAGCTTAGGATGATAATCCCAAAAGTAATAGCAAAAGATAAAATCGTATTCTCAAGTAAATTAGCAAATAAGGGCAGCTTAATATACAAATAACACCCAATTGCCGCAATAATACTACCTGCTAAATAGAAACAAAGCATTTCAGCGACTGTTTTTGAAGAATGAATGTTTCGATCAACTGATGAAAAGTCGCCATTTTGAAAAGGTATTGGTGATCCAGTTTGTGAAGGATCAGATTTTGTATTCATTACGTTAAAGGAATTACTAGATAGATTGCTAATTGAATGTTGTTTTCGATTCTTTTCGTGATTGTTCATAGCTATTCAGACCTGCTTCCCTAAAAAAATTCATTATTTTCAATTCCTTCAAAATAATCTCAATGCCATGATTTCATGCATTTGTGCTATTGCATCTATTCAAAAAACTCTATATTTTCAAAACCAAGTCGAATCAACAGCACGTTGTAGGGTCATCGGTCCATGTTTTGCTTCATATATAAAATCTTTTGACTGTAATCCAGTACGCTCCTTAAAAATTTTCTCAAACATAGAAGAATCGTTAATGGGATCGTCATTGTGTGTCAAAGTCAATATATAGTGTTTCTCTTTTGGTTTACTCCAGACCCCCATATTACTTAAAGAAGCTAAATCAAGCGGTGGAGTATTAGAAGATAAATTAATCGTATACTGGCGTCTATGCAAAACATCATTTATTTTCATAAAGCACTTCCTTAATTAGTTAGTATTTCCTCAAACATTACAGATCCAAACAAACAATAGTTACCTTTTCATTCAAATACAAACGTACATCATATTATATTGCGTTCCTCTTAAGCATTTTTTCAAGATAAGCTTCAGTTCTTCCTATCTCTAAAATAACAAAAAACCAAATAACCACTCGAGCATACTAACAAAGGAAGCCCGACATAGAGCATACCAGTTCCTAATGGATAATTAATAGCAAGATCAAGTTGGATATTCTTAAGTTCTTCTTTGCTGATTGTGTCAAAATCTTGAATAGGGATCAAAATCGTCTGTAAAAAAAAGCCAACGACCGTGATAAAAAGACTGAAACAAAAAACGCCGAGTGCAAATTTTTTCATAAGGGTCCTCTTTTCAGCATACACTTTCTTACTGTATGTTCTTATTATACATACCAACCATTAAAAAAAGAACCTTAAATTATTTTTTAACATTAATTTTACAACAATAAAAAGAAAATGAATCAGGTAAACAAAAAATTGACAAGACTCAATTAGTACTATATAGTTCTATTATGACAAATTATAAACATTCAAATAAAAACCGAGTGATCGAAACAGCCGCCAGCCTTTTTCTCAAAGTCGGCTACACGTATACCAGTATGGATGAGGTCGTGCAGCAAAGCGGTGTGTCAAAATCAAATGTCTATTACCACTTCTCAAGCAAGGAGGAATTATTACTAGCAGTGATTGATTTTTGGATCACTGTATACCGAGAAAAACTAGCAGACATTTTGAAACAGACCAATCTAACTTTGGAAGAAAAAATGCTGACCTTTCTAGAAAGTTTAGCTGAAGAAATTGAAGAGCGGGACTATCAAGGCAGCTGTCCCTTCATTACTTTCATTATGCAAGCACCGAAAAATGATCGGCTGGTCCAAGAAAAAATCAATCATTTTTTTGATTATTTAACGCGTATCTGCGAGGGATTGATTCAAGAAGGAATAAATACTAAAGCATTTCGTGAAGACATCAACGTCAAAGAAACGGCGGAGATTTTTGTGAATAACCTTGAAGGGGCACTCTTTTTAGCAGAAGTAAAAAAAGAGAGTCAGTATCTCACTACTACAGCCAAAAATTTATTTAAATTACTCGTTTAAGAGTAATTTTTTTATATAAAATTAGGACTAAATAGTTCTAAAAAAGGAGAAAATAATGAATATTTTAATTATCGGGGCAACTGGGTTTATTGGCAAAGAAATCGTCAAACAACTCGCAAGGGAAGATGTTTTCTTAACATTACTTGTCAGAAATCCAGCGAAAGCAAGACCATTGCAAGCATTAGCCCCTGAAAAAATAGTGTTGGTAACAGGCGATTTAACAAAAGAGAACTTAGGCTTAAATGCGATCGACCAAGAACGAGTGATGAACTGCAACATGATTCTTCACTGCGGCGGTCCGATGGATATCACCTTATCAGAAGTAGCCGCGAAGCGCTCCTTTTTAGAAGGCAGCAAAAACCTCATGACACTTGCAACAGAAATCAACAAGAGAAACAAATTGAAAAAGATCATCCACGTAGCTGGGTACATGAGCCCATTCACGGATGATTCTTCTGTCTGGGAAACGACGGATGTGTTCAAAGAGGTGCATCCAGCGTTACTTGGAACCCCGCCCTATGAGCAGATGAAGTTTTTATCTGATATTTATATTCGACAAGAAGCGAAAAAGCACCATATTCCTTTAGCAGTAATCAATCCGCCAACCGTCATCGGTGATGAGCAAACAGGCAGCACCGAACAGCTCGAAGGCTTTGGCTTATTTATAAAAATAATCCGAAGTGGAGCCTTACCGGTTATCCCCGGAGGAACCGACTATCGACTGCCGTTGATCAATAAAAATGTACTCGCACAATTTATTGTCAAAACCATATTCAATGAGACAAAAGACGAAATGACGTATCCCCTTGTTGCCGATAAACACGCCGATAAAGAGATCGTTCAACTGATGGGACTGATTTCTGAAAGTCTTAATCGAAACAAACCTCGTCTGACTGTTCCTTTTGGTTTACTCAAGTTCGTTATGGCAGCTGGCGGAAGCAAATTAACGGGGATTCCTGAAAGCAGTTTAAACTTTTTAACCAATAGAACGTTTGACAATCGGCTGACAAAACGCGATTTTGAGCCGAAACTGATTAAAAAAATCGCAGCATCAAACATCCCATTAGCAGTAGCTGACATTGATTTTCGCTTGACCTATGGGGAAGAAAGCCTAACACCCTACACACGCATAGCTGTCAACGAAGCGACGGTCTATCAATTGGAGGGCTCTGCTACTCCTCTCGTGCTTTTGCATGGCTTATTTAGCGATGGCACCGATCTCTTTCAACTGGGACTAGCATTGAATAAACAAACAGGCAGAAAAATTATCATTGCAGACTTACCAGGATTCGGAAGATCTCCGTTTATTAAAAAGCAACAGCTGTTGACACCATATCTTGAGTTGATACGCTCACTAAAGAATATCCTGCCTGATGGCTCTGTCTTTATCGGCCATTCTTTTGGTGCTGCCTTGTTACTAACAGCCGCTGAACAGCGCTTCTTTTCAGAGAACGATCAACTGATTCTTTTACAACCACCTGTCCACAAAACCGATTCGGTCCCTGCAACATGGCTCAGTAAACTAGCTTTAAAGCATGTCTCTGAACGACAACTACTCGCCTATTTTACAAAAAAAGGACTGCTGATAGACGAAGCAGCCTCTTCTAGTGAATATTTAAAAAGAGTGAAGAAGAGTGTTCGTTCTTCACGGATAGTCAACACAACACTTCAACTAAATCGGTTGTTAAAAGAAATGACCCTTCACCAAAGAATAGACCCTTCAATTCCGATCATATGGGGAACCGAGGATAAAAGCTATTTACCGCCAAGAGAAACGACTAAAATAGTCGATCTGCCATTGGGTCATCATTTTCCAATCAGCCATCCGCAAGAAACAGCTGATGTGCTGGTAGAGTTGATCGAAGGGTGATTTTAGAGAGGCATGCGATGATTGATCAATTGCGCTAACCTTACTACCGAAAATTCCTACTTAATATAATTAGTTATTGAAAGGTGACCCTCTCTTTGATGAGAATGGTGTCAGTATCTTCTTAACATCCTTCATGTAAGAAGATATGATTCTCTATGAAATAAATTTACATGAAAAATCTATCCATAGCTCTTCTGGCGGCACGGACATCCACACTTGTTAGCTTTCCAGAAGAAACGATTCTATCAGGAGCCTGCTCTACTATTTTTGATGAAAATAGTATCGGAGTCAAAATTGGTATTATGCCAAGAGACTCTTGGTTATCGTTATAAAAAAATCAGATAAACAAAAAGTTAAGATAAGAAAACTATCTAGGATAAGTAAATAAAATGGTATCTATCCACAATAGCTAAGTAATAAAAAAGAAGCTAATTATAAGAAACGATCCTTTGATTAGCTTCTTTCCATGTTAGAGAGAGTAATAAAGCGAATAAATTATACAAGAAATGTAACAAAATCCAGGGTATTATAGTCTTCATTTTTATGGATAAATAAATGGTCTTATGGTCCCGTACACTGTATCGAATGATTTAAAAAAATTTCATAAAGAAATTCGTAAAAGTCATTTCTTAACAGTAAATTTAATAGATTCATCATCTACTTTCTGTTGCTCGGGAGTTGATTTTATGTGACCTACATGGCCTCTGTGAAGGTTTCTCTCTCTAACCTAGTAAGAAAGAGAAACTTGGCTGAAGTCTTTTTCAAATAAAATAAAGTACCCGGAAATAAATCCCGCATACTTTATTTTTTAGACATTACACTTTCTTCGCTTTTCTTTTTTTCCAAAAGAAAATTACACCTGTCAGAAGCACAATTATGACACCTGCTACTAATTCAACTACTGATTTATTTTCATTTGTTTTAGGAAGTGTTACATGTTTCTTACTATCAGGAGTTGTTTTTTTCTGATTCTCTTTCTCTTGTTCTGGTGTCGCATGCGTTGAATCATCTGCAGGTTTTTCTTGGCTAGGTTTTTCTTTTACTGTGACTGTAGCCGTTACCGTAATTCCATCATAACTATACGATACTTCATAGCTACCTGCTTTGCTCGGATCAACTTGACTGGCGTCTACTGTCAAGTCTTCGTACACGACTTTCTTTCCTGCTTTGTCTAATGCATTGTCAAAATTTTCTTTTGCCGTCCATTTATCTCCCACATAAATCGTGGAATCATGGACATTGATGGCTGTCATTTTCTCTTTAACCGTAATGATCGCTGTACTCGTTACACCATCATACGTATAGGTAACTTTGAAGGTTCCTTCTTTACCCATATCTGCTTTGCTAGCATCGACCGTTAGAGCTGAAAAATCAACATTGTTGCCATCTTTATCTAACGCACTATCGAAGTTATCTTCTGCTTCCCAATTATCTCCCACATAAATCGTAGAATCATGGACGTTGACGGCTATCATTTTTTCTTTAACTGTGACAATCGCTTTACTGGTTACACCATCATACGTGTAGGCAACTTCAAAACTGCCTGCTTTACTCATGTCGGCTTTACTGGCATCGACCGTTAGGGCTGAAAAATCAACATCGTTGCCATCTTTGTCTAATGCACTATCGAAATTATCTTCTGCTTCCCAATTATCTCCTACATAGATCGTAGAATCGTGGACATTAACGGCTGTCATTTTCTCTTTGACTGTCACGATCGCTTTACTGGTTATACCATCGTACGTAAAGGTAACTTCAAAGCTGCCTGCTTTACTTGTATCTGCTTGACTCGCATCAACCGTCAGATCTGAAAGTGCAACGTCGTTGCCATCTTTATCTAACGCACCATCGAAATTATCTTTTGCTTCCCAAGTATCTCCTACATAAATCGTGGAGTCATGGACATTGACAGCAGTTTGTTTTTCTTTGACTGTAACAACCGCTGTACTGGTCACACCATCATACGTATAAGTGACTTTAAAGCTGCCTGCTTTACTTGTATCTGCTTGACTAGCATCGACAATCAGATCTTGGAAATCTACTGAATTCCCATCCTTGTCTAATGCGCTATCGAAATTATCTTTCGCTTCCCAGTTATCTCCCACGTAGATCGTAGAATCATGAACATTAACGGCTGTCATTTTCTCTTTGACCGTGATAGTCGCTGTACTCGTTTCACCATCATACGTATACGTGACTTTAAAGCTGCCTGCTTTACTCGTATCTGCTT